>JBNFNA010000001.1:0-190821 GCA_049941595.1 Bisgaard Taxon 46
CTCTATTCTTCTATATCAATGTGTATCGTTTATATTTAAAACAATACCATTTCCGTAATAATAGACAAAAAAACTTTTATGTAATTAAAATATAAGATCATTCCATCAAATAAATAATGACAAACAAACTTTAATTTCGTTTTATTTTTTAATTAATAATGATTTTGTCGCTGTTATTTTTCTTTCTATTTATTCAAATGAATTTCAGCCCCATTCACAAAAACACCACTGGCATTTAATTGAACAGTAGATGATCCAAAAGTTAATGTAATGGCATCCGTAGTCATCACGATGGTTCCACCACCTACTGTTAATCCTATTTTTTCATCACCTGTTGACTCAATGACTTTAGCTTTAGATGAGCGTGTTTCCTTAACATTTTCACTTAAGTTACCTGTAACATCTTTACTATCATCCCCTGAACTCACCGTTACACTACGATTCCCCGCTTTAACAAGTAATGTTTGATCACCTTGTACTTGAATTGAACGGTTATTATTAACCGAAATAGACTGATCATTATTGACTGAAACAGTCTGATCATTATTTACTTGAATACTTTGATTATTACCAATCTGTTCAGACTGATCATTCGCCACATTATTACTTTGGTTATTCAGTACCTTAGTATTCATATCTTTTTGGGCGTGTAAATCTAGCTTTTGACCCGTTGTAGCATCATCCATCATAATGCCATTATACCCACCGCCTTTGTAAGTTTGTGACATTAAGTTCATTTGGGTTTTTGCTGCAGGCAAAGCACCTGGCGGCATATTATTTGCGTGATAAGTACGTCCAGTCACAATAGGTTGATCAGGATCCCCCTCAAGGAAGTCAACAACAACTTCTTGACCAACACGAGGAATAGCGATCATTCCCCACCCCTTACCAGCCCAAGGTTGAGTCACTCTTATCCAACAAGAGCTATGAGTATCAGCCTGGTTATATCTATCCCATAAAAATTGCAATTTGATACGCCCAAAATTATCACAATAAATTTCTTCATTTTTTGGTCCTACTACCATCGCAATTTGAGGTCCTTCAACTCTCGGCTTAGTTAATTGCACTGGGCGCCAACTTTGGTGACGTGGAATAAACTCAAATCTATTTTCTAATGTGGTTGGTTTATCCCCTGCCTCTTGTTCTATGGATTGGGGTTGCTCCCCACGATGAATAACTCTGGTAATTTGCCATAAGGTGTTAAAACTTGAATTAGGATGCTGTTTTAACGATAAGATTGCACCAGCGTATAATTGACCACTATTGCTGACTCCTCGCCCTTGATGAGCATCTTGACGTAAGCTTTCTAAGCGATACTGGCTAAATGCTTTTCCTTGCGCATCATCTTTAAATCGTCCAGGGTAATCATAATGTTCATAACCTGTGCGTTGGTTTTCTGCATCATTAGCTTGGTGATGGAACTCGGCTGTCCATGTTGGGTTTTTAAAGGTATAGTCTTTTAATTGCACTTGTGACGGGCGAACTCGTTCACTCCGACTAAACCCCGTTACCACTGTTTCCTGTAATTGTGCATTTTTATTTAAGTTGTAAGGCAGGGTTATCGCCTGATCATTGTTTAAAGTTTGCGCATCATCACTAAAGATTAATTCATTTTGTTCGCCATTTTGTGTGAAGTAATAACAAATACCTTCTTCTGCACTAAGTCGTTGTAAAAAATCTAAATCAGTCTCTCGATATTGCACACAAAATTCACGTTCAGGATGAGGGTGTCTTAAATCAAAACGGTATTGGTTAACACCATTCTCTTTCAATAACGTATCTAAAATAGCTATCGGTGACTCATTCTGGAAAATTCGTGAGTTTCGTCTTAGTCCTAAACGCCATAAAGTTGGGTGTACTTCTATACGATAAAAAGTTTGATGAAATCCACTATCGCCTTGCTCAAAAGCAGACACCATCCCACTTACACTACGAACTAACTGGCCATTTTTCCAGATACTTAATGTTGCCTGATTATCTAAAACATCACTAAAATTCACCGCACTTTCAGCACTACTTAATAATAAATTGAGTACAAAAGGTTGGCTATAAGCCTCAGAAAGCTCAAAATTCACTACTTTAAATGTTTGAGGAGATAAGTTACCAGCTTTGAAAGTAAATTGTAGACCACTAGGGGAACCTAAAAGCGAAGATAATTGTGAAATCCCCGACATTAAAGGATTAGATGTTGTTGTCACTAAACTTGATAAGTTTGAGGATGGGACAGAGGAACGATTTAAAACAGAATTTGGCATTAAAGAATTTGACAGTTGCCCATACTGACTTCCAACTATATTCTCTCGTGGCGTTCTTATCCGATGAATCACTGAATCAGACACTTCAGTTGCTTTTGATAATTTATCTATCGAATTATTTATTTTATTAGCTTTTTCTGCGACTTTTTCACTACCTACTATATTTGCAGTTTTACTAGCAACACTCGATAGTTCTCCTACTGAAGTTAAGAGATCTTTCATAACATTCCACCTTTGCCCTATCGTTTTTTATGGTAAAAATAGACTTACATAAATACAACTAATTTAGCTAAACTAATTTTAAAATGCTCTAGATTATTACTTCAATCTAGAGCATGAATATATTTAATAAAGTGTTTCTGGTAATTTAAAATTACGGAACATTTCTGAAGAGAAAGGATTATCTGTTGAATCGACATAAACACGATAAGCAGCATAACCATTATCCACATCATAGCGAATATCAAATGCTCCATCTGATGTATTAATAATTTTACCAGAATTAAAAAGCTTAATTTGTGCCCAAGGACCTCTAAAAGAGATACTACGAGGTGAGGCATTCACCTTATTTGGTACTAATGTTAATTTACTTTCAACTGCAATATTCATTGAATTAGGCCAAACAACATTCACACGTTTTTTATTACCATGAGTGAAATCAATAATTTGTCCATCCAAATTAAGTACACTACGTCTTTTATTTGCAGCAAGACTGATCGGTTCAACAATATATTGTGCACCTAGCCCATTTTCACCGCTAAAAAAGGTATCTCTAATACGCTGGGCCAATTCTAATTGTTCAAGAACATCGTCGCGAATTAGTTTTTGCCCTTCATTTGTGTCTTTCATAATATCATTATCTATGAATGCACTCAAATATTTAGTATAAAATTCATCCAGAATACCTTCTGGGCTAAAAAAACGGTCAAAGTCACTAATTGCAACCTCTTGTGAAGCATGCAGCGTAAATGGATATCTACCTTCAATTGTGGATTTATACGGTTTAACAACTTTATTATTCCACTCTAACTCTAAAGCAATCACTGCAGCTTTTAAAACAGCCTGCCAAGAGTTTTCAGCTAGCTCCTCTAACCAACGTCCTAATGGTTGAGGCACTGTTTTAGCAAATTGTTGTAACTCAATAATTGGATCAGTAGAATCCTGTTCCATTCGCAATTGCACTGCTCTTAGTGCTGCTTTGCCTTTTTCAGGTGAGTTCTGAATAGCAAGGAGATAACGGTGCAATTTAGATAACTGTGGATAAACACTGAGTAATAAGCTATCTCTTCCTTCTTCTTGAGTAAGAATATTTTTTTCATTCACAAAATTACGAGAAATTTGTGATCTTAATACGAAATCAGGCGCTTGTAATGCGGTATCTAACGCTTTACCCTCTAATCCCGTCGGTAAGGGTGCTGGAGCAGTATTATTATTCACTGTAGCAATCGCACGTTTAATCGTTTGTAAGCTACCAGTAATTTTTTCAATACCATTTGCAGCTTGAGGAATATCATCAAAGGCTTTAATAGCGATGTTATTTAATGCATTATTCCAAGTCACTACATAATCATTTACATATTGTTCTGAAACTCGTCTAGCGATTTCTTGTCGATCAGCATCACTATACTCAATATTAGATGATAAATTCAGTACCCAACTATCAATCGCAGTCAATTTAACTAACTGTTCATCGCGTTTTACAAAGTAATTTGTAAGCCCCTCAGTTGTAAAAAAACGAGGAATTCTTAATAATTCTTTATCATTAGCCACAAATAAACTGTCATAACCAGAACCGATTTCTTCTTTATAATCTAAATCTGTTGGAAATACGTTTTTAGCATTACTTTTTAAATTCTGATAAATACGTTCATATAAAGATAAGTTAGTAAGTTCTTTTTGTGCATTACGGATAGAAAGATCATAAGGTTTAAATGCCTCAATCATATCTTCATCACCGCGATCACGACCGCCATGCCAATCTGTATGTTTTAACGCATAATCAAGATGTGATAATAAATTAGCTTGCAGTTGATTTTGCCCTCTAAACTTACCACTCCAATATTTACGCATATAGTCTTCAACAACTTGATCAACACGACCGCTTTTATCATCAATCATACGCATAACACGTAATATTTCTAACTTTTCATTACTATTAGGTGGTGCATTATCTAGTTCTCTTTGCAAGCCATTCATTATTGCTGGTAGAAAACGGAATTGAAGCAATTTTAAATAAGCAGAAGAAACATAAGGCCCTAATTTATTACCTTGGTATAACCCCATATCTGTGAAAATAGTAGACTCATCTTGATAATTGCCATAAGCCTGAACTGCATAGCGTACAGGATTTAATATCGGGAGTTGTTTGTCACCTAAATAATCTTTTTCTCTCGAGAGTGGTATCTCTTTAAATTTTTTCATCTGTTCGAGAACAGCAATACCTTCATCATGGTTTTGTTTATAATAATGTTGCCATCCAATAATAGTTCCAATAGCAATAATCGTACCTAAAACAGAAACTACTTTTAAGCGTTTTTGATAGGAACTTAACCATAATTTACTTTCTGATGCAATATTT
The DNA here is from genome assembly GCA_049941595.1 of Bisgaard Taxon 46. Lineage (GTDB taxonomy): Bacteria > Pseudomonadota > Gammaproteobacteria > Enterobacterales > Pasteurellaceae > Pasteurella. Next base: position 4,834 of record JBNFNA010000001.1, read on the forward strand.
GGATAGTTAAATAATACTTTATCAAATAAATTATGACAGAAATAAGCATTAGACACTTTTTTCGGCCAAGTTGAATAATTTTGAACACCTAAATGGAACTGTTCTGAAGCAGATTGCACAAAAAGATCATCGATTCTACCGCTCTGTAAAGCGGAAGTGAAATATATACCTTTAGGGAAATATCCATTTGGTCGATTTTCTAATAAATCAGAAAATAAGGACTGAATATCTCCATGAACACCACTAATTTGACGAATAAAACTAAATATTTGTGCACGTTGCTCAGGTACATTATTTAATAACATACTAGGCATTGCATCATTCATTTGTTGGCACCAGTTTTCCCAAAAATCAGATAATTCTTTTTTCCAATTATTTCCTTTTGAAGAGAATGTTGTTCCCAATATAGCTTCTCGTTGCTCTTTTGTTAATTTGTTATAAATCGCATTAAAACCTAACAATCGGTCTAACTTCGTCATAATGATATAGACTGGTAAATCACTGTTAAAAACATTAAACGCTTCTTGCAAACGTTTCTGAATAGTCTCAATATAAGCATCTCGGTTTTCTTTGTTTGATGTTAACCATTCATAAATATCAATGACTAAAATCACCCCATTTAAAGGTTGTCTGTTACGATGTTCAGTAATCCATTGAAGCAGATTCAACCACAACTTAGAGTAAAGCTTTGGTTTCCCTTCAATCTCCTCTTTTTGAGAAACAAGCTTACTTGTTGGAGTAATAATTACAGCGTTATCATTACTAAAAATAGAGAGTTGAACAGCTTTATCTACATCAGAGGAATCTGATGAATCAACTTGATATAATTCTGTGAAGTTAGCACCTTCTTTTAATAAAGTGGATTTACCGCTCTCTGATGTTCCAAGTAATAAATACCAAGGTAATGTATAATTATACTCAGGAAGATCAAGATAACGTTTGAAGCGAAGAATCCAATGGTCTAAATAACGTCTTTGAGCATCAATATTTTCTTTAATTGGTGCATAAGCATTTTTCTTATCCTCTTGCTGCCTTTTTTCTAATTGATTTAGGCGTTTACTAATACGCCAAGTAAACCATGATATAGCAACAATAATCATGACGGCCGTAACTAACCAGCGGCGAGTCATAGATGCTAGAGGTTTATAATTATCAATAGTGTAATCAGCACCTTGCCACCAGACCCACACTAAAAACATCACACCAAAGATGAATGTTAAAATTGGTCCAGATAGTCTTAATCTTGATAATAATGGTTTAAATGTGTGAAAAAATAATGGTAGTTTCATTATTCAGACCTTCTATATTAAGAATTTTCTTTTTGTTTATTTTTTAAAATTGTAAACAGCGATGGTTCCCAGTCTTTCAACATAACTGGCAATAATGCTTGCTCTAAACTAAAAGCCTGCTGACCTGCCAAATTATATAAACCTGATTTCTCTAATAAATCAATACTCATTAGCTGAGCATATGCTTGAGAGCGCATATCGTCATGAGGTTGATCATTTATAAGTTTAAGTGCTTCTAACAATCCTTGATTTTCATAACAAATACTTACCTCTCGTTCAAATTGATTCCCAGTTGTCACTAATGAAGTTGCTGTTTTTTTTACGCTGTCCAACCATTCTGCACAATCAATGGGAATAAATAAACTTCCATCACTAAAAGTCAGTTGCTTTAATTCTGGTAATCTCGCAATAAAGTGCAATACAATTTCTTTTATTGCTACAGCAACATCGCTCAATCCCAACTTATTCGCCAACTTAGCCGATAAATAATGCCCTTCAATCCAAAATGGTGCGAGAGTCAAGCTATATTCAATATTTTTCCAAAGCGTAATGCTTGGCTCATTCTCAATCGCTATTTTATATTCATTAACTCTATCTGAAGAAATTGCAGCTAACTGAGTTTTTCCATTTTTGGAGGGCGGAGCTAAAGTAATAGTATTCCAAATTGCAAACCGTCTTAGCTGGTATCCGATAGGAGCAGTATAATCTCGTTCAATTAAATGATCTGCCACTTTTAATAACGTATTTTTCCAAGCCCTGTCAGTCGTTAAATCAATTTCTATAGGTTCAAAAACTACACTTGTAGTAGCATCTTGAACTTGATTATCAACCTCCGAACTACTAGTTGTTTTATTGACATTACCATTCGGATTTGGAGACAGTTTAATTCCATTCTCAGTTTTAACATCAATATGGCTCTCTCCTTGAGGAGATGTACTTTCTTCTGTAAATGTATATCGATTATTTAAATTGATAACTTCCATTTGCAGTTTAGAATCATCATGCCAATAATTGACTAGTCTCTCAAAATGAACCTTAACCTGATCTTTTTCTAATCTAGATGCACCATGATTAAAACTTAATGCGGCATTATCAAAACGTTTTAAAATCTGTAATGTAAGTCTTTCTTTTTTTAACTTTTGCATTGGTGGAGCATATTGCCAATATGTCTCAATATAATCAGCAAGTAATGCAACAGCTAATAGTAATTCTGTAGGTTTAGCTGAATGTTGCAAAGTTCTTAGGAAATGAGCCATAATCCTCAAATCCTTACTTTTACTTGATAATAGTGACAAAGCTATTTGCTGAAGCCTTGGTATATTAAGTGTCTCATGTTCAAGAGAACCTAATTTAACCATATCACCATCAAGCTCTATCCATTCAGGATCATCATCAATTTTAGTTTCTTCAGTAATCGTAGCTAAAATTGAGTTTCGCCAAGAGTTATTCGTTAATAATTCCATAATTTACCAGTGACATGCCATTTTTAGAGGCTTAATTTCATTCTCCAAATTTTCAATTTTAAATGTAATATTATTAAGCGCTGGGATAGTGGAATTCAGCTGCAAAGTTGTTGATCTAAACAATCGTTGGATCTCACTAATCCCCTCAAGACCTCTACTCGCTTCCAACAAAAAACCATTTTCTCTAAAAAACCAATGTGTCTTAAATGTTACTTTGTCAGTAACAACCTCCAAATGAACGTCTCTTTCTTCTATAGGTTGAGGCAATGCTATTTGCAAGCGAGTAATATTATCAAGACAACTAAACATTAAAACTGGTCGAGGTGGTTTATGACCTAATGCTGGAGTAGTAATGATAACTGTCGGATTTGCTTCAGAACCACTTATCTTCGTCAGTAGCTTTATTGAATCCTCATTTCTCTCACTTTCTTGATTCATTGCTCTATACCAAGCTTTACCTCCCTGTAATTTTTTATTCGCGCTAATAAACGGATTCACCTTACCCCAAGCAGTGTCATAACAGTCCAATCGCTCAAACTCTGATTTATAGACTCGGCACGCTTCCATCTTTTTTAAGACACTTATATCAGTACTATCATGAACACTTTCCGCACGGATAGCCTCTGATGACATACTTACTATACATAAAGAAATTACAATCTTATCTAGGTTAAGTCGCATTCATCTTCTCCAATTCTAGCTACAAACTTATTGTTTTTAATTGAGAAATGAATTTCATTCATATCCTCTTTTAAAGACATTTTTTGTAATAATAATAAGGATACTGGAGGTAACATTTGCCCATCAATGACAGACTCTAAAATACGAGCTCCGTTTTCTGCACGACTAGCACGGTTAAGAATTTCCTCTTTAACCTGTTCTTCGATAATAACATTCGCACCAAATCTAGTTTTTAAGAGATTAGTTAATTTATTCAATTTAGCCTCAATAATCGTGACTAAAACATTTCTCGGTAATGGTAAATAAGGAATGACTTCCATTCTAGCTAATAAGGCTGGTTTGAAAAATTCAGCTAGCTCGGGATAAAGCATATCAATAATGTGTTCAGGCTTATCCGCATAATCAACAATCGTCTGATAACCTAAATTTGATGTAAGGAAAAAGACAATATTTTTACAGTCAATAATCCGTCCTTCTCCATCAGCAATCTCACCTTTATCAAAAACTTGATAAAACAGATTTAATACATCAGGATGTGCTTTTTCCACCTCATCTAATAAAACAACTGAATACGGTTTTCGACGAATAGCTTCAGTTAACACCCCCCCCTCTCCAAATCCAACATATCCAGGAGGAGAGCCAATCAAACGAGATACAGTATGCTTCTCTTGAAACTCAGACATATTAATTGTAGTTAAATACTGTTTTCCGCCAAAAAGTAAATCAGCAAGTTGTAATACAGTTTCAGTTTTACCCACCCCACTTGGTCCGACAAATAGAAATGCCCCCAAAGGTCTTCCTGTTCGACGTAAATCTGCTCTTGCAGTGAGTAAGTGACGATGCAAATGCTTAATCGCAAAATCTTGTCCTTTAATTTCTTTTGACAAATAAACAGGTAAATCAGTAATAAGGCTCAATTCATTTTGTGACAAACGATCTAATGGTACACCTGTCCATTCTGAAATTACTGCAGCAATTTCCTTTTGAGTGACATGAGGTGATACAAGTACATGCTCTTCTTGTAATTTGTTTAACTCTAAAGAAAGTTCTTCTAACTTAGCAATTTTTGATTTAGTTGTAGATGATTCTTTTCTTTTTTTATTTTTTTTATCTAATTCAGATGAAGAAGGTATCTCTTTATTTTGAGATTCTTCTTTTGCTTTTAATAACTCACTACGTAACTCGACTATTTTATAAACTAACTGACGTTGTTTTTTCCAATCTTCACGTAATTGGGACTCTTTTTTATCAGTATCTTTTAACTGCTTTTTAAGCTCTGACAAACGTTCTTTATTCTTACTTAAACCAAGCAATAATTCTCTATCTAACAACTCTATTTCCATCTTGATCTTATGCTTAGTATTAGATAATTCAGAAACTAATTTAGGAGGAGAAGTTAAATTAATTGATACTCTAGCACAGGCAGTATCTAACACATCAATGGCTTTATCTGGTAATTCACGTCCACTTAAATAACGATCACTTAACCGAACAACTGAAGCCAAAGCATCTTCTTCAATGAGCACTTTATGTGCATTCTCGTAAATTGTTCGCAAGCCTCTCATGATGATGGTAGCCTCATCCACCGTTGGTGGATCTAATTTAACTAACTGGAAACGTCGAGAAAGTGCGGAATCTTTTTCAAAATATTTCTTATATTCACTCCAAGTAGTTGCTGCAATTGTTTTTAATTCCCCACGTGCAAGAGCTGGTTTCAACAGATTAGAAATATCCAAGCCACCTGATTGGTTACCTGCACCAATTAAAGTATGAGCCTCATCAATAAAAAGAATAATAGGATTTACTGACTCAGATACCTCCTTCATAATGCCTTTAAAGCGTTTTTCAAACTCGCCTTTAACAGCTGCACCTGCTTGCATTGCACCTAAATCAAGCACCATCACATCAGTATTCATTAATTTTTCAGGAACATCCTGTGCAATAATTCGTAATGCTAAACCTTCAACCAATGCACTTTTACCAACACCAGCTTCCCCCACTACAATGGGATTGTTTTTACGTCTGCGGCATAAAATATCAATCATAAGATCAATTTCTTTATCACGACATAAAACAGGATCTAACTTATTTAAACGTGCTAACTCCGTCATATTCTGGGCGTATTTAATTAATAAGCTATCAGAAGCTGATAATGCACTATTCCTATCATCATTGACTTTCGGTAATTCTGTTTCTGCAGAATCAATGAGTATTTTATTGAAATCTTGTTTTAGTAATTCTCTGTTTATCGTAACGAGCATCTTAGCTGCTTGATGAGGAATATAACGATGAAGAGCACCTAATAAAACATATAAAAGAACTCCGCTACGTAGGCTCGTATGATTAAACTCCGTAGAGGCAGCTAACCAACTGTCTTGCAATAACTCAACCAATAAAGGTGAAAAACTAGGATAACTTTGCTGGGTAGATAAGAGAGGTTCTTTATTTAGTGTATTCTCTAAATAGCTCCTCAATTCATTAATATCAATATTATTTTGGGATAAAATGATCCGAATATCATTTAACGGAGAGTCTAGAAAACTTAACAATAATTTAGGTATTGTAATTTCAGCATACTGTTCAGTCATACAACTAGCAGCACAACTTTCCAAAATTGTCTTTGCAACAGGGTTTAATTTACTTACTAATACCGGTAATTCAATACGGATCATAATATATCCTTAATTTAATAAACTATTTAATTGCTCTAAAATAGCTTGGCTTTGATGACTTAAACTAAATGAATATGCGAAATAAATGATGATCAATAAAATCAACCCAAAACCAAGTATTTTCTTAATTGTTGCTTTATTAATTAATTCATAAAAATGTTTATGTTTATCATTTTCTTGATACAAGACGATATCCGATGATTTTTTCCCTTTAATAGAGGAAATTGAGTCATGCAATTTAGAGAAAATGCGTTCAAATTCGTCATTATTTTGATTTTCAACTTTATAACGGCCTCTAAATCCTAAACTAAAGCAAATATATATAAATTCTAATAAATCAATATATCGCTTAGGTTCTGCTAAAAGTTTATCAAGTAAAATATAAACTTTTTCTCCACCCCAGGTTTCATTATGAAAATAAGTCAATAGTGAATGTTGGAACCAGCTACTCTTAGTTCCCCAGCCGTGTCCTAAAGCAACTTCATCAATAAATGTGCATAAAACATAACGGAATGAAACAACCATTCCTTGCTCATAACCTTTTTCCCTCAAGAGCTGTTCAATAGATTGAATATCTTTTACAATTTGTTGATACAAATTATCTGGCATTGTCTGTACTGCAATGTTTTTTAAACGCATCACCATTCCAAGTAATGGGGTCGCTGCATCAATCATTGGATTTAAACTATATCCTCTTAAAGATAGCCCATAAAAAAGTGATGTTTCATCTTGAAAATTATCTAATGCTAATTCGCTCATACTTAACCTCTAATTGCCCATAATTGCATATCAAGATCTGGGAAATCACCAGATACATGGAATGCAATAGAATGACTTTTCCGAACATCTAGCCAATCATCACTATTTGTGTCTAAATGAAAATAAGTATACCCAGAGTGATATGGCAACTGACGTGGAACTGCGGAAAGAGCCTTCAATTTAATACCAGGTAACTGCACACTAACCAACTGTCTAATTTTATCTGGTGTGGTAATCTTAATCTGTTGAATAAATTGTTTACGCAATAATTCTTCTGGCACCCTAGCAGACACCGCTAAAATGAACTCAGCTTTGTATAGTAAATCTTGATCATTAATAACCGCACTTTTCACTCCATATTGATGAGACTCTAGTTGAATCGAAACTGCCTTAGGTGTAAGTACAGTACTCAACGCCACTCGAAGTTGTTTGAATAAACGTTGGAAACATTCAGTCATATCAAAATGGTCATAGCGAGAAAACGTCTTAGCAAGTCTTGATGCATCCGTGAATGTCATTAACTCACCACATAATTGGATTAATAAACGATATAAATATTCTGGGTGAATATGTGGATGAATATTAAGATGTCGATAAAAAGGGGACTCTTTATTGAGTAATTGCAACATTAAAAACTCTGCTACATCTGCAATACCTCGTTGACCAGGAGCGCCAAGCCTTGAAGAAAGTGTTTCTGCGCGTTGTTCCAATGTGCTTGCTAATTCAGCAATAAAGCCTCTTAACTCGCTCGAAGCCGTGATATCCATACAAGTAGGAATAAATTTATCATCAAGAATAATACGGCTATCAGGTAGTTTTTCTTTAATTCTTGCTATATGAATACAGGTATAAGCACTCAGATCATCTCCACCTTGAATTAGCTTGGGACTTAACTGTGCGACAAATAAATTGGCTGTATTACCATCAGGGGTATGGACATCTCGCATATCTTGTAATTGTTCAGTATAACGAACTGCAACATTATCAGAAGAAACTGAATCAGACTTTATTTCAGTAAACACTGTGGTTACATTAGGCAAAGCTAAATAGACATCATAAGATGATGGACTATCTAACGTTTTTATATCTAGTGGCAATGGTAATAAATCTTGGGTAGGGAAATCGAAATAAGTACCGTCAGGAAAAACTCCATTAGCTGACAATAAAGAGATTCTCCCAAGATTTAGCATATCTTGATCTATTTGGATAGATTTTAATCCAAAATTATAGCTATTATGTAAACTCAGTAACTGAGATGACATTAAATAATCAATATGACGCTGTTGCTGTTGAAAATGCTGTGGCTGAATAAACAGCCCTTCTTTCCAAATGACTCTATTTTTATTCGACATAAACTTACTCTTCGTCTTTTCTTAACTCTACTTTAGTACCTTTTAAGTGAACGAGAACACTATATTTATGGCCAACACCTCTTAACTTAATCACTTTCTTCCAATCTGTTTGACCAGAATCTGAATAATATGCAACTACACCCAAATAATTGTTACTTTTATCTAAAATAATCTGAGGAACCGCCTTAAATTGAGAAGGCAGTAGCGTGTAATCTTGGTGCTCAATATAATTTTTACCTAATACATCTTTAATATCTTCGGTGCTTAGTTGCTCATAATAAGCCGATAGCAACTTAGAGTCCTCACTTAAATAAATAACTTTTAACTCAATTGGTGATGGCTGGTTAGTCTCATTTTTATTGATATCAGGATCGGATAATAAAGTAAGATTCAAGGTCGATGGCTGATCGAGAGGCCCTCCAACTTGAATACTTGGATCTTGAATAATTTTACCTATCTTCGATAACGCCTCCCCAGTACTACCACATCCTGCAAGAGTAAAAAAAGTAAAACACAGTAACATTGATTTAAATAGCAAAGAGCGAGTTATTAGTAACATTATTTGTTTCCTTTCGTTTGTTTATCACGTAATGCCTTGTCATAAGCTTGAGAATAAACTTCCCAGAATAATTTCTCAAAGCCATATTGCCGTTTTGAAATTAATTCCTCATAATAATTTTTATACATCTCCCAAGCCCAAGCATTACCTGAGTTCTGAGTTTCATTACTGCGGCGGTAATTTTCAAAACGTCTTAATAAAATTTCTGGAGAAAATGCATCTAAAATAGAGCCTAATGCACTAATAATTGCAATTCTATTAGCCTCATTATGAATTAATAAATTATGCAAACTTTCTGATACCGCAGATGGTGCCGCTAAATGCACGGGGCTCTTTTGATCACCAAAAAGTACATCAATAGTTTCTGCATAATCTAAATTTAAACGTAGAGGATTATCTTCAATTGGACGTAAATGTTTATCAGATAAACTATTCTGCTCTTTCTGTAATGCTAATAACCCTTCTATAGCCGCTTTAAGGGTTTTACCAACTTCTTGAAGAAAATCATGAGTATCCTGCGTGTCTACTAGCTCAATCTTGGCATCCATTTCTCTTATTAATGGAGAAATAGTCACATAAGCATTTTCCGTAAAAGGAGATAATGCGTCGGACTCATTATTCTCAAGAATAGGTAAGTCAATAAATGATTGTTCCATTTTTGAACCTTCTAAATGATGAAAATTAGTTTTTTGTTTATAACGAAAAGAACTTGATAATTCACCATGCTCATTTTCTATATTTGATGTAATGATATTATTTGAATTATCTTGTAATGCGTTAAGTGGATCCCTTGTAACTGAGCTATCTACAGTTTCAACTTTCTTCTCTAAATTTAAATGTCCACCCTTTTTTTGATTTAAAATATCTTGTAAATAATCTTGGTTACCAACAACAATATCTTCTAATGAATCTAGATTATGGTTTTCTTTTATTATTTTCTCGTCATCTATTAGTACAGATACTTTTAAATGCCCAAATTTGATTTGATCAGAGTTTTCTAGATTTATAAAGCCAGACTTAGGTGTGAAAGAGGCACCGTTGATTAAAATAGGCTTGCTCATCACCTGTAAGCAATAAACATTATCTCTAAATTCTATATTTGCCTGTGTATCAGGAATATTTTTTTTAAGATCTTGTAATACCCAATGATTATTTTCACCGGCACCAATAGTGCCACCATCTTGATTAAAAATATATTTCCTCGAAGAGCCGCTTTCTAATTCTGTGATATTTTTAACTGTTAACACTAATAAATTTTTCATTATTACTCCCTAACACAAAGTGTAATGTGCGGATCTTGCTTAGGCTTACCTAAAAAACTTATCCAACCTAACATTGAATTCTTGCGATCCCCTAATTTAATCCCTGTCACTTGTTTAGGCTTCAACCCCAAACGTAAATCCCAAGCAAATTGCTCCTTTAAAATAAAAGAAACAAACATTGATAACGCAAGATGCCCTTCACCACTTGGAAGAAATGATAAAAATTGCTTTCGAGATAAATCATTTAATTGCAGTTCAAATTTACCAGATCTATCTGGCACCCTCGCACCTAGTGTAAAATTATCCCCAAGACAGCATCTTCCTTTCGGAGCTCTACCATTCTCTTTTAATATTCCACCTAATCTATTCTGCTGTTTATCATCAATATTAACATAACGAAATACCCACTCTTTTACAGTGACATTATCCAAATCAAAGCAATATGCAATCAAATTAGAGATAATATTAGGAGAACGACTTGAGCCAGCTAATAATCCAGAATAAGAAAGAAGTTTATTATTATAAACCCCTAATTTTTCTCGAGTCTTATCAGACTCTAAACCAATAAGTGAGAATATTTTTTTAGAAAATGCATCATTAGAATTATCTTTATAATTAATATAATATCTATATTTCCTCCATACTTTATGCAACAATAGAATTAATCGATGATTGAATAAATCCATAAAATCAATCAATTTATTCTCTTCGTGCAAATATTCTCTCGCCAAACTCTCAAGATAATATCCAGGTAATGGAGATTGGTTACCATGCAATCCTAAAAAGTTTACTTCCAATTGACAAAAAACATCATCTAATAATTTTAATTTTGATATATCTCTAATTGGAAAACCCAAACTAGCAGATGAAGTAAACCTAAACTTTTCTTCATTAGGAAATAAATTTAATATCTCATCCGCATCAATACGATTTAATTTACATAATAACTCAACCAATTGATAAAAATTATAATGATGCAGTCCCATTAATAGAGATAATTGACTATCTACATCAACGTCTGTTGACCTAACTGAATTGGCCATTCAAAAATCTCCTGAGTATTAATATTAATAATTCTCAATTTATGGAACGAATTTATACTCGCATAAATAGAAAAGAAGTTAGCAAGCACTGTACCAAATAAAAATAAATCACCTTCAGAAGAAAATCCTGATGGATTAATACTTAAGGTCGATTGTAATCCCCTTACTGAGATACCTTTAAATAATCTATCAATAGGATGTGTTTCAATCGATTTAATAGCATCTAACTTCTTCTGTGAAATTTTTGCACTTCTATGACTATGCCAAGCAGGTAAATCATATGTTTTTAGAACTTCTTTTAAAGAATCAATTTCTAGTAATGATAAGTAATTTAAAGATGAGTTTGAAATTAACTTCCAAGCCAAAGTTCCATCTAATATCGGATGTAAAGGTATTGAAGGGCGAGTAATATTCTTGAATTCTGTCGCAGACGGTTTATTTCTAATACCAATACAAATATCGCCTAGTTTTAATGAAGTTGGCAATTTTCTATTAGTACAAGTCATCTCTACTGACACACACTCTTCTGAATTTAATAAAAGAGTCTCATCCCCTCTCACAAAAGATAAATAATGCTCGAATCCCGAATTAAATAATGAATTTTTTGTTCGAACTCTATAGTAAAGTGCGGTTCTTCCTTTATGATATTCAATTTGATGCCTAAAACTTTCAAAAGGCTCATATATTCTTTCACTACTATTTACTTTAGCTCGTTTTTGAGATTGGTTTTGTGCAAAGCTAGTCACCTTATCAATAGAAAATATCTCATACCAATCTGGATGTTGATGGCTTCCTCTTACTAAATATTCGGTTTTTGAACCATCTAAAACAATATTTTCACTATCATGGTGAAATAAGTTGATTGCAGGGACACAATTTAAACGTAGACTTGATTTACGTACTGTAACATCTGGAGGTAATGGACGAGAGAAAGATAAGCGCAAACAGAATTTTTTATTAGAAATATTTGCAGGTAATTTTTCAAAACCTTTTGCATCGAGGAATAAAAAGCTATCTTGATAACAAAAATACTCTTGTAATACGCGATAACCTATATTTGAATTTTCTGAATAAGGCAATACAGAATCTTCTTTATTAAATCCAATAGGGCTAAAATAGGCACTTTTAACAGGATAAGTAATATCATTTATTAATATTTGAGTAGATTCCAAATAATAGCTTAACCATAAATATAATTGATGATTAGTATACTCATCGGCCCCAAGGAAAAATCTAATTTTATTTAAATCTAAAGATTCAAAAACAAGCTCAGAGTCAGATTCAATATGAATATCAATTACTGTTTTTTCATCACTATTTTTAGAAATAATATTCTTAACCTCAAATGGATTAATACAAACATCTCGACAGGTTTGAAATGTACACTGTATGTATCCTTCATTGATTAAATTATTTTGTTCATCAACATATGAAGTTGAAATAGGCTTGCTAAATACATACATGCCTTTTTTAATAACATCTTGAACTTTCACAACTTTATTATCAGGAGTAAATTCAAGAATTGTCATACTTGGCACAGGACGCAAATAGTTTGGCCATAGCAGATTAAGCATACTATGAGTGAATTCAGGAAATTCATCATCAATTTTAGCTCGCAAAGTTCCTGTTAAAAATGCAAACCCCTCTAATAAACGTTCAACATCAGGATCTGTGCTTTTATCAGATAAAAAATTAGCTAAATGAGGTTTCTCAGCAGCAAGCTGTTTACCTAATTCACGCAAATAATCTAATTCATTCCTAAAATATTTTTCTAAAAACATATCTGATTAAATATCAATAAGATCAAGATAATAATGACGATCATTATCTAGATGTAAATTAAAAACAACAGGACGATCGATATAATCGATTGCTAAACTTGCCTTAATACGGAAACGTAAACGTAATGGTTCATCCTCATTAATGAGAGGCTCAACTAAAACATTTGTGATTCTTGGCTCAAAATCTAAAATACATTTTTCTATAACAGACTTCATTCTTATAGAAATGTCTATTGTGCCAATTGTTGCATCATTTAAATCCGTAATACCCAACTCAAGAGCACTTTGACATGCTCCTGGATGGCTATTCAAAATATTTAATAAATTATTTTTAACAGACTGAATGAATTCTATCAAATTGGAATTATTCAATGTTACTTTATCTGATTGAATCCGTTCAAATAAACTAGCAGCCCCACCTCGCTCCCAACTAAGTAATGCTACCATACGAATTTTATTCCTTATCTAAACGACCAATTAGAGAAAGTTCAAAATTAGAGCCCATATATTTAAAGTGAGGTCTAACTTTAATAGAAGATAAGAACCAACCTGGATCGCCCGCTACATCAGAAACTGTAATTGATGCACTTCTGAAAGGACGGCGACTACGTACATCCGCAGGAGGATTTTCTTGGTCTGCAACATATTGTTTTAACCAAGTATTGAGCTCTTTCTCTAAATCTCCACGCTCTTTCCATGAGCCGATCTGCTCTCTTTGCAAGGTTTTAATATAATGAGCAATACGTGTAATCATAAAAGTGTAAGGTAGCTGTGTTCCCAATTTATAGTTTGTTTCAGCAATCTTACCTTCTTTGGTATTAGGAAATACTTTTGGTTTTTGAACTGAATTAGCAGAGAAAAATGCGGCATTATCGCTTCCTTTTCGCATTGTTAATGCGATAAACCCTTCTTCTGCAAGCTCAAATTCACGACGATCAGTAATTAAAACTTCAGTTGGAATTTTTGACACAGTTTGTCCCATTGACTCATATAAATGGACAGGTAAATCATAAACAGAGCCACCACTTTGAGGACCAATAATATTGGCACACCAACGATATTTTGCGAAGCTATCTGTTAAACAAGATGCTAATAAGAATGCGCTATTCCCCCATAAGTAATCCTCGTGTTTTTGACTCACATTTTCATCATAGCCAAAACTTTTTACAGGATTATCAACGATAGAATAAGGTAAGCGAGCAAGGAAACGCGATACTGTTAAACCTAAGCTGCGAGCATCTTCTGACTCACGTAATGAACGCCACTTCGTATAGATTGGGCTTTCAAAAACAGATTTGAGATCTTTGAGGGCTGGTAATTCAGTATAATTTGAAATGCCAAAGAATGTAGGGGAAACAGATGATAAGAAAGGAGCATGAGCCATTGCACCAACTGCACTAACATATTGTAACAATTTCATGTCTCTTGATTGAGGTGTAAATTCATAATTACCAATCACAGCCCCGATTGGTTCGCCACCGAATTGACCATAACCAGATGAGTAAACATGTTTATAAAAACCTGACTGCACAATTTCTGGTGCAAATTCAAAATCATCAAGTAATTCTTCTTTTGTCGCATGTAAAATATTAATCTTAATATTTTCACGGAAATCTGTTTTATCAACGAGCAATTTTAATGATCGCCATGAAGATTCTAATTGCTGAAAATCAGGGTGATGTAAAATTTCATCTACTTGCACACTTAATTTACAGTCAATTTCAGCTATCATACGATCAATTAATAATTTATTAATTGGCTCTTCTTTGTTATCCGTTGCAAGGATATTACTAATAAATGCTGCGATACCTTGTTTTGCCACATCATATCCATCACTATCCGATGCAATGCGCGTATGTGCCATAATCTCATCAAGTAATGATGATTGCTCTAATGAATCTGTTTGTTGTGTACGTTGTTCCGCTAACTTAGACATAATTTTTTCCTTCATTACAAATAAGCAAAATCACTTACTTTTTATTACTAACCAAGTTAAGTTCTTCTAATAATTTTTCTCTAGACTCGTCGTTTTCTAATAATTCAGTTAAACGAGACCTGAATGCAGGAATATTACCTAAAGGACCTTTAACTGCAGTCAACGCTTCTCTTAACTCTAATAATTTTTTTAATTCAGGAACGTTATTAACAATACTGTCTGGGGAAAAATCATTTAACGAATTAATTAATAAATTAACCTTCAATTCATCATCTTCTTTATCTGAAAGTTTATTTGGCACATTCATATTTAACTGAATCCCCATTTCCCCCATCACAGAAGAAAAATTATTTTTATCAATTGAGATCATTGAACGTTCTTCAAGAGCAATATCTTCAGATCTACCTTTCATATCTCCAACTACCAGCAAATTCAGTGGTAATTCAACTTCTGCGGATTGTCCTTCAGTTGCTGGGACATATTTAATGTTAATTCTTTCTTTAGGAGCTACTGAGCCTTCTTTAGTTTTGGACATAAAACATTCACCTCAATGATATTTATTAAACGATTTCTGATTAAATTATCACAAAATTGCTCAGCTTAAAATAAAAATTCTTATTGTTTTTTGATCAATTTTGCCAGATACTTAGCAAGGGTCCTGGTCAATTAACGGCCTAATATTGTATAAATTTCAGAAGCTACTTAATTCACTAGGTTATCTAAACACTAACAACATAGAACATTAGGGGATAATTATGCCAACTCCATGTTATGTTTCCATTACAGGAAAAACTCAAGGCAATATTACCGCTGGCGCATTCACAGCAGACTCTGTTGGTAATATTTATGTACAGGGACATGAAGACCAAATGTTAGTACAAGAGGTCAAACACATTGTTAAAGTTCCTACTGACCCTCAATCAGGCCAACCATCTGGTCAGCGAGCTCACCAACCTTTAAAATTAACTGTTTCTTTAAACAAAGCAGTTCCATTACTTTATAATGCATTAGCATCAGGTGAGATGTTGCCAAAAGTAGAATTAAAATGGTACAGAACTTCTGTAGAAGGTAAACAAGAGCATTACTTCACAACAACCTTAGAAGATGCAACCATTGTTTCTATTGATTTAGTCATGCCACACTGCCAAGATCCAAATAAAAGAGAGTTTACTCAGCTATTAGAACTTTCATTAGCATATCGTAAAATCAACTGGGAACATGGTATCGCAGGCACCTCTGGATCCGATGACTGGAGAGCACCTTTAGAAGCTTAAATTCTAAAGAATAACAATTTATCTGCACCTTAAATATAAGTTTATATTTCTTATATTTAAGGTGCAGTTATTTCCATTTAATAAGAAAAAATAGTGTAATGGACAAAATAGTCGTTAAAAGAGGGATGGGCCTTAGAGTAAAAGAATGTAAGCCACTTTTTTGAAATATGAACAAGAACCCTATCCTTATTGCCAATAATTCCACTATCCCTAAACATCGGATGACAAATAACTCTCAGCATTATAAGTGTATTTATTACAATAATAACATTCACCTTCAAAAATAGATTAGCTTCTAGCAACATTTGGCTTGATTATTCTCAAGAAAAACAAACCTATAAAGAAATCGCCTTATAAAATATAAATATTCAGTTAAAACCATCCAAGATATATCAATAAGTCCACTAAAACAGCATTCCCCCTATTCCCCAACTTAAACATGATTATGGATAACCGCTTTCTTGGGGTGAGAGTTTGATGTTTTAGCCATAATGAAGAGTTCAATGGGAAAGCTCGTTTATCATCAAATTGTGAACACAGAACGATATCAATATTATTAACAACCATTTGTCCATTCAGCTTATTGATATTCACGGCGGCAAGGTGGTATCTGCCTTTTTGTTGGTAGTAGTCGATTCGAAGTTGAAGGGCTTCGATCAGTTCATCTTGGTGTTCTCCTCGTTCAAAGGTAAATATGGCTTGATTGAGCATCAGCAATGATTTGTCTTGATGTTGTAGGGCATACACTTTATACAAAATCAAATAGGCTTTGCCTCGGATATGTTCATTGCGTGTTTTGAGCAATAAGGCTTTCATGAGCTGTTCTGCGTCATCAAATTGGTGAATGCTCAGTAAAATCTGAGCCTGTAACAAATGGCAATAATGGCATTCGTCTAAATGATGGTGTTGCGTAAAGATCTGCTCTGCTTCTGCTAGCATTTGAGAGGCGTTTCCATACCCTTGCAACAAATAATAGGTGTTGGCGAGATTCATGCGTGTTCTTGCTCGGTGAATACCTAAATCATAATGATCTTAAATCGTAAGAATATTTAAAAAATATTGAATTGCTTGTTGATAATTGCCCCCTTGGATCGACAACATCGCATCTTTATTATGCTGTTTCAGTAACATGGCAATAGCTTCTGCACTCATAACCGACCTCTTTTTATTCCTTTCGTTGTTCTTCCCCCATTTTTCCTCAACACCACAAGAGGCCAAATGCGGTCATTCCTTGTTTAACCATCATTTGACGTTTACTGGAAAGATAAGGATAAATCAGCTGATAAATCAGATAAGCATCGCTGTAATTGCGGGCTTGTTCTAGCTCTATGCCTTTTTTAAGTAAAGTCAGTGAAATACGGGTAATTAACACTTTGGCTTGTTGACGTTGGGCCTCATCTGTAGTGAAATTCAAGGCATTCACGGCACAGACTAACGCATCTTGTAATCGTTCTTCAATCACCATTAAATTGGTCAAACAAATGTATGCCATGCATTTGGCTTATTGATACTGCACCAGATCGCTGAGTGCCACAATTTCCTGGTAAATTTGCTCTGTACGTCGATAATCTTTTTATTCCACTAATATCTTTTTGCTCCACTAATATATAGGCAACATTAAACATTTCTTTATATTTTTTGATGACAACATCTGCAATATCAGTGGCAAATTGAGGTACCATATCACCAAATGGAACATTCAAGAATTCTTGACAAATATTGTGTGCCATAATCTCCTCCTTATAAGAACGGGATACCTAATTAATTAGGGATTGCTTTAATAGAGATTTTGATGCTGATTAAACTCTATTTCGTATTTTCTGTAACATCTGGGCTAGTAAAACGAAGATCGTTTTTTTCATCACTATACAATCTGACTTTAAGATCCACATCCATGTTATTGATAACGTATTTCGCATATTCGTTATAAGAAGCGATACTTTCATTGAACTCGCTTATCACTTGATTGAGATACTCAGACACATCTTGTATGCCGTATGAGGTTTTCACTTTTTCCTTTAACGTACCAAGTTGTGATTCGATATCGTGATAACCCCTAATTTATTTTTTAAAGGCTTCAAGTTGCTCGCTATTCGTTGAGCGTTCTAGCTCTAATGAAACTTTGGTTTCCGCCAAAGCTCACTCTTTCTTAACTAATGCATCTCGAATGCTATTGATTTCATCATGATGCTGTAATACCACCTTTTATTTTTCTTCTAAGCCTTTTAAAAGATCTAATTCGTCTTTTGATGCACGTTATCCCATTTTTGAGATAACCGTCGCAGCATAGCTTTTTTGAAGTCACTCATCGTATTCTCCTTATGCAAATTTCCGTCAAACTGCTAAACTACGCCTGACGAGAAACAATAATTTCTGGCATTTTGGCACCGATTAACATTAAGGTATGGGATTCAGGCACCTGAGAAACCAATTGAATTGGGCAGCCTCCCCAATCCATTGCCTCTTCGGGTAACAAAAAACGATACGCCTGAATGCCATTTTCTTTTAGCATCCTGATGATCTCATCGACCTGTTTACAAACACTCAGATCGGGCATGTAAATGCGATCAAGCATGCGATTTTCCATCGGGATAGGTAAAAAGCGTAAGCGAATACTCCTTGATTCTCGCCGTTCTGATTTAAAATAATGGCTATAAGTGGCATTGCCGTGAACCACTTTGATGTTATGTCCTAACGGCTTGCCAGCACTGTTTTTTTCCTCTGTGACCACATAATCCATTTTCAACGTAAATTCGGATTCTGGCATGGTGTACCACGTGGCTTGCAATCCCATTGAATATAAACGGTCGTCGGCTAAAATCTGATTTTGCACCTCAATGGCACTTTAATCTAAAGCACGCTGAGCCTCCGCAATGCCTTTCCCTAGATCTGCAATCATCTCTGATAAATTGACATACATACTTGAGGCTTTGCTTTCGTTTGCGATTAACTCTCGACGAATATGGGCATCATCAAACATAGGAAATTTTGTTATTTTGGAAGCTTGTAATTTTATAATCAGATCTTCGGTGAGGTTAGCCGTCGCATGTTGTGCTTTTACCTTGTTAAGAATCTCTGCAGGAGTGCGTTTATTTAAATCCTCAATGCTATAAATCCCCACATTCATCAAATCAAAAGCATTTTCGGGCGACATCTTTTCTACCCTTCATAACTCGGCTTGTACCGAGCAATTCGCAATGTTAGCAATGGTAGTCCCCATTTTCATCGCCAGTTCTCGGCGAGCAATTGGGGTACGAGTAGCTTCAGCAAGTTGTTTGAGGGTTGAAATATTGCCCTTCTCCTTTAACAACATGTTAAACGGACCATCAATACCTACGATACTTATCAGCTTACTTGTCATATGGTTCTCCTTATTAGAAGTAAAGAGATAATAGTCACGTTTTATTTGTATTGGTGTCAAAAATAAACGGCATTAATGATGCAATACGCAGAAATGGCTCATTCCCTGATGTGATAAATCTGAATTGCTAGCTTCTTGCTAACAATAGTTGATTAAAAAAGTTCGTTTTCAGCTTGCTCTGCAATAAAGAAGTAATATTTCTTGCAGACGTTATAACCGTGCTGATAAAGATGATCGAACTCTTGTTGAGAGAGTTGTTGTAAACTGGTTGAAAAATGCATAGCAAATTCGTCTATGCCGTTAGATTCTGGGATTTTGGTTTTAATTGGTAAATAAACGCCCTTACCTTTATGTTTACGTAAATAAGATACCAAACTACGCACACGTAACGAGCGGTTTTGATTGTAGATAATATCAATAATATGAAGAAACCGTGTAGTGAGTTTATATAAGCTTGGTACCTGCTCATCTAAAGGTGAACTCGCATCCGAGACAATCAAAATGGTATCTTCGCTTAATTTTTCTTTTTTCTCTTGCTTGGCAATATCAAAGAAAGATTCTAAACCAAGATTGTCGTATACCCCACCATCATATAAATGTAATGTTTTATGTTTTTGAGGACAATGGACAGCTTTCTCTGGTGGTTCATTCCACTTGCGTTTGTACCAAGTATAATCTTTTGTTTCGATAGAAAGCGGGCCGATGCCAACGGGAAATGCTGCTGAAATGGCCATTGCGTCGCATAATGGAAAAGCGTGCTCTGTCGTTTTGATATAACCTGAATCATAATCGCCAAAATCACATTTTTTAAATCGAAAGCGGCGACCAGTTTCCCCCACAGTGCCATTGATACTCCATTCTGGATAATCGGGTAAGTCTGTGAGGTTAGCACTTATCTTCCATTCTGACTTTATCGCTTTGGATAGCACGTGCGCGCGAGAAAAAACATATTGTAAATTAACCGGGTTTAAAAATTGTTTTAATGTTCCTGTCATCAAGCTACTGCGGCATAAAATGCGCTTAATTTTAGGGCGAACAAAAGATAAAAACTGTTCTGAAGTAGGCCACTTCATATTGTTTTGCTGAAAAATCAAACCGGTAATCAAGCTACCACCAGACACAGTTGAAATATGTGAAACTTGTTCAAGGAGCTTTTGTTCCGCAAGATAAGTGAGAACACCAAGATGAAATACCATTGCACGAATGCCGCCACCAGATAATGCAAGTGCAATTTTTTTATTATCCGAAAGGCTTTGTTTAGTAGCTTGCATATCTATTGACTCCATTCAACTTTATTATGGTTTAAATTTAAAACAAATCGATCAATTTATCAACAATCCAAGTGGCATTTTCACATAAAAAAAGTGCGGTTAAATTTTTTCAAAAATCAACCGCACTTTTTATCTTAACAATTTGAGTAACTATAGGTGGTTTTCATACGCAGATAAGGTATTAGACATTAACATTGCCACAGTCATTGGGCCCACTCCACCTGGCACTGGTGTGATATGGCTTGCTTTCTGTGAAGCAACATCATATTCCACATCACCTACCAATTTTCCGTCAAGACGATTAATCCCCACATCAATCACTACTGCGCCATCTTTAATCCATTCACCCGGAATAAATTGTGGTTTACCCACTGCGACAACTAAGATATCCGCTTGACTAATGTGATGTTCAAGATCTTTCGTAAAGCGGTGAGTGACTGTCACCGTACAGCCTGCTAACAACAACTCAAGCGCCATTGGACGGCCAACGATATTCGAAGCACCTACAATCACAGCGTGTTGGCCATATAGATCAATGCCCGTTGTTTCTAACAATTTCATTACACCATAAGGCGTACAAGCACGCAGTGTTGGAATACGTTGACATAAACGCCCTACGTTATAAGGATGGAAACCATCGACATCTTTGTTTGGTGCAATACGCTCAATCACTTTTGTGCTATCAATGTGCTTAGGTAAAGGCAATTGCACTAAAATACCATCGACTTCATTATTTGCATTTAATTGATCAATGAGTGAAAGTAATTCAGCTTCACTTGTTGTTTCAGGTAAGTCATAAGATTTCGATTGAATACCGATTTCTGCACAGCTTTTACGTTTACTGCCAACGTAAACTTGTGATGCTGGATCTTCGCCAACCAAAATTACAGCCAACCCTGGAGAACGCTTCCCTTGCTGTGTATATTGTTCGATTTTTTGTGCAACTTCAGATTTAATTTTTTTTGATAATTCAGTACCTGAAATAACTTGTGCAGTCATTGATCTGTCCTTTATTTTAGTGAAAGTAATCGTTTGCTATTTTGTCAGAAAATCCAACCTAATGTAAGCAAAATTGAAATAATTTTGAGCGATTGAGTGAAAAATAGAAAAAAATAATTGACTGTAATTGAAAGGAAACTATAATGCTACACATTCTTCGGCGAGTAGCGCAGCTTGGTAGCGCAACTGGTTTGGGACCAGTGGGTCGTAGGTTCAAATCCTATCTCGCCGACCACTTCCTTTTTGTAATCTTAATATCCATTTGAAATGCGCCCTTAGCTCAGCTGGATAGAGCAACGGCCTTCTAAGCCGTAGGTCATTGGTTCGAATCCAATAGGGCGTGCCATTAAATATCCTAATATTTCAATAAGTTATATATAACAAAATAAAATTTGCATTTTAGTTTTTTCTTTTTGTGCCGTAAGTATACCGTTAACTTCCCAATCTTTTTATTTCAAATAAAGAAAAATAGCCTTAAACAATAAGTGTTTTCTGATTTTATTAAAAATTTTATTACCTCCGTAAGATTCATCTTTCTCATTCGTCTAACACTGTTCAATAAATAGCAACTTAAGTTAGGAAAACGATATGAAAAAATGGATTCTCATCTTTCAGAAATCAGATATTGATATGCTTATCTTACGAATTAGTGTAATTGTTTTGTTTTTTATCTTCGGCAATACTAAATGGTTTGAGTTTGAAGTAGAAACATTAAAGCCTATTATTTCAAATAGCTGGCTGAATTTTTTATATGATTTATTCGGATTTCATTATACAAGTTACTTATTAGGTGTTGTTGAAAGTATTGCTTATATAGGATTATTTCTTGGTATTCGCCAGCCAAAATATGGCTTATTTGGTAGCTTACTGGTGTTATTAACTGCATTAGTAACGGTAAGTCTATTACCTCAATTAGGCTTTGATGGCTTTATTTTCAAGGATATCTTATTAATTGGAATAGCATTGGTATTGTTTAAATATGACCTCAATCGTGCTTACCCAATAAAATAAAAAAAGTAGGGATAAAAAATGGAAAGTGAATAACACTTTCCATTTTTATTTTTAGTGCTTTTTTATTTAGATTTCTAAAATAAGGCTGTTCTTAACGAATTAGAATCGGTAGCTTGCGCCTAAATTAAAGACATCATTATCTTTTTTACCATTTCTAATTGATAAGTTATAGCCTAGTTGTAAGCTAAAATCTTCAAAGAACTCATAATCCGCACCAAATCCAAGCCACGTAATGTGTTTATCTTGCTCTGCTCCATTAATATAAATGGTATCTTCAAAATCGGTGAATTTTGCTTCAAAGCCGAAATCATTACGTTTTGGTGTATAAGCGTGACTTAAATTTGAATTTAACGTTAATTTATTAAATTTAATATCTGATCTTACCCCTGCAATAAATGAATTCACATTATATTTCTTAGATTTTGCATCAATCCCGAAAACTGTATTTTCTTTGAAACTACCACGATAAATGTGTGTATAAGAATTTGCAACAAATGGATTAATTCTTACTTTATTAAATTTAATATTTTTCCCTAATTCAACATAAACGTTATAGATATTACTGTTGAATTTAGAAGTTGTATGCTTATCAAAAATCACACGATTGACATTTGTTCTTGCGTGGTTAAGGCCTACCATTGTGGATAAATATGCTTTATCAAGATCATAAGAACCATAGACAAATGCACCTAAACTTTTAGTGTTACTTTTACCCGCTTCACGGTTAAAGTCTGCATTACCAACACTCTGATTAAGAGCCACACCTAATGACAATTTATCTGATACTTTGTTATCAATGCCAATTTGTGAACCAGATATTTTAATCTTCGCGCTTGCATAGCCATTTTGGTTGATACTACTGTTAGCATAAATACCATCTACCCAGAATCCGCTTTTTGCCCCACTATTTACAGACATTACACGTTGGCTTAGTACTTTATTAGCCACTAAATTCTGATTAACGACCGCACTTTGTGTAGAAGCGTAAAGCTCACCTGATAGTGAGTTAATTACACGAGGTAATTGAACTGCATCTACTTTGAATAAACGAGCAGCTTGTGCGGCTAAAGGATGAGCTTTAGGACTTGTAGATAATGTATTTAAAACCCTATCAACATTACGCCCAGCATATATGGCACTTTTCGGGGTGTAGTTAGCTTTTTTTAGAACGTAATCTGTTGAATTTCTTTTATATTCAACATTAATATTCTTACCATCAGCTATATAAAATTTTGAAATTTCAATATAGTCATTGATATTGTCTGACTTAGCATAAGTTACATTGTTGTAGTTTGATATTGATTGAGCTGTAATGATCTTTTTCTTTTGAGATTTCTCAGTTGGAATTCCATTTTTACCAAGATTATCTATATCAGCAACAATTTTACTTGTTCCACCTAAATCAACATTACCTGTAACATCTAGGTTTGATTTATCAATGTCGATAACAATATTTGAGTTTGCTGCTCCTTTATAATTGCCATTAATTTTTAAACCAAGTCCATAAACACTTAATGTTCCACCATTTTTGACAGTATATGTAGGAGACTTAGCTTCAGCACCAAAAACGACTCTTGAGCTAGAACCATATTTTTTCGAATCAAACTCAGCTAAAAGATTACCGTTTTTAGTGATAATTACATCTGAAGAAGTAAGTGAGTGACCAACAGCTAAAATACCACCATCGACAATAGTTTTACCTGAGTATGCGTTTTCACCGTTCAGATATAACGTACCTGTACCTTGTTTCAAGATACCGGCATCACCTTTGATATCATTACTCCAAGTTAGCTTATCCTTGTCTTTATAATGTCGAAAATCAAAATTAACTACTAAAAGATCTTTTTTGCTATTTTTGCCTGAAACACTAATATCTTTAGTAAAATATTTACCATTATTTGTTGAAATAGCATCTTTATTAGTCAACAATCTTCTATCAAAGAGTGCAGGGCCTTGCAAAGCGCGTCTTTCATTTAGTAGCCCCCAACCAAAAAGAGACTCAGGTCCAGTGGTTGGTTCGCCACATCCTTGTGAGCTACTACTTTCACATACGCCATCTTGTCCCTTTAAAAACGTTCCTGGCTGATCAGCTGTTGATAATAAACTCACTACAACTAAATGGTGATCCATCCACGGGAATTTAGTCCATACATTAGCAGCAGCTGCACTAATACGCGGAGCAGCGAATGATGTACCTGCGATATGTACATAGTAGTATTGCTTATCCTGTGCTAACGTTAAACGATATGAACCTCGTGCCGCAAGCCCCCACGTTTTTGCATTTTCGCCAATATAATTAGAAGCCTTATTATTCCAATAACGTTTTGGTTTATTTGTTCCACTAATCCCTTGGCTATAATCAGCTTCGGCAGCACTAATCCAGCCATTTCTAAGATCATCATCATCTCTAGGTGCTAAAGATTGAGGCGAGCTATGCTGATGACCATCATTACCAGCGGACCACACAAAAATGCTGTCTTTTTTCGCATATTCTTTAACATTGTGTTCCATATATACAGTATATGGTTTATCAATAGTAGGAGAAGCAAAAGAATTATTAAAAATTCTTGCACCTTCCTTATAAGCACTATCGTAGTCTGAATATGTAGGATTAAACTCTTTTTTATTATTACGATATGCGTTATAGCCATAAAAAGTTGCAGTTTTGTTGTACATATTCAACACGCCAACAACCATTGTACCGTGTGACTCTATAGTTGGAGTTAATTCCTTGCTCTGATTATGATCTACCAATCTTAATTTACCAGATGAATCTTTAAAGCTATCACTCAAATAAAACTCTGAATCAATAAGACCAATATTTCTCACAAGATTTTCATCATCGATATATTCCATATTTTTATTGAGTGAAAATATTGCTGATGAAGGTTTGATTTCATAAATATTACTGCTAATAGGACTATTAACCGCATTAAAAGGATATGAAGATAAACTATTTGGATAACTATCTAAGGAGGTATAGGACAAATTAGCAGCACTTGGTGCAACGGCTAGACTATCCGATGCATTAACTGCTTCGCTATTATTACCATAGCTGTAATCTTGTGAGCTCGGTGCTGATCCACCACCACCGCCACCTCCACCGCCTCCACAAGAGGTGAGAAGAATGGATAAAGTAGGAATAATAATTTTTTGATATTTCTTTTTCATTTTGTTCAACCTTACAAATCCATACAATTACTTAAACTATCTTTACAATTCTAATTTAAGAAAAATAGATCATCAATTTTTTATAAAAGAAATATCAAACAAGCGAATGTTTTTTAAACAAAATAAAAGAAATTCAGTCTTTATTTAAAATAATATATAAATTTATAAATATTATTTATAAAGTTATATAATTTATTTATTCAATACAAATAAAAAGTGGAAAGAATATTATTCTTTCCACTTTTTTAATTTAAAAAATTTTAACTATTATTTCACAATTTCGCCTTTCGCCTGTAAGTCTGCGTGATAAGAAGAACGTACAAAAGGTCCACAAGCAGCGTGTTCAAAGCCCATTGCTTGCGCTTTATCACGAAACTCATCAAACTCAGCAGGTGGCACATAGCGAGCAACGGGTAAATGGTGGCGACTTGGCTGTAAATATTGTCCTAAGGTCAACATTGTCACGCCGTGCTCGCGTAAATCTTGCATTACCTGTAAAATTTCTTCATTCGTTTCACCTAATCCCACCATTAAGCCTGATTTAGTTGGGATGTGTGGGAACATCGCTTTAAAACCTTTTAATAATTTTAATGACCATTCATAATCCGCACCTGGGCGAATTTCACGATATAAGCGTGGTACATTTTCTAAATTGTGATTGAATACATCTGGTGGATTATCTTTTAATTTATCCAATGCTTGCTCAATACGGCCACGGAAATCTGGCACTAAAATCTCGATTTTAATATTCGGGTTGAGTTTGCGAATTTCTTTAACACATTCCGCAAAGTGCCCTGCTCCACGGTCAGGCAAATCATCACGGTCTACAGAAGTGATAACCACATAACGCAATTTCATATCTTGGATAGTTTCCGCTAATTTACGTGGTTCTTCAGGATCTGGTGGCAACGGCTTACCGTGTGCAACATCACAGAATGGACAACGACGAGTACAAATTGCCCCTAAAATCATAAAGGTTGCCGTACCGTGGTTGAAACATTCGTGTAAGTTTGGGCAAGAGGCTTCTTCACAAACCGAGTGTAAACCGTGGCGGCGCATACCATTTTTGATACTGTCAATTTTTGCTGAATTAGCAGGTAATTTGATTTTCATCCATTCAGGTTTTTTGAGTAATTCCTGATTAGGATCGATATTTTTTACTGGGATAATGGATGTCTTTGCAGCATCGCGGTATTTCACACCACGTTCCATTTTAAAAGGTGTACCCATTTTGGTTCCTTAAATTCTAATGACTATCTCGAAAAGTGCGGTCAGTTTTCAACAATTTTCGGAAATGTTAAAAATTTGTTGCATTATATCCTAATAATTGTGCAAAGTGTGTAACTAATTTTGGTGCAACTTTTTCGCAAGTGGCTTCTTCAGAGTTAATAAAGTCAGCTAATTGGCACATTTCTAACCCTGCATACCCACAAGGGTTAATAAAATGGAAAGGAGATAAATCCATATTAATATTGAATGCAAGCCCGTGGAATGAACAACCTTTGCGAATTCTTAAGCCCAACGAACAAATTTTCTTTTCATCAATATAAACGCCTGGTGCATCTGGTTTTGGATAAGCCTTGATACCATAATCTGCTAAGGTGTTGACTACCGCTTGCTCAAGTGCGGTCACTAAATCACGCACATTCAAATCATTGCCAAGGGCTTTTTGACGTTTGATATCAATCAGCACATACATCACCTGCTGCCCCAATCCGTGATAGGTAATTTGCCCACCACGATCAGATTGCACCACTGGAATTGCGGTTTGTTGTAATAAATGCTCGGCTTTGCCCGCTTGCCCTTGTGTGAAAACCGCAGGATGTTGGACAAGCCAAATTTCATCTTGGGTTTCAGCATTACGTTCATCAGTAAAGGTTTGCATTTGATGCCAAACCATTTGGTAATCTTGCACGCCAAGCTGGCGCACTACAAGGGTCATCGGATTTTTCATTTTTGTTATAACACCATTCTCACGCCATCAATTTTGGCTAGTTCTACATAAAGCACTTCAACTTGTTCGATATGCTCAGCGATAATATCAATAGACACGGAATTGTAAGTACCTTTGCTACTTAACTGTTGACGAGGATTGTAATCCCCTTTTGCGTGTTTTTGAACAACCACAACCACATCATCAATCAAATCAACACGGTTTGCGCCCACTACTTTAAAGGTAAATGAGCAAGGAAACTCTAAAAGATCTTTCAATTTTGCTTGTGGCATTTCATTTAGTTTTATCATTTTGTCTGTCATTGCTTCTTCCTAAAATTAAGTAAAGATGAACCGCACTTTTCCACTCAAGTAAAAGTGCGGTCATAAAATAAGAAATTTTGTGGCTTTGTATATAAGGTTAATTTTTAATTAATCAAGTAGGCTTTTGACTGTTAGTACTAACCAATCCCACGCTTTACCAAAGATACCGCCCTCTTGTACTTCTTGCATCACTTGCAAATCCACTTTTGCAATATCTTTACCGTCTAATTGGTAAACTACTTTACCAACCACTTGACCTTTTGCTAAAGGCGCTTGCAAGTATTTGGTATCTAACTCATAGCGTGCTTTTAAATCCGTATTACGACCTTTAGGCACTGTAATAAAACTGTCTTCTAAAACACCTAAGGCAACATCGCTGATATCACCATAATATACAGACTGTTCAGAAATCGCTTTACCTGCTTCAAGAGTTTTAAAGGTTTCGAAGTTTGCAAATCCCCACTGTAACAGTTTTTTACTTTCGACTTCACGGCCTTTGATTGTTGGCACCCCCATCACAACGGAAATCAAACGCATATTGTTTGAATTGGTCGCAGATGAAACCAAGTTATATCCGGCTTTATCCGTATGACCTGTTTTAATTCCATCGACTTGGATGGTTTTATCCCATAACAAGCCATTGCGGTTATTTTGTTTGATTTTATTGAAAGTAAAATCTTTTTCCGCATAGATTTTATATTCTTCTGGCAAATCACGAATTAAACGCGCACCAATAATCGCCATATCACGTGAAGAGGAATATTGGTTGTCATCATCTAAACCGTGTACGCTAGTGAAATGGGTATTTTTCAAACCAAACTGTTGCACATATTTGTTCATTGCTTCCACAAAAGCAGGTACAGAGCCTGACACGTGTTCTGCAATAGCCACTGACGCATCATTACCCGACACAATAATCACACCGCGATTTAAGTCAGGTACCGATACTTGTTGGTTCAAATTTAGGAACATTTTTGATGAACCAGGGAAATTTTTCCCCCACGCACTTTCACCAATCGTGACCATATCATTATTGCTGATTTTGCCTTGTTTCAAAGCATCCCCCACCACATAACTGGTCATCATTTTAGTCAATGAAGCTGGATATTGGCGTTGATCTGGGTTTAATGATGCAAGCACCGCGCCCGAATTATAATCCATTAAAATATAGGTTTGCGCATTTAATTGTGGTGGTGTAATGCCATAATCCACATCTTGTGCAAACGTATTTAGCGGTAATGCAAATACACCTGCTAATAAAGCGATTTGCGCGCTTTGTACAACTTTTCTCAACATCATTGTTATATCCTAAAATCAAATGGGGGTTAATTATCAAATGAGTACACAATTACTGGCTTTGAATAGTGCATATTACGTAATTGCGTTTTTAATTCATCTACTTCACGTTTCTCTTTAAATGGTCCGAAATAAATATCGTATTTTTTGCCATTTTGCTTAATTTCAGCAATCAGATTTTTATGATCTAATTTGGCAATTAAACTTTCAGCTTTTTTCTTTGAACCAATACTCATCGCTCGTAACTGGTATTGCGTACCTGTACTTGCAACTGCTTTTTTATTTTGACTGTCAACTTTTTTCGTATCTGTATCATCATCTGTGGTTTTGACATCCTTAAAGGCAATCAGCCTTGCTCGGGCATCATCCGTTTTTGCCATTTTGGCTAGCGTGTTCGTGGCGGAGCCTGAAATTTTGCCCTGTTGGTTTACGTGTAATGCTTCAACGCGGACTTTTGCTAAACCACTTCCAATCGCCCCAATTTCACCCGCAGCGGCACGAGATAAATCAATAATGCGTCCCTTGATGAACGGGCCACGATCATTAATACGCACAATCACCTTGCGGTTATTACGTAAATTCGTGACTAACGCATAAGAATTCAATGGCAACGTTTTGTGTGCCGCAGTATAGAGATTTTCATTATAAATCTCACCATTCGCCGTTTTACGGCCATTAAATTTTTTATGATAGAAACTCGCGGTGCCTTCACGCGAATAATTCTTTGCTTTATCTGTTGGTGTAGTGGAATAGGTCACCCCTTTCACCACATAACTTTCTGCTTGTTTATAGGGTTTCTGGTAAGCCAATTTAGGCCCCTTCACCCCATAAAGCTTCTTTGTTTCCGCCTGTGTTGACACTGTAAACAACAGCATCAAAAGTGCGGTCAATAATTTAAACATTTTTTGTATCTTCATAATAGTTGCCATTTTTTAACCATAAACTAAGATATCAAAAATGCTAATTAGTTCCCTTTAAAAAGTGCTCTTTATGTGTATGGATCGACATAATTAATCCAAATCCTGCCATTAAAGTGACAAAAGAGGTGCCCCCATAGCTAAATAATGGTAGCGGCACCCCCACGACAGGTAAAATCCCACTGACCATCCCAATATTCACAAATACATACACAAAGAAAATCAGCGTGATTGCGCCTACAAGAATACGTCCGAATGCGGTCTGAGCATTGACACCAATCATCAAGCCACGTGCGACAATAAAGAGATAGATTGCCATTAAAATAATAAAACCAATCATTCCGTATTCTTCACTGAGGACAGCAAAAATAAAGTCAGTATGTGGTTCGGGCAAAAACTCAAGCTGGGACTGTGTTCCTTCCATCCAGCCTTTTCCCGACATACCACCAGAACCAATCGCAATTTTTGATTGCAAAATATGATAGCCTGCACCTAACGGATCTTTTTCAGGATCAAGTAACGTCAAAACTCGAGTCCGTTGATAATCGTGCATTAAATAAAACCACATAATCGGAATAAATCCCGCTAAAGCGACTACCGCGATTAAGATGAGCCACCAGCTCATTCCTGCTAGAAAGACCACAAATAACCCAGATGCACTAACTAAAATCGATGTTCCTAAATCGGGCTGAATTGCCACTAATAAGGTCGGCACCAAGATGAGAATAAGGGCAATAAAAGTATGGCTAAGTTTAGGCGGAATATGACGTTGCCCCAAATAAACCGCCACCATTAATGGCACAGCTAACTTCACTATTTCAGAAGGCTGAAAGCGGAACACCCCTAAATCTAACCAGCGTTGAGCACCTTTACTTGTGATCCCAATAGCATCCACCAAAATCAACAACACGATCCCCGTACCAAATAATAAAGGGGCGATGCGTTGATAAAACTTAGGTGGAAATTGCGCCATTACAAACATAACGGCAAAACCTAAACACACCTGAATAATACGGCTACGAAACATATTTTCGTTACCACCAGATGCGCTATATAACACAATCAAACCATAAGCAGAAATCACCACTAAGCCAAGAAACAGCCAGAAATCAATATGTAATTTTCGCCATAATGACAGCCAAATGTTTTTTTCTTGCATTATTCTGTGACCTCTTCTTGTATCACTTCAGGTTGATTATTTAGTTGTGGTAAGCGTTTGTTCAAGTAGTAATCCATAATTTGACGCACCACTGGCGCTGCCGCACTTGAACCACCACCCGCATTTTCTAAAATAATCGACACGAC
Organism: Bisgaard Taxon 46; assembly: GCA_049941595.1. GTDB lineage: Bacteria > Pseudomonadota > Gammaproteobacteria > Enterobacterales > Pasteurellaceae > Pasteurella. Next base: position 36,492 of record JBNFNA010000001.1, read on the forward strand.
CATTTTTGGATCTTCATAAGGCGCATAAGCCATAAACCAGGCGTGATCGTGTAGTTCTTTTTTAAGACCGCTTGCATCGTAGTTTTGATTTTCTTTCAAACTAAACACCTGTGCAGTCCCTGATTTGCCCGCAGCACGATAATTCGCACCGACAAAGGCTTTACGCCCTGTTCCGTTTGAGGCATTAATCACGTTGTACATACCCCGTTTTGCGGCATCCCAAAAGGATTGCTTTGGCGTAGTAATATCTTCATATAACAACGGATCTTGGTAAGGCTCTAAGGTTTTCCCTTCGATAAACTTCATTAAATGTGGTGTATTCACCTTACCATTATTCACTAATATGCTTGTTGCTTTTGCAACTTGTAATGGTGTGGCAATCCAATAACCTTGCCCGATCCCAACAGAAATAGTGTCTCCTTGTAACCAAGATTTTTTATGGCGTTTTTGTTTCCACTCTCGGCTCGGCATAATGCCTGCTGTTTCTTCTTGAATATCAATACCTGTTGGCACACCAAAACCAAATTTTTTCATCCATTCGGATAAGCGATCAATCCCCAAATTATAGGCTGTTTGATAAAAATAAGTGTCTGAAGACTCCACAATCGCTTTATTTAGGTCAGTATAACCGTGTCCTGATCGCTTCCAGTCACGGAAGCGTTTAGTGGAATTGGGTAAAATCCAATAGCCGGGGTCAAAAATCGTCATATTTTGTGTAATCACTCCTTCTTGCAATGCACCCACTGCAACGAAAGGTTTCACTGTTGACGCTGGCGGATAAGCCCCTTGCGTTACACGGCTATATAAAGGGCGATTTGGATCATTCAGCAAACGACGATAATCGGTACCTGAAATGCCATCTACAAACAGATTATTGTCATAACTTGGCGTAGAAACCATCGCTAAAATACTGTTGTCTTTCGGGTCAAGCACGACCACTGCACCTTTTTGGTTGCCTAATAAGTCTGTGATATAACGTTGTAGCTCTAAATCGATAGTTAAGTGAATACTTTTCCCTGCAATGGCTGGTTGTTCACGCAATTTACGAATCACTTTACCACGGTTATTAATTTCTACTTCTTCAAAACCGGTTGTACCGTGTAATTGCGACTCGTAATAACGCTCAATGCCAAGCTTCCCAATATCGTGTGTGCCCGCATAATTGGCATATTTATCTTCTTTTTTCAGGCGTTCTACGTCTTTATCGTTGATTTTAGCGACATAACCTAAAATATGCGTTAACGGCTCGCCATACAAATAATGGCGTTTAAAATAAGGTTTTACTTCAAGGCTGGCAAACTTGTACTGATTCACAGAAAAACGTGCGATTTGCTCTTCCGTCAAGTTGGGTTTTAATAAAATAGAGGTGTATCGTGAGGAACGTCTGCGTTCTTTTTTGAAAGCTTCAATATCTTCTTCTGTTAAGCCAACAAGCTCTCTTAACTCATCAAAGGTGCGGTCTAAATTTTCCACTTTTTCAGGCACGATATACAGCCCGAAGAACGTCAGGTTTTCTGCTAATAATTGACCATTGCGATCGTAGATCAAGCCACGAGTTGGCGGCAACGGCAATAATTTAATGCGGTTGCCATTTGAACGCGTTTGATAGGTTTCGTAATTTAAAACTTGTAAATGATATAAATTCGTCGCCAAAATTGCGGTTAGCACTAACACACCGATGAAAGACAACAAAGCACGACGCACAAATAAATTGCGTTCAGACTTTTTGTCTCGAATCACTTCGTGTTGTGGTTGTGAAAGCAATTTCTTTAAATTCATATCACTCTCGATGATAAGGATGGTTTGTAGTCACTGACCAAGCGCGATACAAGCTTTCAGCCACAACCACACGCACCAACGGATGTGGCAATGTTAATGGCGATAAAGACCAACTTTGCTCAGCTGCGGCTTTGCATTCTGGTGACAACCCTTCAGGTCCGCCAATCAATAAACACACATCACGTCCGTCATTTTTCCAAACCTCTAACTGTTGTGCCAATTGTTCTGTTGTCCAAGGTTTACCAGGAATGTCTAAGGTCACAATGCGATTTTTACCGCAAGCGACTAACATTGCTTTGCCTTCTTGCTCTAAAATACGTTTGATATCCGCATTTTTACCCCGTTTTCCGGCTGGGATTTCAATCAGCTCAAAAGGCATTTCTTTCGGGAAACGACGTTGATATTCTTCAAACCCCGTGGTTACCCAAGCAGGCATTTTTGTACCAACTGCAATTAACTGAATTTTCACCGCACTTTTCCTACAATTCGGCTAAATTAGCCCCAAAGTTTCTCAAGTTGATACATTTCACGACTTTCACGTTGCATAATATGCACGATCGCCTGACCAAGATCGACTACGATCCAATCTGCGGTATCTTTTCCTTCATCACCAAAGGTTTCATAGCCTGCTTGCTTACATTCTGTAATTAAATTCTGTGCAAGGGATGACACGTGGCGGCTAGAATTGCCAGTACAGATCACCATATCGTCTGTAATTGGTGACTTACCACGCACATCTAGGCGTAAAATTTCGGTTGCTTTTAAATCATCTAATTTATCAATAATAAAATCGACTAAGGTGCTCAAAATCTAGTTTCCTTCATTGTAAAAAGTCGCAAATTCTACCACGACTTAGCGTTGCTTAAAAGTGACGCTTTACGCCTCTTTTATTGGCAAAAGTGCGGTTATTATTTGAATGATTTTTTGTTGCTGTATGTGTAGCACGTTTTAATCGGTGCGGTTTTGGTAATTCAAGCAAGGCGTTCGCATCATATTGGCTGACTGGAATACTATGCGCAATGTAGCTTTCAATTGCGGGTAAATTCATTGCATATTCTTCGCAGGCAAAGCTAATGGACACCCCACTTTCCCCTGCGCGCCCTGTACGACCAATACGGTGGACGTAATCTTCGCGATCGTCTGGCAAATCATAGTTAAAGACGTGCGTCACTTCAGAAATATGTAAACCACGTGCTGCCACATCGGTTGCCACTAAAATATCTAAATCACCGTCTGTAAACTGCTTCAATAATGAAAGGCGTTTTTTCTGTGCCACATCACCTGTCAATAAACCAACACGATGCCCGTCCGCCGATAAATAACCCCAAATTTCTTCACAACGGTGTTTTGTATTAGCAAAGACAATACAACGGTCTGGCCATTCTTCTTCTAATAAAGTCAGTAATAACGCCATTTTGTCTTGATTAGACGGATAAAATAATTCTTCTTTAATGCGGTGGCCGGTTTTTTGTAGCGGTTCAATTTCTACATATTCAGGATCATTCATATCTTCAAAAGCAAGTTCACGCACTTTATACGACAACGTCGCCGAGAAAAGCATTGTTAAACGCGATTGTGGCGAAGGGCATTTGCGTAATAAATAACGAATATCTTTGATAAAGCCGAGATCGAACATTCGATCTGCTTCATCTAGCACCACAACTTGAATTTGATCTAAACGAATAATGCCCTGTTTCACATAATCAATCACACGGCCCGTTGTACCAATTAAAATATCAACGCCGTCTTCAATGGCTTTTAATTGTTTTTCATAACCATCACCGCCGTAAGCAAGCCCCGTTTTTAACCCCGTCGCTTTGACCAGTAGGTCTGCATCATTGTTAATTTGGACAGCTAATTCTCGGGTTGGTGCTAAAATTAATGCACGCGGTTGTGAGGTCGATTTTTCGGGTTGATGAGTTAATAAATGATGAAAAGTGGCAGTTAAAAATGCCATTGTTTTGCCAGTCCCAGTTTGAGCCTGACCCGCAACGTCTTTTCCAGCTAATGAAATAGGTAATGAAAGCGCTTGGATAGGTGTACAATAATCAAAACCTTTTGCTTGCAATGCGCTTAACACGTTGGAATTTAAGGGTAAATCTGAAAATCGGAGTTGCGATAAATAATTGTTTTGCATAAAAAGAATAAATCTCTGGGAAAAAATTGTGCTAAGAATAGCACGAAGTGCGTAAATCCCCAAAAAATGGTCGCACCTTTTCATTTTTTTACAAAAAACACCTTTCAAAAACTAGACACTGATAGGTTTTAGTGATAATTTACGCACATTCTAAATATTCATATTTTTCATTCTATTATTTCTTTTATCAAATCAAACAACCCTCAGAAATTATGCATCTTACAGAACTAAAAAATAGACCAGTTTCCGAACTTGTGGAACTCGGCGAAGGTCAAATGGGCTTAGAAAATTTAGCTCGTTTACGTAAACAGGATATTGTTTTTGCTATTTTAAAACAGCACGCGAAAAGCGGCGAAGATATTTTTGGAGGCGGCGTTTTAGAAATTTTACCAGATGGTTTCGGTTTCTTACGTTCCGCAGACAGTTCATACCTTGCAGGTCCCGATGATATTTACGTTTCTCCAAGTCAAATCCGTCGTTTCAACTTACAAACCGGTGATAAAATCGAAGGCAAAATTCGCCCACCAAAAGAAGGCGAACGTTATTTTGCATTATTGAAAGTTGACCAAGTTAACGACGACAGACCTGAAGTTTCACGTAGTAAAATCCTTTTCGAAAACTTAACCCCTCTTCACGCTAATTCACGTTTAAGAATGGAGCGTGGTAATGGCTCAACTGAAGATTTAACCGCGCGTATTCTTGATTTAGCCTCGCCAATTGGTAAAGGTCAACGTGGTTTGATCGTAGCACCACCAAAAGCGGGTAAAACGATGTTGCTACAAAACATCGCACAAAGCATTACTCACAACTACCCTGAATGTGAATTGATCGTATTGTTAATCGATGAACGTCCAGAAGAAGTAACCGAAATGCAACGTTCAGTAAAAGGTGAAGTAATTGCCTCAACATTCGATGAGCCAGCAACTCGCCACGTTCAAGTTGCAGAAATGGTAATCGAAAAAGCAAAACGCTCTGTTGAGCACAAGAAAGACGTTGTAATCTTACTCGACTCCATCACGCGTTTAGCTCGTGCTTACAATACGGTAACTCCTGCATCAGGTAAAATCCTTTCCGGTGGTGTGGATGCGAACGCATTACATCGTCCAAAACGTTTCTTCGGTGCTGCACGTAACGTAGAAGAAGGCGGTAGTTTAACGATTATCGCAACCGCACTTGTCGATACAGGTTCAAAAATGGATGAAGTTATTTTTGAAGAGTTTAAAGGTACAGGTAATATGGAATTACATCTTTCTCGTAAAATTGCAGAAAGACGTGTGTTCCCTGCTATCGACTTCAGCCGTTCAGGTACACGTAAAGAAGACTTACTCACAACACCAGACGAATTACAAAAAATGTGGATTCTACGCAAGATCCTTAACCCAATGGGTGAAGTGGAAGCGATGGAATTCCTTATCGATAAACTTATGGTAGCAAAAACCAATGATGAGTTCTTCGAGATTATGAAACGCTCATAATACCAAAACAAAAATAATTAAAGTCGCAACTATGCGGCTTTTTTATTGCTAGCAGACAGAGCAAAACAACAAAAAAGTGCGGTCAAAAATGTTAAAAATTTGACCGCACTTTTTATTCATAGCAAGATTTAGTGTTATGCAATCACCACATTAGCAATAGCCACACCCACTAAACACGCTGTTGTTACACCGATTAAACCAGGTAACATAAAGCTGTGGTTAAAATAGAATTTACCGATCTTCGTTGTCCCCGTTACGTCAAAGTTCACTGTTGCTATATCTGACGGATAGTTAGGAATGAAGAAGTATGCATAAGTTGCAGGCATTAAACCGACTAATAATGGCGCAGGTAAGCCTAACTCAAGACCAACTGGTAACATCATAACCGCTGTTGCAGCTTGGCTGTTAATTACTACTGACACCGCAAATAAAGCAAGTGCGAATGTCCAGGGATAATGTCTTACCATTGAGGTGATACCCTCTCTAAATTCTGGCATCGCAAATTTGAAGTAAGTATCACTCATCCACGCGATACCGAAAATCGCAATTGCAGCCACCATACCAGATTTAAACACTACGCCATTTGGTACGATTTGTGGGTTAGTTTTGGTGACTAATAAAATAATACCACCGAAGCAAAGCATCATCATTTGAATGATTAATGACATTGAAATTGGTTTAATTTTCTCACCTACCCCGATAGTGCGAATTTCTGGCAACATTGCGATAACCACAATCACAGCTAAAGAAAGTAAGAATAAATACACAGATTGTTTCGCTGCTGGTGGTAGTTCTTCATTCAATGTTGTACTTGTGGTACTTAAAATACGCTCACGCCAAATTGGATCTTGTAAACGACGTTGATATTCTGGATCGTCCTCTAATTCTTTACCACGATGCATACTGTATAACGCCAATGCGATTGTTCCAGCAAAGGTTGCAGGTACAGTTACACCGATAATATTAAGTAATGAAATGTGCTCAAAACCTGGCAATTCAACAATTTTACCTAAATAGAAAACGACTGCTGCAGAAAGCGGGCTTGAGGTAATCGCTAATTGAGATGCCACAGAAGATGCCGCCATTGGACGTTCAGGACGAATTTTATTTTTTAATGCAACGTCACCGATGATTGGCATAATTGAATAAACTGAGTGACCAGTACCAAGCATAAATGTCATTAAATAGGTCACAATTGGTCCGAGTAAAGTAATGCGTTTTGGATTGCTACGTAAAATACGTTCTGCAATTTGTAGCATAAATTTTAAACCGCCTGCAGCTTCAAGAATTGATGCACAGGTGACAACAGAAAGGATGATTAGCATTACATCAACAGGCGCTTTCCCCACTGGCATACGGAAAATAAACACCTCAATGGCTAACCCGATACCAGACACAACCCCCAATCCGATACCACCAAAACGGCTACCGATATACAGCATCAGTAGCAGAAATAAAAACTCTAAATAAAGCATAAATTATACCTCTAAAATGTTATATAAAACTGTGCTAATAATACTGCATTTATGGCTATAAACAATCGTTTTTAGGTGGTGTTTTAATCAAATTTTATAAGAATTAAACAATTCTTTAGTTTAAATCAAAAAATAGAAAATAAAGTGAGGGGAATAATAAGAAAGAGGAAAAGAAAAATAAAAAAGAGAAAAAATTTAGGCGATGAAATCATCGCCTAAATAAAAATTATTGATTGTTTTGAACGTAATCAATCGCAGATTGAACTGTTGTGATTTTCTCAGCTTCTTCATCTGGAATTTCGATATCAAATTCTTCTTCTAAAGCCATTACTAATTCAACTGTATCTAAAGAATCCGCACCTAAATCTTCAACGAAAGACGCTTCAGATTTTACTTCGTCTTCTTTAACGCCTAATTGTTCAACGATGATTTTTTTTACGCGTTCTTCAATGCTCATTTGTTTCTTCCTATAGTTTAGTTTTTTCGCTCACTGCGACGAGTTAATTAGTGTATGTATTTTTTCCTAACTTACAACGCTTTTTATTGGTGGTCAAACCTCAAAAGCCTATTTTCAAAAATACATACAGTGAAAATATAGTTACGTTACTTCATATACTGGCGTAACCAAGTTACATTGCAGTCGGGATTTTATCACTAAGCGCTAATTTTGGCTATGATTTTATCCCATTAATATTTTTTTATATCACCAACTAATTAGTATACATACCGCCATTTACGTGCAAGGTTGTGCCCGTAATATAAGCTGCATCATCAGATGCCAAGAATGCAACCGCTTTTGCGATATCTTTCGGATCACCTAAACGACCTGCTGGCACTTGCGATAAAATGCCTGCTTTTTGATCTTCCGTTAATACTTCCGTCATATCAGTTGCGATAAATCCTGGAGCCACGACGTTCACAGTAATACCACGAGATGCCACTTCTTTGGCTAGCGCTTTGCTGAAACCAATTACACCAGCTTTTGCTGCACAGTAGTTAGCTTGACCAGGGTTACCCATTGAACCAACTACAGAACCGATAGTGATGATACGACCAAAACGTTTTTTCATCATTGAACGTAACATCGCTTTTGATAAGTGATATACAGAAGTTAAGTTGGTTTGCATAATATCAAACCATTCTTCATCTTTCATACGCATTAAAAGATTATCGCGAGTGATGCCTGCGTTGTTCACTAAAATATCGATATCACCGAAATCTGCTTTGATTTTCTCTAATGTTGCTTCGATTGAGGCAAGATCTGTTACATTTAATACAAGACCTTTACCTTTTTCGCCTAAATAAGCAGAGATACTTTCTGCACCTTTTTCAGATGTCGCAGTACCAATAACAAAAGCACCTTTTGCACTTAATTCTTCTGCAATCGCACGACCAATACCACGCGTTGCCCCTGTTACTAACGCAATTTTACCTTGCATTGAATATCCCCTTTTTAATGAGTTAAGCTAATACTTCTTCAACTGCATTTAATGATGCAAGATCATTGACTGCAGCTGCTTGTAAATCTGCAACGATTCGTTTTGTTAAGCCAGTCAATACTTTGTTTGGACCAATTTCGACTAACACTTCTACGCCGTCTTTTGCCATTGCTTCTACGGTTTCAGTCCAACGTACTGGGCTGTAAAGTTGACGCACAAGTGCGGTACGAATTTCTGCACTTTCTGTTTCAGTTTTCACATCAACGTTATTGATAACCGCAGTGCTTGGTGCTTTAACTGCGATATTGTCTAAAGAAACCGCTAATTGATCTGCTGCTGGCTTCATTAATGCACAATGTGAAGGCACGCTCACTGCTAATGGCAATGCACGTTTTGCACCTGCTTCTTTACAGGCTACTGCTGCACGCTCAACCGCAGCTTTAGCACCTGCAATTACTACTTGACCCGGTGAGTTAAAGTTCACCGCAGAAACCACTTCGCCTTGTTCAGCATCGGCACAAGCTTTGATAATCGCTTCGTTATCTAAACCAATAATAGCATACATTGCACCTGTACCTTCTGGCACTGCTTGTTGCATTAATTTACCACGTAATTCCACTAATTTAATCGCATCTTGGAAATCAAGCACGTCAGCACACACTAATGCAGAATACTCACCTAAACTGTGCCCTGCCATTACAGCGGGTTTCAATTGTGGGTATTTTTGTTGCCATACGCGATAAATTGCCACCGAAGCTGCTAAAAGCGCAGGCTGAGTTTGCCAAGTTTTATTTAATTCTTCCGCTGGGCCTTGTTGAACAAGTTGCCACAAGTCATAACCTAGTGCATCAGAGGCTTGTTTGAAGGTTTCTTCTACAATTGCATATTCAGTCGCTAATTCAGCAAGCATACCAACTGCTTGTGAGCCTTGACCTGGAAAAACCATTGCGAATTTTTTCATCTTCTTTTCCTTATTCTTTAAAACTTTGTAAAAATCGACCGCACTTTTATGGGTGAATTGCGTTATTAAAACCTAACTAACGCCGATCCCCAAGTCAGACCACCACCAAATGCTTCTAATAACAGCAATTGTCCACGCTGAATACGTCCATCACGCACGGCTTCATCTAAGGCACTTGGAATACTTCCCGCAGAGGTATTGCCGTGGCGATCAAGTGTAACAACCACTTGCGACATATCCATATCTAATTTTTTTGCTGTTGCTGAAATAATGCGTAAATTCGCTTGGTGAGGTACTAACCAATCAATATCTTTTTTATCTAACTGATTTGCTTCTAAAGTTTCCTCTACCACATTAGCAAGTTCACGCACCGCAATTTTGAAAGTAGCATTGCCTTGCATTTCAAGATAAGCTGGATCGCTTTCAATACCACGAGCTTGATTTGCGAGCGTTAATACTTCTGCACTTTCACCTGTTGCGTGTAAATGGGTCGAAATAATGCCCGGCTCATTGGTGCTTTCTAAAATCACCGCTCCTGCACCATCACCAAATAAAATAATAGTGCCACGATCTTCCGGATTTAAAGCACGAGAGAAAAGATCCGCACCAATCACTAAAGCTTTTTTCACTTTGCCCGTGCGAATAAATTGATCTGCAACGCTGAGTGCATAAACGAAGCCTGAGCAAGCTGCGGCAACGTCAAACGCAATCGCATCTTTAATCTCAAGCATTTTTTGAATCTGGCAAGCAGCACTTGGAAATGCGTGTGTTGAACTGGTCGTTGCAACTACGATCAAATCAATGTCGTTAACATCAATTGGTGACATTTCTAAGCATTTTTTCGCTGCTTCAAATCCCATCGTCGCCACAGTTTCGTTTGCATCGGCAATACGACGTTCTTTAATACCCGTACGCTCGGAAATCCATTCATCAGAGGTTTCCACCATTTTTTCTAAATCCGCGTTGGTACGAATATTTTTTGGTAAATAACTACCTGTTGATAAGATTTTACTATACATAATAAAGCTCGTTAAAACGGTAGCGAATTCGCTACTTTAAATTAATGATAAATTTTGTTTTATTGTATGACTGGTCTATTGATATTTTTCTAGACCCGCTAAAATTTTATTAGGAATTTGCTGACGAACCTGAAATGCGGCATCAGCAATTGCGTAAGAAAACGCTTCAATATTTGCACTACCGTGGCTTTTTACCACAACAGAAGTCAATCCAATTAAAGATGCGCCATTGTATTCATCGGGATTAATACGCTTCAAGCGTAAATAACTGTCTTTAAAGATATGGGTTAGCAACCACGAAAAGACAGGTTTTAATAAACTATTTTTGGATTTTCCTTTTAATAGAGAAATCACATTTTTCGCAGCACCCTCTAAGGTTTTCAGTGCCACATTGCCGGCAAATCCATCGCTCACAATCACATCTGCTTTGCCGTTTAAAAGAAAGTTACCTTCAATAAAACCCACGTAATTAAGTGCGGTATCTTTTTCTAATAAGCTTGCAGCATCTCGAATTGACTTATGTCCTTTAATATCTTCACTACCAATATTTAAAAGTGCGATTCTAGGATAGACTAAATTCAGTATATTTTCAGCAAAAATAGCCCCCATTAACGCAAATTGATAGAGATTATCTGCATCACAATCAATGTTTGCGCCAAGATCCAACATCACACTTTTTTCTCCCTCAACCGTTGGAATCACTGAAATTAATGCTGGGCGTTGAATGCCTTGCAAAGGCTGTAATAAGATCTTTGATAAGCCCATCAATGCCGCAGTATTCCCCCCACTTACACAACCTTGAGCATCGCCTTTTTGCACAGCTTCAATAGCAAGACGCATAGATGTGCCTTTACTATGACGCAAAGCATAAGAAATACCGTGTTGATTATCGATTGTACGTGAGCAATGACAGATCGTAAGACGTTCTTTGATTGAGTGAGGGGTGTTCTCTAATAGAGGTAGAATCTGCTGGCTATCGCCAAACAATAATAATGAAAGCATTGGATCTTTTTCCAACGCGATGAGGGATGCGGGGATAGTAATACGGGGACCAATGTCCCCGCCCATCACATCTAACGCAAGGGTTAGACGACTCAAGTGATTACCTTTTCTAAAGAATTTAGAAATTATTTGTTAATCACTTTACGACCACGATAGTAACCGTCAGCAGTTACATGGTGACGTAAATGGGTTTCACCAGTCGCTTTCTCAATTGATACAGCAGCGGTGGTTAGAGCATCGTGTGAACGACGCATATCACGACGTGAACGAGATTTTTTGTTTTGTTGAACAGCCATTGGCTATACTCCTAAATTTACTTTTGCTTTAAACTAGCTAATACAGCGAACGGGTTCGGTTTTTTTGCCAGCTCTTCGGGCAATTCGCCAAAAACCTGTTCAGCCACGGACACTTCACAGTGTTCAGATGAATGCAATGGCACGATTGGTAGACTTAAAATTAATTCGTCTTCGATCGTTCCAAGTAAATCTATTTCACCAAACTCATTGAATTCGATTGGCTCATAAATTTCTGGCAATACATCGGCTTGATCCAAATTAGCCACAGGACTATAACAGAATGTACAATCAAGGGTTTGTACGAAAGGTTGACCACAACGCTGACAAATTAATTCAACATCAACAGTGGCTTGACCCTTCATTACTACTAATTTTTGTGGATCAATAAAAAACGATAATCTAACCTGTGCATCGCTGAGCACTTTACTCACTGACTCAGCAAGACGTTCAAGCTGATTGGTCACATAATAGCCATCATAGTCCAATCTGCGTTGCGCATCTTTAACTGGGTCAACAGTTAGGGGTAATTTTACCTTTTGCATAGGGCGTGAATATTACCTTTTGGGAATAAAATAGTCAAAGGAAATTATCATTTTTACAGGAATTCCCTTCAAACCACCAGAAACCCTCTCTTTTTACAAGGATTTTCTCTGATATTATCGCCACTTATCGCTGAAAAAAGAAGCAAATTTGCGAATAAAACAACAAAGTGCGGTGAGATTTTATCATTTTTTTCAAGAACAGTTCACAAATCACACACTATATACTTTACAGCCTTGTTTTTTTGATTTATTAATAAAGTTCTTTTACCCATAAATAACCCATAACAGAGGAAGGACTATGGCAAACACAATGAAAAAAACATTCCTTAGCGTGGCATTAACAAGCGCATTAACTCTGCTTGCAACACAAGCACTTGCAGCAAGTGTACCAGCTGGCACTGAATTAGCCGCAAAACAAGAATTACGCTGGAATATTGGTTCAAACCCAACATCATTAGACCCACATAAAATTGAGGGTACACCAGAAGGTTTCGCTTCTCGTCAATTATTTGAAACGCTCGTAATTTCTGATGCAGAAGGCCACATCATTCCGGGTGCGGCAGTCAAATGGGAACATAGTCCAGATTTCAAAAAATGGACATTCCATCTTCGTCCTGAAGCAAAATGGTCAAACGGTGAACCAGTTACCGCTGAAGACTTCGTATTCTCTTTCCAGCGTTTAGCAGATCCGAAAACAGCTTCACCTTATTCAAGCTATTTAAAATATTTGAAACTTCTCAATGCTGAAGAAGTGGTTGCGGGTAAAAAGCCTGTGACAGAACTTGGTGTAAAAGCACTTGATTCTCACACATTAGAATTAACTTTATCTGCAAGTGTACCTTACGCTGATAAATTAAGTGAACATTATGTACTAGCACCAGTAAACAAAAAATTGGTTGAACAATTTGGTGATAAATGGACTGATGTGAAAAACATCGTAGGTAACGGTGCATTTAAAGTAGCAAACTGGACCATTAACGAAAAATTAGAGTTAGTGCCAAATGCGCATTACTGGGATCACGCAAAAACCGTACTAACTAACGTAACCTTATACCCAATTGAATCAGAAAATACCGACGTAGCACGCTACCGTGCAGGTGATTTAGATATCACTAACCACGCATTACCAGTTGAGTTATTCACTAAACTCAAAAAAGAATATCCAAACGAAGTGTATACACCATCTTCACTTTGTACTTACTTATATGAAATCAACCATAAGAAAGCACCATTTGATGATGTTCGTGTAAGAAAAGCACTTGCGATGTCAATGGATCGCGACATCATCACAAGTAAAGTAACCGCACAAGGTCAAACGCCTGCATATAGCTTCACTCCGCCATACATTAATGGTGGTGAGAAAATTGCTAAGCCTGATTGGGCGGAATTATCTCAAGCAGATCGCAACAAAAAAGCAATTGAATTGTTGAAAGAAGCGGGCTTCGATAAGAGCAACCCATTGAATTTCACCTTGTTATACAACACCTCTGAAAACCATAAGAAAATTGCACTTGCAGCAAGTTCTTTATGGCAGAAAAACTTAGGTGGTGCAGTGAAAGTGTCATTAGAAAACCAAGAGTGGAAAACTTACTTAGATACACGTCACCAAGGTAACTATCAAGTCACTCGTGCGGGTTGGTGTGCTGACTATAACGAAGCAAGTACCTTCTTGAACTACTTCTTATCAACCAGTAGTAACAACACTGCCTTCTATAAGAGCGCAGAATTTGACAAACTGCTTTCTGAAACTTACTTAGCAGAAACTGACGAAAAACGTGCGGAAATTTATGCGAAGTTAGAAGCACAATTAGCAGCGGATGCCGCGTTGGTGCCAATGTACTACTACGTTGACCCACGTATGGTTAAACCTTATGTGAAAGGTTTCCCAATCAACCACCCAGGTAAAAACTTCTACTTAAAAGATGTTTATTTAATTAAACATTAATTTTTATACTTTAATTAGTGCGGTCAAAACTTAGCAAAAACCGACCGCACTTTTCTTATTTTCGCAGCTTGCGATGTTTGGATTGGATTATCTTGTATGTTTAAATTAATTCTCCGTCGTCTTTTACAGGCAATTCCAACGCTTTTTATTCTAATTACTATCTCATTCTTTATGATGCGGTTGGCTCCGGGTAGCCCATTTACTAGTGAGAAAAACTACCCACCCGAAGTGATTGCCAATATTGAAGCCAAATATCACTTAAATGAGCCTCTCTATAAACAATACATTATTTATTTGAAAGACCTCGCTCACGGTGATTTTGGTCCGTCTTTTAAATATAAAGACTACACAGTAAATCAACTTGTTTCCGCAGCTTTCCCTGTTTCTTTTAAATTAGGGATTTCTGCCTTTTTAATCGCTCTTACACTAGGGGTTAGTGCTGGCACTATAGCCGCACTCAATCAAAATAAGTGGCTCGATTACTTCATAATGACTTTTGCGATGACGGGGGTGGTTATTCCAAGCTTCGTTGTTGCACCGTTACTTGTATTGGTGTTTTCCATCTCATTGCAATGGCTACCCTCAGGGGGCTGGGAAGGCGGTGCCTTTAAGTTTATGTTAATGCCAATGATTGCACTTTGTTTATCTTACATTGCAAGTATTGCGCGTATTACACGAGGCTCAATGATTGAAGTGCTACATTCCAACTTTATTCGAACTGCAAAAGCCAAAGGCTTACCAATGCGCCGTATCTTATTGAAACACGCATTACGCCCTGCACTATTGCCTGTCATTTCTTATATGGGACCTGCATTCGTGGGGATCATAACAGGTTCGATGGTGATTGAAAGTATTTTTGGTATTCCCGGCATTGGACAACTTTTCGTGAATGGTGCGTTGAATCGTGACTACTCATTGGTATTAAGTTTAACCATTTTAGTCGGTGCATTAACGATAGCCTTCAATGCCATCGTTGATATTTTATACGCCGTTATTGATCCAAAAATCCGTTATTAATTTGCAGTTTTGACAGGAATTACAATAATGTTAAACAATAAAAAAGATACTGAGCTACTTGAAGCGGTAACCGAAAAATTGGATACCATTGAAGGCCGTAGTTTATGGCAAGATGCTCGCCGTCGCTTTTTCCATAATAAAGCGGCATTAGCAAGTTTATTTATTCTCTTTTGTATCAGCCTTTTCGTAATTTTTGCACCAATGCTGGTGCCTTACCCTTACGATGAATTAGACTTTAGCGCAATTTCAACCGCACCAGAGTGGGAAACAATGCACTATTTTGGGACTGATGCCTCGGGGCGTGACTTACTCGTGCGTGTGGCAATTGGTGGACGCATTTCATTATTAGTGGGCATTGCAGGGGCATTGATCGCCGTTTTAGTCGGTACATTATATGGGGCAACTTCTGGCTATATTGGCGGCAAAGTAGATACCTTTATGATGCGCTTCCTTGAGATCCTCAACTCATTCCCATTTATGTTCTTCGTTATCTTGTTGGTCACCTTTTTCGGTCGCAATATTTTCCTCATTTTCGTGGCGATTGGAATGGTGTCTTGGCTTGATATGGCAAGGATTGTACGTGGTCAAACATTAAGCTTAAAACAAAAAGAATTCATCGAAGCCGCTATCGTGTGCGGTGTTTCTTCTCGCCAAATTGTCTGGCGCCATATCGTGCCGAACGTGCTTGGTGTGGTGGTCGTTTATGCTTCATTACTTGTACCAGGTATGATCTTATTTGAATCATTCTTAAGTTTCTTAGGGTTAGGTACACAAGAGCCACTCAGTAGCTGGGGCGGATTATTAAATGACGGTGCAAAATCAATGGAAGCCGCACCTTGGTTATTGGTTTTCCCTGCCCTATTCTTAGTGATTACACTATTTTGTTTTAACTTTATCGGTGACGGTTTGCGTGATGCGCTAGACCCGAAAGATCGCTAATACAAGCTCTTGGAGAGAAAAATGACAACAAATGACTTACTACTCGATGTTCAAGACTTGCGTGTTACTTTTAAAACCCCAGATGGCTATGTAACTGCGGTCAATAATTTAACCTTTTCATTAAAGGCGGGCGAAACTTTAGGGATTGTAGGTGAATCAGGCTCCGGCAAATCGCAAACCGCATTCGCTTTAATGGGCTTACTTGCAGATAACGGTCGCATTGCAGGCTCAGCAAAATTCAATGGTCAAGAAATCTTAAATTTACCAGAAGCACAACTTAACCGCTTACGTGCAGAACAAATTGCGATGATCTTTCAAGATCCAATGACCTCGCTTAACCCTTATATGAAAATTGGCGAACAGTTAATGGAAGTGCTAATTTTACATAAAGGAATGGATCGCAAAACGGCGTTTGAAGAATCCGTGCGTATGCTTGATGCAGTAAAAATGCCTGAATCTCGCAAACGAATGAATATGTATCCACACGAATTTTCAGGTGGTATGCGCCAACGTGTAATGATTGCAATGGCATTGCTTTGCCGCCCGAAATTATTAATTGCGGACGAACCAACGACTGCGTTAGACGTAACAGTTCAAGCGCAAATTATGACCTTATTGAATGAACTAAAACGTGAATTTAATACTGCGATTATTATGATTACTCACGACCTTGGCGTAGTGGCAGGAATTTGCGATAACGTATTGGTTATGTACGCAGGTCGTACAATGGAATACGGCACTGCAGAGCAAATTTTCTATACGCCAAGTCACCCGTATTCAATGGGCTTAATTGGTGCAGTACCACGTGTTGACGGACAAGAAGAAGAGTTGATTACCATTCCAGGTAATCCACCGAACTTATTACATTTGCCAAGTGGCTGTCCGTTCCAACCACGTTGTGTTCACGCAACTGAACGCTGCTTAAAAGCACCAAGTTTAGATTTATTACCGGATCAACGTTTACGCGCGTGCTTTGTCCCTGCGGAGCAATTAATAAGAGGTAACGCATAATGAACGCAGAAAAAAAAGTGATTCTCCAAGTCAGAGATTTAAGCGTACATTTTAAAATTAAAGATACAAAATCGTTGCTGTTCAGCAAACATCAAACCTTAAAAGCGGTAAACAATGTGTCTTTTGATTTGTATGAAGGGGAAACCTTAGGCGTGGTCGGTGAATCTGGCTGTGGTAAATCCACGCTTGCCCGTGCCATTACAGGCTTAGTAAGTAGCTCCGGTGGAAATATTCTGTGGTTAGGCAAAGACTTAACCCAGCAAAGTACGAAAGAATGGAAAAATGTGCGCAGTGATATTCAAATGATCTTCCAAGATCCGCTCGCATCACTTAACCCACGTATGACCATTGGTAGCATTATTGCCGAGCCACTGAAAATTTATCAACCGCACTTAACTAATGAAGAAGTGAAAGAGAAAGTGCGTGCAATGATGATGAAAGTGGGTTTATTGCCAAACTTGATCAACCGCTACCCGCACGAGTTCTCTGGTGGTCAATGTCAACGTATTGGGATTGCACGTGCATTAATCGTTGAACCTAAATTGATTATTTGTGATGAACCTGTTTCTGCATTGGACGTATCAATTCAAGCACAAGTCGTGAACTTGCTGAAATCATTACAGCGTGAAATGGGCTTATCATTGATTTTCATTGCCCACGATCTTGCGGTAGTTAAACATATTTCCGATCGTGTATTGGTAATGTATTTAGGCAATGCGGTTGAGTTAGGTGATTATGAACAGGTGTATCACGACACCAAACACCCATACACAAAAGCCTTGATGTCTGCGGTGCCAATTCCAGATCCAAAATTGGAACGCAATAAACAAATCCAATTGCTTGAAGGCGACCTTCCTTCACCAATTAATCCACCATCAGGTTGTGTATTTAGAACTCGCTGCCCACTTGCAGATCAACACTGCATTGCAGATAAACCACGGTTAAAAGGACAAGACAACCATTTTGTTGCTTGTTTTAAAGCAGACTAACCCAACAACTAAACCGCACTAAAAAAGTGCGGTTTGTTTTTTGCGAGTTTTGAATGTAAAACTTCAGCAAAATTGACCGCACTTTATGTTCCCAGTGTGAGAGAAATTACTTATTCAACAATCACGCGTGCATTAATTGGTTGAACAGGACGGTTGTTATGCCCTTTCATTACCGCAGAGAATGCATCGACTTGTGATTGGCTCACTTTGTCATATTGTTTCAACACTAACCAGTTGACCCCTTCTGAACAAGGTGGTGTAGTTAACGAACCACTGAAGCGATAGTAATCCCGTTTTTTCGGAATGAGTTTGGTAGGATCAAATGCAGTATCCAAGGTGTATTTCTCACCCGTTTTTTGTGGGAAGTTACTCCAAATTGGTGATAAACGTTGGTTCTCATTTGATAATACATATAACACGCCTAACACAGCAAGATTGCCGTTTTTATCTGCGTGTACGAAATGCGCTTCTAATGGGAAAGATTTGCCACGAATATGGTTTTCACTTGGCACGTGGAAATGGAATTGTTTCAAGGTATAAGTGTTACCACTCAAATGCATTAGGTTATTTGCATCTTTGAAGTCCACTTGAATGGTGTGCCCATTGTTGACAATCTCAACATTAGACGGACGATAATCGATTTTAATTGGCGGTAATTTGCCATCGATCGTATTGACAATGTTAACCGGTGATTGGCTTTTTCCCTCGCCGCAAATCGCAAATTTTGGTGAAAGTTGCGCCCAATGTTCTGGCGATTCGTGACCAGTATAGCCCCAATGACTATGTTTTTCCGGTTGCTTCATCGTTTGGCTGCACGCTGCTAATGCTAATGATCCGAAAGTGATCGCAAAGATTTTTGACATTTTCATTGTGTAGTTCCTTATTAACTTAAGCAAAGATAAATTGACAATACAACTTAAACTCCAATACAGCTTAATAAGAGTCACTTTCATCTTAGGAAAAAAGGCACTCCATTTCAAGTGCCATTTTGCTTTTTAACTGGGCTTTACACTACGATAAAATCCATTATTTCAAATTGGGTTTCCGGATGATTTTTTGCTAAATATTGGCCTAAAAAAGCCTGTGTTTCTTGGCTAATAATCTCATCTGCTTTCGGATACAAGTTATACACCACAGAATGAATTTTTATACTTTTGGAGTGAAGTGCTTGTAAACTTAATAAAGTATGATTAATGCTGCCTAGCTTGCCTGAAGTCACTAAAATCACAGGATATTCTCTTTCTGCAATATAGTCTAACGTAGTTTGTTGCTCGTTATAAGGCACACATAGACCACCCGCCCCCTCCAACAAAACATAATCATATTTTTCGCTTAAAAGTGCGGTGAATTTTTCGATTTTTTTGCTATCAATCTCACGTTGTTCTAATTTGGCGGCTAAATGCGGTGAACAAGGATAATCAAACACATAAGGGCAAGTGATCCCGTTTTTATCTTCTTCGGTAAGCTCAATACCTTGTATTTTGCGGTGAGTCAGTAAATCTTCGGCAATACCCTTGCAACCTGTCTGAATCATTTTTTGTGTGATCACCCTCGCCCCTTGTTGCATTAACTTTTTGGCATACCAACCTGTTACGATAGTTTTACCAATATCGGTATCAATTCCTGTGACAAATAAAACTGTTGCTGTCATTTTTCTTCCTGTTTATGTTGTTATTTTAAACGTGCTAATACGTACAATGGCGAATAAGTCAATTCGACTTTTTGCTGTGAATTACTGTAATTTTGCTGATATTGTCTGCAAAATGCCTGCAATTGACCTTTTGTCCAACCTTGTTGCTGTGTTGCGGTAACACCCGTTTGCTTTAAGTGTTTTAGTACCGCCAACGGGTCGTCAAAATGCAATACAATCTCCGACTTGTCTAAAGCTAAAATCTCAAATTCGGGGTCTAGCCACTTATTCCAATCCTCAATGTTTGGATACGTTAATCCCACGCCTGTGAGTTGCTTAATTTGCTTTAAATTTTCAGAAGTGAAAGTGCTGAACAATAAAAATCCGTGCTTTTTTAACCGCACTTTACAACGTTCAATAAAGCCCGCTTTGTCTGTAAACCATTGCACCACAGAAGCACTGGCAATCAAATCATATTGTTGTTCAAACGAAATCTGCTCCGCATCGCCACAACGGAATTGGAAAGGTTCGGGCAAATGTTCTAGCAAATGCGTTTGCATATCACAAAGATCGTTCAGCTCCCAATGTTCCACTTGCAAATGCTGCATTAATAATTTCGTCAATCCGCCCGTGCCACAGCCAATTTCTAACACATTCGAGAAATGCTGGCGTTGCATTTGTGGCAATAAGCTAATCAGCCGTTGATGAATTATCTGCTGTGCGACAGCTTGTTGATCATAATCCAGCACTGCGGCTGAAAAACGCTGTTTGATTAGTTCTTTATCAATGTGTTGCATAGTCACTGCCAACATTCTTCCCAGGTGGAAAATTGCGGAAACACTAAATGTTCACCTTCGATTTCACTGATTTCACAACGTGTCTGCCAATAAGCTATCTGATTTTGTACCGGAAAAATTTTATCTTTTGATGCGACAATGGCTTTTGTCCATCGGATTAAATCAGTGCACGGTTCTTGTTGTAAAAAGCCATAAAGTGCGGTCAATTCAGCGTGGATTTCGTCTAAAATTGGGCGTTGTGGAAGCTGTTGATAATCGCTTAATGCACTTTTTGAGCCACAAATACGGCGTTCAAATTTATGTCGATTTTCCTCATTCAGACCGTTTAATGTGCCAGTAAAAATCGTTTCTGGAATACCAAAATCGTCGTCGCAAGGTAAGCCAGTGCCATTAATCGCAGTTGCAGATAACAACGGATAACCTTGCATTACCCGATCTGCAACCCAAACACCCATTGACCAAGCTACGACACGAATGTGCTGATAAGCAGCAAAATCAAAATCACAATGCAAATCTTGGTAGTCATAACAAATCAATAAATCGTGATTTTCTGGCAGAACAAGATGCTCGACTACACTCGGTGGCGTTCCCCAACCGGCAAAATAAACGATTAAATTTTCGCCTTGCTGTTGAATATGTTGTGTTTTCATACGGCTAAATCCTGTAAACAAGCGATTAATTCTTCCACGTCTGTTAATTGCATATCCGCAGTAAGAGAAAAGCGAATACGTGAAGTGCCTTTAGGCACTGTTGGTGGACGGATTGGTAGGCAATAATAACCTTGTTTTTGCAAGTGTTGGGCGGTTCTGACAGTCAATTCATTATCGCCAAGAATATAAGGCACAATACAGCTTTCGCTCGGCATTGGTGCGTCAAAAATATCCACAATCGCATTGCGTAAACGCTGGCTTAACATTGCAAGATGTTCACGCTCAGCTTTCAAATTAGGCAATTGTTGGAACAAAAAATGGGTCCAAGCGATATTAAACGGAGGCAATGCGGTAGAAAAAATCAATGGGCGCATTTTATTAACCAAATAATCTTTAAGCCACTGATCGCAAACCACATAAGCTCCCATAGAAGCCAACGCTTTACCAAAAGTACCAACTAAAATGTCAATCTGATCAATGCCCCCCTGTTGTTCTGCGATGCCTAACCCCTTCTCGCCGTACACGCCAATGGCGTGTGCTTCGTCCACATACAACATCACTTGGCTAAATTGCTGTTTTAATGCCACCAGCTTGGTCAGATCAGCACAATCACCATCCATACTGAAAACACTTTCGGTCACGATGATAATGCGTTCAAAAGTGCGGTGATTTTTTTGCAAAATTTGTTCAAGGTGCTCGTAATCATTATGGCGAAAACGTAAAAAATCACATTGTGCCAAACGAATGCCGTCAATCATACTGGCGTGCACCAGCTTGTCCGCAACAATTAAGGTTTTCTTATCTGCCAGTGCGGGCAAAATCCCAATATTAGCGTGATAGCCACTATTAAACAGCAACGCGCTTTCTCGTCCAAATGCTTTCGAAATTAGACTTTCAAGTTCGTCATAAATCGGGAAAGATCCTGTTAATAAACGAGATGAAGAAGACGTAAACGCAGGCAGTTCTTGATACTGATTCAAAAAACTCTGGCGCAATGTCTGATTGTTGGCTAGACCTAAATAATCATTAGAAGACATATTCAGCATTGTGTTGCCCTCTCGCTGAATAAAACGCCCCTGATGAATTAATTGAGGTAGCTGCCGGAACTGATTTTGCGCTTTTAATTCGTCCAAATGTTGCAAATAACTCTCACACATTGCCCGTTTCCTCTTGCTGATATTCTTGTTTCAGACTGTTAATCGTGCCTTGAATTAACTGAGAAAGTTGTTCAGATGAAATGATATAAGGCGGCATTAAATAGACCAATTTGCCAAACGGACGTACCCAAACACCATTTTCAACAAAACGAGGTTGCAAACTTGCCATATTGACAGGGGCTTTCATTTCAATCACACCAATTGCGCCTAAAACACGTACTTCAGCAACACCATCTAATGTTTTCGCTTGTGCTAATTCTTGTTGTAATTGTTGTTCTATGCGCTGAATATTTTGCTGCCAAGGACTTTCTAATAACAATTTGATACTTTCTGAGGCCACTGCACAAGCCAATGGATTTGCCATAAAGGTTGGACCGTGCATAAAACATTTTGCTTCGCCAGAACAAATGGTTTCTGCCACCGTTTGATTGGTAATAGTAGCGGATAATGTGAGATAACCGCCTGTTAGTGCTTTGCCGATGCACATAATATCTGGCGTGACATTAGCGTGTTCGCAAGCGAATAATTTGCCAGTTCGTCCAAATCCCGTAGCGATTTCATCAAAAATCAACAAAACACCATATTCCGCACACAAGGCTTTGGCTTGCACTAAATAATCCGCTGAATAGAAATACATTCCACCTGCCCCTTGCACAATCGGTTCTAAAATCAAGCCGGCGATTTCGTGGCTATGCTGTTCTAATAAATCTTTTAAAGGTTGCACCGCACTTTGTTGCCACGGCTCACCAAATTTCACGCTCGGTTGCGGTAAAAAATATTGCACAGGTAAGCCTTTGGCAAACAGGCTATGCATTCCTGTAACTGGATCGCACACCGACATTGCGTGCCAAGTGTCGCCGTGATAGCCAGAGCGAATTGTGGCGAATTTATGACGTTGCGTTTCGCCTTTGGCGTGCTGATATTGCACAGCCATTTTCATTGCGACTTCAACAGCCACGGATCCACTGTCCGCAAAAAAGATCTTATCTAAGCCAGAAGGTAAAATATTGACTAACTGTTGGGCGAGCTCAACAGCGGGCTGATGGCTAAATCCACCAAACATAATGTGGCTCATTTGATTGAGTTGTTTTGTGGCTGCTTGATTTAAGCGAGGATGATTGTAGCCGTGAATTGCCGACCACCAAGATGACATACCATCAATGAGCTGCGTGCCATCTTTTAATTGGATATACACACCTTCTGCACGCTCTACCGCAAATAAAGGCATTGTCGAATTGACTGCCGCATAAGGATGCCAAATATGTTGCCGATCAAATGCTAAAAGTTGTTGTTCGTTCATTACTTCACCTCTGCTGTTCGCTACTATGTAATCTTACGGTAATTTTGCAGTAATACGGCGTAAATTCACGCAAATACTTACATAAACGGAATAACTTGTTATAATCGCCGAGCATTTGGCTATTAAAGCCTGTTATTCTAACTTAAAAAGATGATTTATCACTATGAATATATTAGAAAAAAAAGCAAAATTGAGTTATTGGCAACGTATTAAAATTGCATTTCAATATGTGATGCCACAACTTTATTTAACACAAATTGCCGGTTGGTTTGCAAAACAACAATGGGGTGTAGTAACGCATTTTGTGATTAAATTATTTGCCAAAAAATACAATGTGGATATGAGCGAAGCGGCAAAACCGAACTTTAACGACTATCCAAGTTTCAATGAGTTTTTTATTCGCCAATTGGCAGAAAATGCACGTCCAATTAATCAAAATCCGACCGCACTTTGCTTGCCTGCAGATGGTCGCATTAGCCAAATGGGTCATATCGACAATGATTTATTGTTACAAGCTAAGGGGCATTATTTCAGCTTGAGCGATTTATTAGCAGGCGATGAAGCATTAGCGAACCAATTCAAAGACGGTGAGTTTGCCACCACTTACCTTTCACCACGCGATTATCACCGTGTGCATATGCCTTGTGATGCAACCTTACGTAAAATGATTTATGTGCCGGGTGATTTATTCTCAGTAAATCCATTTTTAGCAGAACACGTGCCTAACTTATTTGCTCGCAATGAGCGTGTCATCTGCGTATTTGATACTGAATTTGGCACAATGGTACAAATTTTAGTGGGCGCAACTATTACCGCAAGTATGAGCACCGTATGGGCAGGCGTGATTAATCCACCTCGTCCAAATCAAGTCACGACTTGGACTTACGAAGGTGAACGTGCGGTCAAATTAATGAAAGGTCAAGAAATGGGTGCATTCCAATTAGGCTCAACTGTGATCAATTTATTTGAAAAAGATCGCGTGCAACTTGCAGATCATTTACACGTGGATAGCCCAGTGCGTATGGGCGAAATTCTTGCACATAGAAAATAATATTGACTAACTTAACCACAATAGAAACAATAGGAAAAACAATGAGTAAACAATTTTTCGACCAAGTGTCATTAGAAAGCCTTTCAGCAAAAGGGAGTTATGGAATCGGTTTACAAATCGGTCAACAATTATTAGAAAGCCAACTTGATGTAACTGCTGAAGCTGTGGCAAAAGGGATTTTTGATGTATTAAATCAAAATGCACCGGCACTTGAGTTAAACGAAGTGAGCCAAGCGTTACAAGCATTACAACAACAAGCCGTTGAAGCACAACAAGCACAATTCAAAGAAATTGAAGCAGCGGGTAAACAATTCTTAGCTGAAAATGCACAAAAAGACGGCGTGAAAACCACTGAGTCAGGTTTACAATATGAAGTGTTAGTGGAAGGTAACGGTAAAGTGCCTGCACGTGAAGACAAAGTACGTGTTCACTACACGGGGACATTAATCGACGGTACTGTATTTGATAGTTCTGTAAGACGTGGCCAGCCGGCTGAGTTCCCAGTAAATGGCGTAATCGCAGGTTGGATCGAAGCTTTATCAATGATGCCAGTGGGTTCAAAATGGCGCTTAACCATTCCTCACAACCTTGCTTACGGCGAGCGTGGTGCGGGTGCGTCAATTCCTCCGTTCAGCACATTAGTGTTTGAAGTTGAATTATTAGATATTCTTTAATAATGAAACATAAAAAAAGTGCGGTCATTTTTACCGCACTTTTTTATTTCTTAGGCTTTTGAACCTCGTTTATAAGCATTTTCCCACGAGATTAAAAATCGATTTGGTACTGGCTGTTTGGTTTGCTCTTCACAATAAGTTTTACGTTGTGAGAGTAGTTTTTGTTTATGTTCACGGAATGATTTCCCAACACGATAACCGTCTAAATACCAGTCATCATTATCTAAACATTCCACAGTATTAATCCGTTTTTCGCTACTTGTCACATTAAACGGTTTACGTGCTTCAATTCGTTGATAAGATGTGCCTGAACTGCTTTGTACACACCCTGCCATTACGAGAGTAATTAACCCAAATGCACATAACTTAATTACTTTCATTTTTACTCCTCTTACAACTTTTACAACTTTTATAGCACTATCATATCATCGCGATGAACTGCCACTGAACCATATTCATAACCTAGAATTTGTTCGATGTCTTGTGATTTTTTGCCTTTGATTAAGTTCAATGCGTCGCTGTTATAACGTGGCATACCTAAAGCAATATCTTTGCCGCCTTTGGTACGAATACGCACAACTTCACCACGTGAAAAACGCCCTTCGACGTTCACAATCCCCGCCGGTAATAAGGATTTATGCTGGATTAATACCGCACTTTCTGCACCATCGTCAATAGTAATAATACCCGCTGAAGGTGCTGCATAAAGCCATTGTTTGCGGCTTTCAAGGCGATCTGACTGAACAATAAATTTCGTTCCGATAGCTTCGCCATAGGCTAAATCAGCAATCACATTTGGGCGATTACCGGGCGCAATAATGGTTTCAATACCAGAACGTGTCGCGACATCCGCGGCAGTAATTTTAGTCGACATTCCTCCTGTACCAAGATTTGTCCCACTGCCACCCGCAATAGAACGAATATGATCGGTGATTTTATCCACTTCTGAGATCAATTTTGCCTCTGGATTTTTACGTGGGTCGCTATCAAATAATCCTTGTTGATCCGTTAATAAATACAACTGATCGGCTTGTACCAAAATCGCTACTAGTGCTGATAAGTTATCATTATCGCCCACTTTAATTTCCGAAGTCGCTACTGCATCATTTTCATTAATTACAGGAATAATATGGTTATCTAATAATGCTCGCAAAGTATCACGTGCATTAAGAAAACGTTCGCGATCTTCAATATCCGCACGTGTTAATAAAATCTGCCCAATATGAATATCATAAATAGCAAACAGCTTTTCCCAAGTTTGAATTAACTGACTTTGCCCTACCGCTGCTAATAATTGTTTAGAGGCAATCGTTGGGGGCAATTGAGGGTGGTTCAAATAATGACGACCAGCGGCAATCGCACCAGAGGTCACAATCACTAAACGGAAGCCAGCGTGATGAAGCTGTGCTAATTGACGCACAATTTCCATCATATGTGGCAAATTCAATTTGGCTGTACCTTGGGTTAAGGTACTTGTGCCAAATTTCACAACAATGGTTTTATCGGTTTTAATTTTCTGCATTTTCTGACTTAATTTTGTAAAAATAATCCGTAAATTATCACTAATAATTATAAAAATCATCAAGTTTTCACCGCACTTTGTATGATTTAGAACAAATTTTTTTCGCTAAAAAGGCATATAATAAACAGCATTTCTTTTTTACGTAGGATTATTGTTATGGACTCATCACATCCTTTAGACACAGAACGACAAAGAGAAGTCACACGTCTTTGTATTCAAGTTGCTCAATTATTGCTACAACACGGTGCAGAAAGTGCGGTTATCGTGCAAATGGCACATCGATTAGGACTTGCCCTAGGTATTGAAAGCGTTGAATGTGCCCTCACCCCAAATGCCATTATTCTCACCACCTTAAACAACAATCATTGCATTACTACTGTGCGTAAAAACCAAGATAAAGGAATTAATATGCAAGTAGTCACTGAAGTTCAACGTATTGTCATCACTGCTGAACACAAAATTTATGATATTCGCCAAGTGAAAGAAAAACTGGATCGTATTCACCCCCTAAAATATAACCGTTATTTTGTCGTGTTTATGATTGGTTTAGCCTGCGCCTCTTTTGCTCATTTATCTGGCGGTGATGCGCTTGTTTCGTTAGTCACATTTATTGCGGCATCTGTGGCAATGTATGTACGCCAAGCGCTCGCCTCTCGCCACTACAATCCGCTCATTGTGTTTTCAATTACCGCATTCGTTGCCACCTTAGTTGCGGGTATTTCATTCAAATATGATATTGGCAACCAACCACAAATTTCGATGGCATCTAGCGTATTGTTATTGGTACCCGGTTTCCCTTTAATCAATTCGTTAGCGGATATTTTGAAAGGGCACATTAATATGGGCATTGCTCGTTGGACATTAGCAACAATTTTAACCTTTGGGGCGTGCTTAGGGATTGTCTTTGCCTTAGCTGTTTTAGGTATCGCAGAGTGGGGAAGATAAAATGTTACTGTTAAGCTTATTAGACGATATGTTTTTTGCCGCTATCCCAGCTGTCGGCTTTGCATTGGTCTTCAATGTTCCACCGAAAGCCTTAAAATATTGTGCGATTTTAGGCGCTTTAGGACACGGGTTCCGTATGTTATTAGTGCATTTTGATGTACCTTTAGTGTTTGCGACGTTTTGTGGTGCAGCATTAATTGGCTTTATTGGCGTGCGTTTATCTCGTCGCTATTTAGCACATCCGAAAGTGTTTACTGTTGCGGCAATTATTCCAATGATCCCCGGGGTTTATGCTTATAAAGCGATGTTAACCGTGGTGCAAGTGCATAACGAAGGTTGGTCACACGAGCTGACTATACAGTTATTTGATAACTTTATTAAGACAGGTTTTATTCTCGGTGCGTTAGTTTTTGGGCTAGCATTGCCCGGCTTGCTGTTCTATCGACAAAAACCTGTGGTATAGTAACCGCACTTTTATGCACTCTTTCAGGAAATTCAAATGACATTTAGTCTTATTGTTGCGATGACAAAAAACCGTGTGATTGGAAAAAACAATCAAATGCCGTGGCATTTGCCTGCTGATTTAGCTTGGTTTCGCCAAAATACCACTGGCAAGCCTGTGATAATGGGGCGTAAAACTTTTGAAAGTATTGGTCGCCCATTACCAAAACGCGTTAATATTGTGCTTTCTCGTCAATCTTATGAACACGAAGGTGTAACTTGGAAAAATAGCCTTGAAAGTGCGGTGGAGTTTGTCAAAGATTCACCAGAAATTATGCTGATTGGTGGTGGAGAGTTATTTAAACAATATTTAGCGCAAGCAGATAAACTTTATTTAACGGAAATCCAAACCGAATTAGAGGGTGATACTTATTTCCCTGAAATTGTGTGGGACGAGTGGGAAATTGAACACGATGAATTGCGTGAAGCAGATGAAAACAATCATTATGATTGTCGCTTTCTGATTTTACGTCGCAAGGCTTAAAAGCGAATAAAATAAGGGCAGACTTTGGGGTCTGCCCTTTTATTTTTTAGCAAGTTTTCACTGTATTTTTACGCGTTTCAAACGTAATGCATTCATTAACACTGACACCGAACTCATCGCCATCGCAGCCCCTGCAATAATTGGGTTTAACAAGCCAACAGCAGCCAATGGAATACCCAACACATTATAAATAAAGGCAAAAAAGAGATTTTGTTTGATATTTTTTAATGTCGCTTGAGAAAGTAGCAACGCATCCACCATTTGATTGACTGAATGCTGCATTAATGTCGCAGATGCCGTATGTTCCGCCACATCAGCCCCGTTTCTCATCGCAAAGCTCACATTTGCCGTGGCTAGTGCAGGCGCATCGTTAATGCCATCGCCTACCATTGCAACGACTTTTCCCTCAGCTTTGAGCTGTTGAATTTTACTTGCTTTATTACGTGGTGATAAATTGCCATACACCTGTTGGATACCTAATTGATTTGCAATATATTCCACCGCACTTTGCTGATCCCCACTCATTACATAGACGTCAATATGATGTGCTTGTAAGCGTTTAATCGCTTGAGCGGAGTCTGTTTTCAATTTATCTGCAATCGCAAATGCACCGATAGGTTGATCATTGATGCTCACGGCTACAACACTTGCTAACTGCCAAATAGGATCGTCTAATTGCGGTAATGCCAGCTGACAATAGTCTGCTTTACCTATTTTTACTGTTCCCACACCTTCTACTTCGGCTTGTACACCCGCACCAAGTGCGGTCTGAATTTGCGAAGTTTCAAATAAAGTCAGTTCTTTTTGCTGTGCTTGTTGCACAATGGCTTTGGCTAATGGGTGGGTTGCATATTGCTCGACGGAAGCCGCTAAACGGTAAAAATCGTGTTCAGAATAAGCACACTTTTCATCTAACCAAACTGCTGCAATTTGTGGCTTACCTTCAGTTAAAGTACCTGTTTTATCAAGCACTACCGCATTCACTCGTGCAGTCTCTTCCATTGCGGCGGCATCTTTAAAACGGATACCCCGTTTAATCGCATTGCCCATTCCCACCATAATCGCTGCGGGCGTTGCTAAGCCCAACGCACAAGGGCAAGCAATGACTAACACCGCAACGGCGTGCATTAAGGCTGTCACGGCATCTTGTTTAAACCAATAAGTTAATCCAAAAGTTACCAATGCAATCGAAACCACTGTTGGCACAAACACCGCCGCTACTTTATCTGCAAAACGAGCGATAGGCGCTTTCGTGCCTTGCGCCTCAGACAAAGCATTCATCATATCGCCCAGTAAGGTTTGGCTACCTAATTGCTGTGCACGATATTCAAGTGAGCCTTCGCTTAGCATTGCCCCCGCAAGCACTTTACTTCCCTGATCTTTCATTTCAGGCTTAAATTCACCGGTTAAATGACTTTCATCTGCCCAGCCCGTACCATTTTCTACAATACCATCTGCTGCAATACGTTCACCTTGATTTACACGTAAAAGATCGCCGATTTGAACTTGATCCAACGGTAAAGTTTGCCATTGAGAATTGCGTTGCACTGTGACTTGCTGTGGCGTGAGTTTTACTAATAGACCAAGGCTATTTAAACTATGTTTTTTGGTTCTATCTTCAAGAAACTTACCTAAACCCACAAAACCAAGCACCATTACACTGGCTTCAAAATACACTGGCGGCATTTCGTGATGATGGTGATCTGGCATTGCCAATAACATAAATACAGAATAAAAATAAATATTTAAGGTACCCAAACTAACAAGCACATCCATATTAGCTAAGCCACCCTTTAAACTGCCCCACGCGCTTTTATAGAAAGGAATGGCTAACCACAGTTGAACAATACTCGCCAACGCAAACTGCCACCACGCAGGTAACATCCATTGATGTTTGCCAATCATCATTCCAAACATACCAATAATGAAAGGGATATTAATCAATAACAGCAACAACAAACGCCAAGGCGGTGTGTTTGTTTCAACGATTTGAGGTATTTTTTCAGATTTTAGGCTACCGTCAAACCCTGTATTTTGAATGATTTGTAAAATATCCTCTGCCGAATGTTCAGCATCTTCAAAGCTTACTTGCGCTTGTTCACTGGCAAAATTCACGCTCGCTTGTGTAACAAAAGGCTTTTTATTGAGAACTTTCTCGATACGGCTGGCACAAGCTTGGCAGGTCATTCCTTGAATTTGAATTGTGATGTTCTGTTGCATATTGTCTTTCCGAAAAGTATAAAACAGAGGTAAAAATATAGACTGAATATTTCAGCCTATATTTAAAAACGAGAATTAAGCAAGTGATGCATCAAACCCTGCATTTTCAACGACATCAATTAATTTATTCACAGATACTTGGTTTGAATCAAATTGAATTTGGGCAGATGTATTTTCTAAACTGACATCCACACTTGAAACGCCGTCTAATGCTTCTAACACACGTACCACGGTTTTCACACAACCGCCACAATGCATTCCCTCTACTTTAAGCATAACTGTTTGCATACTATTTCCTTTCTCCATTTTTAAGTTGAACAACATACAACAAAATTATTATAAAAAGTACCGCACTTTTCTTTGTGAGCAATCAATTGAAAAGTTTTACTAACTTGTCACCAAAGAAAAAGGTCACTAACCCAATGCCTACAATACCCAACCCAATAAGTTTAAACACATTGACTTCACGCACGGGCATATGAATTAAACCATAGTGATCGATAATCATCGCCATAATCAGCTGTCCCACAATAATGAAAAACAGCATATTCGTAATTCCCATTTTTGGCGATAACAACACCGTAGTAAACACGACTAATGCGCCTAATGCACCACCGAGATACTTCCACCAAGAATGATGATGAGTCGTGGCTAAATTGCCCACTAAATCGGTCTTAATTGAGGCAATAATCAACAATAAAATCGCCCCAGAACCAAAGGATATAAAGGTTGCAATTAAGGGTTCGTTATTCATTGCCTTTGCGAGCTGTGAGTTTATTGCCGCTTGAGAAGCTAACGCTACGCCCGCCACGAATGCAATCAAAATATAAAGAATAAACATATTTTATCCGATTCAGAAAATTGTCTTCTATTGTAACGAGAATATTTTCAACTGCAAACGTTTACCTTGTCTAAGCGACTTGCAATCCTGATTAAAATCCGTATGATTGGCTGCTCACAAAGCGAACAAACTGTTATTTTTAATTTTTGGGTTCCCTCACCCCAATTCACATAAAAAAGGTACAATATGAAAACTCTTTCGATCTTTAATGATCAACAAACTCGACGTGCGCTCATTATTTTGAGCTTTTTCCACATTTTTATCATTGCGGCAAGTAACTATCTTGTGCAAATCCCGTTTAAAATTACGCTTCCGTTGACCGCACTTGGAGCAAACGAAGATTTTAGCTTCCATAGTACGTGGGGAACATTAACATTCCCATTTATTTTCTTAGCAACGGATTTGACAGTGCGCCTATTCGGCGCAAAGGAAGCAAGGTGGATTATTTTTATCGTGATGATTCCTGCATTGATTATTAGCTATGTCATTTCAACCTTGTTTTCTGATTCGCAATATCAAGGCTTAAGTGCATTAGCCACTTTTAATAGCGTAGTGTTCCGCATCGCAGTGGCAAGTTTCTTTGCTTATGTATTCGGACAATTATTAGATGTGTTAGTTTTCAACCGTTTACGTCAGTTAAAAACGTGGTGGGTTGCACCAAGTAGCTCAATGATTTTCGGCTCAATGGCGGACACCTTCTTGTTCTTTGCTATTGCATTCTATGCAAGTAGCGATCCATTTATGGCAGAACATTGGATGGAATTAGGCTTCGTCGATTATTTATTTAAGCTCTTTATTGGTATTTTGCTTTTTGTACCCGCTTATGGCGTAGTATTGAATATGGTTTTACGTAAAATCGCTGCATTATCAGCAACATTACAAACTGCATAATGCGTTAAAAGCCTAAAGAAAAAGCCAGATGATTTCATCTGGCTTTTTTATTTTCATTCAATTATCGGTGAATCCAAAGTGGTAAACGGATTGTCACACATAAGCCACCTAAGAAACTCGCTTCTGCCCACACTTTGCCGTGATGTTCTTTAATCACGTTAGCCACAATCGCAAGCCCTAAACCAGTGCCACCACGTTCTCTTGTTCTTGACTCATCAACACGATAAAACGGTTGGAAGATTTTCTCATATTCAGCTTCATTCAAACCTTCACCATTATCATCAATCACAATATACAGTTCTTTATTTTTGATAAAAACAGATGCTTGAATATGCGCGTAAGTATATTTCAATGCATTACGCACAATATTTTCTACCGCGCTAATTAACAGCTCTTTATTACCGTTCATAAAGTAGTTTTTCGGATACGTAATATTTTGTTTCACCGTAAATTTAATTTTACGCTGTTCTGCTTCAAAAGCCGCATCCGCAAACACATTGTCCCATAGTTCAACGATTGGGAAGATTTCCCTTGCCGAATGGCTATTTAATTGCTGTCTTGAGAGTAACAACACGTCATTGATCATTTTATCCAAACGTTCTGCTTCTGTTTCAATGCGTTTAATTTCAGGGATTTCACCTAAATGACGGCGTAATAATGCCAATGCCAATTGTAAACGTGTTAATGGCGTTCTTAATTCGTGTGAAATAGAGGACAACAACACTTGCTGACTTGAAAGTAACTCTTGTAAAGAAGCGGTCATCTGGTTGAAACTACGTCCTACTTGACGTAACTCGATAGAACCTTTTGTTTCAAGCTCTTTATTCGCTTGAAAGTTGCCTAATGCCACTGCTTTTGCAGACATTTGTAGGTTTTTAATGGGTTTACCAATACCTCTCGCCAACCACCAAAGTAATGGGGTGGAAATAATAATCAGTAATAAGACCAGAATGGCAGGGTTAGCAAAAATAAAACTCACAATCTCTTTTTGTGAATTGATATTATCCACAAAATATAAAGTGTAAGATCTTTGTTCTTCACCGCCTAAATGAATGGTAAATGGTCCTACAATACGTAAATCACCAAATACTTTTTTTAACGGCTTGGTTGAACCTTGAGCGTGATAAACAAATTGATTTAAAAGTGGCACTTCATTTTGCGTCGCACCCATTACCGTGCCATCTGAATCATCCACTAAAATCGGTCTTATCGCATCTAAACGATCAACGCGAGATAACGGAACCCCAGCAAGAATACGAGAAATATGATTATTACGAATAGAGCTAATAATCTCTTGCTGATAAGTTGAAAGTTCACTTTCAGTTAATTTTGAATAGATCCGAGAATCAAAATAAGGAATCGAAAAAATTAAAATCGACAATAACGAAAACGTAAGCCAGAAAAAGGCAAAAATTCGAAAAGAAAGTGTGTTAAGCAAATTTTCTTTAGTAAAGGGCATAACTTCCTCAAATAAAACAAGGCTATCATCACAATAGCCTTATTTTTTACTTTTCAGACACCAAAAGATAACCACGACCCCGGAGTGTTTTGAACCAAGGTGAATCATCACTTCTTGGCGGTAGTTTTTTACGCAAATTTGACATATGCATATCAATTGCACGATCAAATGGAGTGAGTTGCTTACCTAAAATCTCTACGCTCAATGACTCGCGTGAGAGAATTTGTCCCGGATTTAAAATTAATTTTTGTAACAAGGCAAATTCAGTCCCTGTTAACTCTAAATCTGTTTCGCCATAAAACGCTTGCTGGCGACCTGGGTATAGCGTGATACCACAGAATTCAAAAGAGCTTTTACTGTCTTTTGTTTCTGTTGCGGCAGGTTGCTGCAATTGCACACGACGTAAAATCGCTTTAATACGTGCCACGAGCTCACGATCATTAAATGGTTTAGGAATATAATCATCCGCACCAAGTTCTAAACCTAAGATACGGTCAATATCATCACCACGTGCCGTCAACATAATCACTGGAACGCTAGATTTTTGTCTGATTTTTTTCAGAGTTTCAACGCCATTGAGCACTGGCATCATAATGTCTAATAAAATGACATCATAGCCGACATCTAGCTTTTCTAAAGCTTGCTGACCATTATTAGCGACGTCAATTTCAAAACCCTCTAATGTTAATAACTCTGCTAATAATTCAACCAACTCAACATCGTCATCAACTAACAATATTTTTGGCATATAGAATTCCTTTATAAAAATAAATCTAAAATAAACAAGTGGTTTGCGCTAAACTTTTATTAAATTATTTCCAAAACTGCCACCAGCTCTTTGGATTCGCTTCTTCTGCATTAATAATGGCATTATTTACTGCTGGCGTATTGTCGTCAGGTAATGGCTTATCTAAATTAAAATCAGTAACAACACCACGCTGGTCAAAATTAACCACTAAAGTATGTTGTTCAGGTGAAGTATATGCTTTTTGTTGTAAGAAGATATAATGCCATTTATTTTGATTAAACGGCTCAACTAATACTGGCGTGCCTAATAAATACTGAACTTGTTGAGCTGTCATTCCTACTTTTAATTGTTTTACTGCAGCAGCTTCTAAATAATTACCTTGTGGTACATCAATTCGGTATACTATTTTATCCACTGTTGAACAAGCTGTAATACTGAATGCAAGGATAATTGCACTGAATACTGATTTTAATTGCATAATTTTTACCTTTTTATACACTGCAAATTATTGACGATAATACAGAAACTTTATTCAATTGCCAAATCAATTCTACTCTTTTAATTGACGCTGTAATTGATCTTTTAAATTCGGTGGTAAACCTTTTATCGTTAAAGTATCGTTATTTTCGTCCCAAAAAATACGTTGGTTAATTAGCTCTGCATCAAAACTTAATGTTACGCCTTTGCCAGAACCAGAAAACTTAGTGAGTGATTTTAGTGCAGATCTTACAGGTGGAATACGCTCTTCCAAACCATAATCTTGCTCATTGGCGAACTCCACAAACGCACGCTCGTTTAGAGTCGGCATATTCGCAGAAAGTTCCGTTAATTCAATCTCTTCCCCTGCATTAATCTGTCCTTTGCAGTATTCAAACACTTGTTTTTTGACCGCTTGTGATTGCGTTTTATCTAATTCAGCTTGTTCACAATAATCGCTAACTGCTTGTAATAAGCATTGGTTTTGCACTTGTGGGTTTAGCCCTTCATCAGCGCCTAAGAAATCCATAAAGAAATCACCAATTTTGCGACCAACACGTCCTTTTACAAAGGTTAAGTAACGGTTAGAGTTCGCATCTACTTGTAGCTCGGTTAAATTAATCCGTGCGGCAATATCAAATTGCGTAATATCTAAATATTGTGTGCGATGAATTTCTAAGTTTTCATCTACTAACATACTTGCACGGCTATCAAGCAATGCAATAAATAAATATTCGGTCGCTAAAAAGTTATATTGGCATAGCACGAGCGTGCCATTATCTGCAAAAGCATATTTGCCTAACTCTTGTGCTAAAAGTGCGGTAGATTTTTGGCTAAATTCGAGAAATTCAGATTCTTTTTCGAGAAGGCGGTTAAGATCTTGGGCAAAAAGTGAGGTTTCTTGGAACACACCATAAGCTTTACTTTTAGTTTGATAGCCTTGGTGCAATTGCAACATCATTTGTTCGACTTCAGGCGTGATTGCAAGTAGCTGCTCACGCAATATGGTGGTTAGTTTTGCTTCATCACCTTCGCCAGTTTTGACTAATTGATGTAACACAATTTCATTAACGGTAATACTCATATTCTATCCAATCATTTTCACTTCAAAACTCTTACTATTATAACCGCACTTTTTTAACTATAACTAAGAAAAAATGATAGGATATGGAAAATTATCGGTTATGATATTAGGCTAAATTTATTCAGTCAGATTTTAACTATGGCAAATCAATCAAAATATCAAGATAAACAAGTCGATGCGATTTTAAATGATATGATCGCAGTATTAGAAAAACACCAAGCACCAGTGGATTTATCCCTGATTGTGTTAGGTAATATGGTCACAAACCTATTAAACAGTAGTGTAGGAAGTGCGCAACGTGCAGCATTAGCAACCGCATTTTCTGATGCACTTATCAATTCAGTAACGAAAAAATCATAATGATGTGGTTTAACAATAGCAAACAATACCGTGAAGAAACCTCACGTAAAATTTCTTGGGGTCACTGGTTCGCTTTCTTCAATATTTTGTGGGCGATTGCTATTGGTAGCCGTTATGCATTTTTAATTGACTGGCCAGATACGCTATTAGGAAAAATCTATTTTTTCATTAGTTTATTTGGCCATTTCAGTTTTGTGATTTTCGCATTCTATTTGCTCGTCATCTTCCCACTCAGTTTTATCATTAAAAACCACCGCACTTTTCGAGGCATTACGGTCATTATTTCCACAATCGGAATCACGTTACTGATTATTGATGCAGAAGCCTTTTCTCGCTTTAACTTGCATTTATCGACTGTTGTGTGGAATTTATTAGTCAACCCTGAAAACGGTGAACTCTCACGCCACTGGCAAATTTTCTTTGCTCCAATGCCGTTTATTTTATTGGCGCAAATGGTGTTCTCGCGTTGGTCTTGGCAAAAGTTACGTAGCTTAGAACGTCAAAAATGGCTCAGAAGTGTAGGTGTTTTCTTTATGTGTAGTTTTATCGCCACGCATCTGATTTATGCTTGGGCAGATGCGACAATTTATCGCCCAATCACAATGCAAAAATCCAATTTCCCACTTTCTTATCCAATGACTGCGCGCACTTTCTTGGAAAAACACGGTTACATCAACAAAGAAGAATATAGCCAAGCGATTGAAGAACAAGGCCGTGCGGATGCGTTAAAAATTAAGTATCCGAAACAAGATCTTACTTTCCAAAGTGACAATAAACCGAATCTGATTTTCATTACCGTATCGGGATTACACCACAATGCGGTGTCTGAAAAAACAATGCCAAACTTAAGTCAATTTGCACAAAACAGCACAGAATTCTTAAACCATTATAGTAGTGGCAATACCAATAATGCCGGCTTAACGGGCTTATTCTATGGCTTAAGTGCAAACTATACGGACAGCTTATTAAGCTATAAAACACCGTCCGTGTTAATGGATAAATTGAACAATGATGCTTATGCCTTTGGTGTATTCTCAAGTTCAAAACGTAACGCAAGTTTACTGCAACAAAGTCTGTTTAACGGCATATATAAAGTCAATCTAAAAGCCAATAACCAATCAGAAACGCAAGCTTTCGTGCGTTGGCTTGCACAACAAGATAAGCCATTCTTAGGCTATCTTGGTTTAAATGTACGGAATAACTTATCGGAAACCGATTATGCTCTTGAATTAGCGGAAATTGACCGCTTATTAGGGCAAGTTCTCACTGAAGTTAACCTTGATAACACCTTACTTGTGATTACAGCTGAGCACGGTTATAGCTTCCAACAGCTCGACGAAAAACAAAAGCACAATAACTTTGCTCCAGATGAGATCCAGGTACCGATGATTGTGCATTGGAAAGATTTAGCAAAAGGCAAAGTAGATAAATTAACTAGCCACGTTGATGTGTTGCCTGCAATTTTGAAACATTTGTTTAAAGTGCAAAATCCAATTTCAGATTATGCACAAGGCAGAGATTTATTCGATTTAAGACAAGATCCTGATTGGGTTCTGGTGTCTAACTATCGCTGGAATGTGATCGTAGAAGCCAATGGCACGCAGTATCACATTGATAAAAATGGAAATTATCAAAAATATAACCGCACTTATCAGAAAGAATCATCAAAACGACCGCCACTAGGGTTATTCCTTGATGTATTCAATCAAGAGCGTTCATTTATTGAAAAATAAATTAAAATCTTGCAAAACCAATAGCCAAAACCAATTATATTTTTTAGGTTGAAGCCTTTATACTAGCGAGCAATTCTTTAGGACATAGACATAATGTTATTAATTAAAAATCAGAGAATTTTTCATAACATTGTTACTTATCTAATCAATCGTGTTTACACATTGATCTCATTTCTATTTTTAATTAATAGAAAATCCTCGTTCATTGGGGATTTTTTTATATCTACGATTCCTAGCCCTTTTCAACATATTATGTCCTTATGGAGCCATTATGAAAAACCACGTTCGTAGTTTTAAAACTTATATTAGAGATGAAATAATTAAAAAAGGTGGCTGGGTAAATGCCCACGCGCACGCAGACCGCGCATTTACAATGACCCCTGAAAAAATTGGGATTTACCATAACAGTAACTTACAACAAAAGTGGGACTTAGTTGATGAAGTAAAACGTACTTCAAGTGTTGATGATTACTATGCGCGTTTTTGCCAGTCTATCGAGCTTATGATTTCCCAAGGGGTAACCGCATTTGGTACATTCGTGGATATCGACCCAATTTGTGAAGACCGCGCAATTATCGCAGCCCATAAGGCCCGCGAAGTGTATAAGCACGACATTACATTAAAATTCGCAAACCAAACCTTAAAAGGCGTGATTGAGCCAACAGCAAGAAAATGGTTTGATATTGGTTCTGAAATGGTCGATATGATTGGTGGCTTGCCATATCGTGATGAGCTTGATTATGGTCGTGGTTTAGAAGCAATGGACATCTTATTAGATACCGCAAAATCACGTGGTATTATGTGCCACGTTCACGTGGATCAGTTCAACTCACCGAAAGAAAAAGAAACTGAACAATTATGTGACAAAACGATCGAGCACGGTATGGAAGGTCGTGTTGTTGCAATCCACGGTATTTCAATCGGCGCCCATTCAAAAGACTACCGCTATCGTTTATACGAAAAAATGCGCCAAGCACAAATGATGATGATTGCTTGCCCAATGGCGTGGATTGACAGTAACCGTAAAGAAGACTTAATGCCGTTCCATAACGCATTAACACCAGCAGATGAAATGATCCCAGAAGGCATTACAGTGGCAATCGGTACAGATAATATTTGTGACTATATGGTGCCGTTATGTGAAGGTGATATGTGGCAAGAATTGAGCTTATTGGCTGCAGGTTGCCGCTTCCCAGATCTTGATGCAATGGTTAACATTGCGAGTATAAACGGTCGCAAAGTATTAGGCTTAGACGTTTAATCTTTGTCAAATAAAAAAGCGAACTTCAAGGTTCGCTTTTTTGTTGTGCTTAATAAAGTTTTTAAAAAATTAACCGCACTTTTCCGGTTCAACTGATATGCTCTAGGCAATGTCTAGCAATTTATCAAAACAGCCAATGCTGTATGTGGGTTTGATATTACTGTGATTCTCACGATTATAATGTAGCCAGCAAGTATCAATATTCGCATTATGGCCACCTAAAATATCCGAGTCTAAATTATCTCCCACCATTAACACTTGGCTGCGATCTTTCACTTTTGCAAGTTCCAAGCTGTATTCAAAAATCCGCGGATCAGGTTTTGCGATGCCTACTTCTTCCGAAATAGTGACAAATTGAAAGCAGTCCGTAAGCCCTGTTTTTTCCAAACGTAATTTTTGTAACCGAGTAAAACCGTTAGTGATAATCCCTAAATTCGCACGTACTTTTAACACTTCAAGGGTTTCCACCACCTGTTCCAACGGTTTACAAATATCTGCCATTGCTGTTAAATAATGGTCATTCAATTCCACAGGTTTTTTATTGAGTTTCTTTGCCCAGCTTGCAAAACGGGTGACTTGTAGTTGTTCTGCGGTAATTTCAGCATTTTGATACTGCACCCAAAGCGGTTTATTGATACGTTGAAATTCGTCAAAATCATCAGATTGAAAATCTACACCATAATCCGAAAATAGCTTTTGCAATCCCGCAAATGCATCGAATGAAAATAACGTATCGTCGGCATCAAAAAAAATCCATTGGTATTTCATTATGTTATTACTCCGTCTATTTTCTCTCTCAATTCCTGCGCATCGTGGCAAGTTTTAATTAATTGGAATAAATCACTTGCCTCTGAATATTCTTTTTTCAAGTAACCTAACCATTGCTTAATACGTGCGACGTGATAGAAACCTGTATCAAATTGATTTTCTGTATGCGCATAGCGATGTAAGATCGCCAACACATCGTCCCACGGCATTTTCGGTTGATTAAATTTCACTACGTGACTTAAATTCGGCACATTTAACGCACCACGCCCAATCATCAAGTCTTCACAACCCGTTTGTGCTAAACAATCTTGTCCACTTTGCCAATCCCAAATCTCGCCATTAGCAATCACGGGAATAGATAATCGTTGGCGAACTTCATTAATCTTCGCCCAATTAATCCGATCTGCTCGATAACCATCTGCTTTTGTTCGACCGTGAATAGTGATTTCTGTTGCACCACCTTGTTGCACCGCATCGGCAATTTCAAATGCCTGATTAACATCATCCCAGCCTAAGCGCACTTTCACACTCACGGGTAAATCAGTTGGCACTGCAGCTCGTAACGCTTTTGTGGCGTGGTAAATTAACTCTGGCTGTTTTAATAAGGAAGCACCACCATTACTACCATTCACCGTTTTTGAAGGGCAACCGCAGTTTAAATCTACGCCGTATGAACCAAGCTCAATTGCACGTTGCGCATTTTCTGCTAGCCATTCAGAATATTGCCCCAATAACTGAACTCGTACAGGTGTACCCGAAGGCGTAACGCCTTGACGTTGAAGTTCAGGGCAAAGTCGATAAAACACTTTGGCAGGAAGCAACTGATCCACCACGCGAACAAATTCCGAAATGCATAAATCATAACTATTAACCGCAGTTAATAATTCACGCACAAAAGGGTCTAACACCCCTTGCATTGGAGCCAAAATTACGCGCATTGTTTATCGGTTCTCACCAGATAGAATAAGATCAACGCAGTGATAGCACCTAAGGTATCCGCCAGAATATCTTTTTGAGCATCCCAAATATCGCCCTGTGAGCCTAAAAATGCGATACCTTCGTTGCCACCCGCAATCACCGCATATTGCCACTCAATAATTTCATAAGTTGCAGCAAGGCTCATAATGAAAAAGAGAGAAAATACGCCCGCTAGAATTGGCCCGCATAATTTACGGCGCAATAGCCATTCCGCCATCGGGAAGCTGTAAAAGCCAATAATATAATGTGCGACACGATCAAAATGATTGCGACCTTCCCCAAGTAGGCCAGAAAGTGCATCACTCCCCCACTGAAAAGGCACGTGCTCAAAGGTGTAATGTGCACCAATGAGATGTAGAATCATCCATAAGCTCATTAAAAAATAAGCTAGATTACTGAATTGAAAACGTGAGTAAGTGAATACTAATCCTGCAAAAACAAGAAAAATCGGTAAAACTTCTGCATACCAGACCGCTCTTGAGAAAGGTTCAATACCCGACCAAATAGCAATGCTCGCAATAATAACTGCGAGCATTGAAGGGAAAAAATGGCGAACTACAATAGGCATTATTTCCAGCCTTTAGTTTTGCAAATCAAATCATAAGCGGCTTGAATTTGTTGCGTTTTCTCTTTTGCCATTTCAAGCATTTCTTTCGGTAACCCTTTTGCCACTAGTTTATCTGGATGGTTTTCATTCATTAAGCGACGATAAGCACGTTTTACCGTTTGTTGTTCGTCCGTTGCAGACACCCCTAATACTTGATAAGCATCTTCCACGGTTGGGCCTGAATGTTGTTGATAACCACCGTATTGCTGCCCCCCCTGTTGCTGATATTGGTAATTGCCTTGATAACCTTGATGTTGATAGCCCCCGCGTGAAAATTGGCGTGCCGCAAATTCCATTGCCAACATTTGTTCAAACTGAAAACGAGATAAACCCAATTCTTCAGCCACAATATAAAGGATCTCTTTTTCTGCGGGATCAAGCTCTGAATCCACAAAAGCCGCTTGCACTTGCACATATAAGAACATACGCAATAAATCTGCACGCTGACCACAGCCTAAACGGAACTCACGAATCACTTTACGCAGTGGGAAATCCGAATCTTTTCCACGATTAAATGCATCTTGTGCTAAACGGCGATTACTATCATCCAATTGCATTTGTTGCATTAATGAAAGTGCTAATTGAATATCGTCTTCTGTTACACGCCCTTTAGCTTTGCTTAAATGACCTAATACCGCAAAGGTGGTTTGCATAAACAATGACTGACGAGTAATTTTACTCTTAAAAAAAGTTGAGTTGACTGTACCAAGTTCATACAGTTTTTTATCGCCTAAATGACCTAAAATGACGCCACAAATTGCGCCAAAGAAGCCCCCCAGTTTCCAGCCGATAATCAGCCCCAAAAATTTTCCAATAAAGTTCATTTATTTCTCCATAAAAGTGCGGTGGATTTCCATAATAATTCAAAGTTCTTAAATTTTTATTAAAAAGAACCGCACTTTTTTCTCACTATTTCACACCATATTGCTCGCGATACGCACGCATCGCTGGCAAATATTGTTGATACTGTGCATCTTGTTCAATAAACGTCATTAAGTCATCAAAATCCACAATTGACAACACTTGGCATTGGTAATCACGTTCCACTTCTTGAATCGCTGAAAGCTCACCTTTGCCTTTTTCTTTACGGTTTAACGCAATCATCACCGCACTTAATTGGGCATTGTTTGCTGCGATTAATTCCATTGATTCACGAATTGCCGTGCCTGCGGTAATCACATCATCCACTAATAAAATATTGCCTTTAAGTGGGCTACCAATAAGGTTGCCACCTTCACCGTGATCTTTCGCTTCTTTACGGTTAAAACACACAGGCTTATCTAATTGGAAGTGATTAAATAACGCCACTGAAACGGTGGTTGCAATTGGAATCCCTTTATAGGCAGGTCCAAAAATCACATCATAATTAACCGCACTTACTTGAATTGCCTTCGCATAAAACTCGCCTAAACGCGCCAAATCTGCGCCCGTATTAAACAAGCCTGCATTAAAGAAATAAGGGCTAACACGCCCAGATTTCAAGGTGAACTCGCCAAATTTTAATACCTGACGGCTTAATGCAAATTTGATAAATTCTAATTTATACGCTTGCATCATTAACTCCATTTACTCTGCTAATGCTTGACGTTGTGCCACAAAAATGGCTTCACAACCTTGTTTTGCTAAACCTAATAAGGTTAATAATTCTTCGTGGCTGAACGGCTCGCCTTCTGCCGTACCTTGCACTTCAATCATACGACCGTCTTCCATCATCACCACGTTCATATCCGTTTCTGCCGCTGAGTCTTCAACATACTCTAAATCGCAAACTGCTTGACCATCAACGATACCCACTGAAATCGCCGCCACAAGCCCTTTAATTGGGTTAGTTTTTAATGTGCCATTTGCTACTAAACCATTGATTGCATCACAAAGAGCCACACAAGCCCCTGTAATAGATGCGGTACGTGTGCCACCATCGGCTTGGATCACGTCACAGTCTAATGTAATTGAACGCTCACCTAAGGCTTCAAGATCCACCATTGCACGTAATGAACGTGCGATTAAACGTTGGATTTCCATTGTACGACCACCTTGTTTACCTTTTGCCGCTTCACGTTGCATACGGCTGTGAGTAGAACGAGGCAACATACCATATTCAGCCGTTACCCAACCTTGA
Organism: Bisgaard Taxon 46; assembly: GCA_049941595.1. Taxonomy (GTDB): domain Bacteria; phylum Pseudomonadota; class Gammaproteobacteria; order Enterobacterales; family Pasteurellaceae; genus Pasteurella. The sequence goes on from JBNFNA010000001.1 coordinate 80,775, forward strand.
TTTTGCCCTTTCAAAAAGCGTGGCACACTTTCTTCCACCGTTGCTGTACATAACACTTTAGTATCACCAAACTCGACTAATACCGAACCTTCAGCGTGTTTAGTATAGTTGCGAGTAATTTTAATTTGACGGGGTTGATTATTAGCACGTTCATTTGGGCGCATTAGAGGTTCCTCATTATTCTATTTTCAGTAAAAAATTCGCAGTATTTTAGCACGCAAACTGACAGAAACGAAATTTAACAGTACAATAGCCCTATTTGATTTTTATCTTCATAACGCTAAGGATTTTTAAATGATTTATAGTATGACCGCTTTTGCGCGCCTCGAGTTAAAACAGGACTGGGGGGATGCGGTATGGGAAATTCGCTCTGTCAACCAACGCTATCTCGAAACCTTTTTCCGCCTACCTGAACAATTTCGTGGTTTAGAAAATACATTACGTGAAAAACTGCGTCAAAAGCTCACTCGTGGCAAAATTGAATGTACATTACGCATTGATAATAAAAGACAAGCGGCGACTGAATTAAATCTAAATAAAGATCTCACACAACAAGTCATTCAATCCTTACAGTGGATCAAAGCACAAGCTGGCGAAGGTGAAATCAATCTTACCGATGTATTACGCTACCCGGGCGTGGTTGAAGCACCTGAACAAGATTTAGATGTGATTAGCCAAGCCTTATTAAATGCCTTTGATAGCTTACTGGAAGACTTCATTGCAATGCGTGCAAGAGAAGGGGAAAAACTCCAAGATCTAATTCAACAACGTTTAGATGCGATTAGTGTGGAAGCCGATAAAGTGCGGTCAAAAATGCCAGAGATTTTACAATGGCAACGTGAGCGTTTATTGCAGCGTTTTGAAGAAATCCAATTACAACCCGATCCTCAACGTCTTGAACAAGAATTGGTATTGCTTGCACAGCGTGTTGATGTAGCCGAAGAATTAGACCGTTTACAATTGCACGTGAAAGAAACTAACGCCATTTTGAAAAAAGGCGGTGCTGTTGGGCGTAAATTAGATTTTATGATGCAAGAATTAAATCGTGAGTCGAATACCCTTGCGTCAAAATCCATTAATACGGAAGTGACAAATTCAGCCGTAGAATTAAAAGTGTTAATTGAACAAATGCGTGAGCAAATTCAAAATCTGGAGTAAATGAATGATCAGCTATCCATTATTAACGACCCAACAATCTACCGTTGTTTGCCAGCTACAACAATATACATTGATTGAAATCAAAGGCGAAGACGCAGAGAAATATCTACAAGGTCAATTTACTTGTGATGTGACTAAACTTGAAGTGGGACAATCAACCCTGACAGCACACTGTGATCCGAAAGGCAAAATGGTGGCATTATTCCGTTTAATTCGTACTGAAGCACAATGTTTCTATGTACTCATCAAAAAATCACTTTTACCGACCGCACTTGATCTTTTGAAAAAATATGCGGTGTTCTCAAAAGTCACTTTCACTCAATTAGATTGGCAGATTATCGGTTTAGCGGGCGAAACAACTTGCCAAGCCTTCAGTGATGTAAATGCTCAAATTCGTGTTAATATTCACACCCAACAACCACGCACTTTATTACTTCATCCAACCTCATTGGATATCACACCCAATATGCCTTATCAAATTTGGGATTTATTAGATATTCAAGACGGAATGCCATTGCTAAGTGCACAAACACAAAATGAATTTATTCCACAAGCCCTCAACTTACAAAGCATTGAACAAGCCATTTCCTTCCAAAAAGGCTGTTATATGGGGCAAGAAATTGTGGCACGTGCCAAATACCGTGGTGCAAACAAACGTGCAATGTTCACTCTAGTAGGTAACAGCATTGAAACACCAGAAATTGGTGGTGAAATGGAAATGCAATTAGAAAACAACTGGCGAAAAACAGGCAAAGTGCTAAGTGCGGTCAATATTGAAGGCGTTTTATGGCTGCAAGTGGTACTAAATAACCAATTAGAAGAAAATACCCAATTCCGCCTGGCAGAAGATATCCCATTAAATTTATATCCATTACCTTATGAGTTGGTATAAGTCATATTAATGGATCGCACAAAAATAAAGAGCCTATAATTTTAGGCTCAATTTTTAACTAAATAACACCAAAACCACAAGATTTTAGATATTCAAAAATAGCATCATATTTTTCCGATGGTCTAGTCAAATCATCACTGACAGATTCAGGAACAAATATCACCATACCTTGTCTAGCACGAGTAAGTAACACGCGATAAGAATTCAATAAATATTGCCGATCTTCTGATTTATGAATATTCTGCCAAGTAGCCCCTTTAAACTGTTGATATTTCCAACCCTTTTCATAATAAAAATTGATATCCCAAGCTACACAACTAAACTCAATTTCTAGACCTTGAACATCGAATTCAGTTGCAATATCCTCCAAATAGTAAGAAGAACGCACATCTTCCTTTCCATTCAAAAACCAATTTACCGGGGAAATTTCATTTTTGACATAAATGCCAGCAGCCTTCAATCTTATCCCACCTGAACTTGCAATAATACCAATACGTTCACTGCCTCTCGCACGCTCTTTGAGCCATTGTTTGGCTTTATCTAAATCTCTAGTGAGATAAATAGGGTAATCTTGTGTCACAGACTGGTATATTTTACAGGCATCTTCTGACTGATCATTGAGTAAATATTGTATTAACAAAGAAACTTTTTCACTTCGGAAAGAGCGCAACGAAACGGCTAAATGTAGGTTTGAATCTTTATGACCATAACGAGAAAGCCACTGCACAAGTTTTGGATCATTCAAATAAGTTGAATGCTCTGATTGAAGTTTGTCAGAATAATAAATCTCCCAATTTGTAAAACTTGCTTTTAAGGATTCAATCCACTCACTTAGCCCCGCTTCACCTGTATTAATCTCTTGTCCACCACCAATAAGACAAACGATAACACACCAATCCTCATGCCTATCCATTACTTGAATTAGATATTTTGGTTCAGACATTAAAAAATCATTAATCCCTTTTTTCTTTTTCATGAACTGAGCCAATTGTCCTTCGTGCCACGCTCGCTGAGCCTCATCATATACGACTACTTTTTCAATCGGTGGCTTATTATCCCTTAAATTATCATCTCTAAAATGATGAATATTTTGTATGAAGGTTTTTGCTTTTCTAACAGACTCACTTTTAGATAACTTCGTATTTTGTGATTTCGCTGTTGTTACAGCATCTCTGGCAAGACTTTCTCGCAGTACATCAACTAAAGGACCATTTCCAGAAAGAAAAACTGCATGTTCTGACTCATCAGCTTTTAATCGCTCTGCCGCAATATTTAATCCTGCTAGTGTTTTACCCGCCCCAGGTACTCCCGTAATAAAACAGATCGATTTTTTATGATACTTCTTAGAATGTTCGATAATTTTATTAATTGAATCCGTTGTCGCAGATAAATTAATTGCACTCGCATCACTACGAGAAATTTCTTTAACGTTATGGCCTTTATAAAAGGCCTGTGCAGCCTCAATAATAGTAGGAGTTGGTTTATAAACGCCATTTTCCCAAGCTTGAATATCAATAGGTATTTTATTGATTTTACTACGTAGCAGCTCACATAAATTCGCTTTGAAATTCTGAGAGTTGCAGCGCAGTGGCTTTTTTAATTTTTTGATTACTTCAAGTTCATTTTTTACATCATTTGCTTCAGTTGAAACTAAGATTGGTAAAATACATTTATTATGGCTTGAGCTATGAAAGTTTAATAAATCTAAACAGTAATCAATTGTTTGATCCTGAGCTTGTGAATGATATTTTTTATCTCCAATTTTAAATTCAATCACCAAAATCAGATCATCAATAATCAGAATATTATCAACACGCTTCCCCATTCGAGGAATGATATATTCAAAATAAATTTTTCCGTCTAAACCAATAAGATTTTGTTTAAGAAATTTAATTTGATATAACCACGCATTTTTCTGAAGCTCCCCAAGTTCATGCTCATTGTGTTTAGTCAATTCAGCAAAGATTTGAAGATCCGCTGTCAAAAGAAATTCTGCAATTGTATTTTGGTAATAGCTTCTATTCATAGCCTATCTCATTTTAATCCATTAAATAGCAAAAAAGGATTGAGCCAAAACTCAATCCTTTTGATTTGTTGGGGAGGGATTACATCATACCGCCCATTCCACCCATACCGCCCATTCCAGCGCCTAGGTCAGCTTTGTCGTCTTTTGGTAAGTCTGTCACCATACATTCTGTGGTAATCATTAAACCAGCAACAGAGGCTGCGAATTGTAATGCGCTGCGAGTTACTTTAGTTGGATCTAAGATACCCATTTCGATCATATCGCCGTATTGTTCTGTACCTGCGTTATAACCAAAGTTACCTTCACCATTTTTCACCGCACTTGCTACCACTGATGCTTCTTCGCCTGCATTGGTTACGATTTGACGTAATGGCGCTTCCATCGCACGTAATGCAAGCTTGATACCAACGTTTTGTTCTTCGTTGTCGCCAGTTAAACCTGCAACTTTGCTTGCCGCACGAATTAAGGCAACGCCACCACCCGCTACAATACCTTCTTCAACGGCTGCACGAGTTGCGTGTAATGCGTCTTCTACACGTGCTTTTTTCTCTTTCATTTCAACTTCAGTTGCTGCGCCAACTTTAATTACAGCTACACCGCCAGCAAGTTTTGCTACACGCTCTTGTAATTTTTCTTTGTCGTAGTCAGAAGTTGATTCTTCGATTTGTTGGCGAATTTGTGCAACACGACCTTGGATTTGTGCTTCATCACCGATACCATCGATAATTGTGGTGTTGTCTTTGTTGATTACAACACGTTTTGCTTGACCAAGATCTTCTAAAGTCGCTTTTTCTAATTCCATACCGATTTCTTCAGAAATCACAGTACCCGCAGTTAAGATTGCGATATCTTGTAACATTGCTTTACGGCGGTCACCGAAACCAGGGGCTTTCACAGCTGCCACTTTCACGATACCACGCATTGTATTCACCACTAATGTTGCAAGCGCTTCGCCTTCAACATCTTCTGCGATGATTAATAATGGTTTTCCAGCTTTTGCAACACCTTCTAACACAGGTAACAATTCACGAATGTTAGACACTTTTTTATCTACTAATAAGATAAATGGATTGTCTAATTCAACAGTTGCGGTTTCTGGTTTGTTGATGAAATATGGCGATAAGTAACCACGATCGAATTGCATACCTTCAACCACAGCTAATTCATCTTCTAAACCTGTACCGTCTTCAACAGTAATAACACCTTCTTTACCTACTTTATCCATTGCTTGTGCAATGATTTGACCAACGATGTTGTCAGAGTTCGCAGAAATAGTACCTACTTGTTCGATTTCTTTTGAAGTTTCGCAAGGTTTAGACAATGCTTTTAATTCTGTTACAACTGCCGCAACGGCTTTGTCGATACCGCGTTTTAAGTCCATTGGGTTCATACCCGCTGCAACGGCTTTTAAGCCTTCGTTTACGATAGCTTGCGCTAATACAGTCGCAGTTGTTGTACCATCACCCGCCGCATCATTTGCTTTTGACGCCACTTCTTTTACCATTTGTGCGCCCATATTTTCGAATTTATCTTCTAATTCGATTTCACGTGCTACTGATACACCGTCTTTAGTGATGGTTGGTGCGCCGAATGATTTATCTAAAACAACGTTACGACCTTTAGGACCTAAAGTCACTTTTACTGCATCTGCAAGAATATTCACACCCGCTAACATTTTTACGCGAGCATCATTTCCAAATTTTACGTCTTTTGCTGCCATTTTTATCTTCCTTCTCTTATTCTACAATCGCTAAAATGTCGTTTTCAGAAATAATTAATACTTCTTCGCCATCGATTTTTTCTGCTTTCACGCCGTAGCCGTCATTGAAAATCACTGTATCGCCCACTTTTACATCTAATGGTTGAACTGTGCCATTTTCTAAAATGCGACCTTTACCCACTGCTAATACTTTAGCGCGAGTTGATTTTGTTGCTGCTGAACCTGTTAAAACGATGCCGCCAGCTGATCTTGTTTCAACTTCTTCACGTTTGATGATCACGCGGTCGTGTAATGGACGAATATTCATTGAATTACTCCTTCATAAAAAATGTGTTATTAAAATTAAACGTTTCCCTAATATGTGGGAGTTTTTTTTTGTTTCAAGGGGAAAAGTAAAATTATTTTATTCTTTTATCATCATCCACTTGTTTTTCATATTCTGCTTCAAACACCTCTCCATTTTCGTTAAAAGTGCGGTGCTTTTTCGTAAAAAATTTGCTACTGAAAAAACGAATTTTACGACTAATTAATGACTCAATCCAAGCCGTCACTGGTGCTGTTAAAAGCAATAAACCGATCACGTCTGTTAAAAAACCGGGGATAAAGAATAGCACGCCCGCCACAATCCAAATGCCCGATTTTAACAATGAACGAGCTGGAATTTCGCCTTGTGAAAGTTGTTTTTGCACGTTTAATAAGGTGTACCAACCACGTGCGCGAATCATAAAAATCCCCACTAAAGAAGATAAAATTAATAAAATAATTAATCCCAATACGCCCACGCTTGAGCCAATCCATACCAATAAAGAAAGCTCAAGGTAGATAAAGGCAAAAACGCTAATCAAAAATAGAATAAAAGGCATTTTGTTGTTTCCTAAAGAGTAAAAAAGTCGTTTGGTTTGCTATAAATAATGTCAAACTATTCAAATTTCAACCGCACTTTGTAATAAAATGAAACAATAAAGCTCACAATTACTGTGAGCTTTATGTATTGAGGGAAAATCACTATTGTGCTGGATAGAACATTGGTGCATTTGGACCAACTGGTAGCCCCAATACGAATACCCAAATAAAAAACATTAATGACCACGCAATTAAGAATGATACCGAGTACGGTAACATCATTGATACCATTGTTCCCACGCCAGCATCTTTCTTATATTTCAACACGGTTGCCATAATTAAACCAAAATAGCTCATCATTGGTGTAATGATGTTGGTCACCGAGTCACCGATACGATAAGCAGCTTGGATGATTTCTGGTGAGTAACCCGTCAACATTAACATTGGTACGAAAATTGGTGCAGTTACCGCCCATTGTGCTGATGCAGAACCAATCATTAAGTTAATCACTGCACAGATTAAAATGAAGCCCATAAATAAAATACCGCCGTGTAAGCCCATTTCATTTAAGGCATTCGCACCTTTTACTGCGATATATTGACCAATATTTGTCCAGTTAAAGAAGGCAACGAATTGTGATGCGAAGAAGATAATCACGAGGTATAAACCTAATGTACTCATTGCTTCTGCCATCGCATTTACCACATCTTTCTCACTACGGATACTCTTAGTGACGACACCATAAACAGTCCCTGGAATCGCAAATAAAATAAAGATGAAAGCTACAATCGATTTTAAGAATGGAGAACCTGTGACTAAACCTGTTTTTGGATCACGCAAAATGCCGTCTGCTGGTACGACAGTCCAAGCGAGCAATCCACAAATTACAAGGAATACCACGCCCGCATAAACTAAACCTTTGCGCTCAAGTGGAGTAACTTCATTTGAATGTTGTAAATCGAGCTCTTCTTGTGAAAGGGTGCTGTTATAAGGTCCAAGTTGTGGCTCAACGATTTTTTCAGTGATGAAATAACCAATGAAAGCAATCACAAACGTACTTGCAGCCATAAAGAACCAGTTTGCTTCAGGGCCTACGGTATAAGTTGGATCAATAATTTGCGCTGCTTGTTGCGTAATACCCGCTAACAATGGGTCGATTGTTCCCAATAATAAGTTAGCGGAATAACCACCTGATACCCCTGCAAATGCAGCTGCAAGACCTGCCAATGGGTGACGACCTAATGAGTGGAAAATAATTGCCGCTAATGGAATTAACACAACATAACCTAATTCAGAGGCGGTATTAGAAAGAATACCTGCAAACACAATGGTAAATGTGGTTAATTTGCGTGGTGATTTTGTCACTAACAAACGCATTACTGCGGATAAAAGCCCAGATTTCTCTGCAATGCCAACCCCTAATAAGGCCACTAATACCGTGCCTAATGGTGCGAAGTTAGTAAAGTTTTTCACTAAGTTGGTTAAAATTTTACTCAAACCCTCTGTATCAAGTAAGCTGACGACATAAATCATACCATCTGCGGCACGACCTTTAGCGCCTTCAGGGCGAGGATCTGGCACGGCTAAACCAAAATATTCACCTAATGCGGAAGAAATTAAGAGTAACACGATAAAGATCATAAAAAGCGTTACTGGGTGTGGCAACATATTACCTAGCCACTCCACAGTACTCAGGAATTTACTGCCTTTTTTTTGTTGAGTTGTATTCATATTTAATCCTTCTGTATTCAACTTGGCGCAAACGATTTAATGATTTTTTGCACAACTCGAATTTAACACGAACTTTGTCACACTAAAATAAAATTTTTAACAAAGTGTTAACAAGATCAAATTATTTTATTTTTATTTTTGCTATGCTGATTATTTATATGCGATCGTTTTTCGCATTCCCCCTGATTTTGGATTAAAAAAAGTAATCCGAAATATAAAAATATGTCTTGAGGTGAGAGGTAAAAATGTGACAGTGATCAAATATTGTTCCAATCCATTTTCCTATAATAGGCAAATAACGTGTTCATTACTCGAAATGGAGGATAAAAATGACAGCAACAAGAAAAGAAGTCGATTTACTTGGCGAACGTGATGTACCAGCAGATGCATATTGGGGCATTCATACTTTAAGAGCGATAGAAAATTTTAATATTTCAAATGCAGTAATTTCAGATATTCCTGAATTTGTCCGTGGTATGGTGATGGTAAAAAAAGCGACAGCCTTGGCTAACGGCGAATTAGGTTCTATTCCTGATAAAATCGCAAAAGCAATTGTTGCGGCTTGTGATGAAATCCTCACAACGGGTAAATGCTTAGATCAATTCCCTTCTGACGTTTATCAAGGTGGTGCGGGCACTTCTGTGAATATGAACACCAATGAAGTGGTGGCTAACCTTGCTTTAGAATTCTTAGGTCACAAAAAAGGGGAATATCAATACCTTGATCCAATGGATCACGTAAACGCTAGCCAATCAACAAATGATGCTTACCCAACTGGTTTCCGTATTGCAGTATATAACAGCATTATGAAACTTGTGGCGAAAGTGCTTTATTTACAACAAGGTTTTGAAAACAAAGCGAAAGAATTTTCTCACATCTTAAAAATGGGACGCACCCAATTGCAAGATGCGGTACCAATGACAGTAGGGCAAGAATTCAAAGCATTCTCTGTGTTACTCGATGAAGAAGTGCGTAACTTAACCCGTACCGCTGAGTTATTACTCGAAGTTAACTTAGGTGCAACTGCAATTGGTACTGGTTTAAATACACCACAAGGTTATGCACCATTAGCGGTCAAATACCTTTCTGAAGTGACCGGTTTACCTTGCACATTAGCAGCAAACTTAATTGAAGCAACTTCTGACTGTGGTGCTTATGTAATGGTTCACGGTGCATTAAAACGTACTGCTGTGAAACTTTCTAAAGTATGTAATGACTTACGTTTACTTTCTTCTGGTCCTCGCGCGGGCTTAAATGAAATCAACTTACCTGAATTACAAGCAGGTTCTTCAATTATGCCAGCTAAAGTGAACCCGGTTATTCCTGAAGTGGTAAACCAAGTTTGCTTTAAAGTCATTGGTAACGATGCGACTGTCACATTTGCAGCAGAAGCAGGACAATTACAATTAAACGTAATGGAACCTGTGATTGGTCAAGCAATGTTTGAATCTATCGATATCTTAACAAATGCTTGTGTGAACTTACGCGATAAATGTATCGACGGCATCACCGTGAATAAAGAAATCTGTGAAAATTACGTCTTTAACTCAATCGGTATCGTCACTTATTTAAATCCATTTATCGGCCACCACAACGGCGACTTAGTGGGTAAAATCTGTGCGAAAACAGGTCGCGGCGTTAAAGAAGTCGTGTTAGAAAAAGGCTTACTCACAGAAGCTGAACTCGACGATATTCTTTCAGTCGAAAACTTGATGAACCCAACTTATAAAGCAAAATTAAATAAATAATTTTGTTAAAATCTCATAAAAATCGACCGCACTTTGTTCATTAAAGTGCGGTTTCTTTTTGTACAAAATCACATTTTTTGTTTTAATTTCTCTTTTTTCCTCACTAAACAAAATCATGATGTCAAATAGGTCTAAAAAACGATAAAGAACACACCAGATAGCACAAAAAACAATCAAATAGCCCTTTTTTGTCTATTTTTAAACCTAATTTATTGCATTTACGTTAAAATCTGTTATGTTTCGTTTGTCTAAGAAATGTCTTAAATGGTGAAAACAACCTCAAACATTACTTAAGGACAATACAATTGCTTTTTAAAATTAGCTCTGATTTTAATTTTTTAAACACATACTCATAAGGAGAAAAATATGGGTTGGATTTCAGCTATTATCGTAGGTGCTTTAATCGGTTGGATTGCAGAAAAAGTCATGAAAAGTGATATGGGTCTGCTAATGAATATCATCATCGGTATTATTGGTTCATCACTTGGTCGTTGGATTTTTGGCGATGTATTAAACATCGGTGCTGCGCACACTGCGGGTAGCTTCAGCTTAACAGGTTTATTGTTCGGCGTACTCGGCGCAAGCGTACTGATTTTCTTATTACGCTTTTTCAAAATTATGGCAAAATAAGTAATGATTCAAAGCGGAATATAAAGAAAGCCGAGCGAATTGCTCGGCTTTTTCATTTTGGAAATCCAGAAATTAATGGAAAAATTAATCTCTGAAGTTGTTAAATTGGAATGGTTGACCTAACTCAGCTCCTTTCACCAATTGAATCACAGCTTGTAAATCATCTCTTGATTTACCAGTTACACGCACTTGTTCACCTTGGATTTGGGTTTGTACTTTTAGCTTAGAATCTTTAATTAATTTGGTGATTTTCTTCGCCATATCTGACTCAATCCCCTGTTTTAATTTGATTTCTTTGCTATAGGTTTTTCCGCTGTGTTCATATTCGGTTGGAATATCTAATGAACTAGAGTCGATACTACGTTTGATACAAGCATTACGTAAAATATCCACTAATTGTTCCACTTGGAAATCAGATTCACTTGAAACTTTAATAGTTTCATTTTTTTCGTTTAACTCGATCGAAGCTTCAACATTGCGGAAGTCCCAACGATTCGTTAATTCACGATTTGCATTTTCAACCGCATTGCGCACTTCGTGAAGAGTAATTTCAGAAACAATATCAAAAGAAGGCATAATTACTCCTTAGCTGTTTTACTTAATTTATCATTCGCACTCAATAAACATAATAGTGCGCTAAAGTCTGCGAAGTTTACCACAATTTGCGCTTGTTGTTGTACTTTTGGTTTTGCGTGTAACGCAACGCCCATTCCTGCTACTGCAAGCATCGCAAGATCGTTTGCACCGTCACCAATCGCCACTGTATTTTGCAAATCAATTTCAAATTGTTGCGCTAATTGTTGTAACGTGCGAGCTTTGTATTGTGCATCAACCACATCTCCAGCCACTTCACCGGTCAAAATCCCATTTTCAATAGCAAAATTATTCGCTGCAGTATAATCAAGCTTTAATTGTGCTTTTAAATATTCAGTAAAATAAGTGAATCCCCCGGAAGCGATCGCTGTTTTCCACCCATATTTTTGTAATTCTTGTAAGGTATCAACTAAGCCTGGCATTAGCGGTAAATTATCACGCACCGTAGTCAAAATGGTTTCGGGTGCGCCTTTTAAGGTAGCAACACGACGACGTAAACTCTGTTCAAAATCTAATTCACCACGCATTGCTTGTGCAGTAATCGCAGACACTAACTCACCAGTGCCCGCTAATTTTGCAATCTCATCAATGCATTCAATCTGAATAGCAGTTGAATCCATATCCATTACTAACAAGCCAGCATTTGCTAAACTCGGAATAAAATTGAGTAACGCAAGATCGAGCGACAATTCATGTGCATATGCTAAAAATTGTGTATCCCAACGTCCCTTTAATAGCACAACTGTGTTCTGTAAGACGTTCCACGCCTCTAAAATTGCAAAATTTTCACCGCACTTTTGTTGAAATTGATTTAATGCGCTGAGATTGAGGGTTGTCCCGTATAAAATAAAGTGATCATCACCTTGTGCTAAGGAATTTTGTGGCATAAATGACGAGGGAAATGAAGAAAAATACTGCGTAATTGTCGCAAGATTTTGTGTTTGCATAAAAAATCCTGTAAATTGTGTTTCGTCTAAAAAATAACGTGGTGGTATTCTAGCCTATTTACTGATTTTTAGGGAAAAATAACTTGCATTTAAACAAAGAAAAATTCATTAAATTAACAATGATCTCAACGATCATTCTGTTTTGTGTTGCCACACTCTCGGTGATCTTATTTGGTGTGCAACAGTTTAAACTCGGCTCGCAATTAGCTAGCGTGAACCAAGTTTCTAATCTTTCTCACCTGTTGGTAAGACAACAAGCCAATCTCTTTTCAATGTTACTAGTGAACAATGCGAAAGCGGAAAAATTAACGGAAAATCTAGACACTTTTGCAAAAGAAGAATTTGTTTTAGATGCGGCAATTTATGCTAATAACGGGGAATTGCTCGCACAAAGTAGCCAGTCTAAAAACTTACGCACCACATTAGGGTTAGATCAAGAAAGCGCAAGAGATCACAACACACAGCAAATTGTTGAGCCGATTTATTCATCAAATGGCATTGAAGGCTTTTTGCGTGTGACATTCGATGCCAAATACGGCAATACCACACAAAATAAAATCAATCAGATTTTCCACCAGCTTTATGGTGAGCTGATCATTGTGTTCCTTGCGGGTGTGTTACTAGCAAGCTCGGTACATTATTTCTTAAGCCACTATCGTCGTGCTTATCGTAAACAGATAGAAAGCAAACCCGTGAAACCATTAAAAACGACGATCAGTAAAATTAACTATCACCGTCGCCGTAAGCGTTTTAGTAAATAGTTGCGTTAAAAAAGACAATAAAAAAACCGCATTTTGAAGTGCGGTTTTTATTATTCAGAATCTAAAAAATTATGCTAATTTTTTGATTTGTGCAGATAATTTAGCTTTGTGGTTCGCTGCTTTGTTAGCGTGGATTAAGCCTTTAGAAGCCATTCTGTCCACAACTTTTTGCATTTCTACAAATGCAGTTTCTGCTACTGATTTATCACCTGCTGCTACTGCTGCGTAAACTTTTTTAATGTAAGTACGCATCATTGAGCGTTGACTTGCATTGTGCTGACGGCGTTTTTCTGATTGAACCGCACGTTTTTTAGCTGACTTGATATTAGCCAAGGTCAAACTCCTAAAATTATTTGTTAGTAAACGAGATAAATTAAAGGCGTAAAATATGCCTATTTTCTATGCTTTTGTCAATGACTAATTGGCTTTGTCACTGAAAATTTGTTGTTGATTTCGGTGAGACACAACCGAAAGTTAAGCATCGTTGTATCAATCAAGCGCTCTCAAGATAGGCTCCCCAAACGATGTGGGCGAGATTTTAACAGTTTTTTCGCTTAGAATATAGCGTAAAAACAAAATTTCTATACAATTAGGCAAATTTTCTTCAAACCAACGAATTGAGTACATTATTTTGAGCAAAGGATTATTAAGATCAGGTATCGTGGTCAGTACAATGACCTTATTATCACGCATTTTGGGCTTAGTCCGCGATGTTGTGATCGCCAATTTATTAGGTGCAGGTGTTGCTGCCGATGTCTTTTTATTTGCGAACAAGATCCCAAATTTCCTACGCCGTTTATTTGCAGAAGGGGCATTTTCGCAAGCCTTTGTACCGGTTTTAGCGGAATATCAAAAAAGTGGCGACATTGATAAAACCCGAGAGTTTATAGGTAAAGTATCAGGGACGTTAGGTGGATTAGTCACGATTGTGACCGCACTTGCAATGTTATTTTCCCCAATTGTTGCAGCGATTTTTGGGACAGGTTGGTTTATCGATTGGATGAATGACGGTCCAAATGCTGAAAAATTTGAACAAGCCTCTTTACTACTCAAAATCACCTTTCCTTATTTGTGGTTTGTCACTTTTGTTGCCCTCTCTGGCGCTATTCTCAACACATTAGGCAAATTTGGCGTAATGTCATTTTCACCAGTGTTACTTAATATTGCGATGATTTGTACCGCACTTTTCCTGGCGCCAAGAATGGATAATCCTGATCTTGCTCTCGCAATTGGTATTTTTATTGGTGGCTTATTGCAATTTTTATTCCAAATTCCCTTTTTGAAAAAAGCGGGTTTATTGGTTAAACCGAAATGGGCGTGGAATGATGAAGGGGTGAAAAAGATCCGTACCTTGATGATCCCCGCATTATTTGGGGTGTCAGTTAGCCAAATTAACTTATTATTAGATACCCTGATTGCCAGTTTTTTAATGACCGGCTCAATCAGCTGGCTGTATTATTCTGACCGCTTGCTTGAATTCCCACTTGGCTTATTCGGCATTGCGATTTCAACGGTCATTTTACCCACTCTTGCCCGCCATCACGTCAGTCGCCACGACAATTCAGCCCAAAGTGCGGTGGATTTTCGTGATACTTTAGATTGGGGTGTGCGTATGATTTTATTACTCGGGGTGCCAGCAATGGTCGGGATTGCCATTCTTGCACAACCTTTATTATTAGTGCTGTTTATGCGAGGTAATTTTGGCTTAGATGATGTACAAGCCGCCTCCCTTTCTCTGTGGGCATTTAACGCAGGTCTATTGAGTTTTATGTTGATCAAAATTTTGGCGAACGGTTACTACGCACGCCAAGATACTAAAACGCCAGTCAAAATCGGGATCATCGCAATGATTAGCAATATGGGGTTCAACCTACTAGCTATTCCATTTAGTTATGTGGGTTTAGCAATGGCATCGGCAATGTCAGCCACCCTCAACGCCTATTTGCTTTATCGTGGATTAGCTAAAACTGATGTTTATCACTTTAGCCGTAAAAGTGCGGTCTTTTTAGTGAAAATTTTATTGGCGGCAGCGGCAATGGGGAGCATCGTTTGGTATAACACGCCAAGCTTAATGGAATGGAACGCAATGAGCTTCCTTACTCGTGTTCATTGGCTATTTTGGCTGATTAGTCTTGCGGTAATTGTGTATCTTGGAATGCTTGCACTACTTGGTATACGTAAACGCCATTTAACCACTAAAGGCTAAAACACAAGCGAAAAAAAGATCCCTATTTCACGAATTTCTGCTTATAATGCAACATTCTTTTAGTCACAATTTTAATGGATATTTTAGCCGTGCGATTAATTCGAGGCATTCACAATTTACCTCAAAATTTATCAGGTTGCGCACTGACGATTGGCAATTTTGATGGCGTTCATCTTGGTCATCAAGCCATTTTAAAGCACCTACGCCAAAAAGCTGATGAACTCAATTTGCCAGTGATGGTGATGCTGTTTGAACCTCAACCAAGAGAATATTTTACAGGTGAAAACGTCCCCGCTCGCTTAATGCGTTTACGAGATAAATTACACGCCCTTACCCAAGCAGGCGTGGATTATGTGTTGTGTATCCGTTTTAACCAATATTTTGCTGAATTAAGCGCAGAAAAATTCATTGAAGATTGGTTAGTTAATAAACTGAAAGTCCGTTTTTTAAGTATTGGTGATGATTTCCGTTTTGGCGCTAAACGCCAAGGCGATTTTTCATTATTACAACAAGCTGGCAAAAAATTGGGTTTCCAAGTGGAAGATAATCGCAGCTACTGCTTTGATAGCTTGCGTATTAGTAGCACCGCCATTCGTGAAGCACTTGCTAATGATGATTTAGCGTTAGCAGGCAAAATGCTCGGCAAACCTTACAGTATTTTAGGTCGTGTTGCGCACGGCAACAAACTTGGTCGCACCATTGGTTTTCCAACAGCTAACATTCCATTACACCGCCAAGTCAACCCAGTTAAAGGCGTGTATGTGATTAAAGTTAGGTTAAAAACGGGCGAGATTTTTAACGGGATTGCTAATATTGGGAATCGTCCAACTATCAATGGTGTGGTGCAATTACTTGAAGCGCATTTATTTGATTTTCAGCGTGATATTTATGGACAATGCATTGAAATTGAGTTGTGCCATAAAGTCCGTAATGAACAAAAATTCCCGTCATTTGAAGATCTTAAACAACAAATCCTCAAAGATGTCGAGGTTGCTAAAGCCTTTTTTAAATAAAAGTATGGGGCGATTTCCTCATACTTTTATGATAATAAAATTCACATCACGCCTTTCACATTTTCCCCTCGAATGACTCCCGCTCTTAACCGAGTAATTTGCTAAGAAATACATCACCAAATTTTAAAAATTCTTCGAAAATTGACCGCGCTTTTCGTATAATGTGTAAATTCTTTTCAATAAATTATGGCTTTTACTTTCAATCTATTTAAAAAAAGGCTATAACTAATCGATTTTATTTTTAATTTTGATTTACTGGAATAATAAAAATGACCGTTGATTATAAAAATACGCTTAACTTGCCAGAAACTGGCTTTCCAATGCGTGGGGACTTAGCTAAACGCGAACCACAAATGTTAAAAAATTGGTATGAGAAAGATCTTTACCAAAAAATCCGTCAATCTTCGAAAGGTAAAAAATCCTTCATTCTTCACGACGGCCCTCCTTATGCGAACGGTACTATTCATATCGGTCACGCAGTAAATAAAATTCTGAAAGATATTATTGTAAAATCAAAGACTTCACTTGGTTATGACTCACCTTATATTCCAGGCTGGGACTGCCACGGCTTGCCAATTGAATTAAAAGTAGAAGGCATTGTCGGCAAACCTAACGAGAAAATTTCAGCGGCAGAATTCCGCGAAGAATGTCGTAAATACGCGGCTGAACAAGTAGAAGGTCAGAAAAAAGACTTTATCCGTTTAGGTGTGTTAGGTGACTGGGATAACCCTTACTTAACAATGAATTATGTGACTGAAGCTAATATCATTCGTGCGTTCGGTAAAGCTGTCGAAAACGGTCATTTATACAAAGGTTCAAAACCAGTTCACTGGTGTTTAGATTGTGCATCTTCACTTGCTGAAGCAGAAGTGGAATATGAAGATAAAGTATCTCCATCAATCTATGTACGTTTTAGTGCCGTGGATTCTGACGCAGTTTTAGCGAAATTCAACGCAGAGGGCAAAGGCACCGGCACAATTTCAGCAGTGATTTGGACTACCACACCTTGGACAATTCCATCTAACCGCGCAATTGCAATCCACGAAAATCTTGATTATCAATTAGTACAATTCAATGATGAACGTGTGATCCTAGCGAAAGATCTTGTAGAAGAAGTAGCAAAAGCAGCTAGTGTAGAAAGCGTTGAAGTGCTTGGTGAAGCAAAAGGTCAAGACCTTGAATGGTTACGTTTCAATCACCCATTCTATGAATTCGACGTGCCATTTATTTTAGGTGATCACGTAACGACTGACGGCGGTACAGGTTTAGTACATACCGCACCAGACCACGGTCACGACGACTATGTAATCGCAATGAAAAACGGCATCGAAATGGCGGGCTTAATCGGTAACGACGGTAAATTTAAAGCAGACGTGCCATTCTTCGCAGGTAAAGCAGTATTTGAATCAAATGATCTTGTTGTAGCAAAATTACAAGAAGTGGGTGCAATGCTTAAATTCAGCAAAATTAAACACAGCTACCCACACTGCTGGCGCCATAAAACGCCAATTATTTTCCGTGCGACACCACAATGGTTTATCGGTATGGAAAAACAAGATTTACGTCAACAAGCATTAGGCGAAATCAAGAAAGTACGTTGGATTCCAGATTGGGGTCAAGCGCGTATCGAAAAAATGGTGGAAAACCGCCCAGACTGGTGTATCTCACGTCAACGCACTTGGGGTGTGCCTGTTGCATTATTTATCCACAAAGAAACTGAAGAATTACATCCACGCACAGTTGAGCTTGTAGAAGAAGTGGCAAAACGTGTAGAACAAAAAGGTATCCAAGCGTGGTGGGATTTAGATGTGTCTGAATTATTAGGTTCAGAAGCTGCTGATTATGTGAAAGTACCAGATACATTAGACGTATGGTTTGACTCTGGATCAACTTACTACTCTGTGGTGAAAGAGCGTGCAGAGTTCAATGGCAACGAAGCGGATATGTACCTTGAAGGTTCTGACCAGCACCGTGGTTGGTTTATGTCATCATTAATGCTTTCAACAGCAACTGATAACAAAGCGCCTTACAAACAAGTATTAACGCACGGTTTCACCGTTGATGGTCAAGGCCGTAAGATGTCAAAATCTATCGGTAACATCGTGACACCACAAGAAGTGATGGACAAATTCGGTGGTGATATTTTACGTTTATGGGTTGCTTCAACTGACTACACTGGCGAAATCTCGGTATCAGATGAAATCTTAAAACGTGCAGCTGACTCTTATCGTCGTATCCGTAACACCGCTCGCTTCTTATTAGCGAACTTAAATGGTTTCGATCCAAAACGTGATCTTGTGAAACCTGAAGAAATGATGGTATTAGACCGTTGGGCAGTAGATTGTGCATTACAAGCACAAAATGAAATTAAAGACGCTTACGATAACTATCAATTCCACGCAGTGGTACAACGTTTGATGAAGTTCTGTTCTATCGAAATGGGCTCATTCTATTTAGATATTATCAAAGACCGTCAATATACAACGAAAGCAGACAGTATCGCACGTCGTAGCTGCCAAACTGCGTTATGGCACATTGCTGAAGCATTAGTACGTTGGATTGCACCAGTATTATCATTCACAGCAGATGAAATCTGGCAATACATTCCAGGCGAGCGTGCAGAATTCGTCTTTACGGAAGAATTCTATGAAGGTTTATTTGCATTAGATGCAAATGAGCAAATGAACGATGCTTATTGGCAACAAGTGATCACATTACGTAATGAAATTAACCGTGTGTTAGAACAAGCACGTAATGAAAAAACTATCGGTGCAGCACTTGAAGCTGAACTTACTATCTACGCAAATGACACTTATGCTGAGTTGTTAAACAAATTACAAAATGAATTACGTTTTGTATTAATTACCTCAAAAGCAGAAGTGAAACCATTAGCAGAAGCGGATGTGGCAGAAGGTGAAGTGAAAGGTTTAGCGGTGAAAGCTATCCGTTCAACAAACCATAAATGTCCACGCTGCTGGCACTATTCTGACAGTAAAGATGCAGAATCACTCTGCTCTCGCTGTGATGAAAACGTGAATGGTAATGGTGAAGTGAGACACTTTGCATAATGCGATAAGGCAGACTTTGATGTCTGCCTTTTGCCAAATAGGCACTGAATTTTATAAGGGCGAACAATTAAGTTCGCCCCTAGCATTTTGACTATTTTTAAAGGTTCTTATGACAAAATCAAAAAGCGGTCTTTCATTTCTTTGGCTAAGTGCGGTCACTTTTTTATTAGATTTAGGCTCCAAATATCTGGTGATTAAAAATTTTGATTTATACGAAAGTATCAATATTTTGCCAGTTTTCAACTTAACCTATGTCCGCAATTACGGGGCAGCCTTTAGTTTCCTTGCAGATCACGACGGTTGGCAAAAATACTTTTTTATTGTACTAGCGATCTCAATTTCGCTAATGTTGCTGTATTTTTTAGCGAAAAACAGTGCTACGCAAAAGCTACAAAATAGCGCATACGCCCTGATTATTGGTGGTGCACTCGGCAATATGGCGGATCGTAGCTACCACGGTTTTGTTGTAGATTTCTTTGATTTTTACTGGGATATTTATCATTATCCTGTATTTAACGTGGCGGATATTGCCATTTCTATCGGGGCTGGCTTGTTAATCTTGGATGCGTTTAAAAATCGTGAAAACACGAAAACCAACACGCCAGAAAACAAATAGGAAAACAGAAGATGAAAATTATTTTAGCTAACCCGCGCGGTTTCTGTGCTGGTGTTGATCGTGCGATTAGTATTGTGGAATCTGCATTAGAAATTCACGGTTCACCGATTTACGTGCGCCACGAAGTGGTACACAACCGCTTTGTGGTAAATGGTTTGCGTGAGCGTGGCGCCATTTTTGTGGAAGAACTCGATGAAGTGCCAAACGGTGCGATTGTGATTTTCTCTGCGCACGGTGTTTCACAAGCAGTTCGTCAGGAAGCTAAAAATCGTAATCTGAAAGTGTTTGATGCGACTTGCCCATTAGTGACTAAAGTGCATATGCAAGTAGCTCGTGCGAGCCGTAAAGGGACAAAAGCCATTTTAATTGGTCACGAAGGGCATCCTGAAGTAGAAGGCACAATGGGTCAATACGATAACCCAGAAGGTGGCATTTTCTTAGTGGAAAGCGTGGAAGACATCGCAAAATTAGGCTTGAAGAAAGAAGATGACCTTACGTTTATGACACAAACCACGTTATCGATTGATGATACTAGTGAAGTGATCGAGGCCTTAAAGCAAAAATATCCAGCAATTCAAGGCCCACGAAAAAACGATATTTGTTACGCCACTACCAACCGTCAGCAGGCGGTGCGTGAATTAGCACAACAATCTGATTTAGTCATTGTTGTGGGTTCAAAAAACTCATCAAACTCAAACCGTTTGGCTGAACTTGCCTCTCGTATGGGTGTGATGTCTAAACTGATTGATGATGCAGATGATATTGATCCGCAATGGTTGGAAAATGTGAACACGATTGGAATTACCGCTGGAGCCTCTGCGCCAGAAGTATTAGTGCAATCCGTAGTAACACGTCTGCAAGAATTAGGTGTAACTAGCGTAGAAGAATTACAAGGCTGTGAAGAAAATACGGTCTTTGAAGTACCGCGAGAATTACGTATCACCGAAGTAAATTAAGCTCAAATCTCGACAATAAAAAAGCAAGAAGTCCTTTCTTGCTTTTTGTTTTTCTAATCCTCTTATTCTATTTTTGCGATCAAGATCGTGAAAGTGCGGTCTGTTTCTAGCAAGTTTTTTTAATTTCAGCGAAAGTAAATCACGTTGAATTTTCAACAAGATAACGTTCAAACTGAAAAGGAAAAACTATGAAATTTAAACCGCTCTTAATTTCTCTTTTAGCTGGATTTTCTGTACTTTCAAGCGCTGGCGTATCGGCAAAAACAGCTGATATAAAAACAGAGGCGACAACCCAGCAAGTCGCTACACAAGCGCAACAAACTACAACGCCAGTGCAACAGACCTTGGCACAAACAGATCAAGTGAATATCAACACCGCAACAGCAAGTGAATTACAAAAAGCCTTAATCGGCATTGGTGCCAAAAAAGCAGAAGCCATTGTACAATATCGTGAAGCACACGGACCTTTCACGGCCGCTGAACAACTAATGGAAGTACAAGGCATTGGCAGAGCAACATTAGAAAAAAACAAAGCGCGCATTGTACTTTAATCTAAAAAAGCGGAATGATAATATTCCGCTTTCTAAAACTGACGCAAATAAAATAGCACTTACTCTAAATTCAGCGGATTGCTATTTTTGGCTAAATTAGCTTTATGCTCACGAATTAATGTAATAAATGGTTGGGCAAAACGCTCAAGCTTGATACTCCCCACCCCATTGATTTGCAACATTTCAATATTGCTCGTAGGCTGATATTGTGCCATTTCTTGCAACGTTGCATCATTAAACACAATGTAAGAGGGAATATTCTCTTTATCCGCAATTTGCTTACGCAAGAAACGCAAACGCGCGAATAAATCTTTGTCATAATTTTGCACCGCACTTTTTTGTGGTGCAGTAATGGCGTGTAAAGAAGAAAGCCTTGGCATTGCTAATGAAAGTGGCTTTTCACCTCGTAAAAAAGGTTTTGCACTTTCAGTGAGTTGCAATGTGGTATTGAAGTGATCAAACACTTGCTTAATTAAGCCTAAATGAATGAGCTGACGAATCACCGATTGCCAATGCTCTTTGCTTTTATCTTTTCCAATGCCATAAACGGTGAGTTCATCGTGTTGATGATCTTTAATTTTTTGATTGCTCAAACCACGTAACACCGCCACGATGTAATGCATACCGAAACGTTGCCCTACACGATAAATCGTGGACATCACTTTTTGCGCATCAATCAAACCATCGTATTGTTTTGGTGGGTCAAGGCAAATATCGCAGTTTTGGCAAGGTTGCTGACGGTGTTCACCAAAATAATTAAGCAACACTAAACGGCGACAGGTTTGACTTTCCGCAAATTCACCAATTGCCTGTAGTTTAAGTTCTTCGATTTGGCGTTGTGGCGTTTCAGGCTTTTCAAATAAAATTTTATGTAGCCACGCATAATCTGCTGGCTCGTAGAAAAGTACGGCTTCTGCAGGTAAATCATCACGCCCAGCTCGCCCTGTTTCTTGGTAATAGGATTCAATGCTACGAGGCAAATCAAAGTGCGCCACAAAGCGTACATTGGATTTATTGATCCCCATTCCAAATGCGATAGTTGCCACCACTACTTGCACATCATCACGTTGGAAAGCACGTTGTACGTCTTCTCGTTGTGAGGCCTCCATTCCTGCGTGATAAGCTTGCGCTTTAAGGCCTTTATTACGCAAACTTTCCGCCACCCGTTCAACTTTGTTACGGCTATTGCAATACACAATGCCACTTTTGCCTTTTTGCCCTAGCACAAAACGGCAAAGTTGCTCCATTGGTTTGTATTTTTCAATTAAGGTATAACGGATATTAGGGCGGTCAAAACTACCAATATAAATGTGTGGCTGTTCCAGTTTGAGATGCACTAAAATATCTTGTCGAGTTGCGTGATCCGCTGTTGCGGTCAATGCCATAATCGGTGCATTAGGAAAGCAGCTTTTTAGCCCACCGAGTTGAGTATATTCAGGGCGAAAATCGTGTCCCCATTGAGAAATACAATGTGCCTCATCAATGGCAATAAAGCTGACTTGACAATGCGAAATTAAATGGAAAAAGCTGTTTGTCATCACTTTTTCTGGTGAAACATAAAGCAATTTCAAGGTTCCTGACATCACTTTATTCTGCACGTTTTGCTGTTCTGCAAAAGTTTGGCTTGAGTTTAAATAATCTGCCTCGATACCATTCGCTAACAATTGATCCACTTGATCTTTCATTAACGAAATTAAAGGCGAAATCACTAAGGTTAAGCCGTCAAAGCACAATGCAGGGATTTGATAACACAAGGATTTCCCATTTCCCGTTGCCATAATCACAAGGCTATCTTTGCCCGCTAGCGCAGACTCAATAACTTCTTCTTGCCCTTTACGGAAACTTTGATAGCCGAAAACGGATTGCAACACATTAAGTGCGGTCTGTTTTAAGGAAATTTCCGAAAAATTGACCGCACTTTGATTCACATTCTGCTGCACAACATCAGAACACATTATTTAATGAGATACCTAAGCCAATGCGCTGAATATTTTTTTGGTAATCCACCAAAGACTCACCATAACCATTGTAATATTGCGCATAAAAACCGATATGTTTGGTGATTGGATACGTGTAGCTCGCCTCTAATCCACCCTTTTGTGAGAATGGATTGTAATGCCCCGCCAATTTGAATTGATGCTCATCTAAGCGATAACCGATCGCTAAATCAAAATGACCACGATAACGAGTTAAATCAGGGTTATCATTGTATTTTGATTTTTCAGGAATACGCCACCAAGGTTTTAGTTCGACAATCCAGTTTCCTTTGGTTGCAGAAGCTCGTACATACAGGCGATTCCAGCTACGAGAAAGCCCCTTTTCGTCGCTACGTCCATTTGATTGGTGATTAAAACCGGTTTCAAAATCACGTAAAGTCCAGCCTAGTGGCAACGTTTGATCTGTTTTCCACGCTAAAAATAACTGAGGTTCATAGTTACTTTCGCGGAAAGGTGAGGAATGTTTTACATTACTGATTTGGAACCACGATTTTTGTGTATAAGATCCCGCTAAAACGGAATTTTCGCCAAAAATACCTCGCCAGAATGGTAATGCCACACTAATTTTAAATTTGATTTCATCCTTGCGAGTATCATATTGATCAAAAAAATTACCGCTCGAGAAAGTCCCCATTAAATAGTTCTGTTCATAAGCCATTAGTCCAATAAAATCGCCCGTATTTTTGGTTAATAAGACTTCTGTTTTTGATTTATAGGGAGTCGGTGAAATTTCCGCCGCACTTTGGTTCGCATAAAGTGCGGTCATTATGAGAGTCAAAATGACACTTTTTTTGTACATAACGCAATCCTTAGCTAAAGCTGACTGATTCGCCGTGAGTCTTACAAGCCTCTTCTAAACAAGTCCAAAATTTTTTGCCATCACTGCTGATCCATTCACCATCTTTAAAGCTGAAATGGAAACCACCAGCACGGCTTGCAAGCCAAAGTTCTAAAAGCGGTTCTTGTTTATTGATCACCACTTGACTGCGATCTTTAAAAGTAATACTAAATACTGAACCCTGTGTATCGCAATCTACATCACAATCTTGTTCTTCTAGCTGTTCTTCGATAATAGACCAGATTTTTTCAATATTTTGATGAAATTCTGCTACGTTCATAAATTCCTCTTAACTCTCGTCGTAAAAACCAAGATTATAAAGATTTTCGCATTATTGTGATAGCACAAAGGCGGATTTAGTGGTAAAAAGTGTTATTAAATTTAACAATCAAGGATCATAAAATGAAAAAATGGCTTTCTCTTTTTGTGTTAAGCGCAATTTGTGTATTAACCACCGCTTGCGGTGTAAAAGGCGCATTATATTTCCCTGAACAAACACAACAACAAACCACACAACAATAGTCAAACTCCCAGATAACAAAAATCACAGGTAAGTTATGGATTACTTTCAGTATCAAAATCAGCATTTAATTGCAGAACAAGTGCCTGTTGCGCAGATTGCCCAACAATTTGGCACGCCACTTTACATTTATTCTCGTGCAACCTTGGAACGTCACTGGCACGCTTTTGATAAGGCATTGGGTAAGCACCCGCATCTGATTTGTTTTGCAGTGAAGTCTAACCCGAATATCGCAATTTTAAATGTAATGGCAAAGTTAGGTTCTGGTTTTGATATTGTGTCGCAAGGTGAATTAGAACGAGTCCTTGTGGCTGGCGGTGATGCAAGCAAAGTAGTGTTCTCTGGCGTAGCCAAAACCGAAATTGAAATTGCACGTGCATTGGAAGTGGGCATTCGCTGTTTTAATGTGGAATCCGTTGCAGAATTACATCGTATCAATCAAGTGGCTGGGGAATTAGGCAAAATCGCACCGATTTCATTACGAGTAAACCCTGATGTTGATGCACATACGCACCCTTATATTTCCACGGGTTTGAAAGAAAATAAATTTGGCGTCAGCGTTGATGAAGCCCGTGAAGTCTATCGTGTAGCAAACCTATTACCACATATTAAAATTACTGGAATGGATTGCCACATTGGCTCGCAATTAACTGAATTACAACCATTTTTAGATGCAACTGACCGCTTAATTGTGTTAATGGAACAATTAAAAGAAGACGGTATCCAGTTAAAACATTTAGATTTAGGCGGTGGATTAGGTGTAACTTACACAGATGAAACACCACCACACCCAACAGAATATGCTTCAGCGTTATTAAAAAAATTATCTGCTTATCCTGACCTCGAAATTATTTTGGAACCTGGTCGAGCAATTACCGCTAATGCGGGGATTTTAGTGACTAAAGTCGAATATTTAAAACATAACGAAAACCGCCATTTTGCGATTGTCGATGCGGGAATGAACGATATGATTCGTCCTGCATTGTATCAGGCATATATGAATATTATTGAAATTGACCGCACTTTAGCCCGAGAACCACAGGTTTATGATGTTGTTGGCCCAATCTGCGAAACCTCAGATTTCTTAGGTAAACAACGCACCTTAGCAATTGCGCAAGGCGATTATATTGCACAGCGTTCAGCGGGGGCTTATGGTGCGAGTATGTCATCAAACTATAATTCTCGTTCTCGCACGGCAGAAGTGATGGTAGACGGAGAGCAAGTACATTTGATTCGTCGTCGTGAGAAGCTAGAAGAGCTTTGGGCGTTAGAGCAGTTATTGCCATAAATAACGGTTTTGCCGATGGCGACCTACTTTTCTTTGCTCGTGCAACGCAAAGTAGGCAAAAGAAACACGTACCTGATTTTTCTCATTCCTCCACTAGTGACTAACTTTTAGAAGCAACTTTCCAAACTCACTTGCCCAGCAAGTCAAACAAGGAAAGTTGTTCTCAAAAGTTAACGTAACCGCTACGGCGAAAAATAAGGTGCAATAAAGCAAATATATTCTTTATCACGCTAAACCAGTTTAAGACTCATCCTCGCTCTGTTCTGTCAAAAAACCACCGCTTTGGTGTGCCCAAAGTTTGGCGTAGAGTCCATTTTGTGCTAATAATTCAGCGTGTGAGCCTTGTTCTACGATCTGACCTTTATCTAATACAATCAAACGATCCATTGCAGCGATTGTTGATAATCGGTGTGCAATGGCAATAACGGTTTTGTTTTCCATCATTTTATCAAGGCTTTCTTGAATCGCAGCTTCTACTTCTGAATCTAATGCACTAGTCGCTTCATCAAGTAATAAAATCGGTGCGTCTTTCAACATCACACGTGCAATCGCAATACGTTGGCGTTGACCACCAGAAAGTTTTACCCCTCGTTCACCCACGTGGGCATCGTAACCTGTACGCCCTTTCGCATCACTTAAGTGCGGTATAAAATCGGTAGCTTCTGCACGTTGAGCAGCTTGAATCATTTCTTCATCAGAGGCTTTCGGTCTGCCATACACAATATTTTCACGCACGGAACGGTGTAAAAGCGAGGTATCTTGTGTGACTAAGCCAATCTGACTGCGTAAACTTTCTTGACTCACATCGCAAATATTTTGCCCATCAATGGTAATTTGCCCTTGTTGAGCTTCATAAAATCGCAAGAGTAAATTCACAATCGTGGATTTGCCTGCACCTGAACGCCCAATTAATCCCACTTTTTCGCCTGGCTTGATGGTTAAATTAAATTGCTTCAATAACGGTTTATCCGCTGAATAGGCAAAATCAATGTCCTTAAAACAAATCTCGCCGTCGATCACAGTCAAATCTGGTGCTTGTGGTTTATCGACAATCGTATGCGGTTTGGTTAAGGTTTCCATACCATCATTAACCGTACCAATATTTTCGAATAAACGTGCAGATTCCCACATAATCCAATGTGATAACCCATTAACACGCAATGCAATTGCAACTGCTGTAGCAATTGCACCAACGCCCACTTGCCCCTGTTGCCATAAAATAATGCCCAAAATCGCAGTGCTTAACGTCAATAATACGTTGGCTGTATAGGTCAAAATATCCAGTGAAGTGCCTAAGCGCATTTGTGCGTGTACGGTAACCATAAATTCTTTCATTGAACGTTTGGCATAAGCAGCTTCTCGTGCACCGTGGGAAAATAGTTTTACGGTTGTAATGTTTGAATAAGCGTCCGTAATTCGCCCAGTCATTAACGAACGAGCATCAGCTTGACGTTCTGCCGTCTTCGCCAACTTAGGAATTAAAATACGCAAAATAATACCAAAGGCGATAATCCAACCGATAAAGGGCAATAACAACCAGCTATCGAGGCTCGCAAGCACAATGCCTGAAGTAATGAAATAAACGCTGACATACACCATCATATCCGCCAGTGTCATCACCGTATCACGCACTGCCAAGGCAGTTTGCATTACTTTGGCAGAAACTCGCCCTGCAAATTCATCTTGATAGAAACTCAAACTCTGCCTCAACATTAAGCGGTGGAAATTCCAACGTAAACGCATTGGGAAAACGCCTTGCAAAGTTTGCAATCGCACAGCTGATGCCACAAATGACCAAAGAATGCTAAACAGTAGCAAGCCTGCCATTGCTAACAGCAAATTGCCTTTTTCTTGCCACAACATTGCCGGTGTGTATTCAGTCAACCAATCGACAATCACGCCCATTAATTGAAATACAACGCCTTCAACAATCCCAATGCCAATATTTAAAAATGCCAGTAGGAAAATCCAGCCTTTCATACCGTTCATACTGGTCCAGATAAAGCGGATAATGCCTTTTTTCGGTGTGCTTGGCGGCTCGCTTGGGTAGGGATTTAAGCGATTTTCAAACCAAGAAAATACTTTATCAAACATAATTTACCTTATAAAACTGTGAAAAAACGCACCGCACTTTTACCATAATTTGAGAGCTTGCATTTGTGCGACAACATCTTCCACTTGAATTTCTGCCATTAAATTTTTGCCTTTCAACTTGGTTGCCCAAGGAAGTTGACTACTTGGTTTACCAAATTCTTTTTGCACATTCTGTTCATATACAGATACCACATTTGCCAAATTGTTGTAAGGGCCTGTTCGGAATGGGTTGTGATAAGCGTATAAACCAATCACATCGGTGCCTTGTGTGGTAGCTAAATGCGCGGGGCCTGAATCAGGGGAAATCACAAGATCCGCCATACCAATTAATGCGACAAGTTGTTTTAGATGCGTTTTGCCTGAAAGATCTGTAAGCTCAAAATTGCATAATGCTTTAATTTGTTGAGTCATTTCCATTTCACGCTTTGCCGGCGAGGCACACAAAATCACGTGAACATTGTGTTGATTGGCGATATTAGCAATTTCTGCATAACGCTCAATTAACCAATCTTTTTCTTTTTTGCTCGAGCAAGGTGAAATAATCAGATTTTTACGCGTAGGATCAATATATTGTGCGACCGCTTGGCGCTCTTCCTCACTAATAGCAAGTTGCCATTTCGGTGTTTTAATCGGCACACCGAGATAATCCACAAATGCCATAAAACCATCAAGTACGTGCGGACTTTGCGGATCTGTAATACGTTTATTGGTAAACAACCATTGCCCTTCACGCGCACGCTGTTTGCCAAACCCGATTTTATGCGTTGCTTTAATTCCTAAGGAAATCATCGAGGCTCGCAATGCTGTTTGCATATTTAGCAGCGCATCAAAATGTTGATGTTTAAGCTGTTTCCAAAGTGCCAACACACCTTTCCAGCCTGTTTTTTTGTCATAAGCAATCAATTCAACGTTCGGTATGCCTGCCAATAATTGCGCTTCGGTTTTGCCCACAATCCAAGTAATTTTTGTATTTTGCCAATGACGTTGAATTTGTTGAACCGCCGCTAATACGTGGCAAACATCACCAATTGCTGACAGGCGCAAAATACAGAGCGATTTCGGTGGAGTATGAAATAATGCCATAGACTATCCTTAGATAAGCGAAATTTTGGAATTCTGGTTATTTTAAAGTAGAATGTGGCTATTCGCTATCTCTGATTCTCTCTTGTCTTAATATGCTTGAAATCGAAACAAAAAATGGATTTTTTCTCTTTCATTTTGATCAACCTAAAGATGATCAAACTTGCTTCTTTGAACCAGAATTTTGGCAAAAAAAAGACCGCACTTTAGGCTTTGCTAAAGGAAGAGGGAAAACTTGGTTCTTAAATACTGCTGATATTTTTGGAGTGAATACGGCACTTCGTCATTATTATCGTGGCGGTTTATTCGGTAAGATAAACCGTGATTATTATTGGCATTGGTCACGTAATAAAACTCGCAGTATGGCGGAATTTCATTTATTACACCAGATGCATCAAGCTGGTTTGCCAGTACCGAAACCCATCGGAGCGAGAATTCAAAAAAAGCTGTTTGGATTTTATCGTGCTGATTTGCTGACGGAATTAGTAGAAAACGCCAAAGATCTTACAGCGTATTTAAAAGACCATTCTTTAGATCAAACATATTGGCATCAAATTGGTGAGTTAATTCGTCGCTTACACGATCATCAAATCTGTCATACTGACTTAAATGCCCATAACATTTTGTTACAAGAAACCGAAAATGATCTGCAATTTTGGTTACTCGACTTTGATAAATGTAGCAAAAAAGCGGGGGATGAATGGAAGATGTCAAACTTACAACGCTTATACCGCTCTTTCCAAAAAGAAATTGGCAGAATGGAAATTCAGTTTACCGAAGAAAATTGGCAAGCCTTATTAGCGGGCTATAAAACAAAGGCATCATAATCGTCTAAATTACAATGCCCCAAGATAACCGCCTAAAGCGCGGTTATTTTTTTAATTTTTCTAATGCGTGAAACACCACTTCTGGCACCAGTTTGCTCACATCACCTTTGTGTAAATGAATTTCACGAATCATTGTGGAAGACACATAAGACCAACGTTCTGAAGGTGGGAAAAATAAGCTTTCAACACCGTTAGTTAATAAGCGGTTTAAATGCGCCAGTTGTAACTCATAGTCAAAGTCACTGGCACTACGCACACCACGAATAATCGCAGTGATGTTGCGTTCTTTCACAACATCTGCTAACAAATCTAAAAAGCCCACAACTTCTACATTAGGCAAATGTGCCACCGCTTGTTTCACTAATTCAACTCGCGTTTCTAATTCAAACAACGGACGTTTATTTGGGTTTGATGCCACAGCCACCAGCACATTTGGGAATAAACGTGCTGTACGTTGAATAATATCAAGATGTCCGTTAGTAATCGGATCGAAAGTCCCAGGATAAATTACAGTAATCATATTATCGACTTAAATAAGGTGCTAATAAATCAAGTAAGCGCTGTAATGCGCCACGGTTTTCAATCAATACTTCATAACCCGCATTGCCATAGCGTTCACGAAGATCCTCAGAATTTAAGAATTTTTCGACCGCACTTGTCAGTGCCTTTTCGTTTTCATTTACTTCTAATGCACCCTGTACGTGTAACAATTTGGTAAACACTTCAGGGAAATTGAACGTGTATTTGCCTGTAATCACCGGCAATTTAAACGCCAATGGTTCCAGTGGATTATGCCCACCGTGTTTTACCAAGCTACCACCCACAAATGCGATATCAGAGATGCCATATAACAGCATTAGCTCACCCATTGTGTCACCAAGTACAATTTGTGTGTTTTCAGTCGGTGCAATATGACTACTACGACGCACATAAGTCAGCTTTTGTTTTTCAATTAATTCCGCCACCATATTAAAACGCTCAGGATGACGAGGCACTAAAATCAACAATAAATTAGGATAATTCTGCAGTAAGGTTTGATGGCTTTGTAGAATAATGTCTTCTTCACCTTCGTGCGTACTTGCCGCAATCCACACGGGACGATTAGATGCCCACAGTTGATGCAACTGATGAATTTTATCAAGCAATGTTGGGCTAACCACTAAGTCATATTTAATATTGCCCGTCAATTGTAAACGCTCTGGCGCGTAACCAATATCCAAATAACGTTTACCGCTCACCTCATCTTGCGGAGCAATCAAACTGATATTATCAAAGACCGGACGTAAGGAATTTTTAAACCAACCATAACGTTTTGCCGAACGACCTGATAAACGCGCATTCGCAATAATAAAAGGAATATCACGTTTTTTTAGACTGGCGATTAAATTTGGCCAAATTTCTGTTTCAATCACAATACAGGCTTTCGGCTGAATAAAGCGAATAAAACGGAATACCGCATCAGGTAAATCGTAAGGTAAATAAAAGTGGGAAACACTATCACCAAAGGCCGCTTTAACACGATCTGAACCTGTTGGCGTGACAGTTGTCACCGTGATAGCTAAATCAGGATATTGTTTTTGAATACGTTTAATTAACGGCGTTGCTGCGATCACTTCCCCCACAGAAGCGGCGTGAACCACAAGCCCATTTGGCTTTGGTGGGGTTAAACCGCAATAAAAACCATAACGCTCATTCAGTCTCTTGCGATAGTTTGGTGACTTTACACTTCGCCCCAACATAAACAACACAACTAACGGCTGAAGTAAATACATCAATACAGTATAAGAAAAACGCAACATAGAATAAATTGACTTATGCTAGAATGAACAAAATTGGATGTAGTATAAACTGTTGTTCTCAAGACTTAAAGGATAAAAGTATGCCGACACTTAGCGTAGCAATGATTGTAAAGAATGAAGCTGAAAATTTAGAAGAATGCCTTAAAAGTGTGCAAGGTTGGGTTGATGAAATCATCATTCTCGATTCTGGCAGCACAGACAATACAGAAGAAGTCGCTTTAAAATTTGGCGCAAAATTTTATACAAACGCAAATTGGCCCGGTTTTGGTAGACAACGTCAACTCGCACAACAATATGTAACCAGTGACTATGTGCTTTGGTTAGATGCCGATGAACGTGTAACGCCAGAGCTACGCCAATCGATTCAAAGTGCGGTCAAAAAAAATCAAGAAAATGTGGTTTATAAAATCTCACGTTTAAGTGAAGTCTTCGGACGCAAGATCCGCCATTCAAATTGGTATCCTGATTTTGTATTACGCTTATATCAAACTAAATTTACACAATACAATGATGAGCCGGTACACGAGAAAGTCCTTCTCCCTAGCAACGCAAAAGTGGAAAAGCTAAGTGGCGATTTAGATCATTACACTTATAAAGATATGCATCATTACCTTGTGAAATCCGCAGGTTATGCTAAAGCTTGGGCAGAAAAACGTGAAAAATCGGGTAAAAAAGGCAGTTTATTCTCTGCCTTTACACACGCCATTGGTTGCTTTACAAAGATGTATATCTTAAATGCTGGCTTTTTTGATGGTAAACAAGGATTATTACTCGCTATCCTTTCGGCTCATTCTACTTTTGTAAAATATGCTGACCTTTGGGTCAGAACGGAAACTAAAAAATAGCCTTACATATTGATAGTACAGGGGTTTTCCCTGTACCTCTCTCCTCTATAATTTCCTGTCCCACGAGCCTTCTACTTAATAAAATATCAACTTTGGTTTTAAGTGGCATTTTAATTAAATAAATAAAATTATTATCAAAACAAATTTATTACTATTGTAAATATATATAAGTTTCAACTTTACAAAGATAATGTAAACAAAAAGAGAGCTCATTCTAGTTAGTGTAAAAAAATGTAATTTACAGGCTAACGCCTTTATTTTATAGATATTTTAATATAGATTCTGCCTAACTTTTCTACCATTTCATATTCAATTTTTAACCTAAACTCTCTATCTAGCACTAGATAGAGCATTTTTCATTTGATTAATTTAAGGGAAACGGGCTATTTATGAACAAAATCTTTAGGGTTATTTGGAACCACGCGACACAAACGTGGATCGCAGTTTCAGAAATTAGCAAATCACACGGCAAATCTAATAGTCAAACAGATGAACGCAAATCACCAACGACTGCACTAATTGCAATAACTGCAACTGGTGCATTGTTATTTGCATCACCAAGCTTTGCTGCATCATTTAACGGTAATTTTGATGCATTTTACCAAACAAACGTTACGTTTGCGCCAGAGACTGGTACAGTTCGTAACAGCAGAGGTAGCTATGCAACAACAAGAACCGGTGCTGTATCACAACAAAGACTTGAAAGACAATACAATAGCTCTATTCAACAACAAAGAATCACTCCATCGTTAACGACGGCAACAACCCGTCAAGAAACTTGGGCAACCAGAAACGAAAGAAATAATACAACTGCAGGTAGAAACTACCCTAATGTTGCTGAACAAAGAATTGTAAATTTCCCATCTTACAACTCAAATTCGTTTGCTAACGCAACACGAGATGTATCTCTTCCACTCGGTGGTAATGAAGTGACTACGACAACAGTTTCTGTGGGGGATTCTTCTATTCGTGGTTCTCAATCTCGAGTATCGTTAAATGGTTTATCTTCAACTTCAACATCAAGACAAACCTCTAGCGTGACAAAACCAATTAGCAATGTTCAATTGTCTAACGTGGCAGATATTGCAACGAATTTAGTAAATATGACGAATGTGGGTGGTAGCTCAAGAACAACAATAACTAGCCGTACCCCAAGCTATAACTCACAGACAACGACTAGCCGTACTACAACTACACAATCAAGCCAGCGCAATATTTTAACAAATGACGCTTCCCTTAATTCCGTTAATAGCGCATTAAGTGCATTGAATTCTTATGTTAATCGTGGCGTAGGTAGTGCGACATCAACAACAAGCACGACGGTTATCAATGATCAAAATATTTCTTCTAATGTTAGAAATGAAGTTAACAACCAAACTAACATTAATATCAATACAACAAATATTAGACTTGATCAAAACAACGTAAACATTAACCGTAACGATGCGACATCAAATAGTGGCAACGTAAATACTTCTGGCTCAACAACAGATACAGCAAGTACAGGTACAAATACATTACCTGATTTTGGTTCATTCAACACTGGCGGTGGTCATACAAGTTTACCGAGCTTACCACCAGTATTACCAATACCTGGTGACTTAACGACTACTGGTACGTTAACCACAACCGATAACAATACTGTGACTGCTCCAAGTTTCGATACAGTTAACAATACGAACACTGCAACAACTGGTGATGTTTTAAATTCAGGTTGGAATTTACAAGGTAATGGTACACCTGCAGATTTCGTAAGACACGGTGATACTGTTAACTTTATCAATGGCACAGGTTCAAAAGTTACTATTAATACAAATACTGCAACGAGCGTAACAACAATTAAATTTGATACGCCGTTAGCTTATGTCAATACAACAACTTCAACAGACCAATCAACACCAACAAATACTGTTCAATTAGTAGGAACAGGAAATAGTGCGGTTATTCTAAAAAATGTTGATAGTGGTTTAAACGGTAAAACATTAAAAGAAGCTGCAGCAGAAACACCAAATAATGCAGTAAACGTATCAGATTTAAATAATGCAATTAATCAAAATACATTCTCATTTGCTTTAGGTGGTAGAGCGCTTGATGGTGGTGAAT
This sequence comes from Bisgaard Taxon 46, assembly GCA_049941595.1. Taxonomy (GTDB): domain Bacteria; phylum Pseudomonadota; class Gammaproteobacteria; order Enterobacterales; family Pasteurellaceae; genus Pasteurella. The sequence goes on from JBNFNA010000001.1 coordinate 115,626, forward strand.
TTAGTAATGAAGGTTTAAATAACTGCGGTGATAAATGTATTACTAAAGATGAACTATTACAATTCAACGCAGGTAAAAACATCAAGATCAAACAGATCCCTAACGGTTTCGAGATTTCAACAAGAGATCAAATCAGTTTAGGTAGCCAATCTGTAGCAGGTCAAGACGGTGTTGATGGTAAAGTTGATATCACTGGCAAAGATGGTTCTAAAGTATCTATCGATGGCAAAGATGGTTCAATCTCTATCTCTCGTCCAGGAAATGGCGATATAGCTGATGTGAAAATTACTGCGCAAAAAGGCAAAGCAACTGTTGATCCAAAAGATAAAGATGGCATCGACCGTATCGCTTATACAACCACAAAACCAGATGGTTCAACTACAACTCGTGAAGTTGCAACTATGGACGATGGTTTAATCTTCGCTGGCGACACTGGTGCTGAATCAGCGCGTAAATTAGGTGAAAAATTAACAATCGCTGGCGGTCAAAAAGACGGTAGCAAATTATCAGATAACGCAAATATCGGTGTAAGCTCTGATGGTAACGGCAACTTAACTGTTAAATTAGCAAAAGAGCTTAATTTAAGCGGTCCTAACAACGCAAATGACGGCAAAATTGGTGGTTTAGCTCATAATTTACCTAAGTTAGCTGACAATGCGACTAATCAAGCATTACCTGCAAATGTAAATGAAAATAATGCAGCGACTGTTGGAGACGTATTAAATACTGGTTTCAATATTAAAGGCGCAAAAACAGCAGGTGGCACTGTAGAACAAGTTGATTTCGTAAAAGCATACGATACTGTTGAATTTGTTGATGGTAGTGCAACTGACTTCATCGTCACAACAAATGACAACAAAACAACAACAGCGAAAGTTGATATCAAAGTTGACGGTAAAACAATTAAAGTTGATACAACTAAAAATCAATTAACTGCAGTAACTAGCACGATCACTGCATCACAAGCAGCAGACGGTAAAGCAACATTCACTCCTGCTTCAGCAGATGCTTTAGTGACAGCCAATACCGTTGCTGAAGCAGCAAACAGCATTATCAAAGAAGGTTTAGATTTTACGGGGAACAATGCAGGTAAAACAGTACATCGTGATCTTGGTACAAAACTAACCATTCGTGGTGGTAAACAAACTGTTACTGATGCAACAGATAAAAACGTTTACGTTTACGCAAACGAAAAAGATAACGAATTAGTTGTTAAATTCTCTGAAAAACCTGAATTTAAAGAAATTAAATTAGCAGATGCTGGTAAAGCTGATATCACATTAAATACAGCTGGTGATGCAAATAAACCAACATTAACGTTAAATACAGCTAACGGTAAACCAGTCACAATCGCAAATGTAGCAGCTGGCACAACAATGCTTGATGGTACAAATCGTGGTGATAAAGTTGCTCCAGCAATTTCTACTGCAATTGATAAAACAACTGAGTTAGGCAAAAACTTAGCTGAAGCTTACAAAGGTTTAGCTGACTTAAACGGCTCACCAGCGACAAATGTGTTCACTGTAGCTGATGCGAAAAACTTAGGCTGGGTTGTTTCTGCGAAAGACAACAATTTCGCAGATGATGTACGTAATGCAAACGAAGTTCGTTTCGTTGGCAAAAATATGGCTCGCGTAACAGGTAACACTGGCGCAGATGGTGTACGTGAAATCACTGTTGACGTGAATGTACCAAACTTACTTGCGAATATTGAGATCCCTGTTGTTTATACAAACATTAAAGGTGAGAAATTATTCAAGTCAATTAATGGTAAGTTCTATGTTGTTGGCACAGATGTGAATGAAAAAGGTGAACCAACAGATCCGGCTGTAAAAGATATTCCAGCTACTGATGTAATTGCATCAATGAACAATGGTGCAAACAGCGTAACTGAGCCAATGGCATTAGCAAATGTAAAAGGTAACTTACCAGATACATACAGCAGCTTAAAAGGCATTGATGGGCAAGCAGTTGAGCCTACAAAAGCTCAAGCTATCCCTGATACACTTAACCCTGACTCAGATAAATTTAACAAAGCGGCATTAAATAATGCGGCGACACTTGGTGATGTGTTAAATGCAGGTTGGAATTTACAAGCAAATGGTGCAGCAAAAGATTTCGTGAAACCATTTGATACTATCAACTTTGCTGATGGTACTGGCACAACTGTAGAACTTGCTGTATCTGCTGATGGAAAAACAAACACGATCAAAGTTAATACTGCAACAGTTTACACTGATGCTAACGGCACAATCGTGAAAAAAGCAGATGACAACAAATTCTACCCTGTTGATGCAAATGGCACACCAGATAAAACGAAAAGTGCGGTCGAAAATCCACAAGTTAATTTAGTAAATGTAGACGGTACAGCGACTAAACCAACTCAATTAGGCAATGTAGCAGCTGGTGCAAACACTATTGCTGATAAAGCAGTTGATGGCAAAGCACTTGTAAATATAGATGGCAAACTTTACGCACAAGATCAGTTTGAAAATAGCAAATTGAAAGCTGGTGCTGTTGAAACGAAAGATGGCGCTGCAGTAACTAAAGCAGTTGATACAGCAAAAGCAGGCTTAGCTGATTTAGAACACTCAAATCCAACTAATGTGATTACTGTTGCTGATGCGAAGAACTTAGGTTGGGTAATTTCTGCAAATGGTAACGATTATGCTGCTGATGTTCGTAACACAAATGAAGTGAAATTTGTTGGTGGTACAGGTATTAACGTTGAAGGTAAAACAGACAACAACGCTCGTGAAATTAAGATTTCAATCAACGAAGGCGATGTTGTTGCAAGCAACGAATATGTTGGTCCTAACGGTGAAACCCTAATTAAAATCGGTGCAAACTTCTACAATAAAGCAGATATTGACCCAAGCACAGGTGAACCAAAAACAGGTGCACAACCAGTTAGCCAAGACATCGCAAGCAAAGCGAAAAATAATGGTAAAGGTTTAGTGACAGGTAACAAAGTTGCCGAAGCTATCCAAAAATCAGGTTGGAATCTTGGTTTAGCTGATGATGCAAAAGCAACTGCTGCATTTGCAGATGCCACTAAAGCACTTTCTGTTGATACTTTAGAAAAAGTGAATCCAAACGATAACGTTCGCTTTACTAATGGTAAAGGTACAATGGCTAAAATTGCGACTGTGAAAAATGTGAATGCAGATGGCACAGTTGTGACTGACACATTTATGAAACTGGATGTGGATTTACCAATTACTTATACTGCAAAAGATGCTGATGGTAACCCATTAGTGAAAGCGAACAATGGTAAGTGGTATCAACCAGCTGATGTGAATCCAGATGGAACATTGAAAAACCCTGCTGCAACAGCTAAAGCTCCTAAATCTGGCTCTGTTGGCGCTGCGTTAACCGATAATGATGTGACCACACCAGATTATGCAGCAGTGGATCCAATAACTAAAGCAGTTGAAGAACTCAAAAAACAAAAACCAAATGCAACTGCAGATGAACTTGCAAAAGCTAAAGAAGATGCAATTGCTAAAAACCCAGATGCTAAAGATAAAATTATCGAAGGCACTGGTGGCGTGAACTTAAATAACGTTGCTTGGGCAAAAGAGCCAAATCAAGCAGTAAATAAAGATCAGTTAGATCAAACTGTAAACAAATCTGGCTTTGTACTAAAACAAAATGGTACTTCAACACTCGCAGGTAATGCTGGTGATAAAGCAGATGATAAATCTGAAAAAGTTACACCAAACGATGTGGTTGACTTTGTAAACGGTAAAAATACTCGTGTTTCTGCAACAACTGCACGTAAAGATGGTCGTGATGTAACAACTATCCGTGTTGATGTTGATGTAAACACAGTAGCAGGTAATGCAAATATGCCTGTAGTTTACACTGACAAAGATGGAAACAAAGTAGCTAAAGCACCAGATGGCAACTATTACAAAGTAGATCCGGCAACAGGTTCACCAAAAGTAGGAGCGGATGGTCAACCAGATCCTGCTGCAGTAGTAAACAATGGCGATATCATCGCAAGCGTTGTAAACCCTGAAGGTGATAGCACAACTGCTCCAACCGCATTAAGTAATGTTGCTCAAGGCGCTGGCGTTTTAGATGGTGCGAAAGATGCTAAGGGTAACCCATTAGTTAAAGTAGGCGATAACTACTACAGCCAAGATCAATTTGACCCTGCAACAGGTAAAGTGAAAGATGGAGAAGTAGCTAAAACACCTGCAACAGCAGCAAACGAAAATTCTGCATTTAATGGTTTAGCATCTTTAGATAATGCAAAACCAAGCAATGTAATTACTGTTGCTGATGCGAAAAACCTTGGTTGGGTAATTTCTGCAGATAAAGAAGCTGGTAAAGATACTGCTTATGAAGATGATGTACGCAATGCACACGAAGTGAAATTCACTGGCGGCGCTGGTATCAAAGTGACAGGTAAAACAACTGATAACATCAGAGAAATCAATATTTCTCTACAAGCGGGTGAAATTGTCCCAACAGATGTAAAAGATCAAGCTGGCAACCCACTTGTTAAAGTTGGTGATAATTACTACAAAACTGATGATATTGCGACAAATGGTAAATTAAAAGACAACGCAAAACCTGTTGATCAGGCTGATGTTGTGAAAACTGAAAATCCTGGTGCTGGTTTCGTAACTGGTAACCAAGTAGGCGATGCAATCCAAGCTTCAGGCTTTGTAGTGGGTAAAGCAACTGATGTTCCTGCGGCTGATAAGTTCGAAAGCAAAGATGAGCGCGTAAATCCAAATGATGAACTTCGCTATGCTGAAGGTAAAAACCTAAATGTAAAATTAGCGACAGTTGAGAAAGTGGATGCTTCAGGTAAAGTTGTAACAAGCACAACAGTGAAAATGGATGTTGATTCACCAATTGACTTCAAATATACCGATGCGAAAGGCAACGAATATGTGAAGGCTGTTGATGGTAAATTCTATGTGAAAGATGCAGTTAACCCAGACGGTACTCTTAAAAATCCAGCAGCTAAACCTACAGCACTGAAACCAGAAGAAGTTGCTAAACTTAATAAAGGCGCTCAATTAACGAATGGCATCGGTGAAGATGGCATTGCTAATAACCCTTACACAGTAGCAGATCCACTTCAAGTTGCTGTACAAAAAGCAATTGCTGATAAATTGAAAGAAAATCCAGCTGCAACCACTGAAGAATTAGTGAAAGTTGCAGACCAAGCAAGAGCTGCTGCAATTAATGCTGATTTCGATGCGAAAGATAAGATCGTTGCAGGCAAAGGCGGTGTTAACTTAAACAACGTAGCTTGGGCAACACAACCAGATCAAGCGGTTAATAAAGACCAATTAGATCAAACTGTGAATAAATCAGGCTTCTTTGTGAAACAAAATGGTAAATCGACTTTAGCAGCTAATGCAAATTCAACTGAAGATGCGAAAACTGAGAAAGTGACACCAAACGATGTAATTAACTTCGTTAACGGTGGTAATGTATTAGCTAAAGCTGAAACTAAACGTGATGTGGCAACGGGTCAAGACATTACTGAAGTAAGCTATAACGTAACTGGTTTACCAATTACTTACACGGCAAAAGATGGCTCACCAGTGACGAAAGTAGGTGATAAATTCTTTAAAGTAAATAATGCGGGTTACCCAGTAGGTAAAGAAATTCCTGCTAGCGAATTAGCAACAAACTTAGTTAATCCTGCGGCAGCGCCGAACGAGATTGGTGCGCCATCAGTGTTAGGTAATGTAGCTTCAGGTACAAATACCATTACAGATAAGTTTGGTGATGATGGTAAAACGCTTGTTCAAGTGGGTGAAGGTGCAAATGCGAAATTCTACGCACAAGATCAATTTGCAAATGGCGTGTTAAAACCAAATGCGAAAGAAACGAAAGCATCAAAACCAGCGACTAAACCAATGGATAAAGCAAGAGCTGGCTTAGCTGACTTAGCTAACTCAAATCCAAACAATGCATTAAACGTATCTGATGCGAAGAAACTTGGTTTCATCGTGGGTGCTAAAGACAACAACTATGCAGATGATGTACGTAATGCAGATGCAGTTGAGTTTGTAAGTGGTAATGACTTAGCGACAGTGACTGGTTCTACTCGTGCTGATGGCGTACGTGAAGTGCGTGTAACAGTAAGTAAAGATCCTACATTCAATACTGTACAAGTTGGTGGTAACGCTGGTCCTAAATTAAGTGCAACTCCAGAAGGTGACTTAAACTTAGCGAAACCAGATGGTTCACCAGTACGTATTAGAAACGTTGCGAAAGGTGTCGATCCAACTGATGCAGTAAACGTAGGTCAATTACGTGATGCAGTAAGCAATGCGGTTGATGGCGCTGTTGTTCAAAAATTCGGTGACCTAAACGGTAAGATCGGTAAAGTAGACAAAAATATGCGTGCAGGCGTTGCTGGCTCAAATGCAGCAGCAGGCTTACCACAAGTTTATATCCCTGGTAAATCAATGCTTGCAGCTTCTGCCGGTACCTTCAAAGGTCAAAGCGCTATTGCAGTAGGTTACTCACGTGCAAGTGATAACGGTAAAGTTATCCTGAAACTCCAAGGTAACGGAAATACTCGTGGTGACTTCGGTGGCTCGGTAGGTGTTGGTTACCAATGGTAATCAAAAAATAGTATAAACAAAGGGTATTGAGTGAGACTCAATACCCTTTCTTTTTGCTCAAAAGTAGGCGAAAGTCGGTCATATTTACTCTTTGGCTTTATCAAACAGAAAAGCGTATAATTTATTCAGGTTTTCTTAACAATAGGATTTTCAATGAAACAAAAAGTCGTTCTCGCCACAGGCAATCAAGGCAAAGTAAAAGAAATGTCAGATGTATTATCTGACTTAGGTTTTGAAGTTATCGCACAAACTGATTTGAATATTGAAAGCCCAGAAGAAACAGGCTTAACTTTTGTAGAAAATGCATTATTAAAAGCACGTTATGCCAGCAAAATGTCGGGATTGCCCGCAATTGCAGATGACTCTGGCTTAGTCGTTAATGCACTTGGTGGTGCACCAGGTTTATATTCAGCACGCTATGCCGGCGTTGACGGAGCCGAAGCGGATGCGAAAAATCGAGAAAAACTACTCATCGAATTAAAAGATATTCCACAAGCGGCACGACAAGCAAAATTTGTCAGCTGTATTGTGATGTTACAACACGAAACAGATCCGTCCCCAATTATTGCCGAAGGTGAATGTTTTGGGGAAATCGCCTTTGCTGAAAAAGGGCAAAATGGGTTTGGTTATGACAGTTTATTTTTCAGCCCAGAAGTGAATTGCACTTTTGCCGAGCTTGAAACTGTGGAAAAGAAAAAGATTTCACACCGAGCACGAGCTTTATCGGTATTAAAAAGTAAATTAGCAAACAAAGGAGCTTAATATGTGGAAAAAGTGCGGTCTATTTTTGTTGGGTTTTACGCTCTCTAACGCAGTCTATTCTTTAGATTATACCACAGCACAGAGGGACCTATTAGCAGAGGCAAAAAAAGGCAATGCTGAAGCGCAATATAATCTCGCTCTAAGTCTTGAAACAACAACAGATTATGCACATCTACTCGAAAGTGATTTTATCTATTGGCTAGAAAAAGCAGCCAAACAAAATTATGGCACTGCTGTTGATTTACTTGATGATATTCACGCGGAATATGATCCAAAAGAAATTATTAAATTTTCACCTTACAACACGCAATCCATTATCGATGAAGTACATAATCTGGAAAAAGAGAAGCCGAAAAATTATGCACTAATCACGAGCAAGATAAAAAAAGCCGCTGAATTAGGCAATGAATATGCCCTATCTCAACTCACTTGGATGTATGGTGATAAAGAATTGGCAAAAAAATACGGCGTGAAATTTTCAACTATCCAAGCTTGCACTTTAGCGATTTATAATAACCGAATTTACGGCGATATTGATAAAGAGGATATGGAATACCTATGCAGTGGTGATATTCTCAATCGTGCTGATTGGGAGCTTGCACAAAAGCTTGCTGAAAAAACCGCAGACAAAATTGTCGAAAATCCAACTGCACTTTTCAACATTTTAGAGACACTTAAATAAGGAAAAACAATGATCATTACAACAACACCAAATGTAGAAGGCAAACAAATTATAGAGTATAAACAAATGGTATTCGGTGAAGTCGTTGCGGGTTCAAACTTTATTCGTGACTTCTTTGCCGGCATTACCGATATTTTAGGTGGCCGCTCTGGTGCCTACGAGTCGAAAATTGCACGAGCACGAGAAGAAGCTCTTGAGGAACTGCAAAAGAATGCCAAACGTGTGGGTGCAAATGCTGTTGTCGGTGTAGAAGTTAACTACACGTCAATCACAGGCGAAGGCAAAAGTATGTTTATGATCGTGGCAAGTGGTACAGCCGTGGTGGTGCGTTAGTGAATTCACTACAACTTCCACTGCTTAGTTTATATATCCACATTCCTTGGTGCGTACAAAAATGCCCTTATTGTGACTTCAACTCGCACGCACAAAAAGGGCAAATTCCTGAACAGGAATATATTCAACACTTGTTGCAAGATCTTCAACAAGATCTGCAACGCTACAAAACCAGTGTTCAACATCGTTTCCTCCACTCGATTTTTATTGGTGGAGGCACTCCAAGTCTATTTTCAGCAGAAGGTATTCAGCAAATACTCTCTGGCGTTGAGCAGCTTATCCCGTTCAGATCTGATATAGAAATCACTCTCGAAGCAAACCCCGGCACAGCCGAAGCTGGGCGTTTTAAAGGCTATGTGAAGGCTGGAGTCACCCGTATTTCAATGGGAATTCAAAGTCTTAATGATGACAAACTCGAACGCTTAGGGCGTATACACAATGCGCAAGAAGCCAAAAGTGCGGTCAATTTTGCCAAAGTTTCTGGGCTAAAAAGTTTTAACTTGGATTTAATGCACGGCTTACCCAATCAAACCCTTGCTGAAGCGTTGGACGATTTAAAACAAGCAATCGAATTAGCCCCGCCACATTTGTCTTGGTATCAACTCACTATTGAACCCAATACAATGTTCGCCTATCGTCCGCCAATATTGCCAGATGATGATGAGCTTTGGGATATCTTTGAACAGGGGCATCAATTACTTACCGATGCGGGCTATGTGCAATACGAAACCTCCGCTTATGCCAAACCTGACTTTCAATGCCAACATAACTTAAATTATTGGCGATTTGGCGACTATCTCGCCATTGGTTGTGGTGCACACGGCAAAATGAGTTTTGAAAATGGCGATATCCTTCGCTATTCAAAAACCAAACACCCCAAAGGCTATATGCGTGGCGAATACCTTTACGAAGAAAAGCCTGTTTTAACTGAAGACCGCCCGTTTGAGTTTTTTATGAACCGTTTTCGTTTATTGGAAGCCGTCCCTAAAGCTGAGTTTCGCCAATTTACTGGATTAAGTGAAGAAAATATCAGCGAACAAATTCAATGGGCATTAGGAAAAAATTATATTGTAGAGACTGACCACACTTGGCAAGTGACCGAACAAGGCAAGCTTTTTTTGAATGAATTGCTGGAAGAATTTTTACCGAAATAGGCTTGTTAATCGACATAATTAGGATTAAAGTATTGCGTTATTGCAATATACGCAAACGATTACGTAAATTCTAAAATAACAATAAAATCAGCTAACGAATTTCACAAAAATATAAAATGAAGGAATAACAATGGATCAACTTGAAATGAAAAAACAAGCTGCTAAAGCTGCGCTTAAATATGTAAAACCAGACACGATTGTGGGTGTGGGAAGTGGCTCAACAGTGAATTGTTTCATTGAAGCACTTGGTGCAATGAAAGATGAAATTAAAGGTGCAGTTGCGGCATCAAAAGCCTCTGAAGAATTATTAAGAAAACAAGGCATTGAAGTCTTTAGTGCAAATGAAGTCTCAAGTTTAGATATTTATGTCGATGGTGCAGACGAAGTCAATCCACAAAAAATGATGATCAAAGGTGGTGGCGCTGCGTTAACCCGTGAAAAAATCGTAGCGGCATTAGCGAAAAAATTCATTTGTATCGTAGATAAAAGCAAACAAGTGGATGTGTTAGGCTCAACATTTGCATTACCTGTTGAAGTCATTCCAATGGCTCGCTCACAAGTTGCACGCAAATTAGTGTCGTTAGGCGGCTCACCTGAATATCGTGAAGGCGTTGTCACCGATAACGGCAATGTCATTTTAGATGTTTACAATTTTGCCATTATGAACCCTGTTGAAATGGAAAAAGAATTAAATAACGTCGCAGGTGTCGTGACTAATGGTATTTTTGCCCTACGTGCAGCTGACATTATTATTGTTGGCACGCCTGAAGGCACCAAAATTATCGAATAACAACAAAGGAAAGCAAATATGACAACTAAAGTCTCACTCGACAAATCAAAAATTAAATTTTTACTTCTAGAAGGCGTTCACCAAAGCGCGTTAGAAGTACTAAAAAATGCAGGCTATACCAACATTGAGTATCACAAAAAAGCCCTTGATGATGAGGAATTAAAAACAGCTATTAAAGATGCACACTTTGTGGGTATTCGCTCACGTACATTCTTAACCGCTGATGTGTTAGCACACGCACAAAAACTGATCGCAGTCGGCTGTTTCTGTATCGGCACTAACCAAGTAGATCTTAACGCAGCAAAATTGCTTGGTATTCCTGTGTTCAATGCACCATTCTCAAACACACGTTCTGTGGCTGAATTAGTATTAGGCGAAATTCTTGTGCTAATGCGTAACGTGCCACAAGCGAATGCGGAAGTCCATCGTGGTATTTGGAATAAATCGGCAACAGGTTCACACGAAGTACGTGGTAAGAAACTAGGTATCATTGGTTATGGTCATATCGGTTCGCAATTAAGTATCATTGCAGAAGCTCTGGGTATGCGTGTCTTTTTCTATGACATCGAAAACAAATTACCGCTCGGTAATGCACAACAAGTACGTTCACTAGATGAATTGTTAGCAATAAGCGATGTAGTGTCATTACACGTGCCAGAAAATGCCTCAACGAAAAACTTAATCAATGCTGCACGTATCGCACAATTAAAAGATGGTGCAATTTTAATTAATGCAGCACGTGGTACCGTTGTGGATATTGATGCCTTAGCACAGGCGCTTGAAAGTGGCAAAGTGCGTGGCGCTGCGTTAGACGTATTCCCACAGGAACCTGCATCAATTCAAGAAGAATTTGTTTCGCCATTGCGTGCATTTGATAATGTGATCCTCACACCACATATTGGCGGTTCGACTTCAGAAGCGCAAGAAAATATCGGTGCGGAAGTATCAGGCAAATTTGTGAAATATTCGGATAATGGTTCTACTCTCTCTGCGGTCAACTTCCCTGAAGTATCCTTACCAGAACACAGTGGCACGAAACGTTTATTACACATCCACCACAACAAACCGGGCGTGTTAAACCAAATCAACCAAGTGTTTGTGAACGCTAATGTGAATATTGCAGCACAATACTTACAAACCGATCCAACGATTGGTTATGTGGTGATTGATGTGGAAACAGAAAATACGTCTACATTATTAACACAATTAAAAGAGATTGACGGCACAATCCGCGCACGCGTGTTGTACTAATCAGTCACTTATCACTTAATTCCTAAAAGTGCGGTCAATTTTGTCGCACTTTTCTTTTTTGTTAGCAAAAGATCGCCTTTTCTAATATCCCTTTTTCTTATGCTATAATCTCGTCAACTTTTATTTTTTAATTTGTTGAAATTCATTTTGTCTTTATGAAAAAATTGCTTACTTTGTTGTTATTGCTTGTGCTGCTTGCTGGAGGCGCACTCTTTTTTGGTTATCAACATCTACAAGGATTTACGAGCCAAGCGGTCAACGTCAAACCCAATCAGCTGTTAACCATTGAACGTGGCACCACGGGCAATAAATTAGCGAAGTTATTAGAGCAAGAACAGTTGATCAATGATGCGACACTGTTGCCCTATTTGCTAAAACTCAATCCCCAATTAAATAAAATTAAGGCTGGCACCTATTCCCTCAATAATGTCAAAACGGTAGGTGATTTGCTGAAAGTGCTTAATGAAGGAAAAGAGGTGCAACTCAGTATTCAATTTATTGAAGGCGATACATTTAGCACTTGGCGAAAAGTGTGGGAAAATGCACCGCACTTAACTCAAACGCTGAAAGGCAAAAGTGAAGCAGAAATTTTTGCGTTGCTTGATTTACCAAACAATGTCAAAGCCATTCAAGAATGGAAAAAAGTGGAAGGTTGGCTTGCGCCAGATACTTATCATTACACGCCAAACTCTACCGATCTTGCTTTGCTAAAACGTGCTGCAGAACGCACGAAAAATGCGCTAGCTCAGGCGTGGGAGCAACGTGATAAAGATCTGCCGTTAAATAATCAATATGAAATGCTGATCTTAGCCTCGATTGTAGAAAAAGAAACCGCGATTGAATCTGAGCGCAAACGTGTTGCATCGGTGTTTATCAATCGTCTAAACAAAAAAATGAAATTACAAACCGACCCAACGGTGATTTACGGAATGGGTGACAGCTACAAAGGCAATATTCGTAAAAAAGATTTAGAAACACCAACGGCATATAACACCTATGTGATTGATGGCTTGCCACCAACACCTATCGCGATGCCAAGTGAAAGTGCGATTTTTGCAGTCGCTAACCCAGAAAAAACCGACTACCTTTATTTTGTCGCTGATGGCACGGGTGGGCATAAATTTAGCAAAACATTGTCAGAACATAATCGTGCGGTACAAGAATATTTGCGTTGGTATCGCAGTCAACAAAATGGAAAATAATATGAAAACAGGCAAATTTATTGTGCTTGAAGGAATTGAGGGCGCGGGCAAAACTACCGCGCGTGACAGTATTGTACGTGCGTTACACGCACACGGCATTGAAGATATTGTATTTACGCGTGAACCCGGTGGCACACCATTGGCTGAAAAATTACGCCACTTAATTAAACACGAAACAGAAGAACCAGTCACCGACAAAGCCGAATTGTTAATGCTGTATGCCGCACGTATTCAGTTAGTGGAAAACGTGATTAAGCCAGCCCTCGCTGAAGGAAAATGGGTGATTGGTGATCGCCACGATATGTCTTCACAAGCGTACCAAGGCGGTGGACGTCAGTTAGACAGAACCTTGCTTTCAACTTTGAGAGAAACCGTACTTAGCGATTTCGAACCTGACTTAACCTTGTATTTAGATATTGATCCTGTATTAGGTTTAACGCGTGCACGTGGACGTGGCGCGCTGGATCGTATCGAACAGCAAAATATTGATTTTTTCCACCGTACTCGTCAGCGTTATTTAGAATTAGTTCAAAACAATCCCAAAGCACGTTGTATCGATGCCTCACAAGAGATTGATAAAGTGAGTGCAGACGTACAAAGTGCGGTCGAAGATTGGTTAATTTCACTTAAAGCATAAGAATGAATTTATATCCTTGGTTACAACCCTATTATCAACAAAGTATCTCAGCTTTTCAGCAAGGACACGGTCATCACGCTCTGTTGTTTAAAACTGATCAAGGCTTAGGTGCTGATCAACTGTTAGATGCATTGGGGCATTGGTTGATGTGTCAACATCCGCAAGGCCAACAACCTTGTGGGCAATGTCATCATTGCCATTTGACACAAGCCCATAACCATCCCGATATTTATCAATTAGCACCGATTGAAAATAAAGATATTGGAGTTGACCAAGTGCGTGAAATCAATGAAAAAATTAACCAACACGCACAGCAAGGCGGCAATAAAATTATTTATGTGCGAGGCGTTGAACGTTTAACTGAGGCGGCAGCAAATGCAATGCTCAAAACGTTGGAAGAACCACGCCCACACACCTATTTTTTATTGCAAGCGGATATCTCGTCGCCAGTAATGCCAACAATTTATAGTCGCTGCCAAGCACAAACAATCAACCCACCGGCAATGGAAATGGCGATGATGTGGTTGCAGCAACAAAGTGCGGTCGAAATTTCAGAAATTCAGACCGCACTTCGTATTAGTTATGGTCGCCCATTGACAGCACTTTCTGTGTTAGAACAAGGTTTGCTGGAAAAACGCCATGAGTTTTTACGCCAATTTTGGTTGTTCTATCGTAAATGCTCACCGTTAGAATTAATGCCTCTTTTTGATAAGGCGATTGTCTTCCACCAGCTAGACTGGATTTTGGCGTTTCTCGCCGATGCCTTAAAAGCGAAATTACATATTCGTGAAAATTGGATTTGTGAAGATCTAGCCGCGGGTATTCAACAATTTAGCGATCAGCAAAACGCACAAGGCTTGTTAAAAGCCACGCAAATTATGCAACAAGTGCGAGCTGATTTAGTGCAAATAAATGCTGTCAACCAAGAATTAATATTATTAGACGGCTTAACTCGATTAATTACTGAAGTATTTGAAGGATAAAAAATGTTTATTGTAGATTCACACTGTCATCTTGATGCACTTGATTATGAAAACTTACACCAAAGTGTCGAAGACGTGGTTAATAAAGCTGTCGCACGAGATGTAAAACATATGTTGGCTGTGGGCGTGACCTTAAGCCGTTTCGAAAAGATTTACTCAACCTTAGCGAAATTTGACAATGTGTCTTTGGCCTGTGGCGTGCACCCGTTAGATATTGAAGATGAACCCTTTGATTATGATCGTTTATTGAAGTTAGCAAGCGATCCCAAAGTGGTGGCCATTGGTGAAACGGGCTTGGATTATTATTACAGTGCGGACAATAAAGCACTACAACAAACGCTTTTCGCAAAGCAAATTCAACTGGCTAATTTATTGAACAAGCCTGTGATTGTGCATACCCGTAGCGCGCGAGAAGATACGATTCGCATTCTTGCTGAAAATCACGCAGATAAGTGCGGTGGTGTTTTGCATTGTTTTACTGAAAATTTAGAAATGGCAAAACAAGGCTTGGATTTAGGCCTATATATTTCACTTTCAGGCATTATTACCTTTAAAAATGCCGAAGAAATCCGAGAAGTCGCCCGCCACGTGCCACTTGATCGCTTGCTAGTGGAAACTGACTCGCCTTATTTAGCGCCAGTGCCTTATCGTGGCAAACAGAATCAACCCGCTTATGTTCGTGAAGTCTGTGAATATGTGGCAACATTAAAAGGCGTGTCTTTTGAAGAGTTTGCGCAAATAACCACACAAAACTTTGAACGTTTATTCAAAATTAATGTACAATAAATAATCTACACTATCTTGGATAACATTTGGTTAAAGGATATACAATGCGAAAATTTTTTAAATTCTTTTTTCTTACCGTGATTTTTCTGTTTCACGCAGTCTTATTCGCAACTGTGAATTTTGTTACGCCAAGCTATGAAGTAACGCGTGTCACAGGTGTTGAAGTCAAACGTGTGGATAAAGACGGTCCAATCACTAAAGCAAATCCAGCGGATGGCCCAACACGAGATGTATATTTTATTAACACGCAAAATTCCGAAGGGAAAATTATGGTGTATCGCAATGAAGATACCCGTTGGGGTTTCCCGTTTTACTTTAAATTTGGTTCAGCCAATTTACACGCTGAAGCAGAAGCATTAATGCACGACAACCCGAAAGTTCAAATCAAATACTACGGCTGGCGTTTAGTGATGTTCGATGAATTCCGCAATGCGGTGAGCATTAAAGCAGCTCAAGAAAATGAATCAGCAAGTTATCCGATTCTGTCTTATGTATTGTATTTTATCTTATTGATCACATTATTCTTCTCAATCCAGTTTGTACGTGGCTGGTTCGACAGCGAAAACTAACAACTTCCTTTCTTTGTTGCGGTTTAACCCAAAATTAAACCGCACTTTCTTTTCTTTTTTCTTATATCAATCAACACGAGAAATTTTATGAGTTTATTTGAGGCAATCTTAAGTCTAGCCGTATTGATCATTATCAGTGCTGTTGTGTCTGCTGCCGAAATGTCTTTAGCAGGTGCTCGCAAGATTAAATTACAGAGTTTAGTCAACGAAGGGGATAAACGGGCTGAGCTAGTCCTAAATCTACAAAGTAAACCGGGGCGTTTTATTACCGTTGTACAAATTGGGCTCAATATGGTGGCGATTCTTGGCGGGATCATCGGCGAAAGTGCAATCCGCCCTTATTTGTCGATTGCGTTAGCGGATCACGTGAGTGCGGAATGGTTAGATAGCGCATCATCTTGGTTAGCCTTTGCCTTGGTGACCAGCTCATTTATTTTACTAGCAGATTTAGTACCAAAACGCTTAGCAATGATCAACCCAGAAAAAGTAGCATTAAGCACCGTGCATATTATGTCATTCTGCATTTTTGTGTTGAAACCGCTTGTGCTGATTTTTGATTCAATTGCAAACGGCTTTTTCAAACTGTTTCGCATTTCTACAGTACGTGAAGAAAATATGACGCCAGAAGATATTGTAGCAATCGTAGGGGCAGGCGCCGAAGCTGGCGTTGTGAACGCTCAAGAACATTACTTGATCGAAAATATTTTCGATATGCAAGAAAGAACGGTCACCTCCACAATGACCACTCGTGAAAATATTGTTTTTTTAGACCGCTCTTTTGATCGCCAAGCCGTGTTAGATACTCTTACCAAAAACTCACATTCTAAATTGCTCATTTGTGATAACGGTTTAGATCGTATTTTAGGTTATGTAGAATCACACACTTTACTCACAATGTATTTGCAAGTGGAAAAAGGCGTTTCACTCACTGACAGCAAACTATTGCGTAAAAGTTTGTTTGTGCCAGACACTCTGTCTTTATTTGAAGTGTTGGAATTATTCAAATCCACTGGCGAAGATTTTGCAGTGATTGTGAATGAATATGCACTTGTGGTGGGGATTATCACCTTAAATGATGTGATGAGTATCGTTATGGGTGAGCTTGTGTCAAATGAAGAAGAACAAATCGTTCGCCGTGACGAAGATTCTTGGCTGATTGACGGAGCAACACCATTGGAAGACGTGATGCGTGCATTAAATTTAAGCACTTTTCCGGGTGAAGAAAATTACGAAACTATCAGTGGTTTTATGATGTATATGTTACGCAAAATCCCGAAAAAAACCGATTTTGTGCTTTACGACAAATATAAATTTGAAATTATTGATACCGAGCATTTCAAAATCGATCAACTATTAGTGTCTTTACGCAAGGATCTTGATCGCATATCAGAATAATTTAAGGGGGCAATATGCCCTCTTTTTTATTAATACTATTCTTTTTATTTTGTCAGCAATTAATGCATAGCTAAATCAGCTAAAAAATTGGATAATAAGAAAATTATTCCGCAAAAGCGCGGTCTAATTGTTGTCAATTGTTCTATTAACTTATTGGACTAGCTATGCATTCAGATCTATCAAACAACAAACGCACGTTGTTATTCCCTATTTTTTTCTTTGTTGCAGTCAACTTATTGGTATTTAACTTATCTCGTTTAGGCCTTTCACTTTGGCAAGCAGAACGCGTAAGCGCAGTTGATGGTTGGGTTGAATTATTCTTACAAGGGGTACGAATTGATATCGTATCCCTTTGCTATTTATTCGGCCTACCAGCTTTATTAACAGTACTGCTCTATCATCACAACCCATTAGGTTGTATTTGGCAGAAAATTCTCAAAGTGTGGCTGACCGTTGGCAGCCTTTTCATTCTATTTATGGAAATATCCACACCGGCCTTTATTGAAACCTATGATTTCCGCCCCAATCGCCTTTTCATTGAATACCTAATCTATCCAAAAGAGGTCTTCACAATGTTATTTGAAGGGCATTTGCTGTCAATGGTAACGAGCTTAGTCGTCACAACCCTTGCGACGATTTTCTACTGGAAATTAGCCGATTGGGCAGTGAAAAACTTATCCTCAATGAGCTGGAAATTCCGTCCTTTCGTTGCGATTTTAGTGATTGTAGTCGCCTTTATTGGTGCACGCTCCACTTTAGCGCACCGTGGTATTAACCCGGCGATGGTGGCATTTTCCTCTGACGGTTTAGTGAATTCACTTGTTCTCAATTCAGGTTATTCCGTAATTTATGCAGCACAGCAGTTTAAAGACGAGGACAATGCTGCTGCACTTTACGGCAAAATGTCTACGGAAGAAATGCTACAAATTGTGAAGCAAGCACGTGGACGTCCTGATAGTGACTATATTTCAGCCACTATTCCAACACTGACGAAAAACCAAGCTACTTATCAAGGTAAGCCGAAAAACATTGTTATCGTGTTAGAGGAAAGTCTTGGCGCACAATTTATTGGCACATTAGGCGGATTACCGCTCTCGCCAGAGTTTGATAAACTGGCACAAGAAGGTTGGTTATTTGAAAATCTGTATGCTACCGGCACACGTTCTGTACGTGGTATCGAAGCGGTGACAGCAGGCTTCACACCCACACCAGCACGTGCAGTGGTGAAGCTCAGTAATAGCCAAAACGGTTTCTTCACTATTGCGGATTTATTGAGCAAACAAGGCTACCACACCTCGTTCATTTATGGAGGTGAAAAGCATTTTGACAATATGGCAAGTTTCTTCTATGGCAATGGTTTCCAAGAAATTATCGACGAAAAAGATTACGTCAATCCAAAATTCCAAGCGACTTGGGGGATGAGTGATGAAGATCTTTTCGACAAAGCACACGAAACCTTCACGAAATTACACAAAGAAGGCAAACCGTTCTTTAGCTTAGTATTCAGCTCAAGTAACCACGATCCATTTGAATTCCCAGATGGCAAAATCGAACTATATGAGCAACCGAAACAAACGCGTAACAATGCAGCCAAATATGCAGATTACGCAATTGGTCATTTCTTTAAATTAGCGAAACAATCTGACTATTGGAAAGATACTGTATTCTTAGTCATTGCAGACCACGACTCACGTGTATCTGGCGCTGCACTTGTGCCAATTAAGCACTTCCATATTCCAGCATTGTTATTAGGTGAACATATTGAGCCAAAACGCGATCCACGTTTAGTCAGTCAAATTGATATGCCAACAACCCTACTTTCTATTGCAGGTGTGAGTGGTGAATACCCAATGATTGGTTATGACTTAACGCAAGAAAATGATCCTAACCGTGCATTTATGCAATATGACCAAACCTTAGCGATGATGAAAGGCAACGAAGTGGTTATCCTCGCACCGAAAGTGCCAGCAAAAAGTTATTTGTACGATAGACAATCGCATAAATTCAGCGATGCCGAGCTACCAGAGAGTTTGAAGAAAGAGGCGTTAGCTCATTCATTATTAGGCAGTTATTTATATAAGCATAGGTTATATAAGTCAGAGGTTCAAAAATAATCTCACTCAGTATTAAGTTAAGGCGAATATTTATATTCGCCTTAATTTTATCCAATAAGTGCGGTCAGTTTTTAAAACTTTTTTAACATTCTCACAAAAAAGAATAAATTTTATCATTTTTTTTGTAAAAAAATGTTATAAAGGAAAAGATACAAACACAAAAAGAGGGGAAAAATGTTAACACCTATTCAAAACTTTTTAAAACAAGAGGCCGCTGGTGGTATCTTGCTCTTTATTTTTGCGATTCTTGCAATTGTCTTAGCGAATACACCGTTAAGTACATTTTATTTTGATTTTTTACAAACACCCGGAGTGATTCAAATTGGTTCATTCAGCATTAACAAACCATTATTAATGTGGGTAAATGATGGTTTAATGGCTGTCTTTTTTATGCTCGTTGGAATGGAAGTAAAACGTGAATTACTTGAAGGCTCATTATCAAGTTATCAACGTGCAATTTTCCCTGCTATCGCTGCCGTTGGTGGTATGGTTGTGCCAGCACTTATTTTTATCTTATTAAACTCAACACATCCTGAATATCAACAAGGCTGGGCCATTCCAATGGCGACGGATATTGCCTTTGCATTGGGTGTGGTTGCCCTGTTAGGTAAACGTGTACCGTTACCATTAAAAATCTTCTTACTTGCATTAGCGATCATTGATGACTTAGGTGCGATTGTCGTTATTGCGTTATTCTTCTCGCACGATTTAAGTCCACAGGCATTTTTATTTGCAGGCTTTGCGGTGTCAGTATTATTTATTATGAACCGCTTAAAAATCACCGCATTATCTGCTTATGGTATCGTCGGGATTATCTTATGGGCATCGGTACTTAAATCCGGAGTTCACGCAACCTTAGCCGGCGTAATTATTGGTTTCTGTATTCCATTAAATGGTAAAAAAGGTGAGCGTCCATTAGATGAGTTTGAACATACGCTTTCACCGTGGAGTGCATTTGCGATCCTCCCATTATTTGCGTTCTGTAACGCTGGGGTTTCTTTATTTGGCTTAGGTGAGAATGCGTTTACTTCAACATTATCATTAGGGATCACATTAGGCTTATTAGTGGGTAAACCATTAGGTATCTTTGCATTCTCATTTATCGCAGTGAAATTGAGAATTGCGAAGCTATCAGAAGGCATTAACTTCAAACAAATTTTTGCAGTTTCAGTGCTTTGTGGTATCGGTTTTACAATGTCGATGTTCCTTGCAGGGCTTGCCTTTGGTGGGGAAAGTGATAGCGAAAACGTAACTGCACTTGCTCGTTTAGGTATCCTACTTGGATCTGGTATCTCTGCGGTATTAGGTTACTTATTATTGAAATTATCTACCCGTAACCAACCTATCATCGATACAGAATAACCACGATAAAAACACCACGTACCGCCTGTGCGTGGTGTTTTATTATTAACTATTTATTGAAAATCCTTCAACTCTCGCCTTATTTATCTCTTTATCAAATATAATTACACTTATTCCATATCACATAGATAAGGAAAAAATTATGTTAAAAATCCGCCCAGCTAATGAACGAGGTCGTAATAGCCCAAGTATTCCTTGGCTCACCAGTTATCATACCTTTTCGTTTGCTGATTATTACGATCCTAAACATATTCATTTCTCTCACTTAAGAGTAATGAATGAAGAT
Source organism: Bisgaard Taxon 46 (assembly GCA_049941595.1). Lineage (GTDB taxonomy): Bacteria > Pseudomonadota > Gammaproteobacteria > Enterobacterales > Pasteurellaceae > Pasteurella. The sequence continues at coordinate 136,537 of JBNFNA010000001.1, forward strand.
ATTATCGCCCCACGCCAAGGTTTTGGAATGCACCCTCACAATGATATGGAGATTTTGACTTACGTCCTATCTGGCAGTGTTGCACATCAAGACAGTATGGGAAATCGCACCCAACTTAATGCGGGAGAATTTCAAATTATGTCGGCAGGCACTGGGATCTTCCATTCAGAAGTGAACCCAAGTGCAGAGCAAGATTTGCATTTATATCAAATTTGGATTTTGCCAAAGTTGAAAGGGATTGAACCCCGTTATGAGCAAGGTAAGTTTGCTGATCAGGAAGGTGCGACGTTGATTCTCTCTCCAGCGCCTGATGACAACGCATTTTATGTCAATCAAAATATGCGCTTATGGCGATGGCAGTTGAGCTTGGCGAAAAGTGCGGTGCAAAATATTGAAATTTCACCGCAACGCCGTTACTGGTTACAACTGGTGAAAGGCAAATTAAACGTGAATGGAATGCCATTGAATACTGGCGATGGATTAGCCATTACAGAGGAAGAAGCACTACACCTTGAGCTACTCGATGACAGTGAATTTTTATTTTTTGATTTAGTATAAATACAGAAAAATAGCGGAATTTCCCGCTATTTTTTGTTATCCTTAAGACAAATTTTACGTTTTATGGATAACCCTTATGTCAAACCACAAAAATCTTGCTGAAAACCAACCGCACTTAGCACAAACAGCAGTTCATAGCACTCAACACCAAGCACAAGAAGAAACCACGCATTTTGGTTTTAAAACTGTCGCAAAATCAGAAAAGCAAAAAATGGTGGCTAATGTATTCCATTCCGTTGCGGGCAAATATGACCTGATGAATGACTTGCTCTCATTTGGTATACACCGTGTTTGGAAGCGTTTCACAATTGATTGCAGTGGTGTTCGCAAAGGACATAAAGTGTTAGATCTCGCAGGCGGTACAGGCGATTTCACCGCAAAATTTTCTCGTATTGTAGGTTCTGAAGGTGAAGTGGTACTTGCCGATATTAATGATTCAATGCTACGTGTAGGACGTGAAAAATTGCGCAATCTTGGTGTTGTCGGCAATGTGAATTACGTACAAGCCAATGCTGAAGCTTTACCTTTCCCTGATAATACATTTGATTGCGTGATTATCAGCTTTGGTTTACGTAACGTGACCGATAAAGATAAAGCACTACGCTCAATGTTTCGTGTATTAAAACCAGGCGGACGTTTATTGGTACTTGAGTTCTCAAAACCAATTCTCGATCCATTGAGCAAAATCTATAATTTCTATTCATTTAATATTTTGCCAAAAATTGGCGAAGTGGTTGTCAATGATGGGGATAGCTATCGTTATCTTGCGGAGTCTATTCGTATGCACCCAGAGCAAGATATTCTCAAACAAATGATGGTTGATGCCGGCTTTGAACAAGTCAACTACTACAATTTAAGCGCAGGGATTGTTGCACTACACCGAGGTTACAAATTCTAACTGAGAGGGCAAAACAATGAATTATCGAGCAGAAAATCATTCAACTCTGGTCTGCATTTTATTAGGACTCGATATTCTTATCTATGCTGTACAAATATGGTTGAGCGTGCCTATTTTCTTTAATACGATGCAATACAGCGCCACCACCACACCGCTCGAAGTGCTCAATCCAGACATTATTCAGCGAATAGCGCTAAACCTCAATTTCTATTATATAAGGTTAGCCAGTCATATCATTATTGGGATTGTCATCTTAGCTTGGATTTACCGCGCTCATCGTTTCGTGAGCACGACGCTCAATGCGCAAAATCTTCGCTTTACTGATGGAGCAACTGTCGTTTACTTCTTTATTCCCGTTGCTAACCTTTTTATGCCTTATAGAGCGATGAGAGAAACTTGGCTTGCCAGTGAACACCCAACGGAATGGCAAAATAAACCAACGCCGATTATTTTGCTCGTTTGGTGGATAACGTTTCTACTACAGATTCCACACTGTCTGATTTCCCTCGTTACCTTAGAACCGAATATGGAAGCGGGTTTAGCGAATGGCATTGCTTTATTTGCAATATTTGAAAGTGTGATTGCCCTCATTCAGATACTGGCTTTCCTGATTATCGTCATAAAAGTGCAAAGCATTCAAAATAAATATGAGTCAAAAGCGCCGCCACCGAGAAAACCGGATGATATGCCTCAAAATACTTTAGTGAGTTAATAACAATAATGAAACCATTACCTATTTTTCAGCAATTAATGTTGCCACAATTTATCACAGCAGGGTTAGAAACCTTGCTCAACAAACTGATTGCACATACGGAATATTGCGAACCTTATCTTCGCAAATTAGATAATAAAGTGTTGACCGTCAAACCACAAAAATTGGATTTTCCGTTGTATTTTGTGTTTTCTCAGCAACGTATTGATTTATTGACTCAATATGAAGGGGAACCTGATTGTTCAGTGGAAATTGCACCTAGCTTGCTCTTTCATATGCCGAAAAAATCAGAACTTAGCCAATTTATCAATGATAAATCCATTTTGTTGCAAGGTGATTTACAAGTGCTACAAGACTTTGTGGCCTTGAGCGAGTTTATTGAAAAAGATCCCGCAGAATTGCTCTCGCATTACATCGGTGATGTTCCGGCACAAAGTGCAGTGGATTTTTTACGAAAATTAAATCAGCTTTTCAAACAAAAAATAAATCAAAGCCAACAATTTTGGGGCGAGCGTTTAACGGAAGAATGGCAAGTTGTATCGCCAAGTTTAGCGATTGCAGACTTTTGCGATCAGGTCAAAACACTTGAAAAAGACACCGCACTTTTAGAACAAAAAATTGCCCAACTCTTGCCATAAATTACTCAGTAACACGGATACATAATGCAGTTAAAAGATATTAAGCACCTTTACACTATCATCAAAACCTTCCTTATTTATGGCATAGATGAGGCGCTACCACATAATCAATATACGCGCCCCATTCGTTGCTGGCGTAAAACGTTATTTTGGCTACGTCATCAACACAAAGACAAATCTTTTGGCTTACGCCTTCGTTTAGCATTGCAAGAGTTAGGGCCTGTTTGGATTAAACTTGGGCAAATGCTGTCCACACGCCGTGACTTATTCCCACCTGAAATTGCGGATGAATTGGCGTTGTTACAAGATCAAGTGGAACCTTTTGACGGTAAACTCGCACGCCAACAAATTGAAAAAGCATTAGGTGCACCATTAGACACTTGGTTTGATGAATTTGATGAAAATGCCCTTGCATCCGCTTCAATCGCACAGGTACATACCGCAAAATTTAAACAAAATCTACCGCACTTGAATATCAATCCAGAAGACAATTTAGCAGGCAAAGAAGTGGTGATTAAAGTGCTACGCCCAAACATTCAGCAAGTGATTGATGCTGATTTAAGTTTAATGTACAAACTGGCGAGCTGGATTCCACGCTTGAAAGCAGAGGGACGCCGTTTACGCCCTGTAGAAGTGGTGCGTGAATATGAGAAAACGTTACGTGACGAGCTCGATTTACGCCGCGAAATGGCAAATGCGATTCAGTTGCGAGCCAATTTTGAAAATAGCCCAATGTTGTATGTGCCTGAAATGTACAAACAATTCTGCCATCAAAATGTGATCGTAATGGAACGTATTTACGGTATTCCCGTGTCGAATGTGGCAGAGCTAGAAGCCAACGGCACCAATATGAAATTATTGGCAGAACGTGGTGTGCAAGTGTTCTTCACACAAGTTTTCCGTGACAGTTTCTTCCACGCCGATATGCACCCTGGCAATATTTTTGTCAGTCGTGAGCATCCTGAAAATCCACAATACATTGGCATTGATTGCGGTATTGTCGGGCGTTTAAATGAACACGATAAACGTTATTTAGCGGAAAGCTTTGTAGCCTTCTTTAATCGTGATTATCGTCGCGTAGCAGAAATGCACGTGGCATCAGGCTGGACCCCAGAAGACACCAATATTGATGATTTCGAACAAGCATTTCGTGAAGTGTGCGAGCCGATTTTCGCTAAACCACTTTCGGAAATCTCGTTTGGTCACGTCCTATTGAATTTGTTCAACGTAGCACGTGAATACAATATGGAAGTGCAACCACAATTAGTGTTGTTACAAAAAACGCTACTTTATATTGAAGGCTTGGGCAGACAACTTTATCCACAATTAGATTTATGGGATACCGCAAAACCGTTCTTACAAGACTGGCTAGATGAACAAATGGGCGTGAAAGCATTTGTTAAAACAGTAAAACACAAACTTCCTTATTGGCGTGAACATTTTGTAGATTTACCTGAAAATCTAATGACAGCCCTTCAACAGCAAGAGGTCATCGCACAAGAATTAACAAAAATGAACCGTACCTTACTCGACAAGCAGAGCAAAGGCAAAATCAGTGGGTTCTGTTTAGGTTTAATCAGTGGTTTACTTATCTGGTTAATCTCAAGTTATTTATTCTGATCTAGTTCAACAAAATAGAAAATATTCTAATTTGGCTATTGTTCAGAAGGCTTAAAAAAGCTATATTCAGCAACGTTATTTTTTTAAACAAAGAAGGAAAAACTATGGGCGGTATCAGCATTTGGCAACTACTTATTATTGTCGCAATTGTTGTTTTATTATTCGGAACAAAAAAATTAAGAACCTTGGGTTCAGACTTGGGTGAATCTGTTAAAGGTTTCAAAAAAGCAATGTCAGATGAGCCAAAAGATGCAGAATTTAAAGCATTAAATGACGAAAGCGAGACAACCGCAAAAACTGAAAAAGCAAAAGATAAAGAACAAGCGTAATGTTTGATATTGGTTTTTCAGAATTAGTTCTGATTTTTATTATTGGTCTGCTCGTTCTTGGACCAAAACGTTTACCAGTAGCGATCCGCACTGTAATGGGTTGGGTTGCTACGGTTCGTGGGCTTGCGAATAATGTTCAAAATGAATTAAAGCAAGAACTCAAATTACAAGAATTACAAGAAAGTATTAAAAAAGCAGAACAGTTCAATTTACAGCAACTTTCTCCTGAATTAGGTAAAACCGTAGAAGAACTCAAAGCTTCTGCTGATAAATTACGTACTGAATTAGAAGAAAAAGCAGCTGCAACAAATACGACCTTAGCAGAACAAATCCAAGAAATGAAAGATTCGGTTACGCCAACTGCACAAACCGAGCAACTCGCTCAACCTCAAACAGAGGCAGATGAGCAACCTACCGAAGAAACTTCAGCAGAAATGACCGCACTTTCACCTGCTGAGCAAGCTGAATTAGCCGAAGAAAATGATGAAATGGCACATATTCAGCAATATTATTCTGAAGACGATATGGTGGATGAACCTGTTCTTGCTCCTGAACTTCACTCACAGCCACAAACACAAGATAAGAAAGCATAAATGAGCGTTGAAGAATCTCAACCCCTAATTAGCCATCTAATGGAACTTCGCAATCGCTTACTCAAAGCGATTACTTTTATTGCGATAGTCTTCTGTGGATTGGTTTACTTTGCGAATGACATTTATAATTTTGTCGCTTCACCTTTAATCGATCAACTACCCGCTGGCGCAAGTATGATCGCAACCAATATTGCGACGCCATTTTTTACGCCAATTAAATTAACTGCGGTCGCCGCAGTATTTATTTCGGTGCCTTATTTGCTCTATCAAATTTGGGCATTTGTTGCACCTGCGTTATACCAGCACGAGAAGCGCTTAATTTACCCACTACTACTCTCAAGCACGGTTCTCTTTTATTTAGGTGTCGCATTTGCTTATTATGTGGTGTTCCCTTTAGTGTTTGGTTTTTTAACGAAAACAGCACCAGAAGGCGTTGCCATCGCAACAGATATTAGTAGCTACTTAGATTTTGTATTAACTATCTTTTTAGCCTTTGGCGTGTGCTTTGAAGTGCCCGTCGCAATTATTCTCCTTTGTTGGACTGGTGTGACAACACCTGATGATTTGAAAGCTAAACGCCCTTACATTATTGTGGCTGCTTTCGTGATCGGTATGTTACTCACCCCACCAGATATTTTCTCGCAAACCCTATTGGCAATTCCAATGTGGTTGTTGTTTGAAATTGGTGTGGTAGTTGCACGCTTCTATCGTCCAAGAGAAGAAGATGACCAAACAGAATAAGAAAAACGGGCGGGATTTTTTCCGCCCGTTTTATATTGTTTTTCCAAAATTCCAATTGTCAGAATACATTAGAAAATAAGGGGTTGATATGACTCAGCAAATTTTTACAGGTTTCCCTCAACGTCGTTTACGCCGTATGCGCAAACAAGATTTTAGCCGTCGTTTAATGGCAGAAAATAAACTCACTGCAGATGATTTAATTTATCCTGTCTTTATTCTGGAGGGTGAAAATTATCGTGAGCCTGTGCCTTCAATGCCTGGCATTGAGCGTTTGACAATTGACCAACTTTTAATTGAAGCGGGTTTATTAGTGAAATATGGTGTGCCTGTGATCGCACTGTTCCCCGTTATTGAACAAGATAAAAAATCATTAATGGCAGAAGAAGCTTACAACCCTAATGGTTTAGTGCAACGTGCGGTAAAAGCATTGAAAGCAACTTATCCACGATTAGGCGTACTCACTGATATCGCTCTTGACCCTTACACTGTACACGGGCAAGACGGCATTATTGATGACGAAGGCTATGTGCTCAATGACATCACCAGTGAGATTTTAGTTAAACAAGCACTCTCTCACGCTGAAGCAGGGGCGGATATTGTGGCACCGAGTGATATGATGGACGGCAGAATTGGCAAAATTCGTACCGCACTTGAGGAAAACGATTTTGTGAATACGCTGATTATGGCTTACTCCGCCAAATATGCGTCAAATTATTATGGTCCATTCCGTGATGCCGTCGGCTCTGCTTCTAACTTGAAAGGTGGCGATAAAAAAACCTATCAGCTTGACCCTGCCAATAGTGATGAAGGCTTGCAAGAAGTGGCTCTCGACTTACAAGAAGGCGCAGATATGGTAATGGTAAAACCGGGTATGCCCTATCTTGATTTAGTGTATCGAGTGAAAACCCACTTTGGTGTACCAACTTTTGCTTATCAGGTATCTGGCGAGTACGCAATGCACCAAGCCGCCATTCAAAATGGTTGGTTAAAAGAAAAAGAATGTATTATGGAATCCTTGTTGTGCTTTAAACGAGCAGGTGCTGATGGCATTCTCACATACTATGCTAAACAAGTTGCCGAATGGCTTTATCAAGAAAAGCACCAAGCGTAGTTTAACTTAGATTTCAAACCGAAAGTGCGGTCAAAAAAATGAAAATTTTGACCGCACTTTTTTATCTCCTATGTTTTTCTTACACAACCCACAATAAAAAACGCACCTCCGGAGAAGTGCGTTTTATCTGCGTGATTTACATCAAGTGATTACCATTGATAACCTACACCAACAGAACCTGCAAAGTCCCCTTGAGTATTGGCGTTACCTTGAAGTTTCAAGATAACTTTACCGTTATCACTTGCGCGTGAGTAACCCACTGCAATTGCGCTTTGACCTTTGTAGGTACTTACAGCCGCTGCAACCATTGATTTGCCGTGGATATAAACTTGTGGTAAACCCGCTGCTGCGTTAGCACCTGCTACGCCGGCACGCATATTCTTATCAACTTTACCAATCTTACCGTTGATATCACCAAATTTCACGTTAACTGCATCATCAACAGCATCACGTAATTGACCTACGTTCACTGCATCATTTGGATCAACACCTTTAGCAACATTACGGATACGAACTGGCGAGCCATCTGGTTTCGATAAGTTTAAGTCACCTTCTTTTGTGACACTTAATTTCGGTCCAGTACTACCACCCACTTGTACAGTATTAAAGATTGGATCTTTCGTGATCGCGATGCGAACTTCACGTACGCCATCATCACGAGTTACACCTTTAACTGTTGCCAAGTCATTATCACTCACGAACTCAACAACATTGCCATTACGAACGTCACCAGCATAGTCATTGTCTTTCGTTGCAATAACAAAACCAAGTTTTTTCACATCCGCGACGTTCACTGCGTTGGTTGGGTTTGAGTTATCTAAATCTGCCAAGCCAGCTTTTGCTTTGTCTACTGCGGTCGTTACAGGTTTTGAAGTATCAGCTACTTCTTGTGCATCTGATTTCAACACGCCATTTTCAAATTGGTCTGCGGCATAGAATTTCGCATCTGCCCCTTCACCGACTTGAACAAGCGGTTTACCGTCATCACCCACTTTATTCGCAATAGTATTGGTACCTGAAGCGACGTTACCTAATACTGTTGGTGCGCCAATCTTATCTGGTGCTGCAGCTGGGTTCACTAAGTTAGTCGATAACTGATCTACAGAGACTTCAGTTTTCGAAGGTGTACCATCTGGATCAACTTTGAAGAATTTATCCCCCACTTTCACGACTGGTGTACCATCTTTCGCAGTGTAAGTGATTGGTAATCCTGTTAAGTTATAGCTCACTTCAGTGATATCTTGACCTGTTGTTTCATCACGTTTAGTTTCTGCTTTCGCAACAGTATTGCCACCGTTGACAAAGTTAACCACATCGTTTGGCGTCACTTTTTCAGTCTTATCATCTTCAGTTGCATCTGTATTTACAGCTAAAGTTGATTTACCGTTTTGTTTCACGAAGAAACCTGACTTGTTCACTGTTTGATCTAACTGATCTTTATTCACAGCTTGATCTGGTTCAGTTGCCCAAGCAACGTTATTCAAGTTAACACCGCCCTCACCCGCTTTAATGGTGTCTTTAGCTTCAGGATTTGCCTTGATAGCCTCTGCTTTTGCGACTGCAACTGCGGCTGCAATTTCTTCTGGATCAGCATCAGGCTTCGCTGCTAATGTATCCGCCACCGCTTTTTGTACTGCAAGCTGGATAGGATCTTTCGCCTCATAAGGGGCATTTTTCACACCGTCATCATTGATGCCGTTAGTTAACTGAGCACCTTTTTTGAGTTTCGCAACTTCTGCGTCATCTAATGCTGGTGGGTTAGCAGCTGGATCCACTAATGTGCCATCTGGGTTAACCGCATCTTTCTCATAGAATTTACCATCATTTGCTTTCACATACTCTTTGCCTTCAGCATTGGTGTATTTGAAATCAATTGGTGAATCTACATCTACTTTCACAGTTGTGGTTGTGGTAATAACACCATTCTCATCAACCGCTTTAACAGTACCTAAGCTTGCAACAGTATTCTTACCATCAGCGAAACGAACATTATCATTCGGATTCACTTTTTCAGCTTCGCCATTATTATTGTCAAATTTGGTTGCATTGACTTCATCAGCCTTGGCTTTACCAACTGTCCAACCAGAGTCTTGAATTGCATCAGCAACTTGGTTACCCGTTACAAAACCAGCACCGTCTTTGCGTTTGTTTTCGACTTTCGCCACTTCATCAGATGTTAATGGTGTTGCATTTGGTGTTGGTAAACCTGTGTTTGGATCTAAATCATCTTTCTTGAAGTATTGATCACCCACTTTAATCACAGGCGTTTCAGAACCATCATCATTAACTAATACTGGTTCTTCATCATTCGTTTTAATCACTTCGCCTTTTTTCAAGGATATCTTGATTTCACGAACATTTTCTTTGGTTTCACCCGTTACATCAATGCCATCACCACCAGTGAATTTCACTTCGGTAGTATTACGTACATCTGCTGCATATGGTGTATCTTTACCCTCTTCTTTATCTGCAGAAACTACCCAACCTAAGTTTTTCGCATCAGCAACAGTCAGTGCATTAGTTGGATTAGAATTCACTAAATCAGCTAAGCCGGCTTTTGCTTTATCAACGGGATCTTTAACTTCTGTCAGTGTAGCTGGGTCTGCTTCAGTCGCATCAGGTTTCAATTTACCATCAACAAATTGATCTTGAGTGTAAAGTTTATCGCCAACTTTAACTAATGGCTTACCATCAGGACCTAATTTGTCTGCAATAGTATTTGCACCTGCAGCCACATTCGATAATGTTAATGGAGCATCTTTTGTATTGTCGCCATCAGGATTTACCATACTTGCAATCACATCACCAGTTTCAACTTTAGAATCTGGATCTGGTGTGCCATCTGGTAGCACTTTCGGTACACCAGTATCAGGATCTACTTTGTAGTAACTACCATCTGGTGCTTTAGCGACTTTGTTGCCGTCTTTATCGGTATAAGTGACAGGCAAGCCTGTTACATCCACACGTACTTTGGTCACATCACGGCCAGCTTCACGCGTAGTTTCTACCTTCACATTTGTGTTAATACCGTCAACAAAATCAACCACATCGTTTGGTGTCACTTTTTCAGTCTTATCATCTTCAGTCGCATCCGCATTGGCTACTAAAGTTGATTTACCGTTTTCTTTTACGAAGAAACCAGATTTATTCACTGTTTGATCTAATTGATCTTTATTTACCGCTTGATCTGGTTTTTCAGCCCAAGCAACGTTATTTAAGTTAACACCACCTTCGCCTTTAACAGGTTTGTCTTTGGCCTCTGGATTAGCATCAACCAATCGATCTCTTTCAACTGCGATATCTTCAGCAGTCGCATTCGGATTATTTTTCAAGAAATCGACCATACCAAGAATGATAGGATCTTTAACTTCATAATCTTTCGCATTTGGCTGATTGTTTGTCAACTTCGCACCGACGGTACCCTCTTTAGGTGTTTTCTCGGTGGCTGTTGCAGAATCTTTTACAGAACCATCTGCATTCACATCATCAGGCACATACCATTTTCCATCATTTGCTTTCACCAATTTATTACCGTCATCATCTTCTGCGGTATAAGTAATCGGTAAATCCACATCAAACTTCATAAAGGTATCTGTGACAACATCGCCATTCTCGTCAAATTTCTTCACGGTAGCGATTTTCGCTGTGATGCCTTTACCGTTAGTAAAGCGAACATTATCATTCGGGTTCACTTTTTCTAACTGAGTATCTGAAAGTAACTTCGCATTATCCGCAAAGGCTTTGTCTGCTTCTGCGATATTCGCTAAACCAATATTCCAACCTGATTTTTGGATAGCTTCCGCAACTTTATTACCTGTCACAAAGTATTTACCATTATTGACTAATGCACTGATGTCATCTGGCGTTAAAGGAAGCGGCTGAATTCCATCTTTCGGCAGGCCTGTTGTTGGGTCAATATCATCTTTGTCATAATATTGATCATTGATTTTCACAACAACATTACCTGTTGGTTGTACAAATTCATCAGCAGGTGTCACTTCGCCTTCTTTTAATGAAATAGCGATTTCGCGTACATCACCTTTATCTGAGCCGACAACTTCAATGCCGTTTTTACCCGTGAATTTCACTTCAGTTGCATTACGAACAGCAGATGCATACGGAGTGTCTTTGCCTTCTTCTTTATCAGCAGAAACAACCCAACCTAAGTTTTTCGCATCCGCTACTGTCATCGCATTAGTCGGATTAGAATTAACTAAATCCAACAAGCCAGCTTTTGCTTTATCAGCCGGTTCTGTTGCTGGAGTTGCAGCATTAGGATCTGTATCTTGAGCACCATCTATCAATTTACCATCAGCAAATTGATCTTGGGCATAGAACTTATCACCAACTTTAACTAGCGCCTTGTTATCTGGACCTAATTTATCCGCAATGATATTCGCACCCGCCGCAACATTTGATAATTGTGGAGCTTTATCATTCACGTTCACCATACTCACAACTGGGTTAGTAACTGGTGTTGCGCCATTTTCTGGATCACCTGCTGCATCAAATGTCGTACCATTTGGATAGTATTTGCCATCTTTCGGGCTACGCACTAATGGATTACCTTTTTCATCAGTGGCTTGCATTAAAGTATTAACCTTAATGGTGCTGAGTTTGCCAGCTTCAGTCACATCAATTTCAACCGTTGTGCCTAAACCATCTGCGAAGTTCACCGTATCAAATGGTTTAACAAAGTCTTTCGCAATGCCATTACCTTGTAAATTCCAACCTGCATTTAACACATCGCCCATTGTGGCAGCGTTATTAAGAATTGCAGGGTTATAACCTTGCTTAGTTTCATCAAAGGCATTTGGTAACTCTGGTGCTTTCGTTAAATCAGGGACAACAGCTACCGGAGGAACTGAAGCCTCATCAGTAGGATCAGTCACATTTCCGTCTTTATCTACACGCTTTAAATTACCTTTCAGATTAGCTAACGTCATCGGCGCATTAGTTTTATCTTTACCATTATTGAGTGAGGCAATCACATCTTCAGGTTTCACGTCATTTGTTGTTACATTACCGTCAGGATCTAGTTGTAAAAACTTATCGCCTGATTTAACAACTTTATTACCATCTTTATCGGTATAGACTACTGGAAGTTGTGCTGCCTCAACTACTTTTTGAGCATCAACGTCCACTTTGAATGCGGTCAATGTATCATCATTCGCTTTTTTACCTACTGAAACTTTAGTGAAATTACCATCTGCAAAACGAACGTTATCGCCTGCTTTTACCTCATCTTCATTATCCTCAGTAAAAACAACATCTTTTGTTTCTTTTAATTTGCCTGTTTTCCAGAACGTGTTGTTAATTGCCTGAGCAACATTTCCAGCAGTAACAAATTTACCCTCATCGCCTTGCTGCGGAGGTGTTACTTTGCCATCAGCAACTACTAAATCCACTTGTTCGATATTTGGTGCACCAATACCAGTCAAATCGACATCAAAGGTGATTTTAGTCACGCCATTCGCTTCTGCTGTAACATTGGCTTTAGTATTTTGACCATTGATAAATTGAATAGTGTCACCTGGAGTAACAACACCTTTTTTTGTATTATCATGATCGCTAACGTTGAAACCTTGGTTTACATAGGCATTTAAGTTAGTGATTGCGTCACCGACATTATTGGCTGGTGCTTGTGTAAATGGGCTTTGCACATTGTTTCCACCATTTGCTAATGCATTGTAAATATTATAAGTTGGTGCGGTAATATTGTTATTCGCAACTGCAGCATAACCACCTAAATGTGCAGCCGTTGCTTTTGCAAGATTACCGACGGTGTCAGCTAATAAATAAAGCTGTGATCCGTTAATTGCATCGGTTGAATTAGAAGCAATCTTACCTGGTGCAACATTAATGATTTGGCGAGTATAGTTTGCATTACCAACAGAAAAAACACGAGAAACATTTGGTAAGTTTGGTTCATTAATTTTAGTTGCACCAGCAAACCCGTTGTAAGTAAAACCATTTACTGTTGCTGTAGTTTCGTTAGTCGCTTTTCTTACCGCACTATCAGAACCAATTGCGACTGACTCATCAAAACCATTAGCAATCGTGATATTACTACCTAGAGCAAGAGCATTAGCACTTGAGACACTTGTAGTTGGACCAATAGAAATTGCTTTTACGGCTTTTGCATTGGAATCATCACCTAAAGCTAGACCACTGTCTGAGTTAGCTGCCACATAGGCAGTATTCCCCACTGCAACGCCTTTTTTAGAACGAACATCGGCTTGAATACCAATTGCAATACCTCTAATTGAATCTTTAGCCACACTAGACTCAGCACCAAGAGAAATAGCACCTTCAGATAAAGCAAATGCATTGTTACCAAAAGCCATTGCAAACTCGCCAGATGCAGTTGAATTCCCCCCCCATTGCAATTGAACTATAACCCGTTGCATTGATGCTATTACCGATAGCGATCGCAAATTGATCGGATGCAATTGAGCTACTACCTATTGCAACTGTGCTATAACCTGTTGCATTGACATTATTACCAACCGCTGTTGCAAAATTACCAGTAGCATTAGAGATAGTACCGATAGAAATAGTAGAATCACCTATTGCTGTAGCATTTAAGCCGATACCCACAGTGTTACGGTGATTAGCTTTTACATAGCGACCAATAGCAACTGAACTAAGACCTTGTGCTTGAGTTAAATGTCCCAAAGCAATAGATGCCTCACCTGTTGCCGAAGCTTCCGTACCAATCGCAGTAGCATTACCCGCATTAGATACACCATAAACATTTTCTGCAGTATCTTTCGTTGGATCTGCGCTAGCAGGCAATCCAGTAGGGTTAACACGATCTGCTTTTGCTCCTTTACCAATTGCTATGCCCTGAAGAGCATTAGATGTAGCGTTATGACCTATTACTACTGATTCTGTTTTTTGTGCTTTTGATTGCATACCAATTATTGTGGAATTTGGAGCTGCATTGAGAGTGTTATTAATACCATACACAACGCTACCATCTGAATTAGCAATCACGTTAGTAGTATCACTAACTAAAGATGCCGCTTGCACATTAGTCGCAAGTAAGACAGCACCTGCAGCAGCTGATAATGCGGAGAGTGATTTAGATTTGGTTTTACCTCTGGTGCGCTGAAGTTCAGAAACGGCAACCCAACTTTGAGTAGCGTGATTCCAAATTACTTTAAAGATTTTATTCATATTATGTTTGTTCCCTTGTTAATTTGTTAATAAACAAACAAGATCCAATCTCATTATGGAGTTATGGAACGTCTTGTTACTAGTACTTCAGCAATTGCTGAAAAAAACTACATATTTTATAACAAACTTTTTTACAAAAGATAGCTGAAACGTTCAATTAAATACAATCTTTACAAAAAAATTACATTCAAAGCAAAAACAAAAACAAATACTTTTAATTAAATCAATATAATAATTTACAAAAAATCTAATATAACGATAAACAATAAGGAGCGAATCTCCAACCCATTAGCTAAATCGTTTTCAGCAAGAAAATTTCATATCTATAGGAAAAGCAAGGTTATTTTATATTCAACAAAAATCTATTGGATATTATAAAATTGAATAATATTTATTTATATAAATAAATTAATTATCAAAAAAGAAACAAAAGGTTAAACTTTGTTCAACAAGAGAACAAAAATCAAAAATAAATAAAATGCGAGGGAGTCCGATGAGTTTTGTAAAACAACATAAAAAAAGTGCGGTCAAAATAATATAAATTCTGACCGCACTTTTTCATCAAGAGAAAATAAATTAAGCTTCAATACCTTCAAATAGCGCCGTACTTAAATAGCGCTCAGCTGCCGAAGGCAAAATAACAACAATAAGCTTATCAGCAAACTCTGGTAACTGAGCTAAACGCTCTGCCGCAGCCACTGCAGCACCAGAAGAAATTCCCGCCAAAATGCCCTCTTCAGCCATTAAACGGCGTGCGGTTTCGATTGCAAGGTCACTGCTTACAGTTTCGACGCGATCAATTAAACTTAAATCGAGGTTTTTCGGAATAAAGCCTGCACCAATACCTTGGATTTTATGCGGAGCCGGTTTGACTTCTTCACCTGCTAGAGTTTGTGAGATCACTGGCGATTCTGCGGGCTCAACCGCCACAGAAATAATCGCTTTACCTTGTTCTTGTTTGATGTAACGGCTTGTGCCACTTATCGTGCCCCCCGTTCCTACTCCTGCAACAAGCACATCAATTTTACCTTCAGTATCGCACCAAATTTCAGGGCCTGTGGTTTTTTGGTGAATTGCTGGGTTCGCTGGGTTTTCAAATTGCTTTAACATCACATAGCGTTGCGGATCTGAAGCCACAATTTCTTCTGCTTTTGCAATTGCCCCTTTCATTCCTTTCGCCCCTTCAGTGAGTACAAGGTTTACCCCTAAACCACGTAATAAGCGTTTACGCTCTGCACTCATTGTTTCCGGCATTGTTAAGGTTATTTTATAACCACGTGCTGCCGCCACATAAGCCAAAGCAATTCCAGTATTACCGCTGGTTGCATCCACAATTTCTTTGCCTGCAGTCAAAACTCCATCTTGCTCTGCTTGCCAAACCATATTTGCACCAATACGGCATTTCACGCTAAAACTAGGGTTACGTCCTTCTACCTTCACTACAATATTGCCATTCTGTCCAAAATGTTTAAGACGCACTAAAGGCGTGTTTCCAATTGAATAAGAATTATCTGCATAAATTGTCATTTTTGTTCCTTACAATAGTTTAACGAAATGCTCTTAATATTTAGCACAATTTTTTATAGCTAAAAAATAGAAATTAATTCTATTTTAGAATAAAAAGTTATTTAACAAGTTTGTTATCGATCCCTTGAACAACCACATCAGAAGTAGGTTTCTTCTTCTCTAATTTCAAACGATCGCGGTAGCTATCCACCCACATTGCGGTTGCACCACACACAGCCACAGGAATGACAACTAAATTGACTACTGGCACAAAAGTACATAATGCGACTAAGCCACCAAAGGTCACGCTTAAGGTTCGCTTTTGTGCAAGCTCTTGTTTCATTACGCCAAAAGGTACTTTATGATTATCAAACGGATAGTCACAATATTGAATTGCCATCATCCACGCACTAAACAGAAAAGCCACGATTGGGATAATCGTCTGTCCGATTAAAGGCACAAAACCCAATACAAACAAAAGGATAATGCGAGGTAAGCTATACAGTAGCTTTTGCCATTCACGCCCTAACATTCGTGGCACATCACGCACAAAATCCATCATTCCACCGTCTTCGATGCTTTCTCCCGCTAACATACGTTCGACTTTTTCAGCAAGCAAACCGTTAAATGGTGCAGCAATAAATCCCGAAAGTGCGGTAAAAATAAAATAGAAAAACACTAAGATCATTAAGATCGCAAGCACCAATAAAATCGCACTTAGCCAACTTAACCAATCTGGCACGTAGTTCATCATACTATCAATCAAGCTATTGATTTGAGTGATGAATACCCAAAACAACCCACTTAATAACACGATATTCAATAAAATTGGCATAATCACAAAGCGACGCAAGCCTTTTTGTGTCACTAAATGCCACCCCATCATAAAATAATGAAATGCTTTATATAATTCTGACTGCTGCATAATAAATATCCTATAAAATAGAAAGCGCTAGCATACAAAGTGCGGTAAAAAAAATCAATTTTTAAAGCTTACCGCCTTAGCAAAATATGATAAGCTTAAGACACTTATATTCTATTTATTGTGGCTGGAGGAATAGATAATGGATTTGAATACTATTTTGATTATTTTAGGCATTATCGCTTTAGTTGTTTTAGTTGCACACGGTCTGTGGGCAAATCGTCGCGAGAAATCGCAATATTTTAAAAACTCAAACACATTCACTCGTGATTCTCGTTTAAGAGAGCCACCGCCACAAGTGAGCACAACGCCACCACAGTCGCCTTCAGTTTCTGAGCCAGCTACATTAACACAGTCAGAACCTGCACCTGAGCAACACGCATTTTCTTTTGATGCAGATCCTACACGACAAAGTCTAGCCACAGAGTCGCCATTTGATCCTTATGCAAATCAGCAAAATGTGGAGCGTGCGGTAGAAAATATCAAAATCAGCTTACCAAATGGGGCTCAATCTTCTTATCAAGCACAAGTTGAACCAATGTCCCAACCTTCGTCGCCAGCGTTTACTACCATTGCGGATGCGGAAAACTATGCGGATCAAGAAATGGGCATTGATACGCACTCTGAAGACTTACGTCGCCAATTAGCTGAACTTGCGCAACAAGCGCCAGATATTCAGCTTTCTTCACTACAAGAAATGCCCGCAATGGAAGAAGAACCAGAAAAACAAGCTGAAGTAAGCACCGTTAGCACTACGAATACCTCAGCGGCGCAAGAACAAAATGTTGAACAATCGGATTTCATTATGTTGTATGTGGTTGCACCTGAAAATTACCAGTTCCAAGGGGCAAAATTAGCAAAAATCTTAGATGAGCTTGGTTTCTTATTTGGTGAACGCAATATTTACCACCGCCATTCCGATTTAAGTGTCAGCAGCCCGATTTTATTCAGCGTAGCAAACATCCAACAACCAGGTACATTTGACTACAATATGAATGATTTCAACACCATTGGTATTGCACTCTTTATGCAACTGCCTTCGGAAGGCAATGACTTAATGAACTTACGAATGATGATTCGAGCAGCGAAAAGCATCGCAGAAGACTTAGGCGGATTTGTGCTGACTGACAAGCAAGAAATCTTTGATGATGCAAGTGAACAAGCGTATTTAAACCGCGTTAAATAATAAAATAATACAAACAAAAAGACCGCACTTTCAATCTAAAGAGCGGTCTTTTTTTATCCTGTTTTTTGTTAATCTTTTTTCTTAAATTTATTCCAAACTTTATCTTCTTGTCCACGCCATAAACGTTGGATATTGTCGTGGTGACGATAAATTAACAAGCAACATACCAATGCGACTGGAAAGGTAAATTCTGGCTTAAACCACCACACATAAAATGGCACTAGCAATGCTGTTACTACCGCACTTAATGATGAGTAGCCACTCACTAAAAAAATTAACAACCACGATCCTAACATTGAACCGGCAACGCCCCACGAGATTGGTACAATTGCCCCAAATGCAGTTGCGACACCTTTACCACCTTTGAATTTGAAAAAGATCGGAAAAATATGCCCTAAGCACGCCCCTAATGCCACCATTCCTAATTCAAAGTGAGTTAAGCCCAAATAATAGCCTAACCAAACAGGCAACATTCCTTTTAACATATCGAAAATCAATACGCCCAATGCTACCCAGCGTCCACCAATACGCAACACATTAGTTGCACCGGGGTTATTCGATCCCGTTGTTCTTGGATCAGGTAAACCTGCTAAACGACATAATAAAATTGCGCTGGAAATAGAACCTAGTAAATAGGCAAGGAACATATAGAAAATCGCAAATAGGCTCATTTTTTGTCCTTTGAAATGGCAGGGATCGAAAATATGTTCGTCTATTGTACATAAAGTTGATAGCATAAGCCTAATGAAATTTCAGATGAGAAGGAATAAATGAATGATTGATCACATTTTTATTGAAGAGCTGACCGTTTTCGCTCAAATTGGCGTTTATGACTGGGAACAACAAATTAAACAAAAATTGGTGTTTGATATTGAAATGGCGTGGGATTGTCGCCAAGCCGCTGAAACGGATGATGTGCAATATTGCTTGAATTATGCAGAAGTGAGTGAATTTATTATTGATTATGTTCAATCAAAACCCTTCTTACTCATTGAACGTGTCGCCTATGAAGTAGCAGATCAATTACAACAACGTTTTGGTATTCAAGCACTACGCTTAAAACTCAGTAAGCCCAAAGCGGTGGCTCAGGCTAAAAATGTGGGCATTATTGTAACTCGTGGCATTCCATCATGAAGAAACAAAGTGAGGCTTATGGCTATTTTTGCTTAGTGTTAGCCACCTTATTTTGGGGTGGCAACTATCTTTTTGGCAAAATCCTGAGCACGGAAATTCCGCCCGTGATATTAAATTATGTACGCTGGTTCCCTGCGATATTAATTTTGTTATTCCTCTTTGCTCGACGAACCTTTACATTTTGTGATGTCATTCGTAAACATTGGCTTATTTTGACCGCACTTGCTGTGTTAGGTATTGCCATTTTCCCTGTGTTTTTATATCAAGGTTTACAAACCACCACAGCATTGAACGCCAGTATTTACCTTGCGGTTGTGCCGATTTTTGTTTTATTCCTCAATCGAGTGTTTTTTGGTGATCCTATTCGTGCGATGGGATTAACGGGGGCATTCTTAAGCTTCATTGGGGTGCTTTGGTTGCTCAGTCGAGGTGAAATAGCCCGTTTAATGCAACTTGAGGTCAATCAAGGGGATTTATGGGCGTTAGGTTCGGCGATCAGTTGGTCTCTTTATTGTTGTATTATTCGTTTGAAACCTGCTGTTTTACCCAATACCGTGATGTTGACCACGTTAGTGTGTATTGCGATGTTGCTATTAAGTCCCTTGTTTATCTGGCAATACCAACAATTACCGCCTGCTTTTCTCACCAGTTTAACCCCAACACAATACAGTATTATTGCTTACCTCATTATTGGTCCTTCTATTCTTTCTTATGCTTTTTGGAATTATGGCATTTCGTTGGTGGGGGCAGAAAAAGGGGCAGCGTTTACCAATGCCACACCGTTGTTTGCGGCATTATTGGGTGTGTTAGTGTTAAATGAAACACTGGCTTTCTATCATATTATCAGTGCGGGCTTGATTATTGTAGGTTTATTCCTTTGTAATCGACGGGCACCTTCATAAAAAATCCCCTTTTCTTCTGATTATGGTTTTCGTCAAAACCACTGCTTTTTTTCGGAACAGTAATGGGGATTGGCATCTTGTTCGTAAGGATCATAATGCTCAAGATGACAACCAAATTCCTGTACATAGTCAATTTGGTTATGTTCAGACCATTTAATTAACGACATACCATCAAAGGCTTCGCATCGACCATCATGCATGTGATCGAAAAAGCTCCACTGCACAATGGTTTGATTGTCTTTGTGAAAATAGTCTTTGATATCCCAACGCAAGACTTTGCCGCGGCGATTCCATTCCGTAAACCAATGTTTAAGGGTGGTACGATGGGTGTATTTCGGTCCCCAACTTTCAATGTAAGTCACTTCTGGCGTGAAGATCTGATCAATACCTAAATCTTGCTGTTGTAGCCACATTTCAAACCATAAGCGGATCCGTTCTTCTCGTTGTTGCAGTAGGGTTTCTTCACTCATAAGCCATTACTCCAGCAACATTAACAACTGTTTCAAATCCGTAATTTCTAAGGTTGGCATTAATGTAGCTTCAGGGAAATCACGTAAGGTTTTGTCTGATAAATTAATCCAAACCGCCTGACAATCTGCCTGAATCGCACCTTGCACATCGGTAATTAAATTATCACCCACGTGTAAAATCTCTTGTGGTTGCACGCCGAATCGCTGTGCGGTTTGATGAAAAAGATCTTGATGTGGTTTTGCTCTGCCCTGTTCACCACCTCGTAAGACTAAATCAAACTGTGGCAAGCCAATGCGTTGTGGTTCAACGTTACCGTTAGTAATTGCCACCAGTGGATATTTTGCTTTTAAGACATTCAATACTTGCTGGCTTTGGTTTGGCACATCAATTTTGTGGCGCCATTCTACAAACTCGTCCATCACAGATTGCAGAATTCGTGTAATTTCGACCGCACTTTTTTGATGATTCGCCAAAAGCTGGCGCATACCCTCTATGCGCCATTCCACCACATCTTCACTCAAAATCGGATTTTGCTCCGCCACTTTATTTTTCCAATCACGCCAAATATCAGCAGTGAGATCGTGGAGTTGGCTTTCTTGTTTTAATTGAGCAAGGAAGTGCTGTTCTGCCAAGCGGATAACTTCTGTGTTGTCATAAAGCGTATCGTCCAAATCAAAGCTAATCAGTTTAAAAGGCTGTAAAGTGCGGTAAAATTTCATTCCGTTTTCCTATTTCTTACGCTTTGCGCGTGGGTGGGCAGAATCATAAACATCTGCTAAATGTTGAAAATTTAAATGAGTATAAATTTGTGTGGTGGATAAATTGCTATGCCCCAATAGCTCTTGCACAGCACGCAGATCAGAACTTGCCTCAAGCATATGGGTTGCAAAAGAATGGCGTAATTTGTGAGGATTCAAATGGCTGTTTAAACCTTGCTTAATGCCCCAAACTTCAAGGCGTTTTTGAATCGCACGATGGGTTAAGCGGTTACCAAGCTGGCTCACAAACAGCGCATCATCTTTGGGGTTAAAAAGCAACCGCACTTTGAGCCATTGTTGAATGGCGTGCGAGGCATAACGTCCAAAAGGTACTATGCGTTCTTTGTTCCCTTTACCTATCACGCGCACTTCACGCACGCGAGTATTAATGCTGCTTAAGTTAAGCCCTTGTAATTCCGACAAACGCAAACCCGAGCTATAAAGCAACTCTAAAATCGCTCTATCACGAATGTCGATAGGCTCTTTGCTGTCATTCGATAACAATTTTTGCACTTGTTCTGCATCGATATTTTTGGGTAAATGGCGACCTTGTTTAGGCGCTGAAATGCCTGTCGCAGCATTCACTTTCAACTCGCCTTGCTGGACCAAATAAGTTAAAAAACGACGCAATGCCGACAAACGTAACGCCAAACTTTTTTCGTGTAATTTATCGGTTTTACTGCTCTCCGCCAGAATAAAACGTACCACACTTGGCGTCACATCTTGCCAAGAAGTGATTCCATTTCCATTGAGAATTTGCACAATGCGATTCAGTTGGCGTTGATAATTACTCAATGTATGTGGGCTTACTTGGCGTTCAATGCGCAGATAATTCCAATATTTCTCAAGCTGAGTTTGCATTCTGATTGTTATCCTTCTATGTACTACCGTTTAAAATTATCAACCCAGCGCCCTAAATGCAATTCCACAATATCTACTAAATGTTTTAAAAATTCGGTATCTTGCCCATTATGAAAGTGGCGTTCATCACGAGCAGAAAATAATAAAAGTGCGGTTGGTTTTTGCCCAGTTTTGCCACCGAGCAAACAGCACGCCACCGATCCAATCGGAAATTCTTCCGGCAAAAACAACATCGTTTTTTCTTTATGTGTCATTTGTCCTAGATAAAAACGACGCAAACCAAAACGCTCCAAACGTACAATTTCAAAGGCTTTGCGATCCAACCACACTTCCTCACCCAAACTGGTGCGTTTTTCCCATTCATCAGTGAACAGCAAAATTTTTGCTTGCTGTAATTCAAATTTTTTCACCCATTGATCTAATTTTTGAATCCCCTCCGCAAGATTATGCGCTTGCGAAAGCTGTTGTTGTAAAGGCAATAAGCCAAGGAAAATATCACTGTTTTGAATGGCTAATTGGGTGAATTTTTCTAACTCTGCTTCAAGCTCTTTGATGCGATGGCGTTGGCGTTCAAGTTGTAATTCGACAAGGGAAAGCCTATTTTTTTGCGAACAATGAAGGTTGAGATGATCGAGCAGTTCTGGATGATCAAGAAAAAAATCCGGATGTTGTGTAAGGTAATCCATTATTTGATCGTGGGTTAAGTTTTGCATAATGTTTACTTATTCGTTGTTTGATTTTCGCTTTAAAAGCGACTTACTTTTACTTACGAGCGATTAGGCATTTTCATTCAAAGATGATGAAATCGAAAGCCCCGTGTAAGTTCCCCGAATGTAGAACACATTTTTAGGAAAGTTAGGCTGCGTAGCACTTGTGCGAAGACAGCTAATTTTCCGTAAAGAAAATGTGTGTGGAATGAGGAAATGAAACTTAGTCGGGGTGTATTTTCTTTGCCTACTTTCTTTTGTACAAGCGAAAGAAAGTAGGTCGCTCACTCGAGCGAAATAAGAGTTGATAACAAAGAAAAGTTGTTTATATTTTCCCAAAATCACAACAAAAGTGACAGCCCCAACTTATAATCTTATCACCCCATCATACACGTGCGTCGCATCACCCGTCATAAATAACGGCTTACCTACACCTTCCCATTCAATTGTTAAACTACCACCGGGCAAATCCACTTGCACTTTGCTGTCTAGCAAGCCTTGCATAACGCCCACAGCAACCGCAGCACAAGCACCACTGCCGCAAGCTTGGGTTTCGCCTGCGCCTCGTTCATAAACACGTAATTTAATATGACGTCGATTAACGACTTGCATAAATCCTGCATTTACACGTTCAGGAAAACGTTCGTGGCTTTCAAGTAGTGGACCTAATTGTTCTACATTGGCTTTTTTAATATCGTCAACTTGCACCACACAATGTGGGTTGCCCATTGACACCACGCCACACAAAACGGTTTGAATATCGGTGCGGAGAATGTAGTTTTTCTCAAACTTATTCGCAGTAAATGGAATTTTTGCAGGTTCCCAAACGGGTTCGCCCATATTAATGCAAACCATATCATTATCTTTAAGCGACAAAGTCATTCTGCCTTTTTGCGTGCTGACTGTGATTTCTTTCTTGTCTGTCAGCCCTTTTAAGGTCACAAAACGAGCAAAACAACGGGCACCATTGCCACACTGCGCAACTTCGCTACCGTCGGCATTAAAGATACGATAATGGAAATCAAGATCGGGATCGTAAGGCGGTTCAACCACCAACATTTGATCAAAACCGATGCCACGATGTCGATCGGCAAGACGTTTGATCGTTTCTGGCGAGAAATAAAGGTTTTGTGTAATAGCATCCACCACCACAAAATCATTACCTAAACCGTGCATTTTGGAAAATTGCATTTCCTGTCCTTTCATAAAAACGCTGAATGACTGGCATTATAGCAGGCGAGAAAAATCAGTAAATCATTAGAGCGTGATAGCTCTCACAAAAACTTATAAAAAATGACCGCACTTTCTTCACGCTAACTTATTGAAAAGTGAGGATCTAATAAATGTTGATGCAAATATATCTCAGGATCGCTCTTGAAAATGCCAAAAAGGGGCTTATTTAACCCTTGTAATTCGAGGGGATATTTTGCCAATCCCTAATGAAATTGAATATATAGGAGAGCAAATATGAATATCGAAAAATTTACGACAAAATTCCAACAAGCCATTGCTGAAGCACAATCTTTAGCCATTGGCAAAGACAACCAATTTATCGAACCTGCCCATCTATTAAGCGCATTATTAAATCAGCAAGACGGTTCAATCGCACCGATTTTAACGGCAAGTGGTGCAAACTTATCTGTATTACGTAACGAATTGCAAGCTGCATTGAACAAGTTGCCACAAGTGTCTGGCAACGGCGGCAATGTGCAAGTGTCAAATAACTTGGTCAACGCATTAAATCTGTGTGACAAATTGGCACAGCAACGCCAAGATAAATTTATTTCATCTGAATTATTCTTATTAGCCGCATTTGAAGACAAAACTCTCGGCGAGATTTTTAAAAAGAGCGGTGTAAAAAAAGAAAATTTACAACAAGCTATCGATAAAGTGCGTGGCGGACAAAATGTGAATGATCAAAATGCGGAAGAAAATCGCCAAGCATTAGATAAATATACGATTGATTTAACTGCTCGCGCAGAAAGCGGCAAACTTGATCCTGTGATTGGGCGTGATGAAGAAATCCGTCGTGCCATTCAAGTGTTGCAACGTCGTACCAAAAACAACCCTGTGTTAATTGGTGAGCCGGGTGTAGGTAAAACAGCGATTGTCGAAGGTCTTGCACAACGTATTGTCAATGGTGAAGTGCCTGAAGGCTTGAAAAACAAGCGTGTACTTTCTTTAGATATGGGTGCTTTAATTGCCGGTGCTAAATATCGTGGTGAATTTGAAGAGCGTTTAAAAGCGGTTTTAAATGAACTTGCGAAAGAAGAAGGTCGTGTGATTTTATTCATCGACGAAATTCACACAATGGTTGGTGCGGGTAAAACTGATGGTGCAATGGATGCGGGTAACTTGCTCAAACCAAGTTTAGCGCGTGGGGAATTGCATTGTGTGGGTGCGACAACCTTAGATGAATATCGTCAATATATTGAAAAAGATGCCGCACTTGAACGCCGTTTCCAAAAAGTGTTCGTTGGTGAGCCAACGGTGGAAGACACTATTGCGATCTTACGTGGTTTGAAAGAGCGCTATGAGATCCACCACCACGTGCAAATTACTGACCCTGCAATCGTGGCAGCTGCAACACTTTCGCACCGTTATATTTCCGATCGGCAATTGCCAGATAAAGCCATTGACTTGATCGACGAAGCGGCATCAAGTATTCGTATGGAAATTGACTCGAAACCACAACCGTTGGATCGTTTAGAACGCCGTATTATCCAATTAAAATTGGAGCAACAAGCGTTACAAAAAGAAGACGATGATGCTAGCCGTAAACGTTTAGAAATGCTCGAAAAAGAATTGAGCGAAAAAGAACGTGAATATGCTGAATTAGAAGAAGTTTGGAAAGCAGAAAAAGCGGCTCTTTCTGGCACACAACATATTAAAGCGGAATTAGATAATGCGAAAACTCAAATGGAACAAGCGCGTCGCGCAAGTGATTTCGCCAAAATGTCAGAATTGCAATATGGCATCATTCCTGCGTTAGAAAAACAATTGGCCCAAGCTGAATCAGCAGAAGGCAAAGAAATGACGTTGCTCCGTCATCGTGTTACTGATGAAGAAATCGCAGAAGTTCTTTCTCGTGCGACAGGTATTCCTGTGGCGAAAATGATGGAAGGTGAGAAAGAAAAACTCTTGCGTATGGAAGAAGAATTACACAAACGCGTGATTGGTCAACACGAAGCGATTGAAGCAGTGGCGAATGCGATTCGTCGTAGCCGTGCGGGCTTATCCGATCCAAACCGTCCAATTGGCTCATTCTTATTCTTAGGGCCAACTGGTGTGGGTAAAACTGAATTGTGTAAAACTTTGGCAAACTTCTTGTTTGACGATGAAAACGCAATGGTGCGTATTGATATGTCGGAGTTTATGGAAAAACACAGCGTGTCTCGCTTAGTCGGTGCACCTCCGGGTTATGTTGGCTATGAAGAAGGTGGTTACTTAACTGAAGCGGTACGCCGTCGTCCATATTCTGTCATTTTGCTTGATGAAGTAGAAAAAGCACACCAAGATGTGTTTAACATTTTATTGCAAGTGCTAGATGATGGTCGTTTAACCGATGGTCAAGGTCGTACAGTGGACTTCCGCAATACTGTTGTCATTATGACATCTAACTTGGGTTCACATTTAATCCAAGAAAACAAAGATGCAGATTATGACAGTATGAAAGCCTTGGTGATGTCTGTAGTTGGACAACATTTCCGCCCAGAATTTATCAACCGTATTGATGAAACTGTTGTGTTCCATCCATTAGGTAAAGAAAACATTCGTGCGATTGCAACAATCCAGTTACAACGCTTAATCAAACGAATGGAAAGCCACGGTTATCAATTACACTTTACAGATGCGTGTTTAGACTTTATAGGTGAAGTGGGTTATGACCCAATTTACGGCGCAAGACCGTTGAAACGTGCAATTCAACAAGAAATTGAGAACCCATTAGCGCAACAAATTCTGTCTGGTAAATTGTTACCGAATCAATTAGTGACGATTGATTATGTGGATGGAAAAGTCGTTGCTAATCAATAAATCATTTTGATTACCCAAGCCCAATGCCGATGCGTTGGGCTTTTTTTATGAAGTGCGGTGCTTTTTAAAAATTTTTGTAATGGTTTGTACAGGCTTTCGTCTAAATCAATAAATTACACCGATTTATTTTCACATTATTTAAGGAGAATCTTATGAAAAAAGTATTTACATTACTGGCTACGTTATTTGTATCAGCTCAAGTGTTTGCAGTTGATTTTAAACCGTTTGAACAAGCCGCTTTCGATGTAGCAGTACAGTCAAACAAACCTGTGTTAGTAGATGTTTATGCTGATTGGTGCCCAACCTGTAAACGCCAAGTGAAAGTACTTGAGCCAATTTTAAATGAAGATCAATTCAAAGAGTACACCGTATTTAAAGTCGATTATGACGAGCAAAAAGACGTATTAAAAGACTTCAAAGTGACACGTCAAAGTACTTTGATTCTATTTAACGAAGGTAAAGAAGTGCGTCGTAGCATCGCAGAAACAAGCGAAGATGGTTTACGCCGTTTCATCACATTACCATAAGCAATAAACAGGAAATAATATGGACATTAGTATCACTGTTTTAGGGTTAAGTTTATTGGCAGGGTTGCTCACTACCCTGTCCCCTTGTGTTTTACCAATCTTACCGATCGTTGCTTCTTCAGCAATGGCAAAACGTAAAGTTGGTTTATTTACACTGGCCTTGGGTATGGCAATTTCTTTCACTTTGGTGGGAACAGTCATCGCCTCAATTGGCTTAGCGTTAGGGTTAAATAGTGAATATTTACGTTATGCTGCAGCAATCTTAATGTTGTTTGTCGCGTTCTGGTTGCTGAGCTCACGCTTACAAGCTATTTTTAGTCGCTATACATCTGCTCTAACAGGGAAAGGCGAAGCTTGGTTAAGTGGGTTTAATCCAGAATCAGCAACAGGGCAATTTTTCGTTGGATTATTGCTCGGCATTGTTTGGGCGCCTTGTATCGGGCCAACATTGGGAGCTGCTATTGCCCTAGCTAGCCAAGGTGAGGCCTTAGCCAGCGTTGCATTAGTGATGATGATTTTCAGCTTAGGCGCAGTCATTCCACTTATTGCTATTGGTTTGCTATCTCGCCAGTTCTTCCGTGAAAAACGTGAGAAATTAGCCGATGCAGGACAAAAAGGACGTAAGGTAATGGGGTGGAGCTTACTCGCAGTTGGATTATTCGTGCTGACAGGATTTGATAAACAAATTGAAATTTGGTTAGTGCAATTAAGCCCAGAATGGCTGACCGATTTAACCACCCGTTTTTAAGGCTTGCTCAACAGAAATAAAAAAGTGCGATCAAAACTTTTAAAAAATTGACCGCACTTCAATACAAATAATGAATAGAAAAAAAGCACTCGTTATTCAGTGAATATTGAGTGCTTTATTAATCAATGTAATAAAAACTTAAAATATATAAAATCTAAACGGTGAACCATTATCACCAACTTTTCAATTTTGTCTTAACTACTTGAGTGTACAGCTTACTCACAATAAGACGATGCAACAAACTATACATCAGTATGGCTTGTTCAATCCCGACAACATACTGGGCGGCGTTGTTCCTAAATGAATAAACATATATAGCTACAATATGCTAATCCAGTAAAAATATACAAAATAACGGCTATTTAGCGACACATCCATATATCTTGAAAAAGTTGACTAAATAGTCCTAGAACTCCTAAATAACAAACTACTTTGATGTTCCTATAAAAATCTAAATAGCTTTGTTGGCGCTTATTATCTATAAAAAAATATTTCTCGAAAAGTGACAAACTCCCGTTTTACATTTCTTTTCGCAAATTCAGTTTAAAATTTACATAAATATACAAATACATTAAAACAAGCTTTAAAATAACCTTTCCCAATAATAAATGTAACAATTTATTTACAACTATTCTGTATTCTAAAGCTACGCTTGTTTTATATGCCAATTTGTAAGGTAAATAGAGAGGATTAAAGCAGAAATCAAAATAATTGCTCAAATAATTTAATGATATTTTTTAATCACTGCCTCTATTTTCACAATATTTTCAAAATGTTGTGCTATGCTAGCACACGTGATTTTTTCTATAGTAATGCTATTTAGGATGGGAGCAAATCGCTATAAGAGGCTATTTTTACTAAACTGTTGTGATATCGATCACAAATGTGAATTCTCGCTTAGCTGTTCTATTGACCTCATACTACGCAAACGTTACGATACGAACAAATCATTTTTGTTTTAATTTTGATAATTTCACTTCATTTTTAATGCAAAGCCTTTAAATAAGCCATTATCAACAGCTGATGTTGTAGCTGAAAATAATATATCGTATGAAACATTAGGAGTTTAATATGACAAAACACATCCTTACAAACGATGTCAACAAATTGAGCAATGAATCGCGTCGCCACTTTATGAAAATTGTTGCAGGTATTGGTGCGGGTTTAGCGTTTAGTGGTTCTCTTGGTACATTTACTCCAAACGCACTTGCTGCAGCTGCAGGTAAATCAATCGAAGTCGGTATTGCATATCCACTTTCAACAGGTTTTGACCCAATGATCACCACTGGTGCTTCTTCAATGGCGGCTAACCTACATATTTTTGAAGGCTTAGTGGATTTACACCCTGCGACACGTAAACCTTACTTAGCACTTGCTGCAAAAGAACCAGAACAAGTTGATGATATCACTTGGAAAATTACTTTACGTGATGGTGCGGTATTCCACGATGGTTCACCGGTCACAGCTGAAGATGTTGTTTTCTCATTTGAACGCGTAATGGATCCAAAAACTAAATCATTATTCGCAATGTTCGTTCCGTTCATTGATTCAGTAAAAGCACTTGATAACAAAACTGTTGAATTCAAACTTAAATACCCATTTGCCTTATTCACTCAACGTTTAACTATCGTGAAAATTGTTCCTAAACATATCGTTGAGAAAATGGGTCAATCTGCATTTGACGCAAGCCCAGTGGGTTCAGGTCCATTCAAATTTGTTTCGGCGGTTAAAGATGACAAGATCGTATTTGAAGCATTTGATAAATATAACGGACCATACCCAGCGCAAGTTGAAAAAATGTCTTGGTTCTTACTTTCTGATGCTGCAGCACGTGTTACTGCACAAGAATCTAAACGTACTCAAGCAATGGAAAGCGTACCATACATCGACGTTGCTCGCTTAAAAGCGAAAAAACAAACTGTTGAATCAGTACAATCTTTCGGCTTGTTATTCTTAATGTTCAACTGTGAACAAGCACCGTTCAACAATCCTAAAGTACGTCAAGCATTACACTTCGGTTTAAATACTGAAAAACTAATCGATATCGTATTCGATGGTAATGCAAAAGCAGCGACTTCTTATGTACAAGAAACTCACCCTAACTATCACAAAGCATCAACTCAATATGATTATGATGTGAAAAAAGCAGAAGCGCTATTAAAAGAAGCGGGGGTTAAAGAATTACACTTCGAATTATTAGCAACTGACCACGACTGGGTGAAAGAGTCTGCGCCAATCATTTTAGAATCTTGGAACAAGATCCCTGGCGTTAAAGTAACATTACAACACTTACAATCTGGTGCACTTTATAACAACCACGTTGATAAAGGTAACTACAAAGTGGTTATCGCACCGGGTGACCCATCAGTATTCGGTAACGATTTAGACTTATTATTAAGCTGGTGGTACCGTGGCGATGTATGGCCGAAAAGACGTTTCCGTTGGAGCGAAACTGCTGAATTCAAACAAATTCAAGAATTGCTTGATGTAGCAGCGAAAGCGAAAGATGTGGGTGAAGCACAAACTGCTTGGAATAAAGCAATTGATATCATTGCTGAACACGTTCCACTTTACCCAATCCTTCACCGTAAACTCCCTTCAGCTTGGGATAGCAACGCACTTGAGAACTATCAACCATTACCAACAACTGGTGTATCATTCTTAGGCGTTGGCCGTAAATAATTCTCAATAGAGAATGTGGTACTCCCCCTTACTTCTTACGTAAGGGGGAGATAAAAACAAAGGTTTAAATAATAACGTTTAACATCTTAGACCTACCTTTACAAAACCTTTCGACTTAACTCTTCATCAAGTCGTTGGAGAATCAAATGGAAATTATACTTCGATTGTTGTTACGCCGTTTAATGGCGCTACCTGTTATGATCTTGGGTGTTACAGCTCTTGTTTTCGTCGTCCTTCAATTCACACCGGGTGACCCTGCAACCATTGCATTGGGTGAAAGTGCCAGTGAAGCGGCAAAAGAGCTCTATCGTGAAAGCCACGGTTTGAATGATCCAATTATCGTTCAATATTTCCGCTTTTTAGGCAACTTACTTATGCTTGATTTTGGTGTGACAATGCCACCAGAATTACCAATTGGGGATATGATCAGTAAAGCATTCCCAATCACATTACAACTTACCCTTATCGGTGTTATTTTCGCTGCGATTGTTTCTTTCTCATTAGGTGTATTAGCCGCACTTTATCGCGACCGTTGGGTTGACCAAGTTATCCGTTTACTTTCTGTTGCAGCAGTTGCAACACCATCATTTTGGTTAGGTATCTTATTAATTCAATGGTTCTCATTAGAACTCGATATTTTACCATCAGGTGGTTACGTGCCTTTCAGTGAAAGCCCATCTGGTTATATTCAATCAATGATCTTACCTTCACTTGCATTAGCAATCCCTGTGTGTGCTTCATTAATTCGTGTTGTGCGTACCACAATGGTTGAAGAAATGGATAAAGACTACGTCCGTACAGCGATTGGTAACGGCGTGCCTTATGCCACTGTAATTCGTCACAACGTATTGCGTAATGCCTTAATTACACCAGTAACGGTATTAGGTTTACGAGTAGGTTACTTACTTGGTGGTGCTGTGGTTATTGAACAAATTTTCGACTTACCGGGAATGGGGAAATTAATCTTCAACGGTATCGTTAACCACGATTTACACTTAGTACAAGGGGTAGTTTTGACTATCGCATTAACATTCGTGATGGTAAACATCATTGTCGATATTCTTTACTTATTGATTAACCCTAAAATTCGGAGTCTATAATGTTTCGACAAGGTTTAGCGCAGCGCTTAGCTGCAAGTGGTGCAAGATTCCAAGCTCTTTCAGGGGCATCAAAAATTGCGTTAATTTTTTTAGTATTTGTTTCATTAGTGGCCGTCTTTGCACCAGTAGTGGCAACACACGATCCACTAGAAATCATCGCACGTATGCGTCCACCAAGTGGCGACTTTTTATTCGGTACTGACCGTCTAGGACGTGACATTTTCTCTCGTATTATTTACGGTGCGAAAACGTCATTATTCATCGGTTTAGGTGCGGTTGCTTTTGCTATCTTTTTAGGTAGTATCCTCGGTGCGACTGCAGCAACAGCAGACAAATGGGGCAATGAAATCATTATGCGCTTAATGGATATCTTAATGGCATTCCCTGGTATCGCATTAGCTGCAATTTTACTTGCAACATTTGGTAATACAGTTCCAGTTATTATCATCGCTATCGCAGTAGTTTATACACCGCAATTAGCGCGTGTTGTACGTGCAAACGTGGTTTCTCAATGGGACGAAGACTATGTACGTGCTGAACGTGTTATTGGTGGTAGCCGTACTTATATCCTACTTAAACACGTTGTTCGCAACACTGCCGCACCTGTATTAGTATTCGCAACAGTAATGGTTGCTGATGCTATTGTACTTGAAGCGTCGCTCTCTTTCTTAGGTGCTGGCGTTCAGCCACCAAATCCATCTTGGGGTAACGTGTTATCTGAAGGCCGTAACATCGTATTAAACGGTGCGTGGTGGGCAACAACCTTTGCTGGTTTGATGATCCTTTTAACAGTGCTTGCGTTAAATATCTTAGCGGAAGGTTTAACTGATGCGTTAGTGAACCCACGTTTAAAAAGCAGTAAACAAGGTAAATCTAAACCTGAAGAACGCTTAAGCACAGACGTGCAAGAAGCGATGGCAGAAAGCCTTGCGTTAAAACGCTACTTGTTAAAATTGCACGAAAAAGAAATCACTCGTACAGACCGTATGCAGTTAGATCCAAATGCAAGACCAATTTTACAAGTGAAAAACTTATCTATCCGTTTCCCAAATCGCTATGGTGAAACCCCATTAGTGGACAACATTAGTTTCACTGTCAATGAAGGCGAAACAATGGGCTTAGTAGGTGAATCAGGTTGTGGTAAATCCATTACAGCGTTCTCAATTATGGGCTTATTACCAAAAACGGCACGAATTACAGGTGAAATTCTCTTTACCGACCGCAGTGGTAAACAACATAACTTGTTAAATTCAACTGAACTTGCATCATTACGTGGTACTGAAATCGCAATGATTTATCAAGACTCATTAAGTGCATTAAACCCATCAATGCGGATTAAAGACCAAATGGCACAGCTCATTAAACGTGGTAGCAAACACACTGCTGAAAAACTCTTAGAATGGGTACAGCTTGATCCAAGTAAAGTGTTAAACCGTTATCCACACGAGCTTTCAGGTGGCCAACGTCAACGTGTTGTTATCGCAATGGCATTAACTCGTGAACCAAAACTGTTAATCGCTGATGAACCAACAACCGCACTTGACGTAACAGTACAAGCTGAAGTGGTGAAACTACTTAACGAATTACGTGACAAACTGGGCTTTGCAATGGTGTTCGTGAGCCACGACCTTGCATTGGTTGCACAACTTGCACACCACATTACCGTAATGTATGCAGGTCAAGTTGTTGAAACTGCACCAACTTCATCATTACTTGCAAACCCAACTCACGAATATACACGTGGTTTATTAGGTTCTGTACTTTCAACCGAAGAACGTGCAACACGCCTCTATCAAATTCCTGGTAGTGTGCCTTCACCGTATGATTTTGCAGATGGCGACCGTTTCGCAAGCCGTTCACTACGACCAGATGCAAATCCAAAACAAAAATTAAAACTTGTACCAGTAGGTGACGATCCTAAACATTTCTGGGCATCACACTTAGTGGGGCAACCTGAAGCTGCTACGAGCAAAGAGGTGTAATGTATGAGCAGTATCAAAGTTATTAAAGAACAAAATATCATTGATTTAGAAGATATTGTGGTGCAATTCCCATCAAGAGATGGCTCATTATTCGGACGTAAAAAAATCAACGCATTAAATGGCGTGAATCTAAGCATCAAAGCCGGTGAAACTATCGGCTTAGTTGGGGAGTCGGGTTGCGGTAAATCTACTTTAGCGAACGTGATCATCGGTTTACAAAAACCGACATCAGGCAATGTGAAGTTCAACGGGTTAAAAATGCAATATGGTAGTGCAGAGGCGCGTCGCCAATTTGGTCGCCAAGTTTCTGTCATTTTCCAAGACCCCGCAACCGCACTTAACCCAAGAATGCGTGTGCTAGACATTTTGAAAGATCCAATGGATATTCACAACGTGTTACAACCAAGAGAACGTGAAAACCGTGTGTATGAGCTACTTTCTCGTGTAGGTTTACCTCGTTCAGCAGCACTTGTTGAGCCAACCCGTTTATCTGGTGGTCAAAAACAACGTGTGGCGATCGCTCGTGCATTGGCGTTAAATCCAAAAT
Organism: Bisgaard Taxon 46; assembly: GCA_049941595.1. GTDB lineage: Bacteria > Pseudomonadota > Gammaproteobacteria > Enterobacterales > Pasteurellaceae > Pasteurella. The sequence continues at coordinate 170,987 of JBNFNA010000001.1, forward strand.
TGATCGTCGCAGATGAACCCACATCAGCATTAGACGTATCGGTACGTGCACAGGTGCTCAACTTGTTAGCAGATTTGAAAAAAGAACTGAATCTTGCGATGGTGTTCATCTCGCACGATATCCAAACTGTACGCCAAGTATCAGACCGTATTGTTGTAATGTATGGTGGTCAAATTATGGAAACTGGCACAACACAGGAAATTTTTGATAATCCAAGCCACGACTATACCAAACGCCTACTTGGCGCAGCCCCATCATTACTCTAAAACTTAGCCAAAATTGACCGCTCTTTCCGGAGCGGTTAATTCTCGGAATCAAACTATGACAACTCTTCGTATTACCCAAAGCGTTAAAACAGATTTGCTGATTGTCGGTGCTGGCATTGCGGGATTAAGCTGCGCAGTTGAAGCGCATAAAAAACAAATCCCCCACATTCTCATCACTAAAACACAAATCGGTACGGGTGCGAGTTTTTTTCCTTTAAAAGCAACATTAGGGATTCAAGTGACTGGCGATGAAAGCGATAAAACACGCTTTATGCAAGATATTCAAGCTGTCGCACAGAGAATGAATAACCCTAAGATTGTCAAAGCGTATATTGAAGACTCCCCAAGTGCGGTTAATTTATTGACAGAAATTGGTTTTCAACCTTGGAAACGTCAAGACAATCGCCCAGCCTGTTTTGCGCAATATCCCCGCCCAATTTACTTAATCAAAGATTGGAAAGCATCAGCAAAACGTGCAAAACAAATTTTAGCGCAACAACAAACACAAATTTTTGAACAAGCCACTTTACTGCATATTGTGACTGACCAAAATCAGGTGCAGGGCGCGGTGTTTATGCAAGCGACTGAGCAAGGGGAGCCACAATATATTTTCTGCCAGACATCACAGATTATTTTAGCCAGTGGCGGAATTGCTGGATTATATAAAGACAATCTTTATCCAGCAGATGTAATTGGTTCAAGCCATTTTGTCGCTTTACAAGCTGGAGCGACTTTAACCAATTTAGAATATATCCAATTTATCCCTTCTTTCATCGAACCAAAATACAAAGTCCTGTTTGGTGAACATACATTGAAATATTGCACCGCAGTAGAAGATGAAAAAGGCCATTCCCTCTTTGAAGAAGTCAGTTCTCACGATTTCCAAAAAATGATGGCTCAACGCAGCGCCTATGCGCCTTTCTCGGTGGATTTCCCTTGTGTCACATTTGATTTAAAAATGATGCAATACCTAATGGCGAATCCTGATGCCGAAGGGGTTTATTTACGTTATTCACCTGCGCTATATGAAGATAAAGAAGAATTTTACACGGTCTATTTAGACTGGCTAAAAAATGAAGCTGGGATCGATTTATTGCAAGATAAAGTGGCTATCGCACCATTTGCTCACAGTTGCAACGGAGGGATTGAGATCGATGAATATGCACAAAGCCAAGTGAAAGGGCTTTTTGCCGTAGGTGAAGTTTCTTCGTGTATTGAAGGGGCGAACCGCTTAGGGGGTAACTCAGTAGGTGGCAGCTTAGTGTTTGCTAAACGTGCGGTTCAAAAAATTGCAGAAAATCGACCGCACTTTGCTTTCTCACTCAATGAGAAAAGTGCCATTCAACAAGCAGAAATACAGCTCAACCAACTCAATCACCAAACAACTCAAAATGCGTTAAGTGCAAGCCAAGTGCTTAGCCAACTACGCCAAGCGATGAGTAAATTTGCCAATGTGTATCGAACAGGTACGCATTTGAGTCAACTGCTTGAACAGCTCATCGACTTAGAGCATAAATTTAACCCATTGGAGCAAGCAAAATATCAAGGGATTGAAATTTATTATGCGTTAAAAACAGCACAGCTTTTAGTGCGTAGTATGTTAATGCGAGAGGAAAGTCGCGGTGGGCATTACCGTGCTGATTTTCCACAAAAAGCCACTGATACTTACCGTTTACGCGTACGTTTGCAAAATGCAGAAATTGATATTCAAAAACTGATGGTGAATGCAACAGAATAAAGTTTGAGGAAGAATCGCAATGTTATCAGACCAAGATATTTTTCAACGCTACTTACAAAAACGTAGTGAATTTAACAAATCCGCCGAAGTCAGTCTGATCGGTCACTCGCTATTTGATATGTGGGCAGAGCAATTGCAAGGCACGCCTACATTAAAGGGCAAAACTGTGGCGAATTTGGGAATCTCCGGTGTCAGCACTAGACAATATTTAGACGTCATCGTCAATCAAAGTGGCATCCAACATTTAGGTCAGCACGTCTTTTTATTTTTAGGTGTCAATGACATTTGTAAAGAAAAAGACTATTCCCCTGCGCAAGTGATGACGTGGCTGAATGAAATCTTAACAAAACTACAAAAAATCGCACCGCACTCTCGCTATTATTTACTTGAAGCAACACCAGTAAATAATATCGGCACTGTCAGCAATGCACAAATTCACGAACTCAATCATTATTTAAAATCACATTGCCCTGAAAACGTGATTTATGTGCCAACACAAGCTGAATTTCGCGATGAGAATGGCGATTTGCATCTTAATTACTGCACTGATGGGCTACATTTTAATCAAAAAGGTTATCAGATTTTACAGCGTATTTTGGAGCAACATTTATAGCCTTTTTAACAAGTAAAATAAGCGCTTTCTTCTAGCTAGAAATATGCGACGGAGATCGCAAATTTTCATTATTTTAGTTGTCATTTTTTCAATCTAAGATTAATCTATGCCAATTGGAGTTAATCTTCTATTATCTGAGTTATACTGGAGTTTATATGTCAAAATTATCACACCAACAAGTTTTAGAACAAATTAAATATGGGTTAATTGCTTCTTGCCAACCAGTAGATAATGGTCCAATGGATTCCCCTGAAATCGTTGCTGCAATGGCACAAGCATCTGTGATTGGCGGGGCTGCAGGATTGCGTATTGAAGGGATTGAAAACTTAAAAGCAGTACGCAAAGTAGTGAATGTTCCGATTATTGGTATTGTGAAACGTGATTTAGAAGATAGCCCAGTGCGCATTACGCCATTTCTAAAAGATGTAGAAGATCTTGCCTCAGCTGGTGCAGATATTATTGCTTTTGACGGCACACATCGTGTTCGCCCAACTACCATTGAAGAGACCGTAAAACGTATTAAAGAATTAGGTTGCTTAGCAATGGCTGACTGTTCGAATTTTGAAGAAGGTATGCACTGCCAAAACTTAGGTGTGGAAATCATTGGTAGCACAATGTCTGGCTACACTGGCGGTGAAGTCCCTGCGGAGCCTGACTATCAACTTGTGAAAGATTTAAAAGCTGCTGGCTGCCGAGTGATGGCGGAAGGTCGTTATAATACGCCTGAACTTGCAAAAGTAGCCATTGAAATTGGTGCTTATTCTGTTACTGTGGGTTCTGCGCTCACTCGCTTAGAACACATCGTAAGCTGGTTTGTGGACTCAGTAAAATCTGCGAAAAAATAAGGAGGCGTTATGCGTTGTTTAGCATTAGATATTGGCGGTACTAAAATTGCCTCAGCCATCGTGGTTGATGGCACAATTGAACAACGCCAACAAATCTCAACACCACAAGCAGATGCAGCAAATGCAATGCACGACACACTTGCGCAGATTTTACAGCAATATCAAGGGCAATTTGATTATGTGGCTGTGGCATCAACAGGTATTATTAATAACGGAATTTTAACCGCACTTAACCCGAAAAATTTAGGTGGATTAGCGGAATTCCCGCTTAAAGCAAGCATTGCCCGCCACACAGATAAACCCATTGGTTTATTAAACGATGTGCAAGCCGCTGCTTGTGCAGAATATAAAGACGAAGACAAAAGTGCGGTGCAAAATTTCGTTTTTATTACTGTTTCAACAGGCGTTGGCGGCGGCATTATTTTAGAACGTCGTTTATTAACTGAACCAAACGGTGTTGCAGGCCACATTGGTCATACCCTTGCGGATCCAAACGGCCCAGTTTGTGGCTGTGGGCGTGTTGGTTGTGTAGAAGCTGTGGCAGCAGGACGTGCGATTGAAGCAGTTTCTAGCCAATGGAATCCACCTTGTAGCCCGAAAGAAGCCTTCGAGCTATTTAGAAAAAATGATGAAAAAGCGACCGCACTTATTCAACGTTCAGCAAAAGCCATTGCAAACTTAATTGCCGATTTAGTAATTGGTTTGGATGTGCAAAAAGTTGTTGTGGGCGGAAGCGTTGGTTTAGCTGAAGGCTACTTGCCTTTAGTCAAACAATACTTAAATGAAATGCCACATTTCTATCGTTGCCAAGTAGAACAAGCCCATTACGGTCAAGACGCTGGCTTAATCGGCGCAGCCTGGTGGGTAGCTGACTGCTTGCAACAAGGTGTTGCATTGAAATAGGAGCAAATATGTTAATTGGTGATTTAACCAGAAGTGATTTTAAACTCGGATTACCACAAACTATTTTAGAAGTTTGTGAATACTTAAAAACATTAGATTTGAACGGACTCGAAATTGGACGTCACGATATCACCGATCAAATTTATATGAATGTGATGAGCTTTGATACAACAGCTGCTGACAGTAAACAAGCAGAAATGCATCGTAAATACGTGGACGTACAATTGCTTATTTCAGGTGCTGAAAATATTGAGTATAGTGTGGTTTATCCGAACTTAGCGGATTACACCGAATACAACGATCAAGATGACTACCAACTCACACCAGAGATTGCCCATAAAAGTACATTGACCTTAAAACCAAATATGTTTGCCGTGTTCTTACCGTATGAGCCACATAAACCTGGTTGTAATGTTGATGGGCAAGTAGTGAATCTGAAAAAACTTGTTGTAAAAGTACCTATCGAATTATTGTAATTGCAGCTGCAATTTTAAGGAGCTTCTATGTTAGTCAGTGGAAAAATTTTAGACACAATCGGCGCATTGCACGATAGTTTAACCAAAACAGAGAAAAGAATTGCAGCGACTATTCTCGCTTCGCCTGATTTATTAAGTCAGTCTTCGCTTTCTGATATTGCTAAACATCTTGATGTAGGTGAAGCAACATTTATTCGCTTTTGCCGTACTTTAGGATTCAGAGGTTTCACTGACTTTAAATTAGAACTTGCAATTGAATTAGCGACGCGTGAAAAACAATACAATTCATTGCTTGATACCGACATTTCCGCCGCAGATGATGCGAAAAGTATTGCCTCTAAACTTCAAGGCACGGTCACTAATGTCATTGCTGAAACAGTGAATTTACTCGACTTCAATGAATTAGAGAAAGTCGTTCAAGCGATGATCCAAGCAAGACGTATTTTCTTATTTGGTGTAGGTTCATCAGGCATTACCGCTGAAGATGCTAAAAATAAATTTATGCGTATTGGAATGCAAGTCGATGCAACTTCTAACAACCACTTTATGTATATGCAAGCAGCATTAATGCGTGAAGGGGATGTTGTTGTAGGGATCAGTCATTCCGGCTATTCCAAAGAAGTGATTCAAGCATTGAACATTGCGAAGAAAAATAATGCCACCACCATTGCCATTACGCACAATTTACGTTCACCAATCACACACGCTGCCGATTATGTATTAATCAATGGCAACCACCAAGGGCAGTTACAAGGTGATTCAATGGGAACGAAAATTGCCCAACTTTTCGTTTTAGATCTGATTTATACCCTGATCGTTCAATCTGGTGAAGATAAAGCAACTAGAACAAAACAAAAAACAGTTAACGTGATTTTAGAACAACGTGTGAAATAACACATTATTAGGAGTATTCAATGAAAAACTTAAAAGGTATCTTCAGCGCATTGTTAGTGTCGTTCAACGCTGACGGTTCTGTGAACGAGAAAGGTTTACGCGAAATCGTTCGTTACAACATCGACAAAATGAAAGTAGATGGTCTTTACGTAGGTGGTAGTACTGGCGAAAACTTTATGCTTTCAACAGAAGAGAAAAAAGAAATCTTCCGTATTGCAAAAGATGAAGCAAAAGACGATATCGCACTTATCGCTCAAGTCGGTAGCGTTAACTTACACGAAGCGATCGAGTTAGGTAAATATGCCACTGAATTAGGTTATGACAGCTTATCTGCGGTAACCCCGTTCTACTACAAATTTAGCTTCCCTGAAATCAAACACTATTACGAAAGCATCATCGAAGCGACTGGTAACAATATGATTGTTTACTCAATCCCATTCTTAACAGGTGTAAACATCGGTGTCGAACAGTTCGGTGAGCTTTACAAAAACCCGAAAGTATTGGGTGTTAAATTCACAGCTGGCGACTTCTACCTATTAGAGCGTTTGAAAAAAGCTTACCCAAATCACTTAGTTTGGGCGGGCTTCGATGAAATGATGTTACCTGCTGCGGCATTAGGTGTTGACGGCGCTATTGGTAGTACATTCAACGTAAACGGTATTCGTGCACGCCAAATTTTTGAATTAACTCAAGCGGGTAAATTAAAAGAAGCACTTGAAATTCAAAACGTGACAAACGATTTGATTGAGGGTATTTTATCAAATGGTTTATACTTAACAATCAAAGAGTTATTAAAACTTGACGGTGTTGATTCTGGTTTCTGTCGCGAACCAATGACTAAAGAATTAACCCCAGAGAAAGTGGCATTTGCGAAAGAATTAAAAGCAAAATACCTATCATAAAATTATTAAAAAATTTACCGCACTTTTATTCGAGTTGTTAAGTCCGGTAAACCAAAAAACCTCCAGCACGAATGCAGGAGGTTTTTTCTTTTAGGCGTTTTTAACGTTAAAGATACGGTGCGGCCCAATCAAGGAAGGTTTGCTCATCAATCACTTCAATACCAAGTTCATTAGCTTTTGCCAATTTCGAACCGGCACTTTCACCCGCAACCACCAAATCTGTTTTTGATGAAACCGAACCGCTCACTTTTGCACCTAATTGTTGCAATAACGCTTTAGCTTGATCACGTCCCATTTGGCTCAGTGTGCCTGTTAAAACAACAGTTTTTCCATTAAATGGATTATCCTCCACTTCTTTCACTTCAACGGTGTCCCAGTGAATCCCTTGCGCAAGCAAATCTTCCACCACCGCTACATTGTGCGGTTCACGCCAGAAAACAGAAATACGATTTGCCACAACTTCACCCACATCTTGCACTTCTTGCAATTGTTCTAACGTCGCAGCTTTTAATGCCTCAAGGGTTTTAAAATGATTTGCTAAATTTAATGCGGTTGCTTCACCCACTTCACGAATGCCCAACGCAAAAATAAAACGTGCTAACGTTGTTTTCTTTGCTTTTTCTAAACTCTCTAAAGCATTTTGCGCTGATTTCGGCCCCATCCTTTCTAAGCGCATTAATATAGTGAGATCCAATTTGAATAAATCCGCTGGCGTATGAATTTGCTCACGATCCACCAGCTGTTCGATTAATTTCGCGCCAACACCATCAATGTCCATCGCTTTGCGAGATACAAAGTGCTTTAATGCTTCTTTACGCTGTGCCGCACAGAATAAGCCGCCAGTACAACGTGCGACTGCTTCACCTTCAATACGCGTAATCACAGAGTCACACACTGGACAATTAGTTGGGAACACTATGGGCCTAGCATCTGTTGGACGACGTTCGTGCAACACACCAATAATTTGTGGAATCACATCGCCAGCTCGACGAATAATCACAGTATCACCAATCGCAATATCTAAGCGTGCGATTTCATCACCGTTATGTAAAGTCGCATTACTTACTGTCACACCAGCCACAAATACAGGCTCCAATTTTGCCACAGGTGTAATTGCCCCTGTTCTACCCACTTGGAATTCCACGTCATTAAGCACTGTTAATTCTTCTTGTGCAGGGAATTTATAAGCAATGGCCCAACGAGGGGCTTTTGAAATAAAGCCGAGTTCTTGTTGTAACGCAATGTCATTGATCTTTAAGACTGTGCCGTCAATGTCATAACCTAAACTGCTGCGTTTTTGCATAATAGTGCGGTAAAAATCCAGCACATTTTCAATACCATCGCAAAGCTGGATTTCATTATTGACTGGAATACCAATGGATTTCAGCCACTGTAAACGCTCAAAATGCGTAGCCGGCAACTCTACACCTTCTGCAATGCCAATACTGTAAGCATTTAATACTAAAGGACGTTGGCTAGTGATTTTAGGATCGAGCTGACGTAACGAACCCGCTGCTGCATTACGTGGGTTAGCAAATGTTTTTTCACCTTTGGCAAGTGCTTGCTCATTAAGTGCTTCAAATCCCGCTTGTGGCATAAACACTTCGCCACGGACTTCTAAACGAGCCGGTGGGTTTTCCATTAATAATTGCAAAGGAATATTACGAATAGTACGAATATTTGAGGTAATATCTTCGCCTGTTGTGCCATCACCACGTGTTGCCGCTTGCACAAGCTTACCATTGACATATAAAATACTCACCGCTAATCCATCAAGCTTTGGCTCACAGCAAAAAGTTAATGGCTTAGGCAACACTAATAAACGATCTTGAATACGCTTCACAAAGGCTTTGAACTCGTCATCTGAAAATGCGTTATCTAATGACAGCATTGGAATTTCGTGAGTCACTTGAGCAAACCCTGCTAACGGTTTTGCTCCTACTCGTTGCGTTGGAGAATCTTCGGTAATAAATTGCGGATATTCTCGCTCCAGATTTTTTAATTGATGAAACAAACGGTCATATTCAGCGTCAGGAACAGTTGGATTATCTAACACGTGGTATTGATACTCATAGTGACGTAAGGTTTGGCGTAGTTGTTCTATCTCGAATTGAATTGACTCACTCATATAATATCCTGAACTAAAATCTGCATAATAGGTTTCATCGTTAAAAAGTGCGGTCGATTTTACAATATTTTTTAGCTAACGCCTATCAAACTCGGCACGAAATGGTTCATCCTCATACTGAAGATAGGTGAATGCGTATATTTAAACAACAAATTATTTTTTAAAATTCAAGATAATAAAAAGAAGAAAGAAATAAAATATTTATTTTTAACAAAGTAAAATATAGTTATTTTTTTATTCCAAATATTTTTAAAATATTATTTACATTCACCAACATAAAATAATGAATTAATTTAACACTATGAATTCCATTTATTTTTTGTAAAGAAATGTCAATATACAAACTTTAATGTATCATTTTTAAACAGTTCAGCGTTATAATATCGCTACTTAATTTTTAAAATGATTAATCAAATTTTAATATTAAAATAGGATAACTTTATGAAGATTCGATACGCTACCCTTCCTTTAGCGTCATTAATTTTTCTCTATTCAAATTATTCTGTTTCTAATATGCAAGTAGTCAATGAATGTAGAAATGGATGTTCAACAGTCAATAACACTCTTGATACTCTAAAACCGTCTACTTTTGCGAATTCGCATAATGGAAATAGCCTTACTAACACTTCTCTTTTAGCGGCTAATGCGGTTGAGATGCAATTGCCAGCACTTAATGAGCGAGCATTAAACTCATTATTAAAAGAAACGATGGGAAGTGCAAACCTTGGTTTAGATAAATTACTCACACCTGCGACTTCACAAACAACAAATAAAAAAGTAACAAAAACCACTGAAAATAAAGTGGAAAAAGCCAATAAAGCAAGTAAAGAAACAACCACTGTTCGTCATAAAAATAATAATGGAACTACATTAAATGGCAATATTGTTGGTGTGAATGATAAAGAAACTGTAACGACAATAGAAAATGCCAGCCCAACTGTTTCAAATGTGAATAATATTTTATCGGCGGCAGAAAACTCTTTAGAAATATTCCCAAATGGTGTTGCAAGTGAGCCATTTAGTGAAGAGTCGAGCTCACTTCCACCTGATAGTGCGATCGAGATTAAACCAGCACCACAACCGCAACCAGTACCTGAAGTTATTCCACAGGCACCAAAAGAAAATAGCACGCGTTATAACGCAAGTATGGCAAGTTATGCGAGCAACCTTTATGCCGCGAACAATATGTTCAGCATTACCCTTGGCGAACGTTTAGGGGTAACTAACTTTTATCGTCAACACGATTTACCGGGTGTATGGATTAAAGCAACGAAAGGTAAAGCACATCATAAGATGAGCAATGGTTCAACACACCTCAGCTCAAGAAATTACTCCATTGTATTGGGTGAAGATCGTGAAGTGAAATACAACTCCAAGATTGGTTATATCTTAGGTTACGCACAACAAACTACAAATATCTCATCAGATAATGTCAATGCCTCCGCAAAAGTGAAAGGCTATTCTGTGGGTGCTTACTATGCGTGGCAACAAGATGATGCGCATAAGTCAGGTTTCTTCGCAAACAGCTGGCTACAATATCAATGGTTTAAAAACGAAATTAATTCACCAGAAAGCAAAGCGAACTATAAATCGAAAGGTTTTACCGCTTCTATTGAAACGGGTTATTACTTACCGCTCCACGATTACCGAGTAGATAGCTGGGAACGCCACCGCATTGGCTTACAACCTCAAGCACAAGTAACTTGGCAAGGTGTGAAATCGAAAAACTATATTGATAGTGCGGGTACTACATTCGTTGGATTTGGTGATGGTAATATCCAAACCAAAGTCGGTGCAAAATTATTCCTTGATAGCCACGTCAGTCGCTCTAAAATCAATATCAAACCTTATGTTGAAGTCAACTTAGTTCACAACTCAAAAGACTTCGGTGCTTATGTTAATGGCCGCCGCAAAGCGATTGAAGGTACAAAACGTTTTGTAGAATACAATACGGGTCTTGAGGCTAAAGTCGGTCCAAATATGCAAATGTGGGCGACCGTTGGTCAACGTAGAAGTAAACAAGCGTATAAAGAAACGCAAGTTCAAGTGGGCTTTAAAGTAACCTTCTAATCACGGAATAACATCGACATAAATAAAAGTGCGGTAAATTTCTGAAAAATTCTACCGCACTTTTGTGTGTCTGAATGTTTCTCTAAAAGCAAAGTTACTCAAACCAAATTAAAGACGCCATTCGCCCTGTTTGTTTCTCACGTCGATAAGAAAAGAATTTATCTTGCTCTTTGAAGGTGCAATGTTCTCCGCCACTAATTTCCGTAATGCCAAATCGATTTAGGCGTTGCATCGCTAACATATATAAGTTACCGAGATATTTATTGGGCTCATTTGGATCTGGTGTAAATGCAAGCTCTGCTTCAGGCCACTGTGCAATAAATTGCTCAACCACTTCTTTGCCTACTTGGAATTTTTCAGGCCCGATTGCCGGCCCTAACCAAGCCATTATTTGTGAAGGTGCACATTCAAATTCAGCCACTGTATTTTCTAAAATACCGTCACATAACCCTCGCCAGCCTGCGTGTGTAGCTGCAACTTCATTTCCGGCTTTATTGGTAAATAGCACTGGTAAGCAGTCAGCAGTCATCACTAAACAAACTTGATTTGGCTGATTGCTATAAACCGCATCAGCCGCTGGCAGACTTTCAGCAGAAGGCAATCGCAATACAGTCGTGCTGTGCGTTTGATTTAAAAAGGTTGGATATTGAGGCAAATTGAGCTGTTCGACTAACAAAGTGCGATTAATTTTGACCGCACTTTTATCGTCATTGACGTGATCGCCCAAGTTAAAGCTATCAAACGGCGGTTTACTCACACCGCCCTGTCTTAAAGTACTCCACGCCTGAACACCTTGCGGCGCTTGCCAATTGGGTTTGATAGCTTTCATTGAGGCTCCTTAGTAATCTAATTCGTCTTTGTGTAGCTGATAATCCGCTTTTAATGCATCCACTAACTGTACAAAATCCTCTGGTAATGGTGCATACCACTCCATCATTTCACCGGTAATTGGATGTTCTAAACGTAACATAATTGCGTGTAATGCTTGGCGTTTAAAATCACGCAATACCGCCATAAATTCTTCGCTCGCATTTTTCGGTGGGCGTGGACGACCACCATAGGTTTGGTCACCTAATAATGGGTGAGCAATATGTGCCATATGAACACGAATTTGGTGCGTACGTCCAGTTTCTAAACGTAAGCGCAAGCGTGTGTAATTACGGAAACGCTCCATAATACGGTAATGGGTAACCGCAGGTTTGCCCATTGGGTGAACAGCCATTTGGGTGCGTTTGGTTGGGTGGCGAGCCATTGGTTGATCCACCATTCCCCCTTTTGTCATAATGCCACTTGCAATCGCTTCGTATTCACGGGTAATTTTACGTTTTTGCAAGTCACGCACGAGTTTAGTCTGTGCAGGAATGGTTTTCGCAATCACCATTAATCCTGTGGTGTCTTTATCTAAACGATGCACAATCCCCGCACGAGGTACTTCTGCAATTTGTGGATAATGATAAAGCAACGCATTGAGTACAGTGCCAGTTGGATTGCCCGCCCCTGGGTGTACGACAAAATCTTTTGGTTTATTGATCACTAAAATATCGTCATCTTCATACACGATATTCAAAGGTAAATTTTCAGGCGTAAAGCGGTTATCGTCTTCAATTTCGACCGTAATTTCAATTTGCTCACCACCATAGACTTTGGCACGAGGCACGTTCGCCACTTCGCCATTGACCAAAACAAGATCGTCTTCGATCCAAGTTTTTAAGCGTGAACGTGAATAATCTGGGAACAATTCCGCCAAAGCTTGGTCTAAACGTTGTCCCATTTGAGATAGCTGAACTTCAGCCGACAAGGTAATTTGTGCCATAAATAAAAAAATCCGTTAATGAAGTTTGCTTATTTAATAATGTTATATACAATATTAAGATTAAGTTATTGTAACTCATTTATCATTGCTCGTAAAAATAAGGATTATCCAATGCGTAAATTAAAATCGTTCACCCTTATTGCTTTAACCGCATTAGCTGTAACAGCTTGCTCAAGCTCCAATAATGAGGTTGAACAACGCCCAGAAGAAGAACTCTATAATGCGGGTCAAACTTACTTACAAGATGGTGATTATTCACAATCTATCCGTTACTTAGAAGCTGTTCGTAACCGCTACCCAGGCAGTAGCCACAGCGAGCAAGCCCTTCTGAATTTAATTTTTGCGAACTATAAAACACAAGATTACACCAAAACTCTCGTGTACGCAGATCGTTTCTTGCAAGAATATCCACAAAGTTCTCACTTAGATTATGTGCTTTATATGGCGGGGTTAACCAACTCAGCATTGGGTGACAACTATATTCAAGACTTATTTGGTGTAGATCGCGCAACTCGTGAAAGTAGTTCAATTAAAGCAGCATTTGCGAATTTCCAAACGTTAGTTCAACACTTCCCAAATAGCCCTTATGCAAAAGATGCGTTAGCACGTATGGTGTACATCAAAGCAAGCCTTGCTCGCCACGAGTTATCCATTGCAAAATTCTACGCAAAACGTGATGCGCACGTTGCAGTGGCAAACCGTGTAGTAGGAATGTTACAGCAATATCCAGATACGCAAGCAACTCACGAAGCATTACCATTAATGCAACAGGCTTATGAAAAAATGAATTTAACCGATTTGGCAGAGCAAACAGCGAAAATCATTGAAGCAAATAAAGATAAACAATTTGCTGAAGTGGAAAAACCAGCTGAGCCAAATGTATTACCGCAATAATAAATGATTAAAAGAAAATAGGGTAAGTGAATGCTTACCCTATTTTTTATCCCACAAGAATATGCGCAAGTGGCATATCCCAACTTTCCGTTGGTAACGCCTCAACCTCTTGGCATTTATGCGCAAGCCCCACTGGCAAAAATGATTTCTGTTGCCAATTTTGCAAAGTGCGGTCATAAAACCCACCGCCCATTCCTAATCGATTTCCTGATTTATCAAACGCCACGAGCGGGGTAAAAATCATCTCTAATTCTGCCAAAGGCAATACGTTTTTTACACTTAACTGTGGTTCAAAAATCCCAAATTTATTCTGACACATTGCGGTTTCCGGCAAATAACGTAAAAACAATAAATGCCCCGCACAAAAAGGATGTAAAACCGGTAAATAAACGGATTTGCCTTGCGCCCAAAGTGATTCTATTAAACGTTGTGTAGAGATTTCTCCGTCAAAAGCTAAGTACAATGCAATATGTTGCGCATTATGTTTTTCAATTAACGCTAAGGCTTGTTGAGCGATCGATTTTTCAGCTTGAGCTTGTTCAAGTGCGGTCAATTTTTGACGATTTTTTCGGACTTGTTGACGGATTTGCTGACGAAGTTGAGAAGTGTTTTTCATAAAACATTGAAGGAAAGAAGAACCCGAGATGCCGCTGTAGGTGCCAGTCCTTGAACCCAACGGTTCAAGGGAATCGGTTATAATCATTTTTAGGCTTCTTAGTAGAACTAAGCCTGCTCACCAACAATCAGAAACCAATTCATAAAAATAAAAGTATCGGCTCAGGGACATAACCCACTGGCGAACACCTCAGGTAAACTTTACTCTATACTAACGTAATTTAGGGATATTGACTAGTGCTAATTCCATTCCACAAGCGACATTACATCTAACCGCAGATTAACTGTGCGATTTCGGTGTCAAAATTGTGTCAAGAGAATGGTCAAGTTGTTCAATGCGCGTTTTTAGCACATTTTCAATGGAGATATTTTTCTGCTTCTCTTGCATCAATTCATAACTTAAATTTAATGCAACAACCGCTAAGACACGTTCTAATTGTAAAATACCTGTACGCTCTTTCATTTCCGACACGCGCAAATCCAGCTCTTTTGCGGCTTGGCGTAAGGAATCGTGTTGCTCTTCTGGACAATTTAAACGTAACACCTGTCCCAATACAGGCACTTCAATACTTTTAGACGACATCTCGCCTCCACTGTGCTTAATTATTTTGTGGATTATTATGCCATAGCTAAAAAAATCCGTCTAATTATTGGTTGCATAGCTTGAGAGTGGTAAACTGAACGCAATTTATTATGCAATTAACTAAGGGCAAAAGTATGTCGTCGTATTCCGACTTTTCTCAACAATTAAAAAATTCAGGCATTGCCGTTTCTGCTGCAGAATTACACGGTTTTCTCAGTGGTCTAATCTGCGGTGGCATTAACGACCAAAGTTGGTTACCACTTTTATATCAATTCACCAATGAAAATCACGCTTATCCGGCCGCACTTTTATCTGAAGTTACGGAAATTCACCAACAAATTAACAAAAAATTGGCGGATATTGACGGTTTTGATTTCGAATTATGGTTGCCAGAAAATGAAGATGATGTTTTTGCACGTGCAGATGCACTCTCTGAATGGGCAAACCATTTCTTACTCGGTTTAGGCTTAGCGCAACCAAAATTAGATAAAGAAAAAGGCGATATTGGCGAAGCCTTAGATGATTTACACGACATTTGCCAACTTGGCTATGATGAAAGTGACGACAAAGAAGAACTCAGTGAAGCATTAGAAGAAATTATTGAATATGTGCGCACCATTGCGTGCTTGTTGTTCTCACATTTCCAACCACAAACTGAACAAAAACCAGTGCTACATTAATCTGTAATAAAAAGGGGATGAAAAAATGGATTTAGCTTATATGGCAAGTCTGCCACAAGAGGAATTTATTGCACGCCGTACGCGTGTTTTTGAACAAATGCAAGATAACTCTGCGTTTATTGTTTTCTCAGAAATTGAGCATCGTCGCAGCAATGATTGCGCTTTTCCTTTTCGTCAAGACAGCTATTTTTGGTATTTGACAGGCTTCAATGAGCCAAATTCGGTTTTCATTTTAACCAAAAAACAAGGTCAGGCACACACAAGCATTTTTGTTCGCCCTTCTGATCCACTTTTAGAAACTTGGAACGGTCGCCGTTTAGGTGTGGATAATGCTCCAGCTAAATTACAAGTTGATAACGCATTTTCGATCGATGACTTTGTGGCTGAATTACCAAAAATTTTAGAAAACACGACCGCACTTTATCACACAAAAGATCTTCACAGTTGGGCTAATGCATTGCTTACCGAAAGTGCAGTAGATTTAGAAAACGTTTTATCGTGGAAAGAAATGCTTGATGAAATGCGTCTATTCAAATCCGAAAACGAAGTCGCATTAATGCAACAAGCAGGACAAATTTCTGCGCTTGGACATATTCGTGCAATGCAAAAAACGCGCCCAAATCGTATGGAATATGAAATTGAGGGCGAATTACTACACGAATTCAACCGCTTTGGCGCACGTGCTGCTGCCTATAATTCAATTATCGCAGGTGGTGAAAATGCTTGTATTTTGCATTACACCGAAAACGATATGCCACTGAAAGACGGTGAGCTTGTGTTGATTGATGCAGGTTGTGAATTTGCAATGTATGCTGGTGATATCACTCGAACTTTCCCTGTGAATGGTAAGTTCAGCCCAGCACAACGTGAGATTTATGAAATTGTGTTGAAAGCGCAAAAACGTGCGATTGAATTACTTATTCCTGGCAACTCTATTCAACAAGCTAATGATGAAGTGGTTCGCATTAAAGTAGAAGGCTTAGTGAAATTAGGCATTCTAAAAGGTGATGTAGACGAACTCATTAAAAACGAAGCTCATCGTCAATTCTATATGCACGGTTTAGGTCACTGGCTTGGAATGGACGTACACGATGTGGGGAGTTACAGTAAAGATCACCACAATAACAATCGCAACAGTAAAGTGCGTGACCGCCCATTAGAAATTGGTATGGTGTTGACAGTTGAGCCTGGTCTTTATATTTCTGAAAAAGCTGATGTGCCAGAACAATATAAAGGTATTGGCGTGAGAATTGAAGATAACCTGCTTATCACTGAATATGGCAATAAAAATCTGACTTCCGCCGCTCCAAAAGAAATTGAAGACATAGAGAAACTGATGGCAAATCGATAAAAGGATACTGCGATGCTTCAAGAGACGAATTACGATGTCATTATTGTTGGTGGTGCAATGACAGGGGTCACATTAGCACTGTCGCTTAGCCACCAAACACAGGGGAAATTGAAGATTGCTATTTTAGAAAAACAAGTAGCATATCATCATAAACAAAGTGGTTTTGATGCTCGTTGCATCGCATTATCTGATGGCAGTTGCCAACGCTTAGCGCAAATTAAATTGCCTGATGGCAAAAATTTATGGCAACTGTCAAAAAATCTAAGTACTCCAATCAAGAAAATTCACGTGTCAGATAAAGGACACAGTGGACTAACTGAATTTACCGCTGAAGAATTTCATCTTTCACAACTTGGTGCAGTCATCGAACTCAACCAAATGGGTGATGTGCTGTTAAAAGCGATTAAGCAATATCCGAATATTGACTATCTCGCGCCTGTTGAAATTGAGCAGATTCAACTCAACCAAGACGATGTCAAAATCTCGCTTAAAAATGACCGCACTTTAACTGCCGCTCTGCTCATTGGTGCTGATGGTACGCAATCTGCCGTCGCCAAAATCGCAAATATCTCACAAAAATGTGTCAGGGAATATCAACAAACTGCGATCATTACAAACATCAAACCGCAACAAGCACATCAATTCCGCGCTTTTGAACGTTTTACTTCAGAAGGCCCTGTTGCGTTATTGCCAATGCAAGATAATCTAATGTCTTTAGTCTGGTGTGTGCAAAATCCTGATGAGTTAATGCAGTTAGATGACAAAGCATTTCTCGAAAAGCTGCAACAACGCTTTGGCTGGCGCTTAGGTAAGCTATTGGAATGTGGAAAACGCTTTACTTATCCACTTAATCTCTGCCAAGCAGAACAGCACATTCAACATCGTATCGCCTTAGTGGGCAATGCCGTACAAACACTGCACCCAATTGCGGGACAAGGGTTTAATCTCGGTATTCGCGATGTTATGCAACTTTCCCAACATCTTTCAGCACTTTATTTAAAACAACAAGATCTTGGTAGCTACACCAATTTACAGGCTTACGAAGCGCTACGATCACAAGATCAACAGCAGATCATCAATTTAACGGATGGTTTGCTTTCTATTTTTGCGAATAATTTATTCCCATTACAAATTGGACGAACGTTAGGATTAATGGCACTGGCACAATCAAAATTATTACGTCAGCATTTTGCCAAACCAACATTAGGGTGGATGTAGTTTATGAAAACATTTGATTTAGCCATTATTGGCGGTGGAATGGTTGGGCTCGCGCTCGCAGCAAGTTTACAAGAAAGCAGATTGCGCATTGCGGTGATTGAAGGTTTCCCACCAAAAACACCGATTGAGCAGGTCACTAATCGAGTCAGTGCGTTAAACCTTGCAAGCCAAAATTTATTAACAGAACTTGCCGTGTGGGACGAGATCCTTGCATTACGCGCAACTGCTTATGACAAAATGTCTGTGTGGGAAAAAGACAGTTTTGCCAATATCCAATTTGATACACAAGGACTTGGGCTCTCTCATTTGGGGCATATTGTCGAAAACCATTTAATTCAACATTGCTTATGGCATAAAGTCAGCACACAAAAAAATGTAGAAATTATTACCGCACTTCCACAAAGCCTTGCAGTCACTGAAGATAACGCTATTTTGTCATTAAATAATGGCCAAATGTTATCTGCAAAATTAATTGTTGGTGCTGACGGTGCAAATTCTTGGGTAAGAAAACAAGCAGATATTCCTTTGATTTTCCGCGATTATGGTCACCACGCCTTAGTGTGCAATGTAGAAAGCGTTGAACCACACGAACAATGCGCAAGACAAATCTTTTCTAAAGACAGCATTCTCGCCTTTTTACCCTTACATCAAACAAATTTAAGTTCAATTGTGTGGTCACAACCTGCCAAGCAAGCAGAGTATTTATCACAATGTGATGAAGAAGAATTTAACCAAAAACTTGCTGTCGCATTTGATATGCGATTAGGCTTATGCAAAGTGAAATCAGCAAGACAAACAGTGCAACTCACCGCTCGCTATGCACGAGATTTCGCAAAAAGCAGAATCGCATTAGTCGGCGATGCTGCACATACTATTCACCCACTGGCTGGCTTAGGTGCCAACTTAGGTTTTCAAGATGCTGTTTCGCTCGCTCACAATATCAAAACGAATCTTGAGCAACATTTAGATATTGGCGAATACCGTTATTTAAGAAGTTATGAACGTACCAGAAAAACAGAAGCGGTGAAAATGCTTGTTGCAATGCAAGGGCTGAAAGATCTGTTTAATGGTGATAATCCAGTGAAAAAGCTGATTAGAGGCGTAGGTTTAAGTGCCACAAACCAACTTCCTTTTGTTAAAACGGAATTGATGAAACAAGCTCTCGGTTTATAAAAGAAGCTCGATAAAAATAACAAAAGCGTGGTTCGAGTTACATCAAACCACGCTTTTTATTTTTTCATATTATTTCTTCATAGTTTATCTTTCATTCCTATCAGATGCATATAAATAAACTTCTGAAAAATAGACCGCACTTACAGTGTTAGAAATTTGTAAAGCGCATACTAAGTCAAACTTCTGCCATAGCTAATATCGCTGGTAAAAATAACAATATGGAAGAAATTTAAGAAAACAAAAAAGCCGTAAGTGAATAATTTACTTACGGCTTTATCTACATAATACTGGCAGGGGCGGAGAGGCTCGAACTCCCAACACCCGGTTTTGGAGACCGGTGCTCTACCAATTGAACTACGCCCCTATAAAGAAAGCGAAACTTAATTCGCTTGAATAAGTGGCGGAACGGACGGGACTCGAACCCGCGACCCCCTGCGTGACAGGCAGGTATTCTAACCAGCTGAACTACCGCTCCGCAAAATTGATATTTGGTAGTGACCTACTCTCACATGGGGAAACCCCACACTACCATCGGCGTAACAGCATTTCACTTCTAAGTTCGGCATGGAATTAGGTGGTTCTACTGCACTATGGCTACCAAAAAATTTTTATTTGATTAATTCACTCATCATTAAATGAACTAATCAAATAATGACCTGGCGGTGACCTACTC
>JBNFNA010000002.1:0-269446 GCA_049941595.1 Bisgaard Taxon 46
ACAATCAATGCAACAAGAGCTATTAGATAAGCATTACTTACGCAAACACGGTAAAAATGCTTACTATGGGCAGTAATTTTTAAGAAGCCTGATAAAAAAGTGCGGTGAAAATTTTTAAAATTTCTACCGCACTTTTTCTTTTGAATTTTCATCTTATTTCAATAAAGTCGCTGCTTTTTGCATAATCTGCAACGTCAACTCACAAGATTTTATAAAACTTGGGATAGGTAAAAACTCAAAATTCGAATGGAAATTATGTGCACCTGTAAAATAGTTCGGGGTTGTAATCCCTTTTGCTGATAAGGCTGCACCATCAGTGCCGCCACGCATCGGCTTCACTTTCGGCTGAATATTGAGATCTTCCATTGCTGCGAAAAGCAAATCAAGCGAACGTCGATCTTCCGTTAACGTATTGGCAATATTGTCGTAAATATCCGTAATTTCATATTCTAGCTTGGCTTTTGGATATTGTTGTTGAATTTGTTCTATCGCCTTCTGAATAAACAGCTTACGCTTTTCAAAACAAAGTTTATCAAAATCTCGGATAGCAATATTAACCGTTGCAGCACGCTGATTTGCTAATAGACCATTAAACCACCAATAACCTTCTTTATGTTCGGTACATTCTGGCGTTTGCTTGCGATCAAACAACTGAATAAAGTCTTGGGCGACTAAAATCGGGTTAACCAACACACCTTTGGCTGACATTGGATGTGCACTCACCCCTTGAATATTTACTTTAGCAGCTGCGGCATTAAAATTCTCATAAACCACTTCACCTAACTCACAACAATCAATAGTATAAGCAAAATCTGGTTTAAACTTAGTTAAGTCTAATAATTTTGCACCACGTAAACCAATTTCCTCATCAGGTACAAAGGCAATATAAATATCACCAGTTTTAATTTTATTTTTCTTAATAAAAGTCAGCGCAGTCATAATACTTGCAATAGCCGCCTTATTATCTGCACCTAATACACTCGTTCCATCACTAAAAATAATTTTTTGGTTTTCATAAGCTAAAATTTCAGGATGCTCTGCAACACGTAGCCAAATATTTTTCTCTTTATTTAGCAGTAAATCTTCGCCTTTGAAAGTGAGAATTTGCGGTTTAATATCTGGTGATAATGACACATCAACAGTATCTAAATGTGCGACAAAACCTATCGGCGTTGCATTTTCAACGCTACCTTTTAAAAGTGCGGTCACATTTGCGTGTTTATCAATTTCAACATTCACCAGCCCCAAGGCTTTTAATTCGTCTGCAAGCAAGTGAGCAAGCGTCCACTGCCCTACTGTACTCGGTACGACTGTCGCACTCGCAGAACTTTGACTTGTTATAGCAAGATAACGAAAAAATTTTGAAACCAGTAATTGTTGCATCGCCATATTCTCTCCTTTTTACCACTCTGCTGTCTTTGTTTCAACATAGAATCGATGATTGTAAAACCAACTTAATTTTAATTCTACTTAAATTGCATAAAAAATATTTTAATATTAATTAAAATATTTTTATATTCCATTCTTCTCTACACATTACTGATATAAAACATCATATTTATAAGCTTAATGAAAACCTCGATAATTTATTTTTATTCCCCTTATAAATATAATTTCCATTTCAATCAAGAAATCCTTTATGAAGTATATTTTAAAAATCTCCAAAGGCAGATAAAAAACCACTTAAAACAATAATAAAAAAATATTTTGAAAGATAAAAAGCATATATTTTTCAAACAATCACATTTCTAAAGACTTAATTCTTACTTTTCAGCTATCTTACAAAAATGCTACACACCGCTTGGATTCAAAACTTTCCAAAAATCAACCGCACTTTCAATGTGAATATTTGCCTATTAAAAAGCATATCCATATAATAAGCAGCTATTGAGTATTCTATTGGTAAAAGAAAATGGATTTAACGATTTATCTGCAGTTTTTTGTCAGTCTTATTGCATTGGTGAACCCGATTGGGGTTGTGCCCGTGTTTTATGCAATGACATCAACATTTAGCAAAGAACAACGTAATAAAACGGGGTTAATTACTTGTTTTTCGATTGCGGTGATTTTACTTGTCAGTTTTTATTTTGGGCAATTTATTTTAAATTCCTTTAAAATCTCGATTGATTCTTTCCGTATTGCCGGTGGGATTATCGTGGTGCTGATTGCCTTGACGATGATCAACGGTAAAATTGGTGAACATAAAATCAACAAAGAAGAAAAAAGTGAAAATCTAGACGATTATACCAACATCGCCGTTGTGCCACTGGCTATGCCAATTATGGCGGGACCAGGCTCAATCAGTGCGACGATTGTTTTTGGTTCGACACAACATCACGCTTTAGATTATCTCTATTCGTCACTCACCATTATCTTATTTGGTGTCACTTGTTATATGTTATTCCGTTACTCTGAGCCGTTAATTAAACGCTTAGGAAAAACAGGCGCTAACGTGATTACCCGTATTATGGGTTTGCTGTTGATGTCTTTAGGTGTCGAAATTATTACTGGTGGATTAAGAAACTTAGGTGTTTTCTAGCAAGAACCTTTCTGCAAGAGTGCGGTAGTTTTATAAATTTTTCATAAAACTACCGCACTTTTTATTTACTATCTAAAAATCACTCTCAATTTTTATCTTTACCTCTATATTCCCTATCTAAAACTAAATATTTACAGTTAAAAAATCAACAAAATTAGATTTTATCTAAAAAAACTTGCTTTTTTTCATACAAAACACTAGCTTTATTAAAAATAATAAAATAATTCAAAGAAAACGTTTGCATAAGCCTAAAAACTTATTGCATATTATCTGAGAAGCCTTTACGGCCAAAAAATAATAAAACATTGCAAACAATTACAACATCTTAGAAGGAAATCAGTATGTCAGCTCAAATTGCCTCATTAGAAGAGTTTTTATCCTACGTTGCAAAACGTGATTCAAACCAACCAGAATTTTTACAAGCGGTGCGTGAAGTTTTCACCTCAATTTGGCCATTCTTAGAAGCAAACCCGAAATATCGCTCACAAGCGTTATTAGAGCGTTTAATCGAGCCTGAGCGTGCAATTCAATTCCGTGTGGCGTGGACAGATGACAAAGGTCAAACCCAAGTAAACCGTGCATTCCGTGTACAATTTAATAGCGCAATCGGCCCATTCAAAGGTGGTATGCGTTTCCACCCTTCTGTAAACCTATCAATTTTAAAATTCTTAGGTTTTGAACAAATTTTCAAAAACGCATTAACCACATTGCCAATGGGTGGCGGTAAAGGTGGTTCAGACTTCGATCCAAAAGGTAAATCAGATGGTGAAGTAATGCGTTTCTGCCAAGCGTTAATCGCAGAATTATATCGTCACGTTGGCGCAGACACTGATGTACCAGCAGGCGACATCGGTGTAGGCGG
Organism: Bisgaard Taxon 46; assembly: GCA_049941595.1. Taxonomy (GTDB): domain Bacteria; phylum Pseudomonadota; class Gammaproteobacteria; order Enterobacterales; family Pasteurellaceae; genus Pasteurella. The sequence continues at coordinate 3,402 of JBNFNA010000002.1, forward strand.
CCGTGAAGTAGGCTACCTTGCTGGTTATATGAAAAAACTATCTAACCAAGCGGCTTGCGTATTCACTGGTCGTGGCCTTTCTTTCGGCGGTAGCTTAATTCGTCCTGAAGCAACAGGTTATGGTTTAGTTTATTTCGCACAAGCAATGCTTGCTGAAAAAGGCGAAAGCTTCAAAGGTAAAACGGTTTCTGTATCTGGTTCGGGTAACGTTGCTCAATATGCGATTGAGAAAGCATTACAATTAGGCGCAAAAGTTGTAACTTGTTCAGATTCATCAGGTTATGTGTATGATGAAGCAGGCTTTACTGCAGAAAAACTCGCTGCGTTAATGGAGTTGAAAAATGAAAAACGTGGTCGCGTTGAAGAATATGCAAAACAATTTGGCTTAAAATATGTAGCAGGTAGAACCCCTTGGGAAGTAAAAGTCGATGTTGCACTACCTTGCGCAACCCAAAATGAATTAGATTTGGATTCAGCAAAAACCTTAATTGCGAATGGTGTTCAATTAGTAGCAGAAGGTGCAAATATGCCAACAACCATTGAAGCAACTGACGCATTCTTAGAAGCAGGCGTGTTATTCGGACCAGGTAAAGCAGCAAACGCAGGTGGCGTAGCGACGTCTGGTTTAGAGATGACCCAAAGCTCACAACGTTTATATTGGTCTGCAGAAGAAGTAGATCAAAAACTACATAGTATTATGTTAGACATTCACGCGAACTGTAAAAAATACGGCACTGTTGAAGGTCAAGAAAACATTAACTATGTTGTGGGTGCAAACGTAGCAGGTTTCGTGAAAGTGGCTGATGCAATGCTTGCTCAAGGCGTGTACTAATCGAAAACTGAAAATCTAAAAGAATCGACCGCACTTTGGGAGGACTCATACCAAAGTGCAGTCTTTTTTTTACACACTTTTTATCTTATTTTGAAGAATGTGGTGAGTGATGTCCGTGACCGTGACCGTGACCGTGACCGTGACCGTGACCGTGACCACCACGCAAATGAATCACATTGCCTTCTTTGTCAACGTGAAATGCCTGCCCAAACCCTTTCACATATAAACTTTGTCTGGGGGTAAAACTGAAAAGTTTGAAATCACTTAAATCCGCCAAGTTATTGATACGTTCACCATAACGCTCACGCAACGCACCCAATAATTCTTTGCCTTCATCGCTACCTTTTTCAACTAAACGCGAATCTGCGTGCGTAGTTAAACGCTTACGGGCAAAAAGCTCTCTTGCCGTTTTCTCGTCTTCAATAAGCATCAATGAAACTTTTGGTACTTGTTGTAAATTCCGAGCGTGTCTTGCCATTTCAGAAATTAACACAACATATTGATTTTTATAGTAAGTGAATGGGGCATAACTTGCGTTAGGCTCGCCTTTCTCATTAACTGTCGCTAGCTGAATAGTTTTGCAATCTTCTCTAAATTCAACAATTTCAGAACCTATTTTTGCCTGTAACACTTGCTGGCGCTCTTCTTGACGATCTTCTGTCATTTTGTCTCCCTTGCTTTTTTTGAAAATGATTTTCATTTGCATAATTATGTAAAAAATGACAAGATTGTCAATGTAAATTGTTTGTTAAATAACCAGGTCGGTGCTGTTCCTATTTCCACTTCAATACGGTTATTAAGCATATTTCTTTATTTATCAATAATCTTTAACTTAAAAAAATAGGCATAAAATGCGTTCATTTTTCCATCAATTATTTTCTCTCGCAAAAATCTTCTGGGGAGATAAAAAACATTGGTCGTCTTGGTTCATCTTAGCTACCGTTATTGCCATTGGTGTCTTTATCGTTTCTCTCAATGTAATGATTAATGATTGGAGCAAACATTTCTACGACACCCTAGCAGATCTGAATGTCGATAAAATCCTGCCGTTAATTAAAGAATATCTTATTTATATAGCACTTTATATTTTGGTGAGCGTATATCGTAACTGGCTACGCAAATTATTGATAATTCGCTGGCGAAAAGCGATGACAGAGCATTTTGTCGAACGTTGGTTTAACCAAAAAATTTTCTATAAATTGGCGCAGAAAAATAAAATGGATAACCCTGACCAGCGGATTGCAGAAGACATTAACTTATTTGCCAAATATAGCATTGAGCTCACGGTTTCCTTTATTTTGAATTTTGTTCAATTAGGTTCTTTCTTAATGATTTTGTGGAATCTATCGGGCGCACCGACTTTTGAAATTTTTGGTTATTCCATTGTGGTAAAAGGCTATCTTGTTTGGGTGGCAATTATTTATGCTTTTCTGGGCAGTGCCGTCACCCATATTATTGGGCGCAAACTTCACCCGCTTAATTATAATCAACAAGTTTATGAAGCCACTTTCCGTGGGAACTTAGTACGTAAACACGATAATGCGGAACAAATTGCCTTGTATGGTGGCGAAAATGCGGAAAAAAGTAAATTAGCCAATGATTTTGCATACATTGTTAAAAACTGGCGAGCCATTATGGACAAGGAAAGAAACCTTGGCTTTTTTACCGTAGGTTACTCGCGTTTTAGCTCAATGTTGCCTGTGCTTTGCGCTATTCCCTTGTTATTACTGAAAATTATCACCTTTGGCGGGCTAATGCAGATCAGAAGTGCTTTTGGTACTGTACTAGGGTCATTAAGTTGGTTCATTTATGCCTATACTATTTTGCCTGAATGGTCAGCGACAATTTCTCGTTTAGGGCAATTTACAAAAGAAATTGAACAATTGGAAAAACAATATAAGCAACAAGAAGCGCCCGAACATAAAGCTGTGATACTAAAAAATTTATCGATTTTCACAGCGGATAAACACCCATTACTTAATAGGCTCAATGCTGATATTGAACACGGCGAGTGGATCCGTTTAAAAGGGAATAGTGGGCTTGGGAAATCCAGTTTACTAAGAACCCTTTGTGGCATTTGGGAATATTATGAAGGTGATTATTCTATTGATAATCACAATAGTTTGTTCATTCCACAAAAAAGTTATTTAAACGACGGTACACTAGCAGAGTTGCTCAGTTATCCAAGCCAACAGCTTTACTCGCAAGCTGAATTAAACCAAGTATTAGAAGACGTTGGGTTGCATAAATGGGTTAATCATCTGAATGAAAAACAAGTTTGGCGGATTGTACTTTCTAATGGAGAACAGCAACGCTTGGCATTCGCACGCATTTTATTAACTCAGCCAAAACTGTTGTGTCTAGATGAAGCAACGTCGAATTTAGATGAAGAATCCGCAACGATACTAATGGCTTTGATCCGTTACAAATTACCCGATACAACGGTTATTTTTACTTCTCATCAGAGTGAACTTACCACATTTGCTGATCGTGAAATGAATTTAAGTGCTTACTTACCTCACTAAACTGAAATGACAGCACATTTTTGAAGCTAAGGAGGTTGCTCGCCGATAATGAGCCGCCTCCGTCCTCTCATTTTTTAACATTTCAGCGCCTTCTTTTTGTATAAAAAATATACTTGACTTAGTATTTTTTTTATCGATAATGATAATCGTTTTTATTTGTCTTTTAACATTAATTTAACAAACAAGGAAATCCTATGTCATTCAAACGAAAAACGCTTGCGATTTTTGTAGCACAAGTTTGTTGCCTACCAGCGATTGCAAGTAATACAACTGTTGCATTAGAGCCGATTATTGTTGCAGAAATCTCGAATACAACGACAGTGATTAATTCACAAAAACTCGAGAAAGAAAACCCGAAAGATATTAAAGCCCTATTAAACTCCACACCAGGGGTGAAAGTGACTAATTTGGGCTTAGCACAATTAGGTGATATTGAAGTACGTGGTATGGGAGGCAGTGGCGATATCTTTGGGACTGGTGCTAACCGAGTCACAATGGAATTAGACGGGATGGATATTAACCAAAGCTTTAATTTCGGTCACTCAACACGTCACGGTAGACAATATTTTGATACTGCCGATCTTAAACGAGTCGAAATTAATAAAGGCCCAAATAGTGAAGGATTAGCTGGGAGTGTACGTTTCCAAACCAAAGATCCAATGGATTATATTCAACCAAATCAACGCACTGGCGGTCAACTTCGTGCGGGGTATTTAGGCGATTCTGATATGTATTCACTTGGTGTGACTGGTGCAACCTTACTAGGTGAAAATAGTAGCGCACTAGTTAGCTATAACCGCCGCTGGTTTAATGAATTCGATAACAAAGGCGGATTAGATGTAAGAGGAGAACAACGTACAAAAAGCAATCCTTCCACTGCTTATAGTAACTCACTTAACTCAAAATTTGTGTTTGCACCAAACAACACGCATAAATTCACGATGATGCTCCAGCACTACGATTTAAAACGTAATGCTTATTTGGAAAATAAAATTGACACCGTTACAAATCGTAGTGGTGTTTTCAGCTATCACAATTATGAGAATATTCAAAAAAATCAACGTGATGCGATTGCATTCCAGCACGAAATTCACAAAAACGTAGGGCTATTTGATAGTATGAGCTGGCAACTATCAGTGCAAAAAATGAAAAGTGAAAGTACCACTATTTATGCTCATACAGAAACGCTAAATCCACCTAAACCTAAACCTGGGAATGGTGCTACTCCACAACCAACACCACCAACACCTGCACCACCAGCTCCTGTGCAACCACAATACAAAGAAACACATTCAGCAGATTATTTCAAATCCTCAATGGTGACATTAAAAACAGATTTTAATAAATCCCTCGGGGAGGATATTTTGCACGAATTAAATTATGGCTTAAAACTGCAACACAGCCAGCTACAATCTGCAACCAACACAAGGGTAGCGACACAGCAATCTGTGAATAACAGAATTCGCGCCTATTTCCCAAAACAAAAACAATGGCAAGCGAAAGTGCATTTCGCCGATAAAATCACCTTTGGCAAATCAGGTTTGAGCTTAACGCCTTCCGTTCACTTAACTCATATTAAAGTGAAACCGGGTATGGAAAATATTACCTCAAAGAAAGCACCAAGCTTGTTTAATTATAGCCGTAATGCTTTCGGTTATGGTTTACGCTTAGATTACTTGGTTAATGAAGCAAACTTAGTTAGCTTGAATTATCAACACGCGACCCGTCTTCCTGGTTATGGTGAAACCAATGGACAAAGTTATGGGCACTGGCCTTCAAAACCAAATCCGAATTTAAAACCTGAAATTTCAACAGGTGTTGATCTCACTTGGAGTAGCGAGGGCTATTTAGGTAAACAAACCACTACGATTTTCTATAATAAATATCGTGACTTAATCAGCCTAGATATGTCTGAATGTGGCAAAGATTTCAATGGTACAACACCTTGCCAATTAATTAACGAGGAAGGTAAAACTTATACTTATGGCGTTGAATTTGAAGGTAAATTCAACTTAGATGTAATTGGTCTAGCAAAAGGAATGACCTTAGATGCTGGTTTTTCTTATGCCAAAGGAAAAGACGTTTATGGCCGACCAAGAGGGCGTATTGACCCAATTACTGGCTTTGTTGGCTTAGGTTATCAAGATCCAATGGATGTTTGGGGGCTTAATACCAAATTGAAATTCGCCGCAGAGAAAAAAGCAAAAGACTTACCAAAAAATGTTGAACCTTTACCAGGCTATGCCGTTGTAGATTTAACCGCTTACTATAATGTGACTAAGCAATTTAATATCAGTGCGGGCGTATATAACCTGTTAGATAAAAAATATGCGATATGGTCCAACGCTAGAGGTAATATCGAGAATGGTAACTACGATGGCTACACTGAAGCCGGACGCCACTTTGGGGTAAATCTGCGTTATAACTTCTAGTCCATTCACTTTATTACAAAACTTTTGAAAAAGTAACCGCACTTTGACGCATCATTCAAAGACCAAAGTGCGGTTAATTTTTTGCTATTTTTCTTCATCCATAATTGCTTTAAAATAGCCGCACTTAATATCAGGATGATAGGTAACATAATGAAAGGTATCAGTTTTCTTTTTCTTCTTTTCTCTTTATTTTCTTGGAATAGCTGGGCCGCGAGTTGCACAGCATCCAATTTAGATGTGGTTGTGCTCGGCTCTGGCGGACCAGAAATTCAATTATTTCGCAGCAATCCGCCACCACAAGTAAGAGCTTCCGCAAGTTATTTAGTGCGTGAAAATGGGCAAGCAAAATTTTTAGTGGATTTAGGCACGGGGGCATTACAAAATTTTGCTAAAGCCGATGCTAAAATCGAAGATCTTAAAGCGATCTTTGTCAGTCATTTCCACGTGGATCATATCAATGATTTACCAGCATTGTTAAAAGCCTCTTTCTTCTCCGATCGTATAGACGATCTGCCGATTTATGGCCCAACCGGTAACGAAGTGATTCCCGATACGGCACAATTTCTTTCTCGTTTATTTGGTGAAAATGGTGCTTATGCTTATTTATCTGATTTTCTAAGCGGTGATGCAAATTATCTCGCCAAACCAATTTCAGTTAATGCGGATAAGCATCACCCAGTGCTATTTACGACTGAAATTGACGGCTTCCAAATTCAAGCTATCGGCACGGAGCACGGTTTGCTTCCTGCTCTTGCTTGGCGAATTGAAAAAAATGGTTGTAGCGTTGTGTTTTCAGGGGACACAAATAATAAAGGCAAAACATTAAATACGTTAGTAAAAAATGCGACTTGGTTTGTAGCGCACAATGCGGTGCCGGAAAGTAGCCAAGATAGAGTGGCACAAAAATTACATATGAAGCCATCAGAAATTGGTGATATAGCACAGCAAGGCGAAGTCAAAAATGTGCTTTTAAGCCACATAATGCGTCGTACTGAAAATGCTAAAACAGAAACGAAACAAGTCATTGAACAACGCTATAAAGGAGTAATTCACTTTGCGGAAGATTGTGCTATCTATGCCTTAAATGGCGCAAACCAAACAGCAAGTTGCAAAAAACAATAGTGCGGCGATTAAATCGTAAAAATTGTTAATTTTTGTTTAAGAAACAATGTCTATCTGTTGAACTTTTCAGCATTATAGTGAATAATCTCTGTTATTTCGTAAGGTTATTAGTAAAGAAGTTTTTTATGTGCCAATTATTAGGAATGAACTGCAACACGCCAACAGATATCGTGTTTTCTTTTGAAGGTTTTCGCCGTCGTGCTGGTTTAACAGACTGCCACTCAGATGGCTTTGGCATTGCCTTTTTTGAAGGAAAAGGCGTGCGTATTTTTCGTGATAATCAAGCAGCACATTCATCGCCTATCGCAGACTGTGTGAAGCAATATCACATCAAATCTTTTAACGTGATTGCGCACATCCGTAAAGCGACTCAAGGGGAAGTGAATATTGAAAATACGCATCCTTTCATTCGTGAATTGTGGGGACAACACTGGGTTTTTGCTCATAACGGCAACTTAAAAAGCATTCCACTTCCACAAAGAGCTTTGTTCCACCCTATCGGCGATACCGATTCAGAAACCGCATTTTGTTATATGGCGAGTGAATTAAAAACACGTTTTAGCCAAAAGCCGAGTGAAATGGAACTCTTTGAGGCAGTGAAAGAAATTACCCTAGAAATTGTAAAAGGTGGCACCTTTAACTTTATCCTTTCAAACGGAGAATGGATGATTGCTCACTGTTCGACTAACTTACATTATCTCACTCGCAAAGCCCCTTTTGGCAAAGCACAACGTGTTGATGATGATGGTGTTATTGACTTTAACGATCACGCTAAAGCCAGCGATAAAGTCACAATCATCACTACATTTCCACTAACCAAAGATGAAGTCTGGACAAAAATGGAACGAGGCGGTTTTGTTTTCTTCCAACAAGGTGAGAAAATCGCTGAAGTGCTAGGTGAAAAAGACGAAGCAATTATTGATGACGGCACATTAGGCTATCAAAAATGTGCATAATGCATCTAAATGCATTTCCCAATAAAGCGTGATTTTTATCACGCTTTTATTTTGTTTAAATTTTATCCTAATTTTTTGTTAATAATCAGTTAATTAATGATATATTTTAATCAAATACAGGATAAAATACCGATCTAAATCACAAATTCGATATTTAATTTAATTTTATTTTTGAATTTATACTCTAACCTGACTACTATAAGCACCTAATTCTTTTCCGCGTATCTATTTCATACCTACGCACCTTGTTTCTCAACAACAAAATGGAGCATTATATGACAACGAAGTCTTGTGCAAAATGGAGTAAATTTGATCTTATTTGGGCATTAAATTTATTTGGAACAGCCGTTGGCGCTGGGGTTTTATTTTTACCAATCAATGCAGGTAAAGGTGGTTTCTGGCCATTGGTCTTAATGGCAATTATCGTCGGTCCAATGACTTACTTTGCACACCGTGGGCTTGCTCGTTTCGTGTTATCTTCATCGAAAAAAGGCAGTGATATTACGGAAGTGGTTGAAGAACATTTTGGTCACACCGCAGGTAAACTCATCACACTTCTCTACTTCTTCGCTATCTTCCCTATTCTTCTTATTTATGGCAACGGCATCACCAATACAGTTGATTCATTTATCGTAAACCAATTAGGAATGGAACCTGTTTATCGCCCATTACTTTCTTTTGTATTAATCGCAGCACTTATTTCTGTGATGTTAATGAGCGAAAAAATTATGCTTAAAATCACGGAATTTCTTGTTTACCCACTTGTGTTGATTTTATTAGCCTTATCATTGTATTTAATTCCAGAATGGAATACCTCAATGTTAAGTGAAATGCCAACTGCCGATGCATTCATTAGCACACTTTGGATAACAATTCCGGTATTAGTCTTCTCATTCAACCACTCACCAGCAATTTCATCATTTGCTCAATCTCAACAACGTGAATATGGTGACTTAGAAAATACAGAAAAACACGCAAGCCGTACTTTAAAAGCAACTTCAACTATTTTATTAGTGTTTGTAATGTTCTTCGTGTTTAGCTGTGTATTAAGTTTAAGCCCGGCTGAATTAGCAGAAGCAAAAGCACAAAATATCAGTATCTTATCTTTTTTAGCGAATAAATTTGACAACCCTTACATCTCTTACTTAGGGCCATTAGTGGCATTCCTTGCAATTACAAGCTCATTCTTCGGTCACTATCTAGGGGCAAGAGAAGGTTTAGAAGGCCTAATAACAAAAGTGAGCGGAAAAGACATCAATCGTAAAAAATTAAATTATACGACCGCAGTTTTCTTCTTGATTACACTTTGGATTGTGGCAATCATTAACCCAAGTATTCTCGGTTTAATTGAGTCGTTCGGCGGCCCAATTATCGCAGCGATCTTATTCATTATGCCAATGTATGCGATCCGCAAAGTACCAGCAATGCAACGTTACCAAGGTAAATTATCTAATATCTTTGTAGTTGCAATGGGACTATTTGCAATTTCAAATGTGATTTATGGGTTATTTTAAAATTTAAAAATCCGTGTAGAATAGCCTCCTTTTTTACTCTCTTTAGGGAAAAGTAAGAACCTTATGATTAGTGTATTTGATATGTTTAAAATTGGTATTGGACCATCCAGCTCCCATACCGTCGGACCAATGAAAGCGGGCAAGCAATTTATTGATGACTTGATCGCACAAAATCAGCTTGAGCAAGTTACCACGCTCCAAGTGGATGTTTATGGTTCACTTTCAATGACTGGACGTGGGCACAATACTGATATCGCTATCATTATGGGATTGGCAGGCTATTTACCACATAATGTTGATATTGATCTCATTCCTCGTTTTATTTCTGACTTAAAACAAACCGCACTTTTGCCAATTGCAGAAAACAAAAAAGTGGTGGATTTCGATTTTGATAACAATCTGATTTTCCATCAAACTTTTTTACCACTGCACGAGAACGGGATGAAAATCACAGCGTTTACAGGCGAAGAAGTCATTTATACCCAAACCTATTATTCTATTGGTGGGGGCTTTATTGTTGATGAAGCGCATTTTGGTCAAGAAGAAGAGCAAACTGTCGCTGTGCCATACCCCTATAAAAATGCGGCTGATATGTTAAAACACTGCCAAGAAAACGGTTTTGCGTTATCCACCGTCGTAATGCAAAACGAGTTAGCCTTACACGGCAAAGAAGCACTTAGCCAGCATTTGCAAAATGTGTGGGAAAGTATGAAAGCCTGCATCGACCACGGTGTGACGACTGAAGGGATCTTGCCTGGTCCATTACAAGTGCCACGCCGGGCAGCAACACTTTACCGTATGTTGAAAGCTAATAGCAGTTTATCTAATGATCCAATGAGCATTGTAGACTGGGTGAATATGTATGCTTTAGCAGTGAATGAAGAAAATGCGGCGGGTGGTCGTGTTGTCACAGCCCCAACAAACGGTGCTTGTGGTATCGTTCCTGCCGTGTTTGCTTATTACGATAAATTCATTGCCCCAATCACACCAGAGATTACAGAGCGTTACTTGTTAACTTGTAGCTTCATTGGCTCACTTTATAAAATGAATGCTTCCATTTCAGGTGCAGAAGTAGGTTGTCAGGGGGAAGTCGGTGTCGCTTGTTCAATGGCTGCAGCAGGCTTGGCTGAAATTCTTGGCGGTAGCCCAGAACAAGTTTGTATCGCAGCAGAAATCGGTATGGAGCACAACCTTGGTTTAACTTGTGACCCCGTTGGAGGACAAGTGCAAGTGCCTTGTATTGAACGTAATGCGATTGCATCTGTAAAAGCAATCAACGCAAGCCGTATGGCATTACGCCGTACCACAAGCCCACGAGTTACCTTGGATAAAGTGATCGAAACAATGTATGAAACAGGGAAAGATATGAACGCAAAATACCGCGAAACCTCACAAGGTGGCTTAGCGGTTAAAGTCGTGTGTTAATCTTGATTTTATCAAATAAAAAGTGCGGTTGATTTTCAGAAAGTTTTAAAACTTTTCAAAAATTCACCGCACTTTTGTTCTTCCAAATTTTGTTATTCCAAAGCTATTCGGCTTATTTAAATTCTAACTCAACCGCACTCTCACCTAACGTTTGCCCTAATTGTGCGATCAATTCATCCGTCGGATTGACAGACCATTGAATGCCCATTTTCACCTTACATTTCCCTTCAGGGCTAGAATAATACACATTCATCGGCAAGCTGCCCCCGCTATATGGCTCAAGCATTGTTTTAAATTGTCGAATGAATAACGGTGTAATTTGCTCCTGTGATAAACACACCGCAAGGGCTTTCGCATAACGACTGCGTGCTTCATCTAAGCTCATTAGTTCACGCACGGTCATTTTTAATCCGCCAGAGAAATCATCAAAGCTCACCTGCCCTGACACAATCACGATCGTGTCTTTTTGCAGTTTCTCGCCAAATTTTTCTAAGGCTTCACCAAATAACGTAATATCTAAACGACCAGAACGATCATCCAATGTGGCAATGCCTAAGCGATTGCCTTTTTTGGTGATTGCCACACGTGAAGCCACCACTAAGCCACTTACCGTGCTCACTTGCCCTCGATAATTTGGCACTAAATCTTTTAATCGTGTTGAACTGTAATGCTCTAATTCTTTGATATAAGGACTAATAGGGTGGCTACTTAAATAAAGCCCAAGGGTTTCTCGCTCACCATCTAAAATCACCTTTTCACTCCAACGTGGCGTGCTGGCGTAGGCTTTTTCCACTTCCTCATAGCTTTCGGTCAATACCCCAAACATATCCGCTTGCCCCATTGCAGCATCTTTGGCATGTTGATCAGAGGCTTTTAAGGCATCTTCTAAATTTTTCGACAAGGCGGCACGATGCGGCCCTAACTTATCAAAAGCCCCCGATAAAATGAGGCTTTCAAAAGTACGGCGGTTGATTTTTTTCAAATCCACACGTGCACATAAATCAAATAAATCTTTAAAAATACCACCTTGTTCACGTGCTGCAATCAGGGCTTCAATAGGGCCTTCTCCCACACCTTTAATCGCCCCAATACCATACACAATCTCACCTTGTTCATTGACACTAAAATGATGTTTGCCCGTGTTAATATCGGGTGGTGCCACTTTTAATCCCATACGCAAACATTCATCATATAACCCCACGATTTTATCGGTATTGTCCATTTCTGAAGTCATCACCGCCGCCATAAATTCCGCAGGATAATGGGTTTTAAGCCATAAGGTTTGATAAGACACTAAGGCATAAGCCGCAGAGTGGGATTTGTTGAAACCATAGCCTGCAAATTTTTCAACCAAGTCGAAAATTTTCATAGCAAGCTCACCATCTACGCCTTTTGCAATGGCACCTTTTTCAAAAATTTCACGCTGAGCCGCCATTTCTTCAGGCTTTTTCTTACCCATTGCACGGCGAAGCAAATCTGCCCCACCGAGGGTGTAACCTGCCAGCTCCTGGGCAATTTGCATCACCTGCTCTTGATACACAATGACACCGTAAGTCGGTTCTAAAATCGGTTTTAAACTCTCGTGCTGATATTCAGGATCAGGATAGGCAACAGGTTCATCACCGTGTTTACGGTCAATAAAGTTTTGCACCATGCCCGACTCTAACGGACCGGGACGAAACAAGGCAACTAAAGCGATAATATCCTCAAAACAGTCTGGTTGAAGGCGTTTAATTAGATCTTTCATTCCCCGAGATTCCAACTGGAATACAGCGGTGGTTTCAGAACGTTTTAATAATTCAAAGGACTCGGGATCATCTAATGGAATAGTGGAAATATCCACTAGCGGTTTCCCCTCTTTAGCAAGGCGTGTATTGATCATATCCAACGCCCATTTGATAATGGTGAGCGTGCGTAAACCTAAGAAGTCAAACTTCACTAAGCCTGCATATTCCACATCATTTTTATCAAAGTGCGTAACGGGGTGCTTGCCTTCTGAATCGCAATAAAGGGGTGAAAAATCGGTAATTAATCCTGGCGAGATTACCACACCACCAGCGTGTTTACCCGCATTACGGGTCACCCCTTCCAGTTTGCGAGCCATATCGATCAAGGCTTTGACTTCTTCATCTGAATCATAAACCACTTGCAATTGAGGTTCTGCAGCAAAAGCTTTTGCAAGCGTCATACCCGGATCAGGCGGGATTAATTTAGAAATGCGATCCACAAAACCATAAGGGTGACCAAGCACACGCCCCACGTCACGAATTACCGCTTTTGCCGCCATTGTACCGAACGTAATAATTTGTGATACCGCACCACGCCCGTAAGTTTCGGCTACGTGCTCGATAACACGATCTCGACCGTCCATACAGAAATCCACGTCGAAGTCAGGCATTGAAACACGTTCTGGATTTAAGAAACGCTCAAAAAGCAAATCAAATTCAAGTGGATCAAGATCGGTAATCTTTAACGCATAAGCCACTAACGAGCCCGCTCCCGAACCTCGTCCTGGCCCTACGGGAATATCATTGTCTTTCGACCATTGAATAAACTCCATCACGATCAAAAAATAGCCCGGGAAGCCCATTTGGTTGATCACGTCTAATTCCACTTGCAAGCGCTCATCATATTCTGGGCGGCGTTCCTGGCGGACTTTTTCATCAGGGAACAACACTTTCAAGCGTTCTTCCAAGCCCTCTTTGGATTTTTTCACCAAGAAGTCTTCAGTAGACAGATCCCCAGTTGGAAATTGCGGTAAAAAATATTCGCCTAAACGAATGGTCACATTACAGCGTTGTGCAATTAATAGCGTGTTTTCAAGGGCAGAAGGCACATCAGCAAACAGTTCACACATTTCTTGCTCTGAACGGAAATATTGCTGACTGGTATAAATTTTCGGACGTTTTGGATCATCAAGTGTGTAGCTGTCGTGAATCGCCACACGAATTTCGTGAGCCTCAAAATCATCTTCTTGTAAAAACAGCACATCGTTGGTTGCGACGACAGGTAAGCCTTTTTGTTCTGCATATTTGATGGCTAAGCTCACATAACGTTCTTCTTCATAACGCCCTGTTCTGCTCAAACTTAAATAGAAATGATCAGGGAAATAGTCTTGATAAAAATTGACCGCACTTTCAATTTCTGAAGGGTTACCTTTAAGTAACTTTTTACCCACATCACCATTATGCCCACCAGAAAGAATGATGATCCCTTCACGATGTTCAATGAGCCATTCTTGATCGATATAAGGCAAATCCTGATAGCCACGCTCATAGGCTTTGGAAAGCAATAACGTAATGTTTTGATAGCCAGTATTGTTTTTCGCAAGTAAAGTAAGCTCAAAACGTTCGTCACCACAAAGATCGCTTTTGACTAACACATCTGCCCCAACAATAGGCTTCACGCCTGAAGACAGCGCCTCACCATAAAAGCGCACCAATCCACAAAAGTTGGTGAAATCAGTCAATCCCATTGCCACCATATTGTTTTCAACACAGGCTTTAACTAAAGGCTTCACTTTAGCGATGCCATTAATCATCGAAAAATCACTGTGAACACGCAGGTGAACAAAACGGGGGTCAGACATAAAAAGCATCCTTGGAGTGTATAAGTTTGTGCGAAAAGTGCGGTTTATTTTAACGGGATTTTGCTAGTTGCACAAATTTAGCTAGGTGAGAAGTTCTCCATTATGCTAAGTTATATGCAATGCAAATCAAGGAGGTACTATGCAATCTTTAATGTTGATCAAACCCACGTTAATCCATAAAAATGAAATTCTAAACTACAAACAAACTTATGAAAATTCGGGTCTCACCTTACACGGTGCCAATCAATTAGCCCATTTTTCTGCAGACACTTTTGAAGATTGGCTTGCATATCTGAATGCCCCCTCTGGAACAAATCGCTTTGGTTATGACAAGGCATCCGATAGTACTTATCTTGCTTGGCATACAACCGAAAATCGGATAGTTGGCATAATCCATCTTCGACATACGCTAAATGACCGTCTTCTACAATATGCAGGAAATATTGGCTATTCAGTGCATCCTCAAGAATGGGGAAAAGGTTATGCCACTCAAATGCTCACACTTGCATTAGAAAAAACCGATCTATTGGGGATAAAAGAGGTGATGCTTTCCTGTGATAAAGATAATATCGCATCCAGCAAAGTGATCTTAAAAAATGGTGGATATTTAGAAAGTGAGTTTGAAAGACAAGGAAAAATCATTCAACGTTACTGGATTAAACGTCACATATCATAAAAAAGGCTTGGGTTGCCCCAAGCCTGAATCATAAAGTTCCAAACGGATTATTTCGCTAAGTTCGCACGAATTGCATCAGCTAATTCTTTGCTCACTTTATCGAAGTGGGCTAATTGTCTTTCAACAATCGCAGGTTCTGTAACACCCGCTAAGCCCGCTGCGAAGTTTGCCGCCACACGTGCTTTTTGACCTGCATCGAATAAGTTATAAAGTGCAGCAGGTTGTGTGTAGTAATCTTCATCGTACTCACGGAAGTTAAAGTGTGCCGCTGAACGCTCTAACTCTAATGCTGGCTCTTGTTGGTGAGTCGGCACATAAGTATCGAAACGGTTCGGTGCATAGTTAGGGTGTGTACCACCGTTGTTATCTACACGCATTGCACCATCACGATGTGTTGTGTGGTATGGGCATTTTGGTGCGTTAACTGGAATTTGGTGGTGGTTAACACCTAAACGGTAACGTTGTGCGTCTTGGTATGAGAATAGACGGCCTTGTAACATACGGTCTGGTGAGAAACCAATTCCCGGTACGATGTTAGAAGGTGCAAACGCCGCTTGTTCCACTTCTGCGAAGTAGTTAATTGGGTTTTGATTTAACTCTAATACACCCACTTCGATCATTGGATAATCTTTGTGTGGCCATACTTTCGTTAAGTCAAACGCATAGTTATGTTTGTGTGCATCTGCTTCTGGCATAATTTGCACTTGAACATTCCAACGTGGGAATTCACCACGCTCAATGGCTTCATATAAATCTTGTTGGCTTGATTCACGGTTTTCACCCACAACTTTTGCCGCTTCTTCATTTGTGTAGAATTTATGACCTTGTTGTGTTTTGAAGTGGAATTTCACCCAGAAACGCTCGTTTTGTTCGTTAATGAAGCTATAAGTATGGCTTCCGTAACCGTTCATATGACGTAAGTCTGTTGGGATACCACGGTCACTGAAAAGAATCATAATTTGGTGTAATGATTCAGGGTGACGTGACCAGAAATCCCATGCAGCGTTTGCATCACGTAAGTTAGTTTGTGGGTTACGTTTTTGTGTGTGAATGAAATCTGGGAATTTCAATGGATCACGGATAAAGAACACAGGTGTGTTGTTACCCACTAAGTCCCAGTTACCTTGTTCAGTATAGAATTTTAAGGCAAAACCACGTACATCACGCTCTGCATCAGCTGCACCACGCTCACCTGCTACAGTTGAGAAACGTAATAATACTTGAGTTTGTTTGCCGATACCGTTGAATAAATCTGCTTTGGTATATTTGCTGATGTCGTGAGTGACAGTGAATGTACCGTAAGCTGCTGAACCTTTAGCGTGAACAACACGCTCAGGAATACGCTCACGCGCAAAGTGTGCTAATTTTTCTTGGAACCAAACATCTTGTAAAAGTAATGGGCCTTTGGGACCAGCAGACATAGTGTTGTCGTTTTCAACGATAGGCGCACCCGCTGCGTTCGTTAAGGTTTTTGAGCCATGATCAAATGGGCATTTAGACATAATCGAGTCCTCTCATTCAAGTAGAATAGAAAATAAATAGAATTACAAAATAATAAAGGTAACTCTTTTTCCCCTTTAAATTTTGGAGGTATTATATGCTTCTATTTTCTGAACTCAATCTATCAATTCAATCGAAAACAACAATTAAAAATAAAAGACCAATTTAAAAGCCCTATCAATATATTATTCACTTAATGCTGTTGCACAAGCATAAGCAGAACTCCACGCCCATTGGAAATTATAGCCACCTAGCCAACCCGTTACATCAAGCACTTCACCAATAAAATACAAGCCTTTGGCAGAATGCACCTCCATTGTTTTTGAAGACACCGCGTCAGTATCAACACCGCCCATTGTGACTTCTGCGGTGCGATAACCCTCCGTGCCATTAGGTAAAAACTGCCAGTGATGAATGAGTTGATCGAGCTGTTGAAATATGGCTTTACTCAGCTGTGCAATAGGGGCATCTTGTATTAATTGCTGTTCAATCCAAAGCTCGACTAATTTTTTAGGTAAGACTTTTGCTAATGCATTTTTTAGCTGTAACTTCGGCGAAATTGCTCGTAATTGTTGTAAAAACTCAATAATATTCTCACTCGGTAATAAATCAATTTCGATGGATTCATTCGGTTGCCAATAATTTGAGATCTGCAAGATCGCTGGGCCTGAAATGCCTCGATGCGTAAACAACATATTATTAGCAAAGGCTTTACCATTTTTCGCGGTGGCGATGATAGGTAACGCAATGCCTGAAAGTGCGGTATAAAATTTATCAGTTTCACGCCAAGTGAAAGGCACAAGACTGGCACGTGGCGGCAACACTTGAATACCAAACTGCTCTGCGATTTGATAACCAAATGACGATGCGCCTAGCCCCGGCATTGAAAGCCCGCCCGTAGCAATCACAAGCGATTGGCAATGCCACATTTGCCCATTGGCAAGCAATGAAAAGCGGCTTTTCGCACCATTTTCTTGTGCTTGAACATCGCTAATTTGCTGGCGTAACTGAATATTCACGCCATATTTTTCACATTCTGACAGCAGCATCTCAACGATTGTTTCCGAACCCTCATCAGTAAATAATTGCCCCAATTCTTTTTCGTGATAGGCAATGCCATACTCTGCCACCATTGCAATAAAATCCCATTGGGTATAGCGAGCAAGAGCCGATTTCACGAAGTGCGGATTTTGTGAAAGATAATGCTGTGCTGTGACATCAAGGTTGGTGAAATTACAAAATCCACCACCTGACATCAAAATTTTGCGCCCCACTTTTTTGCCGTTATCAAATAACGTCACTTGCTTGCCGAACTTGGCAGCTTGGCTTGCACAAAATAAACCCGCCGCACCAGCGCCGATGATAATAACTTCAGAATAATTGTTCATAAATGTGATTAATATGTTGTAGGCAATACGCCGATACAGGTTAATATCGGCTTCTTTGTCTTATTTTGATTGTTGCAGTCGAATTTCTGCCATTTGAATGCGTTGAATCAAGAGACGACGATCGACATTTGGTCGGTCGGAGTCTAACATTTTTTGCCAGGTCTGTGCGGCTTTTTGATAATTTCCTTGTACAAATGCTTCGGTAGCAATCAACGATAAGCTTGAAATTTCTTTTGGATCTTCCGCCAGTGCTTGATTTAATAATGCCTGTACTGCGTCCGTCAGTTGTTGACCTGATTGATAATAAAGTGCGGTCGCTAAAGCACCTAAAATATAAGGTTTATTGCCTAACAAGCCTTGTGCATTTTGGTAAGAAATCATTGCACTATCAAATTCATTATTTTCAATATAGGCTTGCCCCAATGCGAGCCAATTTTCCGCATCATTAGGATCTTGACGCAATTTGTTTTGAATTTGCGTGATTTTATCCTCATTTTGCTTCGAAATCGCTTTTTCCATTAATTGCATTTGTTGCTGTAAAAAAATGGCTTCGCCTTGCTCCACCTCTGCATAACGAGGTAAGGAAAAGTAGTATGCACTTGGAATCACAATCAACAATGTAGCTAATGTCAAATTTAATTTTAACGAAAAACGTGCCGCACTTTTCCCTTCAGTTAATGCAAAGTGCGGTTGATTTTGCCACTGTTTTTCATCGTCCAATAAACGCTGCCCCAATTCATCACGTAGCTCAGGGGTAGGGTTCATCATCAATTGCTCACGATATAAGGCAACATTTTTCTGCTGACGATAGTTGCTTTGCCAAGTTTGCCATTTAGCGAAAGGCAACATTAGCAACACAATAATCAGCAATGCAAAAACTAATAATCCCCACCACATCATTCTTTTTTATCCGTTTGTTCTGTTTGTTTTAATAAGCGTTCAAGCGCATCTTGTTGCGATTTATCGAGCCCACTATTAGCTTGCACCTGTTTGGATCTTTTTTTGGCATAACTCAACATTAAACCTAATGCCAGCAATAATAAGATTGCAGGTAAGCTCCATAAAACGGCGGTTGTCCATTGGAAAGGTGGTTTGTACAACACAAAATTGCCAAAACGTGAAGTCATTAAATCTACAATTTGTTGATTGCTTTTGCCTTCGTCCACCATTTTGTACACTTCAATTCGTAAGTCGTAAGCAATCGGTGAGTTGGATTCCACTAAATTTTGATTTTGACATTGTGGACAACGCAAAGACTTAGCCAGTTCCACCGCTCTCATACGATCTTCCGTATTTTTAAATTGGTAAGTGTCCACCATTTCTGCTTGAGCAAAAACACTGAAAAAAAGCAAAAAACTTAACAAAAATCTACCGTACTTTGTGATTATGTGCTTTGTCATTATTTTGTCTCCAGATGTTGTAGCTCTGACACAAAGATCTTTTGCCATATCTCCGCATTAAGCGGGCCAGTATAACGATATTGGATCACGCCGTGCTTATCCACTAAATAGGTTTCTGGCGCACCGTCCACGCCAAGGTTTAATGCCAATTCGCCTTTGCTATCATTAATTGCCAATACAAAAGGGTTGCCCATTTTGTTCAGCATATCGAGTGCATTTTGCGTTTTATCACGATAATTTAGCCCGACAATCGGAATCGATTTTGACAGTTCCATTAAAAAAGGATGTTCTTGCTTACAATAAGCACACCAGCTGCCCCAAACATTCAATAAAAATGCCTCTTTAGGCAAATCTTTATTGCTTAATACCCGCTCTGCTTTGAGTAAATCTGTTTGATAAAATTCTGGCACAGGCTTAGCAATTAAGGCTGAAGCAATTTTTTTAGGATCTTGCTGTAAACCAATTAATAGCAAGGCGCAAATGGCTAAAATCACAAACAGTGGCAGAAATAAAAAAGCTCTTTTCATCTTAGATTTTCCCTGTTTCATCTGTGTTATTTACTCATTACAATTGCTTGTTACGTCTTAAGCCAAACGTAGCCAATAGTGCACCTAATGCCATTAGAATACCGCCAAACCATAACCAACGAATAAACGGCTTATATTGCAAGCGGAAGGTAAATTCGCCATTACCTAAGCGATCCCCCATTACAATATACAAATCGCCAAACCACCCCCAATCAATACCCACCTCGCTCATATTCATTGTGCGAACATCGTAATAACGGCGTTCAGGGTAAATTTCGGCATAAGGTTGATTTTGTTTTGTCACCACAAAATGGGCTTTTTCACTGGTGTAATTTGGGCCCAATACATTTTTGAAACCTTGATAGTGGAAATGATAGTTCGCTAATTGTTGGGTTTGATTTGGTGCAAGACGCACACCGATTTCACTACTGTAATAGCTACTCATAATCGCCCCAATCGCAGTAACAGCAACACCTAAATGCGCAAAAATCATCGATAATTGTTTTAATGAAATATGTCGCGACGGCATCCACAAGGTCGCTAAGACTAACCAAATCGATAAGCTCAATAGCACGTAAGCAGTAAAGTTAAAATGCAAAGACGCATTGCTATCCACATAATGCGCTATTAATAAATACGCCATTATCAAGGCTGGAGCCAATAATACTGTTCGTTGGATAAAACGCTTTTTATTTAAGGTTTTCCAATGCATTGATAACACCGCGATCATTGCAATTAAGGTAATCACAAAGAGCGGTAAAAAAATCGCATTAAAATAAGGTGCACCAACGGAAATCGAGCCCCATTGTAATGCAGTAAACACGATTGGATAAAAGGTGCCTAAAAACACACTTAAGGTTGCAATAGTTAATAAAACATTCAATAACAAGAGCGCATTTTCTTTAGAAATTATGCGAAAACGTACCGCACTTTGTTGCAAATTTACCTTCAATGCAAATAGGGTTAATGCACCAACTGTGAGTAAAAAGAATAAAATTAAGAGTGCGATACCACGATCACCGTCCACGGCAAAAGCGTGTACCGATGTCAGCACGCCGGAGCGTACAATAAAGGTACCAAGAATACTAAAAGAGAAAGCGAGCAAGGAAAAAAGAATCGTCCAATAGCTGAAAATGCCACGTTGTTCAGTGACGGATAAGCTGTGTAACAATGCTAAGCCAAGCAACCAAGGCATTAGAGAGGCATTTTCAACGGGATCCCAGAACCACCAGCCACCCCAGCCAAGTTCGTAATAAGCCCACCAAGAACCTAATACAATGCCTAAAGTTAAAAATAACCAAGATACCAACACCCAAGGGCGCATCATTCGTGCTAATGCGGCATCTAAGTGCCCACTAATTAACGCAGAAACCGTGATCGCAAAATTCACTGCAAAGCCAACATAACCAAGATATAACAACGGTGGGTGGAAAATCAGCCCAACATCTTGCAGCATTGGGTTTAAATCACGCCCTTCAAAGGCTTGAGGAAAGGCACGTTCAAAAGGGTTAGACAAAAAGAGGATAAAAAGGCAGAAACCTAAACAAATCAGCCCCAAAACAGAAAGGCTTCGTGCAGAAATAATAGGATCTTTATGACGGCTCGAAAAAGCAAATAGCATCACCCAAATCGCAAGGGCAAACAACCAAAATAACATTGAGCCTTCGTGTCCCCCCCAAGTGGCAGACACTTTAAAGAAAATCGGTAATTGAGAGTTTGAATGATGTGCAACATATTGCACAGAAAAATCATCAACTGCGAAAGAATAAGCAAGGCAAGCGATAGAAATGCTGGTAAAAATGCCAAATAAATAACTTAGGTTCCAAGCCGTGCCAATCATTGATGTTTTACGTAAAGCAATGCCGAATTGAGGCACTATCGCAAGCAATAACGCACAGAAAGAGGCAATTAGTAAGGCGAAAAAACCAAGTTCAGGAATCATATCGAGTAATAAAATAAGCTGGAAATACACATTAAAAAGGCGAACTAGCCGTTCGCCTTTCACATCATTTTTAAGAGCTATTATGCCAGTGTCATTTGCCCTGCGTAGAGGATAAAGAAACGCAAACATAACACGCCAATTAAACCTAAGCAAGATACAAACACCATAAAGCCTTTGCTATGCTTTAACTGATGATTCGCGACAGCATTGAGGATTAATGGCAGCACTAAACCAATGCCAACCACACCAATCCAGAACACATTTGCCCAGAAACCACCTAAAAGTGCGGTCTCAAATGCAACTGTTTTTTGTCCACCACCTAAATACAAGCCGATAAAGAATGCAGCTAATAGGAAGATTTCGATACAAACAACTGGTAATTCAAATTTATGAATAAATGCTAGCGATTTTGAATGTATATCTTCTTTGGTAAAGAGTAATGTACACACAATTAACGCTGCCACACCTGATGATGTACCTGAAGCCAAGAACAAAATTGGCAACACTGGGTTATTCAACATTGGGTAACTGATTAGCGCAGACAATAGGAAACCGGTATAAGCCCCTAATAATACAGATAAAATGATTAAAATAATTTCAATTAAACCTGTAAATTTTGCTACAACTGCAATCAGTTCATTCACAAAGGCTAATGGTTTTGCATATTTCTCAATCAGGTTTGCAACTAATTTGTGGAAAAGAATCGCTAACCATAAAATTAAGAACAGCATATACACTTGGAATAGCATTACCCCCATCGACATAATTGAGGTAGTACTGTAATTAAACATCAAATACCAGAATGTCCAAGGTTTGGTTAAGTGGAAAATCAAAATCACTAAACCAATAATAATGCTCAATGGCGCCAATAGTGCTGTACAACGTATCACGTTATTTTCTGAAGGATCGTCGCCTGCCCGCCCTGCGCGTTTTAACAATACCGCAAGCATTGTTGCACCGGCTGAGATCCCGAGTAAAAACAAGTAAACCGCAATGGTATGATCCCATACTAAAGACGGGAAATGAAATGGACTGTTCATCGTCTTAACTCCCCTCTTTTCGCTGGAACGTGGTAAAGATTTGGATCTGTGCCTAATTCAACTTTTGTACGATACACCTGTTTCTCTTTCACTTTCTGTACAATTTCGCTATTTGGATCATTCATATCACCAAAGGTTAATGCGTTTGTCGGACAAGATTCAACGCAAGCTGGTAATTTGCCTTGTGCTAAATTTGTATCACGACAGAAGTTACATTTATCTGCGGATTTATATACAGGGTGAATAAAGCGGACGCGATATGGGCAAACCGCAATACAATATTGGCAACCTACACAAAGATCTTTGTGTACATCCACGATGCCGGTTTCCTTATCAACAAAAGACGCACCTGTTGGGCAAACGTGCACACAAGGTGCATTACTACAATGCTGACAGGAATGGCGGAAAAACTCATATTCCGCATTTGGAAATTCGCCATAAGGTTCGCTGCGTATAATTTCCAAACGAGAAACCCCTTCAGGAACTTGGTTAGTTTCACGACAAGCATCCATACAAGCTGTACAACCGATACACGCGGTTTCATCGTGCAACATTGCATAACGGATTGGCTTTTTCTCATCACTAACACTTTGTCCTACTGATTTTATTGATGTTCCCGTCATTAGGATTAATGCTCCCATACCGGAAACAAAGTTTCGGCGTGAGCAAGCTGTCATTTTTTATCCTTTTGTTCGGTTGCATAAATATGTGGTGATTTCAACTCGGCTTTACGTTTTTGTTGTTCACCGTGACAATCCACACAAAGTTTCACTTGTTCTTTCTTCGCAATACCTGACATCTTATCTTGCGCTGGGTGTAAGGTATGGCAACTTGCACAAGGTAGTTTCATTGCGTGAACATCGTGTGCCCAAAGGGTTTCACGTAATTTCTTCGGCTGGTGACACGCAAAGCACACTTGGTTTTGTTCTTCAACAGTGAACATTGGTTTTTTATCACTGAAAATATCACTGTGAAAACGCATTACATCTTTTGCACCACGGCGGTGATCTTCAGAGATATTACCGTGACAGTTTACACAAGTAATTGGCTTACCTGTGTTCGGACTTTTTTCTGATAAGTGCGTCCCGTGGAATTTACCAAAATGGAACTCACCACCAGATTGGCTACCGTTTGATTCTAATTTATGGCATTTTGCACAATATTGGTTTGGATCACGTTGATGTTCCAATTGTGGCTCATAAATTAATGGACTTACGCCCTTCGCGGTATCCGCACCAGCTAGTGTCGCAACACCGAAAGCGACTAATCCTATTACGATAGCTATTCCTTGTTTGAAAAGGGAATTTAAGCTCATTTTCATTACCTCAAAATTAGTGTTAAAAGCACCGCACTTTTACTTCTTTTAGCGCATCAAAGTGCGGTCATTTTTGACAAAGTTTGTTTATTTCTCAGGTGGAAGTAAGCCTTTTGCTCTAGCTTCTTTATCCCATTGAGGAACAACAGTTTTGAGGAATTCTGCTTTTGCTCTGCGCTCTTTCTCAATATCAACGCCAGTTGCTTTCCACGCATTTTCAGCTGTTGAAATATCTGGCACTTTCACAGGATCTGTAATGCCGTGTTTTGCTAATACACGAACTAATTCTGTTCTTGCATCAGATGCGCGGTCTAAACCTGTACCAAGCACTTTTAAGATCACATCAGGTGCGTGGATATGACCACCGTGTCCTGCTGCTGAGTAATCCCAACGCCATTGTGCGTGACGAATCGCTTGTAATGCTTCTTTCATTTCTTCTTTAGTTGCGCCCGCTTCCCAAGCTGCTTTAGCTTCAAAGTGTGCTGCAACTAATTGATCTTCAAGTCTTAACATCACGTCTTTGATTTCTTTCTTACGAGACTTCACGATGTCTTTTAGTTTTTCTTTGCTTTGATCGTGACAGTTTGCACAAGTATGTTCAAAGGCATTGAATGGGTTACCAATTTGGTGATCGGTATAAACTTTACCGTCTGCACCCTGTACTTTTGGCATATGACAGTCGATACAAGTCACGCCATTTTGACCGTGAATACCTAACATCCAAGTTTCATAGTCTGGGTGCTGTGCTTTCAACATTGGTGCTTTTGAAAGAGCGTGTGTCCAGTCAACGAAACCAATATCATCATAATATTTTTCCATTGCATCAACGGTTACACCGTTATCCCAAGGGAAAGTCACTTGTTTTAAGCTACCTGCGAAATAGTATTCCACGTGGCAGTTTGCACAAAGTGCAGCACGTTGATCTGTTCTATCTGCATCAGCAAATTTTTTATTAATTTTTTCTAAAGGACGTAATACGTGTGGACGAGCGATACGTAACGCTGGTTTGCCTTCAGCAAAATCTTTTGATGTGGTATCGTGACAGTCTGCACAACCAATTGGGTTCACAATTTCAGAACCGCCACTTCCCCAAGTCGCACCGAAATAACCGGCTTCACCACGCTCTGCGATTAAACGAGGAACATCTGGGCTTTTACAAGTCCAACAAGCCATTGGCATTGGGCCTGCTTCTGGAGTCATTGGTGCGCCCGTACGTAAAATTTCTCTTACATCAGTAACTGCATAAAAGTGTCCACGAGGTTTTTTATAGTCTTTTGCGAAAGCATAGCCCGCCCATAAAACAACTACACGTGGGTCTTCATAATTTACAGAATCAAGATCGGTTGATTTTGAAGTGTCTGCCCAACTTTGATATTGTTTTGGAAATTTATCTTTGAATAGATCATTTCGAGATTCAATTTTCAAGCTAGGATTTGCAGGCTCAACTGGTTGATCGATTGGTTTATACTCAGCCATTGCATTAGGCAATACTGAAACACCCCAAGCCACAGTTGCCGCAAGTAATAGGCGTTTTTTCAATACGTTCACGATAATTACTCCATTAAAAGGTTTGACCTTAAGTTGATTGTGTATACAAAAAAATGATAAAAAAACTATCAACCCCTCATCATCCCAAATGATAATTTTTATCATTAAAAACAACAAAATAGCTGATAAAAAAAGAAAGATCCATAGTGTAAAAATAACAAATCATTTTGTGAATTGCTCATTTTTTTCACTATTTCTTGTTTTGGATCAAAGTTTTTATTTAGGAACAAAATAAAACCTATTTATGTAGCATAACAATTACCACTTAAGAGGTATAAAAAATCGCTAATATAATGGGATTTAAAGGATTTTTAGAAAAGTTATGATGGTATATGATCAACTACCTATAAATAGGTACAAGGTAACTTTATGCCACATAAAATCGATAATGACATCGTGCGCGAATATTTTATTTTTAATGATATAAAAAATATGAAATGAAAGGAAAATTGAGCTAATCGAGAAAAGGAATACAATAAAAAAGTGCGGAAAATCGACCGCACTTTTTTCTCAATCTCACCGAATATTTCGATTACTTATCACGATAAAGTTTAGAACAAATGAGTTTGCCTAAAATATACAGCTGCGATTTCTTATAATTTTGCGTCAGCTTAATATTGTCTAATGTTTCTGGCGATTTTTCACCTTCCCCCCAAAACTCACTGTAATAAGTTGTTGAGATTTGATCCATTGTTTGTGTATCACAATTTACTACGTGTTTTTTACGCAGTGACTTAGCATATAATTCTGGCTTTTCAGGATAGGCATATTTGCTTTTTTCTAAATTAACCACGACATCAAAATACACTAAATAATCCTCAATATGCCCTTTCATCACTTTATTTGCATCAACAAAATGATTTGGTTCTTGTGACAATCGAATAAAACCTGACTTAATCAAGGTTGGCACAGTCAAAGCAACATCTTCAGGCGCTTTTGGCGGTGGTGGCGGGGTTATACAGGCGGTTAAAGTAGACAGTCCAATAATAATAGCAAGTAATTTTTTCATATTCACTCCTAGTTAGTTCCTTTTTACATAGGCAAATAGAAAGATTTATTTTTCAGCACTTTGCATTCTAACGAGATAAAAGCCACAAAAAAAGTATTTCTTGTACAATTTAATAAAATTAATTCAAACAAATAAAATTTGTAAAACAACTATCGCAAACGTTTGCTTAGACGTGATACAATTCGCCCGTTTTAGTATTTCATCTCCAATCAATATAGGAAACAATCGTGAGTAAACAATCATTAAGTTACAAAGATGCGGGTGTGGATATTAATGCGGGCAATGCATTAGTAGAAAAAATCAAAGCCGATGTGAAACGTACAACTCGTCCAGAAGTTATTGGCGGTTTAGGTGGTTTTGGTGCGTTATGTGCGATTCCAAGTAAATATAAAGAGCCAATTTTAGTGTCTGGTACTGATGGCGTTGGTACAAAATTACGCCTTGCAATTGATCTTAATCGCCACGATAGCATTGGTATTGATTTAGTGGCGATGTGTGTGAATGACTTAGTCGTGCAAGGTGCAGAACCATTATTCTTCCTTGACTATTATGCAACCGGCAAATTAGAAGTTGATGTTGCAGCAAGCGTAATCAAAGGCATTGCAAATGGTTGTGAACAATCAGGTTGTGCATTAGTTGGTGGTGAAACCGCTGAAATGCCAGGAATGTACCACGCAGGTGACTACGATCTTGCGGGCTTCTGTGTTGGCGTTGTTGAAAAATCAGAAATCATCGACGGTAGCCAAGTTAAAGTAGGTGATGCATTAATCGCATTAGGCTCAAGCGGTCCGCACTCAAATGGTTATTCTTTAATTCGTAAAGTAATTGATGTTGCAGGTGTTAACCCAGCAGAAGAACAATTAGCAGGTAAACCACTTGCAGATCAAGTGCTTGCACCAACGAAAATTTATGTCAAATCGATTCTTCAATTAATCAAACACACGGATGTTCACGCAATTTCACACTTAACTGGTGGTGGTTTCTGGGAAAATATTCCACGCGTGCTACCAAAACACGTGAAGGCTGTGATTGATGAGAAAAGCTGGGAATGGCAACCTGTTTTCAAATGGTTACAAGAGAAAGGCAACATCGATACCCACGAAATGTATCGCACATTTAACTGTGGCGTTGGGATGATTATTGCGTTACCGCAAGAAGATGTAGAAACAGCCCTTGCACTACTCCAACAAACAGGCGAAAAAGCGTGGGTGATTGGTCGCATTGAACACCTTGAAGACGGTGAAGAACAAGTAATTATTCGCTAATGAAAAATATTGTTGTTTTAGTTTCTGGGCAAGGCACAAATTTACAGGCATTAATTGATGCCTGTAATGCCGGTCAAATTTCAGGGAAAATTGTTTCTGTCATCAGTAATAAAGCCGATGCATTTGCCTTAGAACGTGCGAAAAGTGCGGGTATTTCTAGCCAAGTTTTTTTACGTAAGGACTTTGCCAATAACCAAGCAATGGATCAACAAATTGGCGATTACATTGAATCTGTCAATGCGGATCTGATTGTTCTCGCAGGCTATATGAAAATTTTAACGGCGCAATTTACACAACGTTTTGCGGGTAAAATTTTAAATATTCATCCATCTTTATTGCCTAAATATCCCGGATTGCATACCTATCAACAAGCCTTAGACGCTGGCGAGAAAGAACACGGGACGTCTGTGCATTTCGTCAATGAAGAAGTCGACGGTGGTGCCGTGATCCTACAAGCTAAAGTGCCGATTTTTGAAGGGGATTGCATTGCGGATATTGAGGAAAGAGTGAAAACGCAGGAACTTTGTATTTATCCGTTAGTGGTCAAATGGTTCACCGAAGATCGCTTAAAACTCGTTGGAAATTATGCATTCCTTGATGGAAAACAATTACCACCGCAAGGCTATGCGATGGAAGAAGAAATCGATTAAAAAAAGTGCGGTCTGTTTTCAGACCGTTTTTTTATGCCTAAAAAATATCAAATTAACCCCGCACTGAACTGTTAATTTTACTGATTATGTTTTAGAATTTAACGATTTTATTTTTCATATATGTAAAAGGAGCACATCATGAAATTAGTAGAAGTACAACATCCGCTCGTCAAACATAAACTCGGCTTAATGCGCGCTGTCAATATTAATACCAAAAAGTTCCGCGAATTAGCTACTGAAGTAGGTAGTTTATTAACTTACGAAGCAACCTCTGATCTGGAAACTGAAAAAGTCATTATCGATGGTTGGTGTGGTCCTGTTGAAATTGACCAAATTAAAGGTAAAAAAGTCACTGTTGTGCCAATTTTACGTGCAGGTTTAGGTATGATGGATGGTGTGTTAGAACACGTTCCAAGTGCACGTATCAGCGTTGTTGGTATGTACCGTAACGAAGAAACACTTGAACCCGTTCCCTACTTCCAAAAACTTGCAAGTGATTTAGAAGAGCGTTTAGCCATCGTTGTTGACCCAATGTTAGCAACCGGTGGTTCAATGATCGCAACGATCGATCTATTAAAAGCAAAAGGTTGCCGCCACATTAAAGTGTTAGTACTCGTTGCTGCACCAGAAGGGATTAAAGCATTAGAAGCTGCACACCCTGATATCGAATTATATACCGCATCAGTAGATAGCCACTTAAATGAACACGGCTATATTATTCCAGGCCTTGGCGATGCGGGTGACAAAATTTTTGGAACCAAATAATCCAAAAACAAAGCGACATTTTTAGATGTCGCTTTTTTCCGTTCATTTATAGCGTTTGCCACATAATTAGAGAACGCATCACTATAAATATAAAGTTAATTCAGACAGAGAGTTGAAACTTAAATGACAAATCAAAACCCCGTTCTTACAGAACAAAATCAGGCTAAACAAGCATTTGTTGGCTTACAAATGCTCTTCGTTGCATTTGGTGCCTTAGTATTAGTGCCACTTATTACTGGTTTAAATCCGAATACTGCATTATTAACAGCTGGTATCGGTACGTTATTATTCCAATTATGTACTGGCCGACAAGTCCCTATTTTCCTTGCATCCTCTTTCGCCTTCATTGCACCTATTCAATATGGTGTAGCGACTTGGGGCATTGCAACAACAATGGGGGGCTTAGTTTTCACTGGTTTTGTGTATTTTGCACTAAGTACTTTAGTGAAATTAAAAGGTGCAGGAGCATTACAAAAAGTCTTCCCACCAGTTGTTGTTGGCCCAGTAATTATCATAATCGGTATGGGACTCGCGCCTGTTGCTGTTGATATGGCACTAGGCAAAAACGGTAACTATGAATACAACGATGCCGTGCTTGTGTCGATGGTCACTTTGCTTACCACCTTATCTGTTGCCGTCTTTGCTAAAGGGATAATGAAACTCATCCCAATTATGTTCGGTATTACTGTGGGTTATGTGCTGTGCTTATTCTTAGGTTTGATCGACTTTAAACCTGTGTTAGATGCCCCTTGGTTTAGCGTGCCTGAAATCACCACACCAGAATTCAAATTGGAAGCAATTCTTTATTTATTACCTATTGCAATTGCACCAGCCGTAGAACACGTAGGTGGGATTATGGCGATTAGCTCGGTGACAGGTAAAGATTTCCTACAAAAACCAGGTTTGCACCGCACTTTATTAGGTGATGGTATCGCAACTAGTGCGGCTTCCTTCTTAGGTGGTCCACCAAACACTACTTACGCAGAAGTTACCGGAGCAGTAATGCTTACACGTAACTTTAACCCGAAAATTATGACTTGGGCTGCGGTGTGGGCAATTGTCATTTCATTCTGTGGTAAAGTGGGTGCGTTCTTATCAACCATTCCAACGATTGTAATGGGGGGTATTATGATGCTCGTCTTCGGTTCAATTGCAGTTGTCGGTATGAGTACATTAATTCGTGGCAAAGTAGATGTCACAGAAGCACGCAACCTCTGCATTATTTCTGTGGTAATGACATTTGGTATTGGTGGAATGTTTGTAAACTTTGGTGAAGTATCATTAAAAGGCATCAGCTTATGTGCTGTGGTTGCCATTTTATTGAACTTAATTTTACCAAAAGCTAAAAACGCACCACTCGAAGAAAATCAATAATACAAAATAAGGGTTAAGTCTTGCTTAACCCTTCGTTTTTCGTTTATTCTTATTGCTCTTTTTGAATATTTTATATAGGTCTTTTTTTGTTAGAGAAGCAATTACTCTTACCTATTCATCAAATTGATGATGAAACATTAGATAACTTTTTTCCCGACAATAATTTATTGTTGCTTAATTCTCTGCATAAAAATTTTGCTTCGCCTGAACAACAATTTTTCTATATTTGGGGAGAGCAAAGCAGTGGTAAAAGCCATTTGCTTAAAGCGATTTCTAACCATTTTTTCTTACAACAACGCCCTGCAATCTACGTACCGCTTGAAAAATCTTGCTATTTTTCACCCGCAGTTTTGGAAAATTTAGAATACCAACAGGTGGTATGCTTAGATGATTTACACACTGTGATTGGCAATGACGAATGGGAATTAGCAATTTTTGATCTATTCAATCGGATCAAAGAAGTAGGTAAAACGCTCTTACTGATTAGTGCAAATCAGTCCCCCACTGCACTACCTGTGAAATTGCCTGACCTCGCATCTCGCTTGCGTTGGGGAGAAATTTATCAGCTGACACCACTCAACGATGTACAAAAAATCCAAGTACTACAAAAGAATGCGAAAGAACGCGGCATCGAATTACCCGATGAAACAGCAAACTTCTTACTTAAACGCCTTGAAAGAGATATGCAAACTTTGTTTAATGCACTTGCTCAACTCGACCAAGCATCGTTACAAGCACAACGTAAGCTCACCATTCCTTTTGTGAAAGAGATTCTAAAATTATAAAAAACCACCGCACTTTTCAGTACAATGGTTTTCATTTTATCTTAGCGATAATAACCCTTAACGATAATGACCATAGTGATAACCAACACTCGGCATCACAACTATTGGTCGAGTATAGGTAGGCACTTTATCTTGCTTCGCTTTTGAATCACTCGCATTCAAAGGGACTTCTACTGTATCAGAATAGGCTTTTTTCTTGTGCGTAGGTACAGTATCTCCTGACATCACTTTTTGCTGATATTCCTCAAGTGCTTTGTGATCTAACATTATCGGTGCTTCTGGCTGTTTTGCTGAACAAGCATAGAGCGAGAATAACATAAATACGGTGAGGATTTTTTTCATCGATTACTTCCTTATTTGCAAATCACCTTCGATAGCATATTTGCACGTTTTTGAATATTTTTACCCGCTAATGATTTCCCTTCTTTTTGCTCCTGTGCTTGTACCTTTTCTGCTAACGCCTCATCTTGGATGTAGAAAACAGGTACATATTGCATATTTTTAGGGGCTTCTTGAGCATTGACATTTGCAGTTGCAATATTAGTGTAATACTCTTCTTTCTTTTTCGGCTGTATGTAATAAGTTGTCGCATCGGTGACATCGACACCCGTCTCATTTTTGAAGCCATAACAAATACCACCGCCAGATTCAAAAATCGTATGTGACGATCTAGATTCATTAATTTCATAAACTTCAAATTCGATGCTTTGCCCTAATGCTGCTGCATCTTGCTCATTCTTATTTGGGTTTAAGCTTCTTGTACCATTGCGGTTGACGTAAGTGACAGTTTCTTCACCTCCGGTTTCCACAAAAGTTGCTTTCTCTGGCTGAGCAATTTTAGAAAAATCATTCTTAAACTGCCTCACATTTTCCTCTGTAATGCTAATAACCAGAGGTGGTTGTGCTAATGCTGTACTAGAGAGCAAGAAACAACCCCAAAAGACAAAATTTTTGGAAGACATTATAATTCTCTTTATTCTATTTCGTATAATTCTAATGGAAGATTGTCGGGATCTTTGAAAAAGGTAAAACGCCGCCCTGTTAAAGGATCAATCCTAATCGGCTCACTTTCAATATTATTATTTTGCAAAAAGCCAATTGCACTATCGATATCCTGCACTTGAAAAGCGAGATGCCTTAAACCACAGGCTTCAGGATGAGTCAAACGTAAAGGAGGATTAGAAAAAGAAAATAGTTCTAGTTGGTTACCATCCTTGAAACGCAAGTCTAGTTTATAACTATTACGTTCTTCACGATAGGTTTCCTGAATTATGTCAGCTCCAAGAATTTTTGTGTAAAAATGCTTAGACTTTTCATAATCAGAAACAATAATGGCGATATGATGCACGCCGACGATAGGAAAGCTCACTTTATTTCCTTCAATGCCCCGAGTTTATTATATTTATTGTTTAGCTCTTCAGGGAGCAAACGCTTGCATAATACCAAATGCCACAAAGAAAACGCAACACTTTTTAACCAACTAACAAAAAGCCTGTATTTTATTTAATAAATACAGGCTTTCATACAAGCTATTTTTTGTTTGCTTCTTGTTCTTGATGTGAAGCTCTCGCTGACTCGATACTTCGTTGGATCAGTTCAGTGCGAGGGTCATCTTCTGGTAACAAACGTAGCATCATCGCCCAAGTCACTGCTGCCATTTTATAGTCTTCAACCTCAAAGTAGCGGAAAGCAAGTAAACCGAGTGCCTCTAAATTAGCGTGATCTTTACGAATCACTTCTTTCAACAATTCATCGCCTTTGCTTTTATCTGTTGGATCTTCAGAAAACATTAGAATACGAGCATAGGCTAATTTATATTCTAAATTGTCTGGCTCTAACTTATTTGCTCTTGCATAGCTGTCCAACGCAAGTTGTGCTTTATTGGTGTTCATTGCAATTTGACCGAGTAACCACCAGCCTTTTGCATCATCTGGCGATTTCTGTAAATGCAAGCGTTGAGCAATTGCAAATTGTTGTAGCTCTGCATCCGTTAATGGATTATTTTTCTCATCTTTAATACGCTCATAAAAGTGCGGTAGTTTTTGGTAAGTTTTTGTTAGCATATCTTCCGATTTCCACGAACCCACTCCCATATAGAAAATGACAGAAATAATTGCCAACGCCAAAAAGCCAGAAATAAACCACAGTTTGCCGTAATACTTTTGCTCTGCTTGCACATTGTTTTTTTGCGCCGGAATATCTTCCAATAAGGATTGCTGCAATTCCTGTTTCAATGTTTCAGCATTTGTTAATAAGCCTTGTGCTTCATCTCGCTCGATTTCAGCTAAACGTTGAAAATAAAGCGCTTTGTTAAGCTCATCACGTTTAACTGACTGTGTTTTTATTTGGTTTTTTAATAGTGGATAAAAACAGATGACTGCAACCGCAAAACTTAATAGCAGTACACTTAACCAAAAAATCATTATTCTTTCTCTTCTAATATTTTTTTCAAACGCTCTAATTCTTCAGCGCTTAAATTAGGCTCAACAGCTTGCTCTTTTGCTTTCGTTTTGCGACGAAAGAGAACAATCACTCCAATCACAACTAATAATGCAGGAACTACCCATAAAGCAATAGTCGCAGCTGTCAATGGCGGAGCATAGGTTACAAAATTGCCATAACGCTCCACCATATAATTAACAACATCTTGCTTTGAATTACCTTCTTGTAATAATTCAAATACTTTATGGCGCATATCCACTGCGATTGTTGCGTTAGAATCCGCAATGTTATTGTTTTGACATTGAGGACAGCGCAACTCTTTTGTCAATTCGTGGTAATCTTTTTCTTGTTGTTGAGAGCTAAACTCAAGTGCATCAATTGCAGCAAAAGTAGAAACACTAAACAACAATAGGATAAGTGCGGTTAATTTTTTCATTAATTTGCCTCGAGTAATTTTTGATAAATCGGTTGCAGCTTCTCTCTCCATACCTTTTCATTCACATCTCCAGCATAGCGATAATGAATAATTCCTTTCCCATCGACAATAAATGTTTCTGGTGCCCCATACACACCTAAATCTAAACCAAATGACCCTTTTTCATCTTTTAATACAACTTGATATGGGTTGCCTAAATCTTTTAACCACTTTATGGCATTCACAGTTTTATCTTTATAATCTAAGCCAATAATGGTAATACCTTCAGCAGCAAGTTTATTTAGGTATTGGTGTTCCGCATAGCAAGTTGGACACCAAGTAGCCCAT
Source organism: Bisgaard Taxon 46 (assembly GCA_049941595.1). GTDB lineage: Bacteria > Pseudomonadota > Gammaproteobacteria > Enterobacterales > Pasteurellaceae > Pasteurella. Next base: position 38,186 of record JBNFNA010000002.1, read on the forward strand.
ACATTTAAAAGTAACGGTTTTCCTTGTTGGAAAAGCGTATTGTCATAAGGTTTCTCTTCAAATAAACCTGGAATCGTTTTATTTGGCACCGGTTTGCCCACAAGAGCAGACTCCAATGCCTTTGGATCATCACCCAGTGCATTACGTTGTAGCTGCACTGCAAACGTAATCACAAGAATAAGGAATAAAGCTAAGGGTAAATAAAGCTTTTTATTCATAGTGTTCCCTTTTGTTTAACATTTTTGAAAAACGATAACGACGGTCAAACATACAGAGTAAACCACCTAATGCCATAAATACACCACCGAACCAAATCCAGCGAATGAAAGGTTTGTAATATAGACGTAATGCCCAAGAATCGCCACCTAAATTTTCACCTAACGCCACATAAATATCTCGGCTAAATCCCCAATCAATTGCAGCTTCAGTCATTGTCATTTTACTGACGGTGTAAAAACGTTTTTCCGCAAATAACACAGCTTCAACTTTACCATCTTTAGAAATATCAACTTGTGCTTGCCCGCCTAAATAGTTTGGCCCGTTGGCTTCAGTAATACCTTTAAACGTAAATTGATAATCTGCGATATTCACAGAATCACCCACATTCATACGTACATCACGCTCAACACTATAATTCTGGCTAAATGCAATCCCCCATACCGACATCGCAACGCCTAAATGCGCAAGCGCCATCCCCCAATGTGAACGTGATAATTTAGTCAATCCAACAAAGAAAGAATAACGGTGTGTCGCACGTTGTTGCAATTCGTATAAACTTAACACTGCAATAAAGACAACCATCATTACACCTAATACAGAGCTAACTGTAACTTTATCTTGCAAGAGATAAGGCAATGCAAAACCAGCAATCAGCATAATCACAAGGCTAATAATCACAGGCGTACGAATTGCTGAAAACTCATCACGGCGCCATTTCACTAATGGTCCAATCCCCAATAACAATGAGAATGGGATCATAATAATCAAGAACATCTGATCAAAAAACGGCGCACCAACAGAAATCGTCCCCATTCCTAATTGCTTATGCACTAATGGTAATAATGTACCTAAGAAAACCACTGAAAGTGCGGTCATTAATAAAATATTATTTAATAACAGCATACTTTCACGGGAATAACGCTCTGCATTATCACGTGAACGAATTTGACTGCCCTTATAAGCATATAGCGCTAATGAACCGCCAATCACGACGATTAAGTAAGCTAAAATATACAAACCACGTGTTGGATCAGAAGCAAAGGCGTGTACTGACACCAAAATGCCTGAACGCACGAGGAAAGTACCCAATAAACACAATGAGAAGGCTAATATCGCTAATAATACTGTCCAAGCTTTGAAAGAACCACGTTTCTCGGTGACGGCTAAAGAGTGCAATAGTGCTGTACCTGCAATCCAAGGCATAAATGAGGCATTTTCTACGGGATCCCAGAACCACCAGCCGCCCCAGCCAAGTTCATAATACGCCCACCACGATCCTAATACGATGCCTAGGGTTAAAAAGACCCAAGCCGCCATTGTCCAAGGACGTGACCATCTTGCCCACGCCGTATCTAGTTTGCCAGTCATTAAAGAAGCAATCGCAAAAGCAAATGCCACAGAAAAACCTACATACCCCATATAAAGCAACGGCGGGTGGAAAATCAATCCAACGTCTTGTAATAATGGGTTTAACTCTTTGCCGTCAACTGGTAAATCTGGGAAAGTGCGGTCAAAAGGGTTTGAAGTAAATAAAACAAAAACGAGGAAACCAATACTGATAATCCCCATAATGCCTAAGACACGAGCTACTGCTTCTTGTGGTAATTGCTTACTAAATAAAGCAACTGCTGCCCCCCATAAGGTCAACAACCAAATCCACAGTAATAAAGAACCTTCGTGTGAACCCCAAACCGCAGATAGGCGATAATGTAAAGGTAAATTCGTATTTGAGTTATTCACAATGTATTGCACTGAAAAATCATTCACTGCAAATAAATAAAACAAGGCAACAAATGCCACGCTTAAACTAATAAATAAACCATAAGTCATTGGGCGAGCTAAAGACATTAATTGTACATTGCCTTTTTCTGCCCCCCATAAAGGAAAAACTGCCACCAGCAACGCGATGGCAAGACTTAAAGCTAAAGCATAATTTCCTAATTCTGCGATCATTTTTGACCTTCTTGTGTGTATTTCTGTCCGTAAGCTTTTTCTTGACGATCACGCTCACTTTCACCTTTCAAATCAGTCATTCCCATTGGCTTATGCACTTTTTGCATTTGTGCATCTAATTCTGGTGGAACATAATTTTCATCGTGTTTTGCCAATACTTCTGTCGCTTCAAGCAATGTTGGGCCTCTTAATACACCTTGTGCCACGATGCCTTGCCCTTCACGGAATAAATCTGGAAGAATACCTTCATATTGCACAGTAATTGAAGGTCCTATATCGTTCAGATCAAACTTCACCTTTAAGCTCTTTGGATCACGTTCTACCGTACCGGCAACCACCATTCCACCAACACGAATACGTTGACCTACTTCTGGTTTTTGTGATGCATCATCATTTTTACCATAAACAACTTCAGAAGGTGTGTAGAATAAGTCAATGTTCTGACGTAGCGCATATAAAATCAATGCAGAAGCAATCGAAACGCCAAATAAAATGAAAAAAACAACCATCATTCTCGATTTGCGTCTTGGTGTCATAGCGCCCCCTTCACATTCGCTTGTTGCAATCTTTCTTCACGTTGTTGCTCACGTAAAACATCTTTTAACACTTTTTTTCTTGCGCCCACGCTTTGAATAATTAATCCGACAATCGTAATAAAACAAATAAAATAGGAAAACCACACATAGAAGCCATAGCCTCCCATATTGAAAAAATCACTCCAACTTTCGAAAAACATATTTTCCCCCTATTTCAATTCTGCTGCTAATGCTCTTACCCAAGGACGTTTGCTGTCATCTTTCAACAATGCCGCACGATAACGTACTAAGGTCAGCCAAATATAAAGCATCATAAATCCGAAAATACATAAAATTAATGGAATTAACATCGGTGTCGCAATTGATGGTTTCTCAAATTTTGTGATACTTGCGCCTTGATGTAAGGTATTCCACCATTCTACCGAGAAGTGAATAATTGGTAAGTTAATCACTCCAACAATACATAAAATACCAGCCGCTTTTGCACCGACCGCACTATCTTGGAACGCAGAATAAAGTGCCATCACGCCTAAATATAAGAAAAATAAAATAAGTTCAGCGGTTAAACGTGCGTCCCACACCCACCAAGCACCCCACATTGGTTTGCCCCAGATTGCACCTGTGACTAAGGCAAGGAAGGTAAATAATGCACCAATCGGTGCCATTGCAATCATTGCTAAATGGGCTTGTTTAATTTGCCAAACTAACGCAACAAATGCGGCTATTGCCATTGAGCCATAAACACCCATTGACCAAATTGCTGTTGGTACGTGCACATACATAATTCGGAAACTATTCCCTTGCTGATAATCAGCTGGTGCAAATGCAAGCCCCCACACAATCCCCACCGCTAAAAGAAGTGCGGTCAAAATTGCGGTAATGGGTAGAAACTTACCACACAAATGATATTGCGTTTCAGATTTTGCATAAGGATGTAACCACTTCCACATAATGCTTTCCTTTTATTGATCTAAACTAATTCGTAACGCTGCTGCTACTGCAAAAGGAGTGAGAGTCAATGAGCCCACCATCATTGCCCCCAAGATTGCCAGCTGACCACTATAAGGCATATTCAAACTGGCGGCCTCCAACACAGAAGAAGAAAAAATTAAAACGGGAATAAATAACGGCACCACTAATAAACTTAATAATACACCGCCTTTGCGTAGTCCGACTGTCAATGCTACACCAATTGCCCCGATACAACTTAACACTGGCGTACCGATTAATAAGGTTAAAACTAAGGCCCACCAAATATGCATTTCTAACGAAAGCAATAATGCAGCAATTGGCGATAATAAAATTAACGGCAAACCGGTTAATAACCAATGCGCAATCACTTTTGCTAATGCTGTCAACGCTAATGGCTGTGCAGTTAACATTAATTGTTCTAAAGAGCCATCAACAAAATCATCACGAAACAAACGTTCAAAAGACAATAACGCTGACAATAATGCCGCAACCCAAGCAATTCCCGGAGCAATACGTGATAACAATTTTGGTTCTGGCCCTATCACCAACGGAAATAACGTAATAACAATTAAAAAAAACCATAGCGGATTTAAAATTTCCGCTAACTTACGCATCGCAATTTGTAACTCTCGTTTGATGATTTCTAAAAAGATCATTATCTCTACGTTCTATTTTCGTTATTCTGTTTCAAAAAATTTGTAATTTTCTAACCGCACTTTGCGTAACATTGTGCTTTGCACATCTTGGTGGCTAGTGAAAATCACGATTCCACCCTTTTGCACGTGTTGTTCAAACAATTCTGTCAACACTTGAACGCCTTTCTTATCAATGGCAGTAAAAGGCTCATCTAAAATCCACAAAGGCGCTTTTGATAGCCATAAACGAGCCAATGCAATACGGCGTTGTTGGCCTGCGGAAAGTTGTGCAGCAGGAATATCTTCACGCCCAAGCAAGCCTACGGTTTCTAACACTTGCCAAAGTACATCATCACCCTGTTCACAAGCACTAATGTGTTGATAAAATTTTAAATTCTCCCACGCGGTTAATTCAGGTTTCACGCCAGAATGGTGACCTAAATAAAGCAAATCATACTGATAATTTTCACGTTGCTTTAAAATGTTGATGCCATTCCAAGACACCTCTCCAGATAACGCTTGAGCCAGTCCCACCACAATACGCAATAAGCTGGTTTTACCAATCCCATTATGCCCCTCAATTTGTACAAATTCGCCACTTTGAATAGTTAAATCCAAATTAGCAAAAAGCGTTTTATCGCCTCGTTGGCACGCTAATTGAGAAATGGTTAATTGATTAGAAAACATAGCTTTTGATGACCTGATAAACCGTTTTATTCCTTTTATATGTGCGGCATTCTACCACAAGGACAAAATCAGGCGTAGTCATTAAGGCCGGAAAAGCCTACCTCTTTAGAGGTGGATTATAGGGTTTATTGATTTAGAACAAATCTTATGATTTTTAATAAAAAAGTCACCTATTTATTCAATAGGTAACTTAGATGAAAAATGAGTAATATCTATGACTTAACCCTATTTTTGATAGGGAATTTTATCCTTTTAAGTAGAGATAAAACGCTTAATAAAGTAATAATGTTAGCGTCGCTTACTTTGAGTGATATACGGTATTATGGCTATTTATTAAACACTCCACTGCCGCACTTTGCCATTCATTCGGCAGAGTAAAATTAGCTGATTTATTGGCTAAATTCGCCAAGACGAGTAGTTCTTCATTTTCCGTTTAACGTTGATAACACCACAATTAAGGATGCTCTGAAGCAAGATCTTGATAATTACCCTCGGTGAAGACAGGGGCTTTTTTACGCAATGCGATCCGCGCTTTATAAGTATAAACAGCGCATTCCAGGCTTTATTATGCATACCCTGATGCCAGTAGTTAAAAATGGATTTCAGCTGAACATAATCAGGTTGTGCCTAAGCCCATCCACACCTAATTCTTTTAAATAGTTTAAACGTTTGGTGATACCTTGAATGTCACTCGGCCACTTCCCCCTCATATCTTGGAAAGATTGTAAGTAAATTTGGTAAATCACCCCGTTTTGCCACCAATTTTGCTCATATTGTTCCCTTATCAGCTTGATATTGTGCTCAATTCGTATGCTTATGCAAAAAATCATTAAAAACAGACCGCACTTTTCTCCCTACCTGAAGATAGGGAGAAACTGAAGGTGTGCATTAATTTAACGTGTCTGCTTTTTCTTTGCGTTTGTACACAATTGTGGTCAATATGAATGGAACAACAATCGCCGTTGCCATTGCTAAGGCATAGACCGCCCAATATTGATGCTGGATTGATAAAATACCTAGCAAACCACCTACGTCGATAAAATAATTGATAACACTTGATTTTCAGCGGTGGAAGACAGACGTGTCACAATAATCCCGATGACTCGGTTCGACACGCCTCGCGTTGCACGTGCGGATTTAGGAAGGCCGGAAAGCATATTGCTCAATCACTGCCTGTATAAACTGGCGAGTTGCCTCGCTAACTTTCGGCTCTTTATTCAACACCCTGTGGATTTTCTGACCGAACTTAGGCGTGCAATATCTTTAATCGTAAGCTTTGCCATTTGCATTATTTAAACTCCGATACGTTAAAAAATAATAACAACTCACGCCGATAACGCTGCATAAAGCCATTGTTAATAACATTGGGGTGGCGGTTTTCATTGGCATTAAAGCGACTAATGAGCCTACAATCGCACCTGTACCAAAACGTACACTGCCAACGACTGAGTTTGCTGTGCCTGCCATTGTTGGGAACTTTTCCAAAATAGATGCCATTGAATTAGAGGAAATCAATGGGTTTTGTCCAACGAAAATGGCGATGCAGACCGTCATTATCCAAAAGCTGAGGTCAAAAATAGAAACAATAATTAAAGCAAGACCTGCGATAAATTGAATAGCTAAACCTGCTTGTAGCATTCTTTCTGTGCCGACTTTATTCACAATTCTGCCGTTCACAAACGAGCCGATTGTCATCACGCCAATGTTGAGCATAAAGAAATAGCCAAATTGATCAACAGGCACGCCATAAAGCCCGATATAAACAATCGAACCAGCCGTAATAAATGCAAATAAACCACCAAAGCCAAAGGCGGAAGCGAACATATAGCCCAACACTTCTTTTTGTTTAGCGAGACTCAAAAAATTGCGTCCAACCACGCCCAATCTTAGTGGAATACGTTTTTCTTTATGGTGGGTTTCAGGAATGATAATGAGCACCAACAAGCAAGAAAGCAGCCCCATAAAGCTGATTAAATAGAAAATGGAATGCCAATGAAACCAAGACACTAAATGCCCGCCAATAATTGGCGCAAGTAATGGTGCGAGCATAAACACTAAGGTGATTGAGGACATAATTCGAGACAAATCATTTTTATTAAATAAATCACGCAGAATTGCCCCTACCAACACGACTGGCGCAGCACCGAAAAAGCCTTGCACAAAGCGAAGTGCGGTAAAATTTCCGATAGAATTTATCTCGGTTAAAATCAGCGCAGCAATGGCACTGATGGTCACGCCCAACAAGATGATTGGTTTACGCCCATAGCTATCCCCCACAGGCCCCCAGAAAAGCTGTCCAATCGCCATTCCTGCCGCAAAGAAAGTTAAAGTGTGTTGCACTTTTTCAGGCGTCACACTCAAATCTTGTGCGATAAGTAGAAACGCAGGCAGATACATATCAACGCCCAACGGCGGCAACATTGATAAAATACCTAAAGTAATGATGAAAATAGCGCCTATTTTCAATGGCTTTTGTTCAGTCAAAATATCATCCTTTATTAAAACTATTAATTTCTTGTTCAGAAAGAGGACGATACTCCCCTTCTTCAAGGGTTTCGTCTAATTCAATCTCACCAATTTTCCAACGGTGTAATCCCACCACTTTGTTGCCCAATGCAGCAAACATTCGTTTAACTTGGTGATAACGCCCTTCGCTAATGGTTAAATTCACATTGTAATCATCGAGAATTTCTAATTTTGCAGGTTTAGTTGGCTCTTTTTCACCACGCAATAAAATGCCCCCTTCACACGCCTGTTGATAATTGCTTTCGACCGGATCGGCTAACGTCACCAAATAGGTTTTCTCACAGTGGTGCTTTGGTGAGGTAATACGGTGCGACCATTGCCCGTCATCAGTCAATAAGACAAGACCCGTAGTGTCTACATCTAAACGCCCTGCACTGTGTAATTTGGTTGAAAGTGGATAATCAAAGAATTGATAAATCGTTGGATAATCGCCATCATCGTGCGAACACACATAACCTTGTGGTTTATACAGCATAATGTATTGCCCTTCCTCCACCCAAGTGAGCAATTCGCCGTCAAAATGAATTTCATCTTCTGGGCTAACTTTCACCGAGCCACTTTTTTCCACTTTTCCATTAATTGTGACCGCACTTTGTTTCAATGCTTTATTGGCTTGCGAGCGGGTTAATCCTGTATTTTCTGCTAAAAACTTGTCTAATCGCATTGTATGTTTCAATCCTTCAAATCATAAACGCTCATATTCTACTACGTTTCTTCTGCAAAGTGAGATATTCTCCAAATTAAGCAATAACACTTTGTAACTAAAATATGAATACTGTGTTTTAGCTCACATTTTTTATTCCTATTTTATTTATAATAGATTGTCTGAATATTTATTTACTCATCAACAAGAGGACTTTTTTATGGATGCACAACTACGCCAAGCTGCTCTCGACTTTCACGAATATCCAACACCAGGGAAAATTGAAGTTACCCCAACTAAATCGCTCGCCACTCAACGCGATTTAGCGTTAGCTTATTCGCCAGGCGTTGCCGTCCCTTGCCTTGAAATTCAAGCAGATCCATCGGCCTCTTATCGTTATACATCACGTGGTAATTTAGTGGCGGTGATTTCTAATGGTACCGCAGTTTTAGGTTTAGGTAATATCGGTGCGCTTGCGGGTAAACCTGTGATGGAAGGAAAAGGTGTCTTATTCAAGAAATTCGCTGACGTAAATGTATTTGATATCGAAATTGATGAAAAAGATCCTGATAAATTAGTCGATATTATTGCCTCTCTTGAACCTACTTTTGGTGGAATCAACCTTGAGGACATCAAAGCACCAGAATGTTTTTACATTGAACAAAAATTACGTGAGCGAATGAAAATTCCCGTCTTCCACGATGACCAACACGGGACTGCAATTATCAGTGCGGCAGCAATTCTCAACGGCTTACGTATTGTGAAAAAAGACATTGCGAAAGTGAAATTAGTAGCATCTGGTGCGGGTGCAGCCTCTATCGCTTGTTTAAATTTATTAGTGAGCCTAGGCTTACCACGTGCAAATATTATTGTATGTGACTCAAAAGGCGTTATCTTCCACGGTCGTGATGAAAGTATGGATGAAACCAAAAAACTGTATGCGATTGAAGATAATGGTAAACGCACCTTAGCAGAAGTGATTAATGATGCGGATATTTTCCTTGGCTGCTCCGCAGCAGGCACATTAACGCAAGAAATGGTAAAAACAATGGCAGCCAATCCATTAATTCTTGCGTTAGCAAACCCTGAGCCTGAAATTTTACCACCGCTCGCAAAAGCGGTTCGCCCAGATGCGATTGTGTGTACTGGTCGTTCTGACTACCCAAACCAAGTAAACAACGTGCTTTGCTTCCCGTTCATTTTCCGTGGTGCTTTAGATGTGAGTGCAACAGCAATTAATGAAGAAATGAAGCTCGCCGCAGTGCACGCTATCGCAGATCTTGCCCTTGCTGAGCAAAGTGAAGTGGTGACCTCAGCTTATGGTGAATCAGAGCTTTCTTTCGGACCAGATTACTTAATTCCAAAACCATTCGATCCACGTTTGATCGTAAAAATTGCCCCAGCAGTTGCGAAAGCGGCGATGGATTCAGGTGTAGCAACTCGTCCAATCGAAGATTTTGATGCTTATGTAGAAAAACTCACACAGTTTGTTTACAAAACAAACTTGTTTATGAAACCTGTTTTCGCACAAGCTAAACAAAACAAAAAACGCGTGCTATTAACAGACGGTGAAGAATCTCGTGTGTTACACGCAGTACAAGAAATTGCTACGTTAGGCATCGCAAGCCCTGTATTATTAGGTCGCCCGGGTGTAATTGAGCAAAAAATCAAGCAATTAGGCTTACATATCCAAGCGGGACGTGACTTCGAGTTAGTGGATATTGAAAACAATCCATACTATGAAGAATGTTGGACTGCTTACTACAATTCACACAAACGCCAAGGTATCACACCAGCGGGAGCAAAACGCAAAATGTTACACAACCCAACTGTCATCGGTGCTACCTTGTTATCACTTGATAAAGCAGATGCGATGTTATGTGGTTTAGTAGGGCCTTATTCATCACACCTTGATAATGTCAAAGCGATTTTAGGTGTGCAATCTTGCATTAAAACACCAGCGACAGTAAACGGTCTTGTGTTACCAACAGGTAACCTGTTCATCACAGATACCTTTGTGAACCAAAATCCAACTGCGAAAGAATTAGCAGAAATTACCATTATGGCCGCCAATGAAATTCGTCGCTTTGGTATTGAACCTCAAGTTGCCTTAGTTTCTCATTCCAATTATGGCACCTTTGATGACCCAAGTGCGGTCAAAATGCGTGAAGTTTTATCATTAGTGAAAGCAAAAGCACCTGACTTAATCATTGACGGTGAAATGCATTGTGATGTGGCATTAAATGAAAAACTTCGCAATACCATTATGCCGGATAGCCCAATCAAAGGTGCGGCGAACCTATTAGTGATGCCAAATATGGAAGCAGCGCGTATTAGCTTGAATTTACTTCAAGGTACTGCAACGCCAATCACAGTAGGGCCAATTTTAATGGGTATCAATAAACCAACGCATATTTTAACATCCGCATCGTCTGTACGCCGTATCATCAATATGGTGGCAATCGCTGCGGCAAATGTCGAAACCACGTGCAAATAATAAATAATAGAAAGGGTGGAAGTTCCACCCTTTTTCTTCTCAAGAAAATATGAAAAATTTGACCGCACTTTTGTGCTTAATTATGAAAAATTTAGCTTAATGGTGCAGAATTAATCAGAAATAATGATCTTAATCAAATTTTCTGTTAAAATCTTGTTACTTTTTGGCAATTCTGCCGACCCTACTTTTACTCAAATAAAGGAAATTTACTATGGCTTATACTCTACCAGAACTTGGTTATGCTTATGATGCATTAGAGCCGCATTTCGATGCGATGACAATGGAAATCCACCACTCTAAACATCACCAAGCTTATGTCAACAACGCTAACGCTGCGTTAGAAAGCTTACCTGAATTAGCACAAGGTTGCCCAGGTCAATTATTAACTAAACTTGCAGAAGTACCTGCGGACAAATTCACTGCATTACGTAACAACGTAGGCGGTCACTTAAACCACTCACTTTTCTGGAAAAGCTTGAAAAAAGGTACGACTTTACAAGGTGCTTTAAAGGATGCTATCGAACGTGATTTCGGTTCAGTAGAAGCATTCCAAGCTGAATTTGAAAAAGCAGCTGCAACTCGTTTCGGTTCAGGTTGGGCGTGGTTAGTATTACAAGAAAACGGCAAATTAGCTGTTGTTTCAACTGCAAACCAAGATTCACCTGTAATGGGTAAAGAAATCGCAGGTTGTGAAGGCTACCCATTATTAGGCTTAGATGTTTGGGAACATGCTTACTATTTGAAATTCCAAAATCGCCGTCCAGACTACATTAAAGAATTCTGGAACGTAGTAAACTGGGATTTCGTTGCAGAACGTTTTGAGAAAAAAACTGAACACTGCAACTGTTCAAAATAATTTCGGCATTATACTGTAAAAGCGCATAAAAAAATCCCCTCATTGAGGGGATTTTTACGCTTAAAATGGAAAGTTTATTTTTGATAAATTTTTAACCGCTCTTTTCTCGAGTTTATGAAGTAGATCACATTAATCGACTAAAAATGAGTAGAGAAGCAGTACTATTTTTTCTACAATTACATCCCTTATACCCTACTTATTATCAAGGAGTCATTTATGGATAGAAGACGTTTTCTGCAATTGGGTGCTTGCAGTATTTTAACTTTTACCGCATCTAAATATGTTTTTGCTACCCCTAAAAATTCAGCATCACTTCGTGTGATTGCAACGACTGACTTACACAGTTTTTTAACAGATTTTGACTATTATAAAGATGCACCTACTGAAAAATTTGGTTTTACTCGTGCAGCAACTTTAATCAGGCAAGCGCGTCACGAAGTGAAAAACAGCGTGTTAGTGGATAATGGTGACTTAATTCAAGGTAACCCAATTGCTGACTACCAAGCGGCAAAAGGTTACAAAGAAGGTAAAATGAACCCAGCTATCGAAGTGTTAAACGCAATGCACTACGATGTGGGTACATTAGGTAACCACGAATTTAACTACGGCTTAAAATACTTAGATGATGCCATCGCAGAAGCGAAATTCCCAATCATCAACGCAAACGTAGTGAAAGCAGATTCAGGCGAACCGCGTTACCAACCTTATGTGATCCAAGAAAAAGGCATTATGGATGCTAACGGTCAATTACAAGTCGTGAAAATCGGTTATATCGGTTTTGTGCCACCACAAGTTATGGTGTGGGATAAAGCGCACTTAGAAGGCCACGTATTAGCGCACGATATCAAGAAAACTGCAGAAAAATATGTACCTGTGTTAAAAGAAAAAGGTGCAGATATCATCATCGCATTAGCACATACAGGGCCGTCTGATGAGCCATACAAAGAAGGCGCAGAAAACTCTGCATTCTATCTTGCTGATGTAAAAGGTATCGATGCAATCATCTTTGGTCACTCACACCGTTTATTCCCGAACAAAGAATTTGCTAAATCACCAAACGTGGATATTGCAAAAGGTACCGTTAAAGGCGTGCCTGAAAGTATGGCAGGTTACTGGGGTAACAACATCAGTGTTGTCGACTTAGAACTTGCACAACACGATGACAAATGGGTGGTTGTAGACGGTAAAGCAGAGCTTCGCCCAATCTATGACAATGAGAAAAAAGTGGCAATCGCACAATCTGACGATGAAATGAACGCCATTCTTGCGCCAGTTCACGATGCAACACGTCAATTCGTTGCACAACCAATTGGTAAAGCAACCGATAATATGTACAGCTACCTTGCGTTAGTACAAGATGACCCAACAGTACAAATCGTAAACCAAGCACAAAAAGCATACGCTGAAAATGTAGTGAAAAGCTTACCTGAATTAGCTGGCTTACCAGTATTAAGTGCGGGCGCACCATTCAAAGCGGGTGGTCGTAAAAATGACCCAAGTGGCTATACTGAAGTAGATAAAGGCGATTTAACGTTCCGTAACGCAGCAGACTTATACCTCTATCCAAACACATTAGTGATCGTAAAAGTGACTGGTGCGCAATTAAAAGAATGGTTAGAGTGCAGCGCGGGTATGTTTAAACAAATCGACCCAGCAAGCGACAAACCACAAAGTTTATTAGATTGGACAGGCTTCCGTACTTATAACTTCGACGTTATCGATGGCGTACAATACCAATTCGATATTACTAAACCAGCACGTTATGATGGCGATTGCAAATTAATCAACGATAAAGCTGAACGTGTAATCAACTTAACTTACCAAGGTAAACCAGTTGATCCTAAAGCTGAATTCTTAATTGCAACCAATAACTACCGTGCATACAGTGGTAAATTCCCAGGTACTGGCGATAAACACATCGTATTCGCAGCACCAGATGAAAACCGTCAAATTTTGGCGAACTACATCACTGAGGAAAGCAAAATACACGGTCACGTGAGCCCAAGTGCAGATAAGAACTGGCGTATTGCACCAATCAGTAGCAAAGTGAAATTAGATATTCGTTTTGAAACTTCACCAAGTGAAAAAGCGAAACAATTTATTCAAGAAAAATCGCAATATGCGGTTAACTTTGTCGGTACTGATGAAGTTGGTTTCGCAGTATACCAAGTGGATCTTTCAAAATAATCCACTTTCTCAATCAATTAAAAGCAAAGCGCGATTTACGCTTTGCTTTTTTTATATCCAACGTCTGACTTTTTGTTTATAAGCGAGATATTCTTCGCCAAACAATTTTTCCAACACTTTTTCTTCTGGCTTAATTTGAAGTTGCGTAATACTAAAAAGAAAAACAATTAAAAAAATGACCGCACTTAAGCTACCAAGCCAGAGCCCCCACGCCAATAAAAGCAATGCTAAACTTAAATACATTGGGTTACGGCTAAATCGATATACCCCCCTGACAACCAACTGACTGGCTTTTTCTAACGCAATAGGATCAACCGTGGTTTTTGCCTGCAAAAATTGCCAAAGGCTGATTGAGCCAATTACACCACTACAAACAAATAGCAATGCAATTGCCCATAAATAACGAGGGAATGAATAAACAGGTGGTAAAAACCACATTACAGTAGCACAAGCTAAAAAAATCACAGGTGGTGGAATGCGTAATTTCATTAATAAACTCACTCAAGGTACATTTTTTCTTAATTGATATAACAAGGCTATTTTTATCAACTTCTGGGCACCAATAACCAGAAACACAATAGGATAGAAAAATAATAACGGTTCTGCGCTGAAATAGCTTACCGCCCAGGTTAATAACACACTCACGGCAATCAGATCGAATACACTGCCTTTGTCTTCATAATTCATAAGCCAATTGATAATTTGCACAGGAAGCAAGAAAAACCAAATTGCTAATGCTCTCGTTCCATATATCAAACGCCAGAACATATTTTTATTTTCTAAATCACTTGCTGATATATCTCGCATTGCCAGTAACTGTAAGAAATAGCGGGAGGCATATCTTTCTAAAAAGAAATTGAAATTAATCCAAAAGAGGGCTAATTCCAACGCACAAGTATTCGTCCAAACCAGCATAAAATAAAGGAAGCAGGTCGTGAAAATGTAAGAAAAAATGCTGTTCCTTAACGGTCTCGTTGCTAAACATACCCAAGATAGAATCAAAAGTAAGAAATAAACTAAGTCCAAATAGTCAGGCATTGACACAGAATGGCGCACAACAAGCAATACAATAGGCAAACACAGCCCAATAAGGAAAGCAAAATATCGATTTAACCACATCGCAAAAGGCAATAACACGCGATCAAAAGTAATGAGTATCAAAGTGCTCATAAATAAGAATGTCAACACAAAAACACTCGCTGAAAGCAGCTCATCAATAAACGCTGTTTCAGCGTAATAGATCATTATCACTAATCCAATAATTAACTCACCTCGAAACATCAGACGCAATAAAATTGCCCAGTCATACAAGCGTTTAATGCCCTTATGTTGTTTTTCAAAAAACTGGCGTTTTTGCTCCGACAATTCATAAAATAGAAAAGGCGCAATCAGAAAGGCGTAAAGCACATTGAAAATGAAATTTGTGCCTTGATTTAAACGCGCAAGGAATGTGCTAAAAATGGGATATTCAAAAAATCGTGTCGGTTGAGGGGAATGAAGATCAGCTAATAAAATATATTTATTTAGATCTTCTATGTCATCATAATTAAGACGATATTGGATTTGATAATCATTGTGCCAGTTAAAATAAGAAGACCATTGTGCCCATAACATTGGGTTTTCTACATTATTCTCTCGTAAAAAACTCAAAAACGCCCAAGAAACATCTTCACTCTCTTCAATCGGTAATTTAGTGAGTAAATGCTGTATTTCTTTCCATTTTTCAATCAGTAAAACATCACCGCCCAGCTTGAACCAACGTTCAATGGTTTCAATCAGTTGAGGAGCACTGATATGCTCATAAAAGAGTTCCGATGTATCAATTGCGGCATTAATGCTGAATGCTTCGGCTGAATTATTTTGTTCAGTGCTACAATCCGGAGTTGAATCTGCATCCGGTTTATTTATATTAGAGAGGAAGTCAGATTTATTAAACCAAGTAGAATACACCTCATCAAAACGAAATTCGTTTGCAAATAACTGTGCTGTATTTTGCTCTTCTACAAGTTCATAACCTGCATTTTTTTCATTTTCTCGGGTGTCTATATCATCATCGAGCCAATTATCTTTATCTTGATAATCATTTTGGCTTGCAAAATAAGGTGCCATCATCAAGGCATCATCGAAAGCCTCCCGCAAACACTGATAGGCCTCAGGGTCGTCATCTGGGCGGGTGACTTTTAGCTTTTTTGCATAGGCACGACGAATTTCTCGCTCGTCATAAGTCGGCTCAATACCCAAAAGCGTCCAACAGCTCATTACCCATTCTCCCGTTATTTATAACAACCAACCACCATCATAACGAGATAGAAAATCACCAAAATGTTTTTGTGCTCGTCGTATTTGCGTGTCATCTTGTGAATCTAAAGCACATAAGAAATAGCCCATCTGTTCACTAATCACTTGTCGATTATCGCCTAAATATTCACCATATAGGCGTTTTGCTTTTTCTAGTAAGTAAATATTTTGCTCTTGCTCACGTGGATGCACTTTAAGTGCGGTCAATTTTTGGCGAGATTCTGCAATTTGCGTATCCGTCAAATTTTGTGCATTTTGCTGGAAAATATTTGAAACTTGTAAATTGAGTTCTTGATTGCTAATGTCCACTTCCAATAGCCCATTGGAGTCATAACTAAAGCGTACATCAATCGCAATCTCTCCCGCAGGTTTTGGCGGAATTCGAATACTCATTTCGCCTAAGTGCAAATTCTCTTTCGCTAATGGAGATTCACCTTGTAACACTTCAAATAAAATTTGGGTTTGGTTATCCGTCACAGTACTAAAAGTTTGTACACGAGAAACTGGCACAGGCATATTGCGTTCAATAATCGGGGCAAATTGCCCTTCAATGCGTCTACCATCAGACAAATAACGTACAATATTCGTACCTAACGAAAAAGGCATTACATCTGTTAATACAATCTCTTCAACACAATGATGGCGAGCAATTAAAGCAGCTTGTACTGCGGCACCTCGTGCAATCGCCTCATCAGGATTGATACTGGCTTGAGGAATACGCTGGAAAAGTTGTCCTAACATATTACGGATCATCGGCATACGTGTTGCACCACCGACTAAAATCACGCCTTCAATTTGATTAGGTTTCAATCTTGCATCACGCAACGCACGTTCCAAAGGCTGACGAAGACGGAATAATAAAGGTTGAGCCGCTTGTTGAAATTCATTTAACGTGACTTTAGCTTGATGTTGCACGCCTTCAAGCGTCAAACAAATATCTACTTGTTTAGACTGACTTAACGCCCGTTTGGCATTCTCAAAAATCTGCCAATTTTCATTATTCTCTTGGATTTTAAGGCGTTCTTTCTCACTTAAAGTGGTGCAATTTTGTAAGAAACAATGACATAGCGCTTGAACAAAATCTTCACCACCTAAATGATTGTCCCCAGCACTTGCAGAAACTTGAACAACACCATCAAAATAATCCAAAATCGACACATCAAATGTGCCACCACCGAGATCATAAATCAGGAAACGCGTATCATCAGGCTTTTCTTGTAAGTTATAAGCAAGCCCTGCGGCTGTGGGTTCGTTTAATAAACGTAAAACATTTAAGCCCGCCATTTGCGCAGCGGCTTTTGTCGCTTGACGTTGAATAGCATTAAAATAAGCAGGAACAGTGATTACCACATCTTCAACGGGTTCACCCAAAAAAATTTCGGCATCTTCTTTCAAACTTTTTAAAATAATTGCGGATAATTCTTCTGCTCGAAAACTTCGCTGGCCAAGTTTAAAAATTTTATCGGTGCCCATAAAGCGTTTAAATGCAGCTGCACTTAAATGTGGTTGAGTGGCTAATCGCTCACGAGCAGAAAGCCCGACGAGTAAGCGGTCATCATCACTTACACTGATCACTGATGGCGTTAAATAATGTCCTAACTTATTCGGAATTAATCTTGTTTCACCATCAACAAATTGCGCAATGAGGCTGTTTGTAGTACCTAAATCAATACCAATTTGCAATGCCATTTAAACTTTCCTATCTACGAAAAAAATCGTCACATAATAAAAAAGGCTTGGAACTTAAACTCCAAGCCTCATAAATATAATTATAAATTATTTAACCGCACTTTCAACCATTGTGCTTCTAATGGAGAAGCTTTTTCTTGTGCTTTTTCATAATTTGTTTTCGCAGAAAGAATATCGCCTTTTGCGAGGAAAATATCTCCCATTAAAAGATATTTTTTACTGTCCCAAGCATCGGACTTCACTTTATTTAAGCTGTCTAATGCACCATTATAATCGTGTTGTTGGTATTGAACAGAGGCTAAACGTAATGATCCAATTGAAGCCAAAATATCATCTGGTGCATCTGCAACTGCTTGCTTTAAAGTCTTTTCTGCTAATGCATAGAATTGTTGGTCTACTTCAACTTTCGCTTTGTTTAATAACGCCAATGTTGAATAAGCATTTTTGCCACTTTCTTGTACAAACTGTTCAATTTGTTTATTACGTTCCGTTAAATCGGTGGTGTTGCTATAAATTAAATGCTCATAAGCCGCAGAGGTTTGTTGAGTTTTTGTAATTTGGTAACTTTTCCAATAATTCCAACCAAAAATTGCTGCAAAGGCTAAAATCACAGAAGCAATTACAGTTTTGTGATTTTCACTCCACCACGCTTTCAGCTGATTCAGCTCTTGTTCTTCTTCAATTGTATAAGCCATTTTAAATCCTTATTTGATTACAAATTCTTACTAATGTAAGCGACAATTTCGCCTAATGCAATAGTTTGCTGCTCTGCTCCGCCCAGTAAGTGCTTCACTACAACTTGCTGGTTTTGAACTTCGCTTTCACCGATGACTAATGCAAGTGTTGCACCGCTTTTATCTGCACGTTTAAATTGTTTTTTGAAGTTACCGCCACTGCAGTGTGTCATTACACGCAAGCTTGGTAATTCAGAACGCAATGTTTCAGCCAATTGAAATGCGGCTAAAGTAGTGCCTTCACCTTGGTAAACCACATAAATATCGACCGCACTTGGCAATGCAATGTCTTTATTCACTTCTTGCACTAATAACACTAAACGCTCCAAGCCCATTGCGAAGCCAACGCCTGTGGTTGCGTGCCCGCCTAGCTGTTCAACTAAGCCATCATAACGACCACCACCACAAACAGTACCTTGTGCACCTAATGCTGAAGTCACCCATTCAAATACGGTTTTATTGTAATAATCTAAACCACGTACTAGTTTAGGGTTCACTTCGTATTGAATACCCACTGCATCTAACAATGCACAAAGTTGTGCAAAATGCTCACGGCTGTCATCATCTAAATAATCTAATAACTTCGGTGCACCATTTAACACTTCTTGTAACGCTTGGTTTTTGGTGTCCAAAATACGTAAAGGGTTTTTATCTAAACGTTCTTTTTCTTCATCACTTAATAAATCAACGTGTTGTTGTAAGAATTCAACTAGTGCAGAACGGTAATTTTTACGCGCTTCTAAAGAACCGATTGAGTTAAGCTGTAAAGTAACGTGATCAAAAATACCTAATTCTTTCCATAAACGTGCAGTTAAAATAATTAATTCTGCATCAATTTCTGGATTAGGAATACCAAATACTTCAACACCCGCTTGGTGGAATTGGCGATAACGACCTTTTTGTGGACGCTCGTGACGGAACATTGGTCCCATATACCATAAACGTTGTTCTTGGTTATAAATCCAGCCGTGTTCAATTGCCGCACGTACACAACCCGCTGTCCCTTCTGGACGTAAAGTTAATTGTTCATCGTTATCCCAAAAAGTGTACATTTCTTTTGATACCACATCCGTGACTTCACCGATTGCACGTGCAAATAACGGTGTGCTTTCCACGATCGGCATACGGACTTCAGAATAACCATAATTTTGTAAAACTGACCGCACTTTGCCTTCCACCCATTGCCATAACGGGCTTTCAGTTGGGGAACAATCATTCATACCACGAATTGCTTGAATTGTTTTTGCCACAATAATGTCCTACTTCTTTTCTCTTGTTATTTTAAATAATTCTGTTTTTTGGATCCTGTGCTGCAACACGCGCACGGATTTTTGCTTCTAACTGATTAATTAAATCATCGTTATCAAAGCGTTCTTTTTGGCGTTCACCATCTAAATAATAGCCACTTTTCTTGTTACCGCCAGTCACGCCTAAATCAGAAACTAGCGCTTCACCTGGCCCATTTACCACACAACCAATAATAGACACATCCATTGGTGTGATAATGTCTTCAAGGCGTTGTTCAAGGGCGTTCACTGTACCAATCACATCAAATTCTTGACGTGAACAAGTTGGGCAAGCGATAAAGTTAATACCACGTGAACGAATACGCAGTGATTTTAAAATATCAAAGCCGACTTTGATTTCTTCCACAGGATCTGCCGCTAACGACACACGTAATGTATCGCCAATGCCTTCGGCTAAAAGCATTCCTAAACCGACCGCACTTTTCACGGCGCCTGCACGCGCCCCACCTGCTTCAGTGATACCTAAATGCAATGGTTGTGAAATTGCTTTTGCTAATAAACGGTAAGATTCAACGGCTAAGAAAACGTCTGATGCTTTCACACTCACTTTAAATTGATCGAAGTTCAAACGATCTAAAATCTCTACGTGGCGTAATGCTGACTCTAATAATGCCTCTGGTGTTGGCTCGCCGTATTTTTCTTGCAGATCTTTTTCCAAAGACCCCGCATTCACCCCAATACGAATTGGAATATTGTTGTCACGTGCACAATCCACCACCGCACGAATACGATCTTCACGACCGATATTACCCGGGTTGATACGTAAACAATCCACACCGTATTCTGCCACTTTTAATGCAATACGATAGTCAAAATGAATATCTGCCACTAATGGCACACTCACTTGTTGTTTAATTAATTTGAATGCTTCTGCAGCATCCATTGTCGGTACAGAAACACGCACAATATCTGCGCCCACACGCTCAAGCGCTTTGATTTGAGCGACTGTAGCTTCCACATCCGTCGTTCTGGTGTTCGTCATTGATTGCACTGCAATTGGTGCATCGCCTCCCACTGGCACATTGCCGACGTAGATTTTTTTTGACTCTCTACGTTTAATATTTGGTTTTGCTAACATCTTAGTTTGCTACCTTCATTTGCCACATTATTGTGGTAACTTAAATCTTGCTACTCGGCCATCCACTTTTAATGGATAAGCTTCGCCTTTATAAGTGATGTTCACATTGCTTGGAGCCCCCACAATTAACGAGTAAGGACCACCTTCATTAAAGCTTAATACATCACCTTGTTTATATTCTTTTTGCGCTAAAACACGGCCATTTTTATTCTTCACGCTAATCCAGCAAGTGCCTGTCACTTCGATATATAACTCATCATTTGTCATAGCTGCTACTGGTTGGTTTTCTGCTTGGGTTGTCGTATTTTGCGACTCATCTAATTTTGCCATTTCTGCTTTTAGTACATCTGCAGAAGTGACTGGCTGTTCATCTTGTGGATTAATCACCACTGGCGTATTTACTGAATTAATATTGGTTGCAGTTTTTGTCACTTCGGTCAAAGGCAATGTCACAACTGGAATGCTTAACCCTGAATTTTCCACAGGTTGGCTTTCAGTATGCGTTTGCACAGCTGGCATTTGCGTTGAAGATGGTTGTACTGGTTGATGCTGAACAGCCTGTGTCACAGTTGACACCGCAGTATTCACAGTGGTTGCTGCAGGTAAGGTCGTCACAGTATTGCTTAACTCACTAACTGGAGAAGATTGTGTACTTGTTTCCACATAAGTTTGCACCAAATTATCACGCTCAACATTCGATTGTTGATAGCTTTCCCACCACCAAAGGCCTGTCATTCCAGCGACAACTAAAATCACGATCAGGCTTAACCAGCCAATCCAACGATTATGCGAGGAATATTGATTTACCGCTCTTGTTGCTCGAGCATTTTTGCCAAGATCATTAACAAGATCATCTCCAAAATTCACACCTAACCAGACTGTTTCAGGTAATTTTAAAAATTTCGCATAATTTTTAACATACCCTTTCATAAAAGTGGCTGGAATTGCTTTATGAACAAATTCATTATCTTCAATATGTTGGAGGATAGACGGTCTTAACGCAATCTGCTTAGAAACGTCTTCAATGGAAAGATTTTGCGCCTCACGAGCTTGGCGGAATTTATCACCCAAAGTGATTTCTGGTTTCTCTGTATTGTTGATTGCCGTATTCATAACCGTCCTAATACTATTGAAGGAAATTCAAATGATAAAGTTTAAAGTTGTAAGGTGGGTTTTGCAATAGTTATTACATAGATAAAACCTTTCAGTCGGTTATTTTACAAAGGGAAAAGACTATTTTAAGGTTTGAGGAAGTTTTCTGGCACGGCTTTCATCAATATTCACCAACTTCTGCACAGCTTGTTGATAAATTTCTGCATTTTTTTGTGCAAAAGCACAAAGTGCCATATTTTCGTAAGTATCGGCTTGCTGGTAATAATTTTTACTTTGTAAGGCTTGTTCAAACTGTGCATAAGCTTGCTCAAATTGCCCTTGGCTACACAAAAATGCACCATAATTATTTAACACATCACCTTGTTGTGGGCTAAGTTTAAGTGCGGTTAAATAAGCATTCGTAGCATTTTCAGTATCACCTTGTTTTTGATAAAAATAAGCTAACGCTGAATGGACTAAATAAGTGTTTGGTGAATGCGCAAGGGCTTTATCAAAGTTTTGCTTGGCTTGCACAAAGTCATTTTGAGCCAAATAGCCTAAACCTAATTCTACTCTCGCTTTGGCCGCTTGCTCCAAATTCACAGCTTGTTTTTCTGATTGTGAAACACAAGCACAAAGAAAAAGAGAAAAAATGCTCGCTATCCATAATTTAAAAGTGCGGTTCATTTTTTCTCCTTTTTATTTGAATGTAAAAATTAATTAGTGATTACGCACCGCAATTTCTTGTCCAAATTGCTTTTTCTGCGCAGTACGTTTTGTACGGTCAATTACATCACCCGCCAACTGACCACAAGCCGCATCAATATCATCACCACGTGTTTTACGAATAATTACTGTAAAGCCATATTCCATCAACGTTTTTTGGAAACGGTCAATACGTGTGTTTGAACTTTTCGCATAAGGTGCTTCTGGGAACGGGTTCCACGGAATCAAGTTGATTTTACTTGGGGTATTTTTCAATACTTGCGCAAGTTGATGTGCGTGTTCAACAGAATCATTCACGTGATCTAACATAACATATTCAATCGTCACTTTACCGTGGTTCGCATTTGATACGCTTAAATAACGGTTCACTGAATCAATTAACATTTTAATGTTATATTTTTTGTTAATAGGCACAATTTCATCACGCAATTCATCGTTTGGTGCGTGTAATGAAATCGCAAGTGCCACATCAATCATTTCACTTAATTTATCTAACGCTGGCACAACACCTGAAGTTGAAAGTGTGACACGACGTTTTGATAAACCATACGCAAAATCATCAAGCATAATTTCCATTGCTGGCACTACGTTTGCCACGTTTAACAATGGCTCACCCATTCCCATCATTACCACGTTAGTGATTGGTCGAACGCCAGTCACACCAAAGTTACCAATGATTTTTGACGCACGCCATACCTGACCGATAATTTCAGATACCGTTAAGTTGCGGTTAAACCCTTGTTGTGCCGTTGAACAGAAAGTACAAGCTAACGCACAGCCCACTTGTGAAGATACACATAATGTCGCACGATCCGCTTCTGGAATATATACAGTTTCCACTTGCTGATCGCCCACTTGCATTGCCCATTTGATCGTACCATCTGCAGAGCGTTGTTCCACTGCCACTTCTGGTGCTTTAATTTCAGCTACTTGCTTTAATTTATCTCTTAACTTTTTGTTAATATTGGTCATATTGTCGAAGTTATCTTCGCCAAAATGATAAATCCATTTTACTAATTGATCGGCACGAAACGGTTTTTCGCCCAACTCTTTGAAAAACTCACGCATTTGTTGACGCGTTAAGTTCATTAAATTGATTTTTTTCGCTGGTTCTGCTGACACATCAACAATTTTTACTGCATTTTCAGCACAAGTTTGTTGTTCTAACATAGAGCCTCGTTGTTACACATTGCGGCATTGATAATCGCCTATAAAAAATGAGTTGCGATTGTACAGAGTTAGTACGCATTAATCTAGCAATTTCGCCAAACTCTGTAAAAAAACACCGCACTTTTTTGCGATCTCGATCGAGAAAGAAAAAAGTGCGGTGTGTTTTAAGATAGTTCTAACACGACATAAGAATAAAATGGCACTATTCAGAATGAAGCACTACACAACTTATATAAAGCAGCTAATTTATGATGTGCTTATTCATAAATCGAGTGAATATGCCGATCAGTTTTTGTGCCAAAAATAAGTTTATCCCAACAAGAACAAAACCAATAACTAGATAAGGGAATATGCTACCTAAAGGGTATTCTAGTTGTGATATGCATTTATAAATAATCCATATAGAAATTGGTAAACAAAGAATACTTGTTATTGTTGCAGGAATATATTTTCTTAATACTAGAGTTTGTATGATATGGATAAAGAAATGTAAGGTACAAGTGATGAAAGCACCCAGCCAAAGACCAGAAGTCACTTCATTATGAATAAATACAGCTAATAAGCAAAGTAATAGGCATATGACAAATTCCTCTAATACTGCTAATGCAAATCCTTCCGTACTAAAGTCCTTCGATAACTTATAAAAATATGGATATTTTTGGTTAAGTAACGCCTTATTTTTGTGTAAAAATACTCTCATACCGATGATTTCTTCCAAATCGTGAAACACAAAAATAATAGGGAAAAGCCATATATATTCTCGCATATTAACTCCCATTAAGAGTTGATCACAGGCTCAAGCACATAAAAAGAATTAGCTAAGTAATTTGAAGTGAATATACCGCACTTTCTCTATTAGTAAAAAGTGCGGTGTGTTTTTTAATAAGTTTTGTTATTTTTGATCTGCGGCTTTGGCGATTGCTTGGATTTCCGCTTCGATTTCTGCTTTCGCTTCAGCGATAACGCCGGCGATAGCTTCATTTTTAGCTTCTTCTTTTGCTGTGGCGATTGCATCTGCAATTTCTTCCGCATTTTCTTCCCATTCGGCCTGCTCTTTCATTCGTTCGGCGACTTCTTGTTTGGCGTCGATAATTTCGCGGTTAATGTCTTTCACATCGCCTAATAAAATAGCATATTTAATGGTTTCTGGGCTGGCTTCAAGAGCAATTTTTAACACCATTGTGAGTGGCACTGAAAGCAACATTCCAACTGTACCTAATAACCAACCCCAGAATAATAACGATAGGAAAACCACAAGGGTGGATAAACCTAAAGTGCGTCCCATCATTTTTGGTTCGAGAATATTACCCACAATCATATTAATCGCACCTACGCCAATGGCGGCCCCAAAGCCTGTCGGAAAACCGTTAAGTAGCAAGGCTTGTACTACGATTGGCACAGCTGCAATGATTGAGCCGATATTGGGAATATAGTTAAGTAAGAAACTTAAGGTCGCCCATAAAATCGCATATTGCACATCAGTGAGTTCAAGTAGGATATAAACACAAATCCCGGTTAATAGGCTGGTTAATGTTTTCACGCCCAGATAACTAATCACGCCTTGTAAAATACGATTAATGTAATGTTCTTCACGGTGAATATTGCGTACATCAGAACTGAACACTAAGGCTAATTTATGTTTGGCAAACGGTGCTTCGCTTAGCATAAAAATCACCACGAGGAACAGCACAAACACGTTCGTCACTACACCAGAGAAACTTAGTAAGGTGCTACTCACAAGGTTCATAATCACGCTTGGGTCCATATATTCCATCGTTTTTTCAGTTGAAAGATCCAGTGGAATATTCCATTTTTTCGCTAAGACGATAATGCTCGCAATTCTTTCTGATAATAAAATGCGATACTGTGGGATCGACTGAGTAAACTCACGTGCGGTACTATTAATTAAGCCTAGTAAGAAGAAAAACACGAACAGAATCATCACTAATAGCAAGGTGATTGCTAACCAATGTGGCACTCGGCGGCTTGTCATAAAGCGTATAATTGGTGAGCAAATAATCGCGATAAACAGTGAAAGCAAAAATGGAATCGCAATTTCACTGGCGACTTTCACGCCCGCTAAAATAATCACAATGGAAGCTAAAGCAACTAGCACCTTGAGAATTGGGGATTCTACTTTGATCATCTAAATTGCATCCTCATTTTCTTCACCTGTGCGGATACGAATCACACGTTCAACATCATAAACAAAAATCTTACCGTCACCAATTTTGCCAGTTTGTGCCGTTTCAATGATCGCTTCGATACATTGATCCACTTGTTCATCTGGCACGACGATTTCCATTTTCACTTTCGGCAAAAAATCCACCATATATTCTGCGCCACGGTATAACTCGGTATGCCCTTTTTGACGACCAAAGCCACGTACTTCAGTGACTGTCATTCCCGTAATGCCAATGTCTGACAAACTTTCACGCACATCATCCAGTTTGAACGGTTTAATAATTGCTTCGATTTTTTTCATAAAATTTTCCTATTTTTGACTGCACTTTAACAGCTTTCACGGCGTGCTGATTTTGGTCTAAAACTTTCAATGACTTCTGGTTTAGTATCAATATAGATGCCATCAATCAGTTGTAAACAATAAGGCACTGCACTAAAGATTCCTTTCACCAGCACTTTGCCTTCAGCATCTTTCACGCCTTCTAAAGTTTCTTTAATGGCTTTTGGTTGACCCGGTAAATTGAGGATCAAACTATTTTTACGAATCACGCCCACTTGACGAGATAAAATTGCCGTTGGCACAAAATGCAAACTCACTTGGCGCATTTGCTCACCAAAGCCTGGCATTTCACGATCGGCAACCGCTAAAGTAGCATCTGGTGTCACATCACGTTTTGCCGGCCCTGTTCCACCAGTAGTCAACACTAAATTGCAATGGCAATCGTCCACCAGCTCACATAATGTTTTTTCGATTTGACCTTGCTCATCTGGGATCAAGCGAGTTTCCACTTCAAATGGCTCACACAATGCATTTTCTAACCAAGCTTGTAACTCGGGAATCCCTTGATCCTGATAAACCCCTTGTGAAGCACGATCAGATACTGAAACTAAACCAATTTTTAAAAGTGCGGTCATTTTTTCCTCTTTTTTCTTTACTACCAAACCCAATAATATCTGACAATATGGAAAAAGATCGGTGCAGCAAAACACAGGCTGTCCATACGGTCTAACATTCCACCGTGTCCGCTAATCATATTGCCCCAATCTTTCACGCCCATACTACGTTTAATGGCAGACATTACTAGCCCACCTAAGAAACCCATCAAGCAAATCACTAAGCTCATTAGAATAGCCTGAATAGGCGTAAATGGCGTTAACCAATGTAATAATCCGCCTAAAATCGATGCACTAATCACCCCACCAACAAAACCCTCAATGGTTTTAGAAGGCGACAATGTTGGTGCAATTTTATGCTTACCAAATAATTTCCCACACACATATTGCAACACATCACTCGCTTGCACCACAAGAATAAGGAAAATCATTAATAATAAATTTTTGCCTTCAAATCCAACGATATCTAAAGTCAAAATCGCTGGAATGTGCGAAATACAGAACACCGAAATCATAATCGCCCATTGCACTTTGGTAGAACGATCTAAGAAATGCGAGGGATCACCAAGCAAGGCAGACAAAATTGGTAAGAATAAGAAGGCGTAAACCGGAATAAAAATGGTGAACATACTGAACCAATCTGCCACCACAAAATAATATTGCACAGGCAAGATGATATAAAAACAGGCCGCGAGTGCGAGATGATCACCACGGCGAATATAAATGAGCGAAAGAAACTCACGCAACGCCATAAATGAAATGATAAAAAAGAGGGCAATAACGCCGTAAAAGCCAATAAATGCCGCTGCGAAAATGATTAAAATCATCACCCACCACGCATTAATACGGGCATTCAAGTTATCAATGACGGCGTGCGGGGTCGAAAAACCGACTTTCCATTTCAAGGCATAACCAATAGCAGAGGCAATCACTAGCGTTGCGATTAATCCCCAAAACAATGTCCACATTTCCATTTTATGCCCCCTTCTGTTTTGGGTTTAAGTTCAACAAGGCTTGTTCTGCACGTACCAAAAAAGCTTCTTTTTCTTCGCCGTCTTGATAATGCAACGGCTCACCTAAATATAAGTCGCACAATAATGGAATCGGCAGAATAAACCCTTTTGGCAAAACATTGTGCATATTGCTAATCCAAACTGGCACGAGTTCTAAGTCTGGATTTTGTTTTGCCACATAATACAAACCACTTTTGAAAGGTTGCAATGCGATGTCATCGTCCATTTTGCGCGTGCCTTCAGGGAAAATAATCAGCGAGCTTTCTTTCAAAACTTCACTGATTTTATCGGTAATTGCTTGAGGATTATCGCCACCACGCTCAATCAGTAGCATATTAAATACTTTTTCCGCTAAGAAACGACGGATTTTTCCTTTTGACCAATAATCCGCACCCGCCACAGGACGTGTATTTTTACGCACTTCGTAAGGTAGCGACACCCACAATAAAATAAAATCACCGTGGCTATTGTGGTTTGCGTAATACAAACGATTTTTGCCAACACATTGCTGCGATACCGCACTTTGCGGGCGAACGCCTGTAATGAATGACGTAAAACGGCATAAAATAAAATCCACAAACTTTGCAAGCATTTTATTCTCCTTTTTGTGATTGAGTAGCTTCAAGTGCGGTCGCATTTTCTGAAATTTCAGACGGTGACGTTGGTGGTGTTTCTGCTAAACCAGCACGCACACGTTTCACGCAAGTCAGTACTAATAATACGATCGCCCCCCAAGCACACCAATATAACCAATGCGGTAAATGTGGCACGAAGGCATAAACTAAACCTAACACGCCAAATAAAAAGGCACGATCACTTTTGCCTAATGGCCCATCATAACGTCGAGTTTGCCCTTGAATTTGCCCTAATACGCCACAAAATTCAGTCAATGCTGCAAGCCAAATAATCAAGCCAATTAATAACGGATCAAATGGGTAAACCAAGGCGAAAGGCAGATATAAGGCGGCATCCGACACCACGTCTGTCACTTCATTTAAGTAGCCACCTAAGCGAGATTTTTGATTAAATTCACGCGCGAGCATTCCATCAATGGCATTTAACGCCATTCGCAAAAACAACCAAATTGGAATGAGAATAAACAGCCACTGAACCGTAGAAAGTGCGGTCAAGAAAATCCCTAAAATCACAGAAATCGCACAAGCAAGCAATGTCACTTGATTTGCGGCGACACCTCGTGCGGCTAATTTCACCACCGTTGGGCGTAACATATTTTGGAATTTGGGTTTGAAATCATAAATGCTCATTTAGCCTCCTTTAAAATGGGAACAGTAAAGGAATTAAAAATACACTCGCAATCATCACTAATAAGGTAAAAGGCACGCCGACTTTGACGAAATCCGCAAATTTATAGCCACCCGGACCAAGCACCATTGTATTTACTGGAGAAGAAACTGGTGTCATAAAGGCGGCTGATGCTGCTACTGCGATAATCATTGCAAATGGCATTGGAGACACTTGCAGTTTATGCGCAATTGTAATTGCAATTGGTGCCATTAAAATTGCCGTGGCGGTATTCGAAATAAACAAGCTGACCGCCGCACAAAGTAAAAATAAACTCATCAACACAGCGTGAAGACCTAAACCACCAACGGCTTCTAACATCAGTTTTACAGCTAAATCCACACCGCCCGTTTTCTGTAAGGCAATAGAAAATGGCATCATTCCGACAATCAGCACTAAGCTCGACCAGTGGATAGATTCATAAGCACTTTTGCCATCCACACAACGGAAATAACCTAACATTAGACAGGCAATTAAGGCTGCAATCGCATTTGGCACAACACCTGTGACCATTAAAACAACCATTGTTAAAATAGAGAACATTGCGTGTGGTGCTTGGCTTGCTGCAGGTACAGCACGTTCCATTTCTAATGGATAATTTAAAATATAAAAATCTTTTGTATTTTTCTGTGCTTCAGCAATTGCTTTCCAATCACCAACCACTAAAATCAAGTCACCTAATTTGTAACTAATTTCAGACAAGGTTCCTTCTAGCACTTCGCCATCACGTTTCACCCCCACCACATTTAAACCAAATTGTGAACGGAAGCGAATTTCAGTAGCATTTTTACCCAGTAAATCTGACTCTGGCACTAACGTAATTTCTGCCATTCCCACGGATTTTGCTTGCTGTGAGAAGTTTTGGCTACGAATTTCCGCCATTTCCAAATAATATTCGGAACAAAATTCTTCAAGATCGAGTTCAGGGTTACTGATATAGATCATCAAGATATCTTTTTCACGGATTTCAGAAACCCGTAATGCACCAAGATAAACAGGACGAAACCTTTTCCAACGCTCAATAGCAAGAACATTCACACCGTAGTTTGAACGTAAATGAAGTTCATCAAGGTTTTTACCAATAAATGGCGACCCCTTTTTTACCACTAAACGTTTGGTGCGTTCTCTTAAACCATATTCTTCAATCAGATCATTCATTGAACGCTGACTGGTATCTTTGTTAGTTTGCTCATTTGGGTCGTTCAGCCAACGGCGTGCTACCAACATATACAAAATCCCCATTGTCAACACAACGACACCAACAGGCGTGAAATCGAAGAAGTTGAAACGGAAATCGGTATTACGAATTAACTCCGCATTCACCACTAAGTTAGGTGCGGTCGCAATTAAGGTCATCATACCGCTGATTAAGCCCGCCACACTTAACGGCATCATTAAACGACGAGGGGAAATATTCATTTGTTGGCAAATAGCGAGCACCACCGGAATGAAGATTGCAACAATCCCAGTTGAGCTCATAAAGGATCCCAAGGTTGCCACTGCTAACATCAGCAAAATCAACACTTTCGTTTCACTGTTATTGGAGGCTTTGAGTAACCACTCACTTACTTGATAAGCAATGCCCGTGCGGACAATACCTTCGCCTACAATAAACAGCAAGGCAATCAAAATAACATTGGGGTCACTGAAACCAGCGAACACTTCATTTACCGTTAAAATGCCACTTAAAGAGAATGCAACCATCACTAATAACGCGACCACATCCATTCTGATTTTATTACGTACAAACAACACAATTGCACTGAATAATAATGCTAACACCCAAAATAATTGGTTTGTCCATAATTCATTTTGTAACGTTAAATCCACAGTGAACTCCCAAAGTTAAATCGTTGATTAATTATACGTTATCGCATAATTTTCGAACAGGGGAAAAGCTACGGCGATGTTGAGGTAACGGCCCAAATTCCGCTAATTTTTCCAAATGTAGTTTGGTCGGATAACCTTTATGTTGCGCAAAAGCATATTGTGGATATTGTTTATCTAACTCTTCCATTTCGTGATCACGAGCGACTTTCGCCAAAATAGAAGCTGCGCTAATTTCAGGTACTAAACCATCGCCTTTGACAATCGCCTGTGCGGGCATTGCCACATCTGGCACTCGGTTGCCATCCACCAACACCAAGTGCGGTTGAATTTTTAAATTTTCCACCGCTCTTTTCATTGCCAACATTGTGGCGTGCAAAATGTTTAACTCATCGATTTCTTCTGGCTCTGCACGCCCTAAGCTCCAAGCCAAAGCTTTTTGTTTAATTTCTTCTGCAAGGACTAAACGTTTTTTCTCGGATAACTTCTTTGAATCATTTAAGCCTTCAATCGGGTTATTTGGGTCTAAAATGACTGCAGCCGTGACAACAGCACCGACAAGTGGCCCACGCCCTACTTCGTCCACACCGGCAATTAACTCCACATCTGTTGGGTAAGTAAATTCCATTTTATTGTCCTTGTTGCTCTAATAAATCTACCACTGCTTGTGCAGCTTGTTTGTCTGCATCACATTGAATTAACTTATGTAAATCAATAAAGCGTTGAATTAATTGATGACGTTTTTGCACCGCACTTTCATCTTGACTTAAATACACTGAAAGTTTTTCTGCTAATTTTTCTGGTGTACAGTCTTCTTGGATCATTTCTGGCACTAACATTTCATTCGCAAGTAGGTTTGGTAACGAAATATAATCGGTTTTCACCAAACGTTTTGCGAGGAAATACGTTGTCGATTTCATACGATAGCCCACCACCATTGGCGATTTACACAACATCGCTTCTAAAGCGGCTGTGCCTGATGCCAACAAGGTTACATCTGCCACCATCATTGCCTGACGCGCTTTACCTTCTAATAAAATCAACTCTAAATCTGGTGCAACCTGTGCTTTGATTTTTTCAAACTGTTCACGACGTTTTTCGTTAATGAGTGGCACTAAAAATTGCACATCGGGATACTGTTGTTTTAATAATTGCAAAGCTTTCAAGAATGGCTCAGTTAAAAACTCCACTTCTGTTCCACGACTACCCACCAAAATCGCAACATAACGTTGTTTATCGTCTAATTGCAAGTACTGACAAGCATCTAAACGGCTTGGCTTAAGTGCAATCGCATCTGCCATTGTGTGTCCGATAAAGCGACAAGGCACATCAAATTGATCGTAAAAGGCTTTTTCGAAAGGTAAAAACGCCAGCACAAGATTAGTTGCTTTGGCAATTTTATAAATACGATTTTGACGCCACGCCCAAACAGAAGGGCTGACATAATGAATGGTTTTAATGCCGTTTTGTTTTAATTTGAGTTCGACATCAATGTTGAAGTCAGGTGCATCAATACCGATAAAAATATCAGGCTTTTCTTCTAATAAGGTTTTAATTAACTCACGACGAATTTTCAGCAAACGTGGCAAATGTTTCACCACTTCGGCTAATCCCATCACGGATAATTCTTCCATATTGAACAGAGTTTCACAGCCTTCTGCCAACATTCTTGGGCCAGCAATCCCGACAAAACGTGCGTTTGGATAGCGAATTTTGAGGCTACGAATCAGCCCTGCACCTAAAATATCGCCCGAAACTTCGCCCGCCACAATAGCAATCGTCGGATTTGTTTTTGTCATTTGTTCCATTTTCAGCTCCTAGATAAAAAATAACCGCACTTTTCATCACAAAAGTGCGGTCGATTTTATTCAAATTTTATGAATTAACGAATAATTCCGCGAGTTGAACGTTTGAAGAACTCAACAAAGAAACTAATCGATGACTCTTTCGCCGCCACTTGTTCAATTTCAGGCATCACTTCGTCTAATGTTTTACCGCTGCGGTAAATTAATTTGTACACATTACGAATTGCGTGCAAGGTTGATTTATCAAAACCACGACGTTTTAAGCCTTCAATATTGACACCGAATGGTTTTGCGTGATTGCCTTGTGCCATTACATACGGCGGAACATCTTGGCTCACCATTGACCCCCCACCAAGCATTACGTGTGCACCCACAACAACGAATTGATGAATGGCTGACATACCACCAACGATCACGAAATCATCTAATTCTACGTGACCTGCAAGGGTTGCATTATTCGCTAAAATACAACGGTTTTTGATACGGCAGTCGTGAGCAACGTGTACATTCACCATTAATAAGTTGTCATCACCAATAACAGTTACGCCACCACCTTGAATAGTACCACGATGAATAGTCACACTTTCACGAATGCGGTTACGATCACCAATAATCGTACGAGTTGGCTCACCTTGATATTTTAAATCTTGATTAGTGTCACCAATGCTCGCAAATTGGAAAATTTGGTTATCACAACCAATTTTTGTAATCCCTTTTACGACAACGTGAGAATGTAAAACGGTGCCACTACCAATTTCAACTTCTGATCCAACGATACAGAAAGGACCGACAACCACATTTTCACCAATTTTAGCGCCTTCTTCAACGATAGCCGTTGGATGAATTTTCGCTGTTGAATGGATCATTCTTGACTCCTTATTATGCTGGGCGACGGGCACACATTAATTCAGCTTCACAAACAACTTGTCCGTCAACAGTCGCAACGCCAGTAAAACGCGTAACACCACGGCGCTCTTTCACAAAATGCACTTCTAACATCATTTGATCGCCAGGTAATACAGGGCGTTTAAAACGCGCATTATCAATCGCAGCAAAATAGTAAAGTTCGTTTTCTAATTGGCGATGCGTTTTGCAAGCTAAAACACCTGTTGCTTGAGCCATTGCTTCTAAAATTAATACGCCAGGGAAAATCGGTTGTTCAGGGAAGTGACCTGTAAAGCAAGGTTCATTCACGCTGATATTTTTCACTGCTTTAAGCCATTTACCTGCTTCATAATCCACCACACGATCCACTAATAAAAACGGATAACGGTGTGGAAGTAATTTCATAATTTCATTTGCTTCAATGGTTTTCGCCACAGTATTTTCAGTTGTCACAATAGTACCTTCCAATAAAAATAAAAAAATGATAAAAAATTTCTGGAATTATACGGTATTTAAGGACTGAATACAAAACGAACCGCGAAAAAGTGCGGTTCGTTTTTAGATTATTTTGATGAAAGCTTTTTCTCTAAGGCTTTCAGGCGTTTATTCATACCATCGATGCCTAAGGTTAATGCGGCTGTTTTACGCCATTCTTTGTTGGTTTGCAGTGGAATACCTGAAGAATACACGCCAGGTTCAGTAATCGGGCGCATTACCATCCCCATACCCGTTACAGTGACTTTATCACAGATTTCCATATGACCATTGATCACACTTGCACCACCAATTAAACAATAGCGACCTACTTTTAAGCTACCCGCCATAATCACACCACCAGCCACCGCTGTGCCTGTTCCGATGTGTACGTTATGTGCAATTTGGCAAAGGTTATCAATAATGACATTGTCTTCAATCACGGTTGGATCTAATGCACCACGGTCGATACAAGTGCAAGCACCAATTTCAACGTGGTTACCGATAATTACTTGTCCCACTTGAGGGATTTTGATCCAACGACCACGATCGTTCGCGTAACCAAAACCATCACTACCAATCACAGCACCAGACTGAATTAAGCAATGTTGACCAATTTCAACATCGTGATAAACACTCACATTCGCCCATAACTGAGTATTTGCACCAATTTTCGTGTTTTTACCCACAAAGCAATTTGCGCCAATCACAACATTATCACCGAGTTCAACACCATCTTCAATCACAGCGTTTGCACCAATTGATACGTTTTCACCAAGCACTGCTTGCTCAGAAACCACCGCACTTGGTGCAATACCACAAGCTGCTTTTGGGGTTTTATCCATATATTGCGCTAAGATTGCATAAGCCACATAAGGATCTTTTACAATCAGCAAATTACTGTGCTCGGCACAAAATACCACATCCGCTTCAGATACTACTAAGATGCCAGCTTTTGATTGAGAAAGTAATTCACGAAACTTTGGATTAGAAATGAAAGTAAGCTGTTTTTCGTTCGCTTTATCAAGCGGTGCGATACTTTCAACAACGACATCGGCGTTACCACGAATGGTAGCGCCGATTTGTTGTGCTAATTCTTGAAGAGAATAGACTTGCATTATTTAGCCTGTGTTGCAGGAATTGATTTTAATACTTCTTCAGTAATGTTTTTTGCATCAGCAGCGAAAACAACTGCACCTTCGTTAAGTACTAATGTATAGTTTTTCGCTTTTGCAACGTTGTTTACTGCATTTTGGATGCTGTTAACTAATTTATCAGTCTCTTCTTTATCACGTTTTGCGTAATCTTCTTGATATTTACGCACTTCTTCATCGTGAGCTGAAACTAATTTGTTTAAGGTTTCTTGTTCGCTGTTACCTAATTTATTAATTTCTTCTTCACGTTTTTTGATATCTGCACTACGTAATTTTGGTGCATCTTTTTGTAATGCTGCAATTTTCGCTTCTACTTTTTTCTGTGAAGCTGCAATTTTGCCATCAATGTCTTTTTTATTTGCAGCTAATTTTTCTACACGTGGTTTGAATTCAGCTTCTAATTTTTCAGTGATCATTTTACGATCTGGGTGGTTTTGGAATAAATAATCACCACTCACAAATGCAATGTTTTCAGTTGCCATTGCTAAAGAAGAAGTGAACGCTAATGCTAAAGAAAGTGCGGTTACTTTTACTGCTTTTTTCATTGTGTTGTTTTTCCTATGTGAATTTATTAATTTATTCTGTGCTACCCGAAGATAGCACAAACATTATAATTAGACAGATAACTTTTCAATAAGTTCCATACTAATCTTAGAAACTACCACCAATACTGAATTGGAATTGCTCAATTTCATCGCCTTGGTATTTCTTAAGCGGTTTTGCATAAGAGAACACTAATGGTCCAATTGGAGATTGCCATTGTAATGCAACACCAGCTGATGCACGAACACGGCTTGGATCGCTGTAATCTGGTAAGTTTAATTTAGCAAATCTTGCTTTATCTTCCGCTTTCCAACGAGTATTCCATACGCTTGCTGCATCAACGAAGAGTGAAGTTCTCACCGCATTTTGGTTTTTATCTGCGACAAATGGTGTAGGCACGATTAATTCTACGCTTGCGGTTGCCATTGCGTTACCACCAACAATATCAGAGCTTGGAGCACAGTAGCCTTGGCACTGCTTACTTAAATAAATCGCATTTGGTCCAATCGCACCGTAAGCGAAACCACGTAAGCTACCAATACCACCTGCAGTATAAGTTTGATAGAACGGTAAACGTTTACCACTGATACCGTCTGCGAAAGATGCGCCCATACGGCCTGAAAGCACCCACGAGTGCTCACGGTCTAATGGGTAATAACCTTGAACATCTGCATTTAATTTGTAGTATTTGTTGTCAGAACCAGGGATTGTTACACGACCACCAACACTCGCTCTCACACCTTTCGTTGGGAAATAACCGCGGTTTAAGCTGTTATAGTTCCAACCAAATGATAAATCAAAGTCGTTGGATTTGAATGTCCAAGAATCACCATAATTCATAGATTGACGGTATAAATCACGGTTATATTCTGGTGACACATTTTTTAATTTGTTGTAGGTATAACCTAAACCTAAATAATATGAGTTGTTCTCATTCACTGGGAAACCTAATGTTAAGTTTCCACCGTAAGTGGTACGGCCATAAGATGCTGCGGTGCTACTTTTCGAGCTATCATACTCTTCGAAGAAGACGTTTCCACCTAAGCTTACGCCATCTTTAGTAAAGTACGGTTCGGTATAACCAAGATTAATAGTTGTACCATAGTCATTACGTGAACCCGCTAAGCTGATTGATGAGCCCATACCTAAGAAGTTATCTTGTTTGATACTTGCTTGGTAACTTAAACCACTTTCTGTACCGTAACCAATACCGAAGTTAATGCTACCTGTATTACGCTCTTTAACTTTATAAATCACATCAACTTGGTCTGAACCTGGTACGGTTTCAGTGCGTGCTTCTACGCTTTCAAAGAAACCTGTACGGTCTAAACGTAATTTACCTAATTCCACTAATTGAGAAGATAACCAAGCACCTTCTTGTTGACGCATTTCTTGACGCAAGGTGCTGTCTGCACTGACGGTATTACCTTCAAAGCGAATTTGACGAACAGTGAATGTTTTGCCAGCTTCTACAATGAAACTTAATGCGATTTCTTTTTTCTCATCATCAAAATCAGGGTGAATATTGACAGTCGCAGTTGCATAACCACGCTCACCTAATTTTGCTTTGATGCTTTCTTCAACATCTGCTACATCCGCACGACGGAATGCTTCACCAACACGAATTTGTTTTAACAGGGGTTGAAGTTCTTCAGACATACCACCAACATCACCGATGATACGTGCACTTTTCACTGTGTATAAATCGCCTTCATTTAATACGATTTTTAAGCGTGCTTCTTTTTTATCATCACTTAATTTAACATCCGTATCTACGATCTGGAATTTTGCATAACCACGATCTAAATAATAGCCACGGATCGTTTCTAAATCTTTGTTTAGTTGGGTTTGATCGAATTTGTTACCAAACAATTTCCACCAAGAATCGGTTTGAAGTTCCATTTGCTCTTCAAGCGTACCTGCGCTGAATGCATTGTTACCTTCAAAGGTTAATTCTTTGAATAATGCCACGTCATCTTCATTGATTTGAATTTTAACTTCTGCACGGTTATTTGGGAGGGTATTGACGACAGTGTCTACTTTTGCATTATAGCGACCAACACTCTTATAGTGTTCTTCAACACTTTTACGGAATTCTTCTAACTTAGCACGATTTAACACTTCGCCAGCTTTAAAGCCATTTGCATCTAAATTCTGTTTTAATGCTTCATCTGGAATTGATTTATTACCTGCTAATACAACATCAGCAATAATTGGTTTTGGCATCACGCTCACAACAAGGGTATTACCTTCTCTTGTTGCTTTTACATCGTCATATTGACCACTTAAAAAGAGTTTTCGCACTACATTAGCAATGTCGTTATCCGTTGCACGTTGTCCAACTCGTACAGGTAAAGCAGCTAATACACTTCCCTCTGAACCAGCTTGAACACCATCAACACGAATATCTTTCACCACAAAAGGGGCGGCAAACGCACTGGTTGAACCAAATAATAAGCTCGCAATTAAAAGTTTTTTCATCGTGAATGTTATCCTGTAAATAAAAATTAACTATAAACGCAAGAAATCGTTAAATAATGCAAATGTCATCAACATTAACACTAACACTGCACCAATTCGATAACTTATGTTTTGAATACGCTCAGAAAGCGGTTTTCCTCTAACAGCTTCCGCCGCCAAAAATACCAAATGACCACCATCGAGAACCGGTAGTGGGAATAAGTTCATTATTCCCAAATTCACACTGATTAATGCCATAAAGCCTAGATAATAAACAAATCCAATTTCAGATGTTGTTCCCGCACCTTTTGCGATAGAAATTGGGCCACCTAAATTATCTAAAGACAAATGACCAGTAAGCAATTTACCAATGACTTTAATCGTCAACCAAGAAAGTTGAATCGTCTTTTCAACCCCTTTTTGTAAAGCCTCAAGAATATCATATTTTAATTCTGTTCGATACTTGTCAGCAATTTTGTGTGCCGTAGGCGAAATACCAACAATCCAATTACCTTTATTATTTAATTCAGGGATTAAATCCACTGAAAAAAATTGGCCATCTCGCGCCACTCGCACAGTAAAAGGTTTTCCTTTCTGCACTAGCGCAACAAAATCTTGCCAAAGGATCAACGCATCTTCAGCATAAATTTTATCGCCTACTTTCAAGCCTGCTTTTTCTGCAGGCGAATTCGGCTGGACTTTAGACAAGATCATTTCGAATTTAGTTCGCACAGGCTCAAGACCTAAGGTGCTAATTGCACTTTCTTTTTCTGGGTCAAAATGCCAATTACGAATATCTAAAGTTCGTTGTTGTTCAATACCTGAACCAAACGGCGATACGGTTAACTCAATTTGCTCATTACCCATTTTGGTTGCAAGCACTAAACTGATGGTTTCCCAATCGGGCGTTGAGGTTCCATCAATTGCCATAATTTGTGAGTCAGGCTGAATATTTGCTTTTGCGGCAATGGAATTCGGTTGCACAGTTTCAATAACAGGCTTAACGCTAGGAATACCTATAGAATAAATCACAAAATAGGCAAAAATCGCAAATAAAAAATTCGCCATTGGACCAGCTGCGATCACAAAAGCACGCTGTAAAACCGTTTTATTATTAAATGCTTTTGAGGCTAGGTGAGCAGGTACTTCCTCATTACGCTCATCAAGCATTTTCACATAGCCACCGAGCGGAATCGCAGAAATGGCAAATTCAGTATCGCGCTTATCACGACGTCGCCAAATGACTTTACCAAAGCCAATAGAAAAACGTTCTACTTTTATACCGCACTTTCTCGCAGCCCAAAAGTGACCATATTCGTGTACAGCAACTAAAACTGCAATAACAACAAGAAAAGAGGCTAATGACCATAAAAAAGACATTGGCTAACTTCCTATAATACAAAGAAATAAAAATAAGCGAAAAACGGGACTGCTGCAGTTAAGCTGTCAATACGATCTAAAATACCACCGTGTCCTGGAATTAAGTGACTGCTGTCTTTAATACCACTTTCACGTTTAAACATACTTTCAGTTAAGTCGCCTAAAATCGATACTGCTACAGTACCAATTGATAGTAAGACAAATTCTGTCATTGCAATATGTGTAACCAATTTAGATTGCATAAAATACACAAATACAGTCGCTAGCACGGTTGCAGTAATTAAACCACCAATCACACCTTCCCACGTTTTACCTGGTGAAACTTTTGGTGCGAGCTTATGTTTACCAAATTTACGACCTGCAAAATACGCACCTGAGTCTGCACTCCAAACCAGAATGAAAACATAAAGTAACAACATAATGCCGTGATACGGGTCTGTTACATAATGATCTAAACGTAAACGTAAAACCCCGAGGAAGAAAGGTGTTAAAGTGAGGAAAGCAAAGATAAATTGTAAGAATTTATTTTTAGACCAGATTTTAGCCGAGGATGGGTAACGAATAACGAAAAATAATGCGACCAACCACCAAATCACAGAGGCTAATAATAAAGGCTCGATGTAATCTTCAAACACACGCCCTGCGGAAAGGTAATTAGCTTGGTCATAAATCCATAAGAAGAAAAAGGCTGAGCTGACAGCGGTAATGCCTAAGCGTAAAAAAGACAATTTAAAATGGGCAAATTGTGTCCATTCCCAAACTGCCAACATTACCACTGCACCTAAAGTTAACGCAAAATAGAAAGGTGAAAAGAAAAATAATGCAGCAAAAACGACTGCAATCAATGCAATAGCGGATAAAACTCGTTCTTTTAGCAAAATATAACCCTCTTTTTATTATTCTGAGCCACCAAAGCGGCGGTGGCGTTGTTGATAAGCAAGAATCGCTTGTTCAAATTCGTGCTCATTAAAATCTGGCCAAAGGACGTCAGTGAAATAAAGTTCTGCGTAAGCCAATTGCCACAATAAGAAATTACTAATACGCTGCTCACCACTGGTGCGGATTAATAAATCCACTTGCGGTTGCGATTTCGTCACTAAGTGTTGTTGGAATAATTCTGGTGTAACGTCAGATACTGCAATTTGATTGTCTTTCACTTGCTCTGCAAGCTGTTTAGCCGCTTGTACGATATCCCAACAACCACCGTAATTTGCCGCGATATTTAAAGTAAGTGCGGTATTATTTTCCGTTAATGTTTCAGCTCGGCTGATTTTTTGTTGTAATTTTTCACTAAAACCAGTGACATCGCCCAAAATATTGAGCTTAATATTATTTTTATGCAATTTTTTGACTTCTAAGTCCAAGGCTTGCATAAATAAATTCATCAATGCACTTACTTCTTGTTCCGGACGGTTCCAGTTTTCACTGCTAAACGCATATAAAGTCAGGACTTTGACTCCCACTTTGCGTGCGTATGCCACGGCATCACGCACTGCATTAATGCCATTCTTATGACCAAAAATGCGCATTTTGCCTTTTTGTTTTGCCCAACGCCCATTTCCATCCATAATAATCGCAATATGTTGTGGAATATTATTCGGATTTAGTTCTACCATAATTTCTCAAATTTCTGACCGCTCTTTTGCGCCACTATACCACAAGCCAGCCTGAATGTTAAAAACTTAAAATGACCGCTTTAGCTAATTCTCTTGCTTTTTGATCAACCTCTAAAACGTCATCAACGCTATGAATTTGTTGCGGTTTAATTAAATCCACAACTTGTGCATTCACTTTAGCAATATCCGTAAATTTAATTTGTGAATTTAAGAAACACTCAACTGCAATTTCATTGGCGGCATTCATTGCTGTTGTCGCATATTGACCTGAGGCAAAGGCATCAATCGCTAATTTTAAGCAAGGGTAACGTTGATAATCAGGCTGAATAAAGGTTAAGCCATTTAATTGATAGAAATCTAACGGTGCAACGCCCGCAAAAGTGCGGTTCGGATACGCCATTGTTTCTGCAATTGGGGTACGCATATCAGGATTTCCCATTTGTGCAATCACAGAACCATCGATATAGCGCACCATTGAATGAATAATCGATTGAGGATGAATAATTACTTCCATTTCTTCTGCGCTTGCATTGAATAACCAACGGGCTTCAATATATTCCAAACCCTTATTCATCATTGTGGCAGAGTCGACAGAAATCTTTTTCCCCATTGACCAATTCGGGTGAGCAACCGCTTGTTCTGGTGTGATATGTTCAAACTGCTCTAATTCAGTGTAACGGAATGGGCCACCTGAACCAGTTAATACAATTTTACTGATCCCTAATTCAGAAAGTGGGCAAAAACCAATTTTTTGCTGCGCTTCAGGCGGTAAGGATTGGAAAATTGCATTATGCTCGCTATCTACTGGCAATAATTGCGCACCATATTCACGCACCGCATCAATAAATAGCTGACCACAAGTCACTAATGCTTCTTTATTTGCCAATAAAACACGCTTACCAGCTTTCACTGCGGATAAAGTGGGTAGCAATCCAGCTGCGCCCACAATCGCCGCCATTACCATATCTGCTTGTGGATGTGCGGCTAATTCACAAATCGCTTGCTGACCTGCTAACACTTGAGTTGTGCATTGATGTGCTTTTAACTTTTCCGCTAACACTTTAGCAGCAGTAACATCATCTAGTGCGACAAAGTGCGGTCGAAATTTCAAACATTGTTCAAACATCAATTCCACATTACGTCCACCCACTAATGCAAACGCATTGTATTTATCAGGATTATGTTCAATAACGGATAAGGTACTTGTACCAATAGATCCTGTTGATCCTAAAATCACTAAATTTTGTTTATTTTGCATATTTCAACCGCACTTTACCGAGAAAAACCATTTGTTGCTTACATACTAAAAGACGCAGTAAGTTACTGCGTCTTTCATTTTGATTTCAAACTACAATTAGAAATCCATCAATTCTTTTTCTTTGTCCGCTAACACTTCATCCACTTTTTTCACATAAAGATCAGTGATTTTTTGGATTTCGTCTTGTGCTTTACGTTCTTCGTCTTCGCTGATTTCTTTATCTTTCAATAATGCTTTGATTTGATCATTTGCATCACGACGAACGTTACGTACTGCGATTTTACCTTGTTCTGCTTCGCCTTTTACGATTTTGATTAAATCACGACGACGCTCTTCCGTTAATGGTGGAAGTGGAACACGAATTGTTGTACCTGCAGATGATGGATTTAAACCTAAATCAGAGGTTAAAATCGCTTTTTCTACCGCACT
Organism: Bisgaard Taxon 46; assembly: GCA_049941595.1. GTDB lineage: Bacteria > Pseudomonadota > Gammaproteobacteria > Enterobacterales > Pasteurellaceae > Pasteurella. Next base: position 81,215 of record JBNFNA010000002.1, read on the forward strand.
AATTAAGCTACGGTCAAATACAGTTACGGCTAATGTACGTGCATCTTCAGCAACCACGTTAGCTAATTGGCGTAATGGGGTTGGTGAACCATAATATTCTACTTGAATACCATCAAGTAAACTTGGTTGAGCACGACCTGTACGCACTTTCGCAATATGATTTTTAAAGGTTTCTAAGCTCTTTTCCATACGCGCTTGCGTATCTTTTTTAATTTCATTAATCACAAGAAGTCCTTATTTATTCAGTCAAACCAGTTAAGAAACTGGCAGTAAGTTTAATCTAATTTTGTACAAAAATCACGACAACTTTTATTCGCAGATCAGTGTGCCTTCCACTTCACCTAAAATCACACGACGTAATGCACCCGGTTTACCCATATTAAATACACGAATTGGCATATTGTGGTCACGTGCTAACGTAAAGGCAGCTAAGTCCATTACTTGTAATTCTCTGTCGATAACTTCTGCATAAGTTAAGTTATTATACAATTTAGCATCTGGATTTTTCGCAGGATCGCAGTCATAAACACCGTCTACTTTAGTTGCTTTTAAAACAACATCCGCCTCAATTTCAATACCACGTAAGCACGCAGCTGAATCTGTTGTAAAGAACGGGCTACCCGTACCAGCTGAGAAGATCACTACACGTTTTTCACGTAACATTTTGATTGCTTCAGACCAGTTATATGTATCGCAAATCCCATTTAATTGGAACGCAGACATTAATTTTGCATTCACATCAGCACGATGTAGTGCATCACGCATTGCTAAACCGTTCATTACAGTTGCTAGCATCCCCATATGGTCACCCACAACACGGTTCATCCCTGCTTTTGCTAACTTGGCACCACGGAATAAGTTGCCGCCACCCAATACAACGCCAACTTCAACGCCCATTGCAACTAACTCCTTAATTTCTAACGCCATTCTATCTAAAATCGATGGATCGATACCAAAACCCTCATCGCCTTGTAAAGCTTCACCGCTAAGTTTTAACAAAATTCGTTTATAGATTGGTTGGCTCATCTTTTTTTCCTCGTTTCAATTAATATCGTAAGTTACAAAAAAATCGATCTATTCTAAAGTATTCTCCTCGCTCTGTGAAGAATTTGGAAGTAGAATTTCATTATTGAAGTGGCTAAAATACAAAACAATTTGTTTTATCAGGAAGGAAAAAGAGAATATGTTTCAAAACGCAGGAATAGCAACCAAAATCTCTTACTTTTTGACCACACTTTTTGCTTTATTTTTAATAGCTTTCATTAGTTACTTTATTCTACTCGGCACGGGTTTTTGGACAACATTTGAACTTTTACCTGTGCTTGCACTCAGTGCCGTAATGATTGTACTAAGCGCCTCCAAAAAAAGTTTCTATTTTCTACTCATTCCATTAGTATTTAGCCACACCTTATATATGCCTGTTGGGCTAAATTTTGGTGCGCCGAGTTATCAATATATCGCCTCATTATTTGCCACAGATATGCTCGAAACCCGCGAGTTTCTGTTACAAATTCCATTCACAAGTTACTTAATTGCCTTCAGCATTATCCCGTTATTACTGCTGTATCGTTGGCTCACACAAAAATATGAAATCCAACTTTATAAAAACAAACTGTTTTTAGTGGCTGCTTTTTTACTTCTTGCCTTCTATTCGCCGGCAGCAATGTTTTTTAAAGAAATTTATAAATCTGGAATGGAAGTGCAAGCAGAATTAGATCGTCTCAATAAGTTACGCTTAGAAACACAATGGAAAAATGTGAGCTTGCCACGTACGAAATATGATGATTATGTGTTGGTGATTGGTGAAAGCGCACGTAAAGACTATCACCACGCTTATGGCTATCCGATTGAAAATACACCGTTTATGAGTAGTGCAAACGGCACTTTGATTGATGGATTCACTTCAGCGGGTACAAATACTGTTGCTTCTTTACGCTTAATGCTCACTCACAACGATAAAAATCAATGGAAACCCAAATATGAATTTAGTTTGGTGGATTTGATTAATGCGGCAGGAATGAAAACCTATTGGCTATCAAATCAAGGCTTCCTCGGTGAATATGACACACCAATTGCGGTGCTTGCCAGTAAGAGCCAATCTGTCCAATTCTTAAAAAAAGGGGGCAGTTTTAACTCGACCAATTATAGCGATTTCGATTTATTACCTAAATTCGATAATGTGCTACAAGACAATGTACAAGGCCCACGTTTTATCGTGTTGCATCTTTATGGCTCTCATCCATTGGCTTGCGATCGCCTTACTGACTACCCTCGTATTTTTAAAGAAGGTGAGCTTTCTTCAGAGTATGAATACTTAAATTGCTATATTTCTTCGATTAAGAAAACCGATGATTTACTTGCACAGGTGCATAGTAAGCTGCAGCAAAATCAGCAAAAAAATCACCGCACTTTCTCGATGATTTACTTCTCTGATCACGGGCTTTGTCATACAAAAGGACAAAAAAATGACGTGTTCTTCAGCCAAAACTGTGTGAGCCAAAGACACAATGATATTCCATTATTCAAAACCTCATCTGATGATACCGAAAGAAAATATTATAAGGTGTTTAAATCAGGTTTAAATTTCTTAGAAGGCATTGCCAATTGGATTGGAATCCAGCATCCCGAACTTGATCCAGAAATGGATTTATTCTCAAACCAAGCTGACAGCAATGATTATGGCTTGAAAAAAGAAATCCAAAAACGCACAACACCACTTGAGCCTGCAATTGATATTCGCAATGGTAAACAAGTGACGGATAAATAGAGAAAAAATAAAGACAACAAAAAAGCCAGCTATCGCTGGCTTTTTTCATCTGCTGTTAGCAATTAGATTTTTTGCATTGCTGCAACTTCTGCTGCAAAGTCAGCTTCAACTTTTTCGATACCTTCACCCACTTCGAAACGTACGAAGTTAGTTACCTCAGCACCGCTTTCTTTTAAGAATTCACCTACAGATTTTGAAGGTTCCATTACGAATGGTTGACCCGTTAATGACACTTCGCCAGTGAATTTCTTCATACGACCTTCAACCATTTTCTCTGCGATTTCACGTGGTTTGCCAGATTGCATTGCGATGTCAACTTGGATTTGACGCTCGTGCTCCACAACATCAGCAGGCACATCAGATGGGTTAACATATTCTGGACGGCTTGCCGCAACGTGCATTGCCACTTTCTTAAGTAATTCTTCGTCAGCGTTTTTACCAGCAACTAATACACCGATTTTCGCACCGTGTAAGTATGAACCTACAACATCGCCATCTAAGAATTGAACGCGACGAATGTTCATATTTTCACCGATTTTAGCCACTAATGCTGCACGTTTTTCTTCAAATTGTGCTTGAAGTGCTTCGATTGCCACACCTTTGTTTGCTAATGCATAGTCAGCCACTTCGTTTGCTAAACCTAAGAAACCAGCATCTTTTGCTACGAAGTCAGTTTCACAGTTCATTTCAACTAATACACCGAAACCAGCGCCAACGCGAGCAAGGATTACACCTTCTGCAGCAACACGACCCGCTTTTTTAGCCGCTTTTGCTTGACCTGATTTACGCATGTTGTCGATTGCTAATTCAATATCACCATTCGCTTCCACTAACGCTTTTTTACATTCCATCATACCTGCGCCAGTACGCTCACGAAGTTCTTTTACTAATGATGCTGTGATTTCAGCCATTTTTTAATCCTCTGTCCGCTTGATTTGTGCAATTTTTTAACCGCACTTTCGTATAAAAAAGCAGGGAACTTACCTAAGCCCCCTGCTAACCAATTAATCGTTGTGATTAATAATAAGGGCTTTCGCCTTATCTACCTGAATTACTCAGCTTCTGCTACAAAGTTTTCTTCAGATACAGCGTCTTGGTTACGGCCTTCTTTAACTGCCGCTGCTGCTGCTGAAAGATATAATTGGATTGCACGTGCTGCGTCATCGTTACCTGGGATAACGAAATCAACACCATCTGGATCTGAGTTAGTATCAACGATAGCAAATACAGGAATACCTAGGTTGTTTGCTTCTTTAACAGCGATGTGCTCGTGGTCTGCACCGATAACGAATAACGCATCTGGTAAACCACCCATTTCTTTGATACCACCAAGACTTAATTCAAGTTTCTCCATCTCACGAGTACGCATTAATGCTTCTTTCTTCGTTAATTTGTCGAAAGTACCATCTTGAGATTGAGTTTCTAAATCTTTTAAACGTCTAATTGATTGACGAACTGTTTTCCAGTTAGTCAACATACCACCTAACCAACGGTGATTGACATAATATTGTTGACAGTCTAATGCTGCTGCTTTCACTGCTTCAGTGGCTGCACGTTTTGTCCCAACGAATAAGATTTTACCGTTGTTACCCGCAATACGTGTTAATTCAACTAACGCATCATTGAACATAGGAACAGTTTTTTCTAAGTTAATGATGTGAACACCGTTGCGTGGTCCGAAAATGAATGATTTCATTTTTGGGTTCCAGTAACGAGTTTGGTGACCGAAGTGAACGCCAGCTTGTAGCATATCGCGCATTGAAACTTGTGCCATAATAATATTTCCTTTTAATTGGGGTTTAGCCTCCACATACCCAGCAAATCGACCGTTTGGCACCCCGATTTACCTTCACGATATGTGTGTGATGTCTAAGTTAATAATAAATGTGTGTGTTATTTTCAAAAGTCAAAATAACGGGGTGCTTTATACCATAAAGAGCGGTCAAATTCTAGCAATTTTTTCCAACCACTTGCGATTTGTGCTATAATTTTCACCACATTATCGTTCTTTCAGCATAAGGAGGAGTGTAATGAAAAAAGGACTGTTTTTGATCCTGATTTTGGCGATAGGCTTTGGCGTTTATTGGCAACACTATCATCAACCAGAGCAAGATGCTCATATTGTTCAGTCTAACGGTCGCTTGGAGTTTGCTCGCTTAGATGTCGCCAGTTTATATGCAGGACGCGTGGAGCAGATCTTTGTGCAAGAAGGGCAATATGTAGCACAAGATACATTACTTGCCACCCTTTCTGCCGACAGTATTCAGGCACAAGTCGATACAGCAAAAGCCAAAGTCGAACAAGCACAACAAGCAGTTAAACGCACTCAAGCCCAATTCAACGCCCAACAGCAACAACTCAACACTGCTCAACTTGATGTTGATAATGCTCAACAACTTTTCAAAGATAAACTGATTTCCTCTAGCGAATTAACTAAACGCATTGCCCTGCGTGATGCGGCTTTTGCTAGTTTGAATGCGTTGCAATCGGGGATTGACGAAGCCGAAAGCGTGGTAAAACAAGCCACAGCACAACTCCTGCAAGCCCAAAGCGTATTAAATGATCTGCATATCAAAGCACCGAAAGCTGGTCGCATTGAATATCGTCTCGTTGAACTGGGGGCAGTCATTGCACCTGGGCATAAAATTGCGAGCATTATTGATTTAACCGATGCGAGTATGAACTTGTTTTTCCCAGCACCTATCGTCAATCAAATCCCCTTAAACAGTGAAGCGCGCATCCTGTTTGACGGATTAGATGCCGTCTTCCCCGCCCAAGTCACTTATATTGCTTCAGAAGCCCAATTCACCCCAAAATTTGTGGAAACGCAAAGTGAACGAGAAAAATTGATGTTCAAAGTGAAGTTACAAATTCCACAAGATATCGCAACAAAATATACAGATTATTTAAAAGCTGGAATGACGGGCAATGGTTTTGTTCGCTTGCATAATGCAGATGATTGGTCTGCGGATCTTCAGGTAAAATTACCGAAAGAATAGAGGTGTGCAATGGATGCTATTCGATTGCGAGAAGTATCACATTCTTACCAAAAAACGACCGCACTTGATCGGGTATCTTTAACCTTACCCGCTGGCTGTACGGTAGGATTGATTGGTCCTGATGGTGTAGGAAAATCCACTTTATTGTCCTTAATTGCGGGGGTAAAAATCTTGCAGCAAGGGGAGGTGGAGGTTTTTGGGTTACATCAAGGCATTAAATCTGAACGTGAAAGCTTGTTACCTCGCATCGCCTTTATGCCGCAAGGTCTAGGCAAAAATCTGTATCCAACCTTATCCGTCTATGAAAATATCGAATTTCACGCACGCCTATTCGGTTTAAATCGATCGCAACGCCAACAACGCATTCAACGTCTTCTGTCTGCGACGGGGCTATCCCCTTTTGCTAGACGTGCCGCTGGCAATTTATCGGGCGGGATGAAGCAAAAACTGAGTTTGTGCTGTGCTTTGGTTCATAATCCTGATTTATTAATTTTAGACGAACCTACAACGGGCGTTGATCCTCTTTCTCGCCGTCAGTTTTGGGTGTTAGTCAATGAGCTACGCAATGAAAACCCTGCGATGACCATCATGGTCGCAACAGCCTATATTGAGGAATCGGAGCAGTTTGAATATTTAATTGCAATGGACGATGGCAAAATTCTTATTTGTGCACCGACCCAACAAGTTTTACAACAAACACAAAGTGATAACTTAGAGCACGCCTACATCAAACTGTTACCCGAAACCAAACAAACCCACTGGCTGTCAGATATTCCGCCTTTTATTGCCGATCCAAATCTGCCTTTTGCCATTGAAGCGAACGATTTAACGAAACAATTTGGTACGTTTACGGCAGTGGATCACGTGAGTTTCCAAATTGCTCAAGGGGAAATTTTTGGTTTTCTCGGTTCAAATGGCTGTGGCAAAACCACCACAATGAAAATGCTAACGGGCTTGCTTGATGCAACCGAAGGTACTGCAACATTGCTGGGGGAATCAGTCGATTCCAGCGATATTGAAACTCGCAAGCAAGTGGGCTATATGTCACAATCGTTTTCGTTATACGAAGAATTAACCATTCGACAAAATTTAGAACTACGAGCCAAACTGTATGGTTTACCGCTTAAAAAACGTTCGCTTGCGGTGGAATACGCCCTCGAACAATTTCAATTAAGCCAAGTTGCCAACCATTATCCGAAACAACTTTCGCTAGGGGTTAAACAGCGTTTACAGTTAGCGGCAGCCTGTTTACACCACCCGAAAGTGCTGATTTTAGACGAACCAACATCAGGCGTTGACCCTGCGGCTCGTGATATGTTTTGGCAGTATTTAATTCAATTATCCCGTGAAGACAAAATCACGATTTTTGTTTCCACCCATTTTATGAATGAGGCTCAACGTTGCGATCGCATATCCTTAATGCATCGTGGGCAAGTGCTTGCCGTGGGCACGCCAGAAGCCTTACAACAGCAACGACAAGCAGCTAGCTTAGAAGAAGCCTTTATTGCTTTTCTCGCCGAACAATCGGATCAACTCACCGAATCCAATGATCACATTGAAGAAAAAACCGAAAATTCGACCGCACTTATTGAGGCACCACCCGCCAACAATACGCTTTGTGCGTGGTTAAATGGCATTTGGACGTTTGCCTTGCGTGAAAGCAAAGAGATTCTGCGAGATCGTATTCGTTTACTCTTTGCGATTTTTGGTCCGATTTTGTTACTGTTTACAGGAAGCTGGGGGCTATCCTTTGATACTAACGCACTGAATTTTACGGTTTTAGACCAAGATCAAAGCAATGAAAGCCGAATGCTAGTTGAGCAATTTAGTGGTTCTGCTTATTTTAAAGAACTGCCTCACCTACAAGTGCGGTCAAATTTAAACGAATTTCTAAAAACAGGGAAAGCACGTTTAGTCATCGAAATTCCACCGAATTTTGGCAAACATTTATTACAAAACAGAAAACCTGAAGTCGCCTTTTATATTGATGGTTCAATGCCCTTTACTGGGGAAAATATCGTTGCCAACGTCAAACAAATTCTGGTGCAATATCACAAACAACTTTATGCCGAACAAGGGATTACACTTCCCGTTCCAGCGACGCTTGAAGTGCGTTTTCTGTATAACCAAACATTCCGTAGTGTAAACGCTATTTCACCAGGGCTGATAATGGTGACCTTAATGCTTATTCCTGCAATGATGACCGCACTTGCCGTTGTGCGAGAAAAAGAAATTGGTTCAATTACCAATTTATCCAGTTCACCTGCCAGTGTTTTGCAATATGTATTGGGCAAACAAATGCCTTATGTGATGTTGGCGATGGTCAATTACCTGATGCTCGTGTTGCTGACGATTTATGTAATTGATGTGCCAATGAAAGGATCTTTTTGGGCAATGACAGTCGGGGCTTTGTGCCTCACCTTAGCGGCAACTGCATTTGGTTTATTAATATCTGCTTTCGTGCATTCGCAAGTTGCCGCAATTTTTGCAACGGCAATTATCAGTATCATTCCGACGATTAACTTTTCTGGCTTGCTCTACCCTCGTTCAACCTTAACGGGGCTTGGTTATTGGATGGGGCTGAGCTTCCCAACCAGTTGGTATCACTTAATTAGCTTGGGTGCATTCACCAAAGGACTCGGGTTTACTCAATTCTTTTCGCTGTATGGCATTTTGTTGCTGTTTTTCGCCAGTTATTTGTTTATCACTTGTTTACTTTTGAAAAAGCAGGAGAAATAAGATGAAACAATGGTTAAAAAATGTTTATTTCTTATGCGGTAAAGAAATCAAAAGCTTTTTCAGCGACTTCACTTTATTTGTGTTGGTTGTCATCATTTTTACGGTGACCATTTACTCTGTGGCAAAAGGGATCACAACCGAAGTGAAAAATGCCACAGTAGCGGTGTTAAATCAGGATCAAAGTAGCTTATCTTATCGCATACAAGATGCGATGCTCGCACCACAATTTAGCCGTGTTGTGCAAATTCAAGCAGATCAAATTGATGAGGCAATGGATAACGGCGACTATATTTTTGTCTTAACAATTCCTTCGCATTTTAGCCAAGATTTACTTGCCAACCGTCAGCCAGAATTACAATTATTAGTGGATGCGACGGCGATGTCTCAAGCAGCGATCGGAGCTGGCTACATTCAACAAATCATCCAACAACAAATTACGGAATACTTGTCTAAGCAAAAAGTCGATTTCACGCTGATCACGCCCAAAATCAACGTGTTGTTTAATAGTAATTTAAGTACTGAATGGCATATGCCGATCACGCAAATTACAGGTAATGCGACATTGCTCACGCTGATTTTGGTTGGGGCAGCCGTCATTCGCGAACGAGAACACGGCACAATAGAACAATTATTAGTCATGCCAGTCAGTGCAAGTGAAATTGTGATTGCCAAAGTGCTGGCTAATGGGTTGATTATTTTAGTCGCTGCCTTTTTATCCCTTTATTTTGTGGTACACAAATTTATTGGCGTGCCCTTAAATGGTTCAATTGGCTTATTTCTACTAAGCAAAGGGATTTATATATCATCAATAGCGGGGCTTGGGATTTATCTCGCCACAATTGCACCGACAATGCCTCAATTCAGTTTGTTAAGTATCCCTGTTTATATCGTGCTTTATTTGTTATCGGGCAGTTTATCTCCCGCCGAAAATATGCCGTTATGGGTGCAAAACGTTATGCAATTTTCACCGCTCACGCAATTTATTTCTATCGGACAAGATATTTTATTTCGTGGTGCCAGTTTTTCTGTGATTTGGTATCGTTTGCTGATCATCACAGGAATGGGGGCTTTTTTCATTGTTGTGGCAATTTTGCGTTTTAAAACGATGTTGGCTAAACATAACTAATCTCAGGCAACTCAAGGAGCAGAATATGCAAAAACCAATTTTAGCCTTAATTTTGACCGCACTTTTATGTGGTTGCCAAAATACAACGGTGCTAGTGAAATCACAGGTTGAGCTACCTACGCAATATGAACAAGCACAATATGCACAAGGCAAAACGGCTATTCAACAATGGTGGAATTCTTGGCAAGATCCACAACTTAGCCATTTAATTCAACAAGGATTGGAACACAACAAAGACATTGCAATCGCCAAAAGTAAACTTGAAGAAGCCAAAGCCATCACAAAAATGGCAAGAGGCATTCTCTTTCCAACCATAGGTGCATCAGGTAATGCCAGCAAGGCTCATATAGATGTTGAACAATTTGATATAAGTAGCCAAATTTTAAATGGTGGGATCAGTATTGCGTGGGAACCCGATATTTTTGGGCAAAAACAAAGTGATCTTTATGCTGCCAATGCCGCCGTGATTGCACAACAAGCCCAAATTTATGGTAGCCAAATGCTCGTTGCCAATGAAATCGCCCATTATTATTTGAAAGCCTTACATAACCATAAACAAGCGGTTTTGTTACAGCAAACAGGCAATGCGTTACAACAATTAGAACGTTATCTACAAGGGCGTTTTCAAGCTGGGCAAGTGACTGCTTACGAGCTCAATGAAATGAAAAGCCAACGACAAGGGCTAAAAGCCAAACAAGCCACTTTACAGGCACAATTTGATGCCTATCAACGAGCTATTGCTGTATTAACAGGGCAAACGCCACAAGCTTTCAAGCTAGATTTAGCCCAAATGAAAAAATATGATGTGCTGACAAAATTACCTGAAGCACCGAAAGGCACACAACCAAGTGAGCTATTGCAACAACGCCCTGATTTGCAAGCAAGAAGTGCCAATATTCAAATCCACGCAGCGAAATTAGCAAGTGCTAAGGCAGATTTATTGCCACGCTTTAAATTGCAATTTTTCTGGCAAACAGGGCAAATTGAATTAGACAGCCCAATTCCGACTTTAAGCACTTGGCAGAATTTGTTTAATGCCAGCGTACAGTTACCGATTTTCACCGCAGGCAGAATTCAGGCAAATATTGAAAAAGCTGACGAACAGTTGAAGCAAGCCTTGTTGCAATATGACCAGACCTTGCTTAAAGCCTTGACCGAAGTAGAAAACCGCTATCAACTGCAATTTGCTTTACATAAACAAGCCAAATTATTACAACAAACACTCAACATACAACAAAAGCAAACACGTGATACACAAAAACTGTTTCAATATGGTAATCAAACCTTTGATCGCACGATTCAAGCTCGTTTGAGTGAACTGACTTTGAAAGAGAAACTGCTAGAAACCCAGCTTGCACAAGGCGTCAATTTAATAAATTTATATACAGCCATTGGGCTAGGTTGGCAGAAAGACGATCCAAATAACTAAGTGAAAAACTTTTTATTTTTGTACCGCACTTTTTACCCTTCAACATTGTCAAAACTTGAAAACAAAAAAGCCTAGCAACATCGCTAGGCTTTTCTTTACCAGTATAAATTACTCTTCTGAATAATCGTAGAATTTATCATTCACTTCAATTTTCGCTTGTGCGCGTAATGCTTGAATTAAGCTGTTTTGTAATTCAAACTCACGTGTTTGAGCGACTTGTAAGTCAAATGCTTTGCGTTGTTCTTCAGTTAATGAACCTTGTTCAACAGCATTTAATTGAATTAATACGATTTCACCATTACCAGATTTAGCCGCTTGGTAAGTCGCTTCACCTGTTTTAAATGGCATTGCGAATATCGCATTTGCCAGTGCAGGATCATTATTTTGTGCAAATACCCAGCTTTCTTCTTTACCAAAGTTCACCCCTTTTGGTAACTCTTGTTTTGGATTTTGCGTTAAATGCGCTGCAATTTCAGACACCGCCGACAATACTGCATTTTCTGCTTTTTGACGTTTTAAGAACGTTTCGATATCAGCTTTCGCTTCTTCTAAGCTACGCACTCCTTCAGGGGTATTTTTCAATACACGCACCACAATAGAATGTTGGTCGCCCACGTTCATTGGTTCTGAATTCACGCCACCTTGTGAAATATCAGAATGGAAAATTGCCGAAACCACATTTGGATAGTTTAATTCTGCAGGCATATCATTTGCCGAGAAGAAATCTGTTTCTTTAATTTCTAAGCCTGCAACTTCCGCTGCTTTTGCCAAACTCTCAGGATTTTCAAAGGCTTTTTCAGCCATTTGTTTTTCAACTGAGAAATATTGGTTATTCACTAAATTTTGACGGATTTGATCAGCAATTTGTGTTTTCACTACCGATAATGGTAATGCTTCTGCTGACTTACGATCTGTAACTAAAATGATGTGATAATGGCTATCCACTTTTACTGGTTGGCTAAATTTGCCTACTTCAAGTGCATTCGCTGCCTCTTCAAAAGCTTTCGGTAGACCACCTGCACTTAACCAGCTTAAGTCACCGCCATTTGCTGCAGAAATTTTATCTAAAGAACGTGCGCTCGCTAAACCAGCAAAATTTGCACCCTCTTGTAACGCAGCATACACTTCTTGCGCTTCTTGTTCGGTTGCTAACTCAATGTGAGAAATACGTTGTTGACCTTGAGAAACATATAATGCTTTGTTGTCTTGATAATATTGTGCGATTTCCACATCAGACACTTGAATATTTTTCTCAACATCCGCACGAGTTAATTCAATATATTGCACTTTTGCTAATTCAGGTACTGCAAATGCTGATTTATTTGCATCATAATATGCTTTGATTTCCTCTTCGGTCACTTGCTGTTGTGCAATTTCGTTACTTAAATCAAATTTTGCTAAACGTAATTTACGTGTTTGGAAGAACAATTCAGTTAATTGATCTTGCTGTGCAGGTACGCTAAACGCACTTTCCGCTAAACCTGATTGTAATTGGTCTAAACGTAACGCTTCGCCCACATAAGCCGCATACATATCCGCATTCATTCCGTTTAACTGCAATCTTCTTTGATATAAATTGTTATCAAATTTGCCGTCAGTTTGGAAAAGCTCACTGGTTACGATTTCTTGTTTAATACGCTCATCGCTCACGCCAAGTTTTAGGTCATTTGCATATTGGCGTAATAATTCTTGATTGACTAAGCTATTTAAAACACTTTGTCTTAAATTAGATACAAAGCCTTTTGAGCCTGCAACTGCTGCGAATTGTGAGCCTAATTGTTGATTTAAACGCTCAAACTCAGACTCATAACGTTGGTGAAACGCCTGTTGTGTGATTTCTTCGCCATTTACCTTCGCCACAGAAGTATCTACATTGGTAAAAACATAACCTGTAATACCACTTAAAACAAAAGCCACAGCAATTAAACCTAACACCAGTTTTGATACCCAACTGTTTGTTATGCCGTGAAGTTTTTCAATTAACATTGTTGTTATCCTATAACTATTTTTATTAACACAAAATTAGCACGATTATAATAGAAAGTCGGCATTTTCGCACTAGCAAAGATCACACAATAAAAAATAACCTTGTAGACTAGTGTTTAAGACCGAAGTAAATCTTTAAAGATCTTACTACTTGTAATATCCATTAAAACAAAAACAACACTGCCGTTGTAAACAGACAGTGTTGTTATTCAAAATCAATTATTTTGATAAGGCATTTTGTAAGGCTTGATAAAGCGCTTGTGCTTTTTCTGGTGCAAGCTCTTTGCCATCTTCATCCGTAAAAACAACCGCACTTTGCTTACCTAATGCACTTAACTGCATAAAGTAAGTGCCTTTATCTAAAATATTGCCTTCGCCACCACCAAACGGCCACCATATTGAGCTACCCGCTGGGCGATAATCCAATTTGCGAGTACCACGACCGATGATTTCATCCTTAATTTCAAAGTCTAAACGTGGTAATACTTGACCTAATTTAACCCAAGCGTGATTAAATGTGGCATTCAATGCTAATGCTGTGCGACCATTACTGTCTTTGCTCAATGCCGACTGAATTGGATTAAAACCTGAGTTATTAAGATCTTGCACTTGCTTGCGATAAGTGGCATTTAAGTGACCAATTAATTGATTCAAACGGTCTGAAGTATAACGCTGTTTATCTTTCAAGTTTGGGGTGAAAATCACATCATCACGTTTAGCTTGTAGCACCGACACAAACAAGGCACTATAACCGCCTGAATGTACTTGTTCAATATCATATTGTAACTGCACATCCCCAATATCATCGGCACGACCCGAGCCTGTCCAACCTGTTGTGATCTTATTTCCCACCAGTTTATGTTCCACGCCTTGTTCTGTTAATAAACGTGCCACTTGCTCAAGGCTATAAACTTGTTTTTTATCGCTTGGATAAGCGATCAATGCTCTTTCACCATCAAATTGTGCTACTGAATTTTGAATAATCGCACGTGGGCTTTCTGGTGGACGAATATCTACATTGTCCGCTCTTTGGATCTTAACTTGAGGAATCTGATAAGTATTATCTGCTTTTGGCAAATTCACTCCACCTGTCGCTAAAGGTGCAAATGCAGGTAACGCCTCGTCTGAATTTTGGTAAGTATCATTTGCACGTTGTTTACTTTCATTACTAGTCGAACAAGCAGCAAGTGTACCTAACAAAGCAAGGGGTAATAACCAGTTTTTCATACATTTTTCCTCAAATGATTAATTTTATTTTAAAAGTTACCGCACTTTGACAATCACATTGAATAAAAGTTTAGGGTCTGACATTCCAGACCCTAAACTTCATCAATGACAAATTAAAGTAAACCCGCCGCTTTTAATGCTTCTTCCACTTTTGGTTGTGCGGTTTCACTTAATGTGGTTAATGGCAAGCGTAAAGTTGGTGTTTCAATTAAACCTAAACGATAAGCTGCCCATTTCACTGGGATTGGATTAGATTCTACAAACAGATTTTTATGCAATGTCATTAAACGCTGATTAATTTTTTCTGCTTCTTCAAATTGACCATTCAGTGCTAAATGGCACATTTTCGCCATATCAGCTGCTGCGATGTTATTCGTCACAGAAATCACGCCTTGTCCGCCTAATTTCATTGATTCTAAACCCGTTGAATCGTCACCACTTAAAAAAATGAAATCGTCGCCTGCCAATTGTTTAATTTTAGCTACACGGCTCACATCGCCAGTTGCTTCTTTGATCCCAACAATATTTTTAATTTTGGCTAAACGCCCCACCGTTTCGGGTTGTAAATCACTACCGGTACGGCTTGGCACGTTATAAAGAATTTGCGGTAAATCGGTACATTCTGCAATAGCTTTAAAGTGCTGATACATTCCTTCTTGCGTCGGTTTGTTGTAGTAAGGCACCACAGAAAGGCAACCAGCCACGCCGCTATCGTTCAATAATTTTGTCATTACAATCGCTTCACTTGTAGCATTTGCACCTGCACCTGCAATAACAGGAATACGCCCATCAGCGAACTCCAATGTTTTCAAAATGGTTTTAACATTTTCATCAATACTTAATGTTGCAGCTTCTCCCGTTGTTCCTACCGAAACAATAGCATCGGTTCCTGCATCAATATGATATTCCACTAACTTCTTCAGGGTGACAAAATCAATTTCGCCAGAACTGTCCATTGGGGTGACGATAGCCACTATGCTACCTGAGAATAAATAATTATGCGATGACATAAATCCTCCTGAGGATACTGAGAGTTTTAAATAGCTGTCATTTTTAGAATGATTACACTATATTGATTGTTGAGTTTGCTTGTAAATATTGATTAAAGATCGCTAAAATGATTTGAATTTGCAAGCAATTTTTTCAATTTTTTAAACAAACTTATTTCCCACAAGGAGATTTCAATGAAAATCTTACAAATTGGTGACGTTGCACCACAATTTACGCTCTTTAATCAATACAACGAGCCTATTTCTCTCAGACAATTTGAAGGCAAAAAAGTGCTTATTTATTTTTATCCTAAAGCACTCACTCCAGGTTGTAATACACAGGCTTGTGGCTTGCGCGACAGTAAAACAGAATTAGAAAAACTCGGTGTGGTGATTTTAGGAATTAGCCCTGATAGCCCAGAGAAATTACATAAATTCACTGAGAAAAAAGATCTAAATTTTGATTTATTAGCAGATGAAGATCATCAAATTGCCGACCAATTTGGCGTGTGGGGACAAAAGAAATTTTTAGGCAAAACTTATGACGGCATTCACCGCATTAGTTTTTTAGTGGACGAGCAAGGCAAGATTGAGCAGGTATTCACGCAATTTAAAACCTCAAACCATCATCAAGTGGTGTTGGATTATTTAACGCAAAAATAATGGCTGAAAAAAGATAAAAAAATGACCGCACTTTAGTTTATCAAGAGCTTATCAAGTGCGATCATTTTTCTGAAAGTTTTGATTAGAGGGTAATCTCTAATTTATCGTAAGCACGACGTGCTTTTTCTAACGCTGACTCCACCGATTCATCACGCGCTAAAATCACGCCCATACGGCGGTGTCCATTCACTTCACCTTTACCGAATAAACGAATATTGGTATTTGGCTCGGCAAGTACTTCTGCCAAGTTGCCGAATTGAACTTGATTTGATTGGCCTTCCACCACAATTGCTTTTGAGGCAGACGGGCTGATTAAGTTAATTTCAGGAATTGGCAATCCTAAAATCGCACGTGCGTGTAGTGCAAATTCAGATAATTCTTGTGAAATTAAAGTCACCATACCAGTATCGTGTGGACGTGGTGACACTTCGTTGAAAATCACATTATCACCACATACGAACATTTCCACTCCGAAAATACCACGACCGCCTAATGCGCCTGTAATTTTTTCTGCGATTGCCTGAGCTTTGGCTAATGCCACTTCTGACATTGCTTGTGGCTGCCAAGATTCTCGATAGTCTCCATCAATTTGAATATGACCGATCGGTGCTAAGAATGATGTGCCTTGAACATGACGTACTGTTAAAAGGGTAATTTCATAATCAAATTTGACGAAACCTTCCACAATCACACGACCGCCGCCAGCACGGCCACCTTGCTGTGCATAATCCCACGCTTTTTGAATATCATCAGCGGATTTCAAAATGCTTTGTCCATGTCCAGAAGACGACATAATTGGTTTCACAACGCAAGGAATGCCAATTTTTTCCACCGCACTTTTAAAATCATCAAAGTTATCAACAAATTGGTAATTTGAAGTCGGTAAACCTAATTCTTCCGCAGCTAAACGGCGAATACCTTCGCGGTTCATTGTTAATTGTGTTGCTTTTGCCGTTGGAATCACATTAAAGCCCGCTTGCTCTAATTCAACTAACGTTGCTGTCGCAATCGCTTCCACTTCGGGCACGATATAATCTGGCTTTTCTTTTTCCACTAAAGCCTTTAATGCCTCGCCATCAAGCATTGAAATGGTATAAGCACGATGCGCAACTTGTTGTGCTGGTGCATTTTCATAGCGATCCACCGCAATGACTTCAACGCCTAAACGTTGTAGCTCGATCACGACTTCTTTACCTAACTCTCCCGAACCTAACATCATTACTTTGGTGGCTTTAGCTGTAAGTGCGGTACCAATTTTTGTCATTTTTATTTCCTTCTGGACGTTGTGTTTGTATAAATGGATTAAGGATTTAATAATTTTTCATCAAGCAATAAATCGTCATTTTTATTGACGCCAACACCACTTGCGAGCACATCTTTTGCAATTTGATGCGCATCAGATAAAGAATGTTCTTTATAAGAACCACATTGATATTCGTTTAACTCTGGAATTTGGCTTTGATTTTCCACTTTCAATACATCGTGCATTGAAGCTAACCACGCCTCTGCCACTTGTTGCTCTGTTGGGGTACCGATTAACGACATATAAAAACCTGTGCGACATCCCATTGGCGAAATATCAATAATTTCCACATTTTCGCTGTTTAAGTGATCACGCATAAAACCCGCAAATAAGTGTTCTAAGGTGTGAATACCTTGTGGCGAAAGAATGGCTTTATTTGGTGCACAAAAACGTAAATCAAACACCGTAATTTCATCACCTTTTGGTGTTTTCATAATTTTTGCAACACGCACCGCTGGCGCATTCATTCTTGTATGATCGACTTTGAAACTATCAAGTAATGGCATAATTCTTCCTTTTCATTTTTGTTTTGATTAAATTTTGACAAATTTATTGAACTTTCTAAAAAACTGCTAGTCTTAAATTACAGCAACTTGCAGTTGTTTTTAATAAAATTGGTTCCTTAGGTTATTTCACCACCCATCTTGGGTGGTGTTTTTTTTATGGCTAATGTCCAATTAGACCAATTTTCTTCACAATTTAAAACAAGTTTATCGTTAAAAATAGCAAAAAAGCATAACGCACCATTTTCCCGCTCAAGATGAAAATAAATGACCAAAACGCATTTAATCGTAACCAGCCCGCAATGCCGCAAAATAAATCCCCTACCACAGGCAACCAGCTGAAAAACAGTGCCCATACACCATAACGCTGTAATAATTTGACGGTTTTCTCAAAGCGAGGATTTTGTTGCTGTTTTTGTTGTGCTGTTGGCATTAAACGCCCAAGCCAGTAGGTTGTTAAACTGCCTAAGCTATTTCCTAACACAGCAATGGCAAATAAATGTGAAATCGAAGAATAAGAAATAGGATCGATTTGTTTAGTTAACAGTGCAACAAAAATCACTTCGGAATTACCAGGTAAAATTGTTGAACTGAGAAATGCACTGGCAAACATTATCCACAAATCATATTGAGGAAGAACACTCTCCCACCATTGTAATGAAAGCCAGTCCCACATTTTTTATTCCACGCTCACGAAATGCTGCACTTAGCCCGTAATTAAGGTTTCTGTACGCACATCAAAGGCGTGCATACCCGCAGCTAATGCCGCTTGAATACCAAAATCTGCATCTTCAAATACTAAGCATTTTTTCGCATCAACCTTGATTAATTCTGCACAACGTAAAAAGGTATCTGGTGCAGGCTTATGTTGTGCAACATCTTCTGAAGTGACGACTGCCCCAAAACAATGGGCAATTTCCAGTTTATTTAATAACTTATGCGTAATTTCTCGGTGAGATCCTGTGCCTAACGCCATCGGTTTCTTACCATAATAACGTCGCACAATATTAGCAGCTGGCAATAAAGTCGCTTCACTCAGAATTAAGGCTGTCCCAAACTGGCGTTTTAATATCATCACTTCTTTTAAGTGTTCCAACGGCATATTGGCTCTTGTCATCATTTCTTCAGCAATGGTTCGTAACGGTGCACCCGCTAATTCGTACATTACCGTAGGCGATAAAGGATAGCCCATTTTTTCTGCCACCATCAACCACGCACGCTCGTGGCAAGGCATTGTATCAATCACCGTGCCGTCCATATCAAAAATTAATCCGGCATATTGCTCAAGAACCATTGAATCTAACATCACTCACTCTTTTTAAACATTAATGAAAAGTAGGCTTATTTTGCTATAAATTTGTGATCTCTGCACTGTTTAATTTTTTCAAAGTAAGCTAGACTTCACTAGACTCAAATGAGAGGGCTGTATGGATATTCAAGCACATTTAGAAATGTTACAAGTGCGAAAGTTAATTGATGAGAAAATCGTAGAAATTGTGTTCAAAACACAAACACATTTAGCAGAACATTGGCACGTCAACGTTGAAACATCACAAGTACAAACAATGCTGGTGCATTTAGCCAATGCACTCGGACGTATTAAACGACAACATTGTGCCTCGCCCTTGCATAAAGACTTCCAAAACAAGATTCAAAGTGCGGTCTGTTTTCCAATAGTTTCCGCAATACACCAAGAAATCCTTCAGCTTATTCCTTTCCCGATTCCTGCAAATGAACAAACGTATTTTCTCGCAAATTATTATGCGTTGTTATTAGATCAGCCTGAAATTTTAGAGAAGTTAAAGTAAGAAAATGAAGTGAAATAAAAAGCCACAAAAAGAGACCGCACTTTTTCGCTAAAAATACGAAAAATAACAAATAACATTTAGAATTAAAAAGGAGAACTTTTAATGTGCTAAAAATTGATTTAAAAATGGAATTTTTAAGATTTGTAATTTGAAATGGCGCACCCGAGAGGATTCGAACCTCTGACCGCTCGGTTCGTAGCCGAGTACTCTATCCAGCTGAGCTACGGGTGCGTATATTTGATTCCAATTTATTTACTTGCTTTAACCTTTTCAAATATTAGAGCCTATTTGAAATGGCGCACCCGAGAGGATTCGAACCTCTGACCGCTCGGTTCGTAGCCGAGTACTCTATCCAGCTGAGCTACGGGTGCAGCACTGTTTTACGTTTGCCAATTTGACTAGGTAAAACCTTGAGTAAATGGCGGTGAGAGAGGGATTCGAACCCTCGATAGAGTTTTTGACCCTATACTCCCTTAGCAGGGGAGCGCCTTCAGCCTCTCGGCCATCTCACCGCAATCGGTTTGTGGGCGGTATAATACGGTTTTAAAAAAATAAGTCAAATCATTTTTTACAAAAAATTATTCGACTGAATGATTTTCCTACAAAAAAAGTAAAAAATCCTATTTTCCACGTAAAATCGCACGTAAGTTAGCCAATTGATTTGCGGTATTTTGTTTTTCTTGCTCCTTGCTCATTGCCGGCTTATCACGCGCCCATTGAATATCATCGGCAGGCAACTCTGCTAAAAAGCGGCTCGGTTCGGTTTTTAATATCTCACCAAACTGACGACGCTCTTTACACAATGAAAAACATAATGTTTGTTGTGCGCGAGTAATTCCTACATAAGCCAAACGGCGTTCTTCCTCCACATTGTCTTCATCAATGCTGGTTTGGTGAGGTAAAATGCCCTCTTCCATTCCAATCAAAAACACGTGCGGGAATTCCAAACCTTTTGAAGCGTGTAACGTCATCAATTGCACTTGATCACTTTCCTCATCATCTTCACCACGCTCTAACATATCGCGCAACGTTAAACGAGTAACAACTTGATTTAAGCTCATCGGCTCATCAACATCATTTCCATTCAGCATATCTGCAACCCAGTCAAACAACGTTGCTACGTTTTTACTTTGCATTTTAGCCGCTTTTGGACTAGTTGCATATTCATAAAGATATTCTTCATAATGCAACTGAGCCAACATTGTACGAATGGCTCGAGCCGGTTCAGAACGCACCACTTCATCTGACAAATTCACAATCCACTGCGCAAAATTTTGCAATGCATTGTAGGCTTTGGGCGTGATACGTTGGATAAGCTCAAAATCAAAAATCGCATCAAATAAACTCGTGTGTTTTTCTTGCGCTAACTCACCCAGCTTTTGCAAAGTGACAGTTCCAATTTCACGCTTTGGCGTGTTCACAATACGTAAAAATGCTGCATCATCATCTTGATTCACCAACAAGCGCAAATACGCCATCATATCCTTAATTTCAGCACGCGAGAAAAATGAAGTCCCACCTGAAATTTTATAAGGAATACGGTTTTGCATTAGCACTTTTTCCAATAAACGCGATTGATGATTACCGCGATACAAAATCGCATAATCTTTATATTTGGTTTTCCGCATAAAACGATGTGCGATTAGCTCACCCACAACACGTTCTGCCTCATCATCCTCATTTTTTGCTTCCAGTACCTGTAACTTTTCACCCTCGCCCAAATTGGAAAACAATTTCTTATCGAACACGTGTTCATTGTTATCAATCAAAATATTGGCACAATGTAAAATTCGGTGAGTTGATCGGTAATTTTGCTCAAGTTTAATCACTTCTAATTGCGGGAAGTCCGTTTTTAAGCGCATCATATTTTGCGGTCTAGCGCCACGCCACGAATAAATGGACTGGTCATCGTCACCCACCACTGTAAAGCAAGCTCGCTCGCCCACCAATAATTTGATCAATTCATATTGGCTGGTGTTGGTATCTTGATATTCGTCCACCAGTAAATAACGAATTTTCTGCTGCCATTTCGACCGCACTTCTTCGTTTTGCTTGAACAACAACGTCGGCAACATAATCAAATCGTCAAAATCCAACACATTGTAAGCACGAATCTGCTGGCTATAACGTTCATAACATTCTGCAAAAGTATGTTCTTTTGAATCTCTTGCTTGTGCCTTCGCTCTCTGTGGCGAAATCAGATCATTCTTCCAGTTGGAAATCGTTGAAATCAGCTGACGCAAAAGATCTTTATCTTCCGAAAGCAAATCTGCGGTAAGCTCTTTAAGTAACGCAAGCTGATCGTGTTCATCAAACAACGTCATATTGGATTTAAAACCCAAATGTTTGTATTCACGCTTGATAATATCGAACCCTAACGTGTGAAAAGTTGACACAATCAGCCCACGACTCGCCTCTTTACCAATAGACTGAGCGACACGCTCTTTCATCTCACGTGCGGCTTTGTTAGTAAAGGTTACTGCAGCAATTTGACGTGGTAAATAACCACACTTTTCAACCAAATGTGCGATTTTATTAATGATAACGCGTGTTTTGCCAGAGCCAGCCCCTGCCAATACAAGACAAGGGCCAGTGACATATTCAACGGCTTGCTGTTGTTGTGAATTTAATTTCATCGTATTCGTTATTCAGATTCTTGCGCCCACACATAAGGCAACAGTGCGGAATCAAGTAAAAAAGATAAAGGCAAATCTAAGATAGGCAATCCCCATTTCTTTGCCATTTCAAAATCATATTTTGTGCCGGCATAGGCTGTATAGGGTTCTGTAGGGTCTAACAACTTCACCACAGTCCCACACCCCTGAAGCCCCCAAAGTGCGGTCAAAATTAACAAAATTTTTTGCATCATCTCTGCCCATAAAAAAGATGGGCTAATAATATAAGCAATGCACAGAAAATGCGATAAGAAATTGATGGTGTTTGATTTGAGTTGATTGTTGATTAGAAAATGAAATAGGGATAAATTTGAGGTAGCAATTATTTGAAAAGTGATGAATCGCCTTCTCTGATTTCGCAGTGCTACAATTCACGCCGACTTTAGGCGGTATGTCTATGCGTTGTAGTTCCCTCTCTCATTTCGCAGTGCTACAATTGTAAATGTTTTGTTATTTAATGTAAGCTTGTTGTAGTTCCCTCTCTCATTTCGCAGTGCTACAATGCAACAGCAAGCCAAAGCGCCACCAGCGAAGTTGTAGTTCCCTCTCTCATTTCGCAGTGCTACAATCCCGTTTAGTGACAACAACCCGTCTTCTACGTTGTAGTTCCCTCTCTCATTTCGCAGTGCTACAATAATTTCTCGGATCTCGTCTTTCGACTTCCAGTTGTAGTTCCCTCTCTCATTTCGCAGTGCTACAATAATTTTAACTTAAATTTGACTTAAATAACAGTTGTAGTTCCCTCTCTCATTTCGCAGTGCTACAATGTGCGGATATTGTGAGGGGATCGGCTATGAGTTGTAGTTCCCTCTCTCATTTCGCAGTGCTACAATGTATTGAAAATTGTTTTTAGATTTTTTAATGTTGTAGTTCCCTCTCTCATTTCGCAGTGCTACAATACACACTATACTACTTAATAACGAGATCGAGTTGTAGTTCCCTCTCTCATTTCGCAGTGCTACAATTAAAAATACTCTTAATTATAATTCTCCAACGTTGTAGTTCCCTCTCTCATTTCGCAGTGCTACAATTCCGATCTTGCTAAATGCCAAGTGTGGGCTGTTGTAGTTCCCTCTCTCATTTCGCAGTGCTACAATTGGCGAAGTGTTGCACGCTGGGAGCGTGAGGTTGTAGTTCCCTCTCTCATTTCGCAGTGCTACAATCTTTGTCTGATTCCACATTAAAAAATGCGGGTTGTAGTTCCCTCTCTCATTTCGCAGTGCTACAATCATCGCGTGCGCAATCGCGCTGATTATTGCGTTGTAGTTCCCTCTCTCATTTCGCAGTGCTACAATTACGCGATACTTTTCTTTCAGTAACGCCGGGTTGTAGTTCCCTCTCTCATTTCGCAGTGCTACAATCGCAATCTTCTACCGCGTAAGCTTCGTTACGTTGTAGTTCCCTCTCTCATTTCGCAGTGCTACAATGCGTGTATTCATCTTCCCAACGCTCGTTGTGTTGTAGTTCCCTCTCTCATTTCGCAGTGCTACAATTTTAGTTACATTTTAAAATAGAACTGACAGGTTGTAGTTCCCTCTCTCATTTCGCAGTGCTACAATTGAAATACCGTTTATTAAGTCATATTTTTAGTTGTAGTTCCCTCTCTCATTTCGCAGTGCTACAATTAGCATCGTAAGGGGTAGAAAATGGCTTTAGTTGTAGTTCCCTCTCTCATTTCGCAGTGCTACAATTTCTTTAAACAATAGACATCAATTTACAACGTTGTAGTTCCCTCTCTCATTTCGCAGTGCTACAATGCAGAATTTGATTTTGAGATAGCATTAGATGTTGTAGCTCCCTCTCTCATTTCGCAGTGCTACAATTTCTTTAAACAATAGACATCAATTTACAACGTTGTAGTTCCCTCTCTCATTTCGCAGTGCTACAATGCAGAATTTGATTTTGAGATAGCATTAGATGTTGTAGTTCCCTCTCTCATTTCGCAGTGCTACAATTTTTATTTATCATTTAGTTAATTCTAAAAAGTTGTAGTTCCCTCTCTCATTTCGCAGTGCTACAATCTTTTCAGATTGCTCACGGAGATTCTATCTGTTGTAGTTCCCTCTCTCATTTCGCAGTGCTACAATCACTTATCGCGGGCGGTTTTAACGAATAAAGTTGTAGTTCCCTCTCTCATTTCGCAGTGCTACAATAAAATGTTTGCTAATAGTCCTACAGGTAGAGTTGTAGTTCCCTCTCTCATTTCGCAGTGCTACAATAAAAAAGTACTTGCTATATGTATTTAAAATGTTGTAGTTCCCTCTCTCATTTCGCAGTGCTACAATTAGCGATAAAGTGCCGGACTTAGAGCGACCGTTGTAGTTCCCTCTCTCATTTCGCAGTGCTACAATGGTTGCTAGCTTTTTATGCACCTGTTTTCGGTTGTAGTTCCCTCTCTCATTTCGCAGTGCTACAATATAATACCTGTGAAAGCGCAAGCGGTAACTGTTGTAGTTCCCTCTCTCATTTCGCAGTGCTACAATCGTTGGCACTTTCACCACCATGCCCGCTTTGTTGTAGTTCCCTCTCTCATTTCGCAGTGCTACAATATAACCAAACAATACACGGTGCAATTTCTTGTTGTAGTTCCCTCTCTCATTTCGCAGTGCTACAATTATCGCTGAATCAAGTGGACGGATCGGAAAGTTGTAGTTCCCTCTCTCATTTCGCAGTGCTACAATAGTGCTAGCAAGCGTGTTCATTGCAACGCTGTTGTAGTTCCCTCTCTCATTTCGCAGTGCTACAATTGTTCACTTGCTTTCTCTTGTGTCAACTGAGTTGTAGTTCCCTCTCTCATTTCGCAGTGCTACAATAGGACTAATGATTACACGACCGTCGTTGACGTTGTAGTTCCCTCTCTCATTTCGCAGTGCTACAATAGATAACATCATTGTCTGTACTGCTGATGTGTTGTAGTTCCCTCTCTCATTTCGCAGTGCTACAATAAAAATGGAAAAAACACAAGCACAGACACTGTTGTAGTTCCCTCTCTCATTTCGCAGTGCTACAATCTTGATCAACTTCAAGAGGGCTTTATTAATGTTGTAGTTCCCTCTCTCATTTCGCAGTGCTACAATCAACACTCGGTTTTTTATAGTCGATCGTTTGTTGTAGTTCCCTCTCTCATTTCGCAGTGCTACAATCGTTTTCTCATTGCGGCAGTGGATGTTCAAGTTGTAGTTCCCTCTCTCATTTCGCAGTGCTACAATACCAACGCCCTAATCCCTTATCAATAAAGGACTAGGGCGTTTTTGTATAACAAAAAAATGAAAAAATTTGTTATTATTTTACCTTTTTCTTTCCAAAAAAAACTTACTAATTCGTTATCAAAAGAATCACAGAATTGATAACAAAAACTCTATGAAAATCACTTTCATCAAAAAATACACCACTTAAAAGAACAAAAAACAAGCAAACAAACAATCTTTCTAACTGTAGCATAATGAATAAATAATCATATAATTAATTAAAAAAGTAGCATTTGATTTGCATTTACTCTTTTTTCTTGTGGTTTTAACTTACCCAATAAAATTTGCATACTTGCAAATTGTTTTTCAGTAACTTCCAAGCAGCGAATAGAACCTTCCTCGGGTAAATGTTCAGATAATCTTTTATTATGTTTTAGCATTGAATCCCTACCACGAATAATTCTTGCATATACCGAAAGCTGTAACATCTGATAACCATCTTTCAACAAAAAATGTCTAAACTGGCTTGCAGCCTTTCTCTTTTCTTTTGTTGTAACAGGTAAATCGAAAAAAACGATTAAACGCATAAATTTAGCCTCACTCATATTGATGTTCCTTTAATGGAAGCATTTCAGGCAGTTTTAGTAGCTTAGCATCTTGAGAAATCAATGCTATTTGCAAAGAAGACACTGTTCTATCGATTGCTGCTAATACACTAAATGTTTCTTCTCTGAATAACATTTGATAGTGCAAGATGCTTATAAGCGATTGTTTTGTCGATGGTGATAAGCCTACTTCAATTTTCTTGTTCACCCATAGTTTCCATACCATTAAATCAACTAATGGTCGAAAAGGTTCAATAAAATCATCAGCTAAATTAAAAGGATTTAACTCACTACGATGAAATAAGCCTAACTGAGGTAGCCAGCCATAAAGGACGAGGGAACGTGCTACAGCTGATCTTAATACAGTGTATGCATAATTAAGATGTGCATTTATGGCATTTTCCTCGCTACGTTTAAATGCCTTGCCAAATAAAGTTTGAAAATAAATTAATGCGGCTTGCCCCTCTATATTTTCTTTATCACCCGATCTCACAATCTTAGCCATTTGATTTAAACGATTAGCTTCATTAATATAATCGACTTGCTGTAAGACAAAGGCCTGATTACGTATCTTTTGCTGAATAATCTTTTGCCACAATTGCTTTCGCTGTGGTTGGGTAGCTTCTAATTGTAATTTTAATGTTTTTAATTGACGATAATACTGACCAAAAGGAAGCCATTGACCACAAGGCAAGAATTGCTCATCACAAGTTAATAACGTTACCCCATTTATTGCTAACGCTGAAAGCAATGGAGCTGTGATAACAACCTCCCTACTCTCAATAACAATCACCGCGATGTCCTCTATCGGGACTGTAAATTCATTATTAGATTGTTGTATTAACATTTGCTGTTTATGCAATGATAGCTTACCTCCATTGCTAATTAAAATGCTGCGCCAACTCATTATATTCTCCTTAAAAAAATCCCAACTTTTGAAAAAAGTTGGGATTTTACTTTTAACGTACTTGTTGTCTTCTTGTTGTACGGCACACTCTTATATTTTTTCCTAATTCATCAACTTGGTATTTTTCAAAAGATAGTGCTAATTTAACTCCAACACTTAAATGCTCTCCATTTTTCCCTTTCTGTATATCCAAATCATGCTCCCGAATATTAATGCTGGCAACTGCTCGGTTCATTCCTGAATAATACCCAAAAAATACTTTTTTCTTTGTAACTAGCCTAATCAAATCATTTGGATAAAGAGAAAATTTAAAAATAAAAGACTCATCTATATCCTCCCACTCTTCCTCATCTTTGTATGCGACAACCGCTTTATTAGGTAATATCCCTTTTGCGACTTGCCAAGTATATATAGGAACTAAAAAGAATTTTTTATTTTTCTCAAAAACATCAACTCTCACCATAGATGCATTATCCGCAACACCAGTACTTTCACGAACTAGAACACCTGATTTTTGAACTTGCTCAACTCTAACTGATTTAACTTGTTGCCCACCTTTTTTATAGAACGGTTGTTCAAATGCTTTAAGTGGGTCGTTATTAAACTCAGCTAAACGCATTTTTAATCCATTATAAAGGTCAATTTCCCGTTCCCTATTTACCATATTTTCTAATAAATTTGGCTTTAATTGTGTCAATGGTACTTTTAATACGCTCTTGCCCTCGGATAAACGTTTTGCAGATTTAATCGTTTCCATATGCCCTTGGCCACTCATTTTTCTTGTTGGAGCTCGAGATACAAATAATGGTTGCACAAATTCATGATTAGCCTCAGGTCTATCTGGGAGCATTTTTTCTAATGCTGTTTTTGGGTTGTCATCAAATACTCGAATATTGACATCTTGTCTAAAATATTTCCAAGGTTCTGGAAAGTGCAGTGAAATAACTTCTCCTGTTTCTTTATCAATTCTTTCTCCTGTAAATGGATTCATTTCTTCAAATCGCACAAAGCGGGTGATTTTTTGTTGCATTGATACTGTTGAACAGGCTACGACTATGGCATCCAAGGCATGATGTCTATCATTATCTTCTCTGACTTTAGATAATCCCCATCGACTACGTAATAGAGCCGTAATTTGTCCATTTGAGGCAAATACTCTACGCTTACCTTTCCCTAATAGTTTCATATTGTTGGAAATATAATTAAATAAATATCTAGCAACATAGCGAGTATCATTGAGATTTCTCTCAATAAAGCCATTTTCATCGAGTTTTTGAGTCAAAATACGTTGTTTCTTACTGTAAGAAAAACGACTCCCCATGACTAATGCAATAAAGTTTTTCCAACGAACTGACTTTTCTTTCCCACCTAACCACTCATAAGGTGTCCGGTTAGATTTATCCTGATTCTCATTGGCTAACACTAAAACTTTATTATTAAAACTATCATCCCAAGTTCGAGAAAAAGGTAATGCGTGATCAATTTCAACATACCCTTTTTCATTTAAACGTGTAATATCCAACTCTTTGCCAGAATACAGACATTTTCCATGTTGCTGCTCATATAAACGCAATTTCAAAATATCTTTTGCTTTTGGCTCGCTAAAGAAGTCAGGGAAATATTCTTTAAATTTCTGTACCGCTCTTTCTCTTTCACTTCTGTTTTCCTCTTGACGTTTTTTGATTTCATTGCGTTCTTTAAAAGACTTTCCTAATTCTCTCGCTGTTTCAATGTGAACTCGTGCTGGAGAGCCATATTTTCTCACAATACCATTAATCACTTTACGTGCTTGAGAAAGTGTTCTTAAAACAATAGGATTACGGATCTCATCAGCAGGAATAACTGGTAGAAAAATATCTTCTTTTTGGTTTTTTTTACCATAATGATCACCATAGATTTCACGACAAGCCTCATCATAGTGTTTCCCTTGCTCCATAAGAGGTAAGATTTTTTGTAAGCTTTTTAATGATAATTGAATAAATTTATCAAAATTTAAGTTTTCTAATAAAACAGATAGTACAGAGGAAGGTAACTTATTTTCTAAATATTTTGTAATATCGTCATCTGTTTTATACACAGAGAAAGCCGTACCAATTTCATCTAATAATTCAGGCTTACTCGCTAATCCCTGCCATTCAGTTTTCAGTCCATTACTTTCTAATACTTTGCGAATTGCATGCCAAGCCTTTAACTCCATAAACGTTGTTTTAGATTCAACATCCTCTTTAGTGTAATTTAAGTTTTTAAAAATAGCTTGCTCAGGCAATTCTAATATTTTCTTAACTTGTGCATAAGTCAATTTTGCTTTTTCATATGGCTGATTAATTAATAATAAACGTTCATCATTGGTTAATGAACGCTCAGTACCATTTTCTAAAATACGTAAATTATTTAATTTAGTTAGCCAAACGAAACGTTCAGCGCAATAAGTAGATTTTGCGGCTTTGTATTCACTTGGCTCAAATGTGCATTTACCTAACATTTTTAAGATAGCTTCACCAGATAAAGCAGGCTTTTGCCACATCAGCAAGTCAACTATTTTTTGTTGCAATACATCTGTTGTATATGGGTTACCTAGATTGCGTTGAGTAACAAAAAGTAAATTAAGCTCGGTTAGCAGATCTAAGCGATTGAAGGTATGTGTATAAGAGCCTCTCTGATTTCGAATATGCCCTTCTTCTTCAACAAATTTTCTGACAGCGAGTTCAGCTGGAGTTCGATAAGATTCTAACTGTAATAATTGATGGTTTTGGTTGACCCCTGATAATAATGCTCCAAGCTCTTTATTATCCGTTTTACTCTCATTTTTACGCTGAGAAAGATATCCTCGGTGTTTTAATAAATGTAATAAAACTGCAGACCATTCTATTGCAGATAATTGGCGTTCAAGCCCTTCTAATCGTAATTGCCATACTTGATTAGGAAGTCCTCTATCCAAATCTGATTGAGTAAGCATTCCTTCACGTTTAAAAAGTCGTTTTGCAAGTAATAAACGATAAGCTCGACGGCGAATTAAACGCCTTGTACTTCTTGCTAGTCTACGAGAGAGAGCTAATGATTCACCTGTTTTTGGTACTTCCGCTCGTTCAAATGTTCTTACACCTAGATCTATCAGCTTTATTGGGTCTTCATCATTATCGATTTCAACGACAGCCCAACCGACTGAAGCGATACCTAAATCTAAACCTAAAATATAATTTAGTTGGTTATTAACTGTTTGCATTCTCTCTTCCTTATATTTTCCCTGAATCAAAAGTCCACTTAATTATTTTAAAACAAAAGCATAAAACTGTTGATTAAATTTACCTAATAATGTAGAGTAGGTCAGGTATTGTTGCACTGCGAAATGAGAGACGTTGCTACAATAAGGCTTCTGAAAAGAATGACCGTAACGCTCTGCCCCTTGAGATGAAAATTTCAAGGGGCATCGTTTTTTGGGAAGGAATGAAACTTAAGCCTTAACACCTAAGTTGCCGATTTTGATACCTAAAAAGCCCATACTCACTGGGTCGAGGTAGTCGCCGAGGAATTTGAAAAGTTCGCTTAAATCGGTAAAAGTGCGGTTGATTTTTACTTGATCTTCTACTTTACGTGTAAATTCATAAGCAATTTCATCACCATTAATATGCGCTTCAAGTGTGATATAAATGGTTTCAAAAAAGTGGCTTTGTGCCCCTTCTTCACCTGGATCGCTAATTCTTACATTCCAATTATTACTAAAAAGTACTTCCTTTTGCATAGTCATAAATTTACCTCGCTGAGTTTAAATGAGTTGCATTGTTGTAAATGTTGTTTAAGAAAAACCCGATTATAAAATCTTTCAAATCAAAAATTTTATAATCGGGCTTTTCAAAAAATTTCCCTACGTGTTTCGATTTTCGCTGGTAACTGCCTTTTCCTTTGCGTTTTTTCTCAATTCGCTGACGGAATAACGGATCGTGTAATAATGCACAAATGGCATTATCTTTAATCGTGCCACGTTTGTGCTGATAAGGCTGAGCACTTTGTGGTTGCTGTTTTTTTGCCATAATTTTCCCTTATAAAGTAATTAACATTTGCCCGTTTATTTTCATTAACAAACGGGCAACATTATAAAACGAAATTAGAGAATCTCAAGTACAGATTCTGGTGGTCTACCGATTTTCGCACGCTCACCATTAACCACGATTGGGCGTTCTAACAATGCGGAATGTGCCACTAAAGCGTCTAACAATTGTTGTTCTGTCACATCAGGTTGATTTAAACCGAAAGTGGCAAACAGTTCATCTTTGGTTCTCATCATTTCGCGTAAACTTTTCACGCCTAATTTTTTTGCCAGTGATTGCAATTCGTCTGCTGTAAATTGGTGGTCTAAATAGGTTTGTACATTCAGCTCACATTGTTTTTGTTCTAAAAGCGCTAAAGTTTCACGGCTTTTAGAACAACGTGGGTTGTGATAAATCGTGATCGTCATAGAATTTCCTCGCTTAATAATATGATCTCATTAGATTTTAACTTATAATCGCTCAAAATGCTTACCTTAAGGGAATATTATGTTAGAAATGTTAAAAAGTTGGTATAAAAACCGCTTTAGTGATCCTCAAGCAATGGGCTTGTTTGCTATTTTGCTGTTTGGTTTTATTTCTATTTATTTTTTCAGCCATTTAATTGCCCCGCTATTGATTGCGATTGTGCTTGCTTACCTTTTAGAATGGCCAATTCGTTTTCTCACCGATAAACTTAAATTCCCACGTTTATTATCCACCGCACTAATTTTTGGTGGTTTTCTCAGCTTGATTTTAGTGATTGTACTTGTGCTTATTCCAACACTTTGGACGCAAACTGTGAACTTAGTCAGCGATCTTCCGCATATGTTCAATACGATTAACGTGTGGTTGCTTTCTCTGCCTGAGCATTATCCTGAACTTGTGGATTATCAAACTATCGATTCGGTACTCAATTCTGTAAAAGCCAAAATTCTTGGGTTTGGTGAGTCCGCATTAAAATTTTCTCTCACCTCGTTATTAAGTTTGGTTACCCTCGGAATTTATGCTTTCTTAGTGCCGTTAATGGTGTTCTTTTTGTTGAAAGATAAAACCGAGCTAATGGCTGGTGCAAGCCGTTTTCTTCCGAAAAACCGCACGCTTGCTTCTAATGTTTGGCAGGAAATGCAACAACAAATCGCAAATTATATTCGTGGGAAATTGTTTGAGATTATCATTGTAACTGCCGTAACTTATGCGATTTTCTTGTTCTTTGGGTTGAATTATTCCTTATTATTAGCAGTTGCTGTGGGTTTATCAGTGCTTGTGCCTTATATCGGTGCGGTGTTGGTGACTATTCCTGTTGCGTTAGTGGCAGCCGCGCAATTTGGTATTAGCCCAACATTTTGGTATATCCTTATTGCTTATGTTGTGAGCCAGCTTTTAGACGGTAATTTATTAGTGCCATTCTTATTTTCAGAGGCTGTCAACTTGCATCCCCTTGTGATCATTATTGCGGTATTGATTTTCGGTGGTTTGTGGGGCTTCTGGGGCGTGTTCTTTGCGATTCCATTAGCGACATTAGTGAAAGCTGTTGTTAATGCGTGGCCTTCAGCTGAACAAAATCCGCCGGCATAATCCTCAAAAAAGTCATAAAAAAGACCGCACTTCGTTTAAGAGTGCGGTCTTTTTTTATCAAGTTTTATCAAACTTAGTGAGAAGAATTATCCGTCAGTGGTTTAGTGCTTTCATCAAACTCTGGTAACGGTTTATGTTCAGTTGCGATATGGCTATAAATTACTGGTAAAACAAATAAAGTGAATAATGTACCAATGGTTAAACCTGATGCAATCACAATCCCGATACTAAAACGTGACACACCACCAGCGCCCGTTGCGAATAATAATGGTATTACCCCCGCCACCATCGCAGCCGTTGTCATTAGGATTGGACGTAAACGCACTTTTGCTGCTTCCATAATCGCTTCGGTGCGGTTCTTACCGTGCTTCAATTGTTCCTCTTTCGCCACTTCACACATTAAGATACCGTGCTTCGTGATTAAGCCTACGAGCGTAATTAACCCTACTTGAGAATAAATATTCAAGGTTGTGCCCGAGAAGCTCATCACAATGCCAAATGCCCTTAAAATGCCTGGCAAGGTATTACTTAAGATGTTTAACGTCAATAACGCACCACTGACTGCAAGTGGCACCGAAATCATAATCACGAGCGGATCGCGAATAGACTCAAATTGAATGGCTAGCACTAAGAAAATAATAATCACCGCTAACACGAAAGTAAATGCTAACGCGTTACCCTCTTGCTCTAACTGACGAGCTTGGCTTGTAAAGTCATAATTATAACCTTGTGGTAAATTTTCTTCTGCAGCCACTTTGAGCCATTCCACCGCTTCACCAATACTTTTTGTTGGTAAAGGCACTGCACTGATTACTGCTGAATTTAATTGGCTAAAACGTGGCAATGAAGTAGGTTGTGGTTCTAACGTTACAGTTAAGAAGCTACTTAATGGCACAGATTTACCATTACTTGCCGTCACATAATAATTATTCAGGCTTTCTGGCGATAAACGTTGATCGCGTTTTACTTGCATAATAATGCGGTACGCACGCCCATCAATATCCACACGTTCAATCGTCGCCGCAGATAAGAAGCTACCTAATGTCGCACTAATTTGTTGCATTGTGACGCCATAAGTCCCTGCTTTTTCTTTATCTACCTTGATACGCATTTGTGCAGTATCAAATTTCAAATCCAATGCAGTGTAAACAAAGTTGCCTGATTTTTTCATTTTATCTAAAAACTCACCCGCAACATTGGCTAAGTCTTTATAATCACTTGCCGTGCTGATCACAAAACCAATTGGCGGCCCTTGCTCACCTGTATTAATTTCTGGGAAGTTAAAGCCAGTTAATGCAATTTCAGGGATATTCGCTGCTTTTTTGTTTAGCTCATTCAGCACTTCCGATTGCTTACGATCACGATCGCTCCAATCTTTTAACGTCACTACGCTGAACGATTGGTTGCTGCCCATTGCACCAGAAATCACCATTGAGAAATCCACTTCAGGTGTATCTTTTAAGATCTGCTCAAACTCACGCATTCCTTCTTGAACGTAATCCACATTCACGTTTGCAGGGCCACGCCCCACCACCATAAATGCGCCTCTATCTTCTGCTGGCGTTAATTCATTAGCGAGTGAGTTAAACAAGAATGGTAGCGTTGCAAAAATGATCGCAGCAAATGCCAACATACATTTACGACTTGCCATCACTAAATTTAGCGCATAGTTATAACCACTGTTCATTTTGGTCAACATATGCTCGATACATTTCTCTAGCTTGCTTGGATCAGTATGTGGCTTTAATAAGGTACTACTCATCATTGGTGAAAGTGTTAATGCCACTACTCCCGAGATAAATACCGCACCAGCAAGCGTTAAAGCGAACTCTTTAAATAATGAGCCGGTAATACCGTCCATCAACGCCATTGGTGAATATACCGCCATCAATGCGATTGTCATTGAGATAACAGGTACTGCAATTTCTCGTGTCCCAATAATCGCTGCGCGGAATGGTGTTTCACCGAGCTTAATGTGACGGTCAACGTTTTCGAGCACAACAATCGCATCATCCACCACTAAGCCGATCGCTAAGATCAGGGCAAGCAAGGTCATTAAGTTAATCGAGAAATCAAACGCTTGTAATAGCATTATTACCCCAATCAATGAGATTGGAATAGTAATCACCGGGATTAAAATCGCGCGTAATGATCCAATAAATAAAGTGATCACCACCAATACGATGATAGTCGCTTCTAAAATAGTTTTAACGACTTCATCAATCGAGTTATTAATCGCAATGGTGGTGTCATACAGAATTTCTGCACTCATACTGTCTGGCAAATTACGCTTAATTTGCTCATACAACGGACGAACATTTTCTGCCACCACCAACGGGTTTGCCGATGAAGTTGGGTTAATTGCAAGCACCACCGATTCCAAACCATTGGCAACTGCGCGTGTGCTATCGCTTGATTTATTTAATTCCACTTCAGCAATATCACGCAAACGCACTAACTTATTGCCTTTTGATGAAATGACTAAATTGCTCAACTCTTCAACAGATTTGGTCGTAGTTTCCACTTTATTTTTATAAGTGACATAAAAACCGTTGTCATTACCCGCCGCCGTTTGCACGTTATTTGATGACAAGGCGCTTCTCACCGCCATTGCCGATAAATTCTGTGCAGCCATTTTGGCAGGGTCTAACCAAATACGTAACGCATAATCAGATGCACCAAAAATTTGCACTTCTGCTACACCTTCTACCGTAAAGAATTGTGGTTTAATCACACGCTCGATATAGTCGGTCACCTGACTTGCGTCCAATTTCGTTGAGCTAAATTGGATATACATCATCCCCGTACCACCGGTTGATGAAGTAATGACTGGGTCATCAATCCCTCTCGGCAACTGAGAACGAACAGAGTTTACTTTCGCTAACACATCTGCCAATGCTGCATTAGGATCTGTATTCAACTTCATTTTGATCGTAATTAACGAGCTATTTGGCAAACTTTTCGATGACAAATAATCAATATTATCCGCTTGAGCAACTGCTTCTTCCAATTTCGAAGTAACGAATGCTTGAATTAAGCTTGCATCCGCACCGGGATAAACAGTCGAGACATTAATTACCGTCGTTGTCATTTTTGGATATTCGCGTACTGCAAGCTTAGCAATGGCTTGTAAACCAAGAATAATGATTAACAAGCTAATTGACACAGCCAATACAGGACGTCGAATAAAAATATCGGTAAATCGCATTTTAGTTTCCTACTTTTTCATTCAGATAAGTGCGGCACATTTTTCTAAAAATTCGACATCTTCCGCTGAAAAACGCGCTAAACGAGGTGAATCCACATCTAATTCTGCAATCATTTCACCGTCTTTAAAAATTGGAACCACAACTTCTGACTGTGATGCGCTGTCACAAGCAATATGCCCATCAAATTGATGTACATCTTCCACCACCGTTGTTGTGCCAGTTTTCCACGTATAACCACACACGCCTTTGCCAAAGCCGATATCTGAACAAGCTACTTTGCCTTGGAATGGACCTACTTTTAACACACCGTCTTTTACAATATAAAAGCCAACCCAGTTTAAGTCAGGCATATGCTCATAAATAAATGCTGAGGTGTTTGCCATTCTTGAAATAATATAAGTTTCAGGTTCTAAAATTTGCTCTAATTGTTTGAGTAATAATGAATAATTCATAAAAATCTTTCCTATTTTCTACCGCACTTTATAGGTTATTTTTCTTCGCTGGTTGCTGTGTACCTACGCCAGCTTTGTCAGCCACGATAACTAAGCTACCATTACTTAAATTTTGTTGACCGCCTGTCACAATTTTGTCGCCAACTTTCAATTCATCACCTTTTAACAGTGCATAAATG
Source organism: Bisgaard Taxon 46 (assembly GCA_049941595.1). GTDB lineage: Bacteria > Pseudomonadota > Gammaproteobacteria > Enterobacterales > Pasteurellaceae > Pasteurella. The sequence goes on from JBNFNA010000002.1 coordinate 117,569, forward strand.
CCTTGACGATCTTTCGTAAATACTGTGATTTGTTTTGCACGATAAGTTTTGTCTAAATTGTTAGGGTCGAAATCGTTACGATTACTTAATGCTTCACGATCTTCGTCTGAAAGTGGCATCAAGACATAGGCAATTTCACCATACATATTGTAGCTAACCGCTACTTGTGGCACGACCACCTGGTCATATTCTGTCTCTAATGCCACACGTAAACGAGTGAACATTCCAGACAACAATTTGCGACCATCTTCCACATCAAAAGTCGCTTGAACATCAATTAAACCTGTTGTTGAGCTAATTGCAGGCTCAATGGCTGTAATTTTTGCGGCAAAGGTTTCACCACTTCTTGCGTCCGCAGTTGCTGTAACTTTTTGACCGATGTGTAAGTTTTCTAATTGAGTTTGAGAAAGTGCAAAATCAATCTTCATACTGCTCGTGTCTTCAACACGCACAACCTCAAAACCAGGGTTCACATATTGACCCACATTGACTTTCACAATACCCGTTTTACCATCAAACGGTGCAACTATTTGGCGACGAGCGATGCCTGCTTTTAATGCAGCAATATTAGACTCTAAGGCTTCATAAGCTGACTTCGCATTGTCTAGCTCTTGCTGAGAAACGCTTTTGGTTTTATACAAATTCAAATAACGTTGATAAGTGGCTTTCACTGAAGATAGCTGTGCCAAAGATGCACGTAAGTTAGATTGCTCTACCGAGCTATCTAGCACCACTAACACATCTCCTTTTTTAACTTCTTGACCAGACTGCACTAAGACTTCGCTCACAGTACCTGATGTTTGCGAACTTAACATTGCGCCCTGATTTGGTCGCACTAAGCCCGTTGTTTCAATCACAGGTGTCCATTGTTGTGGTTGAATTGTCATCGCCGTGACGGGATAAATTTTTTCTCCCATTCCAGCAATGGCTTTCTCAATCATTTTCCCTTTGATCACATTGAAAACGATCACCACTGCAAATAAAAAGACAATGATCCCCAAGATGATTTTCATCACCACCGAATGAGATCGTTTAGGTTGATTTGCTTGAGTCACACTCATACAAAAAACTCCATTAATATCAAAAAATAAACTATTTTTGCATTGCTCGCCAAGAGCATTGAATTACTGACTCCAGTAATTCTTCAGAAAACGATTCTTTAAAGTAGATTTGTTTCCACGCAATTTTCATCGCACTTTCTAACCCTAAAGAAAAGAGAATATTGCTTGGTAAATCACATAATACACCGAGTTTCTGCCCTTTTTCACAGAATAACGTCCAGTGGCTACGATCCCATTCTCTTATCACCTTATCAAAGCCCGGTAAGGACTGATATTGGTGCATATTCAATATAATATTTGGGTTTTCACCTAAAAAATGCCAAATGTTCCACCACATTTGACGATACTGTTCGAAAAGTGGCTGACTTTCGTCATAATTCTTTTCTAATTCACGCTGAAAGCGTGTAAATACTTGCCGAGCAAATTGTTCTAGCAACTCGTCTTTACATTTAAAATAAATATAAATTGTACCAGGCGAAATATTGGCTGCCTTTGCAATTTTGTGCATCGACAAATTATGCAAGCCATCTTTCGCCATCAGATGATCTATTGCCGTAAAAATATGCTCGGTCATATCTGTGTCAGATTGACGCATAATAAAATTCACTCAATTGATTTACATTTAGAAGGGAACAATCAGCACATATAATTTACGTACCGACTGAATGAACGTTCGTTCATTTTAAAGTGTTTTAAAATTTAAGCAAGTTTAAAAACAAAAAAACGTGGTTTTTACACCACGTTTTTTTAAGTTATTACATTCCGATAACAACACAACTGATAATTGATTTTGCCTTTTCTTGTGCCCTCACTGCAGAAGCTCTATCGCCCACAGGCCCAACAATAACACGGTTCCATTCCGCACTCGAATTAACGCGAGCATTCAAACCAGCCAAAGCAAGACGTGCTTGTAAATTATCGGCTTGTGCTTTATTTTTAAAGGCACCACATTGCAAGCCATATTGTTTTTCATTGGTGCTCGCTTTAACCGGAGCAGGCTTCTCAACTGGTTTTTCCACCGGTTTTTCTACTTTTTTCACCACATCTGTTTTTGGCGTTTCTTTGACGACTTCCACTTTTTTCGGCTCACTCGCTTTCGCTTCTACCACTGTTGCTGGTGGATTTTGTGGCTGCATTTGTTTTGGTGTATCAGGTGTTTTAGGTGTAGAAAGTGCGGCATCTTTTTTTGCAATTTCTTCTGCTTTCTGGCGTTCTTCTTGCTGTTTCAAGCGTGCTTTTTCAGCTTCTTTTTGCTCTTTCTCCATCGCTAACAAAATTTTCTTTTGTTCTTCGGTTAAGCGCATATTTTTATCTAAATTTTTAGCATTATCGTCTACTGGCACAGTGCGGGTTTCTAAAGCTTGAATATAGCTCCACACTTCTTCTGGACGATTTGGTAACACGCTTTTCGGCGTTGTTTTTTCCACTTTAGGCACAACAATTTCAGGCGCTTTTTCTTTCATAAAAAATAACACCAAAGCAAAAACAGCAATCACAGCACCTGCAATTAAAAATAGTGCCGTTTTATTTGTTCCTTTTTTCTTTTTACTACCGCCTCTTGCGGGATGATTGCGTCTTGCCACGATATTACCTTTTCAACCTAATCAAAAAATCTGGTCAATTTTACTGAAAAATCCTTTTCAACTCAAATGAAGCTAACTTAAATCTATTGGATCCACGTCTAAAACACACCGCACTTTACTTGAGATCGTAATATTCGCTTGCTGAAATTGCGCCAAGGCTTGTTGTAATATCATCCGTGAAGGATGCTGTAATAATAATTGCCAACGGTACTGCCCTGCTTTTTTACTAAATGGTGCTGCAATCGGCCCTAAAATCTGCAACTGATGATTGGCTTGTGTATTCCATTGATAAAAATAATCCGCAATTTTTTGTAACTGTTGTTCGGCTTCTTCAGAATATCGACTTTGCGCCTTAAATAACGCTTGCGCACTAAAAGGCGGCAACCCCATATTATGACGCAGTTGCAATGCGTGTTCTGCAAAACTGTCGTAGCCTTGTGTGAGTAAGGTTTGCAAAAGCGGATGATCAGGATAATGTGTTTGCAACACCACTTCGCCTTGCTTTTCCATCCGTCCTGCTCTGCCCGCCACTTGTACATACAGCTGAGCTAAACGCTCTTCCGCACGAAAATCCACAGAAAACAATGCACTATCGACATTCACTAGCGCCACTAAGGTGACATCAGGGAAATGGTGACCTTTCGCCAACATTTGCGTACCAATTAAAATCTGGCTTTTGCCTTGTTGAATATCCGATAAATAGCCTTCTAACTTGCCTTTACGTGCTGTACTGTCACGGTCAATGCGCGTGATTTGATATTGTGGAAAACGCTCTGTTAATGTTTGTTCTAACTGTTCTGTACCTAGCCCTGTAGTAATCAAATGCGTAGAACCACAATGCCCACATTGCATAGGAATCGGCTTTTGAGAAGCACAATGATGACAACGCAAAGCACGTTGATGTTGATGGTAGGTATAAGGTTTTTCACAGTGATGGCATTCCACCATCCAGCCACATTCGTGACATAGCATTACAGGGGCAAACCCTCGACGATTTAAAAACAGTAAAACTTGATTACCTTTTTGCAAATGGGCTTCCATTTGTTTCAACAAGCGTTCTGACAACCCGTTATGCACGGCTTGTTGTTTTAAATCAATCACAGAATGACGAAGTGCGGCCGAATTTCCTGCTCTTTTCGATAAGACAATATGACGATATTTGCCATTTTTGACATTATTTAGGCTTTCCAAACTTGGCGTAGCTGATCCCATTAACACGGAAATATTCAACTGTTTTGCCAACACCAGAGAAAGATCACGTGCGTGATAACGGAAACTATCTTGCTGTTTAAATGAAGCATCGTGTTCTTCATCAATTACGATTAACCCAAGATCCGAAAATTGCGTAAACAGTGCCGATCTTGTCCCAATGACGATTGCACTTTGCCCCGTTCTTGCACGTTGCCATACATTTAAACGTTGTGTGTCATTCACATTGGAATGTAAAACATCAATCACCACATTAAAACGTGCGCTAAAACGCTGTACTGTCTGAGGCGTTAAACCGATTTCAGGCACAAGCACCAACACTTGCTGACCTTTTTTCAAGACTTCTTCAATAAGCTGCAAATAAATTTCGGTTTTGCCCGATCCCGTTACGCCATCCAGCAACCAAGCGATAAACCCCTGCTGAAACGCCAACTGGCTAAAGGCTAACGCTTGCTGCTTATTAAGCGTTAAACGGTTTTCACCATTTGTAATCGGTAAATCAGCTAAACTTTCCGACCACGTTTGTGTAATCGGTGCGACTTCCACTTCATCAATATAAGATTTTTGTTTAAGCGTAGAAAAAATTGCGGTACTAAAAGGATTATTGCCTTTTTCTAAAGGCGTTTGTGAAAGAGCATCAAGCACTTCAAGTTGTTTTTTCGCACGTTTAAATTCGCCCGTTTCAAGTTGCTGAGCAAGTGCTTGATCACCAAGTGCGGTCAATTTCCAAAAAGTTTTACTTTTTTCTACCGCACTTTCGCCCTGCCGCAACTTCACTGGCAACGCTTGAAACAACACTTCGCCCAATGCAGTTTGATAATAACTTGAAGCCCAATGCAGCAACTTCCAAGTTTCCGTGTTAAATAGACTTTCATTATCTAATACCTCAACAACCGCTTTTAATTGCTTCGGATCAATCTCTGTTTCTGTGGGGAAATCCACCACAATCGCAACCCGTTTCTGCGTTCCAAAGGGAACAACAACCCGCCCACCAATCACAGCCTTCAAATCAGTAGGTAAAAGATAATCAAAAAAACGAAATAACGGCACCGCAAGTACCACACGGACGAGTTGCATAGCAACGCCTCACAAAAATCACAATGAGCGTATTTTGGGCTTTTTTTGGTGAGTTAACAAGGAAAATAGTTTCTTATGATTTTCATATCATTACTAGACAAAAAGAAAAAAATGGGTATATTTCCAAAATGACATAAAGAAACTTGGTTATAATACTTATGCTTTTTCAACCTTCAAATTATGTAATCAGTCTTACTACTGCTAACGAACGTCGCCAACATATTCTAAAAGAGTTTTCTCAACAGGGAGTGCCTTTTAAATTTTTTGATGCAGTGTCCCCCAAAAATTTACAATATTACATGGAAATGCATTTCCCAAATTTAAGAGAAAATCAAACCCTTAGCCTAGGGGAAAAAGCCTGTTTAATGAGTCATCTCTTGCTATGGGAAAAATGCATTATGCAAAATTTACCCTATATAACAATATATGAAGATGATATATTCCTCGGAGAAAATTCCAACGCTTTTCTAAAAGAATATGAATGGTTGACATCTCGATTTAACTTAAATGACTTATTCATAATACGTTTTGAAACTACATTAATGGATGTCAAATTAAAAAATAGCAAAATATCAAAGTATAAAAATAGGGAATTCAATATACTACAATCAAAACATTTTGGGACTGGAGCATATCTTATTTCAAAAAATGCGGCTAAGTTTATCCTAGCTCATTATAGAAATCTTAAACCAAGTAAAATCAAGCCAGTAGATGAATTCATATTTAATGAATTAATTAGACAAAAGAAATATTACATTTATCAGTTAACCCCAGCAATTTGTATTCAAGATATTATAAAAAATAAAAACAATACATTTTTAGATAGCCACCTACAAAATGAAAGACAAGAAATAAGAAAAGAAAATAAACCTAAAAAACTTCTCGACAAAATAAAAAGAGGAACCTATAAAATATCTAGAATATTCACTAAACCATATAGATGGTATAATTCAAAAAAAGAAAATAAAAACTATATAAAAGTTGAGTTCAGATAAACGAGGATAATATGAAAATTCCATTCCCATTTAGCATATTAAAAAGAAAAAAAGATTTATATATAACAGAAAGAAAACAAAGATTTTATTCGTGGCGAAAACCTATAAAACCTTATGCTTATATCAGAGTACATAATGAAATTAAAACCATTGACGCTTGCTTTAAAAGTATAATAGACTCAGTAGCAGGAGGTGTTATAGGCTATCATAGTTGCACAGACGGAACAGAAGAGTATATATTAGAATTTTGTAGAAAAAATCCTCAATTTATATCTGTCAAATATCCTTATGATGTTATTCCAGCAAATGATAGAAGATATAGAGAACAAGATAAGTTAGACATAGAAACAAGACTTGATACATACTATAATTTTATATGGTCTAAACTCCCTAAAAAGAAATGGATCATAAAGATAGATGCCGATCATGTTTTCTCAAAAGAACGACTAGAACAGTTATGTAGATTGCCTATATTCAAAAAAGACTGTGTTATATTGTCTAGAATAAATCTACACTGCATAAATAATATTTGTTATATAAATAAAAGACATCCATTATTAGAATTAAGCGACCATTGGATCATATATAATAATGATGACATTAAATTTGAATTTTTTAGAGGGTTCATTGAAGATGAGTTTCAAGCTTGGGAAATATTAAATTTCCCTAGCAGATTTAGAAGAAAAATATATGGGGTTTTATCAAATTGGCATTTTCCTATTGTAAAATCTCAAAGAAATAAATTTAATCCAGATGAGTGGATAGAATTAGATAAATTCAACTTTAAAAAACATATGAAAGATCATAACATGGAAGGTAGAATAACCGATGATATGGTTAACCCAGAAAGAATTTTAAAAGAATTTGAAAAATTCAATATATCATAGAAAAAATAAATTTTTATAAAATAAGGAGTTATCAACTATAACTCCTTTTCATTTAATTCTTTATAAATTTTCCTACTTTATCAGAAAATAGATCAGCCATTTTCATACTCCCCCATACATTCCAGTGATTAGAATCCATAAAAATAGGCTTATTTTCAATTAAAAGAGGATTAGGTAAATAAGAAGATAAATTAATATATTCTATGTTAGGATATTTTTTTATTAATAGCTCTATTTTTTTTAGAGAAGTCAAATATCCCTTAACTTTTTGTTCATCTGATAGACGATAGCCAATATTAATTCCATTCTGTCTAAGGTAATAAGTTCTGACTAAATTAACACCTGAGTCATAGCTGGAATTAATAATATAGACTTTCTTACCTTCAAAGACAAGTTTAGATAATGTTTCTTCAAAATTAATAAGAAAATCTTCAACCATATTTAACCCAGCATCTCCCCAATAATTAGTGAATACAATCACATCATAATCAGGATAAATATTTTTAATATGATTATTATATTCTATGCATTGCTTTTTATTATAAGCCTTTTCTGAAGGAATGTAATTAAATAAAAAAAAGCAAGAGTCAGAGGATAAAACATCGGCTGCCCAACCCTCTCGTTTTCCAATGATATCAATAAATGGATTTAGATGACCTGTATGAGAATCCCCTATAAATAAAACTGAAGATTTTTTTGCTAAATCACCTTTTTTACAAGAAAACTTAGTATAAACATTATGACAAATATTATTAGGATACTTTAAAAGATCATCATCATAATTATCTTCACTATATTTCACATAGCGATGTATGCAGAAAACCAGTAAAGATGGAATCATATAAAAATAAAAAAATGACTTAATAAAATTATAATTATTTTTCCTAACAGGTGATTCAATGAAATAGAAACTGAAAATAGAAAGCATAAATGTGAGCATAATAAAGGACAAAATCCAATTAAAAGGCAACTCATAAGAACCATATAAATATCTCATATATGCTAAAACAACCCAATGCCACAAATAGAGTGAATAAGATATTTTACCTATAAAAACAAATCCTTTATTAGAAAAAATTTTCATAAAAAATTCATTATTAGGATTACCAGAAATTAATAATGCTGTTGCTATACAAGGTAATAAACTAGATATACCTGGAAAAAATGGAGTGTTTTTATCAAAAAAAACTAGACAAGTAATTAGAATAAATAAAGATAATGATGATAAAATTTTTCCTAATTTAGTATTTATCAATAAATTATTTTTATAGTCAATGTTATAGATAGCAATGAAAGAACCTACCAATAACTCTATAGCTCTAGTATGGAATAAATAATAATTATTATAATTTGAAATTATAAATGAAGAAAAAGCAGAAATGAGAGCCAAAATACATAATACAAAATACTTTTTCTTACTAAGAAAAGAGTTTTTTACAATAAGTATTAAAAAAAGTGGAAATATAAAATAAAACTGTTCCTCTACAGCCAATGACCAAAAGTGGAGCAATGGTTTTTCTACAACATCCAAATCAAAATACTCACCACTTTTGGAAAAATAAAAATTTATAATAAATTTAATCGCTTCAGTAGATGATTTTAGTAATTCAACTTTTGTTGGCTTATCATGATATATGTAAAGACCAAATAGAATTGCGGATAGCATCACGAAAAAAAAAGCGGGTAAAATTCTTCTAATTCTTTTTTGATAAAACCGAGAAAATGAAAATGAATTATTTTTTATATCAATATAAATAATAGAGGTAATTAAATATCCCGAGATAACAAAAAAAATATCTACCCCTAGAAAGCCTCCTGGCAACCAACTGTAATTTATATGAAATATAATCACAGAAATAATAGCGAGAGCTCTTAATCCATCAATATCGGCCCTATATTGCATATACCCCTCTTTATTTAATCGGCAACATTTACCTTTTAGGGTTCGGATAATACAAAAAATCTCCCTTCATGACAACCGTGCAAGCATCTAATCCAATACAATGGAAAAAATACTTGAAAGTGGCGTTGTTATTCTGTAGAATTCGCCAGCTTACATATAAACTGCCTTTTGGCGTAATATTAACTACACGCGGTGTCGGTTTTGAGCTTGATAGCGGCGTGGCTTCAATTTGAGGTTTTCTATGAAACAAGGTATTCACCCTAATTATGTGGAAGTTACAGCAACTTGTTCTTGCGGTAACGTAATTAAAACTCGCTCAACAGTGGGTAAAGATTTAAACTTAGACGTTTGTGGCAACTGCCACCCATTCTACACTGGCAAACAACGTGTTGTTGATACTGGTGGTCGTGTAGAACGCTTCAACAAACGTTTCAGCATTCCAAGCACAAAATAAGTTGACGGAATACAATTAGACCCTGTTTTTACAGGGTTTAATTTTATATAGGGGTAAAAGTATGGAAAAAATGCCACCAATCTTTGTGATTAGTTTAAAAGGTTCGCCTAGACGAGGTGTAATTTCTCAACGTTTAAATGGATTAAAACTTAATTTCTCTTTTATTGATGGCATCAATGGCAAAACCCTTTCTGAAGAAGAAAAAACAGCGGTTGACTATGAGTTTTACCCTACTAAATTTGCAGCTGTTCGCCCACTGACAATCGGTGAAATTGGTTGTGCGATGAGCCATCTTCTTATCTATAAAATGATGCTAGAAAAAAACATCGATAAAGCCATTATTTTAGAAGATGATGCTATCGTATCTCAAGAATTCGAATCTATTGTTAAAGACAGCTTAAAAAAAGCGCCTCTTAAAACAGAAATTTTATTCTATGAACACGGGAAAGCCAAAAGCCATTTTTTCAAACGGTCATTAGTTGAAGGCTACCGTATAGTACACTACCGCTCTCCATCAAAAAACTCGAAACGTACCATTACACGCGCTACTGCCTACCTCATTACTAAAGAAGGGGCAAGTAAACTTCTTCAGCACGCTTATCCAATCAGAATGCCAGCAGACTATTTAACAGGTGCTTTACAACTAACGGGAATCAATGCTTATGGCGTTGAACCACCTTGTGTTTTTAGAGGTGTAGATTCAGAAATAGACGCAATGGAGCATCGTTAAAATGAAAATCAAAGACAGATTACGCCTTTTACGATTACAAATTGGAAAGCTGTTTTTTGATAAAAAAACAGTCCCTTATCAAGCTGAAAAATCGATAAAAAGTATCTTATTTCTACGCCAAGATGGAAAAATTGGTGACTATGTTGTCAGCTCATTTGCATTTCGTGAAATTAAAAAATTCAACCCCGAGATTAAAATTGGGGTGATTTGTACAAAGAAAAATGCCTATCTTTTCCAGCAAAATCAATATATTGATGAGCTTTATTATGTTAAAAAGAAAAGTGTTTTGGATTATATCCGATGTGGCTTAGGCATTCGAAAAGAACACTATGAGCTGGTGATTGATCCTACCATTATGATTCGTAACCGAGATCTTTTACTTCTCCGTTTGATTGATGCTCGCAATTATATTGGTTATCAAAAATCCGATTATGGCTTGTTTAATATTAATTTAGAGGGTGAGTTTCACTTTTCTGAGCTCTATCAATTGGCTTTAGCAAAAGCCAATATTCCCGTTCAAGATATGACTTACGATGTGCCGTTTGAGCCAGAAAGTGCGGTCGAAATTGCTGAATTTTTGCAAGAAAATAAGTTAGAACATTATATTGCGATTAATTTTTATGGTGCTGCAAGAATTAAGAAAGTGAATGATGAGAACATTAAGCGATATTTAGCTTATCTCACCAAAATAACAGGTGGAAAGAAATGCGTTTTATTAAGTTATCCTGAAGTGAGTGAAAAATTACATCAGCTTTCCGCCAATTATGAGAATATTTTTGTCCATCGCACCACAAAAATCTTTCATACCATTGAATTGATTCGCCATTGTGATCAATTAATTTCAACAGATACCTCAACGGTACATATTGCTTCAGGTTTTAATAAACCGATTATTGGGATTTATAAAGAAGATCCTATTGCGTTTACACATTGGCAACCTAAAAGCCAGGCGGATACGCACATTCTTTTTTATAAAGAAAATATTAATGATCTTTCACCAGAACAGATCGATCCAGCTTGGTTAGTGAAATAATCTACTTTTTCTGACATTTAGGGCAATAGAAACTGTTTCGTTGCCCTATCACTAAACTTTCAATTTTTGTACCGCACTTTGGACAAGGTTTATCTTTGTTGCCATACACTAATAATTCTTGCGCGAAATAGCCTGGGCGTCCATCAGGCTGTAAGAAATCTTTTAAAGTTGTGCCACCTTGCTGGATTGCAGTTGTCAGCACTTGTTTGACTTTCTCGACAAGTTGTAAGCATTGCGCTTTCGTTAGACTTCCCGCTGTTTTTTGTGGGTGTAAGCCACACAGAAACAAAGTTTCGTTTGCGTAAATATTGCCTACACCCACCACTACGGCGTTATCCATCAAGAAGGTTTTAAGTGCGGTCTGTTTTTTGCGACTTTTCTTCCACAGATAATCGGCATTAAACTCCTCAGAAAGAGGCTCAGGCCCTAATTTTAGGAAAAGATGAAATTCCGCTAAATTATCTGTCCACAACCACGCACCGAAACGACGAGGATCGTTATAACGCAAGATCTTGCCATTATTCATCACGATATCTAAATGATCGTGTTTATCTATTGCATCTTGCTCAGACACAATACGCAATGAGCCAGACATTCCCAAATGCCCAATGATATAGCCTTGTGCTGTGTGAATAATCAAATATTTCGCTCGGCGACTTAGTGCGGTCACTTTTTGTTGAGAAATATGTGTTAATTCTTCACTCACCATCCAGCGCAATTTAGGTTGGCGAACAACGATTTTTTCAATAATAAAACCATCAAGATAAGGGCTAATCCCATTTTTTGTTGTTTCGACTTCAGGTAACTCTGGCATAAGATCCTCAAATTTCTGTTATAAAAAAACCCGAACAAAGTCGGGTTTTTCGAAATAAGACTAAAATTATTTGATTTTAGCTTCTTTATAAACAACGTGTTTACGCACTACTGGATCGTATTTTTTGATTTCCATTTTTTCAGGCATATTACGTTTGTTTTTAGTTGTAGTGTAAAAATGACCAGTTTCTGCAGTTGAAACTAATTTGATTTTCTCACGAGGTCCTTTAGCTGCCATTTTTTAGCTCCTTAGATTTTCTCGCCACGAGCACGGATATCAGCTAAAACTGCATCAATGCCTTTTTTATCGATAATACGCATACCTTTCGCAGTTAAGCGTAAAGTTACGAAACGTTTTTCGCTCTCAACCCAGAAACGGTGAGTGTGAAGGTTTGGTAAGAAACGACGTTTAGTCGCATTCATTGCGTGTGAGCGGTTGTTACCAACTGCTGGACGCTTGCCTGTTACTTGACAGACTCTAGACATATTAATCTCCAATAAATCAAATATAAGCTCGAGCTTAGGGTTCGGATTACTTCAAAATTAAACAAATGGTAATTTTGAGAGCTACCTCGTCAGGTCGCTGTAACCGACCCGCATACTATATTAAAGGTGGTGAATTATACTCACTTTATGTTTTATTCTCAAGACTAAATGCAACATTTCACCAAATAAATGCAAATATTTTGCACAACAAATGTCGATTTTAGCGAAAAAATTTAGAGCAGTCCAGCTTCAGCAAATGAGGTATGGCAACCTTTGCCAATAATGAAATGATCCAAAACTCGAATTTCGACTAATTCTGCCGCAATTTGGATCTTTTTCGTGATCCATTTATCTGCCTCACTTGGGTCTGCAATGCCTGAAGGATGATTATGCGCTAGGATCAAAGCTGCTGCATTACAGTACAATGCGCTTTTTATGATTTCTCGAGGGTGAACTGTCGCCGTATTAATTGTGCCTAAAAACATTTCTTCTTGTTTAATCAAACGATGTTGATTATCTAAAAAAAGGACGAGGAAAACTTCTCTTTCTTTATGTTGTAATGCCACTTGCAAATACAATCTCACGCTGTTGGGATCGTTAAAAACCTGCATTTGGTGCAATTCTTCTTGTAGATAACGTTTCGTCATTTCAATACAAGCTTGTAGCTGAATGAACTGAGTAATGCCGATGCCTTTCACTTGGCAAAAAGACTGTTGACTTGCAGAAAGCAGCCCACGCAAAGATCCGAAATGATCGAGTACGTTGGTTGACAGTTGCATTACAGGGCAATTTTTTATTCCAGTGCGTAAAAAAATCGCGAGCAATTCGCTGTCTGTTAATGCGTTTGCCCCAAATTTAAGTAACTTCTCTCGTGGCATTAGCTGCAAATGTTCCGACATATAAACCCCTCTTTAATATAAAAAGCAAAAGTGAAGCAAACTTTTCTCACCTTGCCAAAAGGTGCTGGCTCGTTTTGGAAAGAGGATCGCAAAAATACAATTCTTTATTGCACAAAATTAAAGTAAAATAGTTCTTTTAATCATTTTGTATAAAAATTCAGCGTAAGGATTCACAATGACAATTCTTCAACACAAACGCATTATCGTGGGTATCACAGGGGGTATTGCCGCTTATAAAGCCATAGAATTCATCCGCTTATTACGTAAAAGTCACGCTGAAGTGCGTGTTGTGCTCACGCCTGCAGCAGCTGAATTTGTCACACCATTAACTTTACAAGCCATTTCAGGCAACGCTGTTTCGAATTCTTTATTAGATCCGCAAGCAGAACTTGCAATGGGGCATATTGAGCTCGCCAAATGGGCAGATGCGATTGTGATTGCCCCCGCAAGTGCTGATTTTCTCGCACGATTAACTGTTGGAATGGCAAATGATTTGCTTTCTACGATTTGCCTAGCGACTGCTACGCCTGTTCTTCTTGCTCCAGCAATGAACCAACAAATGTTTGCGCAAAGCATAACTCAACAAAATTTAACCGCACTTTCAAAGAGAGGTTATCACTTTGTTGGCCCAAATGCGGGCGAACAAGCTTGTGGTGATGTGGGATTTGGACGTATGTCTGAACCTGCAGAAATTTATACCGCACTTGAAGATCTTTTTACTCAAAAACAGGATCTAAACGGTTTATCTGTTGCGATTACTGCGGGGCCAACACAAGAAGCAATCGATCCTGTGCGCTATATTAGTAATCACAGTTCTGGCAAGATGGGCTTTGCCATTGCTCAAGCCTTTGCTGAACGTGGGACAAAAGTGACCTTAATTTCAGGCCCTGTGAATTTAGCAACACCTACGAATGTGCATCGCATTAATGTCACTTCCGCACAAGAAATGCATCAACAAGCCCTCAAAAGTGCGGTCGAAAATCAAATATTTATTGGCTGTGCGGCAGTTGCCGATTATCGTGTTGCTCAAGTAGCAGAACAGAAGATCAAAAAATCTGGCAATGAGATCACGCTCACCTTAATCAAAAATCCTGACATTATTGCCGATGTGGGGCATCTACAAACGCAACGCCCATTTACCGTGGGATTTGCGGCAGAAACGCAAAATGTGGCGCAATATGCACAAGATAAGCTACAACGCAAAAATTTAGATATGATTTGTGCCAATGATGTGTCTGGTGGACAAGTTTTTGGGCAAGATCAAAACAGCCTCCATTTATTCTGGCAAAATGGCAGTATTAAATTAGATTTAGATGATAAGAAAAATATAGCAAAACAATTAGTTAACCACATTTTTGACCGTTTTCGTCAATCCAAATAACCTGTAAAGGAAACCTCAAATGAAAAAAATCGATGTAAAAATTCTCGACCAACGTATTGGTAGCCAATTTCCACTCCCTGCTTATGCCACCAGCGGTTCAGCAGGCTTGGATTTACGTGCTTGTATTGATGAAAGTTTTGAATTACAACCAGGCGAAACTAAATTAATTCCAACAGGTTTATCTATTTATATTGCGGATCCCAATTTAGCCGCAGTGATTTTACCTCGTTCAGGTTTAGGTCATAAACACGGGATCGTGTTGGGCAATTTAGTGGGCTTAATTGATTCGGATTATCAAGGACCATTAATGGTGTCAATGTGGAACCGTGGCACAGAGCCATTTAAAGTTGAGGTGGGCGATCGTATTGCACAGCTTGTGTTTGTCCCTGTGGTACAAGCAGAATTTAATATCGTAAACGAATTTGAGCAAACCGATCGTGGCGAAGGTGGATTTGGACATTCAGGTAAAAACTAAATTATGCAACAACCAGTAAAACGTAGCCTCAAGGAACGACGCCAACAAGTTCTTACTGTACTTACTCATATGCTCCATTCCGAACGAGGAATGGAACGTATGACAACCGCACGTATTGCCGAAGAAGTCGGGGTATCAGAAGCAGCACTTTATCGCTATTACCCAAGCAAAACTAAAATGTTTGAGGCGCTTATTGATAACCTTGAGAATCATCTTTTCACTCGCATCACTCAAGTTGTCAAAAATGAAACCAACACGCAAGCGCGTGTGCATAACATTATGCAGATGATTTTAGATTTTGCTCGTAAAAATCCTGGGTTAACAAGGATTTTGACAGGTCACGCATTAATGTTTGAAGAAGTCCAATTGCAAGCACGTGTCGCACAGTTCTTCGATCGCTTAGAATTACAATTTGTGAACATTTTACAAATGCGTAAACTGCGAGAAGGGCGTGGTTTTGCTTATGATGAACGTATCCTCGCCTCTCACCTTGTAAACGTCTGCGAAGGACAATTTATGCGTTATGTACGCTCGAATTTCCGTCACGCACCAAACCAAGGGTTCGAGCAACAATGGCGCTTGTTAGAAACCTTATTTGCATAATTAGTCAATTTAGGTGAAAATATGCTCATTCCTTGGCAAGAATTGGAAAGTGAAACCTTAGATAACATCATAGAAAGTTTTATCCTGCGTGAAGGAACGGATTATGGAT
Organism: Bisgaard Taxon 46; assembly: GCA_049941595.1. Taxonomy (GTDB): domain Bacteria; phylum Pseudomonadota; class Gammaproteobacteria; order Enterobacterales; family Pasteurellaceae; genus Pasteurella. Next base: position 133,267 of record JBNFNA010000002.1, read on the forward strand.
TAGAAGAGCTTTCCTTAGAACAAAAAAAACAAAACTTACGATTAAAAATACAACAAGGAAGCGCCGTGATAGTTTGGTCAGAACTACACGAGTCTATCGATATAAAAGACAAAACGGATTTTTTAAAATAATTTCTACTTTGTCGGAAAATTTAATTATGGAGGTCTTCCATGCAAGAACAAATGCAATCAACACTCTCAATGGATCCTACGTTGGAGTGGTTTTTATCTCATTGCCACATTCACAAATACCCGTCAAAAAGCACATTAATTCACGCGGGAGAAAAAGCGGAAACACTGTATTATCTAATTAAAGGATCAGTGGCTGTTTTAGTGAAAGATGAAGACGGCAAAGAAATGATTTTAACCTATCTAAGCCAAGGGGATTTTTTTGGAGAAGCAGGTCTTTTCGACGAAGGTCAATTGCGTTCTGCGTGGATTAAAGCTAAAAGCCCTTGTGAGATTGCTGAAATTTCATATAAAAAATTCCGTCAGCTTATCCAAGTAAACCCTGAAATTTTAATGCACTTGTCGGCACAATTAGCACGTCGCTTGCAAAATACATCAAGACAAGTGAGCAACTTAGCGTTCTTAGATGTCACAGGACGCATTGCACAAACGTTATTAAATCTAGCCAAAATGCCTGAAGCGATGACACATCCAGATGGAATGCAAATTAAAATTACACGCCAAGAAATTGGACAAATGGTGGGGTGCTCACGTGAAACCGTAGGGCGAATTCTCAAAATGCTAGAAGATCAACATTTGATTTCTGCACACGGCAAAACCATTGTTGTTTATGGCACAAGATAATTCTCTTTAATATCAATAAAGTGCGGTCAATTTTGATCGCATTTTTTTATCTCAAAATTAATACTTAATTATCATTCTTATTTTTATTTGAAAGTGATAAGCTAGAACAAAATTGAATAATCTTAAGGAGTAAACTATGAGTAAAGAAGAAGTTGGACACAATTTTCTCGCTCGTTTAGGGAAAACCCGTTTGCGTCCAGGTGGTAAAAGAGCCACTGATTGGCTTATCGCAAATGGTGATTTTAGCTCAGATAAAAAAGTGCTTGAGGTTGCCTGTAATATGGGAACAACCGCCATTGGTTTAGCAAAACAATATGGCTGCCATATTGAAGGTGTTGATTTAGATGAACACGCACTGGAAAAAGCAAAAGAGAATATCGTCAATGAAGGGCTACAAGACCTCATTCACGTACAACGTGCAAATGCAATGAAATTGCCATTTCCTGACAGCAGTTTTGATATTGTGGTGAATGAAGCAATGTTGACAATGTTGCCAATTGAAGCTAAGAAAAAAGCCATTGCAGAATATTTACGTGTGCTAAAACCAAATGGTTTCTTGCTCACGCACGATGTGATGTTAGTGGGTGAAAATCATCAGCAAATTTTAGAAAATATGCGTGATGCCATTAATGTGACTGTCACACCACTCACAAAAGAAGGCTGGAAAACCCTATTTAGTGAATGTGGTTTCCGCAATGTGGATACGTATTCAGGTGAAATGACCTTACTTTCTCCAAAAGGGTTGATTTACGATGAAGGGTTTCTTGGCACATTCAAAATCATTAAAAATGCATTGAAGTCAGAAAATCGCGAACAGTTTAAAAAAATGTTCAAAACATTTAATGATCCAAAAGATAAATTGAATTTTATTGCGGTATGTAGCCAGAAATAAGATCAAAGTGCAGAAATGCAACCATTCTCCACCCGAAAAGTGCGGTGTTTTTCTGGCTGCATTTGTTTTAATTGTGATTCGGTAATTGCGCTCACAAACACCTGTGAACCACTTTGTTTCAAACGCTCTGCTAAAAGTGCACGTTTATGTTCATCAAGCTCTGAAGCAAAATCATCAATCAAGAATAAACAATGACGTTGTTTTTGCTTCATTAAGTGCTCCCCTTGCGCCAAACGCAAAGCACACATCAATAATTTTAATTGCCCACGAGAAAGCACATCTTCCACAGGCAACCCATTGGCTTTGAAACGAAAATCTGCTTTTTGTGGGCCTGAAACTGTATAGCCAATAGTACGATCCCGTTCAAAATTAGCCGCTAACAACTCGGCGTAATCACGTTCTTTCTCCCAACCTTGGTGGAAACTCACCCCAATTTCTAATTCAGGTAAGAACAATCGGCAAGTTTGTTCAATTTCAGGACGCAGTGCTTCCGCATATTCTTTTCGCCATTCACTCACTTGTTGCGCTAATTTAACTAATTCACGATCCCAAATTTCAAGCTCAGAATAACGAGTAGCTTGTTGCAACGCTGCGTTTCGCTGTTTTAAAAGACGATTTAAGTTTACCCACGCCAAATGAAAATGATTGTGATGATGAAACAATCCCCAATCTAAAAATGCTCGACGATAGCTTGGTCCGCCATTCAATAAAGTTAAGCCTTCTGGCGTAATCAACTGCATTGGTAACAAATGAGCAAGATCGGAAATTTTATTACCGTCCTCACCATTGATTTTGACGACAGAATTGCCTTGACGTAACTTTTTCAATCCAACAGACCATTGGTGGTTTTGCTCTTGAATTTTAGCGTGTAGGATAAAATGAGGTTGCTCGTAAGAAATTACGCGATTACTGACCGCACTTTTGAAAGATCGACCGTGACCAAGATAGAAAAGCGCTTCAAGTAGACTTGTTTTACCGCTACCGTTATTGCCCACTAAAAAGTTAAAGCCGTGATCAAATTCAAGATCCACGGCTGTTAAATTACGAAAATTCTCAATCAGTAAGCGAGAAATTGCCATACACGCAAAAAATCAAATTATAAACGCATTGGCATAATGACATATTCTGCACTTGCATCTTCACAGTCTTCAATTAAGCAACTTGAAGAAGCATCAGTCAAACGCATACGCACACGTTGACATTTTAACGCATTTAATACATCTAAAATGTAGCTCACGTTAAAGCCCACTTCCATTTCTTCGCCAGTGTAAGAAACATCAATAATTTCTTCCGCGACTTCTTGTTCTGGGTTGGTTGCGGTGATTTTTAACTGATTTTCGCTTAATTGTAAGCGAACACTACGGAAACGTTCATTAGATAAAATCGCTGCACGCACAAAGGCTTGTTTTAACACATCCCAATCCGCCTCTAAAATACGGGTCGCATTGCGAGGTAACACACGACGATAATCAGGGAAACGACCGTCAATCAATTTTGAAGTGAAAATAATATTGCCCAGTTCAATACGCAAATTATTGGTACCAATTTGTAAACGTGCCGGTACATCTGTATTTTCTAGCAAACGAGCTAATTCCAATACGCCTTTGCGTGGCAAAATCACAGAGTGAGTTTGTAAATCTTGCTCTAATGCAATGGTGCAAACTGCTAAACGGTGACCGTCAGTCGCCACAGTACGCAATAAATTGCCTTCTGTTTCAAACTTCATCCCATTTAAGAAATAACGCGCATCTTGGTTTGCCATTGAAAATTGGGTGGCCTCAATCAAACGGCGTAATGTGCTTTGTTCAATCGTAAAATCCACTTCTGACTGCCAATCCGTTAAGTTTGGGTACTCTTCTGCTGGCAATGTAGATAAGTTAAATTTACTGCGACCCGATTTCACAATCGCGCGATCTTCTTCGAAACTTACCGAAATCTCGGCATTTTCCGGCAAACTGCGGCAAATATCTAAAAACTTTTTCGCAGGAATAGTGAAATTGCCTTGCACGTCCGTACTTAATAAAGTGCTTTGAGTTGAAAGCTCAACTTCTAAATCCGTGCCAGTAATGACTAAACGATCGCCATTAATTTGTAATAACACATTATTGAGCACAGGGATATTTGGACGGCTACTTAACACCCCGCACACTTGTTGCAATGGCTTTAATAAATTTTCTCTTGAAACAATAAACTGCATATTTTTCCCCTTTTTACACAGATAGTGTACGGATTAAATTTGACCAATCCTCTTCCAAAGAATGCTCTTGCTCTCGGAGTTCCGCAATTTTACGACAAGCGTGCAATACTGTCGTATGATCTTTGTCACCAAAACTTTTACCAATTTCAGGCAAACTGCGGTTAGTTAATTCTTTTGATAGTGCCATTGCAAGCTGTCTTGGTCGTGCAATTGAACGTGAACGACTTTTTCCTTTTAAATCAGATACTTTAATGCGGTAATATTCTGCGACAGTTTTCTGAATATTTTCAACGGTGATCAATTTGTCTTGTAGCGCTAACATATCTTTTAAAGTTTCACGTACAAAATCAATAGTAATTGGTGCTCCCATAAATTCAGCATTCGCCCCCACTCGGTTTAATGCACCTTCTAAGTCACGCACGTTGGTACGTAATTTTTGACCGATAAAAAATGCCACTTCTTCAGGCAAATAAATATTTTTCTCTTCTGCTTTCTTCAATAAAATGGCAACACGGGTTTCAAGTTCAGGTGGCTCAATTGCTGTTGTTAATCCCCAACCGAAACGTGATTTTAAACGTTCTTCTAATTTCTCAATTTCTTTTGGATAGCGATCCGATGTCAAAATAATTTGACGACCTGCATCAAATAAATTATTGAAAATGTGGAAGAATTCTTCTTGTGTCTTCTCTTTTTCTGCGAAGAATTGAATATCATCCACCAACAACGCATCTAAAGAGCGGTAGAATTTTTTAAATTCATCCATCTTATTGTCACGGATCGCATTGATAAGCTGCTGGATAAAGTTATTTGCGTGAATATAAAGCACTCTTGCATTCGGCTTATTGGCTAAGATCCCATTACCGATCGCGTGCAATAAGTGCGTTTTACCTAAACCTGTGCCACCATAAAGAAAAAGTGGGTTTGAACTCGTTTCCCCTGGATTATCCGCCACTTTTTGCGCCACTGCACGGGCTAACTGGTTTGATTTACCCTCCACAAAGTTTTCAAACACGTGTTTGGGGTTCAAATAAGAACGCACCACCATTTGTGGCTTACTTTCTGCTTTATTATCTGCTGTTGCTTGATTATTACTTTGTTGAACAGGTTTTTCTTCAGGTTTCACCCCTACTTTAACCTGAACGACTAAATCGCTATTACCACTCAGTTCTTGTGCAACTTTGGTCAATTGTGCAAGATAGCTTTCATCTACTTTTTGTTTAATGAAAACGTTAGATGCATATAAAACAATGCTATTTGGGGTACTAAAATCGGCCTGCAAAGGGCGTAACCACGTACTAAAATCCGTTAGTGAAATTTGGTCTTGAAGCTGTAAAAGGCATTGCTGCCAAAGAGAAGACAGGTCTGGTTTCATATTCTATTATCGTTATAGTTAAATTATTAGAAGAAATTCCGCCAAATGCGCGGTCTTAAGAAAGTCAATTCTACAATAAACTCGGTGAAAGATCTTCACAAAAGGATCAAAAAAAACGAAAAAGGTTGCTTGAGATTTTTGGCAAAAAACGTATAATCCGAACCGCACTTTTGCTTTTTATTAGGAAAACTGAGATTAATTTACTCATTTTGCCTATTCTAATTTGACGAACGCTGAATTTATTATTACAATTCCGTTCCTCATTTTATTAATCCTTGTTTTCAAGATTACTGAACAATTTTTGATTTAGGTAAATTATAGTTATGAAACGTACATTTCAACCATCAGTGTTAAAACGTAGCCGCACTCACGGTTTCCGTGCTCGTATGGCAACTAAAAACGGCCGCCAAGTTTTAGCTCGTCGTCGCGCTAAAGGTCGTAAATCTTTATCAGCATAATCCCAACCTTTAGGTGTGGTTAAACTGAATTTTTCTAGGGAGTTACGTTTGTTAACTCCCATTCATTTTAAATACGTCTTCGAACAGCCGTCTCGTGCTAGTACGCCTGAAATTACCATTCTCGCTCGTCCAAACCAATTAGACCATCCTCGCTTAGGTTTAACTGTTGCTAAAAAACATCTGAAAAGAGCTCACGATCGTAATCGGATCAAACGTTTATGCCGTGAAAGTTTTCGTTTAGCACAACATAAACTGCCGCATTATGATTTTGTCATTGTTGCAAAGCACGGGATTGGTAAATTAGATAATAGCACCTTAACTCAAACCCTAGATAAACTATGGCAAAGACACATTCGTTTGGCTCAAAAATCCTTATCGGGCTAATTCGTGTCTATCAAGTAGTCATTAGTCCATTAATTGGTCCTCGCTGTCGATTTACCCCGACTTGCTCTTGCTACGGCATTGAAGCATTAAAAACTCACGGCGCAGTAAAAGGGAGTTGGCTTACATTGAAACGTATATTAAAATGTCATCCTTTAAACGAGGGTGGATACGATCCTGTTCCACCGAAGATCAATAACAAAAAAGAGAAAAAATAATGGACTCAAGACGTAGCCTGTTAGTCATCGCACTACTCTTCATTTCTTTTCTTGTTTATCAGCAATGGCAGCTTGATTATCACACGCCAAAACCTGTTGCGACTGAACAAGTAAAAGTATCTTCTGATGTACCCGCAAGTTCTACTTCATCTACTTCGGATATTGCAACAGCTGCACAAGTACAAGGTCGCGTTATCACCTTGGAAAGTGATGTTCTACGATTAAAAGTAGACACATTAGGTGGGGATGTTATTCATTCTGAATTATTAAAACACGATGCAGAATTAGATTCTAATACACCATTTACTTTACTGACCAACAAACCAAATCACGTGTATATCGCACAAAGTGGTTTAGTGGGTAAAGATGGTATCGATACTAAAGCTGGTCGTGCAAGCTACCAAATCGAAGGCGATGCATTCAAACTTGCAGACGGTCAAAACGAGCTTGTTGTTCCATTAGTTTTTGAAAAAGACGGCGTGACTTTCCGTAAAGTTTTTGTATTGAAACGTAATGCTTACGATGTTGCAGTCAACTTTGAAATTGATAACCAAAGTGAAAAAGCAATCGAAGTTGAGCCTTATGGTCAATTACGTCACACCTTAGTGGAAGATACTGGCAACGTAGCAATGCCAACTTATACTGGCGGTGCTTATTCATCTTCTGAAACCAATTACAAGAAATACAGCTTCGAAGAAATGCAAAAAGCTAACCTGTCTGTTTCAACAAAAGCAGGTTGGGTAGCTGTATTACAGCACTATTTCGTTTCTGCTTGGATCCCTAACCAAGACGCTGATAACCAACTTTATACTTTAACTGATAAAGCAAACAACCTTGCATCGATCGGTTATCGCGGACCAACAACAATGATCCCAGCGGGTGCAAAAGAAACGATCACTAGCGCACTTTGGACAGGTCCTAAATTACAAGATCAAATGGCAACCGTAGCAAATCACTTAGATTTAACGGTTGACTATGGTTGGGCGTGGTTCATTGCAAAACCATTGTTCTGGTTATTAACGTTCATTCAAAGTATCGTGCATAACTGGGGTCTTGCGATTATTGGCGTAACTTTAGTAGTTAAAGCAATTTTATATCCATTAACGAAAGCACAATATACGTCTATGGCGAAAATGCGTATGTTACAGCCGAAACTTCAAGAAATGCGTGAGCGTTTCGGTGAAGATCGTCAACGTATGAGCCAAGAAATGATGAAACTTTATAAAGAAGAAAAAGTAAACCCATTAGGCGGTTGTTTACCAATTCTTCTTCAAATGCCAATTTTCATCGCATTATACTGGACATTCTTAGAAGCGGTTGAGTTACGTCACGCACCATTCTTTGGTTGGATTCAAGACTTGTCTGCACAAGATCCATATTACATCCTACCAATCTTAATGGGTGCTTCTATGTTCTTGTTACAAAAAATGTCACCAACGCCTGTGGCTGACCCAATGCAACAAAAGATTATGAACTTTATGCCGTTAATCTTTATGGTGTTCTTCTTGTGGTTCCCATCAGGCTTGGTATTATACTGGTTAGTATCTAACTTGATTACTATCGCTCAACAGCAATTGATTTATCGTGGCTTAGAGAAAAAAGGTTTACATTCTCGCCACAAATAAATCTTAATTGAATGAATATAAAAGGCATCAAGTTTGGTGCCTTTTGTTTTATGAAAGTGCGGTCATTTTTGAGAGAGTTTTTTTATGAAAGAAACAATTGTTGCACAAGCTACTGCGCCAGGACGTGGTGGAATCGGGATTTTAAGAGTATCTGGTCCTAAAGCCGTAGATGTGGCGAATGCGGTCTTAGGAAAATGCCCAAAACCACGTATGGCAGATTATTTACCATTTAAAGATCTTGATGGTACAGTCCTCGATCAAGGAATTGCACTTTACTTCAAAGCACCCAATTCATTTACGGGTGAAGACGTGCTTGAGCTACAAGGCCACGGTGGACAAGTGGTGCTGGATCTATTACTCAAACGTATTTTGCAAGTCGATGGCATTCGTTTAGCACGTCCAGGTGAATTTTCAGAACAAGCCTTTTTAAACGATAAATTAGATTTAGCCCAAGCAGAAGCGATTGCAGATTTAATTGATGCAAGCTCTGAACAAGCAGCTCGCTCTGCATTGAAATCACTACAAGGCGAGTTTTCAAATAAAGTCAATCAGCTTGTGGATAGCGTGATTTATTTACGCACTTATGTAGAAGCAGCGATTGACTTCCCTGATGAAGAAATCGATTTTCTGGCTGACGGCAAAATCGAAACGCATTTGAATGATATTATCGGGCAACTAGACAAAGTCCGTTCTGAAGCGAAACAAGGCTCGATCTTACGTGAAGGAATGAAAGTAGTGATTGCGGGTCGCCCAAATGCGGGCAAATCGAGTTTACTTAATGCGCTTGCGGGTCGTGAAGCGGCAATCGTCACCGATATTGCGGGTACAACACGTGATGTGTTACGTGAGCATATTCATATTGACGGTATGCCGTTACATATTATTGATACGGCTGGTTTGCGTGAGGCCACAGACGAAGTGGAGCGCATTGGGATCGTGCGTGCCTGGAGCGAGATCGAACAAGCGGACCGTATTTTATTAATGTTAGATAGTACAGAACAGGACAATCAAGATCTGGATAAAGTGCGGTCAGAATTTTTAGCGAAATTACCAAGCCACATTCCTGTGACTATCGTGCGTAACAAAGCAGACTTAAGCGGTGAAGCAGAAGGTATGCAAGAAAGCGATGGTTATACCATCGTGGCCCTTTCAGCGAAAACACAACAAGGTGTTGAATTACTGCGTGAACACTTAAAACAGTCAATGGGCTACCAGACGAATATGGAAGGTGGGTTCTTAGCTCGTCGTCGCCATTTAGATGCATTAGAAAAAGCAGCAGAACATTTACAGTTAGGCCACGTTCAGCTCACACAATTCTATGCAGGTGAATTACTCGCAGAAGAGCTGCGTATGGTGCAAGATAATCTGAGTGAAATTACAGGGCAATTCACTTCTGATGACTTGCTTGGCAATATCTTCAGTTCATTCTGTATCGGTAAATAAACAATAAATAAGCAATAAAAAAGCGCGGTAAATTTTCTAAAAACTTACCGCACTTTTAATTGGAAAAGGCAACGTAGCATTCACTACCTTGCTTTTTTATCTTAATTTAACCAGAAGAGGTAGCCGATTGTTGCAATAATGAAGATACAAAGGATATTTAATAGCACCCCTGCCTTCACCATTTCAGATTGTTTAATATCGCCGGTACCAAACACAATCGCATTTGGCGGTGTTGCTACTGGTAACATAAACGCACAAGATGCACCTAAACCGATGATTAAGGCTAAGCCAAGCTCTGGCATACCTAACGATTGAGCAATCGAAATAAAGATTGGTACTAATAAGGCTGCACTTGCCGTATTTGAGGTAAATTCTGTTAAGAAAATAATAAATGCTGCAACCAATAAACCAATGAGATAGAAGTGGCTACCTTCAATTAAGAACACAATACCATCAGCAAGAATTTTACTTGCACCAGAATCACGTAATACCGCACTTAATGTTAAACCACCACCAAAGAGCATTAATACGCCCCAGTCAGTGTTCTCTTGGATTTGTTTCCAACTTGCAACACCTGTCGCACAAATCACCGCAGCAGCAAGCAATGCCACTACGCTGTCAAAGCTTGCAATTTTCTTCTCTAAACCTAATACACTAGAAATCATCGGGTTAATTTTACTACTGAACACCCAGCATAGTGCGATTGAAACAAAAATCACCAATGTAATGATACGCTCTTTATTCATTTCGATTTTTTCGAAACTCTTTTCAAAACGCACATTGAGTTTTGGTCTGAATACGACATACAACGTACCAATCATTAATGGCATTAAAATAAGCATTATTGGCAAGCCATATTGTAACCAGTCAGAGAAGGTTAATTTTAATTGTGATGCGACGATCGCATTCGGTGGGCTACCCACTAAAGTTCCCATACCACCGATATTGGCACTATATGCAATACCTAATAATACGAAAACATAAGTATTGTGGTTTGCCTCGCGGTCCATTTGGCTTAACACACCCATTGCAAGCGGTAACATCATTGCTGCAGTTGCAGTGTTACTCATCCACATAGAAAGGAAGGCAGTAATTGAGAATAAATAAATCGTCGCAAGGAATAAGCGACCATTTGCTAAGGCCATAATTTTGTTAGCAATCATACGATCCAATTTTTGGATATGTAATGCCGTTGCTAACGCAAATCCCCCGAAGAATAAAAAGATAGTTGGGTTCGCAAATTCAGCCAACGCACTTTTCGTTGCGACTAAACCAAGAATAATCGCAAGAATTGGTACAAGCAATGCCGTGATAGTCACGTGTAAAGCTTCTGTCAACCATAGCACTGCCACAAAGACGAGTAATGCTAAACCTTTATTTGCTTTTGGGTCAAAAGGCAGTGTTTTGAGTAACACAAAAAACACAATAACATCTAACAAAAAAATGATAGCATTTCGATTAAAACCATTTTTAGTTGGCATTTCTGCGACATTCATAATGTTATCCCTCTAAAAAAAAGATGAAAAATATAGAAATGTTCCAGCACACAAACAGAGTTCACTGGCAAGTTATCACTATGTTAATAAAAAGCAATACTTTTTTTATGGATTTGTGAACAAACGCATAAAAATAATGAAAATAAAAAAGTGCGGTTAAAATTCGCTTTATTTTAACCGCACTTTATGATTACTGAATTTTGTATCAATTATTCTTCACTAAAATCGTCCAGCTCTAACGGCTCTTGCGATAAAATGATGCCGGTTAAATCCGCATATACATAATCTTCAGGGAAGAAAGTCACGCCACCAAAATTGACAGCTACCTCTGTTTCGCCCTGACTATTATCATCAGCAGCGACTGGAATTGGTGCAAGCGCGTGAATACCAATATCTAAATTTTCAAGTTGCTGAATTTGGCGTACTGCACCATAAACGATGATACCTTCCCAACCATTGTCTACTGCAAGTTGAGCAAGCTCCGCATCAATTAATGCACGACGAACAGCACCTCCACCATCAACAACTAATACTCTACCTTCGCCATTTTCCTCTAAAATTTCTGCAATCAGGCCATTACTCTCAAAACATTTGATTGTCGTCACTTTGCCATAAAAATGACTGGCGCCGCCAAAGCTAGAAAAAATAGGTTCAACCACATCTACTTGATCTAAATAAATATCACATAATTCTGAAGTATCGATATACATAAAATTACCTTATTTTTTGAGGAAAATTCACTGGTCTAGTATATTCCTATTACTTACTGATAAGCAAGCCTAAACTAAACAACAGGTTAGTCAATAGCGCAATCATTGACATCTGCGCCAACATTGGGCGTAACATCATCGGATCTTGGCTACGATATACAAACAAAGCGTGCTTAATTAACAGCGGTAATGCGAATAAAAAGAGAAAACCGGACCAATGTTGCACATTGACTAAAGCAAACACGCCATAACAAATCACAGCGACACTTAATAATACACAGTGATAAATGCGTCCATTTTTCGCGCCTAAACGTACCGCTAAGGTATATTTTCCCACTTTTCTATCTTGTTCAATATCACGTAAATTATTGATATTTAAGACCGCACTTGCTAACAAACCTGTTGCAATCGCAGGAAGTAAAATACTGAAATGTAAGCTGGTGCTTTGTAAATAATAGGTGCCACCAACCCCTAAAATACCGAAAAACAACAATACTGAAATATCACCTAGCCCCATATAGCCATAAGGTTTTTCACCCACGGTATAAGTAATCGCAGCAATGATCGCTAACACGCCTAATCCAGCAAAAACCAGCAAATCCGCCATTGTTTGATAAGATACTACAATCAAAGTTGCACCAGATAACAAACTGGCGAGTGCCGTCAAAATCAGCCCCCACTTCAACTGATTGGTAGTAATTGCCCCTGTTTGAATGCCACGTAAAGGCCCAATGCGTTCTGCTGTATCGCTTCCCTTTTGATGATCCCCATAATCATTTGCAAAATTAGATAATATTTGTAGTAAAACGGTTGTTAATAAACATAAAACAGTGATTAAACCGTTAAATTGTCCAGACCAACTGGCTAATGCCGTGCCTGTAATAATAGAGGCAATCGCTAAAGGTAGCGTTTTTGGTCTTGCGGTTTCTAACCACATTTTTAATGTATTGTTTGCCATAAACATTCACTTAAGAAAGAAAAAACACGATTTTAAGCCGATTTTTGCGTAAAATAGAAAAACTTGCTTATTCTACACGAAATATTCACTCTAAGGAAAATATGTCTGATTTATCACTTCATCTCAAACCTATCGCGATCATTCATACCCCTTATAAAGAAAAGTTTTCTGTGCCTCGCCAACCGAATTTAGTGCAAGACGGCACGGGGGTCATCGAACTTTTAGCCCCTTATAATCAGCCTGAAAGCGTGCGTGGTTTAGAAGATTTCAGTCATCTTTGGTTAATATTTCAGTTTGATAAGGTCCCAACTGGGAAATGGAGCCCAACTGTTCGCCCACCACGTTTAGGCGGTAATCAACGAGTAGGCGTATTTGCCTCAAGAGCCACACACCGCCCTAATCCTTTAGGCTTATCCAAAGTGGAACTGCGTGAAATTGAATGTCAAAATGGCAAAGTACTAATGCATTTAGGCCCTGTTGATTTAGTGGATCAAACACCGATTTTGGATATCAAACCCTATCTTGCTTATGCCGATAGTGAACCACAGGCACAATCAGGTTTTGCCCAACACAAACCAGAACAGACATTAAACGTGCATTTCAGCACCAAAGCACAGCAACAATTAATCAACATTGAACAGAAACACCCCAATTTTGGGCGTTTTCTCTGTGAGGTGATCGCCCAAGATCCTCGTCCTGCCTATCAACAACACAAAGCACAAACTCGGATTTATGGTATTCGATTAGCGGAGTTTAATATTCGCTGGCAAATCGTAGAAGGGGAGCACGACCAAGCCGTGATCTTAGAAATTGAGAAATGGGGAAAATAAAAAGTGCGGTGTTTTTTGAAAAAATTTCACCGCACTTTGCTGATTATTTTTTAATGATGTTTTTGACATCAATATCGGTTTTATTCCACTCTTTGTCGACAGTTCCTTGAATCACAATGCGATCATAAGGTTGAATGGTTTGACCATTCCAAGCACGATCACTAACATCAATGCGGATTTCAGAACCTGCCACATCACGGAAAATAAATTCATCACCATCAATTTGGCTAACAATATGACCTTCGATAGACACAGAGGTATCATCTTTTGCATTTAATGCCGCTTTTACCGTAGTCACCGCACTGTTAGGGCCATAGCCACCACCTGCATTTTGCGTATTTTGTGTATTTTTAAAGCCACCTTGAGCAACAGCCATACCAGAAATAGCCAAAAGTGAAGCGAATGTCATTAATTTTTTCATCATATGTTCCTATATAAACGTTAAATAAAATCAAGAAGTAAAAAGCATATTGCTTTTTGATGTGTCTATTAAACAAAATAAATATTAAGAAAAGCTTAATAAATACCCAAATAAACACTTTTTTGTCAAAATGCCCTTTTTCTTCCAGTTCCCGTCTTCTCACAGGTCAAACACTATATCACGAAAAAAATCAACTCGACTATTTTTTAGTCAAAAAAAGAAAAAAACGACCGCACTTTCGTACGGTCGTTCACTATCATCATAACTTGAATTAATGGGTGCTTGTGCTCGTTGTAGTACGGCTTGCACGTTTACGATCCGTTTCCGTTAATAATTTCTTACGAATACGGATCGAAGTTGGTGTCACTTCAACTAACTCATCATCATCAATAAACTCAATCGCTTGCTCAAGACTGAAGCGAACAGGTGGTACTAACACAACCGCTTCATCTTTACCTGATGCACGCATATTGGTTAATTTTTTACCTTGTAAACAGTTTACTGTTAAGTCATTTGAACGGCTGTGAATACCAATGATTTGACCTTCGTACACTTCTGCGCCGTGATCGATCATTAATTTACCACGCTCTTGTAAACCAAATAACGCGTACGCTAATGCTTTACCTGTTGCGTTAGAAATTAACACACCGTTTTTACGTTGACCGATTTCACCCGGTTTTACATCATCATAATGGCTGAAGCTTGAGTAAAGTAAACCAGTACCTGAAGTCATTGTCATAAACTCACCACGGAAGCCAATTAAGCCACGGCTTGGAATAATGTATTCTAAACGAGTACGTCCTTTACCATCTGGCACCATATCACGCACTTCACCTTTACGAATACCTAAGGCTTCCATCACAGAACCTTGATGCTGTTCTTCGATATCGATAGTTACTTGTTCGAAAGGCTCTTGTTTACGACCATTTTCTTCTTTGTAAATAACACGTGGACGTGATACCGCTAACTCATAACCTTCACGACGCATATTTTCGATTAATACAGAAAGGTGTAATTCACCACGGCCTGAAACACGGAACGCATCTGGGTCTGGGGTTTCTTCTACACGTAATGCTACGTTGTGTACCAATTCTTTGTTTAAACGCTCAAGAATTTGGCGAGAGGTGACATATTTACCTTCTTTACCACAGAATGGTGAGGTATTTACGCAGAAGAACATTGTTACTGTTGGTTCATCAACGCTTAATGCTGGTAACGCTTCCACATTGTTAATATCACAAATGGTATCGGAAATATTTAATTCCCCTAAACCCGTGATCGCAATAATATCGCCCGCATAAGCACGATCCGTTTCATAACGTTGTAAACCAAGGTGACCTAATACTTGACCAATTTTACCTGTACGCGTTTTGCCTTCGCTGTCGATAATACTTACTGTTTGGTTTGGTTTGACTGAACCACGTTTAATACGACCAATACCGATAACACCTACGTAGCTGTTATAGTCAAGCTGTGAAATTTGCATTTGGAACGGCTGTTCAAGTTCCACTTTTGGTGGTTCAACGTGTTTCACGATCGCTTCGAATAATGGTGTCATATCCTCTGCTAAATCATCGTGATCTAAACCTGCCACGCCATTTAACGCTGAAGCATAAATAATTGGGAAATCTAACTGTTCGTCAGTTGCGCCTAAGTTCACGAAAAGATCGAATACTTGATCCACAACCCAGTCAGGACGTGCACCTGGGCGGTCAACTTTGTTAATTACTACGATTGGTTTTAAACCGTGAGCAAAGGCTTTTTGTGTCACGAAGCGGGTTTGTGGCATTGGACCATCAAACGCATCAACGATTAATAATACACAGTCTACCATTGACATTACACGTTCCACTTCACCACCGAAGTCTGCGTGCCCTGGGGTATCTACGATATTGATGCGATAGTCATTCCAGTTAATCGCGGTATTTTTGGCTAAAATGGTAATACCACGTTCTTTTTCTAAGTCGTTTGAGTCCATCACGCGCTCATCGCTATCACCGCGAGACGCTTCTAATGTGCCTGATTGTTGTAGGAGTTTGTCAACAAGGGTAGTTTTACCGTGGTCAACGTGAGCGATAATTGCGATGTTACGCAATTTATTGATATCTATGTTGTCTGTCATTGAAAAAAATCTTATGTAATATAAAAAAATGTCTTTTTAACCGCACTTATAGCTAAAAAATATGCGAAAGGGGCAAGATTATACAACTTTTTGACAAAATGAGCTATTAAATAATCACGCAAAAAATCAGATAAAACCTATGCTATTTTTAAATGCCTGTTTTATAATATTAGCTTGTTCTAAAAACCCCTAAAATAAGAGGATTTCTAATATGCCAAACGCAGCAGCTATCGCAAACGTATTCAAACTCATTGAAGAATACGATATCAAATTTGTTTTACTTCGTTTTACCGATATTAAAGGCAAAGAACACGGTGTTTCACTTCCGATTAGCCTTGTGGATGAAGATTTATTTGAAGACGGTAAAATGTTTGACGGCTCCTCTGTCGAGGGTTGGAAGGCAATCAACAAAGCCGATATGCTTTTAATGCCAATGCCTGAAACCGCCGTTGTTGACCCTTTCGCTCAAATTCCTACCCTCTCCCTCCGCTGCAGTATCTACGAACCATCCACAATGCAAAGCTACGATCGTGACCCACGTTCGATTGCCATTCGTGCGGAAAATTATATGCGTTCAACAGGTGTGGCAGATGAGGCATTATTTGGGCCTGAACCAGAATTTTTCTTATTCGATGACGTTCGTTTTAATATCTCAATGAATGGTAACGCCTATTCTGTGGATGATATCGAAGCGGATTGGAACACTAACAAACGTTATGAAGATGGTAACAATGCTTATCGTCCATTGAAAAAAGGCGGTTACTGTGCCGTTGCACCAATTGATACGGCTCACGACATTCGTTCTGAAATGTGCTTAATTTTAGAAGAAATGGGCTTAGTGATTGAAGCACACCACCACGAAGTAGCGACTGCGGGTCAAAATGAGATTGCAACACGTTTCAATAGCTTAACTAAAAAAGCAGATGAAACCCAAATTTATAAATATGTAGTGCAAAACGTGGCTTATGAACACGGCAAAACGGCCTGCTTTATGCCAAAACCAATCACAGGTGATAACGGCTCTGGTATGCACTGCAATATGTCATTAAGTAAAAATGGCAAAAACGTTTTCCAAGGCGACAAATATGCGGGTCTTTCTGAAACCGCACTTTACTATATCGGTGGGATTATCAAACACGCAAAAGCCTTAAATGCATTTACTAACCCCTCAACAAACTCATACAAACGTTTAGTGCCAGGTTTTGAAGCACCTGTATTACTTGCTTATTCTGCAAGTAACCGATCTGCCTCAATTCGTATTCCAGCAGTAACTAACCCGAAAGCTATTCGTGTTGAAGCCCGTTTCCCTGATCCACTTGCTAACCCATACTTGGCCTTTGCTACATTATTAATGGCAGGTTTAGATGGCATCATCAATAAAATTCACCCAGGCGATGCAATGGATAAAAACTTATATGACTTACCGCCTGAAGAATTACAAAACATTCCTGCTGTGGCAAGTTCATTAGAGGAAGCATTAAATGCATTGGAACAAGATTACGAGTTTTTAACCAAAGGTGGCGTATTCAGTAAAGAATTCATTGAGGCGTTTATCAACATTAAACGTAAAGAAGTAGAACGTTTAAATATGACACCACACCCAGTAGAATTTGAAATGTACTACGCATAATGCAAGAAATAGCGTAAAATCCACATTTGTTTTTCATATTGAATTCGGCTCTCTTATTTTGGAGAGCCTATTTCATATTCATCAATTAAGGAGCTTTTATGCGTATCGTAAAAAAATTCATTCCAGTGGCTATTGCCTTGGCAACAACAGGCTGCCTCAGCCTTGATGGAGTAGACATTGCAGGTTTAGAAAAATCATCAGGCAAACTGATGAAGTTCCGTTGTGAAAATGGCTACAAAGGCTCCATCAAGCAACGTGATAATGGTGTACTCAGTATGGCATTTAGCGATGGTAAAGACAGCTATATTACTTACCTCAACAACCATTCTTCCGCGGGCCAAATTCTTTATATCAATGATAAAAACACTCTCAAATGGCAAGAAAAACAAGGGCAAAACACCTTGACATTTCCTGAGAAAAACTATGCTTCAACAGGAAAACTTGCTACGACCACTTGCCAAAAATATTAATTATATAGTTTGTTCTAAAGAGCATTACTAGACAAGGAATCTTATTGCGTGAGGACATCATACTAAGCAATAAGATTTCGCCTTTCGTGCTCATTTCCCAATATTCTCTTTCGAAAAGTGCGGTATCTTTTAAAAACGTTTTTACCTTACCAAACCGCTTTCTCTACGACAGATAGTGATTGCCACGAATCCAAACAAAAAATCCAAACAAGATGTTGTTATCAGCCATAAAAAAACCCAGTAATTATGCTGGGTTTTTTAAAGTATCACGTCTTGTTAATTATTCAGCAACAACGATCACGTTAACTGTTGCGAATACTTCACCGTGAAGTTGGAATTTAACTTCGTGGTCACCTAAAGTACGGATTGGACCAGTTGATAAACGAACTTCACTTTTCGCGATTTCAACGCCTGCAGCTGTTACAGCTTCAGCAACATCACGAGTAGTGATAGAACCGAATAAACGACCTTCATCACCAGCTTTAGATGCGATAGTTACAGAACCTAATTCTGTTAATTGAGCTGCACGAGCTTGAGCTGCTGCTAAAACTTCTGCTGCTTTCGCTTCTAATTCTGCGCGACGCGCTTCGAAATGTTCGATGTTCGCTTTAGTTGCCATAACTGCTTTACCTTGTGGGATTAAGAAGTTACGTGCAAAACCTGCTTTAACATCAACTTGATCACCAATGTTACCTAGGTGAACTACTTTATCTAAAAGAATTACTTGCATTACCGTATCCTCTCTTTAATTACTGATGATTGTCAGTGTACGGAAGTAACGCTAAATAACGTGCACGTTTGATAGCACGAGCTAATTGACGTTGATACTTCGCACGAGTACCGGTAATACGGCTTGGAACAATTTTGCCGCTCTCTGTGATATAGTTCTTTAATGTAGCTACATCTTTATAATCGATTTCTACTACATTTTCCGCTGTGAAACGGCAGAACTTACGACGACGGAAATAACGTGCCATTTGGCTAGTCTCCTAATCTATAAATTCGATTTGCTCGGCGTGTAATACTAATTGGCTTAAACCATTTGCGGTTTTGTGAGAGCTTATAAACCCTACTACCAAAAGTAGACTGCCGACCGTAATGCTTTGAGTTTTTTCTATCAATTGATTGCCACTGATTTGAACTGGCATTTTACACCAAGCCTGACGGCTTAATCCTGCTTCTTCTTGTATTGAACTATGTTCTAACAAAAATTGGCAATGCGCAATTCCATTCGGGCTTTGCGTTCGTTTTGGTTGATTTGCAACTTTGCCTATCAACGAAAAACGATTATCAATTTTTAAATTACTCTTCAGCATCCTCAAAATCGTTGTTTTCAACTTCAGCTAAAGCTTTACGATCGTCTTTTGCTTTAACCATTGGGGACGCTTCTGTTACGGCGTGCTTAGTACGAATAATTACGTTACGAAGAACTGCGTCGTTGTAACGGAAAGTTGTTTCTAGCTCGTCGATGACTTCTTGAGGCGCTTCTACATTCATTAACACATAGTGTGCTTTGTGTAATTTGTTGATTGGGTACGCTAATTGGCGACGACCCCAATCTTCTAAGCGATGGATTTGACCGCCAGCTTCTTTAACAGAACCTGTATAACGTTCAATCATGCCTGGTACTTGTTCGCTTTGGTCCGGGTGAACCATAAACACGATTTCGTAGTGTCGCATTACTGCTCCTTACGGGTTAATCAGCCTCCGACTGTTAGACCAGCTACCAATCTGCGGAAGCAAGGAACGAAAATTCAATGTAGCTGTAAGGTGGTGAATTATACAGATAATCCACCGTTTTGCAAGACAAAGTGAAGTCTGTTTTTGAATATTTTTTATCAAAATTATGATGAGGCAAAATCGCCTGAAATTTAGCAAGATAAATAAAGTAAAAAGTCAGAAAGAAGAGAAAATTTGATAAAAACTCACCGCACTTTTCACACAATAAATTGGCTAACAGTGCGAAATTGGCTAACAGTGCGGTGAATTAACGGCATAGAATAAAAGTAGAAGTTTGAAACTAAGAATTACATCCAAGCGTTATTGCGAATAATTCCGACCGCAATCCCTTCAATTTCAAAATTAGGTTGTTCATTCAGATCAACCACGATTGGGGCAAATTCTTCGTTTTCTGCGTGAAGATAAATCACTGACCCTTTACGCTCTAAACGTTTTACAGTCACTTCATCTTCAATGCGTGCCACCACTACCTGCCCGTTGCGAACGTCTTTCGTACTGTGTACTGCCAATAAATCGCCATCTAAAATGCCAATATCTTTCATTGATTGACCATACACTTTTAATAGGAAGTCAGCTTGTGGCTTAAACATATTGGCATCGACTTTATAAGTACCTTCGATATGTTGTTCCGCTAAGATTGGTTCACCTGCAGCAACACGCCCAACGAGTGGCAAACCTTGGCTATCATCATTCACGCTATCATCTTCTAACAACAAGCGAATACCACGTGAAGTACCAGAAATAATTTCAATCACACCTTTTCTTGCAAGGGCTTTTAGATGTTCTTCTGCGGCATTTGGCGAGCGGAAACCTAACTCTTTTGAAATTTCAGCACGAGTTGGTGGCATTCCGGTTGTTTCTAAATGTCGCTTCAACAAGTCATAGACTTCTTGTTGACGTGCAGTTAATGCTTTAAATTGCTTCATATTCACCCCTGTTTTTATATACAGAACAACTGTCATTATATACAGAGTTATTGATATTGCAATCTTTTATTCTGCTTGTTAAGGCAAATTATTCTTCAAATAGTGCTTTGACATTAAACGCACGCCCGACAATATTATAGGCTGGATAATCAAGCAATTTGATAAAGCCTCGCCCAAATGCCTGAAATTCAATGCTCGAATTTTCTACCTTTATACTTTTTTCAAGCATATCAGTCACTCGCACCACACAAATGGTTTCGGAGTGACGAGAAAATTCCCCCCATTTGACATAAGCGAAAAAATCCGATTTTTGCGACCAAATCATACTGGCGGTCACAGATTTAGCAATCAGCTGCTCATTACCTTCTTCATCTGCTAGCCAAAGCTCACCAACCGTTGGTGCGCCCATCGCAATTTCGCTACCATTTCGATAAAGCAATGTATATTTCCCATCTGGGCTTGTGACATCACCGCCATTTTCCCAACGGCTTAATTTCTGAAACATAAAACTCCCCTTTAATTGTGAATTTATGCACATTTTAGTGACTTTTTATGCAAAAAGTACACATAGTTCTTTTATTCAACAACTCACGATTTCAAATTTTTATGGTAAACTAAAGTAAACATTTCTAATAACTTATTAAGACGGAAATTCATTATGTTTAGTTTTCTAAATATTTATCGCAAAATACTGGAATTGCCCTTATCTTTTTTAGTAAAAAACAACCCTATTCCACACAATCCTATCGAAGAGTTAAAATTAGACACGACTCAGCCGATGGTTTACGTTTTACCTTATACCTCACAAACTGACCTTGTTATTTTCCAAAAAAACTGTCTAAACGTAGGATTACCTGATCCATTAGAAAAAAATAAAATCGGTGATAAAAGCCTACCGCGCTTTGTATTCTTAGATGAAGGGCGTCAATTTTTTAAATCCAAAGGTGCAAAGCAAGAGACTATTCAAGTTTTCAATAATTATTTAGAATTGCACCGCACTTTGCCTGAATTAGATGTGCAAGTGATCCCTGTCTCTGTACTTTGGGGGCGTTCGCCAGGTCACGAAAAACAATCAGGCTTGCCACAATTACGTCTATTAAGTGGTATTCAAAAATTTATCGCCGCCGTTTGGTTTGGTCGTGATACCTTTGTGCGTTTCTCGCAAGCAGTATCTTTACGCTATATGGTCAACGAGCACGGTTCAGACCAAGCAATTGCACATAAACTTGCACGTGTAGCCAAAATTCACTTTTCGAAACAGCGTATGTCCGCAACAGGCCCACGCCTACCGAACCGTGAAGCAATGTTTAATAAATTGCTTGTATCACCGGCTATCTTAGAAGCAATCAAAGACGAAGCAAATGCGAAAAATATCACTGAAGAAAAAGCCACTCAAGAAGCGAAAAAAATTCTTGAGGAAATTGCAGCTAACGTGAATTATGAAGGTTTGCGTATTGCGGATCGTTTCTTACGTTGGTTATGGAATAAACTTTACCAAGGTATCGAAGTGCAACACGCCGATCGTGTGCGTAAGCTCGCTTTAGACGGTCACGAAATCGTGTATGTGCCTTGTCACCGCAGTCACATTGACTATCTATTACTTTCCTACTTGCTTTACCATCAAGGTTTAGTACCGCCACATATTGCAGCGGGCATTAACTTAAACTTCTGGCCTGCAGGAGGAATGTTCCGTCGTGGGGGCGCATTCTTTATTCGTCGTACTTTCAAAGGTAACCGCTTATATTCAACGATTTTCCGAGAATATCTGGCAGAACTCTTCCACCGAGGTTACCCTGTGGAATACTTTATCGAAGGTGGTCGTTCAAGAACAGGTCGTTTACTCG
Organism: Bisgaard Taxon 46; assembly: GCA_049941595.1. Lineage (GTDB taxonomy): Bacteria > Pseudomonadota > Gammaproteobacteria > Enterobacterales > Pasteurellaceae > Pasteurella. The sequence goes on from JBNFNA010000002.1 coordinate 155,812, forward strand.
CACCTAAAACCGGTATGATGTCAATGACAATACAAGCATTGTTACAACAACAAACTCGCCCAATTTCGATTGTGCCTGTTTATGTCGGTTATGAGCACGTCATCGAAGTAGATACTTATGCAAAAGAATTGCGTGGTGCCGAAAAAGAAAAAGAAAATGCAGGCTTAGTGTTACGTGTAATCAAAAAATTACGTAACCTTGGTAAAGCGTATGTGAATTTTGGTGAACCAATCACGTTAAGTAACTTCTTAAACCAACATTACCCAGAATGGAAAAATGATGTGAACCAAGAAGAACGCCCACAATGGTTTAACCAAGCAGTTGATGGCGTGTCAAATCAAGTAATGGTCAACATCAACAAAGCCGCAGCAGTAAACGCAATGAATTTAACTGGCACCGCTCTGCTATCTTCACGTCAGCGTGCCCTTTCTCGCGAGCAATTGCTAGAACAATTAGAAAGTTACCAACAATTCTTACAAAACTCACCGTATTCACAAGATATTGTAGTACCAACCGAGTCTGCGGAAGAAATGCTTGAGCATATTTTAAAACTTGAGCGTGTCGGTATTATTGTTGAAAAAGATAACTTCGGTGAAATTGTTCGCTTAGAGCGTAATTCTGCAGTATTAATGACTTATTATCGCAACAATATTCAACATTTGTTTGTGCTGCCATCATTAGTAGCAAGCATTGTTTTACACTATGAAGCCATTCAAAAACCGTTAGTATCAGAAGCAGTAAGTAAAATTTATCCATTCTTGAAGAGCGAGTTATTCCTATCCTTCTCTCAAGAAGAATTACAAGAGCGTATCGAACAAATTATTGCTGAATTCCAACGCCAAGATATCATCAAATACAATGCCAATATGCTATCCATTAACAAACCTCGTGTGAGAATGTTACAGCTTTGGTCTTCCGGCGTGCGTGAAATTTTACAACGCTACTACATCACCGTCAGCATTTTATTGAAAGACCCAGCAATGCCTCGTGCAAGCCTAGAAAAAGACAGCCAATCTGTGGCACAACGTTTGTCTGTTTTACACGGTATCAATGCACCAGAATTCTTTGATAAAGCGGTCTTCTCAGCCTTCATTGCGAGCCTCAAACAAGAGAACTACTTCAATGAAGAAGGCCTCGCAGACACCGCTAAACTTGGGGAAATTGCAGAGATTTTAAATCAAGTGATTTCTACTGAAGTTTGTCTCACAATCAAAGGGGCGATTGCAAAAATCGAAGAAGAATAATCTTTCGATAACACTCCGATAAAACAAAAGTGCGGTCAAAACTTTTCATTTTTTGACCGCACTTTTTATTGGGAAAAAGAAAGGTACAAAATCTACATTGCACCTTTTTATCGACAAAAACTGCCAAATTAAGCGGGTAACTCACGGGGATTAACGTCTAAACATTCCGCCTAAGCCGCCAAGTCCGCCCATCATTCCTTGCATACCGCGCATCATTTTTGCCATTCCGCCTTTGCGCATTTTTTTCATCATTCGTTGCATTTCATCGAATTGTTTAAGCAATTTATTCACGTCTTGCACTTGAGTGCCAGACCCCATTGCGATGCGACGACGGCGTGAGCCTTTGATGATATCTGGGTTTGCACGCTCTTTAAGCGTCATTGAGTTGATGATCGCTTCCATTTTGTTAAACATTTTATCATCCACTTGATTTTTAACGTGGTCTGGTAAATTTTTCGCACCTGGAAGTTTATCTAACATCGACATCATACCGCCCATATTTTTCATTTGAATGAGCTGTTCACGGAAATCTTCTAATGTGAAGTCATCACCTTTTTTGAATTTCTGTGCCATTTTTTCCGCTTTTTCACGGTCAACGGAACGTTCAAGATCTTCAATTAATGACAACACATCACCCATACCAAGAATACGTGATGCAACACGTTCTGGGTGGAATGGTTCTAAAGCATCTGTTTTTTCGCCCACACCGAGGAATTTAATTGGTTTTCCGGTAATTTGGCGAATAGACAACGCCGCACCACCACGTGCATCACCATCTACTTTTGTTAACACCACCCCCGTTAAAGGTAAGGCTTCATTAAACGCTTTTGCGGTATTCGCTGCGTCTTGACCGGTCATTGCGTCCACAGTGAAAAGCGTTTCGATTGGATTAAGTGCGGCGTGAATTTGTTTAATTTCTTCCATCATTTCGCCATCAACGTGTAGGCGACCTGCAGTATCCACAATTAACACATCATAGAATTTTAATTTCGCTTCAGCTAAAGCAGCTTGAGCGATAGCAACAGGGTTTTGTGATACATCAGAAGGGAAAAATGACGCGCCAACCGCTTGAGCGAGGGTTTCTAATTGTTTGATCGCAGCTGGGCGATAAACGTCAGCAGACACCACAAGCACTTTTTTCTTGTGACGCTCTTTTAAGAATTTGGCTAATTTACCAACGCTCGTTGTTTTACCCGCACCTTGTAAACCAGCCATTAAAATAACTGCTGGCGGTTGCGTTGCAAGGTTTAAACTTTCGTTCGCTTCACCCATCGCCACTTCGAGTTCAGCTTGCACAATTTTAACGAACTCTTGACCCGGCGTGAGGCTTTTATTGACTTCAACACCAATCGCACGCTCTTTTACTTTATTAATAAAATCACGTACCACAGGCAGTGCTACGTCAGCTTCTAGCAATGCCATACGCACTTCACGTAGCGTTTCTTTAATATTATCTTCCGTTAAACGACCACGACCGCTAATATTTCTCAGGGTTTTCGACAAGCGATCTGATAAATTCTCAAACATTCATTTTTCCTATTTTATCTCCAAAAAATTGCTCTAATTATACTGAAATCCCGCAGATTTTCATCATCTGTGATAAATTTATGGCGATTTGATAGAGAGAAAGTTAGAATAAATTAACTATAAATATGAGGATATGAGAATGTGGCTTGTTATTTTTTCAGTGTTTTTTTATCTTGCTAGCGTATTATTAATTACCCCAATGTTGTTGAAAACACAATCAGGTGAGCAAGTTCAAAAGCCAAATCAAACACTCTTTTTTTCAACCTCATTTTTAGCCATTGTTTTGCACGCGTTGAGTTTGAGTGAGTTATTTACGCAGCTCATTTCAGGTCAAAGCTTTACTGTCACCGCTATCGGTTCATTAATCAGTCTAATTGTTGCATTTCTTGCCACCTCTGCGATGTTGCTACGCATTAAAACCTTGTGGTTTTTGTTACCGATTATTTATAGCTTTGCTATTGTGAACGTGATTTTGGCGACCTTATTACCTAGCCATTTTCTCTATCACCTTAGCCAAAATATCGCCTTATTTTTCCACGTGGGTCTGTCCCTGTTTACCTATGCCGTTTGTTTTATTGCGGCACTCTACTCGATCCAAATCTTTTGGATTGATCGCAGCTTAAAAAATAAAAAACTGCCATTTTCTCCGATTATTCCCCCATTGATGCTCGTCGAACGCCATTTTTTCCGCTTAATGCTCACTGGTCAGCTGTTACTCACTATCGTGTTAATCTCCGGTTCTTTCCACCTAGCTAAAGATTTTGCACCACAAGATATTCAAAAAGCGGTGTTCTCATTCTTGGCGTGGTGTGTGTTTGGGATTGCCTTGATTGGGCATTGGAAATTACATTGGCGTGGTAAGAAAATCATCATTTATGCTATTGTCGGCACTATTTTGCTCACGATTGCGTATTTTGGTAGTCGTGTGATGCTTGAAATATAGCCAATATTTCTTTATGCTTATGTCTGCGCAAAGTGCGGTTAAAAATACAAGAAAATAACCGCACTTTTCAATTTTTGTTCACTCAATGCTATTTATCAGAGTGAATTTGTTGTTAACTTGAAAAAGGATGCATTTTGGACAGTATTCCCCTTAGTACCCTGTTTATTACCCTCATAGTTTTACTTATCACATCAGCCTATTTTTCAGGCTCTGAAACAGGTCTGTTGTCTGCTAACAGATATCGCCTCCGCCATTTAGCGGAAAAAGGGCATAAAGGCGCAAAAAAAGCAGAAAAATTACTGAAAAAAACAGATGTATTACTTAGCCTCATTCTGATTTGTAACAATCTCGTCAATATTACCGCATCCGCTATTACCACCATTATTGGTATGCGTTTATATGGCGATGCCGGGGTGGCCATTGCAACAGGTGCATTAACCTTTGTTATGCTGATCTTTGCGGAAATTTTGCCAAAAACCATTGCGGCACGTTATCCAGAAAAAGTGGCGTTTACCTCAAGCCATTTGCTGTCGGTGTTCCTCCGTTTATTCACCCCAGTAGTTTATTTAATGAATTTGATCATTCAGGGGATCTTAGCACTTTTACGTCTAAAATCAGATGCGAAATCCAATTCATTAAGCCCAGAAGAACTACGCTCTATTGTGAATGAATCGGGTAAATTTATTCCCTCTGCCCACCAAGAAATGCTACTGTCGATCCTAGATTTAGAAGAAGTCACCGTCGATGATATTATGGTGCCACGCAACGACATTGGTGGTATTGATATTGATGACGACTGGAAATCCATTATGCGTCAATTAAATCACGCAGCTCACGGCCGTGTCGTGCTGTATAAAGGCAGTATGGATGAAAATATTTTAGGTATGCTGCGTGTGCGTGAAGCCTACCGATTGATGTTAGATAAAAATGAATTTAATAAAGAAACCTTAATCCGTGCTGCAGATGAAGTCTATTTCATCCCTGAAGGCACTGCGCTGAATACGCAATTGCTCAATTTCCGCAACAATAAAGAACGTATAGGTTTAGTTGTTGATGAATACGGTGATATTAAAGGCTTAGTGACCTTAGAAGACATTCTCGAAGAAATTGTCGGTGAGTTTACCACCTCCACTGCACCTTCAATTGATGAGGAAGTAATGCAGCAATCGGATGGCTCAATTATCATCGAAGGCTCTGCAAACTTACGTGATTTGAATAAGTTGTTTGACTGGAATTTAGATACGGAAGATGCGCGTACTTTTAATGGTTTAATCTTAGAACACTTAGAGGAAATCCCTGAAGAAGGGACAATTTGTGAAATCAACGGCTTAAAAATTACCATCTTAGAAGTCGCGGACAATATGGTTAAACAAGCAAAAGTCGTCAAAATTTAACCGCCCTTTCTCCACTTGCGATGTGCTAAAACACATCGCATTTTTATTCTTTTGAGCTTACTCAAAAAAGCATTGATTTAGCGCAAAAGAATGCACCTCATTTTTGGTTTATTATTTACCTCTTTTTTTCATATGTTAGAATCTTGCAATTGAAATTAATTCTCAATACCGTATAATAACATAATCTTTTTTTGCGATAAAAATTAAAGGGTTTAAATATGCCACAGTTATTCCAATTCTTACAAGAATACATTGATTATATTATTTTAGGCCTATTGGCTATTATGAGTTTCATTATGCTTTGGCTCGTCATTGAGCGTTTCCTTTTCTTAAATAAAGTAGATGTATCAACTTACGACAACGTACATGAATTAGACATCGATCTACAACGTCACCTCACCGCAATTTCAACTATTGGTTCAAATGCACCTTATGTAGGCCTATTAGGAACCGTTATCGGTATTCTTCTCACATTCTATGAACTTGGTCACTCTGGTGGTGAAATTGATGCAGCAGCCATTATGGTGCATTTATCATTAGCTTTAAAAGCAACAGCAGTAGGTATCTTAGTCGCAATTCCGTCAATGGTGTTTTACAACGGCTTAGGACGCAAAGTTGAAGTTAATCGTTTGAAATGGTTTGCCTTAAACGAGAAAAAAACACAACCAAATGCATAGGTGGCCAAGGTGAAAAAGTTTGATGAAATCAACATTATCCCTTTTATCGACATTATGTTGGTATTATTGGCGATCGTTTTAATCACCGCCTCTTTTATTTCACAAGGGAAAATCCAAGTGAACGTGCCAAAAGCAAGTTCGACTGTCGCATTTCGTTCTGATGATTTGGCAAAACTCCTTACTGTAACGGAAACTGGTGAAATTTTCTTTAATGATAAACCAATTACAGCAGAAGCATTAGAAGCAGAAATCGCAACTTGGGCAAAAGATCAAAAAGTTACGCTTAAAGTAGATGCAAAATCGACTTTCCAAGACTTTGTGTCGATTACAGATATGATGGCAAAAAACGAAATTAAAAATGTTGCTATCGTCACCGTCAAAGAAAAGGCAGCTCAATGATAGTTAAAAATCGTTCTTGTGTCGGTTTTGCAATTTCATTGCTTTTTCACGCAAGTTTTGTGTCTTTCCTTTACTGGATCGTGCAAAAAGACGATGACAGTGCGAATGGCTTTACTGCCGATGTAATATCGACTCATATTTCAATGGAAATGCTGGCTGCAACAGTGATTGCCGAACCGGAGCCTGAGCCAGAACCGGCACCGCCTGAAATTGAGCCAGAAAAACCGAAAGAAGAAGTTGCAGATCCTACGGTAAAACCTGAACCGCCTAAGGAAATTGAAAAACCGAAAGAGCCGGAAAAACCAAAAGAAAAGCCGAAGGAAAAACCAAAAGATAAGCCCAAGAAACCGAAAAAAGAGCAAAAAGATTTGCCTAAATCGGATCGTCAGATTGATTCAAATTCCTCAATCAATCAGCAGGCAACCACCACAGGTAATGTGACAACCAATAATCCAAACCTTGTGGGTAAAGGGAATAGTACAAACGAAATCAATGCGTATCGTTCTGCATTACGTCGCGAAATTGAAAAACATAAACGTTATCCAAATCGCGCACGTATGATGCGTAAACAAGGTGTTGTGACTGTCACATTCCACATTAATAATGCCGGTAGCATTAGTAATGCTCGAATTGCGAAGTCATCAGGTTCTGAGGAACTTGACAATGCAGCACTTGCCGCAGTGAATAGCGCTCGTCCTATTGGCCCGCTACCAGCTGGAATGGCAAATGAAGTCACTGTACCGGTGAGTTTCAAAATCACGAACTAACCTCAAAGTGCGGTAAAAAATACCGCACTTTTTTCTTTTCACCATATATTTCACTTCAAAAATAGTGTTCCACATCATATTTTAATATTATTAGTCCTTGATATTCATATAAGTTATTTGATTATTTTTTATCTCAATCTTATGATAAAGATGTTTTTATTTGGGAATATTTTTTAAGGAAAGTAATATGACAGAAAAACAAATCGCAATTATAAGCAGCCTTTTGAGCTTCTTAATTATTGCTGGCTATGGGGCTCTAAGTAGTTATTTGTCAAATAGTAGCCTTGAACTCACGACTGGAAAAATCATCGAATTTGCCTTGTTAAATATGTTCACTCTTATTATCCCTTTTGTGCTAGCTTGTCTTCCCTATCTTTTTGTACGCCCAGCAGCCATCACAGGCAGTACATTATCAGCATTACTCATTTTTGTGATTGTCGCAATAATGTCTTATTCAACGACCGATCCTAAAGGGGCAGCGGCAATTTGGGCAATTTATATTTTCTGGCTACTTGGTGCGACAATTACGTCACTTATCATTGCCATATTAAAACCTAAATTCGTTACAGCAAGTGTAATGAGAGCCTTTTTATTTAGTGTTTTGTTCACGCTAGTTGTCAGCTTTGCGGTAGGCTTAACTATCAGTAAACTTTTATAATCCTAACTATTTAAAGCGAGAATAAAATAAGCAATCCCAACCAGAACAACCAAAAGAAGTTTGGAAATCGATTGCATTAAATGGCAATAACCAAACCCATAATCAAGAGGAATACCTATACTGAAAGTGTGCCTTCCCAAAATGAAGCAATCGCAAAAGTGCTAGCAAAATGCAGACAAGGTGAAAAAGCGGGCAGTGCGTGCCAAACGTAGCAAACATTTAGCAGCCTTTGTTTAGCGTTTAGTTCCGGTGATAAAACAAAATTTCTATTATGTAGGTATCGAGCTAACCCAGGCTGGAAGTCAGGATCTTTCTCACAAAGTGTGCCAAGAAAAAGCCGAGCATTGTCGCCTTGCAATGCCTGCGAGCTGTGCTTTGCCTTGTGGTCCAACTCAAGCAAGCTGCAAAATTGGCAAGCCAATGCTAGACCAAAATTAGTCCAATAAAAAATGGGTTAACTTCTTGGTTAACCCATTTTTATTTATCTCATTCTCAATAACGACTAATGTTTCTTCGATTGTTTATATAATTCAATCGCTTGTGGCATTAAGCGTAATAAGTTTTGTTGGCGATCTGCATCACTTGGGTGAGTTGAAGATAACGCTGCTAATACACTTTGCGAACCTTGTGAGGCACTTTGCATTTTTTGCCAAAGTTTTGGCGCAGCTTCAGGGTTAAAGCCTGATTTTGCCATTAACATTAAACCGACTTCATCCGCTTCTGTTTCATTGCTACGAGAATACGGTTTGTCTAACGCCCAATCTTTGGTTAAGCCAACCACTAATGAACTGCCATCAGAGCCAATTTGCGTTGAAAGTGCCACGTGAGCAACCTCTGCTAAGACGTTGGTAAATTGCCCCATATTCACTCTTTTCTTACCGTGCTCTTTTAAAGCGTGTGCCATTTCGTGACCCATTACCGTGGCAATTTCATCATTAGTTAGTTTTAACGTATCCACTAAGCCTGTATAAAATGCCATTTTTCCACCCGGCATTGCCCAAGCGTTTAATTCTTTTGATTTAATTACACTTAACTGCCAATGGAATTTCTCACCAGTTTGATTTTCTTTATCCGCATAAGGGACCATTTTCTTAAAGATAGAATGAATTCTTTTTGATGTTGGTGATGATGTATCTAATACGTGTTGCTTACGTGCTTTATCTACTGTTTGTGAATAAGAAAGTGCCGATTGCTGATTGATAGTCGCAGAATCTGCACAAGCATTTAATAATAGCGCTAAACTCGAAACTAAAACTACTTTCTTTAATGTCATCATAGATGCCTCACTCAAAAATAAAAATTAATTAAAAAAATACCGCTCTTTCAAGCGGTATTTATAACATATTGATTATTTTTTCGCACGTTCAAATGATTCTAAAATTTCTTGACGAGCTGCTTCAACACCTTCCCAGCCCTCAACTTTCACCCATTTGCCTGCTTCTAATGCTTTGTAGCTTTCGAAGAAGTGTTGGATTTGTGCTTTTAATAATGCTGGTAAATCACCAACATCTTTGATGTGATCGTATTCTTTAGTTAATTTGCTGTGTGGAACGGCAACAACTTTCGCATCGCCACCTGCTTCATCAGTCATTTTTAATACACCAACTGGACGGCAACGAATAACAGAACCCGGTTCTAATGGGTATGGAGTTGGAACTAACACGTCCACGGGGTCACCATCAGAAGAAAGAGTGTGGTTTACATAACCGTAGTTTGCAGGATAGAACATTGCTGTTGCCATAAAACGATCCACGAATAATGAACCGCTTTCTTTATCCACTTCATATTTGATTGGATCTGAGTTTGCAGGGATTTCAATTACAACATAGATATCATCTGGTAATTCTTTACCTGCTGGTACGTTTTCTAAACCCATTTTTTATTCCTTATTTCAAGTTAATTATAAATAAAAGCACTCAATTATAGCCTGAATTTACTCAATTTGTCGAGATAGTGAGGGTTATCGTTAGCTGAATGAGAGGATTAAAAAAGAAATCCACAAAAAGCAAAAAAGCATTTGATTTTTATTTTTGCACTACTAAAATAGTGCGAGTTTATTTTCTAAATTATAATAACAATTTAAGTGGTACTTTATATGACAACAATAAAAAAACTGCCTTCTTTAGTGGGCGGCGCAATGATTATTACAGGCACAGCGATTGGCGCTGGTATGTTAGCAAACCCAACAGCAACCGCAGGGGTTTGGTTTATTGGTTCGCTTCTTCTTTTGGCTTACACGTGGTTTTGTATGACAACTTCGGGCTTAATGATCCTCGAAGCCAACTTGCATTATCCAACAGGTGCGAGCTTTGACACCATTGTGAAAGACTTATTAGGCAACGGTTGGAATGTGCTCAACGGGCTTTCTGTCGCCTTTGTACTGTATATTTTAACCTATGCTTACATCACCTCAGGTGGTGGTATTACACAAAACTTACTTAATCAGGTCTTCAGTTCACCAGAAAGTGCGGTGGATATTGGACGCGGTTTTGGCTCGCTAATTTTCTGTATTGTACTCGCCGCTTTTGTATGGTTATCCACGAAGGCGGTCGATCGTTTTACCACTGTACTCATTGCAGGTATGATTGTCGCGTTCTTTCTTTCCACCAGCGACTTAATTAGCTCAGTAAAAACAGAAGTGTTATTCAACCAAATCGCACAAGGTGAACAACACTATTTACCTTATATTTTGACCGCACTTCCTGTCTGCTTAGTATCATTTGGCTTCCACGGGAACGTGCCAAGTTTAGTTAAATATTACGATCGTGATGGCAAACGCGTGATGAAAGCCATCTTCTTAGGTACAGGCATTGCGTTAGTGATTTACATCTTATGGCAGTTAGCAGTGCAAGGAAACTTGCCACGCGCTGAATTTGCCCCCGTTATCGAAAAAGGTGGCGACATCGCGGCACTACTTGGTGCACTTTCACAATATATCCAAACAGATTACATTGGCGTGGTACTGAACTTCTTTGCTTATATGGCGATTGCAAGCTCATTCTTAGGCGTAAGTTTAGGTTTATTTGACTATATTTCCGACCTATTCAAATTAGATGACAGCTTATCAGGCAGAACTAAAGCAACTTTAATCACATTCTTACCGCCATTATTATTAAGCTTACAATTCCCTTATGGATTTGTGATCGCCATTGGCTATGCTGGTTTAGCTGCAACGATTTGGGCTGCAATTGTGCCAGCGTTATTGGCAAAAGCGACTCGTCAGCGTTTCAAAGACAGTACATATCGTGTTTACGGTGGTAACTTTATGATTTACTTTGTGATTTTATTTGGTGTACTCAATATTGTGGCACAAGTTGCTGCACAATTTGGCGTCTTACCGACATTTTTAGGTTAAACATCACAAATTTAATGGAAAAAGCTTGGCTTCATACAAAATTTTGAGTATATAGTTAGCAGATTTTCAATCTCAAGAGGTTTACAATGAAAAAATTAATCAAATTTAGCGCAGTCGCATTGTCATTAGGGTTAATCAGTCAAGCATACGCTTACACACAAGACAAAACCTATAACATCACTGTATTACACGCCAACGACACTCACGGTCATTTCTGGAAAAACAACAAAGGTGAATACGGTTTTGCCGCACACAAAACGTTAATCGATAATATTCGTAAAGAAGTAGAAGGCAAAGGTGGCTCTGTTGTGTTACTTCACGCAGGCGACTTCAACACAGGTGTGCCTGAGTCTGATATGCAAAACGCAAAACCTGATATTGAAGGGATGAATATGATTGGTTATGACGTAGCCGTACTAGGTAACCACGAATTTGACTTCCCAATGCAACTTCTTGAAATGCAAGAAAAATGGGCTAAATTCCCACTCATTTCAGCTAACGTTATCAACAAAAAAACCAACAAATCATTGGTACAACCTTATGTGATGTTGAAAAGAGATGATTTAAAAATTGCTGTTGTGGGATTAACCACCGAAGATACCGGAAAATTAGGTAACCCAGATGTGGTTGATCACGTTATTTTCAATAACCCGATTGAAACAGCAAAAAACACATTAGCTGAAATCAACAAAACCGAAAAGCCAGATATGCGCATTGCATTAACTCATATGGGCTACTATTTTGACGGTAAACACGGTCAAAATGCACCGGGCGATGTCACAATGGCTCGCACATTGGATAAAGGCGCATTTGATTTAATCATTGGTGGACACACACACGACACCGTTTGTATTGATGAACAAGGTCAATTTAAAGCGAAATACACTCCGGGTGAAGAATGTAAACCAGACTTCCAAAACGGCACTTGGATTGTTCAAGCGGGCGAATGGGGTAAATTCATTGGCCGTGCGGATTTTGAATTCAAAAACGGCGAAACTAAATTGGTGAAATATGAGTTAATCCCAGTTAACTTAAAACAAAAAATCAAATTAGAAGACGGTAAATCTGAGTACAAACTCTATCAACCTGAAATCGCTGAAGATCCAGCCGTATTTGCACACTTAAAAACTTACCAAGACGAAGGTGACCGTTTATTAGGCGTGAAAGTGGGTGAAGTGAAAGGTAAATTTGTGGGTGATCGTAAAATTATTCGTTTCCACCAAACTAACCTTGGCCGCTTAATCGCACAATCACAAATGGAACGCGTGAAAGCTGACGTAGGTATTATGAACTCAGGCGGTATCCGTGCAGATATCAACGAAGGTGAAACCACTTATAAAGACATTCTTACCGTTCAACCTTTCGGTAATATGATTGCTACTGTGGATTTCACCGGTCAAGAGCTTTTAGACTACCTCAATGTTGTTGCAATGAAACAAGTAGATAGTGGTGCATACCCACAATTTGCAGGCATTTCAATGGTCGTTGACCGTACTGCGCAAAAAGTATTTGATGTAAAAGTGGGCGGTAAAGCACTTGATTTAAACAAAAAATATAAAGTGTCTGTACCAGATTACTGCGCAGGCGGTGGTGATGGATACCCAGTATTGAAAAAACACCCAAGCTATGTAAATACAGGTTTCATTGATGCTGAAATGTTGAAAAAATACTTTGAAGAAAACAAAGTATTAGACGCATCTAAATACGATCCAAAAGACGACATCATCTTCAAATAAGATGAGCAAGAAAAGCGTCTATGATGCCCCGCAATTTTTTGAGCTTTATTTAAAATTGCGGGAAAATCCGATCAGCTTAAATGAAGTTGTAGAAAAGCCGACAATGTTGTCCTTACTACCCGATTTAACAGGCAAAAAACTGTTAGATTTGGGCTGTGGTTGTGGCGGTCATTTACAACTTTATTTACAACGCAATGCCCGCTTTGTTGTGGGCATTGATCTGTCTGAAAATATGCTCAAACAGGCAGAAACAGACTTAGCAAAATTTTCCCAAAATGCACCGCACTTTGCTTTGCATCAGCTTTCAATGGAACAACTCGACGAGTTACCTGAAAGCCAGTTTGATATCATCACAAGTTCATTTGCGTTTCATTATGTGCAAGATTTTCCTCAACTGTTATCCGATATTCATCAAAAATTAAATCCGAATGGTTATTTGATTTTCTCGCAAGAACACCCGATTGTGACTTGTTACCAAGGTGGCGATCGCTGGGAAAAAGATGAAAACAAACAGCAAGTAGCGTACCGCTTAAATTATTATCGTGACGAAGGTGAACGTGCTCGCAATTGGTTTAAACAACCCTTTAAAACCTATCACCGCACCACTGCCACCATCATCAATAATTTAATCCAAGCCGGTTTCCAAATTGAACAAATAGCAGAACCGATGCTTGCCGATCAGCCCGAATGGCAAAACGAATTTAAAGATCTGCAACACCGTCCCGTACTGTTGTTTATTAAAGCGAAAAAAATTTAACTTTTTTGTAAAAAACACTTGCCAGTTCATTTTTTTTACAGTAATTTGAATAGCAATTAGCCAATAAGGAAGACAAAATGAATTTTAACCGCATTGCTCATCACCACCATCACTCCTGATTATCTTTCGGGCGTTTAGTGGTGCTTGGAAGATAAAAAATCTTCCGGGCAGTGCGATAGAACCAACAATAAAGCCTCTCGGAACCACTCGAGAGGCTTTTTTTATAACTAAAATTCACAACATTAAACACAGGATAACATTATGATCGAAAGTAAAAGACTACGCATTGCGATGCAAAAATCAGGGCGTTTAAGCCAAGAATCTCAAGCACTATTAAAACAATGTGGTGTAAAAATAAATTTACAAGAACAACGTTTAATTGCTTACGCTGAAAATATGCCCATTGATATTTTACGTGTACGTGATGATGATATCCCCGGTTTAGTCTTTGATGGGGTCGTGGACCTTGGCATCATCGGTGAGAATGTTTTAGAAGAAGAGGAACTTGCCCGTCAAGCTGCTGGCGAGAGCGTCAATTATAAAAAACTACGCCGTTTAGATTTTGGTGGCTGCCGTTTATCCATCGCCATTCCACAAGATGAGGCTTATAAAGGCGCAAGCGATCTCGAAAACGCCCGCATTGCAACTTCTTATCCAAACTTACTCAAACGCTATATGCAACAACAAGGCGTGGACTTCAAAACCTGCTCACTCACAGGCTCAGTGGAAGTGGCACCACGAGCAGGACTTGCCGATGCCATTTGTGATTTGGTGTCTTCTGGGGCAACGTTAGAAGCCAACGGCTTAAAAGAAGTGGAAGTGATTTACCGATCAAAATCTTGCTTAATTCAACGTGCCGCAGAACTTAGCCCTGAAAAACAAGCTCTCGTGAATAAACTGCTCACCCGAATTCAAGGGGTGCAACAAGCTCGAGAATCAAAATACATCATGTTACACGCATCAAAAGATCGTTTAGAAGACGTCATTGCACTGTTACCAGGTGCCGAACGCCCAACTATTTTACCGCTCGCACATGATGAAAATCGTGTCGCTATGCACATGGTCAGCCAAGAAGCCCTATTTTGGGAAACCATGGAACAACTCAAAGAAGCTGGTGCCAGCTCTATTTTAGTATTACCGATTGAGAAAATGATGGAGTAAATATGGCATTCACAAAAACTGAAAAACAATCTTTACTCGCTCAAAAAGGCATTGGTCCAACTATTTTGAAACGTTTAGCTGAAATGGGGCTAGATGATGTGAATCAATTAGCAAATTCTACCCCTGACTTTATCTTACAACTCGGTTCAGAAATTACAGGCTCAACTTGTTGGCGAAATAGCCCGCAAGCTCGTAAAGCAATAGAAACTGCGATTAATTGGGCTAAGGCACAACATAGTTAATATATTGCAAAAAATGCTTTAAAACTGACCGACTGTATTTTTTATTAATGAATTTACTGTGCAATATGAGAAAAAAATTATGCAAACACTAATTTGGAATAACTTAAATGATCAAGAAAAACAAACCGCACTTTCACGCCCAGCCCAAACGGTGGGTAGTCAAATTACCGCAGCGGTGAATGACATTAAAGCCAATGTGCTAGAAAATGGCGATGCGGCGTTATTCGCATTAAGTGAAAAATTCGACAAAGTAAAATTGGAAAGCCTAGTGATTTCTCAAGGGGAAATTACAGCGGCAAGCAGTCGGATTTCCCCTGAATTACGCCAAGCCATTCAAACCGCCAAAGGCAATATTGAACGCTTCCACCAAGCACAGCAACTGCAAGAAGTGGATATCGAAACTCAAACAGGTGTGCGTTGCCAAGTGCTCACACGCCCTATTGAAAAAGTGGGCTTGTATATCCCTGGTGGCTCAGCCCCGTTATTTTCCACCGTGCTCATGCTTGCCGTGCCTGCCAAAATCGCAGGTTGCAAAACCATCGTACTTTGCTCGCCACCACCCATTGCCGATGAAATTCTTTACACCGCAAATTTATGTGGTGTAGAAACCATTTATGCCATTGGTGGTGCACAAGCCATTTTTGCCATGGCAAACGGCACAGAAACCGTGCAAAAAGTGGATAAAATCTTCGGACCAGGCAACGCCTTTGTGACCGAAGCCAAACGCCAAGTGTTACAGCAGGGCACCGCAATTGATATGCCAGCTGGCCCTTCCGAAGTGTTGGTCATTGCCGATAAATTCGCCGATCCTGATTTTGTGGCAAGCGATTTACTTTCCCAAGCGGAACACGGTGCCGACAGCCAAGTGATTTTAGTGACAGATTGCGAAACTTTAGCAAAACAGACCGCACTTGCCATTGAACAACAACTTGTTCTCTTACCAAGAGCGGAAACCGCACGCAAAGCGCTTTCCCACAGCCGCACATTTGTCGCACAAGATCTGCAACAATGTGTCGCAATCAGCAATGCTTACGCTCCCGAACACTTGGTGGTGCAAGTGGAAAATGCCCGTGAATTGTTGCCATTGTTAGATAACGCAGGATCCATTTTCTTAGGTGCCTATTCCCCTGAAAGTATGGGCGACTACGCCAGTGGCACCAACCACGTGCTACCCACCTACGGCTACACCCGCACCCATTCCAGCCTTGGACTGGCAGATTTCAGCAAGCGAATGACCGTACAAGAACTTAGCCCACAGGGTTTTAAAAATCTCGCCAATACGGTGATGTTAATGGCAGAAGCAGAACAATTAGACGCGCACAAACAAGCCGTAGCAATTCGCTTAACTACATTGAAATAACAGTCAATGACGATATGAGGAAAATAAAATGGATTATCCAATTAACGGACAATGCCAGTGCGGACAAGTACATTATACCTTGCATAAAGCCCCGCTAGTCATCGCTGCTTGTCATTGTAAGCAATGTCAAAAATTATCATCCAGTGCGTTTAGTATCAGTGCCATGATTGATAAAGATGCTCTTGAACTCACAGGGGAGCTAAAGCAATTTGTTCGCCAGTCTGAAAGTGGTCATTCAATTATTGCGATGTTTTGCCCGATTTGTGCAAACCCGATTTACCATTACAGTCCAAGCTACCCTGATAAACTCATGCTCAAACCGTCTACCTTGGATAATACAGATATTATTGAACCCACTATCCATGTTTGGACTAAAGAAAAACAATCGTGGTATTCAATCCCCGATAATGTCATGGCGTTTGAAACACAGCCTTGATACGTAAAGCTCATTTAATACAGGAAAACACAATGTCAATTTCATCACTTTCACGCAAAAATATTCAAGCCTTAACGCCCTATCAATCGGCTCGGCGATTAGGGGGCAAGGGCGATATTTGGTTAAATGCCAATGAATACCCAACCTCGCCCGATTTTGATTTAACCCAACGCACCTTTAACCGCTACCCTGAACCCCAGCCACAAGCCGTGATTGAAGGCTATGCCAATTATGCTGGTGTTTCCCCTGAAAATGTTCTCGTCAGCCGTGGGGGCGATGAAAGTATCGAGCTGATTATTCGTGCCTTTTGTGAAGCCGACGACAGCGTGCTGTATTGCCCACCAACTTATGGTATGTATGCCGTGAGTGCGGAAACCTGCGGTATCACCTTAAAAACCGTGCCGCTGACTGCGGATTTCCAACTGAATTTAGCCGAAATCGAACGCAATTTGGCGGACGTGAAAGTGGTGTTTGTGTGTAGCCCGAATAATCCAACGGGTACATTAGTGAATCGTGAAGATTTATTAGCCTTATTAGAAATGACGAAAAACAAAGCCATTGTGGTGGTGGATGAAGCCTATATCGAATTCTGCCCACAAGCGACAATGGCAACGGAGCTGAAACATTATCCGCATCTTGCCATTATCCGCACCCTGTCAAAAGCCTTTGCCTTGGCTGGCTTACGTTGTGGTTTTACCCTTGCCAACCCAGAATTGATCAACGTGCTACAAAAAGTCATCGCCCCTTACCCTTTGCCCGTGCCGGTGGCGGATATTGCCGCCCAAGCCTTGCAACCAGCTGGGATTGAGGCAATGCAACAACGTGTGGCAGAAATTTTACAAAATCGCACCGCACTTGAAACCGCCCTTCGTCAACTGCCTTGTGTGGAAAACATCTTTGCAAGCGATGGCAACTATCTATTAGTGAAATTCCAAGACGGGCAAAAAATCTTCAACGCTCTATGGGATCAAGGCATTATCCTACGCAATCAACACAAAGCGTTAATGCTAGAAAACTGCATCCGCATTACCATTGGTACTGCGGAAGAAAACCAAGCGGTGATTGAGGCGATACGCAAAGTCGCCTAAAGACAAACAAAAGACAACGAAAATAAAAAACAGATCGCAACCTAGTCCTACTTCTCTACGAAATAGGGAAGAGGAACGAGGAACGAGGAGAACAATATGACACAACAATCTATCCTTTTTATCGACCGTGACGGCACTTTAATTGACGAACCAAAAACGGATTTTCAAATCGACAGCTTAGAAAAATTGCAATTTGAACCGAATGTGATCCCCGCATTGTTGAAACTCAAACCCTTTTACCGCTTTGTGATGGTCAGCAATCAGGACGGTTTGGGTACGGCGTCCTTTCCGCAAGAAGATTTTGACAAACCGCACAATGCGATGATGGCATTATTTAAGTCACAGGGCATTGAGTTTGACGAAGTGTTAATTTGCCCACACAAACCCGAAGACGAGTGCGATTGCCGTAAGCCGAAAATCAAATTATTGAAAAAATACATTGATAAAAAATTGTTCGATCCTGACACCAGTTTTGTGATTGGCGATCGTGCCACCGATGTGCAACTGGCGGAAAATCTCGGCATTCGAGCCTTGCAATACGACCGAGAAAAACTCAATTGGGAGCTGATCGCAGAAAAATTATTGCCAAAACAGACCGCACTTTTAGACCGTAAACCACGCTATGCGGAAGTGGTTCGCACCACCAAAGAAACGGACATTAAAGTGCAAGTGTGGCTAGACGAAACAGGGATGAACGACATCAAAACGGGGGTGGGCTTTTTCGATCATATGCTCGATCAAATCGCTACCCACGGCGGTTTTAGAATGAATGTGTACTGCAAAGGCGATTTGTGGATCGATGAACACCACACCGTGGAAGACACCGCCCTCGCCCTCGGCACCGCATTAAAACAAGCCCTTGGCGACAAACGTGGCATTCAACGCTTCGGCTTTGTCTTGCCGATGGATGAGTGCAAAGCAGAATGCACAATGGACTTATCGGGACGCCCGTATTTCAAATTCAAAGCCAAATTTAAACGTGAAAAAGTGGGCGATTTCAGCACCGAAATGACGGAGCATTTTTTCCAATCACTCGCCTACACCCTAATGGCAACGCTACACCTGAAAACCAAAGGCGACAACGACCACCACAAAATCGAAAGCCTGTTTAAGGTGTTTGGACGCACATTGAGACAGTGTATTAAGGTGGAAGGGAATGCAATGCCGAGTAGTAAGGGGGTGTTGTAAAACACTAGGTGACAATTTTGAATTTTAAGGAAAAAATATGAAAATCGTTTGCCCTAATTGTCAATCAGAAACTGAAATTGAATTTTCTGAACACATAAAATGTGAATGTTGTGAAAACAGCACTAAAGAAAATGAGCACAGGGGGAAGGCAATATCAAAATCTCTCTCCCTTTCACCTATAATTTTAGCTTGTTACCTTACATATAAGGTAGAAAATTTGATAGAGCCTGTAAGATACCCAGTAAAATTTGAATATTCGATTATTTCTCAATGTGCAAATGGCTATCAAAATGGTTATTTATCTTCTAGTTCGAGAAAACATATTGATACGTGTATCTGTGCCTTAGAGAAAACAATGAATGATGTAAAACCTAAGAATGTAGATAAAGAATTTACTTCGGAGTTTCGAAAGAATCTTTACGAATGTAGTAGATAGGCTCTATTTCTAGAGCCTATTATGATGGTTATTTTTTAGGAGGGTTATTTCCGCGTCCACCACCCGATGGGTTGCCTGATCTACTCGGCCAATTTGGATTCGGATTTCCTGTACGATTTGTAGCCATAAAATGCTCCTCTAATTACTCTTTACCTTGTTGAGTGTATAAAGCTATAACGCTTTATTGGTTACTATTATATATGGCTCTATGGGGACAAATAGGGACAAATAGATGAAAAAACAAGCAAACGAAACGAAAGAACTACAAAATACACTTAAATCAATGCTTCAAGAGGTTGGTTGGAGTAAAAAAGAACTAGCAAAGAAGATTCTTGATGATCTAGCTCTGTCAGGAAATCCTGATTATAGAGACGAGAAAATGGAATATGACAAAATAAAAAAACTTTTAAGTAGGTCAACAACAAAGCCAGAAACATTACTGTTTTATATCAATTTTATAATTACCCACAAGGATACAGAAAAGTATAACTTTATTAAACATCCTGAGGTTAATTTGAATACTTTTGAGCCATGGGAACAAGAAATTTTGAAAGGCGTTGCACAAGCATCTTCAGAGTTTTTTTCAGAATTCGATAGGAAATAAAATTTTTATGCAAAACATCACCATCATCAACACTCGCTGTGCTAACCTGTCTTCGGTCAAATTTGCCTTTGATCGTTTAGGTTATCACGCAGAAATTACCGATAATATCGAAAAAATCCAATCCGCCGACAAGTTGATTTTACCCGGTGTGGGTACAGCGAGTGCAGCGATGAAAAATCTGGCGGACTTAGGGTTAATCGACACCATTCGTAACCTGAAACAGCCTGTGTTAGGCATCTGTTTGGGTATGCAACTGATGACTGAGTATTCGGAAGAAGGCAATGTGGAGCTGCTGAAATTGATGTCGGGCAGAACAGAAAAACTGCCTGTTTGCGATTTGCCTCTACCACATATGGGCTGGAACAAGGTGCATTATGCTGCCGATCACCCTTTATTTGCCGGCATTGAGCAAGATAGCTATTTTTATTTTGTGCATAGCTACGGTGTATTGCCCAATCAGCACGCCGTCGCCACTTGCGATTACGGCGTGCTATTTTCAGCAGTCATTCAGCACAACAACTTCTACGGGGTACAATTCCACCCCGAGCGTTCTGGCAAGGCTGGGGAAAAATTGTTGAGGAATTTTGTGGAGAATATTTAGTGCAGGCTGAAATTTTAGTGATCAAAATAGGTGGAATTGAAACCCTAAAGTTTAACGATGGATCTGTGCTGGAAACCGCCATACGCAAAAAGCCCGTGCCCGTGGTAAAAATACATAAATTGGGTGCCGAAGGGAATGATGTAAGTTTAAAAGCACATCACGGTGGTGTGGATAAGGCACTATTTTTTATGTCTGATACCTCTTTCCAACAATTAACCGCACTTATTGGCAAAGAATTTGATTATCAAGGCATTGCCACTTATGGGGAAAATTTTGTTGTATCCGGTTGGAATGAAAACAATGTTTGTGTAGGGGATCGTTACCAAATTGGCACAACTATCGTGGAAGTTTCTCAGCCTCGTAAGCCGTGCGATCGTTTATCGAAAAATACAGGCAATAAAGATACCCATCATATTGTGCGACATTCTGGGTTATCTGGCTGGTATGTGCGAGTCATCAAAGAAGGGGAGATTCACGTTAAAGATTCAGTGCAACGGATTCAATGTCCTTATCCACAATTAACGATTCATCATTTAAATAGATTGCTTGCGGGTTCTACAGAAGATCTCACGCAAGAGGCATTAGAAGTTGCAATCTGCTGTGATGTCTTAGCTGAGGCATTTAAACGCAGTTTGCGAAGTCAGCTACAACGGATTGCGAAAGTGCAAAAACCGTGATTTTTAACCGCACTTTTAACATAAATAATAGGAAACACTATGCAAACATCCCAAATTATCCCCGCCCTTGATCTGATTGACGGTCAAGTGGTGCGTCTTTATCAAGGCGATTACGGGCAGAAAACCCTTTATTCCGACAACCCGATAGCCCAATTTCAAGAGTATATGGCACAGGGGGCGAAGCAATTACACTTGGTGGATCTCACAGGGGCGAAAGATCCGAATAAACGCCAAACCCAATTGATTGGGGAAATTATCCGTGCGGTGAATTGCCCAATTCAAGTGGGCGGTGGCATTCGTTGCGAGCAAGATGTGGCGGATTTATTGGCGGTGGGGGCAAATCGTGTGGTGATTGGTTCCACTGCGGTCAAACAGCCTGAAATGGTGAAAGGTTGGTTTAACAAATACGGTGCGGAAAAATTTGTGTTGGCATTAGATGTCAATATCAATGCACAGGGTGAAAAACACATTGCCATCAGTGGCTGGCAAGAAAATAGCGGTGTGTCGCTGGAAGACTTAATTGAGGACTTCAGTGAAGTAGGCTTACAACACGTGTTATGCACCGATATTTCCAAAGACGGCACCTTGCAAGGTTCCAATGTGGCGTTATATCAAGACATTTGTGCTCAATTCCCCACTATTCAATTCCAATCCTCTGGCGGCATCGGATCCCTTGCGGATATTCAAGCCCTCAAAGGCACAGGCGTGGCTGGTGTGATTGTGGGGCGAGCATTGTTAGAAGGCAAATTTAATGTAGCGGAGGCGATCGAATGTTGGCAAAACGGATAATTCCTTGCTTAGATGTGCGTGATGGGCAAGTGGTTAAGGGCGTGCAATTTCGCAATCACGAAATTATCGGCGACATCGTACCGCTTGCGTCACGTTATGCCCAAGAGGGAGCGGATGAACTGGTGTTCTACGATATTACTGCGTCCTCTGACGGCAGAACCATTGATAAAAGCTGGGTGGAACGTGTGGCACAAGTGATCGATATTCCGTTTTGTGTGGCTGGGGGCATTAAAAGCGTGGAAGATGCGGAAAAATTGTTTGCTTTTGGTGCCGATAAAATTTCCATAAATTCCCCTGCCCTTGCGGATCCGAATTTAATCAATCGCTTAGCGGATCGCTTTGGCGTGCAAGCTATTGTGGTCGGGATCGACAGCTGGTTTGAACGTGAGACGGGCAAATATTGGGTCAATCAATATACAGGCGATGAAAGCCGCACTCGCCAAACCCACTGGCAGTTGCTCGACTGGGTGAAAGAAGTGCAGCGTCGTGGTGCAGGCGAAATCGTGCTGAATATGATGAACCAAGATGGCGTTCGACAAGGCTACGACATCGCCCAATTAAAGCTCGTGCGTGAAGTGTGCCACATTCCTCTAATCGCTTCGGGCGGTGCAGGCGAAATGGTGCATTTCCGTGATGCCTTTATTGAAGCGAACGTAGACGGTGCTCTTGCCGCCAGTGTGTTCCATAAACGGATTATTGATATTCAAGAATTAAAAGCATATTTGAACAATAAGGTGAGAGTAAGGACTTAAAGAGAAAAATATGGAAATAACAACTATAGCTGAGCTTATTAAGCTACTAGAAAAAATTGGAGATGCACCAAAAGGTTATACAAGATTCTTCAGGGGGCATTCAAATCAAGAATATGAATTAAATCCTAGTATATACAGAAATAATGGATTTATAAAAAATGAACATAATATTATTAAAGATGTGATTATGAATAATCCAGAATCATTTTCAGAAAATGATAGTGCATTTACTATTTTATCAAAACTACAACATTATAGTTACCCTACAAGGTTATTAGATTTGACTACAAATGTTCTTGTAGCTCTCTATTTTATTGTTAATAATAGCAGTAATGATGGAGAGTTAATCATATTTGATATACCAAATACAGATATAAAATATTTTGATAGTGATACAGTATCAATATTATCTTCCATTAGCTTAATGGAAAGCTCATTTGACATTGAAAGATATAAGCAAATAGAAAATATAAATTTCAAAATAGAAAAAATTAGATTAATCATAGAACAATATAACTTACCCCAAAAAAACCAATCACTCTA
Source organism: Bisgaard Taxon 46 (assembly GCA_049941595.1). Lineage (GTDB taxonomy): Bacteria > Pseudomonadota > Gammaproteobacteria > Enterobacterales > Pasteurellaceae > Pasteurella. The sequence goes on from JBNFNA010000002.1 coordinate 179,146, forward strand.
TAAAGATATTGAAGATATATTCAAAAATGCTAATTTTCATAAAAATCACCTCAATGAGAATCCTAATGCAGTGATTATTAATTTCTTATTTAAAGAAGCATTTAAATTAATACCTAAACTAATAGATGAATTGGATATATGTGGTTTAGAAGAACAAAAAATTGATAACAAAGCATATATAAAATCAAATGAGTATTTCAACAGTCAAACCAATATATTAAAACTTTTACACGAAATAAGAAAAGAAAAACCTAGTTTCCGACCGATAATAAAGACCAATGACTTAGAGCGAGTAATATGTGTAAAAGGAAAACTAGACAACAATAGAATTATAAGACAACAAGGTTGCTTCTTACTATTTGGAATAAAAGACAAAAAAGAAGTACAAGCAAAATTAAATAGCTCTTGGAAAAAAAACATATAACAATGAAAAAATAATAATACCTAAAAAAAATAAAAATAGAATTTTAAAAGAACTTAAAACATTTGGAATTAATCACAAAACATTATTTCCAGAATTAGAATCTCAAGCTGAAGAAATCAAAGCTGAATATAAGGAATAAATATGTTAAAGAAATCTCAAATCAACTGGCAAAAAGTGGATAATTTACTTCCCGTGATTATCCAAAATGCAAGTACTTGCGAAGTGTTAATGCTTGGTTATATGAACCAAGATGCCCTTGAAAAAACCGTAGCGGAAAAACGTGTGACCTTTTTTTCTCGCACCAAAAATCGTTTGTGGACAAAAGGCGAAACCTCAGGGCATTTTTTAAATGTGGTGGATATGAGTTTGGATTGTGATAACGATACTCTGCTTATTCTCGCTAATCCTATCGGTGAAACCTGTCATACTGGGGCGGAAAGCTGCTTTCATCAATTTGAATACCACACGGAACCCGACTGGATTTTCTTCAGCAAATTAGAACGTTTGCTTGCAAACCGCAAAGGGGCGGATCCGCAAAGTTCCTACACCGCCCAACTCTACGCCAAAGGCACTAAACGCATCGCCCAAAAAGTGGGGGAAGAAGGGGTGGAAACCGCCCTTGCCGCCACCGTTAAAGATCGCAATGAAACCATTTGCGAAGCGGCAGACTTGGCGTATCACTTGACCGTTTTACTACAAGACGCAGATTTAAGCTGGGCAGACGTGATCGGCAAACTCAAAGAACGCCATTCAAAATAAATAATACCCCGTGTAAGACGCACGAATGTAATTATGATTTTTAAGAAAGTTAAGCAGCGTAGCACAAAGTGCGGAGACTGCTAACTTTCTGTAAAGAAAATCATAATGTAATGAGGATAAGCGGCTTATTCGGGTTGCCTTTCTTTTGGTTACTTTTCTTTGGCAAAGCAAAGACAAAATCTAACTGATTTTGAACGTTGGTTTTACCAACGGCACGAAGTGCGAGCTTGCGAGTAAAAGTAACAGTAATAAGTAATATAATGAAAAACCTCTTTATATAAATCGAACTTAAAAGAATTGAAAAATATTTACCCTATATGATATTCCCCACTTTTATGCTATTTTAGAGCCCAAATTTTCTTACTTATTTAGGTCGATTATTATGGAAAAAATCATTATTGATGAAAACCAATTTCTACGTACCATTTCCCGAATTTCACACGAAATTATTGAAAAACACCAAAGCTTAGATAATTTAGTCATTGTTGGAATTAAACGTCGTGGTGCAGAAATTGCAGAATTAATTAAGAAAAAAATTTCTGATTTAGCCAATGTTGAGCTTCCTTCAATTGACTTAGATATCACCTTCTACCGTGATGATTTAGAATATGCAGAGCCTGATTCACAATCACCAACTTATAGCGGCGCTTCTAATTTTATTAGTATTCATAACAAAAAAGTGATTTTGGTTGATGATGTGCTTTATACGGGGAGAACTATTCGTGCGGCATTAGATGCATTAGTGGATTTTGGTCGTGCAGCAAAAATTGAGTTAGTGATTTTTGTGGATCGAGGTCACCGTGAATTACCAATTCGCGCAGATTATGTAGGTAAAAATGTGCCAACTAGCCGTGATGAAGAAGTCCAAGTTCGTACAATGAAATTTGATAATCGTTATGAAGTCGCATTAATTTCTCCCGCAAAATAAAATTTGTGAACCTTTTATAAAATTGATACTCTAACGAACATAATTTTTTAATTAATTAATGGAATAGATGATGAAAACCTTGAATATTAAATCTATTTTCTTTGCACTCGTTGGCTTATTTGCAATTTCGACAACAGCACAAGCAGCCGAGCGTGTAGTCGCAACAGTGAATGGTGTGCCTGTGTTAGAAAGCCAAGTGAAAGCCAATGCAGGCAAGAAAGGTAATCGCCAAGCCGCTTTGGATAAAGCAATTGATGATATTTTAGTGCAACAAGCAATCCAAAACTCAGGCGTGAAAGTAAACTACGCTCAAGTTGATCAAATTATTGAAGGCATTGCTGCGCAAAACGGCCTGACTTACGGTCAATTCTTAGATGCGTTAGATTATCAAGGCATTAGCTACAACACTTATCGCCAACAAATTGCAAATCAATTATTAATGACAGAAGTGCGTAACCAAGCGATTGGTCAAAGCATTGATGTGACCAGAGAGCAAGTAGAAGCCCTTGGTAAACAATTGTTGCAACAGGCAAAAGAAAAAGGCACTGAGAAAAAAGTATCAGGCAAGCAATATGAAGTTCGTCATATTCTATTGAAATTAAACCCATTATTAAATGATGCGCAAGCAAAAGCACAATTAACTCAAATCCGTGCTGATATTATGGCAGGTAAAATGACGTTCGCTGATGCCGCATTAAAACACTCGAAAGATTACCTTTCAGGTGCAAACGGTGGTAGCTTAGGTTTTGCCTTCCCAGAAACTTATGTTGGCCCATTCCAAAAAACGGTTGTTACTAGCAAACCTGGAGTAATTTCAGCACCATTCAAAACAGAATTCGGCTGGCATATTTTAGAAGTGACTAATACACGTGATGGCGACAGAACATTAGATGCTTACCGTCAACAAGCTTATGAGCAATTAATTAACTCACAAGTTAAAGATGCAGAAAAAGATTGGGTGAAAGCATTACGTAAAAACGCGGATATTCAATACTTTAACTAAGCCTGCTTAAATTAATCCCGAAATCCCAGCACACAAGCTGGGATTTTGCTTTATAATAGACCGCACTTTTTGACGCTATTATTGACCCCATAATTGAGAATATATGAATTCAAAAAAACATTTAGGACATACCGCCCGTAAGCGTTTTGGGCAAAACTTTTTACACGATGACAATGTGATTCAAGGCATCGTTTCCGCCATTTATCCACAAAAAAAACAATTTTTAGTTGAGATCGGCCCAGGTTTAGGGGCATTAACTGAGCCTGTAGGTGATTTAGTCGATCACTTAACCGTGGTCGAATTAGACCGTGACTTAGCAGAGCGTTTACGCCACCACCCTTTTTTACATCACAAAATCACGGTAATTGAAACTGACGCAATGCAGTTTGATTTTGGTCAGTTGTATCAAGACGCTAAACTTGCTGAAAAAAATCAAAAAATGCGTGTGTTTGGTAACTTACCTTACAATATTTCTACACCATTAATGTTCCACTTATTTAAGTATCACGATTGCATTCAAGATATGCACTTTATGTTACAAAAAGAAGTGGTAAAACGTTTATGTGCGGGTCCAAACAGCAAAGCTTATGGCCGTTTAACGATTATGGCGCAATATTTCTGTCAGGTAATGCCGGTGCTTGAAGTGCCACCAACAGCATTTAAACCTGCACCGAAAGTGGATTCTGCCGTGGTGCGTTTAGTGCCACATAAAGAATTACCACACCCAGTAAAAGATTTATATTGGTTAAATCGCGTATGCAGCCAAGCGTTCAATCAACGCCGTAAAACATTACGTAATGCGTTATCGACTTTATTCACTGCAGAACAACTGACTGAATTAGGCATTGATTTAACAGCACGTGCAGAAAACTTATCGATTGCAGATTATGCTCGCTTAGCAAACTGGTTAGCGGACAATCCACCAGCAGATGTAAACAAAGACGAAGTGATTGAAAATTTAGACGATTAATGGAATAAGTGTGGTGCAAAATGGCGACATATTTGGTTGGTGATTTACAAGGATGCTACGACGAATTACAGCTTTTACTCGAAACAGTGCAGTTTGATCCAACAAAGGATCGGCTTTATTTAGTCGGTGATTTAGTGGCTCGTGGGGATAAGTCTCTCGAGTGCTTACGCTTTGTCAAATCTCTTGGCCAATCAGCCAAAACTGTATTGGGTAACCACGATTTACACTTAATTTCCACCGCACTTGGCATTAAACGAGTGAAACCACGCGATCGTGTCGATGCCATTTTCAATGCCCCTGATTTTGACGAATTAATTGATTGGTTACGTCATCAGCCTTTGCTTGTTCATAATGAACAACATAATTTTGTGATGGTGCACGCAGGTATCTCACCTGATTGGAATCTTGCGACCGCAAAACAATGTGCCAACGAAGTGGAGAACGTGTTATGCAACGGCGATTATCATCACCTAATCGAAAATATGTACCAAAATCACCCTGATCGTTGGCACGAAAATCTGCAAGGTTTAGATCGCCTACGTTACAGCATTAACGTATTCACTCGTATGCGTTTTTGTTATTGGGATCATCGTTTAGATTTCGATTGTAAACAACCACCGGAATCTGCGCCAGAAGAACTCACCCCTTGGTTTAATTTAGATAATCCACTCTATCAAAACACACCGATCGTGTTTGGTCACTGGGCAAGTCTTGTTGATACACCAACGCCTGCCAATATCTATGCGTTAGATACGGGCTGTGTGTGGAATAATCGTATGACAATGCTGCGCTGGGAAGATAAGCAATACTTCACGCAAAGTGCGGTAAAAAATTACAGTGATTTTTAATTAGCCTGTTTCTTTTCTGTTCATTTTCAGGTAGTCTGTGACCTATTCATTGCACACTCAAAAGTAATGAATAGGGATGCATATAACATGTTATGTTTATTTATCTACACAGGACAATCTAATGAAAAAATTACTCACCGCCCTGCTTGCAGGCTGTTCTACTGTCGCATTTGCTACTTCAATTCCAAATACACTCACTGAAACACATACTTACGAGCTAACCAAAACTTTCAATTTAGCTGTGCCAAAAGGCTCGAAAGGTGAAACCAATTTATGGGTACCCTTGCCGTTCAATAATGAATATCAAGAAGTGAAATCAGTGAAGTTTGAAGGCAATTACAAATCCGCTTATATCACTGAAAATAACCAATACGGCGCCAAAACCTTATTTGCGAATTGGGACGAAAATGCGGACAAACGTGATTTAAAAATCCAATTGGTGATCCAAACCAAGGATCGTGAACCGATGCTGCAAGGTGTATTAACAGACTATCAATTGCCAAACAAAATCCAATATTCTGTTGATGTTTTGGAATATTTAAAACCAACAACACACATCAAAACTGGCGGTATTGTGAAAGAATATGCAGATAAAATTGTGGGTAAAGAAGCTAATCCGCTGAAAAAAGCCGAATTAATCCACCGATGGATCGTCAACAATATGGAGCGTGATAATTCAGTGCTTGGCTGCGGTGATGGAGATGTGGAAAAAATCTTAACCACAGGCGTGTTAAAGGGCAAATGTACGGACATTAACTCGGTGTTTGTCGCCTTAGCTCGAGCATCAGATATCCCCGCACGTGAAATTTTCGGCTTACGCTTAGGTCAAGCCGTGAAAATGGGTAAATACTCTAAAGGGGCATTTGGTAGTGCTGATGAAAATAAATTCGCAAATGTGAGTGGTGGGCAACATTGCCGTGCAGAATTTTATTTAGCGGGCTTTGGTTGGGTGCCTGTGGATTCTGCGGACGTAACCAAAATGCGTTTAGCTGAGAAAAAAGCGGTGAATGATCCTGATACTCAAGCCGTATCAAACTATTTATTTGGTAACTGGGAAATGAATTGGGTGGGCTACAACCACGCACGTGATTTCGAACTGTATCCACTGCCGGAAGTTGCACCATTGAATAACTTCGGTTATCCGTATGCTGAGATTGGAGGCGATCCGTTAAACTTCTTTGATCCAAAAGAGTTCAGCTATGAATTCACTTCAAAAGAACTATAACAAAAACTTTATTGCCACTTGTGTGACGGCGGTTTTTGCCGCGGTCACTTCAACGCTATGTTGCATTGCACCATTGGTCTATTTGGCCTTTGGCGTATCTTCCACTTGGTTAGTCAGCTTACACGAATATGATTACTTACGTATTCCAATGCTGGTGATTTCATTGGTTGCCTTTGGCTATGGATTCTGGTTGCTCACGTTTTCCAAAAAAATCATCTGCACAAAATACCTGTCACGTAAAAGCCTGACTGTTTTATATGCCATAGTGTTCGTTGTGATGTTATTTTTCTTACTCTATCCAACTCTGTTACCTTATTTTCTTGAATAATGGGAGTGTTATGAAAAAAATTCTCTGTGCATTTTTCCTCTTTTTCGCTTTGTTTAATATGAGCTACGCCACAACACCGAGCGTAAATGACGATGAAAAACTCGTTGCTATTCATATTAAAGAAATGACTTGCCAGCTTTGTGTTTATTTAGTGAATAAAGAATTGCGTGATATTGATGGCGTGATTTCCACTAAAGCGAGCTTTAAAGATCGTATTGTCAATATCGTGGCAAAAAAAGATGTGGATAATCAACGTTTCGTGCAAGCCATTGAAAAATTGAAATACACGCCTGAAATTATACAGGCACAATAGAGCACAAAAGTGCGGTCAAAATACGTAAAATTCTATGCCAAATACAGTTTTGATAAACTCAACCTCTTGAGACGTATTTAAAATTCCCTTTTACCAAACCACATATCGAAAGTTGGAGAAATGGCTGGCAAGTTAGAGCACATTTTTTGCTTACTTTAAATATGAATATCAACAAAATTCCGCTGCGATTTTTTCCGTGATTTTAAATCGTCGTCGCCTGCCAGTGAGCTTAGATTGACACTGCTAGCGTGCAGATCGCTGGCTAATCCAAGTTGAGCAATATAATCAATAGCTAGAAAAGTTTGACCTTGAAAAATATCAGGATTTTGATCTGTGGCGAGGCGATGAAAGCGAATATGCTGATTTTCAAAAAGCCACGGAATTTCAAGCCCAAGAGTTAAATTTACGCCACTCGGAGGATTTTTGGTGTATTGACAAAATATTGAGCAAGCCGAGCTAGATAACGTCAATATTATTGAGTTTATTAGCGAAACCATTCGTGAGCTACAGTCATTATATGAGCGTTGCCATCGTTAAAGTTGAAAAATTCAAATAAACGTTCATTATCTTAGAGAAAAATCAAAAAAATCCACCGCACTTTGTGTCAATTTTCCCCGTTTTACGCTATCCTATATCACATTTTCTTAAGTAAATTCGTCCGCAAAAGTGCGGTTAAAATCAAAGGTAAAATTATGCAAGAACAGTACCGTCCCGATTTGATTGAACCGGAAGTTCAACAATACTGGGCTCAAAATAAAACATTTAAAGCGATTAAAGATACCAATAAACCGAAATATTACTGTCTTTCTATGTTCCCTTACCCATCAGGTCGTCTGCATATGGGTCACGTGCGTAACTACACCATTGGAGATGTAATTTCACGCTATCAACGTATGAACGGAAAAAACGTTTTACAACCAATGGGTTGGGATGCATTCGGTTTGCCAGCTGAAGGGGCTGCAATCAAAAACAAAACTGCACCGGCAAAATGGACTTACGAAAATATCGATTATATGAAAAACCAACTCAAAATCTTGGGCTTTGGTTTTGACTGGGATCGTGAAGTCACTACTTGTAAACCGGAATACTACAAATGGGAACAATGGTTCTTCACTGAGTTATACAAAAAAGGCTTAGTGTACAAAAAAACCTCTACGGTAAACTGGTGTCCAAACGATGAAACTGTATTGGCGAACGAACAGGTACACGAAGGTTGCTGCTGGCGTTGTGATACCCCTGTGGAACAAAAAGAAATTCCACAATGGTTTATTAAAATCACCGATTATGCAGAGCAATTATTAGGTGACTTAGACAACCTTCCATTATGGCCAGATCAAGTAAAAACAATGCAACGTAACTGGATCGGTCGTTCTGAAGGGGTTGAAATCACGTTTAAATTAGACAATTCAGAAGATAGCTTAACGGTTTATACCACTCGCCCAGACACTTTCTTTGGTGTGTCTTATGTGGCTGTGGCAGCAACACATCCTTTAGCCGAAAAAGCGGCTGAAAATAACCCAGAATTAGCGCAATTCATTCAAGAATGTAAAAACACCAAAGTGGCAGAAGCTGAACTTGCTACGATGGAAAAGAAAGGAATGGCAACAGGCGTTTATGCTATTCACCCATTAACAGGTAAAAAAGTCCCAGTTTGGGTCGCTAACTTTGTGCTAATGCATTATGGTACTGGTGCGGTAATGGCTGTTCCTGCTCACGATGAACGTGACTATGAATTTGCGAAAAAATATGATTTACCAATCAATCAAGTTATCCAACCATTAGACGGTTCAGAATGGGATTTCAGCAAAGCAGCATTTACTGAATACGGTAAATTAGTAAATTCAGCTGAATTTGATGGCTTAGATTTTGATGGTGCGTTTAATGCAATCGCAGACAAACTCACACAAATGGGCGTTGGTAAAAAACAAACTAACTACCGCTTACGTGACTGGGGTGTGTCTCGTCAACGTTACTGGGGTGCGCCAATTCCAATGCTTACCTTAGAGAACGGCGATGTCGTGCCAGCACCATTACAAGATTTACCAATCGTATTGCCTGAAGATGTGGTAATGGACGGTGTGAAAAGCCCGATCAAAGCCGATCCTGAATGGGCAAAAACGACTTACAACGGTCAGCCTGCATTAAAAGAAACGGATACTTTTGATACCTTTATGGAATCATCTTGGTACTACGCACGCTACACGTCACCAACATTTGCAGAAGCAATGTTAGACAAAGAAGAAGCGAATTATTGGTTACCAGTGGATCAATATATCGGTGGTATTGAACACGCGACAATGCACTTATTGTATTTCCGTTTCTTCCACAAGTTACTGCGTGATGCAGGTTTTGTCGCAAGCGATGAGCCAGCAGATAAATTATTGTGTCAAGGTATGGTGTTAGCAGATGCATTCTATTACACCTCGCCAACTAACGAGCGTATTTGGGTGTCGCCGACGGAAGTCACCCTTGAGCGTGATGAAAAAGGTCGTATCTTAAAAGCTTTTGATAAAGAAGGTCGTGAGCTTGTTCACTCAGGTATGACCAAAATGTCAAAATCAAAAAATAACGGTATTGACCCACAAGAAATGGTGGAAAAATACGGTGCAGATACCGTACGTTTATTTATGATGTTTGCTTCGCCAGCAGAAATGACCCTTGAATGGCAAGAGTCTGGTGTAGAAGGTGCAAAACGCTTCTTAGGTCGCTTATGGAATTTAGTGTTTGAATACAACAAAAATCCAGCAGAAACTGCAGTGGAGCCGACCGCACTTTCAGCGAGCCAAAAAGCATTACGCCGTGATGTACACAAAACTATCGCTAAAGTGAGTGATGATATTGGTCGTCGTCAAACATTCAACACGGCAATCGCAGCAATTATGGAGTTAATGAACAAATTAACGCGTGCACCATTAACAGAAGTACAAGATCGTGCGATTATGGCAGAAGCGTTAAGTGCTGTTGTACGTATGCTTTACCCAATCACACCACACATTTGTTTCCAATTATGGAAAGAATTAGGCAACGCAGAAGCGATCGACTTCGCACCTTGGGTGGAAGCAGATGCAGTGGCAATGATTGATGATGAAAAATTAGTTGTTGTGCAAGTAAACGGTAAAGTACGTGCTAAAGTGACTGTGCCTGCGGATATGTCTGAAGAAGATATCAAACAAGTGGCATTAGCTGATAGCAACGTTAGTAAACACTTAGAAGGTTTGAACATTGTGAAAACCATCTATGTGCCAGGTAAATTATTTAGCTTCGTTGCAAAATAACTTCTTATTTATCTTAATATTTCCCTCTTTCTTAAGAGGGAAATTGAGGATTGAACTATGTTAAAACAACTTAAACGTCTGTTATTCACAATAATGCTTTTTAGCTTGGCGGCTTGTGGCTTGCAATTCCAAAATGGTGGGCTTATTCCACCAACACTACAAACGCTTACGCTGGAAAGTAGCGATCCTTACAGTGAAATGGCGATTGTGTTAAGAAAGCAATTACAGCTTAATAACGTGAATTTAGTAGAAAACCAACCGAATGTGCCGGTGCTACATTTACATAAAATTAGCACTAACGACAAAGTGGCATCTATTTTTAAACACGGGCGTGAAGCAGAAAAAGTGTTGCTGTTAGAAGTTGAAGCGAGCGTGAAGCTACCAAATAACGCGACCTTCCCAATTTCAGCAAAAGTAAACCGCACTTTCTTTGATAACTCACGTGCAGCCTTAGCAAAATCAGCTGAAAAAGACGTGATTTGGAATGATATGCGTGAACAAGCAGCACGCCAGCTCATTACCAAAATGGTTGCATTACAACACCAAGTTCAAAAATAAAGAATGAACCGTATTTTTACTGAACAACTCGGATCTTCTCTCACAAATCGACTGGCAAAAGTCTATTATTTAGTGGGGCAAGATCCGTTATTGTTAAGTGAAAGCCAAGATCTCATCAGCCAATTCGCCTTAAGCCAAGGTTTTGATGAAAAAAATGTGATTCAAATTGACGCCAATACAGATTGGAATGATCTTTTTGAACGCTGCCAATCAATGGGATTGTTTTTTAATAAACAAATCCTGTTTCTCAATTTACCTGAAAATCTGACCGTACTTTTGCAGCAACATCTGCAAGAGCTTATTAGCTTATTAAATGAAGATGTGTTGCTCGTCTTACAGCTGCCAAAACTGGCAAAAGCCACTGAAAAACAAAAATGGTTCACAGAAGCCAACGCTTATGAACCACAAGCAATTTTAGTGAATTGTCAAACACCGACGATTGAACAACTGCCTCGCTGGGTTCAGCAACGTGCGAAATCAATGGGATTAAGCATTGACGAGCAAGCGGTGCAATTACTTTGTTATAGCTACGAAAACAATCTCTTAGCGTTAAAACAAAGTTTACAGCTACTAGCACTACTCTATCCAGATAACAAACTCACTTATCAACGTGTGCAAAACAGCGTGGAACAATCCTCTGTATTCACACCATTCCAATGGGTTGATGCGTTACTTGAAGGGAAAATCAATCGTGCTAATCGCATTTTAATGGGGCTTAAAGCAGAAGATCTTCAACCGATCATTTTATTGCGTACCCTACAACGCGATCTAATGACATTACTTGAACTGGCAAAACCTACGCAGAAATACGCATTAACTGATCCATTACCTATTCACCAACTGCGTGAGCATTTTGATCGCTTAAAGGTTTGGCAAAACCGCCGTCCGCTTTTCACACAAGCATTTCAACGCTTAACTTATCAAAAATTGTATCTGATTTTCCAGCAATTAGCGGATATTGAACGTGCAGCAAAACAAGATTTTAGCGATGATCTTTGGGATAAGTTAATGAGCTTATCTATCCATCTCTGCAAATAATTTGAGTTTTATCAATAAATCACACATAAAATTTGAGATTATTTGATCTTAGTTTAGCTAAGCTCTAAAATTAACCACCCTTTGGAAAACGGGTGAAATTGTAGGCTCTTTAAAAGGAATTAAAATGAAAAGAAAACTACTATTAATGACAATCTTGACTATGGCAACACAGATTTCATCTGCACAGCTTGCCCCAAGTTGCGTTGCTTATTTTTCGGAATATGAAAACTTATTGAATGCTATTCCAGCCACTGAAGCTGTACAGCTAAAACAGGAATATGCCGCAGTAAAAGAGCAATTCTCAACATTGCCACAATACATTCAAGAGCAATCTTGTTTACACGCTGCGGAAAAGCTAGAAGAACATCATCACGCAGATGAAGAAAATACCATTCATACCTAAAAATTCCAGCTAAAAAATAAACCCTGCAAAATAAGCAGGGTTTATTTATATGGGATAATTAACTGTTTGCTTCGGCTAACAAGCGCTGAATAAGTTTTGCATTAGCCGGTGGGAACTGGCCCGCATCTAATTCATTTTGAGCGACCCAAAAACCTTCCTGACCTTCTCGTCCAAAAGGCTCACCAAACCATTCATCGACTAAATAAAAATAGAACGAAATTAATTTGGTTGGGTATTCAAATTGAAAACGCTCATAAAGCTCAGCGTGCAAAATATGAATACCAATTTCTTCTTCTAACTCACGTTTTAACGCTTGTTCAGGTGTTTCACCTTTATCCACTTTTCCACCAGGAAACTCTAAAGACTGGGCGAAATCTTGCCCTTCTAAGCGTTGGGTTAAATAAATCTGCCCAAACTCATTGCGGATAATACCCGCTGCAACTTGTATTACAGGTTTTGTCATAGTTTATCCTTGAAAAAAAGTGCGGTTAGATTTTAAAAAGTTTTCAAAACCGACCGCACTTTGTGATTACGTTAAATTATACCTGTTGCAAATAATTAATATTTTGCTTTACTGCCGTGGCAATGTTTGTATTTTTTACCTGAACCACAAGGGCAAGGCTCATTGCGACCAATTTTATGATCAGGTTCAACCTCTCCGCCCGTATTCTCTGCACCATTAAATTGCATTGCTGCATTTTCGCGTTGTGCCATTTCTTGGCGTTGACGCTCAGCTTGCTCAACTTCTTCTTGAGTACGTACTTGAACACGGCTTAAGGTTGTTACCACACTCAATTTCAAGGCATCTAACATATCCGTAAACATTTGGAAACATTCTTTTTTGTATTCCTGTTTTGGATCTTTTTGTGCATAACCACGTAGGTGGATACCACGACGTAAGTGATCCATTGCAGATAAATGCTCTTTCCAAAGCTCATCAAGCGTTTGCAACATCACGCCTTTTTCGAAGCTACGCATTGTTGGCGCACCGACGATTTCTTCTTTTTGTTTGTATTCCGCAACCGCAGAATCAATTACACGTTGACGTAATGCATCTTCATCAAAGTGGTTATCTTCTTCCAACCATTTCGCCAGTGGTAAATCCAAGGCAAAGTCTTGTTTCAAACGTTGTTCTAAGGCTGGAATATCCCACATTTCTTCTAAAGATTGCGGTGGAATATATTGATCAATCACTTGGTTGAACACATCGGTACGAATCACATCAATCGTATCTGAAATGTCATCGTTATCTAACAATGTATTACGTTGTGCATAAATTGCGTGACGTTGGTCATTGGCTACGTCATCGAACTCAAGTAGGTTTTTACGACCATCGAAGTTGTGCGCTTCTACTTTCGCTTGTGCAGAAGCAATCACTTTCGCTAACATTTTCGATTCCATCACTTCGCCAGGTGCGCTAAACGCTTTACGCATTAAATTCAATTTACCTTCGTTTAAGTAAATACGCATTAACGCATCATCAAGTGATAAGTAGAAACGTGAAGAACCTGGGTCACCTTGACGACCAGAACGACCACGCAGTTGGTTATCAATACGGCGAGATTCGTGACGCTCTGTCCCGATAATATGTAAACCACCTGCATTTTTTACAATGTCGTGACGCTCTTTCCAAGCTGCTTCTATTTCTGCAATTTGTTCTGGTGTTGGATTTTCTAATTTCGCAACTTCTGCTTTCCAGTTACCACCCAATACGATATCCGTACCACGACCCGCCATATTCGTTGCAATGGTAACTGCCCCCGGATAGCCCGCATTCGCAACGATTTCTGCTTCTTGTGCGTGGAATTTTGCGTTCAATACGTTGTGTTTAATCCCTGCTCTGTCTAACTCTTTTGATAAAAGCTCAGATTTTTCGATAGACACTGTACCCACTAACACTGGCTGTTTACGTGCAACACAACCACGAATATCTTTAATAATCGCTTTGAATTTGTAATCTTCGTTTTCAAACATTACGTCCGTACGGTCATCACGAATCATTGGGCGGTTAGTTGGAATAACGATAGTTTCTAAACCATAAATTTGTTGGAATTCAAACGCTTCAGTATCCGCAGTACCTGTCATACCCGCTAATTTTTCATATAGACGGAAGTAATTTTGGTAAGTGATAGATGCCACTGTTTGATTTTCACTTTGGATACGAACGCCTTCTTTTGCTTCGATCGCTTGGTGTAAACCATCAGACCAACGACGACCCGCCATTGTACGGCCTGTGTGTTCGTCAACGATCACGATTTCACCGTCTTTCACGATGTAATCGACATCACGTTCAAATAAAGTATGTGCACGTAGTGCGGCATAAACGTGGTGTAATAATGAAATTTTTGATGGCGAGTATAAAGACTCGTCTTCACGCATTAAACCTTGTTGCACTAACCAGTTTTCAACTTTCTCTTGGCCACGTTCAGTCAAGTGCGCTTGTTTGGTTTTTAAATCTAATGTGAAATCGCCATCGCCTTGATATTCATCGCTATCTTCTTTGTCTTGTCTAACCAAGTTAGGAATTAACTTATCAACGGTTTGATAAAGCTCTGAACTGTCATCTGCTTGACCAGAAATAATCAATGGGGTACGTGCTTCGTCAATTAAAATTGAGTCCACTTCATCCACTAACGCATAATGTAAATAACGTTGGAAACGCTCTTGTGCAGAGTGCGCTAAGTTATCACGTAAATAATCGAAACCTAATTCGCTGTTAGTGGCATAAGTGATATCTGCTGCATAGGCTTCACGTTTTTGTACTGCCGATAAACCTGGCACGTTAATGCCTACACTCATCCCTAAAAATTCAAATAATGGACGGTTAGTTTCCGCATCTCGGCGTGCAAGGTAATCATTCACTGTTACCACGTGAACGCCTTTACCTGTCAACGCATTTAAGTAACAAGGCAACGTCGCTGTTAACGTTTTACCTTCCCCCGTACGCATTTCTGCGATACAACGGTTAGTCAATACCATACCGCCCACTAACTGCACGTCGAAATGACGCATACCTAATACGCGTTTACTTGCTTCACGCACTGTTGCAAATGCTTCGGGTAAAATATGTTCTAAGGTTTCACCTTGTTCTAAACGTGCTTTAAATTCTGCAGTTTTCGCTTTTAATTCATCATCGCTTAACGCTTCAAACTCAGGCTCTAATTTATTGATTTTTAATACAGTTTTATTTAAACGGCGTAAAATACGGTCATTACGGCTACCAAAAACTTTGGTAATAATGCTTCTAAACATAATCTTTTCTTCTAATAAAAATGATCTAACAACAGGCTGATGTTATGTAATCAGCCACAATTTAAAAATGTCAAAGTCAGGTTAGATCGCCGTAGGACCTGCTCGAATAGGTGGAATAATGTGAAAATGTTCTACATAAAAGTGCGGTTCAATTTTCACTAGAATTGGGGAGATTTCAGGAACAGCATCAATGTGAATAAATTGCTGTTTTTGAACTTGTTTAACTAAAGAAACGGCACGGAAGAACTGTTGTTGAACAGATTGCGCGTTTTGATAATTTTCATTTGGGAGGTTAGCTTGATGAGATAACCCTTGTGCATCAGGTAACGCAAAAATCGCAATCACGCTTAAGAGCAACTGCGACCAAAAACTATGCTTACCTTTCCTTAAAATCATCATATAACCTTAATCAAAAAATCTCTCGTATTGTAGCGGAAATTCGCTACAATGTCATAGATATTGAGGTAAAAAGTGAGAAAACAAGGCTATGCGATATGAAAAAACCGTAAATGTATGTGAATTAATTGAAAATTCAAGCCTCGCCAAAATTATGAAAAAAGGCTTGTTTTTAAATGAACTCAATATCCGTTTACAAGGCCTTTTTCCGGCACAATATCAAGGTTTATACCAAGTGGCTGATCTCAACGAAAATGAACTGATTTTTGAAGTGGCTAATGCGATGGTTAGACAAGCCTTACTCTTTCGTCAGCAAGAATTATTAGACCTCGTTCATCGTGATTATCCAAGCATTACCAAGCTCAAATTCAGCATTAATCCTGAACTTGCCCGTCGCTAATCATCAAAACTTCGTAAAAAAACTACCGCATTTTTCTCTGTTATCAGTCCATTAATCCATTGGGATTGTTGGCATTGTTTTTTCTGTTCTTACCGTAAATGAGGCGATTAATTCCGCGACTTTAACGCGTTTTTCAGATTGCTGACTAATCGAACGTTGCACTTTAATGCGTTTTAATTTTGCACCAGAATAAATCTCGCGCGTAAACCCTGTATCGTGGTTTGAAATCACCACGGGAATATGGCGCTCTTGTGCGGTTTTACGTGCTAAATCTGCAAGCGCTTTTTGATGCGTTAATGAGAACTCATTGCCTGCATAGCCAGTAAAATTACTTTCTTGCACAATCGGGGCATAAGGTGGATCACAATAGATCACCGAATTTTCATCCGCTAAAGCAAAGGTAGTTTCAAAATCAGCACAAATAAATATCGCATTCTGCGCTTTTTTCGCAAAATAACGTAGCTCATTCTCTGGGAAATAATGGGTTTTATAGGAACCAAAAGGCACATTAAACTCATCTTTTGAGTTATAACGGCAAAGCCCGTTAAAACAAAAGCGGTTTAAGTATAAGAACAGTACCGAACGTTCAAAGCTGTCTTTTGAGCAATTAAATTGCTCACGTCTTGCATAATAATAGGTTGAGGTGTTGGCTTCTGGGTGAAAAAACACCGCCTTACAACTCGCAATATAGTGCTCAACATCCTGTTTTACAAAGTTGAATAAATTGATCAAATCAGGATTAATATCTGCCAAAATATAGCGTTCAAAATGGGTATTGAGGAATACCGCCCCCGCTCCCACAAAAGGTTCAACTAAGCAGGATTTTTTCTTCGATAAACATTTATTAATATCATCAGTAAGACGAAATTTCCCACCCGCCCATTTTAAAAAAGGGCGGTATTTTATTGGGGATTTTTTTATGTAGGATTTTGAGCTCGCTTTTTTAGCAGCGGAACGAATTGAAGGAGGTGACATAAAATTTAGTCAACCTGCGAACAGCGACGAATAGCATCAAGTACAAGCGTTTTATCGGTATCACTTGCTACATAAGCCTGACCTAATTTTTTCAACAACACTAAACGCAGTTTACCAGCAAGCACTTTTTTATCACGCATCATATGCGGTAAATAATCTTCAGCTTGCATACTGTCTGGCGAAACTGTTGGTAAATTTGCACGAGCCAGCAATTTTTCAATGCGAGCTACATCTTCTAAGCTCAAATCACCTAACTGCTCGGATAGTACCGCAGCCATTAGCATACCCGCAGCAACTGCTTCACCGTGTAACCAATTACCATAACCTAAATGGGTTTCAATGGCGTGACCAAAGGTATGACCTAAATTCAGTAATGCTCGATCGCCTTTTTCGGTTTCATCACGCGCCACAACATCCGCTTTAATTTGGCAACAGCGGGCGATACATTTCTGTAAAGCTTCAGGCGCCAATGCCACAAGTTGGTCGATATGTTGTTCTAACCAAAGGAAAAACTCAGCATCTAAAATAATGCCGTATTTAATTACTTCAGCAAGGCCAGCATTCACTTCACGTTTTGGCAATGTAGATAACGTTAAAGTATCAATAATCACTGCGCAAGGTTGGTAGAATGCGCCGATCATATTTTTACCTAACTCGTGGTTTACTGCTGTTTTTCCACCCACTGAGGAATCCACTTGCGCCAGTAAAGTCGTTGGAATTTGGATAAAACGCACACCACGTTGATAGCTTGCTGCCGCATAGCCCGCGACATCACCAATCACGCCACCACCTAATGCAATAATGGTGGTATCTCTGCCGTGATTTGCTTTTAAAAGTGCGGTAAAAATTAAATTTAATGAGTCTAATGTTTTATACTTTTCACCATCTGGTAATAAAACTGACTCAACTAAACACCCGATTTTTTCTAAGGTTTCAGTGACTTGTGCAAGATAATGTTGTGCAACTGTTGGGTTGGTGACGATCATCACTTTATCACCCGATTTTAATGGATAACGACTCTCATCAGACAATAAGCCCGCACCAATATGAATTGGGTAACGGCGCTCTTTCAACTCAACATTTACACACAACATTTTAATATCCTATTTTTATTTTAATTAACCGTTAATGTTATCAATTAAATCAACGATTTGAGTTGCCATTGCTTTTGCACTTTGCTCATCAGTTGGCAAAGTAATATCCGCAATTTCTTCATAAAGCGGATTACGAATTTTCGCTAAATTTTCTAACACTTCACGTGGATCTTCTACATCTTGTAATAAAGGACGTTTCTTATCACGCTGAGTACGTTGATATTGTTTATCTACCGTTGTTTCTAAATAAATGACTATTCCGCGTGCTGATAAATGATTGCGGTTATCTTTTGAAAGCACTGCGCCACCACCGGTTGAAAGCACAATACCTTGTCTTTGTGTTAATTCATTAATAATGCGTTCTTCACGCTTACGAAAACCTTCTTCACCTTCTACATCAAAAATCCAACCGATATCCGCGCCCGCACGTTGCTCAATTTCAGCGTCGGAATCCACAAAGTCCATATTTAATTGCTGTGCTAACTGTCTACCAATGGTGCTTTTTCCCGCCCCCATTGGCCCTATTAAGAAAATATTACGCTTTTCTGCCATCTCTAGTTTTTCTTCTTCACATATAACATATTGATAATTATGATCTTTTATAAAATAGATAAGCGACCTAAATTGGTCGCAAAAAGATCACCCAAAAAATAATTGAGATTATCTCAATAAATCGCCCTATTTTTCAACCTTAACGGGCGATTTATTTGGTTATTTGATGAAACGTTAAAAAGTGCGGTCAAATTTTTGATCATTTTTATCTGGGCAATTTGACCTCGTTGGAAGGTAATCAAAGCAAGCTTATTCTTTCGATTTGAGAATACGGGGTGTCACAAAAATAACCAGTTCACGCTTTTGATATCGCTCATTTTGTTTACGAAATAAATGCTTAATCACTGGCACATCACCCAAAACAGGCACTTTATCCACACCTTTTGTCATACTGTCGTGAAATACGCCACCTAACACAATGGTTTCACCGTCTTTTGCCACCACCTGCGTGTTAATTTCTTGCTTATCAATCGACACAATTTCACCCGAGCCATAAGCTACTCTTGCCCCCGGTGAATTTTGACTGACCACTAAATCCAAGAGAATTTGGTTATCTTTGGAAATATGCGGTGTGACATCCAAACCTAAAACCGCTTCTCTAAATTCCACTGACTGCGTTTCATTCTTACCACTGGTAACTACGTAGGGAATTTCCGTCCCTTGTTTGATACTTGCACTTTTCTTATTGGTCGTCAGCAAACGAGGACTCGCAATGATTTCCACATTGTTTTCACGTTCAAGAGCGGTTAATTCAAGATCCAATAAACGCCCATTGATCTTAGCCAGCTGTAACGCTAAAGATCCCGCTGGCGTAATTGAAGTCGCAAAATTCACATTCAGCTGTTCACCTATGCGACTAAAACCATTTGCCTCTAAACTACCTGCCACACGATGAGATAATTCCGTCGGATTTAATAATCCCCAACGCACGCCCAGTTCTTTTAGACTTTCATCTGAAATCGTGACGATACGCGCCTCAATGGCAATTTGTTCAATAGGCTTGTCCATTTCTAGCACTAATTTTTTAATGTTACGCACCGATTGCGCCACATCTTTCACCAATAACAAATTACTACGCTCATCAAAACTTAAACTGCCCTGTGGTGACAATAAAGAACCATTACCCGACGATAAAGACTTCATCACCTCTGCCGCTTTGGCAAAATGCAATTTAATTGCGGAAGTCACAAGGTTTTCCGCATTTTCCGGTTCATTTTTGGAAGTTTTTTCTGGTTCAGCATTACGTTCGGTTAAATAATACAGCTCACCTTCTTTATTAAACTGTAAATTTTTCATTTTCGCCACCGCACGAAAAAATGCCTCAAAATCCGTTTGTTCAAGCTGTAAAGACAATGAACCATTTAGATCATCATCAATGATCACATTTTTATTTTGGTTTAACGCAAGTTGTTGCAAAACGGGTAACATAGGCGCTTGTTTTAGACGAATAGAAAAACGCTCTGCTTCCTCCGCTTGTACACTTTGCATAAAACCCAATAAAAACAGACCGCATTTTAAGGCTCGCTTCCACAATATCTGCATCACAACCTCTATAACTTCAATAAAATTTGACTTGTTTTCTGACAATTTGACTTTTCTCGCCGTAACAATTGCACAGATTGCTTATCTACGTTTTCAACTTGAACCATTTCTTTACTCAAAAAATCCCCTTTTTGTACTTGGATTAATTCTTGCTTTTTATTAATAAACAGCGCCTGCCAGTTACTCTCCTGTTTTAACAGTCCAATCATAGTTAAATCTTGAAAAGGCACATCATCGAAAAAAACAATAGGATTGTTGCCTACTTGCTCACAAGCCAAGTTATGCAAAGGCTCGGCTGACACTTGAGATGATGCAGAAAGCACTCGCTGGCTTTTATCGAAGGGATCTGCATACGCCAAACAGGCAAGACTTAACAAACAAAGTGCGGTCATTTTTTTCATTATTTTTTACCTATTTACTGTTGAAATTTCTTAATTTAACAATGCGTTGCGTGGCAATAACAAAATCAAGTCACTCAAAACGGCACCTTGCTCAATATCGTCTGCCCGTTTTAACTCAAAGGCTAACAGGTCTAACTTAGATTGAGTTAAAAGCGCGGTTAAAAATCGCTGAAAATCGGCAAAATTGCTCTGAAGTTGCAGCCTTAAATGGGGTTCAGCTTGAAACGACCACTGAGAAGAATGGATAAACATTCCTTGCGATAATAATTGGATTGTTTCATTCAGTGTTGCAACTTGCTGGGTTAATTGTGGCGTGAAACTCTGTTGCTCAAAATGTTGTTGTAACGCAGTCAAGCGTTGCTTTTGTTGTACAAGCAAAGTTTCTTGCTCTATACATTGTTTTTCAAGTTGATTAACCTGTTGATAATCTTGATAAAACGAGAATAAAGTTGGCGATAATATAGCGATACCAACCGTAAAAAATGCAACGATATGAGCAAAATAAGGTAATTGCAGATACCTTGCGAACAGGGTATTAGGCTCATTCCAACAGAACATTGTCTTTATCCTTTTCGTTATCACGTTTTTTCATCACAACTCCAATTGAAAACGGAACATCAGACCGCTCGGTTCAGGCTGGAAATGGACTAAATCCACCCGCTTTATATCTTGTTTGTTATACAAATATCCTTGAATAGCATCAAACTCAGAATGATTTTCAGCTGTGCCTTGCAAAATAATTTTTTGATTGTCCAAAGAAAAATGTGTCAACTCTCCTTGCTTCAACGGCATATCTGCGAGCAGTGTCATTAGCTGAAACACACGCTGTTGGTTCAATGGGGATAATTGGTGTTTCTGCATAGGCTGTTTATTCAAGGTATTTACTTGATAATTAACCTTGCTCAATTCAGTGATAATTTGTTTTAAATATATCTGCTTTTGTTGTGATTGTGTTGCTAAAATATCTTGAAAAAACGCCAAAATATAAAAACTGACTAACAAAATGCTAATCCATACTATCAAATTTAAACGCCACTTTTTTAATCGTTTTTGATGTTCCGCGTATCGCCAAGGCAATAAATTAACCCCTAGTTTCATTCTCACTCTCCGAGTTCATCCGCCTTACGCTTGCTGAATAAATTCCTGCTGCCACAACGCATTTCCGAGGGGAATTAAAGGTAGAACAGATTGAATTTCTACCCAATCCGCTGGGAATGATTCTTGGGTAGACAATGCCGAATAAAAATAAACTTGTGTTATTTCAGATTGGTGATGAAGGCAAAACTGGTGATAAAGTGCGGTCAATTTTGTTTGAGATTGTTGTAATACCAAGGTTCGATGAGGCTGAAACTGTATAGCTAAACAACCTTGCTGCTCTTGATAAAGTAACAAATCTGTATTCTGTAATGACTTTTTCATCTGATATTCAAAGGCACGTTGCAAACTGTTAACCACCGTATCCAGCACATTGATTTTTAGCGGTTCAAATTGCTGTAAATATTGCTGCGCAAAGGTTTGCTGAATAGCGAAAATATCCAAACGAAAACCTTGTTTTAGGGGCGTTGAGCAATAATCAAACCATAATTCAGACAACGGAACAGGCAACTCTTTTTCTAACATAAAGCGACATTGATTATCCGCTTCTTGTGCAGTTAACTCTTGCGGTAACAATAAGGTTTTTGACCAAATTTGATGGGGAAACACCGCACAAATAAATTGCAATTTTAGTGTACGAGCAGGGGGATTTTTCAACTGCGAAAATAAGGTTTCTGTGAAATTCTCACTCTCTGTGATGGGCAAGGAAATAAAAACAGGTTGATCCACTTGTTCAAAAAAGACAGACTCAAGACAATCTTGATTGCGGCTTAAACCGATTTGTAGCACTTTGCCTTTTTCCATTATGAATTTCCCTTCTTTACTGATTATTTACACTTTTTGTGCAGTTTTAACTTTGGATTTAAACCTCGAGTATTTATACTGTAAGGATAATTTTTCACGGTTTTTTATAACTGAGCATTAACTAAGAGAGAATTTTTCGATGCGGATCGCAAAATTAATATTAAGTACGCTACTTACTGTTTTCTTACTCGGCTGTATCGCTGCGGGTGCTGTCTATCTTTATTTAAAACAAGGCTTACCTGATGTAGAAAGCTTAAAAACGGTTGAACTCCAGCAGCCTATGCAAATTTATACGGCTGACGGGAAATTAATTGGCGAAGTGGGCGAACAGCGCCGTATTCCAGTGCCTTTGGATAAAATTCCGCAAAAAATCATTGATGCTGTACTTGCGACTGAAGATGCTCGCTTTTATCACCACCACGGTGTTGACCCAATCGGGATTGCGCGTGCAATTAAAGTGGCAATTAGCAAAGGTGGGGCATCTCAAGGGGCGAGTACAATCACCCAACAATTAGCAAGAAACTTCTTCTTAACACCTGAAAAATCCATCGAACGTAAAGCTAAAGAGGCTATTCTTGCCATTGATATTGAAAACACATTAACCAAGAATGAAATTTTAGAACTTTACTTAAACAAAATTTATTTAGGCTACCGTTCTTATGGCGTGGCTGCTGCGGCAAAAACTTATTTTGGTAAAGAACTCGACCAGCTTACATTGTCTGAAATTGCAATTATTGCTGGCTTGCCAAAAGCCCCTTCGACAATGAACCCGCTTTATTCGATCAAACGTGCAGAAGAGCGTCGTAACGTAGTATTAGGTCGAATGTTAACAACCAAATACATCACTCAAGAAGAACACGATGCCGCAATTAAAGAACCGATCGTAGCCCGTTATCACGGGGCGCAAATTGATTTTCGTGCAGAATATGTGACCGAAATGGTGCGCCAAGAAATGGTCAGACGCTTTGGCGAAGAAAAAGCCTATACGAGCGGATTTAAAGTTTATACAACCGTACTTTCTAAAGACCAAGAAGAAGCGCAAATTGCCTTACGTAACAACTTAATTGATTACGATATGCGGCACGGCTATCGTGGTGGTGCGCCACTTTGGAAAAAAGGTGAAGCCGAATGGGATCAAGATCGTATTCTCGGCTTTTTGAAAAAATTACCAAATTCTGCACCGCTCTTTCCAGCAGCTGTACTTAGCGTAGGCAAAAATGGCGCTGAATTGCTACTAGCTTCAGGTGAGAAAATGACTTTAGCCCCTGCGGGAATGCGTTGGGCGGGCAAAAACCCTGTGAAAGTTGGCGATCAAATTTGGATTCGTCAAAATAGCAAAAATGAATGGGTATTAGGGCAAATTCCTGAAGCTAACTCCGCACTGATTTCACTAAACAGTGACAATGGTGCGATTGAAGCATTAGTAGGTGGATTTAGCTTTGAACAAAGTAAGTTTAACCGCGCAACACAATCGTTAGTTCAAGTCGGATCTTCAATCAAACCGTTCATTTATGCGGCGGCATTAGAAAAAGGGTTAACCTTATCAAGCGTGTTACAAGACTCGCCTTTAGTAGTGCAAAAACCGGGACAAAAAGCGTGGACACCGAAAAACTCGCCAAACCGTTTTGACGGTCCAATGCGTTTACGTGTGGGCTTAGGCTTATCTAAAAATATGATTGCAATCCGTGCAATGCAAATGGCAGGGATTGAATATACAGCAGAATTTTTACAACGTTTTGGCTTCAAACGCGACCAATATTTTGCCAGTGAAGCCCTTGCATTAGGTGCTGCATCATTCACACCACTTGAGATGGCACGAGGCTATGCAGTATTTGATAACGGCGGTTTCTTAATTGATCCTTTTATCATTAACCGAATTTTAGATAACACAGGTAAAGAAATTTTCTTAGCAAATCCGAAAATTGCTTGTATTACTTGCCACGACATCCCTGTGCTTTATGGCGAAACGGAAAAACTTGATGGCTTTAAAAACTATGATTTAAGTCTAGCTGAAAATACCAATACGGGGGATGCCGTTCTCAGTGCAGATGAAGAAGATGCAGAACAAATTGATGTAGTGCCCGATATTCCAGATTTACAACCGCTAGAAACCAAACAGATTGATGAAAGCAATCTTGATTTTATGGCGGATGCAAAAACTGAAAACTCACAAACCCAATACGCACCTCGTGTTATTAGCGGTGAACTTGCGTTCTTAATCAGAAGCGCATTAACTTCTGCGGTGTATGGTGAAGCGGGTCAAAGCTGGGTAGGCACGAGCTGGCGTATGTCAAAAGAGTTTAAACGCCAAGATATTGGTGGTAAAACAGGGACAACCAACAATGCAAAAGTGGCGTGGTATGCGGGTTTTGGTGCAAACCTCACAACCGCAGTTTATGTGGGCTTTGACGATAATAAACGTAACTTAGGTCGTGGTGAAGCTGGGGCAAAGACGGCAATGCCTGCGTGGATTGCTTATATGAAAAAAGCTTTATCAGATATTCCTGAACGCAAACTCGACTTACCTCCTAATATCATTGAGAAAGCCATTGATAGACGTTCGGGCTTGCTTTCAAACAGTGGTGGACGTGTAGAATATTTCATTAAAGGCACAGAGCCGAAACGCGCTTATGTGGAAGAACGTGGATACTATGTTCCACCTGAATTACAAGGCAGCCCAGGCAACCCTGTGACTGGCGAATATCAAGAATTATTCTAAAATTGACCGCACTTTCGCAAGGCACTATTCTTACAACATAGTGCCCTGCTTGTTTTTACTGCCGATATCTTCCCTCATAACGCAATTAATACGGAATGAGCCCTTATCTTTAATAGCGATCCCAAAAAAATCCTCTATAATACGCTTTTATCATTCTTAGTTTTAAAGGCGTTATTATGCTTAGTTATCGTCACAGTTTTCACGCTGGCAACCACGCAGATGTGATCAAACACATCGTATTAATGTTAATTATTGAAAGCCTCCAGCAAAAAGAGAAAGGATTTTATTATTTAGACACTCACGCTGGCGTTGGACGTTATCGCTTATTCAGTGAAGAAGCGGAAAAAACAGCAGAATTTGAAGAAGGAATTGGACGCCTTTGGGATCGTGATGATTTACCAGAAGAAGTCGCTCGCTACATTAAACTCATCAAAAAATTCAATTATGGTGGCAAAGAGCTTCGCTATTATGCAGGTTCACCACTCATCGCTGCAACAATGTTACGCCCACAAGATCGTGCATTGCTGACCGAGTTACACCCAAGCGACTTCCCTTTATTGCGTAATAATTTCAAAGAATTTGAGAATGTCACGACTAAACGTGATAACGGTTTTGTTCAAGTAAAAGCCACGCTACCACCGAAAGAACGTCGTGGCTTAGTGCTTATCGATCCGCCTTACGAGCTGAAAGAAGACTATGATCTCGTGGCCAATGCGATCGAAGAAGGCTATAAACGTTTTGCAACGGGTGTCTATGCGATTTGGTATCCGGTTGTATTACGCCAACAAATTAAACGTATGGTGAGAAATTTAGAAAATACGGGAATCCGTAAAATTCTACAAATTGAATTAGCCGTACGCCCAGATTCAGATCAACGTGGTATGACTGCAAGTGGAATGATCGTGATTAATCCACCTTGGACACTTGAACAGCAAATGAAAAAAATTCTGCCTTATTTAACTGAAACCCTTGTGCCAGAAGGAACGGGGAGTTGGTCTGTAAATTGGATTACACCAGAATAAGCAATTACCAATCGAACCGATATACAATGCCTCTTTGCGTTGTATATTGTTATTCTGCACAATAGATAAATTTATCGTAACCACTTATTAGAAGGAATCGAACGATGACCAAACATTATGATTATATTGCTATCGGGGGCGGTAGCGGTGGTATAGCCTCAATTAACCGTGCGGCAAGCTATGGCAAAAAATGTGCCATTATTGAAGCAAAACACCTAGGTGGTACTTGTGTTAACGTGGGATGTGTGCCGAAGAAAGTAATGTGGTACGGTGCGCAAATCGCAGAAGCGATCAACCTTTATGCGCCAGATTATGGCTTCGACATCCAAGTAAATAAATTTGATTACGCAAAATTAGTTGAAAGCCGTCAAGCGTATATCGGTCGTATTCATAATTCTTACAACAATGTATTAGCGAAAAATAATGTGGATGTTATTCAAGGTTTCGCTAAATTTGTTAATGCCAATACTGTTGAAGTGAATGGCGAACACATTACTGCAGATCATATCTTGATCGCAACAGGTGGACGTCCAAGCCGTCCTGCGATTCCTGGTGCAGAATATGGTATTGATTCTGATGGCGTATTTACATTAACTGAATTGCCAAAACGCGTTGCCGTAGTGGGTGCTGGTTATATTGCCGTTGAGCTTGCTGGTGTAATGAATAGCTTTGGTGTTGAAACGCATTTATTCGTTCGTCAACACGCACCCTTACGTACTTTTGATCCATTAATCGTAGATACATTATTAGAAGTGCTACAACAAGATGGTATTCAGTTACACACTAAAGCAATCCCACAAGAAGTGATTAAAAATGCAGATGGTTCATTAACAATTAAATTGGAAGATGGCCGCACTCAAGAAGTGGATTGCTTGATTTGGGCAATTGGCCGTGAGCCGGCTACTGATGTTATCAATCTTGCTGCAACAGGTGTGAAAACGAATGAACGTGGTTTCATCAAAGTAGATAAATACCAAAACACTAACGTGAAAGGCATTTATGCAGTGGGTGATATCATTGAAGGCGGTATTGAATTAACGCCTGTGGCAGTTGCGGCAGGTCGTCGTCTTTCTGAACGTTTATTTAACAATAAGCCAAACGAGCATTTAGACTACAACTTAGTGCCAACGGTGGTATTTAGCCATCCACCAATTGGTACGATCGGCTTAACTGAACCAAAAGCGATTGAGCAATATGGAGAAGAAAATGTGAAAGTGTATAAATCGTCTTTCACTCCGATGTACAGTGCGGTAACGCAACATCGTCAACCTTGCCGTATGAAGCTCGTTTGTGTTGGTAAAGAAGAGAAAATCGTGGGTTTACACGGCATTGGTTTTGGTGTTGATGAAATGATCCAAGGCTTTGCAGTTGCAATCAAAATGGGTGCAACAAAAGCAGATTTTGATAACACTGTTGCAATCCACCCAACAGGTTCTGAAGAATTTGTAACAATGCGTTAATCGTAACAACAAAAAAGGCGGTTTCAAGCACCGCCTTTCTCATTAAAACTTTTCAGAAATTGACCGCACTTTTGTGCAGTCTAGCTTCAACTTAAGGTGCAATTTTCTCTTTATAATGTAAGCGACATACCGACATATAAGTGTCGTTACCCCCAATTTGAATTTGTGCACCATCTCGCACTACGTCACCATTCTCATTTAAACGTAAAACGAAGTTAGCTTTGCGCCCGCAATAACAAATCGTTTTGAGTTCTTCCAATTGATCTGCCCAAGCAAGCAAATATTTACTGCCTTCAAAAAGTTCCGCTTGGAAATCAGTGCGTAAACCATAACACAACACTGGAATATGTAATTTATCCACAACTTCGCTCAATTGATAAACCTGTTCTTTAGTGAGAAATTGTGCTTCATCAACTAAAATACAATGTAAGGTTTGCTGCTTAATATGTTCAGAAATGGCATCAAATAAGTTGGTTTCTTTATGGAAAAGATGGGCATCTTGACTAATCCCAATACGAGAGGTCACTTTTCCCACACCAAAGCGATTGTCGATGGCGGCAGTATAAACTAAGGTGTTCATATGACGTTCTTGATAGTTATAGGAAGATTGCAATAAGGTGGTCGACTTCCCTGCGTTCATTGTTGAATAATAAAAATAAAGTTTTGCCATATTATTTCAGCACCCATTTCCAAAAATAATAAAAAATTACCCCCATCAATGGCGGTAATGCAGCTAACATTAAAATCCCAAATGTTGTACCACCACCAACTAAACCGCCTGCCAGAGTCAAATAGTCAATTAATTCCTCTGTGGGCAGCATAAAAATAAAAATGGCAATCGCAATTAACATTAATACGCAGCCAACGCCTGCTGCACGCATTGTTTTAATTTTTAGTTGGTCACTCATTTGTTCTTCCTTTTTAATTCTGGCTAATCGCAGAAAGTTCTGTCATCGCCCAACGGGGTTTCACTTGAATAGAAAGTGATTGGCTCTCACCTTGTTTTAAACGTAAGAAACCCGTATAGGCAATCATTGCACCATTATCGGTACAAAATTGCGGTTGAGGATAAAACACTTCCCCTTTTAATTGTTGCATTAACTGCGCAAGATCGTGGCGAAGTTGTTTATTTGCACTCACTCCACCTGCAATGACTAAACGTTTAAAGCCCGTTTCTTTTAATGCACGACGGCATTTAATTGCCAAGGTTTCCACCACAGCCTGCTGGAAAGCATAAGCGATATCCGCTTTAGTTTGCTCGGTTAGCTCGCCTTCTTCTTTGATCGCTTGATTGATCGTATTAGCCGCAAAGGTTTTTAAACCTGAGAAGCTAAAATCTAATCCCGGACGATCCGTCATTGGTCGTGGGAACGTAAAACGATCAGGATCGCCTTTTTCAGCTAAACGTGAAAGTGCAGCGCCACCTGGGTAATCTAGCCCCAATAATTTGGCAGTTTTATCGAATGCCTCACCCGCCGCATCATCAATTGACTCACCTAATAATGCATATTGACCCACCCCATCTACACGCACTAATTGAGTGTGTCCGCCAGAAACTAATAACGCAACAAAGGGAAATTCAGGCGGATTATCTTCAAGCATTGGCGCAAGTAAATGCCCTTCCATATGATGTACGCCGATCGCTGGCACATTCCAAGCATAAGCTAAGGATCTTGCGATCGTGGATCCCACTAATAATGCTCCTACAAGTCCTGGGCCTGATGTATAAGCGATCCCATCAATATCTTCTGGTTTTAAGTTCGCTTCTGCTAATGCTGCTTGGATCAAAGGTGCGGTTTTACGGATATGATCGCGCGACGCTAATTCAGGCACAACACCGCCGTAATCAGCGTGCAATGCAATTTGGGTATAAAGTTGGTTAGCGACTAATCCTTTGTCCTCATCATAAATCGCTACACCTGTTTCATCACAAGATGTTTCAATGCCTAACACTCGCATTTTGTATTCCTTTCAATTATCTTTGGCGCAAGATTTTACCTTGTTTAATACGCTTTAACCAGTTTGACACATCATTTTTGCACAAAAGATCAAACTTCCCTTTGCTTTTAAGTGAAAAGTAGATTAAAATTGCGACCTTTATTGAATAAGCCGTTTATTCCAAACGGTAAGATAAATTAGCAATTGCAAAATTAATTCCATTGAGGTGATTGGCTTATGCCTGTAATTAAAGTACGTGAAAACGAATCATTTGACGTTGCATTACGTCGTTTTAAACGCTCTTGCGAAAAAGCTGGTATCTTAGCAGAAGTTCGCAGCCGTGAGTTCTACGAGAAACCAACAACTATCCGTAAACGCGAAAACGCAACTCGTGCTAAACGTCACGCTAAACGTGTAGCTCGTGAGAATGCACGTAACACACGTTTATACTAATACTAAATAAAGTATTTTTAACTCGAGTTATACAAAACCGTGAAACCAATAGGTATCACGGTTTTGTTTCATTCAATCAGCTCCATTTTTTAATCTCAAACTAAGGGCATATACTTGATGAAAGGCTCAATTCCACGCACATTTATTGATGATCTGTTAGCCAAGACAGATATTGTGGAGCTTGTCAATTCAAGAGTAAAGCTCAAAAAAGCCGGGAGAGATTATCAAGCTTGCTGCCCTTTTCATCACGAAAAAACCCCTTCGTTCACTGTTAGTCAAAAAAAACAGTTTTATCATTGCTTCGGCTGTGGCGCACACGGTAATGCGATTTCGTTCTTAATGGAATACGATAAATTAGAGTTTATCGAAGCCATAGAAGAGCTTGCTGGTATGCTCGGTTTAGAAATTCCGCGTGAAAATAAACCGTACTTTAATGGTAAGCAAATCAATTACCAAACTAAGCGTAACTTGTATGAACTAATGCAAGACATTGCACAGTTCTATCAACAACAGTTGGCGCAACATATCCCAGCACAAAGCTATTTACAACAACGTGGGCTTTCAGCCGAAATCATCTCGCGTTTCCAAATTGGTTTTGTGCCGAATAGTTTTGATGCGGTGTTACAACACTTTGGTAAAACAAAAGAAGATCAACAAAAATTGTTCGATCTCGGTATGCTATCACGTAACGAACAGGGGAAAATCTACGATCGTTTTCGTCATCGTATTATGTTCCCAATTCGTGATCGTCGTGGACGCACAATTGCATTTGGTGGACGCGTATTAGGTGATGAAAAACCGAAATATTTAAACTCTCCAGAAACCGCAACTTATCACAAAGGGAACGAACTTTACGGTTTGTACGAAGCCTTACAGGCCAATGAAACACCTGAAATGTTACTGGTGGTTGAAGGTTATATGGACGTAGTGGCGTTAGCTCAATTTGGCGTTGATTATGCAGTTGCCTCTCTGGGTACTGCAACAACAGCAGAACAAATCCAGCTACTCTTTCGCTCAACAGAGCAAGCGATTTGTTGCTATGATGGTGACCGTGCGGGACGTGAAGCCGCTTGGCGCGCATTTGAAAATGCCTTGCCTTACTTAGAAGACGGAAGACAACTGAAATTTATTTTCCTCCCCGATGGCGAAGATCCTGATTCATTTATTCGCCAATATGGAAAAGCAAGTTTTGAAGAATATATTCAAAAAGCGCAATCGCTAAGTGAATTTTTATTCTCAAGCCTTGCGCCACAAGTGGATTTTTCCACCAAAGAAGGCAAAACAAAATTAGCCGCACTTGCCGTCCCGTTAATTAAAAAGATCCCTGGCGATATGTTACGCCTTTCTTTGCGTAATACATTGGCACAAAAATTGGGTATTTTGGATCAAGCACAACTAGAAAACTTGATCCCAACTTACTCGGAAATAAAAAGTTCTCCACAACCACAAACGGTGAAAAGAACGCCAATGCGTGTACTCATCGCATTGTTATTACAAAATCCAGAACTCGCACAACTTGTACCAAACCTTTCACCATTGCGTGCCTTAAATGAGTCTGGATTAGATTTATTCGAAAAATTGACCGCACTTTGCCAAGAAAAAATAGGGATTACTACAGGACAAATACTGGAATACTGGCGAGATAGCGAATATAGCAAAGCTCTTGAAATTTTAGCAATGTGGGATCATTTAGTCGAAGAAGAGCAAATTGAAGAAACTTTTAAAGCAACCCTACGCCATTTTTACTTTCAATTGGTAGAACGTGAAATTGATTCACTTATCGCTAAAGATCGTGCCGAAGGGTTAAGCGTCAGTGAACGGCAAAAGCTCACTCAATTATTACTGAAAAAACAACAAAAGGCATAGTTAATCTACGATAACAATGATAAAATCAATCGTATTTTATCTTCATAACTACTCAATCAAGGCGGATATTACATTATGGATCAAAATCCACAATCTCAATTGAAATTGTTAATCGCACAAGGCAAGGAACAGGGCTATCTTACGTATGCGGAGGTGAACGATCACCTTCCAGAAGAACTCGTAGACGCTGAACAAATTGAAGATATTATTCAGATGATCAACGATATGGGTATTCAAGTGCTTGAAACTGCCCCTGATGCTGATGATCTGATGTTAAGTGAAACGATCACTGACGAAGATGCCGTTGAGGAAGCGACCCAAGTATTATCAAGCGTTGAATCTGAAATTGGACGTACCACAGACCCAGTACGTATGTATATGCGTGAAATGGGAAGCGTGGAACTTCTTACTCGTGAAGGCGAAATTGACATCGCAAAACGTATCGAAGAAGGTATCAACGAAGTGCAAAGTGCGGTTGCTTTTTACCCAGAAGGACTGAACTACTTACTCGAGCAATATAACTTAGTTGAAGAAGGTGGCGTTCGCTTAGCTGACCTTATCACTGGCTTTGTTGACCCGAATGCAGTGACTGAAGGGGAAGTTGCTGAAATTGACGAATCTTTCGATGAAGATGAAGATACTGACACCGTTGTAGGTGCCAAATTAGACGATACTGAAGAGGAAGAAGAGGAAAGCGAAGAAGAAAGCACATCTGATGACAGCGATTCAGATAACTCGATCGATCCTGAAGTAGCACACGCAAAATTCCTTGAATTAAAAAACCAGTATGTCAAAACATTAGAAACAATCGAAAAGCACGGCAGAACTAGCAAAAAATCAAAAGATCAAATTCAAGCATTAGCGGATATTTTCACGCAATTCCGTTTAGTGCCAAAACAATTTGATACGCTCGTAAACTTAATGAGCGGAATGATGAAATCTGTTCGTCTACAAGAGCGTAACATTCAAAAAATCGTGGTAGATAAAGCAAAAATGCCAAAAGAGCAATTCCAAAAAGTCTTTATCGGTCACGAAAATCAAGATGCTTGGCTTGTAAAAGCCCTTGCTGCCGGCAAAACTTGGTCTGAAAAATTAGCAAGACACGAAGCTGAAATTCGTGCTTCTATTGACAATATTCTTGAAATTGAACGCCAAACAAACTTAACTGTACAACAAATCCGTGAAGTCTGTGAACGTATTTCTGCCGGTGAATTGAAAGCTCGCCGTGCGAAAAAAGAAATGGTGGAAGCTAACTTACGTCTTGTAATTTCTATTGCGAAAAAATACACCAACCGAGGTTTACAATTCTTAGACTTAATCCAAGAAGGTAACATCGGCTTGATGAAAGCGGTAGATAAGTTTGAATACCGTCGTGGTTACAAATTCTCAACTTACGCAACTTGGTGGATTCGTCAAGCAATTACACGTTCAATTGCAGACCAAGCAAGAACAATCCGTATCCCAGTGCATATGATCGAAACGATTAATAAATTAAATCGTATTTCTCGTCAAATGTTACAAGAAATGGGACGTGAAGCTTCACCTGAAGAATTGGCAGAACGTATGGGAATGCCTGAGGATAAAATCCGTAAAGTGCTTAAAATCGCAAAAGAGCCAATTTCTATGGAAACTCCAATCGGTGACGACGATGATTCACATTTAGGTGACTTTATCGAAGACTCAACACTTGAGCTTCCATTAGACTCTGCAACAGCACAAAGCTTAAAAGCCGCGACACACGAAGTATTAGAAGGCCTAACACCGCGTGAAGCAAAAGTATTACGTATGCGTTTTGGTATCGATATGAATACTGACCACACCTTAGAAGAAGTTGGTAAACAATTCGATGTCACACGTGAACGTATTCGTCAGATCGAAGCGAAGGCATTACGTAAATTACGCCACCCAAGCCGCTCTGAAACGCTCCGTAGTTTCTTAGACGAATAAAGCAAACAAAGGCATAAATGAAAAAAGACCGTTAAATTATTAACGGTCCTTTTGTTTAAATTTACAACAGATAAAATGCTTCACCTAGACTTTATACCAATATTTCTCTATAATCGTCGAGTTTAAAAAAACATCCCTGATCGCCCCCATAGCTCAGTCGGTCAGAGCAGTCGACTCATAATCGATTGGTCACAGGTTCAAGTCCTGTTGGGGGCACCAAAAAACCTTTCATACCTCATCAAAACTAAACGAAAAACCCTTTAAACACTAGATACAAAGCCACTTTTCCTATATTCTGCTATTCGTAACTAAACGCTTTAAAACGCATCTAATCAGATATTTTAGTAACCATTATAGTAACCACGTGATAACATCTAATTTTCATGGTTACATAAAATGATATGGATGGTTACTAAATATGCCTAAAATCACTAGACCTTTAACAAATACAGAAGTAGAAAAAGCTAAACCTCAAGCCAAAGAATACACACTTACAGATGGATATGGATTGTTTTTACTTATTCTACCTAGTGGTATTAAATCATGGCGTTTTAATTATGCCCGTCCTATCACTCAAAAACGCACTAAAATTTCTTTAGGAATTTATCCAGCGGTATCTTTAGCCCAAGCTCGTGCTAAACGAGAAGAATATAGAGCACTACTCGCACAAGGAATAGATCCACAGGAACACAAAGAACAAGAACAAAAGGCAGCAATAACCAAAATAGAAAATAGTCTACTGTTTATTGCTGAACGCTGGAAAGCCAAGAAAGCCCAAGAAGTAGAGGCATTAACGCTAAAGAAAAATTGGCGACGTATGGAAGCGTATTTATTCCCTGTCATTGGAAATATGCCAGTCAATGAAATTGTGCCTAAGATAGCTATTGAATCGTTAGAACCACTTTATAATCAAGGTAAAGGAGATACATTAAGACGAGTAATTAGGTTACTCAATGAAGTACTAAACTTTGCCGTAAACTACGGGCTAATTCCTTTTAATCCGTGCTTACAAATTAATGAGGTATTTAGTTTTGGGAAATCAAACAACAATCCCGCAATCAGCCCTAAAGAGTTACCAGAATTAATCAAAACGGTAATGTATTCCAGCGTGGCTATTCAAACAAAACTATTATTCCAATTCCAATTATTAACCATGGTACGACCATCTGAGGCAAGTAATGCAACTTGGTCTGAGATTGATTTAGAAAAAGCATTGTGGACAATCCCAGCTAAAAGAATGAAGAAAAGAAATCCTTTTGTGATTCCTCTTTCCTCTCAAGCAATCGCTATTTTGGACAAAATGAAAAGCATTGCTCCAAAAGGTGAATACGTTTTCCAAAGTTGGATTAAGTCTAACCAACCAATGAGTAGCCAAACAATTAATAAAATGCTTAGCGATTTAGGTTATAAGGATAAGCAAACCGCGCACGGATTAAGAACTATTGGGCGAACGTATTTAGCTGAGCAACGTATTGATTATGAAGTGGCTGAAATGTGTATTTCTCACAAGACGGGTACGCAAACAGGAAAGATTTACGATAGGGCTGATTTTCTTGAACAACGTAAACCAGTAATGCAACTTTGGGGCGACTATGTAGAAAAATGTTCTCCTAAATAACAAATAAAGTGTGCTGTGCGTAAAAATTTATAAAAATAGTCTTCACCTCGTCACAGTCATCATTTTTATTTATAAATCAATTAATTATGGCGTGAACACTTATTTTAACTATTCACAACAAGTGATCACATAAACAAGAAAAGGGGATATCTAGCCCCTTTGCTTTCGGATTTCCTATTTCTTCATTACATCATTAAAGAAATCATTATAATTTTTGAAATGAATATTTGTTCTAACTCCCTCGTTCTTTTTCTGCTTTCTAAATGGATGTTCATTACCATGTTGCTTTATTGCCTGCTCAATACCTGCAACAAAAGTATTTAAACCAAGCTCTTTTAAATTGTATGCTGCGGCATAAGCTACATAAGCGGGGTAAAGATGAGTTTGTATTCTATTATCTCCCATTGTTCGAGTACCAATATAAAGCCCGTCTAATGTTCTACTTGTAAAAAAGTAATTGAAGAACGCCGTTAAAACATCAGATTCCATTTTTACGGATAAAGCCTCTTCGCTTCTCATTTGCTCATTAAGGGCTTTCTTTGCCTCTTCAGGTTGAGTAAAAGCATTTAAGACTTTACGGATAATTCCACCCGCCTCTAACGTTACTTTATGGATAAAATCAGGATCTTTCTTTTCATCAGGTACGACCCTTTGAAAATCAAAAATAACCCTTCTTCTATCAACACCGCCCGCACGTTCAGTAAACCGACAAGGCTCATTATTGATAAGCATAATTAAAGCCGTGATCTTAGTGAAAAATGGCTTTTTATGCTTTGGATTAACCCGCAATAAATCACCCCCACTAATTGCTTTTAGTCCACCACCTTCGCCAGCATATTTGGATTGTTCAGGACAAAGGATTAGCGTTTTATTTTCAAATCCTTCTAAGTCTTTCGCATTGTCAAAATCTTCTAGCTTGGCAGATATGGTATTTTGCTCACCCGCTAATAATGTCGCAATATGAGCAAAAACAGATTTACCGCTACCACCTTTCCCCGTTAACTCAAAGAAAAGTTGCCAGTTATAGCGATTGGTTAAGATCGCATAAAGTGCGGCTAAAATATTACGCTGTTTCTTTTCACAACCATTCGCCACAAAAGATAACCAATCATCAAAATGTGGGGTATTTTGGGCGTGTTCATCATAATCATGAGGAATATAAGAAGTTAGCCAGTGATTGCGGTTATGTGGCTCAAACGCTAGCGTATTGCGGTTTAATACACCATTGTTAAAGGCAATAAACTCATTAGCTTGTTCGCCCATTCGTGGTAACTGTGCTTTTAATGTATTTAACAAACTATTGATAGTGCGATCACTATAACCTAGCTCATTTTTATCAAAAAACTGTACCGCTTTTTCTTCGATATCCTCTAGCTCTAGTTTATTCCAAGCCTGATTATCATAGTGGTAAATCTCACGACTACCACGCTGTAAAGCAAGATCTAGCCCTAACCACTGGGTAAAGGCTCTCGCTTTTTCATTGGTGCGATCGTTCTCCTTAATTTTTGGTGTGCTCTCTGTTGCTTTGCTGATGATTTCTGCCGTAGCACTATCATTTCTTAAACGTTCAACATATTGGCTTAGGTTTTCTACTGTCTGTCCAAGCATATCGCATAGCAAAACTATTTTCGCCTTGGTATTTTTGGCGATGTTTAAGCAAAGTGCGGTAATTTCGGCTTGAGAAAGCTCACCAAATTGAATGAATTTTATTGATTGCTGATCAATTGGGGCAATACGTACCTGATTGATTTCTTTAAGTTGTTTTTCCCATAAAATCACGGGTTTTTGCTTTGAGTCATGTTGTAATGCTTGGCAAAGTAAAAGCCACACGGTGCCCTTGCCTTTATTCCAAGCGTTCCAAGCACCTCCACCAGCTAAAACAATCAAATCATTCATAAAATCTTTTGGTTGCTCTTTTAAGTGTGGTGCATTAATTAATTTGCTCATTCGCTCCCTCCTTAGAAATGCCATTTTCTAATTCAGCAATACGCATGGATATGTTCTCCTGAAAATATGAAAAAGTATTAACAAGTGAATTGATCACACCGTGTTTTAGTAAGCCATCTATTATTTCATCATGAGTAAGCACTTTTACCATTTCTTCGGGATCTAATGAGGGCGGTTTTGGTGCCATTTTGAGTAAATGTTTATTAATGGTGCCTAACTCATCATGGAGGATTTTTAGCCCATTAAGTGATTCTAAAGGGAATTTGCCAAACTCTTCGGCTAATACATTAAGTGCCTCACCAAAATAAGGGTACTCTAAGCCTAGTTTTTGAGAAGCAATAGAAATAGCTTTGATTTCTATCGGATTACATTTTGAATAATCCATTGGTTTATCTAAATCTCTCGTCATTTTCTTATTCTCCCAATCCTTCTGGATTACTGATTCTGATTTCAGAATAAAGATCTGTGCTTTTTAAATAGTCGGATACTTCACAAGCTTGAGCATAGGTAGGATATTCACCCACAAAAGCAATCTCTCCTTGTTTATCAAAAACGGTTATTTCATAAGAGGAACGCTCTACTCTCAATGTTGAACCATAGACAAGCGGATCGTTATCCATTGCCTCACGTGCGATTTGTGCCGCCTCTTGGTATGTTTTCCCTGTGGCAATAATGAATGGTTGACCTTCTACGGTTTCATCTTCTCGATAAGTGATTACGCTGTATTTACGCATGTTTGCCCCCTTTGTTTTCTTTTAATCCTTGTGTTACTACGGTCTTAATTGCTTTTAGTGCATCAGCAGTTCCTTTGAAATGACCATTGCGGATATAATCTTTCGCAAAACTTAAATAACACTCTGTTTTCTCTACCGCTTTCGCTAACTGCTCAAAAGAAGGTTGATATTCAGGTTTAAAAGGTTTAACGGTTTTTGATTTACGCATGGTCCACCTCCAAAACATCAGGGGTAAAAGTGCGGTGAGTTTTAAGCGGGATTTTTCCAGCAAACACTAAAACATAATCACGGGCTAATTTTTTGCGTGCCTGTAATTCGCTTTCGGCTGGAATACGGAGTTTATGAAGTCGATTAGATAGATCGGTGCGGAGAATACCTATAAAAATATAGGTAAACCCTGTATAATTAAGGTTAGCCATAGTCTTATCCTTAGTAAGATTGTTGGTTAGAACGCTCAAGAATGTTCCCGCATCCTTGGGCGTTTGCTTTTTAAGAGCAATAAAACAAGTGTTTATACACCAATTATAATAATTTAGGTGTTTATGCACGTCAAGCTTTTTTTTGCTGGTTATTTCTGCTAAAGTGTACAAACAGTTAATATAAGGAATAACTATGGCTACAGGACACAAAAATAATAAATCTACAACTAAGGGAATAAGATTTCCCCACGAGCTTATCCAGCAAATAGATAGGGCGGTAGAAGTTGAGAATACCCAAGGAGAAAAAACTAGCTTTTCATCTTGGGTAATTGATGCTTGTAAAACAAAATTAGAGAAATCTAACAATGAGTGATTGAAATAATTTTCATATTTGATAGAATTAATATTAATTAAATTCATGATTTTTCTTTCCTATATTTTGAGTTTAATTTGTGAGCGTTTATGTAATTCGTGGTTTTACTTCTTGGGAGAGCCAAGCGGTAAATAGAATGCCTCTTGGTGAGCCTTGAGGCATTTTATTTTGCCTAACATTGACGATGGGATAGTAGCTCGCCCACACGATCAATATCATCTTCATCCAGTAAACGTTCTTTTAAGTTCTGTTCTCTAAGGTGCATTATTCTTAATTTAAGGTTGAATAATTCAGCCACCTTGCGCGCCTGTTCTTCATCTTTCAATGTGTAACGAGTATATAAATTACCCATAGGGCTTTTTTCTCGCTCACGATGTAATTCAATACCAAGACGGCGCTCAAGTTCGCTTACTTCATTGCGTGCATTAAGAAAATGTGCATCAAAGTAGCTTTCTTTTTCACTAATACCCTTCACAGGATTAAGTACTAAAGCTCGGGCAATAATCATTAAACGGGGTAATTTATCCATTACGCACCTCGCATTGCTTTTTGTTCTTCAATCCACGCATTCACTTCCTCTAAATCCCAGCGGATAAAGTTGTCTGAAAAGCGGATTGGTTGAGGGAATTTACCAGCCTTAACCAGTGAATTAAGTTTGGTGCGACCAAAGCCAACAATTTTGGTGACTTCTTTGCCTGGGATGAGTTTTTGGGATAAGGTTTGAGCCTCGCTCATAAAAAAAATACCTCTCGTTAGTTTAACTTTGTGGAGTAGTGTTCTATTCCGTGGAGTTGTCTAGACAAGAGGTATTTAACAATATTGAGGAGGGATTATAGCAATAGGGTAATAGTAACTTTCGCTATAACCTCTTACTATGATAGCAATTAAATCAATTAGTTACGATTTATAGGGCAAGCAACTATTTCTATTGCTTGGGCTTGCTTTTGTGAAAGTCTATACTTTGCTTGGAGCTCTTTTGCTATTGAATCTGCTTTCGAAGCATTGCCTAGTTCAGGATTATAATCTCCCCAATAATCTCTTCTAGCTTGAATAGCTAATGCTAATCGATCATTTTCCATAAATTCGTTGAGCAATATAGGCGCGTTTTTTTGGTCAAGTTGTTGTTTTAATTTTTCAATTTCTTTATCTTTTTTATTATTTTCTTCTTTTACTCTTTCCAAATCATTTTTTAACTTGCTATTTTCTATGATTCTATCATCGCCTTTATCAATAACAGAAAATGCTTTGAGAAAATTAATTAGGTGATCATGTAATATCCTTATATCATCTAAATATAATGGTGTATTATTCTCATCTACGGTTAAAAGGCAAACAGTCTCCTCATAAATGGATGCTAAATATTTAGGAAACTTTTTAAAGAAACCTGTATTTATTACTTCATCTATATTAAATTCATTCAATCCGTTAATTCTAAGGTAACCTTCAAAACTTACATTTTCAATTTCATTAATATTCCCATTAAAAATACTAATTTGTACAATTTTTCTTAAGCGTTCATATGTATATTTTTCTTTAGATAAACAAACATAGAAATCAAAAAAACTATTCTCTTTATGTAGCCATAAATGCTCTTCAGACCAGTCAATTTCAAATTCTCGTGGATTAAAGCGGAAATATAATGACAAATCTGAATAGTCTAATCTCAGTTCTCTAAATTCATCTAAATCTTTTATAAAGTTGACTTCTTTTCTATTGATTGAATGTATATTTTTTTATCACCACTTAAATAAACAGATGATATTAGGTCGCCATTTTGAATATACTCTAATAAATCTCGAACAGATATATCAACTTGATAATTAGTAGAAATATATTTTACTGCGTCATCTAATGAATATGCTTTTTTAGGTAAAACTCTTTGTGGTGTCATAAATGCCCCTTTCGCATTTGCCCTTATGATAGGAACGCACCAACAAGATAATGTTTCTTGCTTTCGGGGATCAGCCTAGGTGCGTTGATTTGATTACTGTGTTTTTTTCGGATTAACTGGTGGTGTTGTAGGTCTAGGTGGTTTAGGTTTTGGCACTTTTAGATTAAATCCTTCTGTTGATGGCGTAGTGTTTTTGTTGTCATGTCCCATTAGCTTTCTCCATTTGTAGGTTGTTGTGTAGTTGAAATTAGCAAATTATCCATTTTTTCGGATATGCTTATATACTCCACTTTATATAAACTCTTAACATTACTATCAGACATTAGAAAGATTTCTGCATCTTCTATACATAGCTGAAAAAATTCATCAGTTTCTTTGCAAGCAACAGTAATACCACGAATAAATAAATTTTTATCCCAAATAATTATATCTATCCAGTCACCTTTTTTTAACTTTAATAATAAGTAGTTAGTGGTATAACTTCCATAATTAATAGATATTCCTGATTTTAATAAAATAGATAAAAAGTATTCCTTAGTTTCTATATATGAAATAAATAGCCCTAATCCAAATGAAACAAATCCCGCTTTAATTATTTCTTGATAAGGTATTTCTTTGATTTCTTTGTCGTTAAAATCCCATACATTTAAGATTTTAACATCTTTCATATTAAATCCTACCTTTCCGACTTCACAATAAAGATCTGCTATATAGTAGAATTGAAGAATAGCATACGACATAACTCCATAAAAGATAATAAAAATGGAGTATTTGAAATTACCCCAAGGCTTATGCTCGGTTATTTTGTCTAATAGCATCGTTGTGATAATACCAGGAAATAAAATCATAATGATTTTTAT
The DNA here is from genome assembly GCA_049941595.1 of Bisgaard Taxon 46. Classification (GTDB taxonomy): domain Bacteria; phylum Pseudomonadota; class Gammaproteobacteria; order Enterobacterales; family Pasteurellaceae; genus Pasteurella. The sequence continues at coordinate 220,976 of JBNFNA010000002.1, forward strand.
GCTAAGTTCATCCATATATCCATACCCTTCCTATTGAGTTAGTATTAAGAAGATTGTACAAATTATAACTATTTTTTCAATGTTTTTAAGCTTATGATTCCCTATTAATTCATAACTCTATTCCAATAAAATCTTCCAATGCCTTCTGATGTTCTTCGGATAGCTCAAAAATCAGATCGCCATATTCAAGCTGATAAGTGCCAAAGGACATTAAAAAGGCTATTGCGGGGTCAATCTTATTAGCTGCCTTTTTCTTGTTTGGTTTAATGTTGGCGTTGGCATCAGTTTCCATTACCACGTTGGATAATGCCCACGCTAAAACAGGATCGCCATTGTGTTCTATCACTTGGCGATTAATTAGCACCTCTGCGGATTTTGCTACAGGGCTAAAACGTTGATAGGTTTGCGGGAATGGCTCAACGTCTAAGCCCGCACTTTGTAACTGTGTTCTTAAGTGTGTGGCATTCCAAACATCAAAGCCAATCATTTTGATATTAAAGCACTCGGCATCTTTTAAAATATCATCTCTGATTTTGTCATAATCAATACAATCCCCCTCAGTAATACGTAACCAACCTTGTCGCATCCATTGGCGGTAAATAGCCCAGTTTTTGTTGGCCACATTATTAAGCTGATATTCAGGTAAGTAATGACGAGTAACTAACCGCACTTTTTGCCCTTGTGGGAAAGTGTAACAAATACTAGTCAGGTCATTAGTTGAGGATAAATCTAAGCCCATATAACAATCCTGATGTAATAGGCTGCTTTCCTCATAATCCCGTTGACATAACGTCCAACTGCCCTCACTTAGCCAAGGGGTTGTACCTTGGCACCAAACATTAAAGCGTTTCGTTAACATTTCTACCCATTCAGACGGTATGCCACGGGCTTTCGCTATGGTGTTCTCAAAGTCAATTTGGGGAATAGATTGATTAATATTCGGGTTAGCCTTGATCCAAGTATCAGGATTATCTATTTCGCTTTCGTCGTCTAGCTCAAAAATCAAAATAAAAATGCTGTCGTTTTTCTCGTTACCTTCGAGAATTTGTGAGCAATAGTCATAATGCTGTTTACAAGCTGAAATGGTATTACTCCCCGCGGTGGTAATCGCAAATAAAAGCCCTTCAGGTCTTGCCCCCTGTCCTAATTCTAATGCACTGTAAACGCTGTTATCTGCGTGTAAATGGTATTCATCCACTATTGCAAGACTTGGGTTTGTACCTTCAATCGTGGAGGATTTAGCGGCTAACGGTCGCATAAGGCTATTATTTTGTGGATAGATAAGTTTATGCTGTTGGATTTGTACTCGTTTTCTTAAAGGTGGTGAAAGCAAACACATTTGGCGGGCATCATCAAACACAATACGAGCTTGATCACGGCTTACCGCGGCGGTGTAAATATCTTGTTGGCCTTTTTCCATCACTAAAAACCAGTTAGCCAAGACGGCTGCAACGGTAGATTTGGCGTTTTTTCTTGCCACTTGAATATAAGCGGAGCGGTATTTTCTAAGCCCTGTATCTGTATGCTTAAAACCTAGAATATTCGCAAATAAAAAGACTTGCCAATCACTCAAGATAATTGGTTTACCGCGTAAATGTCCCTTGACATGCGGACATAATCGAGAGAAAGCCAAAAATTGATTAACGATTTTTTCATCAAAATAATAATCCGGATTAGTTAAATCTTGAAAATAACGCTCAACGGCTAACTTCACCTTTTTACAAGCAATAATCTCACCGCTTTTTACTTTCTCTGCGTAGTCGTGCCAAATACTCATTACAGTGTTAAAAGCTCATCTATGGCATCCACGCCCTCAATAGTGACGGGGTTCTTTTTACGGCTCACAGGATCGAACCCAAGCAACGCGGACATTTTAATCATCACTTTTTCGGCATCGGCTTTAGCTGAAAGGGCGGGATTGCGCGATTGTGTACCTTGGCTGTTGATAATAACAAAGCCATTTTTCGCTAAATCTGCTACAGAATGGCGCCAAATTGCGTAGTTTTCGCAATAAATCTCAAGATTAGTGAGATCTTCGGGCATAATATCGCCACGCTCTGAAAGCTGTTTAATACGGGCTTTCCATTGGCTTTTCGCAATATCATCCAAAAATTCAGGTGTTTTATAAGTTTTCTTTCTAGTCATTTGCTTTCCTTATATTCAATGAGCCCAATTTTAAGCTTGTTCAGTTGTGGTCATATGACCACGGTTGAATTGTGTACTTATGTACACAACTAAACTCTGCCTATTCAAGTGTTGTGATATCACAACGCTTATATTTTCTAAAAAATTGCCTTGCGTAAAAATTTGATTAGGGGGGCGGTTCTGACGGCTTCGGTGTTTCTTTTCAAAACTCCCCCCGCCCAGTGCAATTGTTTAAAATTTAATCAAAACTCAAGTTTGAGTTTCGTTCATTATTTGTTTAACTATTCGTATAATACGAATGCCTTACTTCTTCGCCCCATAACCACGTTTATCTATGACCCTTGTTTTATAGCTGTGGCAATCTCGGCATAAGGCTTGGTGATTGCTTCCAACCCAAAAGAGCGGATCAGCTTGTCCATTCTCTACAGGTTTAATATGGTCAATTACTGTGGCTGGCGTATATTTCCCTTGTGCTAAACACATCACACATAAAGGATGTTTTTTTAAATATTGAAGTCGGTATTTACTCCAATTGTGATCGTAACCACGCTTGGATGCGCTTACTCGGTTATCCTTTGGTTTATGTTCTTCACATCGTCCAGATTTCACCTTGTTTCTACACCCTGGAAAGGTGCAACGCTTTAAGGGTTGATAAGGCATAACATTCCTTAGTAAACGCAAGGCTCACGGTACACATCCCATAATGATTTAATGGTCATTGGGATAATGGTTTGCTCAATATCAGTCGTCATCTCTCTGTTTGTGTAAAGGTGTGCGATATACATCAAACAACCCACTTTAATGGAAGTGTTAAAAGGGATCGTAGTGTCCGTTTCCTTATCACCAAAAGTCTTACCAATATGACGTTGAGCCACTTCTAAAGCGGTTTCTGCGTAGATACTTAATAGCTCATCATCTAAATCAAAATCTTCCTCTATATTTAAATGAGCTTTAATCTCAATAAGCTCGATAAACTGTTTAATATTCGCCATGTCCTTCACCCTCTTTACACATAAACTGTAACTCTCTGTGTTCTTCTTTACTGTCAATTACGGAATAAATATCTAAATATTTATCACCATATTGAATCCGCATTCCTCGAGTGACTTCTGGTATATAGCGGATACGAACCCTTGTAATATTTTCACCTAATTGAAAAGGCCCACTAAAATATTCACGCCCTTGTAAAGGTTCTATACTAGCTCTCACTCTAGCAATATCTTCCCAGTAAGGTTCGTTATGACCTGATTCATTACGTTTACGTTCCTTTTTATAATTTCGTTTTTGTATTGTGATCACTTTGTTATATCGTCCCGCTCTAATCATTCTCGCCATTTCTACCACCTTTTTTCACTTCTACGGTTTGTTTCCATGCTTGGCTAAACTCATCACCACCCACATAAGGTGTAAGCCCCTCACGTCTGCGGACTTCGTTAGGATTCATAATCCCCGCCTTGATTGCGGTATCGTAACTATTAAAGCGATCGTTTTGGCTTGTGCGTAACAAGTCGCTTGTATCAAACTCAATTAAATAACGTTGTTTACTTTGACGGGTCACATCCACCATCAACGCATCTTTTAATTGCTGTTCAAAGTTAGTGAGCCACGGTCTTAAGGTTTGTGATAAAAACGCACGGCTTGCCTCACTAAAATTCGAGTAAGTCGAGTTGGAGTAATCTTGTAAAAAGATTGGGCTAATGTTGTAGATACGGGCAATATCAGAAATGGTAAAGGTTCGACTAGCTAGCCATTCGGCATCTTGGTTAGTCATGCCTAATTGCTTATATTCCATTGAACCTTCAAGCACTGGCGTTTTACCCGCATTTTTTGCCCCTTTGTAACGCTCTAATGCTTTAATGGCTTTTTGTGCTTTTGCCTCATCTAACCATTCGGAGGTTGTAATAAGTCCACTGGCCATTAAACCATTTTTCATCACGGATGCACCGTGCTTTTGTTGGGCAATACCTAAGCCCACCGTTTCACGACAAATGGCAATCGGGGATCGCCCTATAAAACCATCTAAAGAAGAGTGACGTAAGTGTAAGATTTCATCCTGAAGGTAGTTTTTTACTTTTCCATTCAGATCGGTGATTTGGTAAATGTAATCCCCTTTCGGATTTATGAAGATATTCACCGCACTGGGTTGATAAGGTGTGATACTCACTGGCTGACCTGTTTTATCCCATTCAATCACGGCATACGCATTACCAGTTAATAAACAATGGCGCATCATCGTATATTTAAACTGGTAAGGGGTTTGACTGCGGTTTGGCATTTCATTTAACAGAAAATCCACAGGATGATCAAAAACACGCTCCCGCCCATCTTGTTTTAACTGATATAAATAACAAGGCATAGAAGCAACTGCCTCCGCAATCACCGTAACGGCATTCATCACTGCGGGTAAACTTTCTGCGGTAGTCGGAGTAACAAACTCCCCCGCCCCTGTGTTTGCTACACCCATATAAGAGAGTAGCTCCTCAATGGTTAAGCTGTTGCGTTGTTCTGTTTTCTTTTTAAATGGCCACATATTACAACTCCGCTAATTCAGCCCAACGATCTAAAAGTGCGGTTGTTTTTGACTGTAATTTTGCTTTTGCTTGTGCCATTGAACGCTGGGCAATCTGTACGTTACTTTCAGGATAAGCAGGAATACTGGTTACAGTAATTTCCACCAGCTCCGCACTTGTTACAATTCTTTGGCAAGGGGTAAGATCAAAATTCCAACTTTCAGCCTTCGCACGAAAACCAAAGGACATCCCTGTAATATCACCACGTTTTACACTGACTAATAAATCTTTACCTAAACTGGTTTCAGGCGGGGTAAGTTCAAAGCGTAAGCCTATGCTATCCTCTTCAAGTTTTAAGGTGTTGGCTTGAGTTCGTCCTAATAACTTAGTATGGTCATGCTCAAATAGTGCACGCACATCTGCACCGCTTGATAAAGTTTCACTAAATGCCCCTTGGGCAAATTGCTCGACAAACTCTCCCCACATTAATTCACTTGGGCTATTCCATTTCACCACATAGCCAATCAATTTTTCATTCTCTGCACTCAGTTCTGATGAGCGGATTTCAAAATCTTTATTCATAGTGTACCTCTAACAAAAAAGGGCTAAATTAGCCCCTTTTTGTATGTTCCATTAAGCTAGGGTTTCGATAAACTTAATCGCATTGCTATCGACTACGCCACCACCTAAATATTTATCAGTGTGGACTTTATAAAAGCCTGGTTCAGTAAGATTATCTGGTCGAGTTCTTACGCCTGTTTCATGATCTACAATGAAGTAACCACGTTTAAAATCACCAAAAGCAATCACGGCTTTATTCGCTCCACTTGCTGGCATGGTTTCTAAGAAATACACAGGACGACCTAAAAGCGTAGAAGGGGCATCTACCGTTAACCCATCACGCCAAATAAAATCACCATTTTCGTTTTTCAGTTTTTGAAGTGCTGCGGCAATGCTTGAGGACATCACCCAAGAGGCATTTTTGCGGTATTTACTGTGTAAGGTATAGAAAAGATCGATAAGGGTATCGGCTATGATTTTATCCGCACTCGCAACTTCGATTTTTTGAAGTTCGCCAAAAGTACGGGTTTTATCAGCAGTAGTTGAACGGGTATATTGCAACAATCCTTTTGCTTTTTTGCTACCATCGCCTGCGGTTAAATCCGCTTCTTCAGTTTCGGTAAAGCTTTCGCTAATTTCATCCGTTAACCAGCCTAGAATATCAATGGATGAAAAGTCCAAGATTTCTTGCGTAGTCTTTGGATAAGCATAAATTGGGTTTAAAGCAATACTGACCTCATGTAACTTAGGTGCATTGGTTGCATTACGGGCTTGACCTTCATCACCATGATCCACCACCGCACCACCAGCGGAAACAAGTTTTTTATACTCTTTCGCCCCTACAGGTAAGCGAACAACATTACAGATTTGACGCATCACGCTATCATCTGTTAAACGTTTCATCACTTCCTTATCAAGTTGAGGGATGACAGAATAACCGCCATCATCTTTTGCGGTAGTGGAAAGGGTATTTGCTCGCAATTCACCTGTTTTAATGTAATGACGTAACTCATCATTACTTAATTGTGCCTTGCCACCTGTTTCCACTGGTTTCCCACCTTGTAAACCTAAACTGCGTTCTTCATCGGCTACAGTTTCGTAACGCTTGATTTCCTCGGACATTTGTTTTAGAGTCTTTTAATTTGTCAAACTTACCGCTTTCCTCTTCATTCAGAGAGCGGTTTTCTTTTTCAGCGTTTTCTAATAACGAACGCATTTCGGCAGCGTGTTCTGCTTTTTTCTGACGTAGTTCTAATAACTTTTTGAACATATACTCTCCTTAATATTCCTTGAAATCATACTCAATAGAATAAGTAAGCGTGCCAGATAACCAAGTATAGTTATCTGAATCGTACTCATACTCGAAGGAATACCCTGGAGATATTCGATCAATATTTTCATAAGTATGTTTAGAAATAATGTTGTGAATTTTTTCAATGATGAGATCTAGCTTTTCTTCACTAGAATAAAATGGAATGAAAACTGCAATAATTAACTCAGATTCCCAGTGAGTATGCCCAATAGATACAGGCTCACATTTTGCATTTTCAATATAAACTGATAATGCTGGAAGTTGCATTTTGACATCCGTAAAAAACATTCTTCCGTTGTGCAATCCTTTTAACCCAGGCAAATGATCTGAAATTAATGCAATAACTTCTTTTCTAATCTGATTATGAATAAGCATAAACCTTCCGATTTCATCTTAATTAAGACGGCTTACAATAAGCCCATATCACAATATAAACAGAAAAAAGAGTAAGTAAATATGCTAAAAATCAATAGTTTAGATATGTTTAGAAACGTTGAGTAAATAATTTTTGATTGATTATTTTTTAACCACAAAAGAAATAAGGTAGAGATAAAATGAGACTTTGTGAATACTAATGAATACTTGTGAACACTTAAAAAAGAAGTATTCACTATATAAGATATTAATATATATAATATTTTTTATATTTGTGAATACTGTGAATACTTAAATATAAAAAGAAAACTATAAGTAAAATATACTATTGTTTTATTATGGTAAAAATCTTTAGTAACCACGATAGTAACCACAACAAAGTTACAAACATATAACAAATTGATAATTATAGATAAATTATAAAATTCAAGTCCTGTTGGGTCATAAATCCATCCCATTTTTCCCCTTTTAATATCTCTTTAACTAAGCGTTATTTTTCTTTATTCATTGATAATAGTATTCATCACCGCTGTATTTTTAGTGCAGCTACGCATAAGACTCCACGACAAAAACTTACGTAAAACAACGAAGCAAGTGCATTAAAAAGAGAGAAAAGGATAGGAACCAACAAGCAAGTTGATGAAGATCGCTATTTGCTATGGGGAACAATATTATTGAATAACAAAAAAGCCGTAAGTTAAAACTTACGGCTTTCTCTAAATTTGATGGCGGAGGAAGTGAGATTCGAACTCACGGAGGGCGTAAACCCTCGCCGGTTTTCAAGACCGGTGCCTTCAACCACTCGACCATTCCTCCGTGATTTAAGCGAGGTGAATAATACGAATTTTACTCTCTTAAGTCAAGCCATTAAATTAATATTTTCATTTAATTGCTTTATTTTACACCAATCTTTTTTATTCACCTGACCATTTTACTCAACTTGATAGAATCAAGCTTGTATTAAACATTTTCTACTTGGCTTTCTGCTTTTGTAGGTTCTGCATAAACGTGGCTAATTGCACTGTGGTGGCCCGCTGAGCCTTTACCGTGGAAATAATAGCGTGATTCTGTCCAAGCTGGAATACTCACCATTTCAAGCACTTCATCGCTTGCTTTGGCTAAAGTCATTTCCGATTTAGTATGTTCCACTGCAGAGATTGTGCCTAAACGACCAGTGAAGTTAAAAGTGCGGTCATTTTCTGACATTATTTTCACTTCAACAGGTTCAGACTGCTCTTTAGTAGCTTCTTCAACAACTGGCTCTGCAGAAACTGCTTCGCCAGCATTACTTTCCACTGCATCAGCTTCTGGCTCAATCACTTGCTTGGTCACTTCCACAGTTTCAACCAAGGGTTGTTCTGCACTTAAACGATCAAGGGAAGCTTGAACTTTTTTCTCCACAGACTCGTTTGCCGGCTGTGTCATAAATGGATTAAATGGCTTAGTGCCTTTTTCCATTTCATCAACCACAATATCTATCGCTGGCGTTGTTGCAACGATGTCTTTTGGTTGACCTTGTTGTTCAAGTAACTCATCTACTGATAAGAACTGCTGAGTTTCTTTCGCATTGCTCACTGCGCTGTAATCGATGCAAACTTTACCGCTCGCAAGCTCTGGTGACGCAACAGCTGCAAAGAGTGGCATCGGTGATTTTTGCTCTGTTTGATTACGACGACGGCGTTGGTTGCTTACACGTAAATGACGAGGTAAACGACGACGATTATCGCGACGTTTTTCGTTTTCACCTTCTTCAGCCACAACCGTTTCATCTGCCAACATTTCTTCTGGAATTTCTACCGCACGTTCTTCAACAGGAAGAACCTCAGCAACTGCTGCAAGAGGTTTTTCTTCTGTTAACGCAATAGCTTTATCTTCCACCACCTCATCCGTAATACGCACTTTCTTACGTAAATCGCGACGTTGACGGCGTTGTGTTGTTTGCTCTGTTTTCTCAGTTTCTACCGCATCGACTTGCGTTTCTAAAGCAACTGGCGCTGTTACCGCATTTTCTGTTGCATTTGCTTTGCGATTGCGTTTACGTTCTGATTTCGGCGGACGAGCAACAACCTCTTCTTCATTACGTTTTGGCGTATTTTCACGTTCACCATTTTCTGAACGAGAACGGCGGTTATTACGACGCTCTTGGTTACGGCGATTGCGATTATTACGGGTGCGAGGGTGCTTAGTTTTTTCCTCTTCAGCAGGTTTACTTTGAAATAACGCTTTAATTTTTGCCACAATGCGTGCTAGTAAAGACGGTTTTTGCTCGACTTTTTTCTCTGGCACTGGGGCTGGTGTTGGAATTGAAATAGAAACAGCCGCACTTTCTAACACGCTTTCAGTGGTGACTGCTGCCGTTTCAATATTGCGTGACACTAAAGATTCTTCAGGCACGAAATGCTCATCTTGTTCTTGATGAAGCTTCACTAAGTTATAGCTTAACTCATTCACTTCTTCGCCATCACGCACACGGAATACGCTGAAATGTGGCGTTTCCATTGCTTCATTTGGCACAACGATAACATCTACATCGTGACGCTTCTCAATGTTGCTGATTGCGCGACGTTTTTCATTCAATAAGTAAGAAGCGATTTCCACAGGCACAATGGTGTGAACTTGCTTCGTATTTTCTTTTAATGCTTCTTCTTCGATTAAACGTAAAATCGATAAAGAAAGTGATTCATTATCGCGGATTTTACCCGTTCCTTGGCAGCGTGGGCAGACGTGGTGAGAAGACTCACCTAACGATGGGCTTAAACGCTGACGTGACATTTCTAATAAACCGAAACGGGAAATACGGCTAATTTGAATACGTGCACGATCTTGACGAACGGCATCACGAATGCGATTTTCAACTTCACGTTGATGACGAACTGGTGTCATATCGATAAAGTCGATCACGATCAAACCACCTAAGTCACGTAAACGCAATTGACGAGCAATTTCATCTGCCGCTTCTAAGTTGGTGTTTAATGCAGTTTCTTCAATGTCACCACCACGTGTTGAACGTGATGAGTTAATATCAATCGCTGTTAATGCTTCTGTTACATCAATAACTATTGAGCCGCCAGACGGTAAACGCACTTCACGTTGGAACGCAGATTCAATTTGCGATTCAATTTGATAGTGGCTGAAAAGTGGTACTTCACCTTGGTAAAGTTTCACACGATGAATGAAATCAGGGCGCACTAATTTAATATGTGCTTTTGCCTTTTCATACACTTTCGGACTATCAATTAAGATTTCACCAATATCACGACGTAGGTAATCGCGGATTGCACGCACGATCACATCACTTTCTTGGTGAATTAAGAATGGGGCAGGACGGCTTTGTGAAGCTTGTTTAATCGCTTCCCAATGGTGTAGCAACACTTTTAAGTCCCATTGTAATTCTTCTGGGGATTTACCCACACCAGCGGTACGCACAATTAAGCCGACACCATCTGGCACTTCTAAAGAACTCAATGCATCTTTTAACTCTAGGCGCTCATCACCCTCAATACGACGTGAAATGCCTCCTGCTCTTGGATTATTTGGCATAATCACCAAATAACTACCTGCTAAAGAAACAAAGGTCGTCAATGCTGCACCTTTGTTTCCGCGCTCTTCCTTGTTTACTTGAACGATAACTTCTTGTCCTTCGCTCAAAATATCACGAATATTTGGACGACCTTGATAAACATAGTCATCAGGGAAATACTCACGTGCAATTTCTTTTAACGGTAAGAAACCGTGGCGTTCTGCGCCATAGTCAACAAACGCAGCTTCAAGACTTGGTTCAACGCGAGTAATACGGCCTTTGTAAATGTTTGCTTTTTTCTGTTCGTGTCCTGGACTTTCAATATCCAAGTCAAATAAACGTTGCCCATCAACAAGCGCAACGCGCAACTCTTCTTTTTGAGTTGCATTGATTAACATTCTTTTCATTATTTGTACTCTATATTTTTATTCTGATTTTAATAAAAAATGACCGCACTTTTGTCTTAGTAATCGACCTCGTGTCTGTCGCAGAATGTCTGTCTCTCGACTGTCATCTGCTGGGTGCATTGATCACCTTACTAAAGAAAATAAATTGACCTTTAGTAAAACAAAATCGGATATGGAAAATGATTTTGCAAGCAATACGCCATTTTTTAATGTTTTAGTTTAAAAATCGCTGATTTATTAATGTCTTATGCCATTTGCTGCATTATATACGCTCAACGATAGCGCTCCATTTTTAAGTCAATTTAATGACATAAAAATACGCCCTATTATGGACTTATCACTCTCATTTATCAAGGTAATTTTAATCATCCAAGGCTTTCTAAAATATGGTATGATCAGTGCAATTTTAGCCAGAAAGAATATTCAAATGAGCAATAAAACTGACGAAAAAATCATCAATCAAAGCGTAAAAATGCTCACGATTAGTGAAGATGAAGCGGGGCAACGCATTGATAACTATTTATTAGCCAAACTGAAAGGCGTGCCAAAAAGTTTAATTTACCGCATTTTGCGTAAAGGTGAAGTGCGTGTAAACAAAGGTCGTATCAAACCAGAATATAAATTACAAGCCAACGATATTGTGCGTGTTCCGCCTGTGCGTGTATCTGAAAAAGAACAAGCACCGGTTTCCACAAAATTAAATAAAGTCAATCAGTTAGAAAATCAGATTTTATTTGAAGACGATTGTTTATTAGTGCTTAACAAGCCGTCTGGCATTGCTGTGCACGGCGGCAGTGGGTTGAATTTTGGTGTGATTGAAGCCTTACGTGCACTTCGTCCAGATGCGCGTTTTCTTGAGTTAGTACACCGTTTAGACCGTGATACCTCAGGCATTTTATTAGTTGCGAAAAAACGTTCTGCATTACGCAATTTACACGAACAATTACGTGAAAAAACCGTACAAAAAGACTATTTAGCCTTAGTGCGTGGGCAGTGGCAATCGCACTGCAAAGTGGTTAAAGCACCATTATTGAAAAATGAACTCTCAAGCGGCGAGCGTATCGTACGAGTGAGTGAACAAGGCAAACCGTCTGAAACACGTTTTTCTATTGAAGAACGTTATGAAAACGCCACTTTAGTGAAAGCATCGCCTGTGACGGGGCGTACTCATCAAATTCGTGTGCATACACAATATGCAGGACACCCCATTGCGCTCGACGATAAATACGGTGACAAACAATTTGATGAGCAAATGAGTGAAGTTGGTTTAAAACGCTTATTTCTTCACGCTTTTTCCATTCGTTTTGAGCACCCAAAATCTGGGGAAACACTACGTATCAATGCCCCACTTGATAATGAAATGAAAGGCATTTTGAAGAAATTACGTGAGCAAAAGTAGCTGTTTTTCTAGTATTATCGACAGGTAACTTAACATTTAAGCCTGTTAGTTAAGTTATTTATTCATAGAGAGAGCGAATATGTCAAAAAAACCCAAAATTGTTGTACTAACAGGCGCAGGGATTTCTGCAGAATCAGGCATTAGAACATTCCGCGCCGCTGATGGTTTATGGGAAAACCATCGTGTTGAAGATGTTGCAACACCCGAAGGATTTGCACGCGATCCAAAATTAGTTCAGCGCTTTTATAATGAACGTCGCAAACAATTATTCTCTGATGAAGTGAAACCGAATGTAGCGCATCTTGCCTTAGCTGAATTAGAGAAAAAGATCGGCAATAATCTTTTAGTTGTCACACAAAATGTGGATAACTTACACGAACGTGCAGGATCAAAAAATATTATCCATATGCACGGTGAGTTATTAAAAGTACGCTGTGTGAAATCCGGTCAGATTTATGATTGGCAAGAGGATATCACTGCTCAAGACAAATGTCAGTGCTGTGCAACGCCTCAAACTTTGCGACCGCACATCGTGTGGTTTGGCGAGATCCCGTTAGAAATGGAAAAAATTCAGACCGCACTTTCTGAATGTGATTATTTTATTTCGATTGGGACTTCAGGCAATGTCTACCCAGCAGCAGGCTTTGTGCGTGAAGCCTTATTTTATGGGGCACATACCGTAGAGCTAAATTTAGAGCCGAGCCAAGTGCGGTCAAATTTTGCAGAATTTCATTATGGTAAAGCGAGTGAAGTTGTACCGAATTACTTAAAACAATTTCTGTAAAACCGTATAACAAGCAATAAAAAAGGTCTAGCAATGATGCTAGACCTTTTTGTTATGGAAACGAATTATTTCGCACAAGAAGCCTTACAAGGGACTACTTTTGCGATAATTAAACCAACGATACAACCAAAAATCGCTACTGGTAACCATTCCATAGATTGTGCTTTAAGCGGTAAACCTGCAACAAGTTCTGAACCCATTACTGAAAGGATTGACACGATAGTCACTAAAACAAGTGGAAGACCTTTCGCTAATTTTGGTAATGGCATAACTAAGTTGACTAATAACAATAACATTGCTGTCATTGAAATTGGGTAAAGCACTAATAATACAGGAACTGATTTACTGATTACAGCGTTTAAGCCTTGGTTTGCTAAACCGAAACCAATTAATGTGAATAAAATCGCATAGTTACGGTAAGAAATCGCAGGGAAAATGCTGTTGAAGTAAGATGATGTTGCAACAACTAAACCAATCGCAGTAGTTAAACACGCAAGCGTTACGATTAAGCCAAGTAAGCTACGACCTAATTCACCAAATGATTGTGCAGTTGCTTCATTTAAGATGAACACACCTAAGTTTTGACCTTTTACACTCACATCAGCAAGGGTTTCTGCGGTTAATAGCATATTGTTACCAATCCAACCGATTGCAATATAAATGAACGCAAGTGCAAGTGCTGCAACGATACTTGCTAAAGTTGCCTGTTTGGTGAAGCTGCTGCTCTTATCACTTTTCGAACGAATTGCATTCATTACGACAACAGAGAAAGCGAATGACGCTAATACGTCCATTGTTTGATAACCTTCGATAAAGCCAGTGATTAATGGGTTTTGCATTGTATCTAAGGTATTTTCGTGCTCACCGCCAAGTAAAATACTTGCCATACGTACTACAAGCGCAATGATCGCTACTAAAAGTGCTGGTGTTAAGATTGCGCCAATGCGGTCCACCATTTTTGTTGGGTTTAAACTTACCCATAACGTGATACCAAAATAAATGAGGGTAAAAATAAATAATACAACGGTGTCTGTACCACCAATAAATGGGATCACTGCCATATCAAATGCAGTTGCAGCAGTACGTGGTATGGCGAAGAATGGTCCAATGGTTAAGTAAATTGCACCAAGCAATAAAATAGAAATCCACGGGTGAATATCTTCTAGTGCTTTTTTATAGCCACCTTCATAGCGTGTTGCCACTAAAATACCTAATAGAGGTAAGCCCACACCTGTTGCTACGAAACCAATAATCGCTGGCCAGAAACCGACACCACTTTCAAAACCTAGCTTAGGAGGGAAAATCAAGTTCCCCGCCCCGAAAAAGATGGCGAATAACATAAAGCCAACCACAAATGTGTTTTTGTTCATATAAAACCTCAAGTTAAAAAATATAAATAATGCTTTTAATATATAAGAAAATAGAAAAACGTAACATTCTACTATACAAATAAGGGATTACCTATAAATGCGTGATAAAAAATGCACAATTATTGGATAAAATTCAAAATCTCCTGTTAAATTCAGGGGTAAATTAGAATAATGTTAAAGTAAAGCAGAAAGAGGGGCTTTACGAGAAAACCTTGCACAACGATTGAGTTAATCTTCCCTTTGCTGTAAACTACTCTCCCGTCTTGATTATTCATTCAATCCAATAATCCTTTTTTCATATCAATAGTTAGGTTTCATATGGCTACAAATTATATTTTTGTAACGGGCGGTGTTGTATCTTCCCTAGGTAAAGGTATTGCTGCGGCATCATTAGCGGCGATCTTAGAAGCTCGTGGTTTAAAAGTAACAATGTTAAAACTGGATCCTTATATTAACGTCGATCCAGGCACAATGAGCCCAACTCAACACGGTGAAGTGTTTGTAACCCAAGACGGGGCAGAAACGGATTTAGATTTAGGTCACTACGAGCGTTTCATTCGCACTAAAATGACGAAACGTAATAACTTCACAACAGGTAAAATCTATTCTGAAGTGTTACGTAAAGAACGTCGTGGCGACTATTTAGGTGCGACCATTCAAGTTATTCCACATATTACTAACGAAATCAAATCGCGTGTGATTGATGGTGCAGCCGGTCACGATGTAGCTATCGTTGAAGTCGGCGGTACAGTAGGTGATATCGAATCCCTTCCATTCTTAGAGGCACTTCGCCAATTAGCAGTGCAAGTGGGTCGTGAGCGCACAATTTTTATGCACTTAACGTTAGTGCCATATATTCCAACTGCTGGCGAAGTGAAAACTAAACCAACCCAACATTCTGTAAAAGAATTATTATCTATTGGTATCCAGCCAGATGTATTGGTGTGCCGTTCAGATCGTATGATCCCACCAAATGAGCGTGCGAAAATCGCCTTATTCTGTAACGTACCAGAAAGAGCGGTCATTTCATTAAAAGATGTGAGCTCAATTTACCAAATTCCAGCCTTATTAAAATCACAAGGTTTAGATGAGTTCATCTGCCAACGTTTCCACTTAGACTGCCCAGAAGCAGATCTTTCAGAATGGGAACAAGTGTTATACCAAGAAGCAAACCCAACAGGTGAAGTCACTATTGGTATGGTGGGTAAATACACTGAATTGCCAGATGCCTATAAATCTGTGAATGAGGCATTAAAACACGCAGGTTTAAAAAATCGCTTAAATGTAACGATCAAATACATCGACTCACAAGATGTGGAAACCAAAGGCACCGAAGTGCTACAAGGTGTAGACGGTATTTTAGTGCCGGGTGGCTTCGGTAATCGTGGCGTAGAAGGCAAAATCTTAACCGCACAATATGCACGTGAAAACAACATACCTTATTTAGGTATCTGTTTAGGTATGCAAGTTGCCTACATCGAATATGCACGTAACGTTGCAGGCTTAGCGAATGCAAACTCCACAGAATTTGACCGCACTTGTGAGTACCCAGTCGTGGGCTTAATCACAGAATGGCAAGATGCGGAAGGCAACATTGAAACCCGTACCGATAAGTCTGATTTAGGTGGCACAATGCGTTTAGGTGCACAACAATGCCATTTAATCGAAGGCAGCAAAGCACGTGAGCTTTATGGTGCGGAAACTATCGAAGAACGTCACCGCCACCGTTACGAAGTGAACAACGTGTTACGTCCGCAAGTAGAAAAAGCAGGCTTAAAAATCACGGGGTTATCGGCAGACAAAAAATTAGTGGAAATCATTGAAGTGCCAAACCACCCTTGGTTTGTTGCGTGCCAATTCCACCCAGAATTTACGTCAACCCCGCGTGATGGTCACCCATTATTCGCAGGCTTCGTGAAAGCTGCAAAAGAAAATCAGAAAAAATAATTCATAACCCCACATTTGTGGGGTTTATTTTATCCAAAATACGTTGTCTGGATAAAAAGCATTGAAAATAAAGTGCGGTTGATTTTTTCCATATTTTTATCTCTTAAAAAACTAGATATAAATCAATTAATCCGCATTTTCCAGAAGACAAACAATATGAATTATTTTAAGATACAAATCATTCGTTTTAGTTTAATTTTCATTTAAAGAGGAAAATAAAAATGGCAAAAATCGTTAAAGTGATCGGCCGTGAAATCATCGACTCTCGTGGTAACCCAACTGTTGAAGCTGAAGTACATTTAGAAGGTGGCTTCGTAGGTTTAGCTGCAGCACCATCAGGTGCATCAACAGGTTCACGCGAAGCGTTAGAATTACGTGACGGTGACAAAGCACGTTTCTTAGGTAAAGGTGTATTAAAAGCTGTTTCTGCAGTAAACAACGAAATCGCACAAGCTATCGTAGGTAAAGATGCATCAAACCAAGCTGAAATCGACCAAATTATGATCGACTTAGATGGCACAGATAACAAATCTAAATTCGGTGCAAACGCAATCTTAGCTGTATCTTTAGCAAACGCAAAAGCAGCTGCTGCATCTAAAGGTTTACCTCTTTATGCACACATTGCTGAATTAAACGGCACTCCAGGTCAATATTCTATGCCATTACCAATGATGAACATCATCAACGGTGGTGAGCACGCAGACAACAACGTTGATATCCAAGAATTTATGATTCAACCAGTTGGTGCAAAAACTTTACGTGAAGCATTACGTATCGGTGCTGAAGTCTTCCACAACCTTGCTAAAGTATTAAAAGGCAAAGGCTTAAGCACAGCAGTTGGTGACGAAGGTGGTTTCGCACCTAACTTAGAATCAAACGCAGCTGCACTTGCTTGTATCAAAGAAGCAGTTGAAAAAGCAGGTTATGTATTAGGTAAAGACGTCACTTTAGCGATGGACTGTGCATCATCTGAATTCTATAACAAAGAAAACGGTATGTACGAAATGAAAGGTGAAGGTAAATCATTCACTTCTCAAGAGTTTACTCACTACTTAGAAGGCTTATGTAAAGAGTACCCAATCGTGTCTATCGAAGATGGTCAAGATGAATCAGATTGGGATGGTTTTGCATACCAAACTAAAGTGTTAGGTGACAAAGTACAATTAGTTGGTGATGACTTATTCGTAACTAACACCAAAATCTTAAAAGAAGGTATCGAAAAAGGTATCGCGAACTCTATTTTAATCAAATTCAACCAAATCGGTTCATTAACTGAAACTTTAGCAGCAATCAAAATGGCTAAAGATGCTGGCTACACAGCAGTAATTTCACACCGTTCTGGTGAAACTGAAGATGCGACAATCGCAGACTTAGCAGTAGGTACAGCAGCAGGTCAAATCAAAACTGGTTCAATGAGCCGTTCTGACCGTATCGCGAAATACAACCAATTAATCCGTATCGAAGAAGCATTAGGTGACAAAGCACCATTCTTAGGTTTAAAAGCGGTTAAAGGTCAAGCATAATTCGCTGATAAAATCGTAAAAAAAAACACCGCACTTTTCGAAGTGCGGTGTTTTTTTATAAAGTTTTGAAAGAAAAAGATGAAATCCAAAACACTAATCAGATTAAATATCGATCTGCTTTTCAAACCAACTTTCTAAAATTAAACAGGCAGAAATGCCGTCCACTTTACTTTTATTCAACGCTTTATAACCACCACGCTCAAAAATTTCGGCACGAGCTTCTGTCGTAGTTAAACGTTCATCTTGTAATTCAACTTGAACGCCAAAACGACCATTTAAACGGTTAGCAAATTTTCTGGCTCTTGCGGTCAGCTCTTGTTCTGTGCCGTCCATATTCAATGGCAATCCCACCACAACCAAATCTGGTCTCCATTCGTTTAAACATTTTTCGATCGCATCCCAATTTGGAATCCCATCTTGTGCTTTAAAGGCTGGTAAGGCTTGTGCTGTTCCAGTAATGCTCTGCCCAACTGCACAGCCAATACTTCGTGTGCCAAAATCAAAGGCTAATACTGTAATGCCCATTAGCAATGCCCCGCTTGATGAGCAAGATTGTGATGTTGAATGCCAAGCAACAAATTCGCCTCTAACCAACGATCTTCATAAGGCACATCAAATAAAATACGATTATTGGCTGGCACAACTAACCAATCGTTATTCACGATTTCACTTTCAAGCTGGTTTGGTGACCAACTCGCACAACCCAACATAACCAAATATTTTTCAGGTGCTTGTTCTGTGCCAAACGTATCAATAATATCTGCAGAGGTCGTCAAAGTAAGCTGATCTGTGACTTTATAGCTATGTTTGAAATCCTGTTCTGTTTTGGTATGTAAAATAAAGCCACGTTCTACATTGGTTGGACCGCCTGCAAGCACTAAATCATCGCCATAACTGCGGTCAGTTTTCATCATAAAATTCATTTTTGCGCACAACTCAGCGATACTTAAATCCGTTGGCTGGTTAAGAACTAAGCCCATTGTGCCTTGATCGTTATGTTCGCAAATATAAACCACAGAACGAGAAAAATAATTATCTTCCATTTGTGGCATTGCAATTAAAAAATGATCTTGTAATTCCATCATTATCTCTCTTATTTGCGTTAACCGAGATCCCCAAAACAAATTTGTAATGCGCTAATTGCCGCAAGTGAAGCGGTTTCGGTGCGTAATACACGTTTCCCTAGCAACACTTCGGTAAAGCCTTGTTGTTCTGTTTGGGCAATCTCTTGTGGTGACAAGCCCCCTTCCGAGCCTATCAGTAAGCGTACCCCTTCCATCGGAATTTCTGGTAAGGTACAAATTGAATATTGGGCCCTTGGGTGCAAATTCAACTTCAATGCACCATCTTTTTCTGCACACCAATCTTGTAATTTCATCATTGGGCGAATTTCAGGAATCACATTACGTCCACATTGTTCACAAGCTGCAATGGCAATTTTTTGCCATTGCTGGATCTTTTTCTCCATTCGATCTGCACCTAATTTCACGCCACAGCGTTCTGACCACAGCGGCGTAATCACATTCACACCAAGCTCAACGGATTTTTGTATCGTAAATTCCATTCGCTCACCACGTGAAATCACTTGCCCCAAATGGATTTTTAAGTTGCTCTCACGATCGTCTAATTGTTGGTTTGAGATCTCCACCGCGACAGCTTTTTTACTCACTTGTGTAATAGTTGCCGCATAAGTATGGTTGCTACCATCAAATAATTCTAATTGCTCACCAACTTGCATACGCAACACACGCCCAACGTGATTGGCCGCATCTTCACTTAATTCACAAACTGTTATTCCCTGTAAGGAAGTAGGATGATAAATTCGAGGTATTCTCATAGTCTTGCTTTATTGTTTCGTTAGTCTTTTATCATATCAGAAAAGCCTATTTTCAGAGAGATAAATTCATTTTTTCTACGCCATATTGTTAACAATCAATTAATAATATTTCAACACAAAGCAAATTTATCAAAAATAATGAAAATATATAATAACCTCACTTATGCAGATAGCTCCGCAAAAGCAAATTAATCAACTAATAGAGGACATTATGAAAAAAGTCACAAACGTTCACTATGCACCAGCAAAACACTGAGTTGGCAATGGTTTCCACGTCCAATCTATGTTTAGCTATCAAGACAAAGATAAAAATTTAGACCCATTTTTATTAATGGATTATAACCCACCACGCCACTTTGAGAGCGGACGTAAAAGTGATTTTCGTGGTGTTGGCGAGCATCCACATCGTGGCTTTGAAACAGTCACCCTTTCCTATCAAGGTGAAATACAACACGCTGACTCCACAGGCGGTGGCGGTGTCATTGGTACTGGCGATGTACAATGGATGGCGGCGGGTGGAGGAATTATGCACGAAGTATTTCATTCTGAAAAATTCTCTAAGGAAGGGGGAATGTTTGAAATACTGCAAGCAATGTATGATATGCAAAGTGGTAAATTCGAAAAAATTGCAACTCAATAAACTCAAAAAGTGCGGTTAAATCGACTGCACTTTCCTTTATGTTCCCCTTCCTTGCTCTATTAAAAATAAATCATAAAGAGTAAAAAGTGTGGGCAAAAATCTGCTAAAATATGACTGATTTAGTACATAAAAATAAAGGCATATGATCGAAAATTGGCAACGTGGTTTTGTGTTACATCGCAAAGCATACAGTGAAACGAGCTTATTGGTGGACTTATTCACCGAAGAGGCGGGGCGTTTGACTGTGATTGCCAAAGGTGCACGCGCCAAACGTTCCACGTTAAAAAGTGTTTTGCAGCCATTTACCCCCTTGTTACTCCGTTGGACTGGCAAAGGCGATCTCAAAACGCTCACCAAAGCAGAACCCGCAGCCATTGCACTGCCTTTACAACACACTGCATTGTACAGTGGCTTTTATGTCAATGAATTACTTAGCCGAGTGCTCGAACCTGAAACTGCGTATCCGCAACTTTTCCAAGATTATTTACGCTGTTTAACTGGGCTTGCTAGCGATACGCAACAAGTCGAGCCTTATTTACGCCATTTTGAATTTGAGCTGTTACACACGCTCGGTTATGGCGTAGATTTTTGCCATTGTGCTGGCTCGGGGCAAATGGTCGATGAAAATATGACTTATCGTTATCGAGAAGAAAAAGGCTTCATCGCCTCATTAATTAAAGATAACCTCACCTTTTACGGACGAGATTTATTAGCCTTTGAAGCACGTGAATTCCACGATCCCGCCACCTTGCAAGCGGCAAAACGCTTTACACGAATGGCTCTGAAACCTTATCTAGGCAATAAACCATTGAAAAGTCGAGAATTATTTACACAATACGTTTTATATCAAAAATAACTTATGGTTTTACTTTACGCACCGCCAAAACAAAAACAAAAAACACCGCACTTTCGCACTGACATTATTGATTTGGACTATCAAGGCTTAGGTGTAGCAAAAATTCAAGGTAAAACCTGGTTTATTGAAAATGCCTTGCCTAGCGAAACAGTTGAAGTACAACCTATCGAAGAAAAACGCCAATACAGTCGTGGTCTAGCTCGTAAAATTTTAAAACCAAGCCCTAAACGCCAGCAGCCACAATGTGAGTATTACCAACAATGTGGTGGCTGCCAAACTCAGCATATTTCTGTTGATTTACAACGTGCTGCCAAGCAAAAAGCACTTTTACAGCGCTTATCTAAACTGCAACCTGATTTGCAATTAATGCCAATGCTCACTGGCGATGCGTGGCATTATCGCCGCCGTGTTCGGTTAAGTATGCTGTTTAACCCCAAAACAAAGCTGCTAGATATGGGATTTCGCCAAAAAAACTCTCAACAAATCGTCAATATTCAGCATTGTGATGTTTTGGAACCTGAACTGAGCGAAATTTTACCTAAATTGACCGCACTTTTTGCCCAATGGTCAACGCCCAAGCAACTCGGGCATATTGAATTAGTCAAAGCAGATAATGGGATTGCAATGTTGCTCCGTCATATTGGAAATTTAACGGAAAATGACCGCACTTTATTGCTCAAATTTGCCCAACAAGAAAAACTAATGCTGTTTTTACAGCAAAAAGATGAGATTATTCAATTATGTGGCGAAGCACCGTTTTATCAGATTGGCAATCTAAAATTACAATTTGATATTCGTGATTTTATTCAGGTCAATGCTGAGTTAAACCTGAAAATGGTCGCAACAGCGCTAGACTGGTTGGAACTGAACCCAACGGACAATGTGCTAGATTTATTCTGCGGAATGGGCAATTTTACCCTGCCATTAAGTCGCCAAGTGAAAACTGTGGTTGGAATTGAAGGTGTACAAGAAATGGTACAGAAAGCACACAATAATGCGGAACAAAACCAATGTGCTAATGTCCAATTTTACCAAACGAACCTTGATCAACGCTTCGCCGAACAAGCGTGGGCAAAGCAATCTTTTGATAAGATTTTACTGGATCCACCACGCACAGGTGCCGCTTTTGCATTAAATGCATTGTGCGAATTAGGCGCCCAAAAAATGTTGTATGTGTCTTGTAATCCCGCTACTTTGGTGCGAGATACAGAAATCTTAGCCAACTTTGGCTACCGCTTAAAAAAAGTAGCAATGATCGATATGTTCCCACATACGGGACATTTAGAATCTATAAGTTTATTTGAGAAAAAATAGGATAGATTATGGTTGCAGTACGAAGTTCTCATTTAGTCAATCCCAGCGAATTTGTGATTGAAAAATGGTGCGAAAATTTAGACCTACCTTCAGCAGTAAAAAGTACATTAATTGAAGCTTGGTATTATTCGCATCAAACGATCCTCGAACAACAACCAGTTCCCCCAACTTGCTCAACCTCGTCGGGTGTTGAAATGGTGGAAATTCTGCACAGTTTAAATATGGATGCAGACACCTTACTCACCGCAATGCTCTACCCGATTATTAATCATAAACTGGTGGCACTTGACCAAATTGCAGAAAAATTTGGACACAATATCAGCAAGCTCGCCAAAGGCGTAATGGAAATGGATAACATTCGCCAGCTTAACGCCAGCCAATCTGCCAACAGCTCACAAGTGGATAACATTCGCCGAATGCTACTGGCAATGGTGGACGACTTCCGTTGTGTGATTATCAAACTAGCTGAACGTATTACATTTTTACGTGATGCGGAAAATCATTGCTCTGAAGAAGACAAGGTTTTGGCTGCCAAAGAATGTGCCAATATTTATGCACCTCTCGCTAACCGTTTAGGGATCGGGCAACTCAAATGGGAACTTGAAGACTATTGCTTCCGTTATTTACACCCTGAACAATATCGTAACATTGCTAAACTGTTGCAAGAGCGTCGTTTAGACCGTGAACAATATATTGCAGATTTTGTAGCGGAATTAAACGGCTATCTCAATGAAAATTTAGAAAAAGCAGAAGTGTATGGTCGCCCAAAACATATTTACAGTATTTGGCGAAAAATGCAGAAAAAACATCTTGAATTCAGTGATTTATATGATGTTCGCGCAGTGCGAATTATCGTACAAAAACTGCAAGATTGTTATTCTGCGTTAGGGATTGTACACACCCATTTTAAACATATTCCAAAAGAATTTGATGACTATGTAGCCAACCCAAAACCAAACGGTTATCAATCTATCCACACCGTTGTATTAGGCAAAGGCGGCAAACCAATTGAGGTGCAAATCCGCACCCAACAAATGCACGACGATGCAGAATTAGGTGTCGCTGCCCACTGGAAATACAAAGAAGGTGAAATTAGCGGTCGCTCCGGCTACGAAGAAAAAATCACTTGGTTACGCAAACTATTGGCGTGGCAAGATGATATTACAGATTCTGGCGAAGTAATGGCAGAAATGCGTAGTCAAGTTTTTGACGATCGTGTCTATGTATTTACACCAAAAGGGGAAGTGATCGATTTACCGACTGGCTCAACCCCATTGGACTTTGCTTATGCGATCCACAGCGAAATTGGTCACCGTTGCATTGGTGCGAAAGTGGGTGGGCGAATTGTGCCATTTACCTATCAGTTACAAATGGGTGATCAAGTCGATATTATCACCCAGAAAAATCCAAACCCAAGCCGTGACTGGTTAAACCCAAATTTAGGCTTTACGCATACTGCAAAAGCGAGAGCCAAAATCCACGCTTGGTTTAGGAAACAAGATCGCGATAAAAATATTCCTGCAGGTAAAGAAATGCTCGAAAACGAGATTACTCGTTTGAATATCACCTTAAAACAAGTGGAACAACACGGTTTACCACGCTACAACCTCAAAAACCTCGATGATTTATATTCTGGTTTAGGTGGCGGTGATATTCGTCTTAACCACTTAATTAACTATTTACAAAACAAGCTCATCAAGGTGAGTGCACAGGAAGCAGACGAAGAAATTTTACGTCACGTAGCCAATAAAAGTGCGGTCAACTCGCAGCATAAATCAGATAAAAAAGGCTTTGTGATTGTAGAAGGCGTCGGCAACTTAATGCACCATATTGCACGTTGTTGTCAGCCAATTCCAGGCGATGACATTGTCGGCTACATTACAATGGGCAGAGGCATTTCGATTCACCGTAGCGACTGCGAACAATTCCTTGAGCTACAAAATGCTCACCCTGAACGTGTTGTGGATTCCGTATGGGGTGAAAATTATTCCAGTGGCTTTAGGCTGAATATTCGTATTATTGCCAGCGACCGCAACGGCTTATTACGTGATATAACTACGATATTAGCCAATGATAAAATCAGCGTTTCTGGTATTTCCAGCCGTATCGATCAGAAAAAACAGCTTGCGACTATTGATATGGAAATTGAGCTGAATAATGTCCAAATTTTAAGTAAAATTTTAGCACGTCTTTCTAAACTTGAAGATGTGATTGAAGCAAAACGTCTATAACATCGCTAATAAATAGGATTATTTATGTATAAAACAACGGGCTTAACGCATTTAATTAAAGCAACAGGTTATTCATTGAAGGGACTCAAATTTGCGATACGACACGAAACTGCTTTTCGTCACGAATTACTTTGCTGCGTTTTTCTCGTGCCACTGGCGTTTTGGCTAGGTGATAACGGGGCTGAAATTGCATTACTGCTTGGCTCATTATTACTGGTACTTGCGTTAGAATTAGTCAATAGCGCCATTGAGTCTGTCGTCGACCGTGTAGGGTTAGAACACCACGAATTATCAGGACGTGCAAAAGATCTTGGCTCGGCTGCCGTATTTGTTGCAATGGTCGCGGTTGCCATTGCTTGGGGTTGTATTATTTTTTATTAATCCATTCCAATAGAAATAGGTATAGTCAACTATCCCTATTTTTTACCAAAATAAAAGCCTTTGCTGACTACAAGAGTACAGCAAAGGCTTTTTTAAAACTTTCAGAAAATGCACCGCACTTTCTATATCAGCAATTATTCCACAGTAACCGCTTTCGCTAAATTACGTGGCTGATCCACATCAGTGCCTTTAATTAAAGCAACGTGATAAGACAATAATTGCATTGGCACGGTGTAGAAAATCGGTGCAACCAGTGGATTTACTGTTGGCATTGTGATGATCTTCATACCATCACTTTCTACAAAACCGGCTTCTTTATCTGCAAAGACATACAACTGACCGCCACGTGCACGCACTTCTTCAATATTCGACTTCACTTTTTCAAGCAAATCATTGGTTGGTGCAACAACGATCACAGGCATATCTGCATCGATCAATGCTAAAGGCCCGTGTTTCAACTCACCAGCTGCATAAGCTTCCGCGTGAATATAAGAAATTTCTTTTAACTTCAATGAAGCTTCCATTGCGATTGGATAATATTCTCCACGGCCTAAGAATAAGGCGTGATGTTTCTCCGCAAAGTCTTCCGCTAGACTTTCAATACTTGAGTCAAATGCAAGCGCCTTTTCGATATCCGCTGGCAATGAATGTAATGCTTTAATAATTTCAGCTTCTTTTTCCGCCGAAATAGTGCCTTTTAATTTACCCAATGCAGTGACTAACATTAATAAGGTCACTAATTGGGTAGTAAATGCCTTGGTTGATGCTACACCAATTTCAACACCTGCACGGGTCATAAAGGCAAGATCAGACTCACGCACAAGGGATGAACCCGCCACATTACAAATGGTCATTGCCCCCATATAGCCTTTTTCTTTGGCTAAACGCAATGCTGCAAGTGTATCTGCCGTTTCACCCGATTGTGAAAGTGTGATAAGTAAACTATTTGGACGGGTCACGAATTTACGGTAGCGAAATTCTGATGCAATTTCAACATCACAGCTTACGCCTGCTAGATCTTCAAACCAATAACGTGCCACCATACCTGCGTTGTATGAAGTACCACAAGCCACAATTTGAATATGCTCGACTCGTGAAAGTAATTCCTTTGCACCGTTACCAATACTCTCCACCACCACAGAATTATGTAGAATTCGCCCTTCCATTGTGTTGATAAGTGCGGTCGGTTGTTCAAAAATTTCTTTTTGCATAAAGTGGCGGAATTTGCCTTTGTCTGCGGCATCATTCGACAAGTGAGAATCGAGAACTTCACGTTCCACTTTTTGCCCGTTCACATCATAAATATCAACAGAACGACGTGTAATTTCAGCAATATCCCCTTCTTCAAGGAACATAAAGCGACGAGTAACACTTAATAGTGCCAATTGATCGGAAGCAAGGAAGTTTTCACCGATACCTAAACCAATAACGAGTGGGCTACCTGAACGTGCTGCAACAAGGTGTTGAGGATTTTCACGATCCATCACCACCATACCATAAGCCCCTTTGAGCTGTTTTACGACTTTTTGTACGGCTTCTAATAAGTTGCTCGCTGTACGCATCTCCCATTCCACTAAATGGGCAATCACTTCAGTATCGGTTTGAGATAAAAAGACATAGCCTTTGGCTTGTAACTCTGAACGAAGTTCTTCGTAATTTTCAATAATACCATTGTGAACAACGGCAAAATTACCTGAAGTATGAGGATGTGCATTATCTTCAGAAGGCTGACCGTGTGTCGCCCAACGCGTGTGGGCAATCCCCGTTCCGCCAATTAATGGTTTCTCCATAACGGCATCATCCAACGCTTTTACTTTCCCTAAACAACGAATTCGTTGTAATTCTTGCTGGTCATTCACAACAGCTACACCTGCTGAGTCATAACCACGGTACTCTAAACGATGTAAGCCATTAATCAAAATTTCAGCAACATCACGCTGTGCAACAGCACCAACAATACCACACATAAACGTTCCTTTTTTAAAAAGTAATGGAAAATTGACCGCTCTTTTTCTCTTTAGTACTGCTTAAAGAAAGTAAAGGGCATCAGAAAAAAAATAATTGCAAAATATTATAGATGTGAACGGAGGAATGTAAACAAAAAATTCATTTGGAGTATAAATAGAAAATAAAAAGCCCCGTTTTAGTACGGAGCTTTAGATATCTTTTATCTATAAAAATTATTTTACTGCGTCTTTTAATGCTTTGCCCGCAACGAATGCTGGAACTTTAGATGCTGCAATTTTGATCTCTGCACCAGTTTGTGGGTTACGACCAGTACGCGCTTTACGCTCATTCACTTTGAATGTACCAAAACCAATTAATTGTACAGATTCACCAGCTTTTAAACTACCAGAGATAGCTTCTAAAGTTGCTTCTAAAGCAGCTTTAGCTTGTTTTTTATTTAATTCAGCTGCACTAGCGATTGCATCGATTAAATCCGTTTTATTCATAAATTAATACCTTCTACTTTATTCAAAATATGTGGAAGAACACTATGTGTTTCCGATAAATGCCGTTACTGTAATAACAGTAACGCCAAGCTTAATCTAACTTTGCGATAAAAAAAAGAAAGATTTTTTAAAATTGCTATAAATATCACATTATTGCTCAAATTCTATACCAATATTTGAAACTTTCGCCTCTCTAAGCTCAGTTTTTAGGCTTAAAATCACCTCGACATCGCGTTCTTCACGGTCCTTAAGAGTGCGGTAAATCAGCCACTGTACATCTAATTCTTGCTGAATTTCCTCACTTTCTTTCAGCTCTTTTTCGGATAATTCGTGTTCTGATTGTGCTTCTAAAAAAGTCGCTACAGTTTGTAATGACAATTGGCTCATTTTGACAGCTTGCTCGGCGCTAGAGCCTGCAATAATAGTGTGTAAAAGCTCTGATAATGCCTCACAAGCATCAACCGCTGGCAACACACCATAAAACTGGTATTCATTCACATCAGGAATGATGTCTTCTAATTTTTCCAACTGGCCTTCAAAATTAATTTTTGCGCCTTTAACCGTCAAATACTCCCAGACTAAATTCAAAATATTTTGATAAGTTTTGGCGGCTTGCTCTTGCTCTGTCACCTGACAAAACAATTGAAAATTAGGTAGCATTCGCTCGCATAAGCAAGCCATAAAAGTCAGGTGCTGCCAAGTTTCAAAATTTTCTAATCGTTTATGGATTGGATTTCGCATAATTTACTGCTCTTTATTTATGATATTGTTTGGAATATTGATGGATTGCATCCACAAAAACTTTTGGACTATTTTCTGGTACATCTTGATGAATACCGTGACCTAAATTAAATACGTGTCCACTGCCTTGACCAAAATTCACTAAAATTGACCGCACTTCTTGCTCAATACGTTCAGGTGAAGCATATAATACGGAAGGATCCATATTGCCTTGTAAAGCCACTTTATGCCCCACACGCGCTTTGGCATCTGCAAGATTGACCGTCCAATCAAGCCCTAATGCATCACAACCTGTTTCTGCCATTGCTTCTAACCACAAGCCACCACCTTTAGTAAATAACGTGACAGGCACTTTTCTGCCTTCATTTTCACGCATAAGACCGTCTACAATTTTATGCATATATTTCAATGAAAAATCTAAATACTCACGATGTCCAAGCACGCCACCCCAAGTATCAAAAATCATCACTGACTGCGCACCCGCTTTTATTTGTGCATTGAGATATAAGGTCACGGAGTCCGCTAGCTTATCTAATAATTGATGAAGCAATTGCGGTTCTGCATACAGCATTTTTTTAATTTTGGTGAAGGCTTTGCTACTGCCTCCTTCCACCATATAAGTCGCTAATGTCCAAGGGCTACCAGAAAATCCAATTAACGGTACTTCGCCTTTTAACTCACGACGAATCATACGCACTGCATTCATCACATACTGCAATTCACCTTCAGGATCTGGAATTGGTAAATTTTGTACCGCACTTTTGCTTTCAATCGGATGGGCAAATTTCGGCCCTTCGCCAGCACCGAAGCTTAAACCTAATCCCATCGCATCAGGAATGGTCAAAATGTCGGAAAATAAAATTGCGGCGTCTAAATCATAACGTCGCAAAGGTTGCAATGTGACCTCACAAGCTAGTTCCGCATTACGGCACAATGACATAAAATCCCCGGCTACCGCGCGTGTTGCACGGTATTCTGGCAAATAGCGACCCGCTTGACGCATCATCCACACCGGCGTCATATCTACGGGTTCACGTAATAATGCTCTTAAATAACGATCATTTTTTAATGCTGTCATTTTACTTTCCTTTCGTCATCAGCACACAACTGTAATGTATGCTTTATTAATTTCAGTGCAATCGTCCCTTGTGGCGGAAGCTCTGGTAACCTAGCGTTGTAATGAAACCATTTCGCATCACAAATTTCATCTTCTTGTAAGCTAATTTCACCACTTTCATAATCTGCTAAAAATCCGACCATCGCTGAGTTTGGAAATGCCCAAGGTTGGCTACCAAAATAACGCAAGTTATGAACCTTAATGCCAGTTTCTTCAAAGACTTCGCGATAAACTGCTTGTTCAAAAGTTTCCCCAACCTCAACAAACCCTGCCAATGTTGTATAAATGCCACCTTTATGGCGTTGATGGTTAGCGAGTAAGATCTGATTATCTTTGCGTACAGCAACAATAATACAAGGGCAAATCACGGGATAAGTACGATATGAACAGGTCGAACTTGAACATTCAATCGCCCATTCATCGGGTGCAATCTGGGTAGGATGTCCACATTTGCCGCAGAACCGATGAGTGTTAAAGAAATGATTTAGTTCAACACCACGATTAAGTAAATTGAAATGGGGTTCAGGCAAAAATAACAAACTGCGTAAAGACACATATTCACGAGCGTCATCCGCAATTTCTTCCACTAACCACAACGGTTGGTTATTAAGCTGTCCAATGTTCATCGCTTTCAAGCCTTGTAGCTGAAAATCAGACGCTCTGCCTTGAGGCAATTCACCGTCAATCAAATATAACGCTGAACCTTGCGTGAGTAACCAATAACCACAGTCATCAGGTTGAATCGCATTCATAGACGCTCACAAAATTTTGCAAAAAATGACCGCACTTTTTGCCTATTAGAAATGGAATAAAGTGCGGTCATTATAAAGGGAATTTTGAAATTTAGCTAATGTGAAGTATCCGCTTTAATAAACAGATGCTCAAACAGAGGAGATACTTTACGACTTCCCCATAAATTCAAATGATCATCATCTGCATAATAAATATCTTTTCCGTTTGAGGTATAACAAAAATCGGAGTCGCATAATACAGTAGAAACATCAATGATCTTCACACCACAATCTTTTTTCGCTTTTTCAAGAAGCTGAAATGCTAATTGATTCCTTTCAAAATAACTCTGTTTATCAAGCGTAATTTCTACTCTTTCATTTTTGATAAACATATTTTTCGCGATTAGCATTGGTACATTTTTCCCTATCTCTGGTATTGAATTAACCAAATAAGTCATATTTTTTTCTGAAACTTTACATACTGAATCTAAAAAACCTGCACCGAGCTCTTCTCTTACTTTCTTGAGAGTATGAGCATTACTCATATCTAATTCTGTTTCCAAATAATATGACGGAATAAACTCATCCTCATTATGCCCCAATAAATATTCATTATAACGATTTACAATAACAACAGGGATATTAGGATACTTATCCAATAATGAAAGAATGTTATTATTTCTTTCTAAACATTTTTGCAAGCTATGCTCTTTATTTTTTATATTAAATATCATCGGGCAACCAAGCAGCGCAGAACTTAAAAAAGAGCTTTGATACTTGTTCGCAAGCTCCTCCAATCCTGGAATAAGAGCAACAGCGTGGCTATCCCCAATTAAAATAAATTTTGGCGAACTCTTCTCGTCCCCGAACTGACAGAAGCTTGTCTGCTGTGTACATGCCAGCGCTGAGTCAGTAGGAAAATCCATATAGGGAATAACATTTTGGTATTTAGAATTTATAAAAAAATGGTTAAATAACAAACTTTCTTTTTTCTCAAGTACAGAAACCAAACAATACAAATAGATACTCATTCCTAATAATATGCATCCTTGTTTTTGAAGGGAAGCATTCCAATTTTTTACTGGTTTCTCAATAAAATAATAGCTTATGAATCCAATCAAAATAGATACACAACTAGCAATTAATAGCTCGCAAAAAGAATTATATTCGAATAAAACACAAAGCACATAAATAGGCCAATGCCATAAATAAATAGAATAGGATGCATCTCCTAATTTTTGCACAAGGATATTACGTGTAAAAAGTGTATTTAAATTAGAAAACAATATTAGTGAAGTCACCGATACTGGAATGAAAGTATGCCAATTCGGCCATATTTTCTTTTCATAAAATAGGAAGAAAAGAATTAAAGTTATCCAGCTCAAATAGCCAATAGACTTTCTATACACATTTTTTACATTTATGTTTCCATTATATTGAAATAAAAAAACAACTGACCCTAAAAGGAATTCCCATAAACGATAAGGTAATAAAAAGAAAACGTTATTTTGTTGACCAGAAGAGCCAGATAGCATCATTAGAAATGATAAGCCTGCTATAACAGACAAATAAAAGATTATTTTTTTACTAGAACAATTTTTTAGCAATAAAAGTAAAATTGGAAATAAAAGATAAAATTGAAATTCAACGCCTAATGTCCAAGTGTGCATTAACCAACGTTCATTAACATTAGTAGAAAAATAATCAACTCTTGATGATGTGATATTATAAATAAATATTGCAGAATTTTTAATTTCATTTAAAACAGAAGAAATATCTATAACAATAATTAGATAGCAAGATAACAATAATATTACTAACAACAAAACAAATAATGCTGGAGCAACTCGCTTAAACCGCCTAACATAGAAATGAAATAAATTTATTTTTCTATTTTCTACTATTTGAGGGTATAGAATCATAGCCATTAAATAGCCAGAAATAACAAAAAAGATATCTACACCAACAAATCCACCACTAAAATGTAGAATGTTGAAATGAAAAAATAATACAGCTAATGCTGCCCAAGCCCTTAAACCATTAATATCAAGTCTGAAGTTAAAGTGTTTATCCATATCTATCAATTATCTGTCCATTAGATTAATCTGGCACATTATATGCCTATCACACAAAATAAAAAACCCGAGGCAATGCTCGGGTTTTTTGCTTAATGAGGCTTATTCTGCATCATCAGCCATATTTAACATTTCTGCTAAACTTGCTGTTGCATCTTCTGCGGTAACCGTGAATTCTGCTGCGATTTCCTCTTCATCTGCGACAGATAATTTCACTGGCACTTCATCGCTCATTACCACTTTTTTCTGACGATTTTGGTGATATGCGAAACCCGTACCTGCAGGGATTAAACGACCAACGATTACGTTCTCCTTCAAGCCACGTAACTCATCACGTTTACCCGCGACTGCTGCTTCAGTTAACACACGTGTTGTTTCTTGGAACGATGCTGCTGAGATAAATGACTCAGTTGCAAGAGATGCTTTAGTAATACCGAGCAACTCACGTTCAAATTCAACTAATGGTTTACCTTCAGCTTCACGCTTACGGTTCACGATCTTAATACGTGCAACTTCAACTTGCTCACCCTCTAAGAATTCAGAGTCATAAGCTTTCGTGATGATGGCTTTACGTAACATCTGACGCACGATAACTTCGATGTGTTTATCGTTAATTTTTACCCCCTGTAAGCGGTAAACTTCTTGTACTTCATTAACGATATAATCAGTTACTGCGTGAACACCACGTAAACGTAAGATATCGTGTGGCGTTTCTGCACCATCAGAGATTAAGTCACCACGTTCAACCATCTCACCTTCAAATACGTTGAGCTGACGCCATTTTGGAATCATTTCTTCGTAAGTTTCGCCTTCAGCTGGTGTGATTAATAAGCGACGTTTACCTTTGGTTTCTTTACCGAATGACACGATACCTGAAATTTCAGCCAAGATTGCTGGCTCTTTTGGTTTACGTGCTTCGAATAAATCCGCAACGCGTGGAAGACCACCGGTAATATCTTTTGTACCCACAGATTCTTGTGGAATACGTGCTAATGGGTCACCGATATGAACTTCTGCGTTATCGTCTAATGTTACGATTGCTTTACCTGGTAAGAAATATTGTGCAACAACGTCTGTACCTGGGATTAAGATATCGTTACCTTTCGCATCAACAAGTTTAATTGCTGGACGTAAGTCTTTACCTGCTGTCGCACGTTCACCCACGTCTTGAACTACGATTGATGATAAACCTGTTAATTCATCAGTTTGACGAGTTACAGTTAAGCCATCAACGATGTCAACGAATTTAACGAAACCGCTCACCTCAGATACCACTGGCATTGTATGTGGATCCCAGTTTGCAACTGTTTCACCTGCCGTTACCTCTTGACCATCCGCTTTGCTTAATACCGCACCGTAAGGCACTTTATAGTGTTCTTTCGTACGACCGAATGCATCGATAATCGTTAATTCAGTGTTACGTGAAGTTAATACTAATTTACCTTCGTTGTTAGTCACGAATTTCACGTTCGCTAAGCGTAATGTACCCGTGTTTTTCACTTGGATACTTGATTCTTTCGCTGCCGCAGACGCCGCACCACCGATATGGAACGTACGCATCGTTAACTGTGTACCCGGCTCACCGATTGATTGTGCTGCGATAACACCAACTGCTTCACCTTGGTTGATCAAGTGACCACGTGCAAGGTCACGTCCGTAACATTTCGCACACACACCGAAATCTGTGTTACAAGTTACTACTGAACGTACTTTGATGCTATCAACAGAGTTTTCGTCGATCACATCACACAATTTCTCATCTAATAAGGTATTGCGTGCAATTAATACTTCATCTGTACCTGGTTTTAATACGTCTTCAGCTACCACACGGCCTAATACGCGATCACGTAATGCTTCTTTCACGTCACCACCCTCGATTAATGGGGTCATAACTATACCTTCGTGTGTACCACAGTCATCTTCGATGATTACTAAGTCTTGTGCCACGTCAACTAAACGACGAGTTAAGTAACCTGAGTTCGCTGTTTTTAACGCTGTATCCGCAAGACCTTTACGCGCACCGTGGGTTGAAATAAAGTACTGTAATACGTTTAGACCTTCACGGAAGTTCGCTGTAATTGGGGTTTCAATGATCGAACCGTCTGGACGTGCCATCAAACCACGCATACCCGCTAACTGACGAATCTGTGCTGCAGAACCACGAGCACCAGAGTCCGCCATCATAAAGATGCTATTGAATGATGCTTGTTTCTCTGGATTCCCTTCACGGTTCATTACTTCTTCCGTAGAAAGGTTTTCCATCATCGCTTTAGCAACGCGTTCGTTTGCCGCCGCCCAAATATCGATTACTTTGTTATAACGTTCGCCTGCTGTTACTAAACCTGATTGGAACTGTTCTTGGATTTCAGCCACTTCAGCTTCTGCAGCATTGATGATTTCGTATTTCTTCGCAGGAATAACCATATCATCGATACCAACTGATGAACCAGAACGTGCCGCATACGCAAAACCGGTATACATAATTTGGTCAGCAAATAGTACGCTTGGTTTCATACCTAAGCGACGGTAGCTCTCGTTAATTAACTTAGAAATTGCTTTTTTACCTAATGTTTGGTTGAACAATTTGAATGGCATACCTTTTGGCGCGATCATCCATAAGATTGCACGACCAATTGTGGTATCCACTAAGTTAGTTTGAGGCTCAAACTCACCTGCTGCGTTTTTCACATATTCAGTAATACGCACTTTCACGCGAGAATGTAATTCAGCTTGACCTGTACGATATGCTTTCTCAGCTTCGCGAGGGTCTTGTAACAACATACCTTCGCCTTTACCGTTCACTTTATCACGCGTCATATAGTAAAGACCTAATACAACGTCTTGTGATGGAACGATAATTGGCTCACCGTTTGCTGGTGATAAAATGTTGTTGGTTGACATCATTAACGCACGAGCTTCTAACTGTGCTTCTAATGTCAATGGTACGTGAACCGCCATTTGGTCACCGTCGAAGTCCGCGTTGAACGCCGCACAAACAAGTGGGTGTAACTGGATCGCTTTACCTTCGATCAATAATGGTTCAAATGCTTGGATACCCAAACGGTGCAATGTTGGTGCACGGTTTAATAAAATTGGGTGTTCGCGAATAACTTCAGCAAGAATATCCCATACGATGGCATCTTCACGCTCAACCATTTTCTTCGCTGCTTTAATTGTTGAAGCGAAGCCACGGCTTTCTAATTTTGCATAGATAAACGGACGGAATAATTCCAATGCCATTTTCTTCGGTAAACCACATTGGTGTAGGTGTAAGTATGGCCCTACGGTGATTACAGAACGGCCTGAATAGTCAACACGTTTACCTAATAGGTTTTGACGGAAACGACCTTGTTTACCTTTGATCATATCCGCAAGTGATTTTAATGGACGACGGTTAGAACCCGTAATTGCACGACCACGACGACCATTATCTAATAACGCATCAACAGATTCTTGTAACATACGTTTTTCGTTACGCACGATGATATCTGGTGCGATTAAGTCTAAAAGACGTTTTAAACGGTTGTTACGGTTGATTACACGACGATATAAATCGTTCAAATCTGAAGTCGCAAAACGACCACCATCAAGTGGTACTAATGGGCGTAAATCAGGTGGAAGTACAGGCAACACCGTCATCACCATCCATTCTGGTTTGTTACCAGATTGAATAAAGGCTTCTAATAATTTTAAGCGTTTAGTGATTTTCTTACGTTTCGTTTCTGAGTTAGTTTCTTGTAATTCTTCACGTAAGTTTTCACATTCAAGTGGTAAGTCCATATCACGCAACAAGGCTTGGATTGCTTCCGCACCCATTTTTGCGTCGAACTCATCACCCCAACGATCTTCCGCTTCTAAATATTGTTCTTCGGTTAATAACTGGCCTTTATCTAAATCAGTCATACCAGGTTCGATCACGATGTATGATTCAAAATATAACACACGCTCAATATCACGTAATGGCATATCTAATAATAAACCGATACGGGATGGCAGTGATTTTAAGAACCAGATGTGCGCCACAGGTGATGCAAGTTCAATGTGCCCCATACGCTCACGACGTACTTTGGTTTGTGTCACTTCTACGCCACATTTTTCACAGATCACACCACGGTGTTTTAAGCGTTTGTATTTACCACATAAACATTCGTAATCTTTTACTGGCCCGAAAATACGCGCACAGAAAAGACCGTCACGTTCTGGTTTAAAGGTGCGGTAGTTAATGGTTTCAGGTTTTTTAACTTCACCAAATGACCAAGAACGGATCATATCCGGTGAGGCTAAACCAATTTTGATCACATCAAAATCTTCACTCGTTTTTGATTGTGCTTTTAAAAACTTAACTAAGTCTTTCACAGATTTGCTCCTGTCGGAGTTAAACTTATTCAAGTGCGGTTGAAATTTTTAAAATTTTCACCGCACTTGAGCGTACATTGCTTTACACCAAGCTTGGTTATGATTTCAGATTAATCTTCATCTAAATCAATGTTGATACCAAGCGAACGGATCTCTTTCATAATTACGTTGAAAGATTCTGGTGTGCCTGGATCCATTTGATGTGTGCCACCGACGATGTTTTTATACATCTTCGTACGGCCGTTCACGTCATCGGATTTCACCGTTAACATTTCTTGTAAGGTATATGCTGCACCGTATGCTTCAAGTGCCCACACCTCCATCTCACCGAAACGCTGACCACCGAATTGAGCTTTACCACCCAATGGTTGCTGTGTAACCAAGCTATAAGAACCAGTTGAACGCGCGTGCATTTTGTCATCAACTAAGTGGTTCAATTTGAGCATATACATATAACCAACAGTTACTGGACGCTCAAATTTCTCACCAGTGCGGCCATCGAATAAGGTAATTTGACCTGAAGTTGGTAAGCCACCTAATTCTAATAACCCTTTGATTTCGCTTTCGTGTGCACCATCAAATACTGGAGTTGCAAGTGGTAAACCTTTACGTAAGTTTTGCGCTAAACGCATCACTTCTTCATCAGAGAAGGTGC
This sequence comes from Bisgaard Taxon 46, assembly GCA_049941595.1. Classification (GTDB taxonomy): domain Bacteria; phylum Pseudomonadota; class Gammaproteobacteria; order Enterobacterales; family Pasteurellaceae; genus Pasteurella. Next base: position 258,216 of record JBNFNA010000002.1, read on the forward strand.
TTAAATCCACTTTTTGTGAACCGTGACCCAAGTCGTAGGCTTTTTGCATATATTCACGCAATTTCGCCACTTCTTGTTGTTGTTTGATCATTGCATTGATCTTGTCACCGATACCTTTCGCCGCTAAACCTAAGTGAGTTTCTAAGATCTGACCGATGTTCATACGTGATGGAACGCCCAGTGGGTTCAACACGATATCAACTGGTTGGCCGTTTTCATCGTATGGCATATCTTCAACAGGGTTGATTTTTGAGATAACCCCTTTGTTACCGTGACGACCCGCCATTTTATCACCAGGTTGGATCTGACGTTTCACCGCAAGATATACTTTAACCACTTTCAATACGCCCGGTGCTAAATCATCACCTTGGATGATCTTACCACGTTGAATTTCTAACTTACGTTCAAATTCTTTACGTAATTCTTCGTATTGTTCAGCAAGTTGCTCTAATTGGTTTTGTTGTGCTTCATCGCTTAATGATTGCTCTAACCATTTAGTGCGGTCTAATTTATCTAAGTTTTTCGCATCGAAACCACCTGCGATGAGAAGGTTGCGAACACGAGTAAACAAGCCAGCCTCAAGGATTTCTAATTCTTCCACAAGGTCTTTTTTCGCTTGTTTTAATTGCATTTCTTCAATTTCGAGCGCACGTTTGTCTTTTTCTACGCCATCGCGAGTAAAGACTTGAACGTCGATAACTGTACCAGATACGCTGTTTGGTACACGTAATGAAGAATCTTTAACATCAGATGCTTTTTCACCGAAGATTGCGCGTAATAATTTTTCTTCTGGAGTTAATTGTGTTTCACCTTTTGGCGTCACTTTACCCACAAGAATATCGCCACCTTTGACTTCAGCACCGATGTAAACAATACCTGATTCATCAAGTTTGCTTAATGCTGCTTCACCTACGTTTGGAATATCAGCTGTGATTTCTTCTGAACCAAGTTTAGTATCACGCGCTACACAAGAAAGTTCTTGAATGTGAATCGTTGTGAAACGATCTTCTTGTACAACACGCTCAGAAACTAACATCGAGTCTTCGAAGTTATAACCATTCCAAGGCATGAATGCTACACGCATATTTTGACCAAGCGCTAACTCACCTAAGTCTGTTGAAGGACCGTCTGCTAACACTTCACCACGACCAATAGGCTCACCTAATGACACGCAAGGAATTTGGTTAATACAAGTATTTTGGTTTGAACGGGTGTATTTCACAAGATTATAGATATCAATACCAGCTTCGCCCGGAACGGTTTCATCTTCGTTTACTTTCACCACGATACGTGAAGCGTCAACGTATTGAACCATACCACCACGTTTTGCAATCACAGTTACACCTGAGTCAACTGCCACTGCTTTCTCAATACCTGTACCAACTAATGGTTTGTCCGCACGTAATGTTGGAACTGCTTGACGTTGCATGTTCGCTCCCATCAACGCACGGTTCGCATCGTCGTGCTCAAGGAACGGAATTAACGCAGCCGCAACAGATACCACTTGTTGAGTTGAAACGTCCATATAGTGGATTTCATCTGGACGATATAAACCAGATTCACCGTGTTCACCACGACAAGTGACGAATGCATCAGTAAAGCGTAACTCTTCATCGAGATTGGAGTTCGCCTGTGCAATAACATATTTACCTTCTTCAATAGCAGACAAATATTCAATTTCTTCTGTCACTTGACCGTTTACTACTTTACGGTATGGAGTTTCTAAGAAACCGTAATCATTAGTACGCGCGTAAACAGAAAGTGAGTTGATCAAACCGATGTTTGGACCCTCTGGAGTTTCGATTGGACACACACGACCGTAGTGAGTTGCGTGAACGTCTCGAACCTCGAAGCCTGCACGTTCACGAGTCAAACCACCCGGACCTAATGCAGAAATACGACGTTTATGCGTGACTTCTGATAACGGGTTGTTTTGATCCATAAACTGTGAAAGTTGTGAAGAACCAAAGAATTCTTTTACTGCCGCAGAAATTGGTTTTGCGTTGATTAAATCTTGTGGTGTGACTGCATCTAAATCACCTAAAGATAAGCGTTCTTTCACCGCTCTTTCAACACGAACTAAACCAATACGGAACTGGTTTTCTGCCATTTCACCTACTGAACGGATACGACGGTTACCTAAGTGGTCAATATCATCTACTTCGCCACGGCCGTTACGGATCTCGATCAGTTTTTTCATCACACCGATGATGTCTTCATTGCTTAAAATGCCACTACCCGTCTCTTCATCAATACCTAAAGAGCGGTTAAATTTCATACGGCCCACAGCAGATAAATCATAACGATCTGATGAGAAGAATAAGTTGTCAAATAAGCCTTCTGCAGCTTCTTTTGTTGGTGGCTCACCTGGACGCATCATACGGTAAATTTCAACTAACGCACTTAAACGATCGTTTGACGGATCTACGCGTAAAGTTTCTGAAATATAAGGGCCGTAATCTAAGTCATTAGTGAATAGGGTTTCAATTGTTTTGTAACCGGCTTGTGCTAGTTTCGCTAACATCTCTAATGAGATTTCCATATTAGCAGGGCAAACAATTTCACCAGACTCTAAATCCACATAATCTTTTGCCGCAACTTTACCAACGATATATTCAGTTGGCACTTCAACTTGTGTCACATTGTCTTTTTCTAATGCTTTAATGTGACGTGCGGTAATACGACGACCACGTTCAACATACAATTTACCATTTGCTTCAATATCAAATGTTGCAGTTTCACCACGTAATCTTTCTGGCACTAATGTCATCAATAATTTGTTATTGCTAATTTCAAAAACAACTTTATCGAAGAAAATATCTAAAATTTGCTCAGTGGTGTAATTTAACGCACGTAAAATGATAGTTGCAGGTAATTTACGACGACGGTCGATACGTGCATATAAGTTATCTTTTGGATCGAATTCAAAGTCTAACCATGAACCACGGTAAGGGATAATTCTTGCGTTATATAAAACTTTACCTGAAGAGTGTGTTTTACCTTTGTCAGAATCGAAAAATACGCCTGGGCTACGGTGTAATTGCGACACGATAACACGCTCAGTACCATTGATTACAAAAGTACCGTTATCGGTCATTAATGGGATCTCACCCATATAAACTTCTTGTTCTTTAATATCTTTGATCGTGCCTGGTGCTGCGTCTTTATCGTAGCTAACTAAACGTAATTTTACACGTAATGGGGCAGCATAAGTAGTACCACGAATTTGACATTCTCTTACGTCAAATACTGGCTCGCCTAATTGATAGCTTACATATTGTAATTCTGTGTTGCCGTTGTTGCTAACAATTGGAAATACTGAGCGGAATGCTGCTTCTAAACCTTGCTGACCTTCAGGATCTCTTTGAATAAATTTATCGAAAGAATCGAGTTGGATAGTTAATAAATAAGGTACATTTAAAACTTGCGGGCGTTTGCCGAAGTCTTTACGAATACGTTTTTTCTCTGTGTAGGAGTAAACCATAGGGTTCCTCTGCTTGTGTTTCAGTGAACCAAATACACAATGCTGATGATGTTGCTTGGGCATTATGTATGCGTGTAAAGATACCGTTTCCAGATGCCGCACTCTGAACCTTACTTCTGATGAGCGGAATTCCCAAATTATGTGAACGTAATTAACTTGAGAAGAAAAACAGAAAAACTAAACGGAAAAATTTGTTCTGTTTTGATAGCACAAAATGGCTGATGGAAAAACCACCAGCCATCGAGCCTTAGAAGGGCTTACAAGTCAGTCAAAATTATTTAACTTCTACTTGTGCACCAGCTTCTTCTAATTCTTTCTTAAGTGCTTCAGCTTCAGCTTTAGAGATACCTTCTTTCAATACTGCTGGAGCAGATTCAACTAAGTCTTTCGCTTCTTTTAAGCCTAAGCCAGTTGCACCACGTACTGCTTTGATAACTGCTACTTTGTTAGCACCTGCGCCTGCAAGAACTACGTCGAATTCAGTTTTCTCTTCAGCTGCTTCTGCTGGACCCGCTGCTACTGCTACTGCTGCTGCCGCTGCAGAAACACCAAATTTTTCTTCCATCGCAGTGATTAATTCTACGATTTCAGTTACAGATTTAGAAGCGATCGCTTCAATGATTTGTTCGTTAGTTAATGACATAACAATCAATTCCTAAAGTAAAAAAGTTAAACGAGTTAAGAAACGGCTGGATTAAGCTGCTTCTTGTAATTTGTCGCGTAATGCCGCAAGAGTGCGAACAAGTTTGCCTGCCGCAGCTTCTTTCATTGTGCCCATTAAACGTGCAATTGCTTCGTCGTAAGTTGGTAATGTTGCTAAGAATTCAACATCTTGAATCTTACCTTCAAAGGCTGCACCTTTAATTTCAAACTTATCGTTTGCTTTAGCAAAGTCTTTGAACAAACGTGCAGCTGCACCTGGATGTTCAGTAGAGAATGCGATAAGTGTTGGACCTACAAACGTATCTTTTAAGCACTCAAATTCAGTACCTTCAACCGCACGACGTAATAAAGTATTACGAACAACGCGCATTGAAACGCCGTTTTCACGAGCTGCTTTACGTAATTCAGTCATTTTATCTACTGTTACACCACGAGAATCCGCGATAACAGCTGATAGGGCACCTTTGGCTGCTTCGTTTACTTCAGCAACAATTGCTTGTTTGTCTTGAAGATTTAATGCCATTGGCTTTTAGCTCCTGAATACACTCCGCCTAAGCGGAATTTACAAAAAATCTCAAAAAATGACCGCACTTTGGTACGACTATTTTGTGAGGCTAAGGTGTCCAGAAGCAGAAAATTCTGTCTGTTCACCATCTACGTAGGGCAAATTAAGAGATGATATCCATCATTTCACCTACGGTCTCGGACGGGGCTTGAATGTGGTCAAGCACCATCAATAATTTTATCATCTAGAATGACAAAATTCAGGAGCAAAATTCTAATAGAATTACACCCACTTGTAAAGTTTTTTATTAAAAAATATACGAAAATCCCACCACACTTCGACAACGCTAATACGCCAACTTAAAAACAAGTACAGAACAATCTGTGTACAAAATATTACTTACTCACACTCCATAAATATGATATATAAGAGAAACTTGATGCGTATTTTTTCAAGCCTGCCTTAACAAATAACAGAAAGAATGCTTTGTATTTCTAGAATATGTAGAACACTAACAAACGCCATTCTTTGTTCATCTAACATTAGGAGGTTACTATGAGTGGTATTGCATTAATTGTTACATTTGTGATTGCAATCATTATTATGATTTGGTTGATTGCAAAATTAAAAGTGCATCCTTTTCTCGCCTTGATGTCAATCTCACTTGCTCTCGCTTTTTTTGCAGGTATTCCGCTAGCAAAAATCCCTTCTATGATTGGCGATGGTTTCAGTGGCACATTCAAAAGTATCGGTATCGTCATTATTTTCGGTGCAATTATTGGTACAGTTTTAGAAAAAACGGGTGCGGCACTAAAACTTGCAGATATAGTCGTCAAACTTGTTGGTCAGAAAAAACCTGAGTTAGCAATGTTGATTATGGGTTGGGTGGTTGGTATCCCTGTATTCTGCGACAGTGGTTTCGTTGTGCTTAACCCTATCAGAGAAGCCTTACGCAAAAAGATCTTAGCCAACCCTGTCAGTATGGCTGTTGCTCTCAGTGCTGGGCTTTATGCCTCTCACGTATTTATCCCACCAACTCCAGGCCCAATTGCGGCAGCCGGTGCGGTGGGTTTAAGCCATAATTTATTGCTTGTAATCGGAATGGGGATTGTGGTTTCGATGCCTGTACTCTTTGCGAGTTATTTATTTGCCAAATGGATAAGCCGTAACATCACGTTAAATGAAGATAATGGCGATGATGTCATTGCAAAAGGCTATGATGACTTATTAAAACACTATGGCACTTTACCAAGTGGTGCATTAAGCCTTGCTCCAATATGTGTGCCAATTTTATTAATGGCATTAGGCTCAATTAGTAAAATCGCAGGCTTAGACGGCGACTTAGGCATTTTAATGCAATTTTTAGGTAACCCAATTATTGCGCTTGCCATTGGTGTGCTCTGTTCTGTTGTCTTACTGATTAAATCAGGCAAAATTAGCGAATTTGATAATCTAACCAATGAAACACTCAAAATTGTAGGTCCGATTTTGTTTATCACCGCAGCCGGTGGTGTGTTAGGTAAAGTGATCACCCAAGCAGATTTTGTGGAATATATCAAACAAAATGCACACATTATAAGTACCGCTGGCATTTTCTTCCCATTCCTTGTTTCTGCAATTTTAAAAACTGCACAAGGAAGTTCAACAGTTGCGATCATCACAACAGCTTCGATTATGGGTATGTTTAATGCACAAGATTCCTTAATGAATGCGCTCGGCTTAACCTCTGAAATTGCTGCATCATTAACCGTAATGGCAATTTCAGCGGGTGCAATGTGCGTTTCTCACGCTAATGACAGCTATTATTGGGTTGTCACGAATTTCACCAAAATGACTCCACAACAAGGCTATCGAACCCAAACAATGTTGACCTTTATTATGGGAATTGTAGGTATCATCACAGTTTATTTACTCTCTCTTTTATTACTTTAAAGGACCAATTTTATGCGAATAGTCATTGCACCTGATTCTTTTAAAGAAAGTTTAACCGCACTTGAAGTGGCAAATGCGATAGAGGCAGGGTTTAAAAAGATATGGCCAACTGCAGACTATGTCAAAGTGCCAATGGCGGACGGAGGTGAAGGCACTGTACAATCGCTAGTAGATGCTACAGGCGGTAAATTAGTACAAGCCTCTGTGACTGCACCGTTAGGCAACACAATTAATGCACCGTTTGGTATTTCTGGTGACGGCAAGACTGCAATTATTGAGATGGCCGCAGCGTCGGGGCTACATCTTGTGCCTTTTGAACAACGCAATCCGCTGAAAACCACAAGTTTCGGCACAGGGCAATTAATTAAAAATGCGTTAGATCTGGGGGTAGAAAAAATTATTTTGGGGATTGGTGGCAGTGCAACCAATGATGCTGGTGTTGGTATGTTACAAGCCCTTGGCGGTAAGTTTCTTGACCAAGATAATCAAGCTATTCATTGGGGCGGCGAATATTTAAAAGATATTGTGCATATTAAGTTATCTGACCTTGATCCTCGTTTAAATCATATTGAAATTGAAGTAGCTTGCGATGTGAATAATCCACTTTGTGGTCCGAACGGTGCTTCTGCGATTTTTGGACCACAAAAAGGTGCAACATCTGAAATGGTGGAGCAACTAGATAAGGCATTGTTACATTTTTCTCATCTTGTGGAACAACAGCATAAACTCAATATTCGTGATGTTGCTGGCGCTGGAGCCGCAGGTGGAATGGGAGGCGGTTTGTTGCTCTTACCAAATGTAACGCTACGTTCAGGGGTGGATATCATAATAAGTGCGGTCAATCTTGCAGAAGTTTTGCAAGATGCTGATTTAGTGATTACAGGTGAAGGTCGTATGGACAGCCAAACTGCACAAGGGAAAACTCCGATTGGGGTGGCTAAAACGGCTAAGCTATTCAATAAGCCTGTGATTGCGTTAGTCGGTAGTCTCAGAGACGATTATGAGGTCGTTTACCAAGCGGGTATTGATGCGGTATTCCCAATTATTCGTCAAGTTGATGATTTGGAAGAGACATTAAAGCGCGGTCAAAAAAATCTAATTTCTACTGCACAGAATGTCGCTCGGCTTTATCAGCTAAGTCATAACAAATAACGGAATGTCTTATTTCGAACATAAAAAAAGTGCAACCATAAGGTTGCACTTTTTTCGTATTCAACTGAGTGGATTATAGTGTAGCTTGATCTACTGCTACGCCAGCACCCATTGTAGTAGAAATACTTACTTTCTTGATGAATACACCTTTAGATGTAGTCGGTTTCGCTTTAGCTAAAGCAGCTAATAACGCTTGTAAGTTTTCTTTTAATTGCTCTTCGCTAAAGTTAACTTTACCGATTGTGGTGTGGATGATACCGTTTTTATCATTGCGGTAACGAACCTGACCAGACTTAGCATTTTTCACTGCATCAGCAACGTTTGGTGTTACAGTACCAACTTTAGGGTTTGGCATTAAACCACGTGGACCTAAAATTTGACCTAATTGACCAACAACACGCATCGCATCTGGAGAAGCGATAACTACGTCGAAGTTCATTTCACCTTTTTTCACTAATTCAGCTAAATCTTCCATACCCACTAAATCAGCACCCGCTTCTTTAGCAGCTTCTGCGTTAGCACCTTGAGTGAACACAGCAACACGTACAGAACGACCAGTACCGTGTGGTAATACCGTTGCACCACGTACGTTTTGGTCAGATTTACGAGGATCGATACCTAGGTTAACAGCAACGTCAACGCTTTCAACGAATTTAGCAGTAGCAAATTGTTTTAATACTGCGATTGCTTCATTGATTTCATATGCTTTTGTAGAGTCTACGCCAGCTTTGATTGCTTTCATTTTTTTAGTCAATTTAGCCATCGTATTATTCCTCCACTACTAAGCCCATTGAGCGAGCAGTACCAGCGATTGATTTCATCTTAGTTTCGATAGACGCACCAGTCATATCTGCCGCTTTTGTTTCAGCGATTTGACGAATTTGATCTAAAGTCACTTTACCCACTTTCTCTTTGTTTGGTTTACCAGAACCAGACTTGATACCAGCTGCTTTTTTCAATAATACTGCAGCTGGAGGTGTTTTAGTGATGAAAGTGAATGAACGGTCTGCATACACAGTGATAACAACTGGAATTGGTAAACCTTTTTCTAAGCTCTCAGTACGAGCGTTGAATGCTTTACAGAATTCCATAATGTTCACACCTTGTTGACCTAATGCAGGACCAACTGGTGGTGAAGGGTTAGCCATACCTGCTGCAACTTGCAACTTAACATAGGCTTGTACTTTTTTTGCCATTTTTAGCTTCCTCTAGAATGGGTAATAACGCTATTGCTAGCTCCCCAGTTTACACAAAATACAAACGAGAAAACTCGCTCATAAATAGATTGCGAATTCTACTGAAATTTAGAACGCTTTTCAAGCGACTTTCACTATTTTAGAGAAATTAATATTCCATTTTGCTAGATAATCGCTTTTTCTAAGGCAACTGGCTTGCCACCTTGCAATAACTGAATTTTTTGCTTTCTAATGCTTGAATGAAAGCAGCTGATATTAGTGTTCCACTACGTGCCTCATTCGGGCTGATCACGAAGTCACAACCGCGTGGCATTTCATCTTTTAAGACAAACTTATCATCAGAGCCAATATGGGATTTTAGATAAATTAGGTAAAAGTGCTAAATCTTCGACCGCACTATCACAAATAGGCTCATACCGAAATCGTTGAGGCATTTTCATTCCAAATAACATATTGGTCGGAGAGAAGGAACAGACCTTCCCATAAAGTGCGGTTTTAGTAGATTTTCTTTAAACATCAACTGATTGATAACCGCCAATTTAAAACCGGAATCTTTGAAAATAGCTTTGGGCTTTTGATGTAAATTGTAAATCGGACTACGTTGACACTACTTAATCCGCTCAACTTCAGACAAAATATACAAAAGTCTTTTTGTATCAAGAAACCGCTCAGCGACAAGCTCTAAACAAGCCAATGTATAACCTTCTGCGTGTGTCAATGAAAAAATGCGTTGTGAACTTTCTGCGACAATAAAATCCCAACTCGCCACACCTTCAAATATGGATAATGTTGCTGCAATAAAGCCATTTTTTAGTCGTGCTGATCAAATGCTTGATGAGGCAGTTAACTCTTTTTAATTGAAGATAAAAACTTTCCTTCTAAAGATTCTTCTATCGCATTACACATTAGTCAAATTAATTTATGATGACGTAATCATTCGAATAATCCAACATCGTTTTTTCCTCTTAATATTGTGATTTTCCGAAATCATAAAAGAAAAAAACGACAAAAAATGTCGCTCTAAAATAAAAACTAAAAAATAAGGGCAATCTTATTACCCCTACTTTTATGCTCTAATGAATTAAGCGCTTTGTTTTTCTACTTGGCTAAATTCAAGTTCAACTGGTGTTGCACGACCAAAAATTGATACAGATACTTTCAAGCGACCTTTTTCATAGTCAACTTCTTCAACTGTACCACTAAAGTCTGCAAATGGACCTTCAGTCACACGAACTTCTTCACCAGGTTGGAATTCTTTTCTATGACGAGGTTTTTCTGAACTTTCTTGTAAACGATTTAAAATGCGATCCGCTTCACGTTGTGAAATTGGTGCTGGTTTATCTGCTGTACCACCAATGAATCCCATTACTCGAGGAACGCTACGAACCAAGTGCCAAGTTTCATCGTTCATTTCCATCTGTACTAACACATAACCAGGAAAGAATTTACGTTCACTTTTACGTCTTTTACCCGCTACGTTTTCAACAACTTCTTCGGTTGGAACAAGCACTTCACCAAATTGTTCTTCCATTTGGTGTAATTTAATATATTCACGTAATGTTGTTGCTACACGGCCTTCAAAACCAGAAAAAGCCTGTAATACATACCAGCGTTTTTTGCTTGCTGTTTCTGTCATCTTAGAACCTCAAATCTGTTAAGAAAGTAATTAATGCAACAATAATTGAATCTAAACCCCATAGGATTAAAGAGACAATAATCGTGACACCAGCTACGATCAATGTAGTTTGCATTGCCTCTGGACGTGTTGGCCATACAATTTTTCTTAATTCAATTCTTGAATCACTGAAGAAGTGACGTGCTTTTGTACCTTGATTTGTCAAGGTTGCAATACCTAATGCAATAAGCAATAAAACAACTACGCCAACAACACGGATTGGAGTAGAAAATTGTTCTACAAGATAAATATTACCTAACGCTGCTGCTGCGATCACAACAAAAACGAGTAACCATAAGAAAGTATTTAAACCTTTTGATTTTTGGTTCTCGACTTCATGCGCATTTTTCTTTTTCTCGATCTCTAACGCCATAATTTATTTAATCCATTACTTAACTTAAATAGGGGATTCGTTTCTGAACGCGTGATTGTAGCATTTTATTTAAAAAATGCATATTAAAATTACAGCAGAATTTTAATTTTTTCCCCTACCGTTTTGCAAAAGCAAATGACGGTAAGAATGAAAAGGGCGGTCAAAATTTGAAAAGTTTTGGGCAATAAAAAAGGCGTACCTTTCGATACGCCTCTTTTCAGCAAGTCAAGCCAAATTATTTGATAATTTTA
>JBNFNA010000003.1:0-344176 GCA_049941595.1 Bisgaard Taxon 46
GATTGTTAAAGAACAAAAATAAAATGGTCGGCGAGATAGGATTTGAACCTACGACCCACTGGTCCCAAACCAGTTGCGCTACCAAGCTGCGCTACTCGCCGACTGAAATAATTTGGGGTGGCTAATGGGACTTGAACCCACGACAACCGGAATCACAATCCGGGGCTCTACCAACTGAGCTATAGCCACCATTGATTATTCAGTTATATTCACATTGACCTACTGGCACGCTCGACAGGATTTGAACCTGCGACCTTTGGCTCCGGAGGCCAACGCTCTATCCAACTGAGCTACGAGCGCTCATCGCGTCGTTGCGGGGCGTATATTAATGACTTCCCAAAGAGTTGTCTAGTACTTTTTTTAATTTTTTTTCTGTTAGATAGTTTTTTACTCAATCTGAACACAAAGTATAAAATATACGCCTATTTTTTATAAATTTAAAGGTTTTTAGATGTTTTTCTTACGTCTTGATAACATATAGATAATATAAGTACTAATTAGCCCGCCAAGCCCTGCACCAATCAATCCCCATAAAACTCTATCCGGAGAAGTCGCGTGAACTGTTGTTGCTGGTTTCTTGAAATAACGATAACCAACAAGTTGATCATCAAGTGGGGTAACAGATTGCATTAGTTTTAATTTACCTTGCCAATCTTCTGCTGAAACATAAGCATTATTCTTTTGCATATTACCAACATTTAACTCGCCCGCTTTTTTTACTTCATCAAATAACACTTTCCAGCGATAAATTAACTCATTATAAACAATAGTCCTTGTTTTCAAGTTTACATAATCAACGAAATCACTCAATAACTCGGTTGCTTGTTTTGGGCTACCTAATGTTAAGGAAATTCGATCCCCCATTTTTTCAGTCAAACCATTTATTGCTTGTTGAGGAGTAAATCCCAAACTATTTGCTAAACGTTCAAGTTCTTGTTGATCAAAAGCACTTTCACCAGTTTGTCTTTGTTTGTATAAATCTGTATTACGCCAGAAATCAACAACTACATCATAAGACCCAGCTTGTTTTTTAAATTCACGATACACAAAATCCATTGGCGTAGTATCAGTAGGTTTACCACTCACAAACTGATACATCGAAGAAAGTGAATAATAATTTCCTAATGAATTTGCTGTCGGTGCCCCAATATAAGCTTCTGCTTGCCATTCTTTTTTCATTAAAAAACTTGTTGCATAAGCAATTGCGGCACTTAAGCCAGTCAGAATTAAAATTAAAACAAAATAACGTAAAAAAGAGCGGTTATTTTTATGCTGTGTTTCCATTTCGTTTGTCATTGATTTTCCTTAGTAAAGTAATGTTCCTAAAATTATTTAATTGGGCGTTTAGCTCTACGCTTCATTCGACGCACCCAGCGCGTAATCCGCCAAGCACGTGTGATCGAATAAGAATACATAAAAAATAAAAGAATAAAGGCACTAAACATAATCCATTCGTTAATATAAAAGACTTCACCTAAAATGCCAATAGTTGCACAAATTGCTGCAATAAAGGTAATTAATAAAAACGCTTGGCGTGAGGTCAAGCCAGCGCGAATCATTAAATGGTGAACGTGCAAACGGTCAGGTCTAAACGGGCTTTTCCCTTTTCTTAAGCGACGGTACATAATCGCCACCATATCAATAAGTGGGATCGCAATAATCCAAAGAGCAGTAACTGGATTCATCGGATGCCCTTTACCTTGCGTGCTTAGTAATAAAATCCAAATAATCGTGAAACCGATTAAAGTGCTTCCTGCATCGCCCATAAAGACTTTAAATTTGGCTCCGAATGGGATTCCTAAATTCAGCATAAAATAAGGAAGAATGGCAATAATTAAGGCAAAGCTCCAATACGCTAAATCAAGTTGGTTATCCATTACTAATAAGATACCAATCGAAGTAAAAGCAACCATAGACAAGCCACCAAGCAGTCCATCAATCCCATCAATCATATTGAAGGCATTAATTGCTGCAATAGTTGCGAGTACAGTGATAATTAAACCAATAGAACCTAAAGTTAGTTGGAAAGGGCCAATAATTTGCCCTAAATGGTCCAGATACAAATTGCCTAAATCAATCATAAGTACTGCTAATACCGCTTGAATACCCGCTCTTAAAAAAGGACTAATATCAAAACGGTCATCTAAAATCCCGATAACCAATAAAACAAAAATGCTGAAGATATAAAGGGAAGGTAAACGCATTTGCTCCCACTCTAATAAATAGAAGCAAAGATTACCAATAAATAAAGAAATACCGCCAATCAAAGGGATGGCTCCTTGATGGCGTTTGCGGTAGTTTGGCTTATCCACTAAACCAATTTTAACGGCAATTGGTCGCATAATTAATAAAGTAAAAAGCGCCCCAAAGAAAGTAACAAATAAACTCAATAACATTGGATATTTTCCTTGAATTTTAATTGGTGGAAGAATAGCACAAAGCACATTTCTTCCATAAATATTTTTATGTGTTATTTTATTTTTTTACAGTAATATAAAGTTCATTTTTTTAGCAATCTTAGGATTTCATTATGACAACGTCAATCTCTCTTTTCCAACGAGCTCAACAAACCATTCCTGGCGGTGTAAACTCGCCCGTTCGAGCGTTTAAAGGTGTCGGTGGCACACCTGTTTTTATCAAAAAAGCACAAGGTGCGTATATTTTTGATACTGAGGATAAACAATATATTGACTATGTAGGCTCTTGGGGGCCGATGATTTTAGGGCATAACCATCCTGCTATTTTAGAGGCGGTCATTCAAACTGCCCAAAATGGCTTGAGCTTTGGGGCACCTACCCCACTTGAAATTGATCTAGCAGAATTAGTCTGTGCTTTAATTCCGTCTATCGAAATGGTCAGAATGGTGAGTTCTGGCACAGAAGCAACAATGTCGGCCATTCGTTTAGCTCGTGGTTATACAAATAGAGATAAAATCATTAAATTTGAAGGTTGTTATCACGGTCACGCAGATTCGCTTTTAGTCAAAGCAGGCTCTGGTGCATTAACTTTAGGTCAACCAAACTCACCTGGTGTCCCTGCTGATTTTGCGAAACACACTTTAACTTGTACTTACAATGATCTTAACTCGGTCAAACAAGCCTTTGAACAATACCCAAATGAAATTGCTTGTATTATTGTTGAACCCGTAGCGGGCAATATGAATTGCGTACCTCCACAAAAAGGTTTCTTACAAGGTTTACGTGAGCTTTGCGATCAATACGGTGCTGTCTTTATTATTGACGAAGTAATGACGGGTTTTCGTGTCGCTTTAAACGGTGCCCAATCTTATTATGGTGTTACCCCTGATTTAACCTGCTTAGGCAAAGTGATTGGAGGCGGTATGCCTGTGGGGGCATTTGGTGGGAAAAAAGAAATTATGCAACATATTGCCCCCTTAGGTCCTGTTTACCAAGCGGGGACCTTATCTGGCAACCCAATCGCAATGGCAGCTGGGCTTACTTGTTTAACCGAATTGAAAAAAGCTGGCAATGAACAACATTTAGCCCAATTAACTGAAAAATTGGCGTTAGGCTTAAAAGCGTTGGCAGATAAACATCACGTGCCTTTTGTGGTGAATTATGTAGGCGGAATGTTTGGACTGTTCTTTACAGAACAAAAAAGCGTTTCCTCTTATCAAGAGGTGATGGCTTGTGATACTGCAAAATTTAATACATTCTTCCACGCAATGTTAGAACAAGGCGTTTATCTTGCACCATCAGCATTTGAAGCTGGATTTATGTCTTTAGCACATACTGAACAAGATATTGACCGCACTTTACAAGCGGCAGATCACGCATTTGCAGAATTAAGAGTTCATAAATAGATGGATAAACATTCTCTCGCATTAATTAAAGTCCACGGCACCGCAGTGCTTTTCGGTGCCTCTGGTATTTTTGGTTTTTTAATCGAAAGTAGTTCGGAAGCATTAGTCTTAGGACGTGTACTGATTGCGTTTGCCTCATTAGCTTTATTTTTCCTTATCAAAAAACAAGCACTGACAAAATTATCACTTAAAGAAATGCTTTTACAGCTACTTTTAGGCGGATTACTTGCGTTACATTGGGTAAGTTTTTATCAAGGTATTAAAGTTGGCGGGGTTGCTGTTGGTACATTAGGTTTTGCCAGTTTCCCTGCCTTTGTTGCTTTATTTGAGATGTTGATCTTAAAAGAGCGGTTAAAATCGAAAGAATATTTTCTTTTAGTCGCTATTTCTATTGGCTTAATCCTCATCACGCCTGAATTTGAGTTTGGCAACCAATCCACTCAAGGGTTATTGTGGGGTATTTTCTCTGCTATTAGCTATGGTTTATTGGCGGTTTTAAATCGTATTAACTCGACTAAACTCTCGGGAGCACAAGCCAGTTGGTGGCAATATTTAATGGTAGCGATTGTGTTACTGCCCTTCTCAGCACATCAATTACCACAAGTATCCTTACAAGATTGGTTTTGGATCGCTTGTATCGGCTTACTTTGCACAACCTTTGCTTACACACTTTTTGTATCAAGTTTAGATACGATTAATGCACGCACTGCGGCAATGATCATTTCTCTTGAGCCCGTTTATGCCATTTTGATTGCTTGGTTATGGTTAGATCAAACACCAAGTTTAAAAATGCTGATTGGCGGAGCAATCATCATCGTTTCCGTTGCGGTGGTGAATTTAAAAAAATAATAAAAAAGACCGCACTTTTTTATCACTAAAGTGCGGTCTTTTTTTCCACATTTTTTAATGGGCTAACACTTCTTTCAAGCGTTTTTCTAAATGTTCTCGTTGCACTAAACTCAACGCACGCTCATCACTATTAGTTAAAATAAAAAAGTCTTCTGCTTTTTCCCCAACGGTCGTAATTTTGGCGTTCAATAAATTGAGTTTTAACTCGCTAAATACTTGACTGACTTTCGCCAATAATCCCGTTTGATCTAACGCACACAATTCCATTTCCGTTTGATCCGTTCGATTTTCTTTTAAAAAACGCACTTCGGTTTTGACACTAAAATGCTTCAATTTTCGATTAATCAATAGGGTTAATTTCGGTAATTTTGTTGATTGCAATGCTTGAGTTAAGGCTTTTTCTAAGCTACGACGACGATCAAACTTCGCCAAACTGCCATCGAATTCCGTCACCATAAAGGTGTCAAAAACATAACCATCGTGACTGGTAATGATCTGTGCATCGTGAATACTGAATTTTTTCGCCCCCATTGTAGTCACCACTTTATTAAACAGGTTCGGCTGGTCTTTGCAATACACAAACACTTCTGTGCCCCCATCAGAAAAGCGGTTACTGATTTTTACCAATAAATCGGTTTCATTTTCGGCTAAAAGTTGTGTATGCCACGCAATTTGTTTTGGGCTGTTACGTAAAAAATACTCATCTGGGCAACGTTGCCAAACTTTTTCAATTTGAACCGCACTTAGCACAACCTCTTGGGACATCAATAAATCAAAGGCTTTTTGGCGATGTTCAGCAATTTTACCTTGATGATCCAACAAGCGATCCATTCCCTGATCAAATTGCTTATTAGTAAATTGATATAAACTGGCGATTAATGAACGCTTCCAGCTATTCCATAAGGTTTCATTGGTTGCACAAATATCCGCCACCGTTAAGCACGTTAAGTAATCTAAACGCACTTGATTTTGGACAATTTCAGCAAAATTAAGCACTACTTCAGGGTCGTGAATATCACGGCGTTGTGCAGTAATCGACATTAATAAATGTTGTTCCACCAGCCAAGATAAAGTTTGAATTTCACGTTGGTCAAAGCCGTGTTGTCGTGCAAACACGGCCACATCAATGGCACCTAATTCAGCGTGATCACCGCCTCGCCCTTTGGCTATATCGTGGAATAGTGCTGCAATATATAACAAAGTGCGGTCTGTTATTTGAGGGAAAATATGGCTACACACAGGGTGAATTTCGGCACTTTCAGGCGAAAGGAAAAACTCTAACTTTTGCATTGTGCGTAAAATATGTTCATCAACAGTATAACAATGGAATAAATCAAATTGCATTAAGCCTTCAATCTGTTTCCATTGCGGTAAATACGCCCTTAACACGCCATATTGATGCATAGGAACAAAAGCACGATTAATTGCATTTGGTTGATTAAATAAACGTAGGAATTTTTCTCTTGCCAAAGGAATTTCACTTAAATGCCCTTCTAACTGTTCTAGTGCAAGATGTAGCTGGCGTAATGTGGAAGAATGAATTTCCGCTTGAGGATTTTGTGTTAAATGAAAAAATAAATCTAAAATTTGATCGGGCTTTTGCACAAAAATTTGTGGTTCACGTAAGCAAATAGCCGTATTTTGCAATTCAAAATAGCTGTCCAAAATCTGCTTATTCACTGGCTGTTCAGACTGCAAAAAATGCTCACGATAATGTTTGACGATCAAATCACTTAATAATGAAATGGTTTGCAAGGCTTGAAAGAAAGTTTTCATCATTCGTTCCACGCCTTCATTGCCTTGCCCAACAAAACCTAATAATTCAGCAACACGAATTTGGCGTTCAAATAACAAACGATTGTCGTAACGTTTTAAAATTAAGTGTAAAGCAAACCGCACTTTAAATAGAAATTGCTGGCCGTCTTGCAATAAATGATATTCTTCAGGGTAAATAAAGCCCGATTGCAAAATATCCGTTAAATTTTTTGCCCCCGTATGACGCAGTGCGAGCCAATATACTAAATGCAGATCACGTAAACCACCGGGACTGTGTTTAATGTCTGGCTCTAAGTTATAGCTAGTATTGTTGTAACGTTGATAACGTGCCACACGCTCTTCTGTTTTGGCATTAAAAAATGCTTCACGAGTCCAAAAATCCGCTTGTTGTACTAATGCCATCAACTGCTCGAACTGGCTTTGATTACCACAAAGATAACGTGATTCTAATAAATTGGTAGCAATCGTAATATCTGCTTTGGCTTCGCTTTCACATTCTGCCAAAGTACGTACTGCGTGCCCTACATCAAAGCCACAATCCCATAAACATTGCACAAATTCTGAAATTTTGACCGCACTTTGCTCGCTTAAAGTTTGCGGTGTCAAAATCAGAAAATCGAGATCGGACAACGGAAACATTTCTTCTCGTCCATATCCCCCAACCGCCACTAGCGTTAAGTCTGGCAGTTTATCTAATTCAAATAGCTGCCAAAAATCGAATAACAAGCGATCGCAAAATAATGTGCGATTGGCAATCAAGTCATACACGTCATATTGATTAAAATGTTGTAATTCAAATTGTTTTAAATTTTCTTTTTGAATTTTGACCGCACTTTTAATATACGATGAAGCTTGTTTTTCGCTTGCTGACATTAAAGGGGAATAAGGGAAAAGCATTGTTGATCCTCATAAAAAATGGCTGAATTAGAAAACTAAATCAGCCACGTTTATTTATACGTTCACCATCATTCTCTGGATACGACCTTCGGCAATTTCTTCATCTCGAATTGTCATTACCTCGCAACCTGTTTCAGTCACAACAACTTGATGTTCGTATTGTGCTGAATGGCTACGGTCTTTGGTTTTCACTGTCCAGCCGTCGCCCATCAAACGCACTTCTTTTTTACCTGCGTTAATCATTGGCTCAATGGTGAAAACCATTCCCGGTTGTAAAATCACGCCACCATCATCCGCATAATAATGTAAAACTTGTGGGTCACAATGGAATTCAGTCCCAATGCCGTGACCACAATACTCACGCACGACGCTGAACCCTTGTGCCTCGGTGTATTTTTGAACTGCACGACCAATTTCATTCAAACGCACACCCGGCTTTACCACGCGTAAACCTTGATAAAGGGCTTCTTGTGCCGCTTCGCAAAGTTTTTTACTGCGAACATTGGTTTCACCCACAATGTACATTTTGGAATTATCACCAAAATAGCCATCTTTAATCACGGTCACATCAATATTAACGATATCGCCATTTTTTAGAATTTTGGTATCACTCGGAATACCGTGACACACGACTTCATTTAATGAAATACAGGTTGCTTTCGGGAAACCGTGATAACCAAGACAAGCAGAAACGGTATTTTGCACATTCACCATATAATCGTGACAAATACGGTCTAACTCACCAGTGCTAATTCCAGCTTTCACATAAGGTTCGATCATGACTAAAACATCGGAAGCCAGTTTGCACGCTTCACGTAATTTCACAATATCCTCTTCTGTTCTCAAAGGGATTGCCATAAAAAATACTCTCCATAACACTAAAATCGTTTGGCAATTATAGCACTATATATTTTAAAAATCGCTGATAAATTCTTGAACGAAAGAGTAGGTTATTAGATAATACGCAAATTCAATTAAAATCTAAGTGAGATAATTTATGACAGACATTTCTGTACCACTAACCTTCACTGACGCCGCTGCAAATAAAGTCAAAGCGCTGATTTCAGAAGAAGAAAACAACAATTTAAAACTGCGTGTTTATATTACGGGTGGCGGTTGTAGTGGTTTCCAATACGGCTTTACCTTTGACGAAAAAGTGAACGATGGTGACTTAACTATCGAAAAAGCAGGTGTACAATTAGTGATTGATCCAATGAGCTTACAATATTTAATCGGCGGAACCGTTGATTATACTGAAGGCTTGGAAGGTTCACGCTTTATTGTCAATAACCCTAACGCATCCACCACCTGTGGCTGTGGCTCATCATTTAGTATCTAAGTATGGATTTCCAATTTACTTCATACCAAGGCAATATTATTGCTAAATGTTCAATGGGTCACGAGGCTATCGCCAACTGGTTCAATAGTGAAGTGCGGTCAAATTCTGAAAAAATTCGAAACGTACTTCAACAAGTTCAAAGCATCAAACCACAACAAGAATTAACTTTTATTGGTTCAGAATACAGCCTATTTATCAATCAAGATGAAGTCATGGCGAGAGCCAATAATTTAGTGATTGAAGATGATGCGTCTCTCGAAGATGATTTCCATTATTACGATGAAGAAAGTATTGCCTTTTGTGGCACAGATGACTTTGTTCACTTTCTTCAAGCTTATCTCGACTTCATTTAATCGCCTCTCTTAATGAGGCATTTTGGAGTACATCAATATGTCCAAAACGAAAGAAAAGCAACCCATTCGAAAATTCCGCTCGTTGCTGATTTTCCTTGCCAAAATTGCATTTACGGGTGCCGTTCTACTCGCCTTTTATGGCATCTATTTAGATGGACAAATTCGTTCCAAAATGAACGGGCAAATTTGGCGTTTGCCTGCGGAAGTGTATAGCCACATTGAATATGTGCGTGTTGAAGACAAATTAAGTTTTGAACAAGTCAAACAGTTACTGCTGGAAAATGAATATCGCCAAACGACAATTGTTGCCGCTCCGGGCGATTTTAAAATCGAAAATGATACGATCGTTCTGCTTCGTCGTGCTTTCCCATTTCCAGTTCAGCCAGAAGCACAACGTGTTTTCCGTTTGCGTTTCCAAAATAATCAGTTGCACATTATTGAAGATTTAATCAACCAACGTAGTATTCCTGAATTTCGTTTAGCGCCCAAATTGATTGCGATGTTGCAATCCGATAAAGAAGAACGCTTAGCTATTGCATTACATAATTATCCTCGTTTGTTGATTGATGCCCTTTTATTAACGGAAGATCGCCGTTTTTACGAACACGAAGGGATTAGTCTGCTCGGGATTGCACGAGCAACATTGACTAATATTCAAGCAGGACATACCGTGCAAGGTGGAAGTACGCTCACTCAACAATTAGTGAAAAACTTATTTTTGAGCAATGAACGCAAACTTAGCCGTAAAATTAACGAGGCTTTAATGGCGGTGATTTTGGATTATCGTTACGAGAAAAATCGGATTTTAGAAACCTATCTTAATGAAATTTATCTCGGACAAAACGGCGATACTCAAATTCACGGTTTTGAATTAGCCAGCCATTTCTATTTTGGGCGTTCGACACGAGAAATTAGCCTTGACCAAATTGCATTGCTTGTGGGAATGGTTAAAGGCCCTTCGCTCTATAACCCTTGGCGCAATCCACAAAATGCTATTGAGCGCCGTAATGTGGTGTTACGTTTATTGTTAGATCATAAGGTGATCGGTGATGAACTCTATCAAATTCTGATACAACGCCCGCTTGGTATACAAGAGCGTGGACAAATCACACGTAAATACCCTGCGTTTATCCAAACACTGCAAGCAGAATTACGTCATCAATTAGGGGAAAATAAAGCAGGAAATTTACTCGGTGCACGCATTTTCTCAACGCTCGATCCTAAACAACAAAGCTATGCGGAAAATGCGGTTGTAAATAGTACAACAGCGCTACAAACCAAACATAAAAACCCTCATTTACAAGCGGCAATGGTAGTCGCAGATTATCGTTTAGGGGAAGTTCGAGCCATTGTTGGTGGCTTGCAAACCCAATATGCGGGCTTTAACCGAGCGTTGACTGCGAAGCGCCAAATCGGATCGTTAGTCAAACCTGCAATTTATTTGACCGCACTTGCTCACCCTGAGCGCTTTCGTTTGAATACTGCGATTAAAAATCAGCCAATTACGATTAATATCAAAGGGAGCGCACCTTGGCAACCCCGTAACTATGATCGCAAATATAGTGGTTCGGTAATGTTAATGGATGCACTAGTGCGTTCTTTAAATATTCCAACAGTGAATATCGGTATGCAGTTAGGCTTAACAAAAGTGATTGAAACCCAACAAGCAATGGGTTGGGATAAGGTAAAAATTCCAAAAGTGCCTGCAACGTTATTAGGCTCTTATTCGATTTCACCTTATGAAGTAACACATTTGTATCAAGTCATTGCCAACCAAGGGAAAAAAATTCCACTTGCAACTATTGATAGTATTACGGATCAACAAGGCAATTTGCTTTATCAACGCCGTTTAGAGCCAGAACAAGTGGTGCCCGCAGAAGCCGCTTATCAAACAGTTTATGCAATGCAACAAGTGGTTGAACGTGGTACGGCTCGCAGCTTACAAAACCAATTCGCACATTTACATCTTGCGGGTAAAACAGGTACAACCAATGATGCCCGAGATACTTGGTTTGTGGGCATTGATGGGCAATATGTCAGCACTGTCTGGTTAGGTCGTGATGATAATGGCGATACCAAATTAACAGGCGCATCAGGTGCATTACAAATTTATCGTGATTATTTAGAACGCTCATCACCAACAGTATTAAAACAAGCTGATTTACCACAAATCAAATGGGTAGGCATTAATAGCTATGGTGGTTGGGATTGTTCAAGTGGACGAACGATCCCTGTTTGGGCTGAAAAAGATCAATCTTTCTGTAAACCTGTTGAACAAACCCCATATCAAGAAAGTATTTGGGATGTGTTAAAACCAAGTACACCAACTCAACCTGAGGGTCCTGCACCGGTGGAAGATGCTATCGCTAACTAAAAATAAATAAGGGCAATTGAGTTGCCCTTATTTCTTACTTGTTGATTTTTTATTATTTGATCCAGCAAGTAATTTCATCTAAAGATTTACGTGCTTTCTTTCTCATTTCTTTGGCTCGATAGCCAAAAGTCACAGCCACGGAAACGGCATATTCATTGCTATCAAACGCACTGGTTTCTGCTAAAATTTGATTGACAGCATCATAATCAAACCCTTCCACAGGACAAGAGTCAATCCCAATTAACGCCGCGCCTGTCATCATATTCGCTAATGCGATGTAAGTTTGTTTACTCGCCCAGTCAAATAAAGTGCGGTCATTTTCTAGCACTTTTATATCGTCTTTTTGAAACTTCTCATAAATTTTCAACGCCTTCGCTAATTGTTCTTCAGTTAAACCACGCTGCAATAAGGTTTGTTGAAAATCTTGTGAATCATAACGTGCATTTTTCTTCGCTAGAATAAACACTAAATGGCTGGCATCATCTAATTGTGTTTTCATTCCCCAACTGACAGGCTTTAATTTTTCTCGCACTTCAGGATTTTGAACCACTAAAAATTTCCACGGCTCAGATCCTACGGAACTTGGCGATAAACGCCCTAATTCTAAAATATAAGCAAAATCTTCTTCACTAATTTTCTTTGTTGGATCGTAATGGCGCACCGCACTTCTAAAATGAAATGCCTCAAGCACTTGTTCTTTACTGATGTTATGCATAATGACTCCTTACATCTTATTCAAAAATAAATCTATTATACGCAAAGATTTTGGAAACCCGATAAAAAGTGCGGTTATTTTTCAATTTATTTTCCTTAACAGAAAAAGTTTATTTAAATCAGAACATTTCTTTATTTTCTTTGTCTTATAACTTACCTAAACCAAATATTGATGGTTGGGCGTTATGTAATTTTATAGTGGAGAATAAAAATGAAAAAAAAGCATTTCCTACTGACTAGTATTGCTCTCGGATTAAGTGTTTTGTCTACCCCAATGATCAGTCAAGCTAGCTTACCTGCTTATGTCGAAGGACAAGCAGTGCCGAGCCTAGCACCAATGTTAGAAAAAGTGTTACCTGCGGTGGTTTCAATTTCAGTGGAAGGTAAGCAAAAAGCAAGAGGCCCATCACAATTTAACGATATTCCAGAGGAATTCAGATTTTTCTTTGGTCCAGATATTTTCAATGACCGCGCACCACGTAGCTTCCGCGGTATTGGTTCAGGTGTGATTATTAACGCTGAAAAAGGCTATGTATTAACCAATAACCACGTGATTAATGATGCAGATAAAATCACTGTGCAATTACAAGACGGTCGAGAATTAACCGCAAAAGTGATTGGCACAGATGAAATGTCTGACGTGGCGTTAATCCAAATCGAAAAACCGAAAAATTTAACCGCAGTTAAAATTGCTGACTCAGATAAATTGCGAGTGGGCGATTTTACCGTGGCTATCGGTAACCCATTCGGTTTAGGTCAAACTGTGACTTCAGGTATTGTTTCTGCACTTGGTCGCTCAACAGGTTCGGACAGTGGCACCTATGAAAATTATATCCAAACAGATGCTGCGGTAAACCGTGGTAACTCTGGTGGTCCATTAATCAATTTACAAGGTGAATTGATTGGTATTAATACTGCAATTATTTCACCAAGTGGCGGTAACGCAGGTATTGCGTTTGCGATCCCAAGTAATATGGCAAACAACCTTGTAGAACAAATTTTAGAATTTGGTGAGGTTCGTCGTGGTATGTTAGGCATTAAAGGCGGCGAATTAAATGCAGATCTTGCAAAAGCATTTGATATTGAAGCACAACAAGGCGCCTTCGTCAGCGAAGTGTTGCCAAACTCTGCTGCTGAAAAAGCAGGCTTAAAAGCAGGCGATGTTGTGATTGCGATGAACGGTCAAAAAATTTCAAGCTTTGCAGAAATGCGCGCAAAAATTGCCACTTCGGGGGCGGGTAAAGAAATTGATTTGACTTACTTACGTGATGGCAAAACTCATAACACCAAAGTGACATTACAATCAGACGATCAAAATCAAGCGGATGCAAGCAGTTTACTTCCAGCCTTGACTGGTGCGGAAATGACGAACTACGATGAAAAAGGCTTAAAAGGTGTGGTGATTACTAAAGTGGCACCTAAATCTATCGCCGAACAACGTGGCTTGAAAAAAGATGACATCATCATTGGTGTGAACCGCAAACAAGTGGAAAACTTAGGTCAATTACGTAAAATTTTAGATAACAAACCATCTGCGATTGCATTAAATATCGTACGTGGTGACTCGAATTTCTATTTATTAATTCAGTAATATCTAAACGCAACGAATAAAAAAGGAGGTATTAAATACCTCCTTTTTATTGTTTTCAACAGTGAAAATCTCAAAAAATTCACCGCACTTTAATTCCAATTACAAACCAAATCCTAAGAATAATTGCCATAATGCAATGATAATTTGTTCTTCTGGGATCACTTGTCCATTTAATTTCAATTCACCATTTTCAATAGCAAGTTTTAATGTTGAGTTTGTTTCAGAATCAACAAAAATGCCTTGTTGCGCAAGATCTGCCATCGCTCTGTCCGCATATAATTTGGCGGACTCATCTGCTTCTTGCGCAGGTACATTCGCCGCTTGTTGCGATATAGAAATAAATTTTGCTAATGCCGCTTTATTTACATCAACATTCACTGCAAATTGTTTGAATAAACTTAAAATGTTACCTTGCGTTAATGCATCAAAGTTACCATTTGCGAACTCAACTTTAAGATCAGAGGTTAATTTTCCACTTTCATTAGTTAATGCAATCGGATTAATGTCTAATAAAGGTTGTTTATCTAATAACGCTCTCGCTAAAGCTGCCACTTTTTCACTCGAAGCTTGATCAGCAATACCTGTTTTATTCAACAAGGTTAATAACTCATTTAATGTTTTACCTTCAAGGTGACTTAACACAAGGTTGATCTCTAACTGACCAAGTGACTTACCATTAAATACAATGTCTTTGATTTTGCTATCAAATTTATTGTTCACAAACTCGCCGTCTTTGCTTGCGTCTGCCGTAATAACAATATCACGATATTCAAAGTTTTCTTCTTGATTTTCAGGGCGTTCGCCTTTTAATTTAAAACTGTCGAGCACTAATTTTTGTGTACCGACAGGGATTTGCTCCCACTCACTTGAGGTTAATTGGCTATTTAATGTGAGTTTATTTAATTCGATCACATTTTTCTTGCCAAATTGGTTTACAGCAACTGCATTAATGCCATTTATCACCAAGTCTAAATTACCAGCACCTTTTTCATCTACATTAGAGAAAGTGGCATCTAAGCCTTTCCAAGTCGCTTCCAGCTCATCAAATGGGAACTTGATTGGTGCCATATTCACTTTGCCACTAAATTTGCGATCGTAACCAATCGCCACTTGGCTCATAAATGGATTTTGACCCTGTGCATAATCAAACCAAGCTTGGGTATCTGCGTTTTTAATCAATTGATCTTGGCTAGAAAGTAAAACAGGTGCGAAATTGAATTGGCTTAAACGATCTAATGGTAATGGGCCGTGGTTTACCTTACCCTCAAATGGGAACTTCCAATTCACTGTGTCAGTATTCAATACAACATCATAAGTTAAGTTTGAGCTAAAAATGCCACGTTCAAATGTGACATTCGCAAATTTTGCCTCTAAACCTGCACTTTTTAATGTTTCTAATTGTTTGTTTGCTGAATTAATATAAGCTTGATATTCAGCTTCAACGTTTTTCCCAGTGTACCAAGATGCACCGACCCACGCTGCGCCTAATACGGCAATTACACCTAAAGCTAGTGATGATTTTTTCATAAACTTTATCTTCCTAAATCTATGTTGTGGCATTGTTAAAGGCTGTACTCTACCATATCTCTAGAGTGTATAAAATATATTCTTACTTAGATTGACAATTATTGTTACTCATTCTTTTCCCTCACATTTATAAATTTAATAAAAAAATTTTCATATTCCCCCTTGAACTTTCACTTTTAAATCTTATTTAGAGAAACACGAAAGATTTGAACCGCACTTCAATCATAAAAAAACAGAAAAAATTTTCTGACAGGACTTGAAATGCGAAATTTAATCCTCACTTTGAGATTATAAATCGAATTAACGAATTTACTAGGAGAAACAAAATGGGAAAAATTATTGGTATTGACTTAGGTACAACAAACTCTTGTGTAGCAGTAATGGATGGTGGCGCACCACGCGTTATCGAGAATGCCGAGGGTGATCGTACAACTCCGTCAATCATTGCTTATACGCAAGATAACGAAACATTAGTGGGTCAACCTGCAAAACGTCAAGCAGTAACTAA
Source organism: Bisgaard Taxon 46 (assembly GCA_049941595.1). Taxonomy (GTDB): domain Bacteria; phylum Pseudomonadota; class Gammaproteobacteria; order Enterobacterales; family Pasteurellaceae; genus Pasteurella. The sequence continues at coordinate 15,752 of JBNFNA010000003.1, forward strand.
CCCGAAAAATACTTTATTCGCAATCAAACGTTTAATCGGTCGTCGTTTCCAAGATGAAGAAGTACAACGTGACGTAAGCATTATGCCATTCGACATCGTTGCAGCTGACAATGGCGATGCTTGGGTTGGCGTAAAAGGCGAAAAAATGGCTCCACCACAAATTTCTGCTGAAGTATTGAAAAAAATGAAAAAAACTGCAGAAGATTTCTTAGGTGAGCCCGTAACTGAAGCAGTAATTACAGTACCTGCATACTTCAACGATGCGCAACGTCAAGCAACTAAGGATGCTGGTCGTATCGCTGGTTTAGAAGTTAAACGTATCATCAACGAACCAACAGCAGCAGCACTTGCTTACGGTTTAGATAAAGGTCAAGGCAACAAAACTATCGCAGTTTACGACTTAGGTGGTGGTACATTTGACTTATCAATCATTGAAATTGATGAAGTGGGTGGCGAAAAAACTTTCGAAGTATTAGCAACTAACGGTGATACTCACTTAGGTGGTGAAGACTTCGACAACCGTGTGATTAACTACTTAGTTGAAGAATTCAAAAAAGAACAAGGTGTTGATTTACGCAACGATCCATTAGCAATGCAACGTTTGAAAGAAGCTGGTGAGAAAGCAAAAATTGAACTTTCTTCTGCACAACAAACTGATGTAAATCTTCCATACATCACTGCAGATGCAACTGGTCCAAAACACTTAAACATTAAATTAACACGTGCGAAATTAGAATCACTTGTTGAAGATTTAGTGGCTCGTTCATTAGAACCAGTTAAAGTTGCACTAGCAGATGCAGGTTTAAGCGTATCACAAGTTGATGATGTCATCCTTGTAGGTGGTCAAACTCGTATGCCACTTGTACAACAAAAAGTAGAAGCATTCTTTGGTAAAGCACCTCGTAAAGACGTGAACCCAGATGAAGCGGTGGCTATCGGTGCGGCAGTACAAGGTGGTGTATTAGCAGGTGATGTGAAAGACGTATTGTTATTAGACGTAACTCCACTTTCATTAGGTATTGAAACTATGGGTGGCGTGATGACAACCTTAATTGAGAAAAACACCACGATTCCTACTAAGAAATCACAAGTGTTCTCAACTGCGGAAGACAACCAAAGTGCGGTAACAATTCACGTACTTCAAGGTGAACGTAAACGTGCGGCAGACAACAAATCTTTAGGTCAATTCAACCTAGAGGGTATCAACCCTGCACCACGTGGTATGCCACAAATTGAAGTCACTTTCGACATCGATGCGGACGGTATTATCCACGTGTCTGCAAAAGATAAAGGTACTAACAAAGAGCAAAAAATCACAATTAAAGCATCTTCTGGTTTATCAGATGAAGAAATTCAACAAATGGTACGTGACGCAGAAGCAAACGCTGAAGCAGACCGTAAATTTGAAGAATTAGTTCAAGCGCGTAACCAAGCAGATCATTTAGTTCACAGTACACGTAAACAGTTAACTGAAGTGGGTGACAAATTATCAGCTGAAGATAAAGCACCAATCGAGAAAGCTGTATCTGACTTAGAAGCAGCGGTGAAAGGTGAAGATAAAGCGGAAATCGAAGCGAAGGTTCAAGCATTAATTCAAGTATCTGAAAAATTAATGCAAGTGGCTCAGCCACAACCAGATGCACAACCGCAACAAGCACAAAGCGGAAAACCAAATGATGATGTGGTTGATGCTGAATTTGAAGAAGTGAAAGACAACAAATAATTTCACTCTCACAAAAATCTGAAGGGCGTAGCAATACGCCCTTTCGATCTATCCATAAACGAGCAATTTTTCCTAACCTTGCTTATAAGTGATGTTAGGAAAAAATGAATCAGGAGGAATAATGTCTTTAACACTCTATCCAATTATTCAACAACGCCTTAACAACAAAATTGCTAATGAAGTAATTCCCGCTTTATGGCAAGAAAATGGAAAGTTATTACCTCAAGCGCAACAATGTTATGCTGTTTATTTTAATTATGAGTCTGATTATCAAGCTGACTATGATTTTGCAATTGCGACAGAACAAGATGTGAAGACAAACTTCCCAGCCATTGAAATTGAAGATTTAAACTTCTACGAAGTATTTCGTTGTAAGTTAGACGAGATTTACCAAACTTGGCAGCTCATTTGGAAAAAAGAGCAGCAAGGTTTACTAAAACGTGCTTATACGGTGGATTTTGAAAAATACGATTCTGATAATTCAGTCGCGATTTATATCTCTGTTGTACCACATTGTTAAGCTAGAAAGTGCGGTAAAAATTTTCCCAAAAAATGACCGCACTTTTGCCTATCTAAAAATAACATCATTAAAAATAAAGGAAGACACAATGGAATTCGCAACACAATGTTTACACGCAGGATATAGCCCGAAAAATGGTGAGCCTCGTGTTCAACCCATCGTACAAAGTACGACATTTACTTATGATTCTGCGGAAGAAATCGGAAAGTTATTTGATTTACAAGCGGCTGGCTATTTCTATACTCGCTTGTCAAATCCAACAACAAATGCAGCAGAAGAAAAATTGACCGCACTTGAAGGCGGTGTGGCGACAATGTGTACCGCATCTGGTCAATCCGCGGTATTTTACGCAATGCTCAATATTTTAGAAGCAGGCGATCATTTCATCTCATCTTCTTATGTCTATGGTGGAACTTACAACTTATTTGCTCATACCTTCAAAAAAATGGGCATTGAAGTGACTTTTGTGGATCAAGACTTACCACTCGAAGAATTGAAAAAAGCCATTCGTCCAAATACCAAAGCGGTTTTTGCAGAAACGATTGCCAACCCAGCATTACGCGTATTGGATATTGAGAAATTTGTTGCACTTGCAAAAACAGCACAATCGCCATTGTTAGTGGATAACACCTTTGCGACCCCATATTTCTGTCGTCCAATTGAATTTGGTGCCAACGTGGTGATTCACAGTACATCAAAATACTTAGATGGTCACGCAGTCGCACTTGGTGGTTCAATTACTGACGGTGGTAACTTTGACTGGAATAACGGCAGATTCCCACAATTAAGCACGCCAGACCAAACCTACCACGGTTTAGTTTATACCGAAACTTTTGGCCCTGCAGCATATATTGTGAAAGCGCGTGTACAATTAATGCGTGACTTAGGTGCAACGCCAGCGCCACAAAACAGTTTCTTACTCAATCTTGGTATGGAAACTTTAGCTGTACGTATGGAACGTCACTATGAAAATGCACAAGCTGTGGCAGATTTTTTAGAAAAACACCCACAAGTGGCAAAAGTTAGCTACCCAGGTTTAGCAAGCTCAAAAGATTACGCATTAAAACAAAAATATTTACCAAATGGTTTATGTGGCGTGATCTCTTTTGAAGTAAAAGGTGGACGTGAAGCAGCTGCGAAATGGTTAAATGCGTTGAAATTAGTTTCTCGCGAAGTGCACGTTGCAGATATTCGTACTTGTGCATTACACCCTGCAACCTCAACCCACCGTCAATTAAACGAAACTGAATTAGAAAATGTTGGCATTTCAGCAGGATTAATTCGTCTTTCTTGCGGTATTGAAAGCATCAAAGATCTTTTAGCAGACTTAGAACAAGCGTTCGAAGCTGCTAAATAAAAAAATAATCGGGGCAGAGACACCTCTGCCCTATGTTAAGTTAAAAGTATGCTAAAGCAATAAGCTTATCTTTTTTGAAAAAGAAATATTAGCTTATCTCTTTAAAAATCAGGAATAGCACAGAGATCATTCCTGATAAACAAAAAACCCTATTCGATTTAAAGTAGTAAAATAACGGAAACAGTAAATATTATGGCAAAAAAAGATTATTACGAAGTTCTTGGTGTTGAGCGTAGTGCGGATGAAAAAGAAATCAAACGTGCATATAAAAAATTGGCGATGAAATATCACCCAGACCGCACCCAAGGCAACAAAGAACTGGAAGAAAAATTTAAAGAAATCCAAGAAGCTTACGAAGTCTTAAGTGACAAACAAAAACGTGCTAACTATGACCAATATGGTCACGCCGCTTTCGAGCAAGGCGGTTTCGGCAGTGGTGGTTTTGGTGGCGCTGACTTTGGTGATATTTTTGGTGATATGTTCGGTGATATTTTTGGTGGTGGCCGAGGTCGCCAACGTGTCGTGCGTGGCGATGATTTACGCTACGATCTTGAAATCAGCTTAGAAGAAGCTGTGCGTGGCACAACCAAAGATATTCAAATCAATACTCTTGCGCATTGTGATACTTGTGATGGTTCAGGTGCTGAAAAAGGTTCGAAAGTAGAAACCTGCTCAACCTGTCACGGTGCAGGTCGTGTTCGTCGTCAACAAGGTTTCTTTGTGACTGAGCAAGTGTGTCCAACCTGTCGTGGTTCTGGTAAGAAAATTGAAAAACCTTGTGGTTCGTGCCACGGTGATGGGCGTGTTCACAAAAAGAAAAATCTTTCAGTGAAAATTCCTGCGGGTGTTGATACAGGCAATCAATTGCGTTTATCAGGCGAAGGTGCAGCGGGTGAAAATGGTGCACCAAATGGCGATTTATATGTTGTGATCCACGTGCGTGAGCACCATATCTTTGAGCGCGATGGCAACAACCTTTACTGTGAAGTCCCAATTAGTTTCACAATGGCAGCCTTAGGTGGGGAAATTGAAGTGCCAACTTTAGACGGTCGTGTAAAACTGAAAATCCCCGCTGAAACCCAAACAGGCAAACTGTTCCGTATGCGTGGTAAAGGAGTAACTTCAACACGTGGCGGTTATGCTGGTGATTTAATCTGCCGCATTATCGTTGAAACGCCAGTACAGCTTAACGAAGAACAAAAAGAATTATTACGTAAATTAGAAGAAAGCCTTGAAGGCACAAGCTGCCGACCAAAATCCTCAAGCTTCTTTGATGGTGTAAAAAAATTCTTTGATAATTTAAGTAAATAAACTTTCCAAAAACAAACCGCACTTTGAAACCTCAATCAAAGTGCGGTTTTCTTTTTAACAGCTCCAACCACAATATAAGTGAAAATAATTCTTATTTTAAGCTGAATCGAGTAGAATAAGATGCTTATTTTGATTATCTAGGAGCTTACTATATGAAATCTCGTCCAACTTATAAATGGTTACTACCTGCTATACCTATTCTTTCTGTTATTGCATTGCCTACTTATGCTCAAGAAACACAATTGGAGCAAATTAACGTTGAAGATAGCGCGACCGCAGAAACCAACAAAACATCGCCTAATGTCGTCAGCAAAAACGTGACTACCATTCAAAATGAAATGATTCGAGATACACGTGATCTTGTGCGTTATACCACTGACGTCGGTATTAGCGATAACGGTCGTTTCCTAAAAGGCTTTGCGATGCGTGGTGTTGAAGATAACCGTGTTGGAATTAGTATTGATGGTGTTTCTCTGCCGGATTCAGAAGAAAACTCACTTTATGCTCGTTATGGTAACTTTAATAACTCACGTTTGAGCATCGATCCTGAATTGATTCAAACCATTGATATTGTTCGTGGTTCAGACTCTTTTAACTCAGGGAGTGGCACGCTTGGCGGTGGAGTAAACTACAAGACCTTAGAACCACAAAATATTGTCAAAGAAGGCAATAAGTTTGGTGTCTTATTAAGAGGTGCTTATGCAAGTAAAAATAGTGAATGGATACGTACAGGGGGCGTTGCCTATGTAGGTGAAAAAGTTGATGCTCTTTTAATGTATTCACAAAGAACAGGACACGAATTCAAAAGTCGTGGTTCAGGCCCTGAGTATATGAGATCAAGTAGCCAACACCCTGATCCCGTCACTCAACGTTTCCATAACTACTTAGCCAAAGTCGGCTACCAAATCAATGATAATCATCGTATTGGTGCATCAATCAATGGTCAAAAAGGTGGGCGTTATATTGATGAGCGTTCCTATACTCTCTCTAGCTTATGGCGTGAAGCAGATGACCAAAATGAACGACTCAATGCTAATTTATACTATATCTATGCCCCAAGTTCAGGCTGGTTATCTTATAGCAAATTTGATATCGATTACCAATATACAGATCTCGCTGCCGTTAACTATAAAGGTGGGAGAACTTTCAAGACTGATGAAAAAGAACTCTATGAAATTTACGATCGCCGAATGAAAACGAAATTTACTCGTGGTTCTGCAGAGTTAGTTGCTCAGCCTTTTAACTTATTTGGTGAACATACATTGACGCTCAAAGGCTATATTAGCCAACGTGATTTTGAAAATATTAATGAAGACACCATTAATATAACGACTTCAAAAGATAAATTCATTTATACGATCCAATATCCGATCAGAACAAAACAATATGGGTTATCATTAAAAGATCACGTGAAATGGAACGATTCCTTCTCAAGTAATTTAGGCATTCGTTATGATTACACTAAACTACAACCAAAATCATTAAATGCGCCTTGTAGCAAACCTTGCTTAGAGGAAGGTAAACCCAAACCAACCAGTTTCTCGACAATCAGCACTTTTGTGGGATTAGATACACAACTTAATCCAGCTTGGACACTAGGCTACAATATTAGTACAGGTTACCGCGTTCCTAGTGCGTCTGAAATGTTTTTCAGTTTTACTAATGCTTACGGTACTTGGAAATCCAACCCGGGCTTAAAACCTGAAAAAAGTATTAATCATACATTATCACTTAAAGGAAATGGTGATAAAGGGCTATTTGATTTAACGCTTTATCAAACAAATTATCGTGATTTCTTATTTGAACAAGAAAGCATTATTGAACAAACGCAATACGGCAGAGTTTTCCAAACTCAGGTTCAACAAATGGTAAACTTAGATAAAGCAAAAGTTTATGGTATTGAAGCAAAAACTCACATAAATCTGGATCAGTTTGTTTCTTCAATTCCAACTGGTTTTAAATTCTATGGTGCTCTTGGTTATAGTAAAGGAACGCTTTCTAATAAGGCGAATTTACTCTCAATCCAACCATTTAAAGCAATTATTGGACTTGATTACGAAGCACCAAATGGCAAATGGGCTATTTTCAACCGCCTCACTTATTTAGGTGCTAAAAAGCCGAGAGATGCAAAAGCATACGAAATTAAAAGCCGTTGTGTGAAAAAAGAGTTTGATGATTGGTTTGGAGATTATATTTGCACTAAACACGAATTGTATCCAAACTTATCAACCTATAAATACTTAAATAAATCTGCCTTTGTATTTGATACCTTTGGTTACTATAAAGTGACAGATGACATCACGTTCCGTGCAGGTATTTATAACTTATTTAATAAGAAATATCACACTTGGGATGCGCTTCGCGGTATTAACGCCAATAGCACATTGAACACAGTTGACCGTGAAGGAAAAGGCTTAGAGCGTTTCTATGCACCAGGACGAAACTATGCTGCCTCACTTGAAATTCGTTTCTAAGTAAATTCTGTAAAAACAAACCGCACTTTAAATGACATCAAAGTGCGGTATCTTTTTTAAAAGTTTTACAGAGTGACACATAAAAAATAGCGTGGTTAGTCACGCTATTTTCTTTTCAGGTTAATCGGCTTTCCATTCACCATTGACAGCAGTTCCCACAACTTTAAAATCGTGCGTAAATACCGTTAAGTTAGCAATTTTACCCGCTTCAATTGAGCCTAAATGATCATCAACGCCAATCGCTTTTGCAGGGTAATAGTTACACATACGTAAAGTTTCATCGAGTGGAATGCCGACTTCTTTGACCGCATTTTTAACGGATTCAATCATTGTAATTGATGCACCACCTAATGCCCCCTTTTCATCATAGCATTTACCGTTGCTGACATAGACTTTTTTGCCCACAAAAATAAATGAGTCGATATCTGCACCTGCAGCTGCTGTTGCATCAGTGACGATACACAGTTTTTCGCCTTTTACTTTCTTATCAATTTTCACATTGGCAAAATTAACGTGTAAACCATCGACAATAATGCCGGTGTAAATATCCGTATCTAACACCGCACCCACTACGCCCATATCACGACCGGAGCTAATTGGCGACATTGCATTATGTAAGTGAGTGGCAAAACTCGCACCGTTTTCAAAGGCTTTTTTTGCGACATCATACGTAGCATTTGAGTGTCCAATCGAAACAATAATGCCCTTCTTAACAAATTCAGGAATATATTGTGCCGTTGGGTTTTCAGCAGCTAAGGTGAGTTTCGTGATTACATCCGCGTTATCACACAAAAATGCCTTCATTTCGGGGCTGATCTCACGAATATATTCAGGACGGTGAACTCCTTTTTTCTCCACGCTCAAATAAGGGCCTTCTAAATGCAAACCTAATGCTTGGTTTTTATATTTGCCTAAATATTCACGCATTACTGCAACGGCTTGCTTCATTCCTTCATCAGGGGAAGTGATAAAGGTTGGCAAATAGCTCGTCGTCCCTGAACGTAAGTTAGTTTCTTGCATAATTTCGAGGGTTTTTACTGAAATATCTTCATTAAACATCACGCCACCACAGCCGTTTAATTGAAGATCAATAAAGCCTGCAGTTAAATTATTGCCGTTCAAATCAATTTTTTCGATACCTTCTGGTAAACCTTGCTCAGAAACGACCGCACTTATTTTATCGCCATCCACAATCACAGCTTTGCCATAAAGCACTTCATTGGCGGTGTAAATTACACCATTAGTAAATGCATACATCATCTCGCCCCTATAATACGCTGTGAATCGCTCTTGCTTCTAACTCAGTAAAATATTTTACTGTTTTCACTTTCAGTTCTTGAGTAGCTGGCTCATCACAAACAACTAATGCATGACGATGCATTTGTAATGCACTCACTGTCCAAAGATGGTTAACACAACCTTCCACACAAGCTTGTAATGCAAGGGCTTTATTATAACCTGTCACTAAAACCATCACTTCTTCTGCATCAAGTAAGGTTGCTACCCCCACAGTCAATGCATATTTTGGCACTTTGTTAATATCATTATCAAAGAAACGTGAGTTGGCGATTAAGGTATCTTCTGTCAAGGTTTTAATACGAGTACGAGACGCTAATGAAGACGCAGGTTCATTAAATGCAATATGTCCATCAACACCCACGCCCCCCATAAATAAATTAATCTTACCGTAGGATTTAATTTTCTCTTCATAACGGCGACATTCAGCATCGTGATCATCAGTATTACCGTCTAAAATATTGATATTTTTTTCTTGAATATCAATGTGATCAAAGAAATTTCGATACATAAATGAATGATAGCTTTCAGGGTGGTCTTTTGGTAAGCCAACATATTCATCCATATTGAAAGTGACCACATTTTTGAAACTCACCTCGCCCGCTTTAAATAATGCGATAAGCTCTTGATAGGTTTTTAATGGTGTTCCCCCCGTTGGTAGCCCTAAAACAAAAGGTCTGTCTTCGGTTGGATTAAATTGATTGATACGATCTACAATATAACGAGCTGACCATTTAGCGACTTGAACGGCATTTTTTAATGGAATTAAACGCATTGATTTTTTCCTCTTTATTGTATGTAAAAAATAAATATATTCGGCTTTAAATGTTCGTTTTACAACATCAAAATAACGATAATTTTGGAGTGTTTTTTCTTTTTTGGCATTATAAAAGAAGTATTACTAAAATGCTAGCAAAAAGTCTACGAATTAAGCAGTTTAGTGATATAACTCACAAAAACGAGAGTTTTAATTTGCAATAAAAAATTTGCCTAATTATAGTGAACGATGCGAACAAAAAGTAAACGTTTTCATAATATAAGAAAAAAGGAGTTCCTATGAGTGTTCTAACTTACTTACAACGCATTGGGCAAGCATTAATGGTCCCAGTTGCAGCGTTACCAGCCGCTGCAATTCTAATGGGTATCGGTTACTGGATCGACCCAAATGGCTGGGGGGGCGAAAGCCAATTAGCTGCATTTTTAATTAAATCAGGTGCAGCAATCATTGATAATATGGCGATTCTGTTTGCTGTTGGTGTCGCTTTCGGTATGTCTAAAGATAAACACGGTTCTGCCGCACTTTCTGGTCTAGTCGGCTTTTTAGTTGTAACGACCCTACTTTCTCCGGGTGCCGTCGCACAATTACAAAATATTCCAGCTGATCAAGTACCAGCAGCTTTTGGCAAAATCAATAACCAGTTCATTGGTATCTTAGTTGGGGTGATTTCGGCTGAATTATATAATCGCTTCCATCACGTAGAATTACCCGCCGCACTTGCCTTCTTCAGCGGTAAGCGCTTAGTGCCAATCGTAACATCAGTCGTGATGATTATTGTGTCATTCATTTTAATGTACTTATGGCCTGTTATCTTTAACGGTTTAGTTGGCTTTGGTAAATCAATTACTGATATTGGTGCGACAGGTGCGGGTATCTATGGTTTCTTAAACCGCTTACTCATTCCAGTTGGCTTACACCACGCGTTAAACTCAGTATTCTGGTTCAACGTAGCAGGTATCAACGATATTCCTAACTTCTTAGGTGGTGCACAATCACTTGCAAACGGCACAGCTGTTCTTGGTGTAACAGGTATGTATCAAGCAGGTTTCTTCCCTGTAATGATGTTTGGTTTACCAGCGGCAGGCCTTGCAATTTACCACAGTGCAAAACCAGCTAAAAAAGCACAAGTTGCTTCTTTAATGATCGCTGCTTCATTAGCGTCATTCTTTACTGGTGTAACTGAACCATTAGAATTTGCGTTTATGTTCGTTGCGCCTGTGCTTTACGTAATCCACGCACTCTTAACGGGTATTTCAGTCTTTATTGCAGCATCAATGCAATGGATAGCTGGTTTTGGTTTCAGTGCTGGTTTCGTTGACATGGTGCTTTCTTCTCAAAACCCATTAGCTAAAGACTGGTATATGCTAATCCTTCAAGGTTTAGTGTTTGGTGTGATTTACTATGTGGTTTTCCGTGCTGCAATTAAAGCATTCAACTTAAAAACACCAGGCCGTGAAGATGACGAAGTGGACACAAATGTTGATGTGCAACACAATGCAACTCGTGAAGAAAGAGCCGCAAACTTCATCGTTGCATTAGGCGGTAAAGAAAACTTACAAAGCATTGATGCTTGTATCACGCGTTTACGCTTAGTGCTAGTTGATCGCAATAAAGTAAATGAGGAACAATTAAAAGTATTAGGCTCAAAAGGTAATGTCAAATTAGGTGACAACGCATTACAAGTAATTTTAGGCCCAGAAGCTGAATTAATTGCGGATGCAATGAAAAAGCAATAATGACCTAATTATCACGTAAATATAAAAAAGCACACAATTTTGGATTGTGTGCTTTATTTTTTGGTGCTAAAAAAGAAAATTACACGCGGAAGAAAATCCCATCCTCATCTTTTTTCTGTAAAATTTGCCAACGATAGACCGCACTTAAACGCTCGCTTTGCATTACATCTTCCACATCACCTTGTGCAATGATTTTTCCGTGTTGCATTAATAAAATATGATCAGCATAGCCTGCGGCTAAATCAAGATCGTGCAACACCATTACTACATTAAACTTCGATTTATGCTGTTTTAAAAAATGCATTAAGCTTTGTTGATGACGAATATCTAAATGGTTACAAGGTTCATCAAGTAATATCACTGGGGCATTTTGCATTAATGCACGCACAATATTGGCACGTTGTTGCTCTCCGCCTGAAAGCATATTCACACGTTTATGGCGTAAATGCGTTAACTCAAACTGTTCAAGTAATAAGTCGAGATTTTCTTGATCTACTTTTTTGGTAGAAAAAAGTGCGGGGTTAAATTGCCCTAATTTCACATATTCTTCAACAGAAAGTGGCATTCCATAACGCCCATTTTGTGCCACTAATGCCAATTTTCCTGTGCGAATTTGATCCAGTACGGTCTCGCCATTTAGTTTAACTTGCGCATTAAAATAGCCTAAAAGTGCTTTTAAAAGCGTGGATTTACCTGCGCCATTTGGTCCAATGATTGCAGTATGCTTGCCTTTTGGAATATGCAAATGTTCCGTCTGTAAAATAACACGCTCGTTAGCTTGAATAGTCAGAGGTTGTAACTCAAAAAGTGATGACATCAATAACCTCCCAGTTATGCTCTACGGCGAGTCGATTGGATAAAAATCCAAAAGAAGAAAGGGCCACCTAACAATGCAATGACAATCCCTACAGGTAAATCAATTGGATAGGTAATTAAACGTGATGCACTATCAACCGATAATAAAAAAGCTGCGCCCACCCAAGCAGACAGTAAAATGAGTTTGCGACGGTGACCACCAATTACCGTGGTTAAAATATTGGGGATCATCATTCCTAGAAAACCAATAATCCCTGATAACGAAACAGCTGCACCTGTTAATAACGCTGCGGCAATCACCGTTTGCAAACGGACTTTCGAGACTGAAACGCCCATACTAAAAGCGGTATCTTCCCCTAGCATTAAGCAGTCAAGCTGGCGACCTAAAATAGCTAACCAAACTAAACCAATCAGCATAATCGCAAAAGGATAATAAATAGGTGTAAAACCTGCTTCTGATAAGCTACCCGCAAGCCAAATAGTAGCACTACGTAAGACGAGATCATCAGATAAAAATAGAATTAAGCCAACCACGGCAGAGCAAAATGCACTGAGAATAAAACCCATAATTAATAAGCCTAGCGTGCCACCACCAAATAAATGATGTGCGAATAAAATCAATAAACACACCACTAATGCACCTAAAAAAGCAGCAAGAGGCACACCAATGCCAGCTGTGCCAAAGGCTAGAACACAGATGACACCTAAGGCAGCACCACCTGAAGTTCCAATTAAACTTGGGTCCGCTAACGGGTTTTCAAAAAGAGCTTGAAGCCCTGCACCTGCAGCAGCTAATGCAGCGCCAACCACTAATGCATTGATAATACGAGGTAAACGAATATCAAAAACGATAGGATCGAGTGAGTTTGGCGACTGCCAGCCACCAAACCCCACACCAATAGAGAACCAAATTAGAAAAGCAGTTCCAATAAAAGCAAAAAACAAAGAAAGTTTTTTCATTTGAATCACTACATCTGCTTCACTAATGGCTTATTTTGCTAAGTCGTGTAAACGTTTTAATACTTCTGGTGTATTTAAACCATAACGTAAATAGTCATTTGCAGACCAGAAATAAATATGACCGGATTTAGCAGCAGGGCTATTTGCAATTTCAGGGCGCTCAAGTAATTTTTCCACACCACCGATAACCTTCTTTTGGTGTTCAGCGACAATAATCACATCAGGTTGCGCAACTAACCACGCTTCACGGTTAAGTGGTTTGATCCCTTCTACATCAACTGCCGCATTCACACCACCAGCACGACGAATCAACTCATCCGCAGCTGTATTTTTACCAGCAACAACACGACCATCATAAGTTAATAAATAACGTTTGCCAGTATTTGGTAATGGCTTAATTCCATTTTCCCAAGCTGTCGCTAATTTATCTGCTTGCTCTGCTTTAGAAATCAGCTTACCAACTTCACGAATTGCTTTACCAAAGGCTTCGATATTATCTTGTGGTAAGACGTTAACTGTTTTCACACCAAGTTGGTTTAAGTTATCAAAAATCGTTGCTGGCATTGCCATATAAGAACCTAACACTAAATCAGGTTTAGTTTCTAAAATTGGCTCAACCGCTAATTTACGGTGAATACCAATCACTGGTATTTTTTCTACCGCTGGATTCATTGCCGTTTGATCACGACCTACAATTTGATCTGTACTTTCTAATGCAACTACAATGTCAGCCGTATCTGGCGTTAAAGTCACAATACGTTGTGCATAAGCAAAAGGTTGAACAGCTAATAATAAAAGCGTAAGCAGTTTTTTCATAATAACGTCCTATTGAATAGTAAAAGTTTGCATATTTTCAGGTTTTACCTGTTGAATTTTTCCATTTAGCTCTAGCTCAATCATCGAATCAGCTTTAAATGGCAATAGCGAAAAATCAATTTCTAATTCTGAAACACGAGAAGTTTCTATAAGTAAACGATTCTCATTTACTTCGGCCCTTACCTTACCTGAAATTGGCTGTTTAGCAAAGACTTGATATTCATATCCTTCAGGAAATTGACCTGATAGCGTAAAAATTTGGCTATTTCTCTCCACAGTTAGTGTGGTTTTATCCCCCGCTTTCTTTGTTGAGAGATAATTAAAGGCAGCATAACGATGATCTAACTCCGTATCTTCCATTTTCAAAATAATATCGCCTGCTTGCACACCCATTTTTTCTGCCGCACTACCTTTTTTATTAAAAGAAGAAACTTTCATTCCTTTTCCTGTATAGCTGGCATCTAAAATCATCCCAAAAGAGGCTTTATCATTAACCATTTTGAGCTCGTATGGTTTATGCCATTCTTTAGCCGTTTCTGCAGGATTAAGTTTAGTGATCTTTAACCACGCAAATTTATTCGAAAAATCATCCGCACTTTCAAACGATATTTTTGTAATTGGCTGACGTTTATGATTATCGATAAAGGCCTTCAGCTCTGCCGCAATAGTCGGAAAATAACTCATTTCGTGATTGCCTTCAGGGCTACGAAATACCACATTTGAATGATATTCTTTTATTTTGTCTATTGTAGGTTGCATTAATCGCGCAGGGTAAAGCATATCGGATTGTGTATTCACGATGTATAACGGCTTATGATTTAAGTTTTCTAAATAAACGGGGGATTGACCAATTGTCGCCGCGACGCTTAATGAGCCATTGAGGGAAATAAATCCAGCAAATGGCGAAGATTGTGTCGTAGCAAAATATAATGTGCCAGAACCACCATCAGAGAAGCCACTTAAAAAGATCTTATCTTCATTAACCGCAACTTCTTGTTTAATTTTATCGATTTCAGCCAACACCATTTTGATCCCATTTGGTTCGAACCAAGTGGCGCCCTTTTGCCCATAAGGGAATAACACATAATATCCGCCTTCGTCCGCCAATTTTACCAAGGGGGATTTATGTGCAGACTCTAATGGATTAATACGTAATGTAGTGGCTGAAACTGCACCGTGCAAATACACAACTAAAGGGTGCTTTTTGCCTTGTTCAAGGTTTTTAGGCACATACAAAATATAAGGGCGTTTTTGGCCATCTTCGCCTTGATATTCAAAACTTTTAAATTCCCCCTGTGCCATAGCAACTCCCGTCACGAAAGATAATAATAACAACCAAAATGTTTTAACTAATTGTTTATTCATTATTTCTATTCCTTTTGTAAACTAAAAAAAGTGCGGTCAATTTTGCGAAAAGTTTGCAAAAATTCACCGCACTTGTGAGGACTTCTTTAGAATTTTAATTCCACATTAATCGTATAGTTGCGTCCCGGTTGAGTATAACGATCGATGGTTTTGTTATCTGGAGTTTCGACTACATCACCAAAGGTCCAATATTTCTTATTGAATAGGTTGAATACCCCGGCACGAATTTCAACGTTTTTCACAGGTTGGTAATAAGCGGTGAGATCCCAAACGCCATAGCCAGGTGCTTTGAAGTAAGAATATTCAACGTTCTTATCCATATAAGTACCAGGATTACGTTTTTTATCTGACCAACGGAATTTTGTGCCAAAGCCCCAAGTATCTCGTTCATATTCAAACCCAACAACACCATTCAACGGATGTGCCGTTGTTAATGGTTTCTTCGGATTCAATACATAGCCTTTCATCCACGCCACTGCATTGGTCAATGTCCAGTTATCCGCAAATTGCCACGCTGTGAATAATTCAGCACCATAGGTTTTTACTTTACCTTTATTGCCATAATACACTTCACGCAAACAACCTCGACAAGGCGGTAACACTTGCTCTGGGCTTAAGAAGTTTTTGTATTGGTTATAATAAGTATTTAAACGAGCTTTGAATGTGTCTGAGACATAAAGCAAACCAAGATCGAAACTATTTGCCTCTTCCGGTTTCAAGTTTGGGTTTGGATTAATTTTATATTTTCCCATTGATCCCATATTCATTTCCGCACCTACACCAATATATTGCGGGTTTGGTAATTTCTTCGCATAAGCATACCCTGCTAACAACGCCAATTCATCAGAAAGCGGGATATGCAAACGCACACTTGGGGATAAGGTGCTATACGTTAATTTTTTATTTACTGCAGCTTTATCTTGGGTTGGCGTTGTGTCTAAATGACTAGATTTGAATCTGCGTTCTTCATACTGATAACGTAACGCTAAATTTAATGTCACATCATTGACAAAGGTCATTTGATCTTGCAAACCTAAGCTATAATTTTTGGTGATCGTTTTTGGGAATAAACGGAATTGGTTATCTTCCGCCAATGAATTTTTACTTTGACGTTGATAATCATCACCACGTAGACGATCTAACTCATCTCGTCTAAACTCAAGGCTATTAGATAAGCGGTGCTTAACTGAACCTGTCTCGAAATTGGTTTTTAACTCAGATTTAAGTCCGTAAATACGATGCGTTAATCGGTTATTATTTTGTGTTGTTTCGTTTAATTTATTACCATTGGTTGCCGAACTTTCAGAATATTGATAGGTCGTATCATTAATTTTCAAACGTTGTGAATACCCTTGGAAATTAATTTCATCTAACCAATCACTTTCTGGTAAATAACGATAAACAAATCCCGCACGCTCACGAGTAAATTTATCTAATGATGTAGCTGTGGCGACTTTATCGGTGCGAGTCACTGGTGGTTGCGCTGGATTTTGTAGTCTTAATGGACGTGAAGTGGTCTTTAAAAACTCATCACGTTGGGTATTTATTTTTCGCTCATAACGTTCAAAGGTTAATTCAAGACGATTTGCATCTTGACTAAAATTCAATTTCGCTAGAATGTTGTTTCCTTTCGTTTTTTGATCATTGGAAACTGTTTTGTCGTCGCCGTTTTCATCATTTTCAGCAAAATTATCAAACTCTTTACTATCACGCTGAGTCAGCATTAATAAGCCTTCCACAAATTGCGAATGCCCCGCTAAAGTTGCTGTTTTGGTATGTGCACTGTAAGTGCTGCGATAACCATATTTTAATCCGGCATAAAGCGGTTTATCTGCGTGAACAAAATCGCTCGGGTTGTAAGTCATCATATTGACACTACCACCTAACGCACCATTGCCATAAAGCGCAGAATTCCCTGATTTATCAATATCGACTTGGCGCAAAGTTTCTGGTTCAACAACATCAACACCCAATTTACTGGAAATATTACGCCCTACACGTGGGCCTGCATCTTCAAAAGGTTCTGTTAATGGAATACCATCAATGTTCATTTGAATGCGTTGATGACGAATACCGCGAATATTGTAGCCATTGTGTCCCATACGCATATTGTCAGAGTCAACATCTACGCCCGGTTCGTACTTCGCAATGTCTTCAATGTTTTGTGCGCCTGTTCGTTTTAGCTGCTCTTTTCCAACAGTGGACTGAGTTGGTGTTGTATAAGTGCTGTCCGAAGTGTGAGATGACACCACAATTGGGGCTAATTCAATGGTTTTATTGCCTTCAGCAAAAGCCATTCCAGTAATAGTTAAACTCACAAATTGTGCGATATAAAGAGGTTTAATTTGCATAATTAAATATCCATATATTTATTAAAAGAATAATGATAACAATTATCATTATATGATCAATTGTATGCATTTTAAACAGTAAAATTTATATCTTTGCTCTAAAAATGAACTGATCCTATCACTTATAATTCACTAGACATTTTTCTCGAAATATAAAAAAATCTCCCCCTTTCATTTTATTTAACTAATGAAAGAGGGAGATTGAATTCTACCTAAAAATAATTATTTTTAGACCGCACTTTAAATAATATTAATCTTCCGAACGATAACGATTTTCTTCTGTTTCAGGTTCTAAATCTAATTTCGCCATTAATAATTGGTCACCGTCTTCTTCTGGGTTACCCGTCACCAATAACTTATCACCATAGAAAATCGAGTTTGCACCTGCCATAAAACACATCGCTTGCATTTCTTCAGACATTCCTTGGCGACCTGCCGATAAACGCACATAGCTTTTTGGCATTGTAATACGTGCCACCGCAATAGTACGTACAAATTCTGTCCAGTCTAATTCAGCTGCTTCCGCTAATGGTGTGCCTTCCACTTTCACTAATTGATTAATTGGCACAGATTCTGGTTGTGGATCTAAATTCGCAAGACTTGCGATTAAACCCGCACGCTCTTTACGGGTTTCATTCATTCCCACGATCCCACCACAGCAGACTTTTAAGCCCGCTTTACGCACTTTGCCTAAAGTGTTGATACGGTCATCAAACTGACGTGTACCGATCACATTGTGATAATGCTCTGGTGCAGTATCTAAATTGTGGTTGTAATAATCTAAACCAGCCGCTTTTAAATCTTCCGCCATACCGTCTTGCAACAAACCAAAAGTCCCACATGTTTCCAAACCAAGCGATTTTACCGCTTTAATAATTTCAGTAATTTTCGCCACATCTTTGGGTTTTGGACCACGCCAAGCTGCGCCCATACAAAAACGCCCTGCGCCACGTGCTTTTGCAATTTTTGCCTTTTCGACAATCTCATCAATTTCTAATAATTGCTGATTTTGCACACCTGTTTGATAGCGTGCAGACTGTGGGCAATAGCCACAATCTTCAGGGCAACCGCCCGTTTTGATCGACATTAAAGTCGATAATTGAATTGCTTTTGGATTAAAATTTTCACGATGCACTTGTGCTGCACGATACACTAAATCCAAAAATGGCGTTTCAAATAACGCTTCCACTTTACATACAGACCAATATTCCAAAGAAGGATGTGGGGTTAGAGTTTTTACTTGAAAAGATGTTGCTATTGTCATAGTTGTTTTCCGTTTTTTATTCCGCAAAAGTGAGGTCTATTTTCCATTAAAACTGTGAATGTCAAAGAGATAAATCACTGATCCTACCATTCTCAATTTGAATGATACGATCCACTTTATCTTTCACTTCAGTTAACTGATGTGTCACCATCAACAAGGTCAATTTTTTGTCGTCACATAACGTCAAAAGTAAATTCAACATTTCAGCACGCAATTCAGGATCGAGTGCTGAAAAAGGTTCATCTAATAATAAAATTGGTTTATCACGTAACAAACAACGTGCCAATGCCACACGCTGTTTTTGTCCGCCAGATAAATTTTTCGGCGATTGGGCTAATAATCTGCCTAAACCCACTGCATTCGCCACTTGTTCCACTCGTTGTGTTTCAAGTGCGGTCAATTTTAAGCTCGGTTTTAACCCCAAAGCGATATTTTGCGCCACGGATAAATGGGTAAACAAATTATTTTCTTGAAATAACATTGATACAGGGCGTTGATGTGGCAAGGTGTCAGTATGATTTTCATCGTTTAACCTAATATCACCTTGTGTGGAAAATTCAAAGCCTGCCAATAAATTCAATAAAGTGCTTTTGCCCGAGCCACTTGCGCCCACAATTGCAACTTTTTGTTGCGCAGGAACAGATAAATCAAACAAGAAATCTGCATTTTTATATTGAAAATGAACTTGTTCTAATTTAATCATTAGTTTCTTCCTTTTGTCGCTCAATCGCCACAAAGATCAACATACATAACATCAACAAAATAAACGCCGTGACTGAGGCTTCTTGGCTACGATAATGTCCAACTTGCTGATACAGCAAATGAGGCAATGACGTAAAATCTTGGCTACCAAATAAAGCAATCGCCGTAAAATCACCGAGCGATAATGCACAAGCTAATGCAAAGGCATATTGCATTGGTGCACGTAACTGGTGCCACTCAATTAACTTAAAACGCTGCCAGCCTTGAATATTCAAAGACTCACATAATTTTTCATAATAAATCATATTGTTATGCATTGGCACCGCTAAAATGCGCAACACAAAAGGCATTGCCATCAAAGCGTTACAGCATACCACAACCGCAAAAAGGTGTAATGTCGAAAAATCGATTTCACGCAATAACATAAACAAACCAATGGCTAATACCAAAGTGGGAATAGCTAAGATCATTGCCCCAACACTTAAAATACTTTGCGATAACACAGGATAGTGCAACCAAGCTAAGCGTCTTGCTAATAACAATAATGCGACGGACATCAACACCGCCAGCAATGCTGACGTTGGCGCAATCACAAACGAAAAGCCTAATGCACGCCAAAGTTGTTCACTTGCCCATAAGCTGAAAAATTTGCCCGAAAAAAAGGCGGAAACCAAAGTATTAAACAAAGGCAACAACACGAACAAACTTGCCACGACAATCAAAATAATTTGCCAAATTTGCACCGCACTTGATTGCCTATCTTGCCAATAATTTTTGTTATGCAAAACTGTGGCAGGCGCTTTGCCCCACAAGCTACTTAACGTAAATAATGCAAAGCAAATCACAAACTGCAACAACGCAAATAAGGCGGCTTTGGGTAAATCAAATTCAAATAAAATCGCTTGATAAATAGCCACTTCTAAGGTGGTGTATTTCGGTCCACCACCTAAGGTTAAGACAATTGCAAAACTTGTGAAGCAAAGCATAAAAATCAAGGTGAAAACAGAAAAAACTTGTTGGCGTAAATAAGGCAATTCAATCAAGCGAATAAATTGCCAACCGCGTAAATTCAACTGTGCCGCAAGTTGACGCTGTTGAACAGGAATGCTCTGCAAACTTTGTAAAAACATTTTGCAAGCAAGAGGAATATTAAAGAAAAGATGAGCAATTAAAATACCAGTTAAGCCGTAAATATTGGGTGTCCAATCGCTTCCGAAAAATGTACTAATTTTTGCTAACCAACCTGAACCACCATACACACCAAGCAAGCCAAAAATTGCCACTAAAGAGGGTAAAACAAAGGTGAGAGAGAATAATTTAAGAATAAATCGCTTGCCTTTGAAGTGTTGATAAAAAAAGGCACGAGCCACCAAAAACCCAAAGAAAACCGATAATAACGCAGACAAAAACGCTTGCCACAAGCTAAAAGTTAAAACGTGATGCAAATACTGATCACTGACAAGCTGTTGCCAGCCATAATCCCCTTGTGCAGAAAAAAGCGAAAATAAGGCACTACCGCAAAATAGCAGCAAAAACGCAATTACAAAAATTCCGCCCACGTAATGCGATGGACGGAAAGTCTGATGGAAAAAACGCATTGGCATTATTACAACATTACTTTGTTAATGTTGCCTGCCATACTGCAATCCAGCTTTTAAGCTGTTCTGCTGTCACGTTGCGCGTATCTAGCACTTTTGCTTTCAATTGTTTTTCTTTTAACGCATCAAAGTGCGGTTCAATTTTGCCATTAATCACAGGTAACATCACATTGCTAGTCACTAAATGTTGTTGTGCTTCTGGTTGCACTAAAAAGCTTAAGAAATGATCGGCACAAGCATTTTTACGATCAATCACTTTTGCCGCAGTTTCCACTTGTAACACGCCACCCTCTGCAAATTCAGTTGCGACATATTGATCTTTTTGCTCAAACACTAGGTGATACAATGGCGATGTGCTGTAACTTACCACTAAATCCGCTTCGCCTTTTAAGAATGCACCGTAAGTATCAGACCAACCCTTACCCACAGTAACGGTATGTTTTGCTAACGATTTCCACGCATTTTCCACTTCATTTTGCGGATACACACTGTTCATCCAAATTAATAAACCACGTCCAACGCTACTTGTGCGCGGATCTTGGTAAATCACTTTCAAATCTTGGCGTTCAACTAATTCTTTTAAACTTTTTGGTGGATTTTGTACTTTAGTTTTGTCGTAAATAAACGCGAATTGTCCAAAATCATAAGGAAGGAACGTTTGATTTTTCCATTCAATTGGCAGTGAAAGCTGTGCTAAATCTACATTATTTTTTGTAAATAAACCGCTCTTTTCCGCTTCTTCTAATGCATAGTTATCAAGACCAACAACCACATCTGCTTTTGTTTTTTTACCTTCTAAGCGTAAACGGTTGAACATTGTGCCTGAATCACCGAACGCAGTGAAATTTACTTGGCATTGTGGATGCGCTTTTTCGAATGATGCTTTCACCTTTGGACCTGCGCCCCAATCCGACGTAAATGAGTCATAAGTATAGACATTCACCGCTTGGCTTTGCGCAAAGACAGAAACAGAGAAAGTGGAAAGTGCGGTTAAAAATAAAGAAATTTTTAATTTAGACATTGTGTCCTCTTGTGATTTCATCAAAAAAGTACACAGCAATAATGACTGTTAGTTTCCTACGTCAGTATTAACTGCTTCAGGTTCACGGGTATTATCTCAGCTTGTTGCAAGCACCCCGACTAGGCGAATAAGTCTATAATATTTCGTGGAAAAAGGACAAGATTTATTTTCTACAATGTCAAAAAGCGCAATTTCGTGCTAAAGTCAGACAGTTAGCCATTGAAATTCTTGGCTATGATGATTGATCTTCATTCTTTGATCATAGGATAGTTTATGCAATTCGCCCTAGTCCAATTCGATAATCAACTTAACCAGCTTGCTGAACTATTAATTCAGCATTTTCCGGAACAATATAACGCCTCTCTTTTTCAGCAAATTGAACAGCAGAAAAATGATCCTCAAACAGCAATCGGACAGCTTTATATTGCCATCAGTTTGTCAGACTTTTTTGTAGAAACCTTAAAAAAACAACCGCACTTTTTACAACAATGCTGGCAACAACCGCCAACGTTATCTGATTGTGCCTATTATTCTGAACGCTTAGCGGAAAGACTCGCCACAACCGATTCAGAAGAACAGCTTTACAAAGTTCTGCGCCAATTTCGTTATCGTGAAATGGCGAAACTGAGTTTTTGCCAAAGTTTGAATTTGGGTACTGTGGAAGAAATTTTTATTCGCCTATCACAATTGGCGGAAAGTTTGATTATTGGCGCAAGAGATTGGCTCTATCAGCAAGCTTGCCTTGAAATGGGCACACCAGTTGATGAAGAAGGACAATCACAGCAACTCTATATTCTGGGAATGGGCAAACTGGGTGGCTTTGAGCTTAATTTTTCTTCTGATATTGATTTAATTTTCACTTATCCAAGCAATGGGGAGACCGTCGGGGCAAGACGTAGCGTTGATAACAATAAATTTTTCACCCGCTTGGGGCAACGTTTAGTCAATGCGTTGGATCAATATACTGCAGACGGTTTTGTTTACCGTACCGATATGCGCTTACGTCCTTTTGGTGAAAGTGGTGCGTTGGCATTGAGCTTTAACGCATTAGAACAATATTACCAAGAGCAAGGACGTGATTGGGAACGTTACGCAATGATCAAAGGGCGTATTTTAGGTGCTAATCCTCAAGATCTGAATGTCAAAGCGTTACAACAACTGCTCCGCCCTTTTGTTTATCGTCGTTATATTGACTTCAGTGTGATTCAATCTTTGCGTGAAATGAAAAGCAAAATTGAGCGAGAAGTGCGCCGTCGTGGCTTAGTAGATAACATCAAATTAGGTGCAGGTGGCATTCGTGAAATTGAATTTATTGTTCAAGTTTTCCAACTGATCCGTGGTGGGCGAGAAATGCGCTTACAACAACACGAGCTTCTCAAAATTCTGCCAGAAATTACCGCACTTGAGTTTATTTCAGCGCAGCAACAGCAAGATTTACAGCACGCCTATTTATTTTTACGCCGTACTGAAAATATTCTGCAAGCCATTCACGATCAACAAACGCAAGTGTTACCTGACAATGAATTAGATCGTTGGCGTTTAGTGCAAGCCACTAGTACATTTACTCAATGGAATAGCCAAAAACAAGCGGAAAAAATTAAGTATCCTATTCAAGATTGGACTAGTTTTTATACGGTGTTACAACAACACCAGCAAAAAGTGCGGTCTGTTTTTAATAATTTAATTGGCGATGAAAACGAAAGCGAAAAAAATAATGAAGATAACCACTGGGCAGATTTTCTCGATCCTGATTTAGAAAATAGCGAGCTTTCGGCAATGTTGGAAGAAAATCACATTGCGGAAGTCCATCTTGAAGAAATCATTGATAAGCTCAATCAATTTCGAATGGAACTCAGTCGCCGCCCGATTGGCTCTCGTGGGCGAGAAGTATTAAATCAATTATTACCATCGCTTTTGCAACATATTTTCCAACATCAGGAGTATCACCTGCTGCTACCAAGAATGTTGAATATCGTGGAAAAAATTCTGACCCGTACCACCTATTTAGAATTATTGGTTGAGCATCCACAGGCATTAGAGCAATTAATTGAGCTCTGTGCAAAATCGAAATTAATCGCCGAACAAGTGGCGCGACACCCAATCTTGTTAGATGAATTATTAGATCGCAAAGCGCTGCTCAATCCACCACCTTATACAGAATATGCCGATGAGCTCAAACAGTATTTATTGCGTTTGCCACCCGATGATGAAGAACAAATTATTGATGGCTTACGACAATTTAAGCAAGCGACCTTATTACGAGTGGCATCTGCCGATATTCTCGGTGCGTTGCCAGTAATGAAAGTCAGCGATCATTTGACCTTTTTGGCTGAAGCCATTATCGATGTTGTGGTGAATTTAGCGTGGCAACAAGTAACCGCTCGTTTTGGTACGCCTGAACATTTGGCAGAAAATGAGAAAGGCTTTTTAGTGATCGGTTATGGCAAATTAGGTGGTATTGAGCTTGGTTATAAATCGGACTTAGACTTGGTTTTCCTTTATCAATCCGCACAAAATAGCCAAACTGTTGGAGGGAAACTCAGTATCGATAGCAACCAATTCTATCTGCGTTTAGCACAAAAGATCGTGAGTATTTTTAGTATTAATACTTTTGCCGGCGTATTGTACGAAGTGGATATGCGACTTCGCCCGTCTGGTGAGTCTGGTTTGCTTTGTAGCCCAATTTCAGCGTTCAAAGATTATCAATTACAAGAAGCTTGGACGTGGGAAAAACAAGCGTTAGTGCGAAGTCGTGCGGTTTATGGTTCGCCCGAGTTACGCCAGAGATTTGATGACATTCGGCAAGCCGTGCTTTGCGATGAACGTGATATTACTGCATTGAAAAGCGATGTTGTCGCAATGCGAGAAAAAATGTATGCCCATTTGGCACAAAGCAATCCTGATCGTTTTAACATAAAAACCGATCGTGGTGGAATCACTGACATTGAATTTATCGCACAATATTTGGTGCTTGCCAATGCACCACAAAATCCAGCACTTTCGGTTTGGTCTGATAATGTACGAATTTTTGATGTAATGGCAGAAAGTGCGGTCATTTCTCAGCAAGTTTGTGAGCAACTGAAACAATGTTATGTGGACTTACGTAATAAAATTCATCATCTGAATTTGTTAGGTTTACCTTCCGAAATCAGTGTAGATGAATTTCAAAAAGAACGTGCGTTTATTCAGCACATTTGGCAGCAATTGTTTGAATGAATAAATCTCAGATAAAAAAGAAGACGCAGTAAGCGTCTTCTCTCATTTTCAAATTTTTGTTATTCATTCATCAAGTGAGATTCAATGAAATAACGAATATCTTTAATAAAGCGTTCTACGACAGGAAGGGCTTCAACATTGGCATTTTCAGTTTCTGTGACAATTTGCCATTCCCCCTCATTAATGAGTCCCATCACAAACTCAACGAGTTCTTGGTCAGTTTTCGTGCCGTCACATTGTAAAATCGTTTCTAATTCGTGTTTAGATAAACTCAGAATATTCCCAACGAAGTTAGATAAACTCACAACTGGTTGTGCTGTTTCCAAATGATATGCGAAATATTTGGCATAGGCTGGTTTTAACTTCAATTTTTCCGTCTCCACCACAGGAATATCACGCGCATAAAACTCTAATTTTTGGTTATAAATTTGAGTTAAAATAGCCGCATAGCCTGCACTTTTGTCTCCTTCCACATATTTTTCAATGAACTCTTTTACATTGATCATTTTTGGATAAAAACGAGATAAAAATGTAATTAACTCTGGCGAATTCTCATCTTGTGCTTTTGCACGAATATAAAGGCTATCTAAATCTTTCACTTTGATATCACGTGAAATATTACATTTCTCTTTATTTTCAAGGTGAGTGATAACACTAGTTCTGAATTGGCTGTGTAAAAGATAATCATAATATTGCTCTTTAAGCACGTGATTATTGCCACATTCTTGATTAAGCCTTGCTTCAATTTCTTCATTTTCAAAAATTGGGAAGGTTTTATTTAAGGTTGCATCACAAATATGCGCTAAACCATTTTTTTCTAGTAAGGCATTAAATTCATATAAATAAAACGGCTGATTATATTCTTCGTGATATTCGTGGAAAATATAATGATCATCGCCTTCACTCACTCGCTGGCAAATATCTTTTACTGCAGGATTACCAATCGCAAATTCTTTTAAAAATGCAACGGCACCTCGACCAAAGGCTAACTTATCCAATGAAGTAAGATCTTTGTTATCCTGTTCAAATGTTTCAACACGAAAGCGCATAATATCGCGAACCACTTCTAAGGATTTCCAACCCGGATAAGTATTATAAGAAATAATCGCAGAGCCATTTTCCGCTAAGTTATTTTTTACAATATGCAAGATTTTATCTCTGACAAATTCAGGCACCCAGCTAAATACGCCGTGGCAAACAATATAATCAAATTTCACATCTTGATTTTCAAAGCAAGAAATATCTTGGCAAAGTAGTTCAACATTAGTCAGCCCAAGCAGCTTTACGACTTCTCGACCACCTTCAATTTGCTTTTCAGACAGGTCAATCCCTGTAAATTGGGTATCTGGGTTTGCTAATGCATAAGAAATAATATTGCCACCAAAACCACAACCGATTTCGAGCACTTTTGCCCCTTTAATTTCAGGTGTTTGAAAACCTAGTAAAGACAAAATCGCTTTTTGTCTTTCCGGTAAAGTATGCACAAAACTTTTTGAAATATAAGGAAGCTCATTGTAGCTTTCTTTAATTCGCTCTATATTTTCCATTTTTCGGTACTCGCAGAAATTCTTATAAAATATGGATAAAACACAATGTATTTAAACTTTCTTACCAGCTAGTTTTTAGGTATCCATTATATTTATTTTGCTTAAATAGCAGAACTTTGCAATTGTAGCAATCTGAATGGCTTAAAGAAAGTGCAGTTAAATTTTTTTAAAATTTTTATTAATAAACAAAAAAGCACAAGTGAATACTTGTGCTTTCAATGAGAAAAAAGTTGAATTAGAAACTTAATTCACGGTCACCCTTTTCATCTTTAATACGATTTGGTAGACCCATTGTGTTTAATAAGTTAAGGAATGGTTTTGGATCTAATTGCTCAATATTGCGCATTTCTTCCACATCCCACTCGCCATTTGCAACTAATAACGCTGCTGCAACTGCTGGCACACCAGCGGTATAAGAAATACCTTGGCTACCCACTTCTTCATAAGCTTCTTTGTGATCAGCCACGTTATAAATAAAGATTTCTTTATCTTTACCGTCTTTCTTACCTTTCACTAAGTTACCGATACAAGTTTTACCTGTATAGTTTGGTGCTAATGAAGCAGGATCTGGCAACACGGCTTTCACCACTTTTAATGGCACGATTTCCACGCCTTCCGCTGTTTTTACAGGTTGTTCAGATAATAATCCTAAGTTTTTCAACACGGTAAATACATTAATGTAATGATCACCAAAGCCCATCCAGAAACGAATGTTTGGTACATTTAAGTGCTGTGATAATGAGTGTAGCTCATCGTGCCCAGTTAAATAAGAGTTTTGCATACCTACGATTGGTAAATCGTCAGTACGTTTTACTTCAAACATCTTATTCGACACCCATTGGCTATTTTGCCAACTCCACACCACGCCAGTGAATTCACGGAAGTTCACTTCTGGGTCAAAGTTTGTTGCGAAATAACGGCCGTGGCTACCCGCATTAATATCAATAATATCAATGCTGTCTACGCTATCAAACTCATCGTTTACTGCATAAGCGGCATAAGCATTCACCACACCTGGGTCAAAACCAGCACCTAAAATAGCAGTCACTTTATTTTGTTTACAAAGATCTTTGCGTTTCCACTCATAGTTTGCATACCAAGGTGGCGTTTCACATACTTTTGAAGGGTCTTCGTGAATCGCAGTGTCAATGTAAGCTACACCTGTTTCAATACAAGCTTGCAATACTGACATATTGACGAATGAAGGGCCGGCATTAATCACGATTTGTGATTCTGTTTTTTGAATTAAGGCTTTGGTGGCTTCAATATCAAAAACATCAATTTCAAAACACTCGATTGTTGCGGGTAATTTAAAATTGCCTTTTTCTGCTACACTATCTGCAATCGCTTGGCATTTTTTGACATTACGTGAAGCAATAGCAATTTTACCTAAAACATCATTGTGTTGCGCACATTTGTGTACCACGACTTGAGATACACCACCAGCACCAATAACCAAAACATTTTTTTTCATTTAGCATTTTCCTCCCAAGTGCCGAGCTTGCTAAAGGATCGACATAGGCGTTGATAAAAACCTGATACATATTGAAAACCTAAAAAGTCAATATCAGGCAGAGACAGCTTTATCGCCCAACACGATAAAGTTAAACCGAAAAAGTGCGGTCGGTTTTAACAAAATTTTGCAAAAATCAACCGCACTTCTTATTCATTATTAAGATAGACTCTCAACGTAATCTTGATAGCCAAACTCTTTTACAACACGAACAGAACCATCAAGTTCTTTAATGGCAATGGCTGGCATATTCACGCCATTGAACCAGTTTTTCTTCACCATTGTATAACCTGCCGCATCACAAAATGAAATGCGATCACCGATTTGTAATGGTTTTTCAAAACGGTATTCCCCAAAAATATCACCTGCTAAACAAGACTTACCGCAAACCATATATTCATAGTCGCCTTTGCCTTGAAACGCATCTGGCAATAACTTCGCTTCGGAACGATAAATCAATAAATCAAGCATATGTGCTTCAGTTGCAGCATCTACAATTGCCAGCTCTTTACCATTGTTTAAAATATCTAACACGGTCACTTCTAAACTGGTACTTAATGTAATGGATGCTTCACCTGGTTCCAAATACACTTGCACGCCAAATTTTTCCGAAAATTGTTTTAAACGTTCTGCAAATGCCTCTAATGGATAATTTTCACCCGTAAAGTGAATACCACCGCCAAGGCTGACCCATTTCACTTGATGCAATAATTCACCAAATTCATTTTCAATACGATCAAGCATCTCGCAGAATTTATCAAAATCTTCGTTTTCACAGTTATTGTGGAACATAAAACCAGTGATTAACGGCATCACTTCACGAATTTTATTAATATCCCATTCACCTAAACGGCTATGTGGACGTGCAGGATCCGCTAACAAAAAGCTTGATGTACTCACGCGTGGGTTCACACGTAAACCACGTGGAATATCAGCGGTACGATCAACAAAACGCTGTAATTGGCTGATTGAGTTAAAAATAATTTTGTCAGCATTTGCGACAACTTCATCAATTTCCTCATTGGAATATGCCACACTGTAAGCGTGCGTTTCACCACCAAATTTTTCTTTACCTAATTTAACTTCGTAAAGCGATGATGACGTTGTACCGTCCATATATTGATTCATAAAATCAAACACGCCCCAAGTCGCAAAGCATTTCAATGCCAGTAATGCTTTTGCTCCTGATTTTTCACGCAAATAGGCAATTTTTTCCATATTGCGTAACAGTTTACTTTTATCAATCAAATAATAAGGCGTTTGTAATGCTGTCATTTCTTATTAACCCCTTTTTCAACCATTAATTTACAAAAATTTAAAGCCGATTATTATAGCTAAGTATTATCAATGAGCAATCGTTTTCCTATGCTATTTATTACGTTCTAGTGAATAAATATGCTAAAAATATGTCATAGTGCAAAAACAGGCTTTTTTTGCTAAAATCTTGGGCAATTTTGACAATAAAAAAATAAAACAACCTATAGCCTACTTATGACAAATAATTATTCAGCGAATGAAATAACCGTTTTAAAAGATCTTGAACCCGTCCAACTCCGTCCGGGAATGTACACCGACACCACTCGCCCAAACCATTTAGGTCAAGAAGTTATCGATAACAGTGTGGATGAAGCATTAGCTGGGCACGCTACCAAAATCGAAGTGATTTTACATAAAGATCAATCACTTGAGGTCATTGATAATGGTCGTGGTATGCCTGTGGACATTCACCCTATCGAAAAAGTGTCTGGTGTAGAGGTGATCCTCACCAAATTACACGCGGGCGGTAAATTCTCCAATAAAAACTATGAGTTTTCTGGTGGTTTACACGGTGTGGGGATCTCGGTAGTCAACGCATTGTCGGAACGTGTCGATGTTACGGTAAAACGCAATGGTGAAGTGCATAAAATTGCTTTTGAAAACGGTGTTAAAGTTGAGGAATTAGAAGTTATCGGCACTTGTGGGCGTCGCACCACAGGTACAACCGTTCGTTTTAAACCAAACCCAAAATATTTTGATAGTGATAAATTCTCGGTTTCTCGCTTACGCCATTTATTACGTGCCAAAGCAGTGCTTTGCTCTGGCTTAGAAATCAAATTCATCGATAAAGTCAACAACACTGAAGATGTTTGGTTATATGAAGACGGTTTATCTGACTATTTAAGCGAAGCCGTAAATGGTTTACTGACCTTACCTGAGAAGCCTTTTATTGGTGATTTTAAAGGGGATAAAGAAGCTGTGAGCTGGGCATTATTATGGTTGCCTGAAGGTGGAGAATTATTAGGTGAAAGCTATGTCAACTTGATCCCAACTATTCAAGGCGGTACACACGTCAACGGACTACGCCAAGGCTTACTTGATGCAACGCGTGAATTTTGTGAATTTCGCAATCTTCTGCCACGTGGTGTCAAATTAACAGCTGACGATATTTGGGAACGCTGTGCTTATGTGCTTTCAGTGAAAATGCAAGATCCACAATTTGCAGGGCAAACCAAAGAGCGTCTATCTTCTCGTCAAAGTGCGGTCTTTGTGAGTGGCGTTGTGAAAGATGCCTTTAGTTTATGGCTAAACCAAAACGTACAGCAAGCAGAACAATTAGCTGAAATGGCGATTAGCTCAGCGCAACGCCGTTTACGTGCATCGAAAAAAGTGGTGCGCAAAAAATTAGTCAGTGGCCCTGCTCTACCAGGTAAGCTTGCCGATTGTAGCCAACAAGATTTAGAAAAAACCGAATTATTCCTCGTGGAAGGCGACTCTGCGGGTGGTTCAGCAAAACAAGCACGAGATCGTGAATATCAAGCGATTTTGCCTTTACGCGGTAAAATTTTAAATACTTGGGAAGTCTCATCTGAACAAGTCTTATCTTCAACAGAAATTCACGATATTGCAGTGGCATTAGGGATTGACCCAGACAACGACGATCTTTCGCAATTACGTTACGGTAAAGTGTGTATCCTTGCCGATGCGGACTCTGACGGTTTACACATCGCAACGCTATTATGTGCATTATTCCTCCGCCATTTCCCAAAACTAGTACAAGACGGACACGTTTATGTTGCAATGCCACCACTCTACCGCATTGACTTAGGCAAAGAGGTTTTCTATGCCTTAGATGAGGGCGAAAAAGAAGCTATTTTAGACCGTTTGAAAAACAAAAAAGGCAAACCAAACGTTCAGCGTTTTAAAGGCTTAGGTGAAATGAACCCAATCCAATTACGTGAAACCACAATGGATCCAAACACCCGCCGTTTAGTCCAACTCACTTATAACAAAGAAGAAGACAATGGCGCTGAAACCTTAGAATTAATGGATATGCTACTCGCTAAAAAACGCTCTGAAGATCGCAAAAACTGGCTACAAACCAAAGGCGATCAGGTGGATTTGGCAGTCTAATATATTGATAAAAAAGAGAAAATAATGATCACAAAAAATAATTTCAAACAACTCCTAACACATTTAGACTTTGCAGAACATCACAAGACATTCACAAAAAATATTCACGGGTATGAATTAAAGGTTGATTTTCAGGCGGAAAAATTAGTTTATCCAGAGGGGCTTACCGCCCATCGTGATACCACCAAAAACTTTTCACAGCCTGAAAATTTTGTGGTGTTTGAATGCGTTCATAATTTACTACAAAGCGGTTACAAGCCTGAACATTTTGTTTTAGAGCAAGGTATGCCAGGCGGACACGGTATGACGGGCGGTTTTTGCGATATTATTGTGCAAGATAACGACAAAAAGCCTTATTTGCTGATTGAATGTAAAAACGCCGATGACGGAAAAAGCCGAGAGTTCTCTAAGGCTTGGAACAAAATGCTGAAAGACGGCGGGCAACTTTTTAACTATTACAACAGCTACCGCCAAGCCCAGTGGATTTGCCTTTATACCGCCGATTTTGATGAACAAACGCAAAAACACACGCCTTTGTATCACCTTATTTCAATGCAAGATAATGAAGAATATCTGCAAACCAACAGCCATTTCCGCAGTTTTAAAGAAGTTTCTGATGCAAATAGCGGAAAAGAAGAATTTTTCAAGGTGTGGAAAGAAACCTATCAGTGCGACTTTATTTCACACAATCTTTTTGAAAGCCAAGTGTTTAAAGTGGGCAACCGTCCTTTTGGGGTTGAGGATTTACAAACCGTTGATAATGAGACTATTCAGAAAAAATATCACCAATTTGCCACCATTATGCGTCAACACAATGTGTCAGGGCGTGAAAATGCCTTTGATAAATTGGTCAATCTCTTTCTTTGCAAAGTGGTTGATGAAAACAAAAATCCCAACAATTTAAAAGTGTATTGGCGTGGTGCAGCATCGGACGATCATTTCAGCCTGCAAGACCGCTTGCAAAAACTCTACAAAGTGGGAATGTTTGATTTCTTAGGCGAAGATGTGACCTACATTGAAGAAAGCGAAATTGAAAACGCCTTTAAATTCTTTAAAAACAAAAAAGACGAAACCAAAAAGACGATTTTGGATTATTTCAAACAGCTGAAATTTTATTCCAACAACGCTTTTGCGTTTCTTGATGTGCATAACGAAAATCTATTTTTGCAAAACGCCATTATTCTTAAAGAAGTGGTGCAAATGTTGCAAGACATCAAACTCAAAAACGAAGATGAACAACATCAATTTTTAGGGGATTTGTTTGAGGGTTTTCTCGACCAAGGTGTAAAACAATCCGAAGGGCAATTTTTCACGCCGATGCCGATTGTGAAATTCCTGATTTCGGCGTTACCCTTAACACAAATTTTAGAAAATGACGCCACGCCAAAAGTGATTGATTATGCCTGTGGTGCAGGGCATTTCTTGACCGAATATGCCAGTCAAATCAAGGGCATTATTGGGAATGCAGATAAAGAAAAACTAAAAAGCCATTATGAAAATATTTACGGTGTCGAAAAAGAATATCGCCTTTCCAAAGTGGCAAAAGTGTCGGCTTTTATGTATGGTCAAGACCAAATCAATATTATTTACGCCGATGCCTTAGCTCAACATCCACGTATTAAACACAATGATTTTTCGGTATTAGTTGCCAATCCACCTTACAGTGTAAAAGGATTTTTAGCGACCTTGTCTGACGAAGACAAACAATCCTTTGAGTTATACGACAATATTTCCGAAGACACCTTTAATTCCATTGAAACCTTTTTTATTGAAAAAGCCAAGCAATTATTAAAAACCAATGGCGTGGCGGCAATTATTCTGCCTTCGTCTATTTTGACCAATGGTAATATTTACATTAAATGCCGTGAAATTATTCTCAAATATTTTGATATTGTGGCGATTGCCGAATTTGGTTCAGGCACTTTTGGTAAAACAGGAACGAATACCGCCACTTTATTTTTACGCCGAAAAGACCAAAAACCTAATATTGCCGAACATTACAAAAACCGTGTCACCGATTGGTTTAAAGGGGATTTTTCCCCTGAAATCGCCCAAACCTTTGCCGATGAACATTTGTTGCAACAATATTGTAATCATTGCGGATTAGATTTTGCCGAGTATAAAAAATGCTTGCAAGGGCAAGAAAGCCGCATTTTTGAAAGCGAAATGTTTACGGAGTACAAAAAGGAATTTGACAACAGCACTGACACCAAAAATCTGAAAAAGAAAACCACGTTTAAGAAACTCAGTGCTGATGAGCAAAATGAGATATTACAAACTAAGCTATTGAAACTCATCAAAGAAAAAGAAGCAGAAAAGGTCTATTTTTATTTATTGGCACAAAGCAATAAAACCGATGTGCTGATTGTTAAAAGCCCTGCCGATAATAAAGCAATGAAAACCTTTTTTGGCTATGAATGGAGCAGTGCGAAAGGAAACGAAGGGATTAAATATTTGGGGGCAACGGTTAATGATGATGAAGAAAGTATTAACCGCAACCAAGGGATTTACCAAATCCAAACCCCACTTTTTAACCCAAACAATCTAAGTGATGAGAACAAAATAAACAGCTATATCCGTAAGCATTTTATGGGTGAGAATGTCGCTATTTCGGAAGAAAATAAAGCCTTTGTCAGCCTATTGCCCCTTGTGGATATGCTTGATTTTTCACGTACTGCCTTTGATAAGGCATTGCGTACCAGCGTCCAGAAAAAGAGTGAGGTGAAAAGTAAGTATCCGTTATTTAGACTTGGTGAAGTTTGCAGCGTATTGATTGGAGGTACACCTTCAAGGGCGGTTGGAGAATATTTTGGTGGAGAGCATTTATGGGTTTCTATCTCCGAAATGAAAGGAGAGGTAATTACAAGTACTAAAGAAAAGATAACTGATTTAGGTGTAAAAAATTCTAACGTCAAACTTATTCCAAAAGGCACAACCTTACTGAGCTTTAAGTTGAGTATCGGAAAAACAGCAATAGCAGGAGTAGATTTATATACAAATGAGGCAATAGCGGGATTAATTCCGCTAGATAAAAAACAAATATATGATGCCTATTTATTTCATTTGTTTAATGGAAAAATGATTGATTTAGAAAATGTCGGGAATAAAGCGTTTGGAAAAAGTTTAAACAGCACTTATTTAAAAGAAGAAGTTAAAATCCCACTTCCCCCACTCGATATTCAGCAACAAATCGTTGCCGAATGTGAAAAAATCGATGAAGAATACGAAAACAGCCGTATGTCGATTGAAGAGTATAGAGGCAAAATAGCCCAAATTTTCCACAATCTTGAAGTGTTGGAAAAATCTGCCGAGGGGGGTAAAACTATTTAAAATCAATGAGTTATGTTCAGTTAGAGGTGAGATTATTGCTCCTCAAATACAGCAAGGGGAAGTTAATTATATAGGGCTGGAAAATATCGAAAGTGAGACTGGTAAAATTACAGGAAGCATTAAAACAGAATATCAGTTAATAAAAAGTGCTAAAAATGTCTTTTATAAGGATGATATTTTGTATGGTAAGTTACGTCCAAACTTAAATAAAGTTTATTATTCTGAAATGGGAGGTGTTTGTTCCACAGATATTTTAGTGTTAGTGACTAATAATTCTATTATGAACAAACTATTTTACTATCATCTGATAAGTAAAGTATTTAATGATAAAGTATTAAAAACGGTATCTGGACAACAATTACCAAGAACTTCTTGGGAAAAAATGGGATCTATTAAAGTCCCTGTTCCCCCACTAGCCAAACAACAAGAAATTGTTGCCGAAATTGAGGGGTATGAGGCAGAAATTTTGCAATTAGAAAAAACAATGCAACAAAATGCAGCGAAGAAAAAAGCGATTTTGCAACGTTTTTTATAACCTGCCAAAGCATCCACTGAAATGCCATTAACAACCCAATAATTATGTAACTAAGGACACAAGCATTGTGTCCCTACAACTATTTGAAACAAAAACAACACTATGAACACAATCAACTACGAAGGCATTGAACAAACCCCATTACGCGAGTTCACTGAAAAAGCCTATCTCAACTATTCAATGTACGTCATTATGGATCGTGCATTGCCTTTTATTGGCGACGGGTTAAAACCAGTACAGCGTCGCATTATTTATGCAATGTCAGAATTAGGCTTAAATGCCACCGCAAAATACAAGAAATCGGCCCGCACTGTGGGGGATGTATTAGGTAAATTCCACCCACACGGTGACTCGGCTTGCTATGAAGCAATGGTGCTAATGGCACAACCTTTCTCTTATCGTTATCCGTTAGTGGACGGTCAAGGGAACTGGGGGGCGCCAGATGATCCAAAATCGTTCGCCGCAATGCGTTATACCGAATCTCGTTTATCAAAAATTGCGGAAGTGTTGTTATCGGAATTAGGTCAAGGCACAGTTGATTATCAACCAAACTTTGATGGCACATTAGCTGAACCCCAATATTTACCAGCACGTTTACCGCATATTTTATTAAATGGTACAACGGGTATCGCAGTGGGTATGGCGACGGATATTCCACCGCATAACATTAATGAAATTGCCGATGCCGCAGTGATGTTGATTGATAACCCGAAAGCCACATTAGACGACTTACTCACTGTGGTTCAAGGCCCTGATTATCCAACTGAAGCAGAGATCATTTCATCTAAAGCCGATATCCGTAAGCTGTATGAGCAAGGTCGCGGCTCTGTGCGTATGCGTGCAGTTTGGAAAAAAGAAGATGGCGAAATTGTGATTACAGCCCTACCACATCAGTCCTCTCCATCAAAAGTGATTGCGCAAATTGCGGATCAAATGACGGCGAAAAAACTGCCAATGGTGGAAGATATTCGTGATGAAGCCGATCACGAAAACCCAATCCGTATTGTGATTGTGCCACGTTCTAATCGAGTCGACTGTGATGCATTAATGGCACATTTATTTGCCACGACAGATTTAGAAAAAAGCTATCGTGTGAATATGAATATGATTGGTTTGGACAATAAACCAGCAGTAAAAAGCTTAGTTGAAATCCTAACCGAATGGTTACAATTCCGTCGCACAACAGTCATTCGCCGTTTACAACATCGCTTGGATAAAGTGCTGGCTCGCTTACATATTTTAGACGGTTTGATGATTGCTTATCTCAATATTGATGAAGTGATCCACATCATTCGTAATGAAGATGAACCAAAACAAGTGTTAATGGCACGCTTTAATTTAACCGATGAACAGGCAGAAGCAATTCTGAACTTGCGCTTACGTCATTTAGCGAAGTTAGAAGAACACGAATTACAAGCAGAAAAAGATCGTTTAGAAGAAGAACGTGATAGTTTACAGCTGACTTTGGGTTCTGAACGTCGTTTAAACTCTTTAATCAAAAAAGAAATCCAACAAGATGCGAAAACTTATGCAAGCCCTCGTTTATCGCCATTAGTAGAACGTGCGGAAGCTAAAGCAATTTCTGAAAGTGAAATGACACCAGCTGAACCAGTAACCGTGATTTTATCGGAAATGGGTTGGGTACGCTGTGCGAAAGGCCACGACATTGACGTACAAAATATCAGCTACAAAGCTGGAGACAAATACCTTGCTCACGCTTATGGTAAGAGCAACCAAGCTGCTGTATTTATTGATAGTACTGGTCGAAGTTATGCACTTGATCCATTAACACTACCTTCTGCACGTTCACAAGGTGAACCATTAACAGGCAAACTAACCTTACCAGCGGGTGCAAATGTTGAGCAAGTATTAATCGAAACTGAAAATCAACCGTTGCTAATGGCATCTGATGCAGGTTATGGCTTTATTTGTAAGTTTGAAGATTTAGTTGCACGCAACAAAGCAGGTAAAGCACTAATTTCCTTACCTGAAAATGCCAAAGTGTTGCCTCCATTAAAACTCACAAATGAAACCGCACTTTTAGCGGCTTTAACTTCTGCTGGCAGAATGTTGATATTCCCTGCCAAAGATTTACCATCACTTGCCAAAGGGAAAGGGAACAAAATTGTCACCATCCCAGCAGCAAATGCCAAAGATCGCTCTGAGTTATTAGTGCGTTTACTGTTAATTGAAGAAAACTCGACTTTAGTGTTCCATTCAGGCAAACGCAAAGTAACGCTCAAACCAGAAGAATTACAAAAATTCCGAGCTGAACGAGGCAGAAAAGGCACTCAATTACCACGTGGATTACACAGCAATGCCGAAATTGAAGTGATCACACCTGAAATTGAAAGTAACCCATAAAAAGCATCTTTAATAAAAGAGTTGGTTTTACCAGCTCTTTTTTATCTCTAGACAAAGTTTAGTGATAAAAAAAGCGGACAGCTTGCAGGCTATCCGCTTTTTATTCTTGTTAAGAATTAGATCGTGCGTTTGATCTCGACCACTTCAAATACCTCGATTTGGTCACCAACTTTTACATCGTTGTAGTTCTTCACGCCGATACCACATTCCATACCGTTACGTACTTCTGCGACGTCATCTTTAAAGCGACGTAATGATTCAAGTTCACCTTCAAAAATGACCACATTATCACGTAATACACGGATTGGGTTGTTACGTTTCACGATACCTTCAGTCACCATACAACCTGCGATTGCACCAAATTTCGGATGACGGAATACATCACGTACTTCTGCAAGACCGATGATTTCTTGTTTGAATTCAGGTTGTAACATACCACTCATCGCTGCTTTAATTTCGTTTAACAGCTCATAAATGATTGAGTAATAACGTAAATCAATGCTTTCTGATTCGATAATACGACGTGCTGATGCATCTGCACGAACGTTAAAGCCAAGAACGATAGCATTTGATGCTGCTGCTAATGTTGCATCAGTTTCAGTAATACCACCTACACCAGAACCTACCACTTTCACTTTTACTTCTGCAGTAGAAAGCTCGTTCAATGATTGGCAAATAGCTTCCACAGAACCTTGTACGTCTGCTTTTACAATCACGTTCAATTCTGCCACATCGCCTTCTGCCATATTGGTAAACATATTTTCCAATTTCGCTTTTTGTTGGCGAGCAAGTTTCACTTCACGGAATTTTCCTTGACGGTATAACGCTACTTCACGTGCTTTTTTCTCATCACGCACTACTGTTGCTTCATCACCCGCTGCTGGCACGCCTGAAAGACCCAATACCTCAACTGGAATTGATGGGCCTGCGCTTGCTACTTCTTTACCGTTTTCGTTACGCATTGCACGTACACGTCCATATTCAAAACCACAAAGTACGATATCACCACGGTTCAATGTACCTGATTGAACAAGAATTGTTGCCACTGGGCCACGACCTTTATCAAGGTAAGATTCAATCACTACACCAGTTGCCATACCGTCTTTAACAGCTGTTAATTCAAGTACTTCTGATTGTAACAAAATCGCTTCAAGTAACTCATCAACGCCCGTACCTTTTTTCGCAGATACATAAACGAATTGAGTGTCACCACCAAATTTCTCAGCAACCACTTCGTGTTGTAATAATTCAGTTTCTACGCGCTCTGGATTTGCTTCAGGTTTATCAATTTTGTTTACTGCTACAACAATTGGTACGCCAGCTGCTTTGGCGTGTTGAATAGCCTCGATTGTTTGTGGCATCACACCATCATCTGCAGCAACAACAAGAACAACGATATCTGTTGCTTTTGCACCACGTGCACGCATTGAGGTAAATGCAGCGTGTCCTGGTGTATCTAAGAAGGTGATCATTTTGCCGTCTTCAGTTTCTACGTGGTATGCACCGATATGCTGAGTAATACCGCCTGCTTCGCCTGAAGCTACTTTCGCTTTACGAATGTAGTCAAGCAATGAGGTTTTACCGTGGTCAACGTGACCCATAATGGTCACAACTGGTGCACGAGTGACTAATTCCGCATCTACATCACGGTCGCTCATTACTGATTCTTCTAATTCGTTCTCTTTACGAATAATCACTTTGTGACCCATTTCTTCCGCAACAAGTTGCGCAGTTTCTTGGTCAATCACTTGGTTAATGGTTGCCATTGCGCCCATTTTCATCATCGTTTTGATCACTTCTGTTGCTTTCACTGCCATTTTATTTGCCAGTTCAGCCACAGTAATGGTTTCACCAATCACCACATCGCGGTTAACCGCTTGTGCTGGTTTCGTGAAGGCTTGTTGTAATGCGCTACCTTTCTTCGCATTTTTGCCTTTACCATTTTTGCCATCTTTTTGATTACGACGATTAGATTCACGTTCAGTTTTTGAGCTTTCATCTTCACGTCCGCCTTTTTTCGCTTTAGCAACTTTATTTTTGCCAACACGATTACGGCTTTCTTTGCGACGTTCTTCTTCATCTTCAGCTTCACGTGCATAAGTCGATGTTAAGTGATAATCAGCATAATCATCACTTGAGCTAGATTCTGAATCATCAACGTTTAATTCTGCATAGCGTTTTGCTTCTTCAGCGGCTTTACGAGCTTGCTCTTCTGCTTTTTGACGCGCTAATTCATCTGCTTTACGACGTAATTCTGCTTCTTCTGCACGACGTTTTTCTTTTTCTGCATCAACAACTTTATTAGAAGCTGCCGTATTTTGTGCTTTCTTCGCTTCTTCAAGTTTTTCAGCTTGTTTTGCTTTTTCGGCTTTCTCAGCTTCTAAGCGAGCTTTTTCTTCAGCTTCTTTTTTTGCTTTTTCCGCAGCTAATCTTTCTGCTTCTTGGATGGCTTTCAATTTTGCTTCTTCCGCTCTTTGTGCTGCATCTGTTGGCACAGTGCGTTTTTTACGTACTTCAACTTGTACTTCTTTTGCTTTACCGCCCGCAGTAGTACTTACTGTGGTTTTTGTTCTACGCTGTAAGCTCAGTTTTTTTGGGGCAGCCCCATCAGCTTTTTTTACATCTTCTGTCATCTATTTCACTCCTCCAATTACTCACTGAACCAACAGATATTACGTGCAGCCATAATAAAGTCTGCTGCTTGTTCCGCTGTTAAATCTTCAATATCAGCTAAATCATCAACACCTTGCTCTGCAAGTTCTTCTAGAGTAGTAATGTTTTTCTCTGCTAATTTTAATGCGATATGACGGTTCATACCTTCTAATGCAAGTAAGCGGTCTTCGATATGTGCTTGTTTAAGCGCTTCTTCTTCCGCTAACGCTGCTGCAGTGATCGCATCTTTTGCACGTGCTTGTAACTCTTCAACCAGATCTTCATCTTCTAAACCATCAATTGATGTTAGTTCGCTAACGGAAACATACGCTAATTCTTCTAAGGTTGAGAAACCTTCTTCGATTAGGATATGCGCAAACTCTTCATCGATTTCTAAAGCATTCATAAATAATTTCAATACTTTATTATCTTCTGCTTGATGTTTTTGGTTAAGTTCATCGGTCGTCATTACATTTAATGTCCAACCAGTAAGCTGTGTTGCAAGACGCACGTTTTGACCGTTACGACCAATCGCTTGTGCTAAATTTGCAGATTCAACTGCAATATCCATTGAATGTGAATCTTCATCGACAACGATTGAACTCACATCCGCTGGTGCCATTGCATTAATCACGAATTGTGCGGGGTTATCATCCCAAAGCACGATATCCACACGCTCACCACCTAATTCATTAGTGATAGCTTGTACACGTGCACCACGCATACCTACGCAAGCACCTACCGGATCGATACGTTTGTCATTGCTTTTCACTGCAATTTTCGCACGAGAACCTGGGTCACGAGCTGCATTTTTGATTTCGATAAGCTCTTCACCGATTTCTGGTACTTCAATGCGGAATAACTCGATTAACATTTCAGGTTTCGCACGCGTTACGAATAATTGAGCGCCTTTACTCTCTGGGCTCACTTTATAAAGTACGCCACGAACGCGATCACCAGGGCGGAAGTTTTCACGTGGAAGCATATCTTCACGCAACATCACCGCTTCAGCTTGTTGACCTAAATCTAAAACGATATTGTCACGGTTTACTTTTTTCACCGTACCCGTCACAATTTCGCCTTCTTGCGAACGGAACTGTTCAACGATTTTGTTGCGTTCAGCTTCACGAATTTTGGTGCTAATCACTTGACGTGCAGTTTGCATTGTAATGCGGTCAAATGCCACAGACTCGATTTGATCTTCAACATAATCACCTAACTGCACATTTGGATCTTCAAATTGCGCAGCTTCTAATGTGATTTCTTTGGTTGGATTATTGACTTCTTCAACCACTAACCAACGACGGAAAGTATCAAACTCACCGGTTTTGGTATTGATCACAACACGTACATCAATTTCTTGTTCGTATTTCTTTTTAGTGGATAGCGCTAATGCACTTTCTAGTGCTTCAAAAATCTTTTCACGTGGTAATAATTTCTCATTAGACACGGCTTCAGCAGCCAATAAAATCTCTTTACTCATTGCTCTATATGCTCCTTAGAATTTAGGAATAATATTGGCTTTTTGAATATTGCCAAACACTAAAACTTGTTCTTGACCGTCAACAATTAAGGTCAACATATCATTTTCAATTTTTTCTAGCTTACCTTGCCATTTACGACGATCCAATACAGGAATACGTAAATGCACAGCAATATCTTGACCGATATAGCGTTGGTACTGCTCTAAAGTAAACAAGGCACGATCTAAACCCGGTGAAGATACTTCGAGGTTATATTTATCTGCTATCGGATCTTCTACGTCTAAAATTGCGCTTACTTGACGACTTACATCTGCACAATCTTCCACGGTCACGCCGCCTTCTTTATCAATATATAAACGAACTGTTAAAAATCGGCCTGAACGTTGGCATTCAATGCCCCATAGTTCACAACCCAAATCTTCAACAGAGCCTTGTAATAGATCTTGTAATTTTTGTTCTAACGTTGCCAAAAATTGTCTCCTCTAAATGTAGGATGTACAACACACATCAATAATTTGAATACATAGCACTTACTGTGCTTGATACCACCCTACATCTCAATCTTGAATTTCAGACGTAAAAAAAGGACTTGGTTAGGCCAGTCCTTACATCAAAAACTCTGCGTTTAGATATGAAAAAACCCCATTACTTGGGGCTTCTTTACTAAACTATCTGTAAAGTGGTTGCGGGGGCCGGATTTGAACCGACGGCCTTCGGGTTATGAGCCCGACGAGCTACCAAGCTGCTCCACCCCGCGTCCGAAATATGTGCTGTATTATAAGGATTTTGTAAAAAATATCAAGTTTTAATTCTGATATTTCCTGTTTTTTCAAAAATCCTAATAAATTTACCGCACTTTTTTAATTAAAATCGAATACCAGTACCAACGCCTAGACCTACGCCAACACCACTGGAGCCACCACCTGCATTTAC
This sequence comes from Bisgaard Taxon 46, assembly GCA_049941595.1. Lineage (GTDB taxonomy): Bacteria > Pseudomonadota > Gammaproteobacteria > Enterobacterales > Pasteurellaceae > Pasteurella. The sequence continues at coordinate 58,804 of JBNFNA010000003.1, forward strand.
ACTCGCGCCAACACTACAAGCTGAAACTATTGTACTAATAGCTAAAATCATCATTAACTTTTTCATCCTACTTTCCCTTCTTTCATCAAAAATGACATATTCTCAAACAAGCGATAAATTGCAATTAAATCAGTCCTTGCAATTGGCTTGAATGGTAGCAAAAGATAATAAAGAAAGCGATATTTTTGCATCAAATGTAGCACTTGTTGCCAAATATAAGTGTCTGCTTGCTGTGCTAATTCACTGACTATGCGTTTTACTTCTATATCAGAAATGACTTTCGAACGACATAAACTATGAATAAAAATAACAAGATCATAAACTTGTTTTTGTGCACTTGCTTCGTGATGTGTTTCTAAATCAATAAAGCGAATTTGTTTACCATTCCACGCCATATCTCTGATTGCAGGGCGGCCGTGCACTAAGCCTTTTTGATGTAATGCTAATAAGGCTTTTAGACCTTCTGATAAAATATGCTGTTTCTCATTTTCTGGCACTGCGGGATTTTCGACCCAATCGGCAAGTGTCGGTCCTGCATCTTTTAATACTAAAAAATCTTCACCGGTTAATAATAATTGAGGCACTGGGGCACCAGATTTTGCAAAATTAATTAATGTATTGATTTCATTTTGAAAAGCTTTGTTAGGATTTGGTTTGATTAATCGCCAGCTCGTGCCTAATACTTCCGGCTGTTTAAGCCAAAAAAGATGCCCACCATACTCAAAAGAATGAATGCGTTTTCCTTTGTGAGTTTCAACAAGGTGATAAACATAATCTTCAAAAGAATGCTGACTTAATTCCATTTTAATCTTACCTAAAAGAGAAAGTGCGGTTAAATTAACCGCACTTTATAGAGATGATAAAAAACTATTTTTTCATTAAACTTAATTTCGCAACTTTATTCGCTGAAATTTGACAATTCATTTTATAGTATTGGTTACCATTTAAGCGAACTATTGCATCAATATGATTTGCGCTCACTACTGCATTTTCAGGGCTGCGGAATACACGTTGGGTTTGAGCAACTTGCTGAATTTTTGCGATACACAAATAATTCACTTTTGCTTGATCACCGGTTTTCAATCCCGCTGCACTATTGTCTGCACGGTTATAGCTCATCATTTTATAAAGCTTAGCCCCTTTTGCAGATAATGCTGATTTTTTCTCAGCATTCACATCTTGGGTTTTGCCTTGTGAGTTAACAGCTAATACTTCGCCTTTTGCACCAAACTGATAAACACCTGATTTATCTTGAACTGCTAAAAGTTTACCTGCTTTATAGAAGAATTTACTTGAACCTTCTGCATCTTGAACTTTAATTAATTCAGGTTGTGAACTTAAATAAGTCACATAATTGCTTTGGTTATGGGTATATTCAAACGTTTTTAACCCCATTGCTTGCTTTTCTAAACCGGCTAAATCAATACCTAACGCTTTGCTAACCGCAGGTGAAGTTGAAGCAGTTCCAGTTGAAGTCGTCATATCTGATAACGTACCACAAGCAGATAATGCAAGTACTGAAGAAATTAAAATTGCTTTATTGATATATTGGCGCATAAAGTTTCCTTGAATAAATAAAAAGTGCGGTGCCATTTTAACTAATTTTATTCTTATTTTGAATAAAATTTCGTCTTTTAATGCACCGCTCTTTTATAGCTCAATCATTTTAAATAAGCAAATTCTTTTCTTATTTCTTCAAGAATAATGCCGCTGCGCCTCTTACACCACCAGAATCGCCATATTTTGCTTTCTTAATTAAAGGCACTTGCGCACTGCGCATTAGGTGAGCTGGTAAGGCTTTTGGTAAGGCTTCATATAAGTAATCAAAGTTAGATAAGCCACCACCTAATACTACAACGTGTGGATCTAAAATAGTAATGATGTTGCCAATAGAAATTGCGCAAAGCTCAATGAAAAGTTCAACAAATTTCACCGCAGTTTCATCGCCTGCATAAAAACGTTGAATCACTTCTTTCGCACTTAATGCTTCGCCTTGTAAATCACGATACAACATTTCAAAACCACGTCCAGATAAATAAGTATCTAAACACGCTTTGTTACCACACCCACATTCATAAATTGGCGCTTTATCCCAACCTAATAATTGAAGTGCGTGATAGTTCAATTGGATATGTCCTAATTCCCCCGCCATACCGACTTGACCCGAGTGAACCTGACCATCAAAAATCAAGCCACCACCAAACCCAGTACCTAAAATTAGCCCTAATACGCTTGGATAATCTTTATTTTCTTCATCCCAAGCTTCTGATAGCGCAAAGCAGTTCGCATCATTTTCAGCACGAACTTCGCGGTCTAACAACGCAGAAAGATCTTTGATAATTGGTTTATTATCTGCTGCACGAATATTGGCGATTTCTGCCAAACCTGTGGTGTGGTTCACAAACCCTGGAATACCAATCCCCACCGAACCACGACAATTAAACATTTTGTCAGCTTTATGCACTAAGCCAACAATTACATTCAGCCATTCGTCATAACTTTCTTTCGGTGTATCTACACGCTCGCTGTGTAGTTTTTCAAGTTTTTCATTAAACACCGCAAGCTCAATTTTTGTACCGCCAATATCAAATCCGTATAACATTGTTACCTCACTGTTCAAAAAATAATGCTGATTTTAACCGCACTGTGATGTGCAATTATTGATAAAAATCGTCTTTTTCTGTAAAAACCGAAAAATTGCGATATGAACAACAAAAGAAAGTAATACGCTCACAAATAAATCAATTGGATAATGCATTCCAAAGCGTAATCGGCTAAACAGCATCAGCACCGACCAAATCGCTACTGTTGCCACTAGCACTTTTGCGCCTGTTGAGCGTAAGCCTAATAATTGTGTAAAACCCACTACGAGGAATAACCAACCAGCGGCAAAAATCGTATGACCAGAAGGGAAAGAATAACCCACTTCTTTTTCATAATGATTTTTTAACCAACTTGGAATATTGGATTGGGTTTGTAAGAAATTTTGTAAAAATAACGAACGTTGTTGACGCTCTTGTTGATAAAACACTTCGGGACTAATTTGCGCTTGTTCTGCCACGTAAGTCACATAAGGGCGAGGTTCGGTGAAAATATTTTTTAATCCACTTTTGATCCCTTGAGTCAAAATCACAGAAAATGCCATTACCGCAACTGCTTTCACCCACAGTTTTTTATCCGAAAAGAAAGGATAAAAACACAGTGCCAATACACCACAGGTGATGATCGCATAAGGCACGCTACCGCTTTCCGTTAAAAAATACAGTGCGTAATCCAAATTTGTCATTACATCGTTTGCATTCCATTGCCACGCAAAAATCCAAGCAAAAAAAGGGACAATACAAAGTAATAAGGTATATAATGACAATCTTTTTAACATATTCGTAACCATAAAGTTGATAATCTGTAGAAAGCGTATTCTATCAGAGAACATACAAAAGCATAAGGATTGATTATGGCAAAAATTCAACGTGTCACAGAAGCCAATTTACCAACCGAATTTGGTATTTTTCGAATTGTTGGCTTTGAATTTCCTGACACAAAAAAAGAACACGTAGCCTTAGTATTAGGTGATGTAAGCAATAGTGATGAACCTGTTCTCGCACGAATTCACTCTGAATGTTTAACGGGTGATGCTTTACATAGCTTAAAATGCGATTGTGGTTTCCAACTTGCGGCAGCACTACGTCAAATCAGCCAAGAAGGCCGCGGTGTTTTAATTTATCATAGAGAAGAAGGTCGTGGCATCGGTTTGATTAATAAAATCCGCGCTTATTCATTGCAAGATCAAGGTATGGATACGATCGAGGCGAACTTAGCACTTGGTTTTGCTGCTGATGAACGTAACTTTGATGTTTGTGCAGATATGTTTGATTTACTCGGCGTGAAAAAAGTGCGTTTATTAACCAACAACCCGAACAAAATTGAAACAATGAAAAAAGCGGGTATCAATGTGGTTGAGCGTGTTGCCTTAAATGTGGGTGAAAACCGCTACAATACAGAATATTTAGACACTAAAGCCAAAAAAATGGGGCATTTTATTGTGCATAATGATCAAAAACATTTATTGGAATGTCCTTACTGCAACGAAGAAGTACCACGAAAATAAAAGACGCCATAAAAATTGCCCACTGTAAAATGTGGGCAAAATTTTATTAAAAACGACCGCACTTTCCCGACAAAAGCACTTCACTCATTATTGTGTTTTTACTTTTCGAAATACATCTTTGCTGTAAATCACACCCGTCGGATTATCTAAGTTAAAACCATTCAAGGTTGGATGCACCCAAACTGGGATCTTATATTGAAAAATCGGCAATACCGCATTATCACTTTGTAAAATTTGCCCTAATTGCGCATAGATACTCTGACGCTCCGCATCGTTCACCAACGTTAACGTTTTTTCTAGCAACTCATCGACTTTGGGATTGGCATAGAACATTTTGTTATCGGGCCCTTTTGAGTAAAACACATTCAAAAATGCCGACGGATCGTGATAATCCGCACACCAACCAGAGCGGATAATTTGGAAATCCCCTTTGCTACGTTTTTCAAGCAACGTTTGCAAATTTACCGCTTCGGTGCTTACGCGTAACATATCTGATTGCGATAACATTCTGACCAAGCGTTGCGCAATATTTGAATGAATGTTGCCTTGATCGTGTGTAATCTTTAATTGCAACGGCTTTGTTTCTGTAACGCCAAATTGCCCGAACACTTGCTCAACCACCACCGGTTCCCAAGTGTTTTCTTGATCCATTTGCATTGCATAAGGCAATAAATTGGTCGTTGTCATCATTTGTGGTGCAACTTGCTGAACAATATCCCTTGCCGACACCATCGAAACTAACGCTTTTCTGACCGCACTTTTGCTCAACATAGGATCTTTCATATTAAATTCGTAAAAATAGGTACAGTTTTGCGGAAAATAAGGGCTATTTTCAGGTACAATTTTTGGCTGTTGCACGATGTCTAAGGCGGTAATATTTTGGTTTTCCGCTAATTTTTGATAATCCACAAATTTAAAAGAAGCTTTTTGTGCTGCCCAATAGTGAGGATTTTTTTCCAAATGAATGAGATTGGCATTTTGATTGACTAAACGATACGCACCATTGCCTACAAACTGTGCAGACTCGTGGGCATAACGAGGTAACAAGGCTATATGTGCCAGCATATGTGGTAAATACGGCGTTGCTTTTTCAAGTTGAATGCGCAAAACACGGTTATCAATGGCTTCAATCCCTAATTTGTCTGCAGTCATCTCACCGCTTATCACCGATTGCGCATTTTCGATATTTAAAAACGCTAAATAAGATTTTAAATCGCTGTTTGCACGTGCTAAATTTTGCCAACTGTTCACAAAATCTTGTGCAATGATCGCCTCTCCGGTAGACCATTTTGCCCCTTCACGCAAAACGAAGAACCAAGTTTTGTTATCTTCTGTTTTCCAACTTTCAGCCACCGCCGGAATGAGCTTGCCTTGGCTATCATAAGCCGTCAGCCCTTCTAACAAATCACGCAAGAAAGTGCTTTGATCGCTATTTTGTGCCGAATGAGGATCGAGTAATAAATCACTATACACACCACGCACCAATAATTCGCGACTAGGTTCGACATTCACAACGGTATTATTATCTTTGGGAGGTTGAGGAGGCTGGACAGGATTTTCTTTAGGTTCGCACGCAAGTAAGGAAAAAAACGCTGTAAAAAGGACCGCACTTTTGATTTTGCTGCTGAGATGAGAGGTGTCGAATCTAAACATACGAAAATTCCCTAAAAATAAGGGCTATTATAACGACAATATAAAAGGCTGTTAACCTTTAAGTTCAACAGCCTTTTAATAATTTCGTTTGTTCTAGCTTTGCTTGATCGTTTTGATCCAGAAGAAAAAGAACCAATATTTTGTTAATAACACAAGGACGATAACTGTGCGTCCGAATACACTTGGCGTGAAGTAAAAGCCGATGGACAACATAATTGTCGCAAATAATAAAATCCAGAATTTTGATTTTTGGCTTAACGCACGCTCTTCTTTAAAGGTTTTTAAATGCTTTTTGTATAACTCAGTTTGTAAAAACCAGTTATGTAAACGATCTGAACCTTTTGCAAAGAAGAAAAGAGTTAATAACAAAAATGGCGTGGCTGGTAATAGAGGTAAAATGATACCCAATACACCTAAGCCAAGAAAAATAAACCCTAATGTGATATAGATCGCTTTCATAAAAATCCTTTAGAATAAAAACAATTCTCAATTATATATATTTTTGCGAAATTTTAAAGCTTGAATTTGAAAAAAATTCCCCCATATAAGAAAAACATTTGCTTAAAAATAAGGATATCTTATGACAAACCCATTACTTACCTTTGAAGGCTTGCCACCATTCTCTTCTATCAAGCCTGAACACGTTCAACCAGCGGTTGAAAAACGTATCCAAGATAGCCGCGAAAATATTGAAAAATTAGTCCAACAAGACCACATCACTTGGGAAAACTTCATTTTGCCATTAACCGAAATGGGCGACCTGTTCAGCAAAACTTGGTCACCGGTTTCGCATCTTAACTCTGTCAAAAACAGCCCTGAATTGCGTGAAGCTTATCAAGCTTGCTTACCGATTTTATCAGAATACAGTACTTGGGTTGGTCAACACGAAGGCTTATATAATGCTTATGAAAAGCTAAAAAACAGCCCAGAATTTGAAAACTATGATCTTGCACAAAAGAAAACCATTGAAAATGCACTACGTGATTTCAAACTTTCTGGAATTTCTTTACCTGCTGAAAAACAAAAACGCTACGGCGAAATTTCTGCACGTTTATCTGAATTAAGCTCGCAATTTAGCAACAATGTGCTCGATGCGACAATGGGTTGGGATAAAGTCATTGAGGATGTTGATCTACTCAAAGGCTTACCAGAGTCTGCATTACAAGCAGCAAAACAATCCGCAGAAAGCAAAGGTTTAACGGGTTACCGTTTCACGCTTGAAATTCCAAGCTATTTACCCGTAATGACTTACTGTGAGAATCGTGAGTTACGTGAAGAAATGTATCGTGCGTTTGTCACGCGTGCTTCAGATCAAGGCCCGAATGCAGGTAAATGGGACAACACTGCGATTATGGAAGAAATTCTGAATTTACGTGTTGAGCTTGCCAAATTGTTAGATTTCAACACTTATACTGAGCTTTCTCTTGCCACCAAAATGGCAGAAAACCCACAACAAGTATTGGATTTCTTAGATAATTTAGCAAAACGTTCAAAAGCACAAGGTGAAAAAGAGCTCGCTGAATTAAAAACATTTTGCGAAACACACTTCAATGTGACCGCACTTGAAGCTTGGGATATTGCTTTTTATAGCGAAAAACAAAAACAGCACCTTTACTCAATTAATGACGAAGAACTTCGCCCATATTTCCCTGAAAATCGTGTACTGGCTGGCTTATTTGAATTAATCAAACGCATTTTTAACATTCGTGCAGTAGAACGCTTTGATGTGGATACGTGGCATAAAGATGTCCGTTTCTTTGATTTAATTGATGAAACTGACAATGTACGCGGCAGTTTCTATTTAGATTTATACGCTCGCGAAAACAAACGTGGCGGCGCGTGGATGGACGATTGTATTGGCCGCCGTCGTAAAGCAAATGGTGAAATCCAAAAACCAGTTGCTTATTTAACTTGTAACTTCAATGCTCCTATTGGCAACAAACCAGCATTATTCACACACGATGAAGTCACTACGTTATTCCACGAGTTTGGTCACGGTATTCACCATATGTTGACTCAAATTGATGTGGCAGATGTGGCTGGTATTAATGGCGTGCCTTGGGATGCTGTGGAATTACCAAGCCAATTCTTAGAAAACTGGTGCTGGGAAGCAGAAGCACTTGATTTCATTTCAGGTCACTATGAAACTGGCGAGCCGTTACCAAAAGAAAAACTGGCTCAATTACTGAAAGCGAAAAACTTCCAAGCTGCAATGTTTGTTCTTCGCCAATTAGAATTTGGATTGTTTGATTTCCGCTTGCATCACCATTTTGATCCAAGCAAACAAAATCAAATTTTAGACACGTTAAAAGCAGTAAAAGAAGAAGTGGCAGTGATTACAGGCGTTGAGTGGGCAAGAGCACCACATAGCTTCAGCCATATTTTTGCTGGTGGCTACTCTGCTGGCTATTACAGCTATTTATGGGCAGAAGTGTTATCCGCAGATGCATTTTCTCGTTTTGAAGAAGAAGGGAGCTTCAACCCAGAAACAGGTAAATCGTTCTTAAATGAAATTTTAAGCCGAGGTGGCTCTGAAGAACCAATGACGTTATTCAAACGCTTCCGCGGTAGAGAACCACAATTAGATGCGTTATTAAGACATAAAGGCATCGCAAACTAAAGGCTCTATTTATCAGAATAGCGAAAAAAAAAACAACCGCACTTCATCATTGATAGTGCGGTTATTTTTTAATGATTATTTGCATATTTAGGAGCAAGTTCAAATTTATAATTAGCGTTATCAAGACACTGACTGATTATATAAATATGAATTAATTCGAATCTAAAAAAATCTGCAAGGATAACAGCCTGATAATAAAAATAGACTGATATAGATTAGTTTAAAATGGATCTTCATCATATATTCCATACACTTTACTATTTATTGAATTAAATAAGCTAGCGCTCGTCTTTGACGAGTGCTTTAATCAAACCACACGCCAGTTAACACAAGCAAGATATCAATTGCTCACATCCCCCCAGGATACAAAAACGGTCAATTTCTCAAAGTAAAACTTTTTTGAAATTGACCGCGCTTTTACGATGGATATGCGTTTAAGTTTATATTAAAAATAATATACGCCCCCGATACTTAAGATAGTGCCTTCTTTTTTCCCCTCTTGAATCGATAAGCTGTATTTTGATTCTAAGGTAAAATTATTGGTGATTTTATAGGCTAATCCAGCATCAAAAAGTGTATTATGTTTTGCTTGCATTGCCCCTTTGATCAGGATATTACTTGTGGTATCTCTAAATTTCGCATCAAAATCAAATTCTTGTGGATTTGGCGTATATGCATGTGCGATATTGGCAAACAAACGTATTTTCTCAAAATCTAATGCACCACGAACGCCTGCAACAAAAGCATTAACATCATAACGTTTTTTATCTGAATGAATACCAAAGGCAACATTTTCGCCAAATTGTCCTCGTGAAATGATACTCATCTCACTGGCAAAAAAAGGATTTAAACTCACTTTATTCATAGCAAGTTGTGTGCCTAGTTCGGTATAAAGATGATAAATATGGCTTTGATAAGAGGCGGTTGTCGGTTTATCAATCACCACACGATCCACTTTGCTGTCAGCCTTTGTCATGCCTACTCGACCACTGAGATAGAATGGACCAAAATCATAGGCACCATAAAGCGATAAACTGGTGTGCTTGCTCTTGATACTGCCCGCATTTTCATTCAGTCTGGCGTGAGTATTGCCGACGACCACTGCAGCCCCCAAAGTCATGTCATCAAATTTACCATCTACCCCAAGCTGGGTCCCTGTTGTGCTAGCCTGTAGGTGAGAATAGCCTGTTTGACGCACGTGATTTTTCGCATATAACCCATCTGCCCAAACCCCACTTTTCTCTGAGGTCAACAAGGAGGCAATACGTGTGCTTAATGTGCGATTGAACACTTGGCTTTGTTTGAACATCAAATTTTGGCTAGACGCATAAATTTCGCCAGACAAGGATTTTACAATTTGTGATAAATCGTCAGCATCGGCTTGCATAATCTTCGCCACGGCGGCACGCATATCGACGCTCATCAGTGTCGCATAGCTTGGTTGGGCATCCGTTTTAGCGGTTTTTTCTGCTAATTCATCAAATGCTGTATCGAGATTTTTTGCAGAACGGAATAGGCTAGCGGTCATTGGGCGTTTTGTTTCCTCAAAAACATATGCCGTGCTATTTCGCTGATAATCCACTTCAACTTCGTTATTTTTTTGTTCAAAGCGGGAAATATTAATATATTTAGAGACATTTTTTGATACGGCATAATCACCACTGTAATTTTTTATCTCTTTTGCTGTCAGGATTTTCCTTGTATTTTTATTGGTTGAAGGGAGAAAAACATTCTCAATATCTGCCACAATGTAGCCGTTGCCCATATCTATCGTGCCAGTAACATCAAGTTTTGCGGTATGAATATCAATCGCAATTTTGGCTTTATTTGTGCCTTTATAATTTCCTGTTAGCTTAAGCCCTTGTCCATACACGCCGAGCTTTCCGCCATCATTATTTAGCTCATAGTTTTGTGTCCCTCCAATTTCTACTTTAGAATTGGAGTTTCTCGCAATCAATGCACCGTGCGGTTGGATTTTTACTTTCGAATGACTAAGTGCCCTTGAAAACTCTAATGCCCCATTTTCGATGACGGTATCGCCCGTATAATGATTATCCCCTTTAAGATATAGGGTGCCCGTACCTTGTTTACGAATACCCGCATCACCCACTAAATCATTTGCCCAAGTGAGCTTCTCTTTTTTCTCATAGAGGCGATTATCGAAACTCACAGTAAGCAATCCCTCTTTATCCCGATTGGTTAACAAACGTTTGTCTAATCGAGCAGGACCGAGTAGTGCTCTTTCATTATTCAGTAGCCCCCATCCAAATTCGGAATCTGGCCCCTCAGTTAATTCACTTTTCCCTATTTTATTGGCGGTGGATAGCACCGTCACCACCACTAGATGGTTGTCCATCCAAGGGTATTTATTCCACACATTTGCCACAGTGGCTGTCACCGCTGGTGTAGCAAATGATGTGCCTAGAATCGTATGGTAACAACCTCGAGGATTTTTTTTATCACCTCCCTCACATTCTTCTGGTGGAAGATAAATTTGATAATCCCCTAAGGCGGTGATCCCCCAGTTTTTAGCCGCCTCTCCGATTTTATTTGAATAAGTGGTCTTTTTATCACGATCAGGTGTCGTAGCTGCCACGGTGATCCAGCCATTTCGAGCATCAGGATCATCCGTTGGGTGACGTGATTCCAACGATGCCAACTCCAAATTTTGGTTACCAGCAGCCCAAACAAAAATCTTATCTTCGTTAGCCAGTTTGCCTAGCTCGTTCACATAGTCAGCTTTAACCGCACCATTAAGCGAGGCTGTTCCATAAGAATTGTTAAAAATTTTTACGTCTTTTTTGATTAAGCGTCGATAGTGATCGATATTCACATAAACTTGTCTAGCTTTTTCTGAGTGGTCATTTGAAGAATATCGTTTATCTTGTATTGCATTTGATTCCCCGTGCATTTTAGACTGATCATTGGTTCTGGCAATAACCTGTGCCACCATGGTGCCATGATCACGTTTATCTGTTTCTTCAGAATCCTTTTGGTTAATAGAAAGCATTCGATTTTCGAGTGTTTTTTTATCTCTTAACCCTTTAGACTTATAAAAAAACGTATCTACAATCCCAATATCCTGTATTTTGCTTTCATCACTCTGTACTAGCGTTGGGATGGTTTCCTGATATACGCCCAAAAAATGTGCCTGGGAGTGAGCAAATCTCTCTTTATTCTCTTCCAATGCAGTTAGTGTATTGGCTGTCAAATGCACATGATTTGCGATGGTTTCCGTTACTGTATGGGCTACTTCAGCAAGCGAATTGAAAGAAGAAAGCGCAGTAACAGTTGGCGTAGGTGAAGTTTCGCCTGCTAAACTAGGCGACACTTGAGGTGAATTGACATTTTCTGAAGGATTCACTGGTGCAGATGAATGGGAAGGGGCACCACCACCTCCACCGCCGCCACAGGCGACAAGCATACAAGATAAGATTGGAGTGAGAATTTTATAGGTATTCTCGCTGGTAATTTTCGATCTTATTTTCATTGTAAGTCCTTTATTTTTCTTTTATTCCATAACATACTCAATCAATTTCCTTATTTGATTAAGTTGGGTGAGATCATAGCATAATTTTCCTGATAAAAAACGTGGCTTATATCAAATTTTAGTACGTAATCAGCTCATTTAAATAAGCTGATTTGCTGTTTTATAGGATGCCGAATCCCATATAAAACCGTTGTAAAAGCTACCGCACTTCTACCGAATAGGAAAATCATTCACATTACATCATTATCGGACTTGCTTCATTCTTTCCTGCTTTAATCTCAACTCGTTCTTCCCAAATTTCCTCAGGAATATAAGATTCTTCCGCCTCTTCCTTCGTTAAGTCGCTAATTCCTTTCATATAAAGATTAGGCCAACTATCTTCTTCTATATATGCAAATTTAATATTAAAATCCATATTATTTGATAGAGAAAAAATATATTGGCTCCAATCTTGAGATGTTACTTCTTTTAGCTTTCTCATTAAAATCATAATTTCATCCTCAATTTCATAAAGTCTTTCCACCCTCCTGAATAGCTCTCTGGATAAATTGATCCTATAAAGGATATTTCTATAGCTTCTAACGGCATAATTTTCCACAAAATCTCCTATTTTTTGATATATTTTCCGTTCAACCATTCTATTCTCCTGTTGCTGTATTTTTAATTATGTATCTGGCTGTATTATATCGTTCCATTTCCAGCATATTTTGGGCTAATACTCACCTTGACTGTTGAACCTTTTCTAAGTGCTTTCATTATGTTTTCATCTTACGTGTTCAGGATTTAACTCTAATAAATGCGAAAAACATATCAAATAAAAAAGTGGACACAAAAAAATAACCGCACTTTGAAAGTGCGGTCATTTATCAAAAAGTTTTGTAAAATTAGTTCAACCAACCGGCTTGTTGCACGATAAATAATAACGTGAATGATGTTAAATACATTAAGCCGATAATTGACAACCAGAATAAGCCACCTTTGACTTTATGTTCGCCTTTTAATACTAACGATAAGTTTAAATAAGCAAATACTGGTGTTGAAACAAATGAGGCAATCATTGCGAATTTCAACATTGGGCCTACCGCATTGTTAAAGTAGAAAATAATCGCTAAACCAGAAACCGCAGCAAATAATATAGCAATATTTAATGTGCTTGGGCGGCTTTCTTGTTTGCCTAAGATTAGGCGTAAACTTTCAACGTTTGTGCGTGAATAGCCATCTATAACGGTGATCGTCGTGCCAAACATACACATAAATGCGATAAATGCGATTAAACCTCTTGCCCATTCACCAATGGTGGATGCGTACATATTGATTAATTGTGCAATGTATTTACCGCCAACCATTTGTACGGTTTCACCAGAACCATATTGCACTAATGCACCTAATGCTAAAAAGACTAATGCAAGAATTGCGGTGCCAATGTAGCCGACGTTGAAATCCCAGATACCGTCTTGGTAAGACATTTTTGCGATACGGCGTTTTGCAATCACCCACATTGAGTTAATCGCCGAAATTTCGATTGGAGCTGGCATCCATCCCATTAAGGCTACGATAAAACCTAATGCGGCTAAATTCCAAGGGCTTGCGCTGACATAATCCGCTGGAGCAACGCCACCAATACCATTACGCATAAATGCAATCACTACTGCGGCAACGGTCGTTACAGTTAACGCAATCATAATTAATTTAGATAAGCCGTCTAATAAGCGGTATTTACCTAACAATAAAATCATTGTGCTTACACTAATCACGATGAAACTTAATGTTGGTACTGGTACTTGAACAGGTAACACGAAGGTTAAAATCGCAGCACAAAGTAAGCCAACCGCTGCAGTATTAATCACTGTTGCAAAAGCGTTAAGAATAAAGAAAATCCAAAGATAAGGCTTTCCTTTTCTCAAATAACCTTGAAGTAAGGTTTCTCCTGAATCTAGGGTGTATTGCACACCAAAACGGAAGAATGGATATTTGAATAAGTTCGCTAAAATAATAATAATTGCTAGCTGCCAACCGTAAATCGCCCCTGATTGTGTAGAAGCGATAATATGAGATCCACCAACAGCGGCAGATGCCATTAAGATGCCCGGACCTAAAGCCGCAAATTTAGAATGCCAGCTTGATTTTTCTATTTGTTGTGTTAATTCAGTCATAATTTGTTCCAAAAGTTATTGTAATACGCATTGTTTTCACAATGTTTTAACAATATCTAATATTTGTTTACATTAGTCAATGGAACGGAAATTGAGCAAAAATAGCAGATTCTTCTGATATATAAGAAAAGTTAAGAATAATAAACTTTCTTTAAAAATAAAGATCACTAAAACTCGCCATTTTAAGAGATAGAGTACGATATAAAATAAATTTTAAAAAATAATAAAATAATTGAAAATAGAAGTATTTTTTGGAGAAAATTTACAGAATTTAATGGCTGGGGTACTAGGATTCGAACCTAGGAATGCCGAGATCAAAACCCGGTGCCTTACCGCTTGGCGATACCCCAATTGAAATATCTTGATGTGAAGATTAAGAAGTTTGTTGATAGTATGGCTGGGGTACTAGGATTCGAACCTAGGAATGCCGAGATCAAAACCCGGTGCCTTACCGCTTGGCGATACCCCAACTACTATATTGACTTGCAAGCTAATGAATGGTGCGGGACGAGGGACTTGAACCCACACACCTCGCGGCGCCAGAACCTAAATCTGGTGCGTCTACCAATTTCGCCAGTCCCGCAAATATGGTGGCTATGACGGGATTCGAACCTGTGACCCCAACATTATGAGTGTTGTGCTCTAACCAACTGAGCTACATAGCCATTTTTCTATTTGCATTCACCTCATCGGCTTTGCGGGGCTAATTATGCTGATATCCGCCCCTCTCGTCAACTCTTTTTTTTATAAAAATGAAATTTTTAGCTTGTTCGCATAGAGTTTGAACAGGTTGATTTAAAAACACTCCAGATTTATTCAGATAATAAACGGCGCAATAAACTGCCATCTAATAATGCACGTTTAATTAATGCAAATGCACCAATCACATCTTCATTTTTTAACTCAGATGCAACTAAAGGTGTGTCTTTTACAAATGCGGGTAACGCGTGACTTTCTAATGAACGCTGAATTGCCGCAAATAAAATGTTTTTTGCTTGGGTAATTTCGCCTGAGATAACAATTTTTTCAGGATTAAACATATTTACGCTCATTGCAAGCACACGTCCGATTTGCACCCCCACGTGCTCAATTAATTCAATGGCAGCCGCATCGTGCTTATTACTCGCTTTGCAAATCGCTTCAATGTCATATTCATCTAAAGATAGCCATTTACTCTTATAACCATCTTCAAGTAGATCGTGCATTTTCTTTTCGATAGCTGTATTGCTTACAACTGTTTCTAAGCAGCCTACATTACCGCATAAGCAACGCTTACCTAAAGGATCAACTTGAATATGTCCAATTTCGCCCACGTTATTTTTATAACCGAGGAACACTTCGTGATTAATGACGATTCCCGCTCCGACACCACGGTGGATACGTAATAACAAAGAATCATAACAATCTTGTGTCACACCAAAATAATGCTCCGCTAACGCAAGGCTTCGAACATCGTGACCAATATAAGTGGATAAATTGGATAATTTTGCGATTTTATGGGCAAGATCCCAAGGGCTCTCTAATGATAAATGTGGGATATATTCAATCATATCCGTTTTTACATCGACAAAACCTGGCACTGTAATACCAATCGCAATAAATTCGCAACCACGTTTCTGGTTTTGTTCAATAAACAAAGTCAGATTGTCCAATAAAAAAGTTTCAATAGACTCAACGGTTTGATTTTCAGGTAATTCTAAAACTTCCTTTTTCCACAATTTTGTGGATAAATCCATAATCGCAAAAGTCGCGTGTTTGCGCCCTAAACGAATTAGGATAGAACGAAAAGATTTATGTTCAACAATAATTGAAGTTGCACGACGACCACCTGTTGATTCTTGCTGTTCAACTTCTTTAATTAATCCACGTGCTAATAAATGGCGGGTGATTTTTGTGACACTCGCAGGCGCTAATTGACTTAACTCTGAAATCTGAATACGCGAAATAGGCCCTTGCTGATCGATCAGTTTATATACGACCGCACTATTCATTTGTTTCACTAAATCAACATTTGCAATTTGATGACTGTCTCGCATATTTGCTCCAATAAAAAATAATGCGCTTATTCTAAAATGGATTAAAATAATTAGGAACCATTTTTAAAAACTAATTGGGTTTCTGTTCGTTATTTATCGTCGAAGAGAATAAAGCCAAGCCCCCAGAGTTCCCCGTTTTCACCATTGTATTCATCACTTGGGTTGGTGAATGTAATAATTTATTCATTAACTTATAACTTAACTCTTGCAATACTTTCTCAGCATTTTCCCCTTGGCGTAAACCTTGCAAGGATTTTTCTAAGAGTTCCTCTCGAATAAGATCGGCATTTTCTCTATAGTTTCGAATTAAATTAGAAAACTGGTGCGCTTTCAACCATTCAAAAAAATCCTCACATTCTTGCTGAATAATGGCTTGCGCTTGTTGAGAGGCTTTTTCTCTTTCAGTTAAATTACGTTGGACAATATGCTGTAAATCATCCACGGTATAATGATAGACACTTTCAAGATTAGCTACACTTGGCTCAATATCACGCGGAACCGCAATATCCACTAACAACATTGGTAAGCCACAACGCACTTTTTGCGCATCTTCCACCATCTGTTGGGTAATTAAAATATGTTGGCTTCCCGTAGAACTAATCACGATATCCGCTTTGTTCAAGCTTTGTTGTAGCTCGTTTAAGGATAAAATTTGAATGTGGTCTGATTGATCCAATTTTTCCACTAAACGCACCGCTCGCTCAAAAGTGCGGTTAGCAATCATTAAATTTTGTACGCCGTGACGTAATAAATGGCGCGCCACTAATTCAATAGTTTCACCCGCCCCCACTAACAGCACATTTAACGTTTTCAGTGAATCAAAAATTTGACGAGCTAAATTACACGCAGCATAGGCAACAGACACCGCATTGCCACCTATATTAGTTTCACTTCTGACACGTTTTGCAGTTGAAAATGTTTTTTGGAATAAGCGAGATAGCTCACTCGAAATGCAACTTTGAGAAGTTTTATAATATTGCTCACTCAGTTGGTAAGCTTGTTTTACTTGTCCTAAAATTTGTGGTTCCCCGAGAATGAGTGAATCTAGCCCACAAGCCACGTTCATTAAATGCTGAACTGATGCTTGATTTTGCTTCACATATAAAAACTCTCGCAAAATGTCTAACTGCAATTGATGAAGTTGTGCAAACCAATGCAAGCAATGCTCGATCCATTCTTCATTATCTTTGGGAGAGATATATTTATTATGCAAATAGACTTCAGTTCGGTTACAAGTCGATAAAATGACCGCACTCTGCGCTAAATCAGAATGTTGAATCTGCTGTAACGCCAAAGCGCGCTTTTCATCTGAAAACGCAACTTTTTCACGAACTTCAACAGAAGCCGTTTTATGATTAAGACCTAGAACTAAAATCGTCATAAATTTACAAAAAAATTACCGCACTTTTGCAACTTTCTCATCTCTGAAAAAATAGAAAAGAAGGAAAATATCACTCACCAACAAGATTACAAAAACTATAAAGATTATATTCTAATCAATAGTTATCTATTGTTCAAACCTATTGACAAAAATTGTAGTCAAAAGCTTTTTTGAATTTTGGTTAAAAGTTGTCCTTCGCTCGACGCAACGCAATAAACTCCTCTAAAGTTTTTGCCCGTAAAAACGGGTTAATTTGTTTTTCAAGAGCTAAGGTTGTCGGTAAACTAGGCTGATTATTCGCACGCAATTGCTGCACTTTTTCTTTATGTGTAATCAACATTTTATTGTTAACTAACACGGTTTCAGCAAAAGCTAAATTGCTTAGCGTATATTCGTGTGCGGGGCAAACAATCGTATCATCGGGCAATTGGCTCAAACGTTGTAAGCCTGTAAACATTTTTTCATAATCCCCTGTAAATACTCGCCCACAGCCCGCTGAAAATAAACTATCGCCACAGAATAAATGCCCATCAACAACATAACTGATATGTTGTTCCGTATGTCCTGCAGTTTCTATCACTTGGATATCATAATGCTCTGTTTGCAATCGCCCCGCCTGAATAATCTCTGTTGCCCCTTTTTTGCTTGTTTCTTCGGTTCCAAATACCTTAATATGTGGAAAGGCGCGTTTGAATTCATTTACGCCAGCGGTGTGATCATCGTGATGATGCGTTAATAACACGGCTTCAACTTGTAATTGATGTTGGTGAATATAATTTATTAACTGTGTAGTTTCTGGAATATCGATCACAATTACAGGCAAATTTTCTCGTCCATACAGCCAAATATAGTTATCATTTAAAGCAGGAATCGACACTAACATAACTTATCCTTTAAGGTTGATGATGCGTTGGGATGCCAAATATACAAAAGCAATGACATTGCCACATAGTTGGCAGCAATTACACAATGGTGAGTGCTATTGTAACGCACTTAGTGACTATTTTTGCGCTTGGTTTCCAAAAATTTTAGGCAATCAACTTCTTAAACTGGGTGGACTCAGTGCAGAAATTCCTTGTGATTGCTTTTTAGCGCACCAAATCTTGCTTTCTCCCGATATTAATGAGCACTTTTATACTTTTGCTGAGCAAAAAAATACGAGCGTTATCCAAGCTACTATGACAGATTTGCCTTTTGTGGAAAATTCGTTCAATGGTGTTGTCCTTGCTAACGTGTTGAATTTTAGCCAGGACCCACATCAAATTCTGCGTGAAATTGATCGTGTTTTGACTGAAGATGGCTATCTTTTCCTTTCCCTTTTCAACCCGTTCAGCCCTTTGCTATTTAAAAAGCAACTAAATAGCCGCGAGCACGAAAAACTCAGATTTCGCCATTACTTACCTTGGCTAGTGTTGGATTGGTTATCGTTATTGAATTTCGAAATTTTAGATCAGCAAAAACTGGTGCATTGTGAAAAAACAAAATGCTTTCCTCATCTGATTGCCATCATTGCACGTAAGCGAGTTTATCCTCTCACATTGAACCCTCAAAAAGTGCGGTTCAAAAATCAAGAAATTTTTGAGCCAGTGAGCGCTTTCAAAGAGCAATTATTGCGTAAATAAAGGTAATAGGGCTTGCGGCAAGGGGGAAACTCCCCTATTATGCCGAACTTTTGTAATAATGAAAAGATGAGAAGAATTATGTCTGAACAAACATTTATTCCAGGCAAAGACGCCGCCCTTGAAGATAGTATTAATAAATTTCAACAAAAATTAACCGCACTTGGCTTTAATATTGAAGAGGCTTCGTGGTTAAACCCTGTTCCTAACGTTTGGTCAGTACATATTCGTGATAAAGATTGCCCACAATGTTTCACTAACGGTAAAGGCGCAAGTAAAAAAGCGGCATTAGCTTCTGCGTTAGGTGAATATTTTGAACGTCTTTCCACCAACTATTTCTTTGCAGATTTTTATTTGGGTCAAGAAATTGCAAATGGCGATTTTGTGCATTATCCAAGCGAAAAATGGTTCCCAATTGAAGATGATGCCTTACTTCCTTCTGGCATTTTAGATGAAGCTTTGCTGGATTATTACGATCCTAATCAAGAGCTTACACCAGAATTATTAGTGGATCTTCAATCTAGCAATTATGAGCGTGGCATTGTGGCGATGCCTTATGTTCGCCAGTCTGATCAATCTACGGTTTATATTCCGCAAAGCATTATTGCAAACTTGTATGTATCGAATGGTATGTCTGCAGGTAACAGCAAGTTTGAAGCACGCGTTCAAGGGTTATCTGAAGTATTCGAGCGCCACATTAAAAACAAAATTATTGCAGAAGCAATCAGCTTGCCACTCATTCCAAAAGAAGTAATGGATCGTTTCCCAAGCATTCAAGCGTCTATTCAAAAACTGGAAGAAGAAGGTTTCCCAATTCTTGCTTATGATGCGTCATTAGGCGGTAAATATCCTGTTATTTGCGTGATTTTATTAAACCCAAGCAATGGCACTTGTTTTGCATCTTTCGGTGCGCATCCAAACTTCCAAGTTGCATTGGAAAGAACAGTAACCGAGTTATTACAAGGTCGTAGCTTAAAAGATTTAGATGTGTTCACGCCACCTTCTTTCAATAATGACGATGTTGCAGAACACGCGAACTTAGAAACTCACTTCATTGATTCAAGTGGCTTAATTTCTTGGGATCTTTTCAAACAAGATGCAGATTATTCGTTTGTGGATTGGGATTTTTCTGGTACCACTGAACAAGAATACAATAATTTAATGGCGATTTTCCAAGCAGAACAAAAAGAAGTTTATATTATGGATTACAGCCACTTAGATGTGTATGCTTGCCGTATTATTGTGCCAGGAATGTCGGATATTTATCCTGCCGATGACCTAATTTATGCCAATAACAATATGGGAATGGAATGGCGTGAAATCTTACTTGATCTGCCACACTTCCACCACGATCAAGATACTTATCAAGAATTACTTGATGAGCTTGATACTCAAGGCATTGATGATGCGACTCGTGTGCGTGAATTTATTGGTATCGTTGCACCACCAAAATCGGGTTGGACAACCTTGCGTGTAGGTGAATTGAAATCAATGTTACATTTAGCAGTAGGTGATCTTGAGTCTGCACTTGATTGGGCAAACTGGACATTGAATATGAACAGCTCGGTCTTTACACCAGAACGTGCAAACTATTATCGTTGTTTGATTAACAGCATTGAATTGTTCTTGGATAATCAACGCCAACCTGAACAGTATCGTATGGTATTTGAAAAAATGTACGGTGAAAGTGCGGTTGATTCTGCGTGGAAAGCGGTTCAAGGTGGCAATCCATTCTATGATTTGATTGCAGATGATGAAAATCTACAACAATTCCAAGCGCATCAAAAATTACTCCAAGCTTACGAAAAATTGCAAAAAGCAAAACGTGAAAACTGGAAATAATTCATTATCTTAGGATGTCAGACCTGACATCCTTTTTTATACTTGTGATCTAGTGCAAAGAAATATTTCTCATTTTATGTTAGATTGGCAAAGTTTATCTACCCGTCATAAGGAGTAATTATATGCAAAATTGGACACCTGAAATGTGGCAAGCTGCCGGCATTGGGCTACTTGTAGGCTTAATCATTGGCTATTTTTTCCTCCGTTTCACCAAAGACTCTGTGAAAAAACAGGTGAAAACAGAAACGGAATTACAAAAAGTGAAAAATCAATTAGATAGTCAAAAAGAGCAACTTGAAAAACATTTCGCTGAAAGTGCTGATTTACTAAAAAATATCGCACAAGACTATCAAAAACTGTATAAACACCTTGCGACTTCATCTACAACATTGTTGCCAGAATTAACAAATAAACCGTTATTCTCAACAAATTTAATCACTGATGAAAGCGCGGTAAAAAATCCTGAAGAAACCGATGAACAACCAAGGGACTACTCTGAAGGTTCATCAGGCTTATTAAAAGGTGAAAAGATTAATCGCTAATTGAACATTTTGCACAGTAACAATTAAAACTCAAAACAAAAGCTCAGCTAAATCTGGGCTTTTTTATTGCTCAATATATACGGTTATTCTCAAGTAATTAGCCAGTTTTGTAGCTCCCTCACATAAATGATCTTATCTACTCTCATCATCCTTTAACGATACTTTACTCCCCCCTTTTTAGTAATAAGATCGAACTTATACAGCGATAATTATCTATATAAAATTAACCCAAAAAAAGAAAAGCCTCTTATTTCTAAAAGGCTTTTGAACTATTAATAACTTTATTATTAGAATGTTGGTTTCTTAATTGAAGAACGACCAACTTCTTCCTCGAAACTTAAGATTTGTTTAAATGCATCAAGTAAAGCTTCTTTACTATCTGGCTCATAATAATTATTGTCACCTACACATTTTTTCCAAGCTTCTTTTTGAGCTGCTGGAGGTGTAAAACCAAATGCAGCAAAAGCGATTTTAGTTGGTAATTGATCATATTTAGGGTCTTGTAAAGTATCGACTTGTTTACGAATACGCTCACACATACCTGCATTAATTAATTTCACTAAAGCATCACCAGAAGGTTGGTTATCCTCCCCATCTGATAACACCATTAAAACACGCTGAGTATTAGTTCCTAATTTATCTGGAGATGCTTCTGGGTCATCATTTTTCTTCATTAATAAATTTGCCCCAATTAATACACCAGAGGATGCCGCTGTACCACCTTTAGGCTGAATAGCATTTAGAGCACGAGAAATATTAGGATCTTTTTTGTCAAACCACGCTTGAGTCGTCTTTTTATTATCATTTCCACCCAAGCATAAACCTCCACTAGGTACTCTTAGATCATAATCTAGAATTGGTTTACCATTAAAATTATCAATTTGTGCAATTGTTTTATTTACATCAAGCATATCAGTAAATATTAATTGAGTACTTATCAAAGCGGTATGCTTCAATGCTAAACGAAACGCATTATGAGGATTTCCAGATACTTTACATATATCAATAGTAAACGAATTCCCTCCTGAAACTCCAGCCCTTTTTTTCTCACAGGTTGCTTTGTTTTTGGGCCCCGTCACTGATAATTTGGAAATATCATTCCATTCGACTCTAAATTCTTGATTATCTTTTTTCAAATAATAAGGCATCACACATTGTGATGTTTCATTTTCTTGTCTAGCCCCACCTGCAAATGTCACAAATCCCATACGATTATACGGGCTAGCGCTTTTAGAAGGATCTGTAGGGAATAAAGTATCTTGAATTTCTTTCACTACCGATCTCAAAATAAAGATTTTCGTTTTATCTTTGGGTTCTGTCACAGAATCTTGACCTATAACCCATTCCATCGAACCAGAAAAGTCCGACACTAGCATTAATTCTACCGGAATAACCAAACCTTTTTCTTTAACCGCATAAGATGTACCTGAATTAATTGATAAACGGCCATCTTTAGTTACCTGTGTCTTAACTAACTCAGCACTTAACGGAATCCAAAATTCACGATTAATATTCCCATTAACATAACAAGTTACTGGTCGGCGCTGAGAATATTGATTCTTAGGGTTCTTTAATTCAACCTCATAACAATCATAATGAAATGGTGCGTCAATTGTTACAGGTAAATTTTTATCTTTTGCTACTTTATCTTCAGAACGTAAATACATTTTTGCCAATCCTTGAATTAGCTCTTGATTACGTTTATCTTTTTTAGCATCTAATTCATTAC
The DNA here is from genome assembly GCA_049941595.1 of Bisgaard Taxon 46. Classification (GTDB taxonomy): domain Bacteria; phylum Pseudomonadota; class Gammaproteobacteria; order Enterobacterales; family Pasteurellaceae; genus Pasteurella. Next base: position 81,977 of record JBNFNA010000003.1, read on the forward strand.
CAGAAAATTTTTCTTTATCTTCCGGAGATATTTTTTGCCCTGTAACATCCTTGTGCATAGCATTTTTTCTATATGTATTATTTTCAGCAACTAATAACAACGCAGCTTGATCAGTGGCTTGAGCCAAACGGACCTTATCTAAAATAATACCCGTACCATCAACAGTAAATGCTATTAATACTAACAGAGGGAAACTGAGCAATGCAGTCATTACTGCATAAACACCTTTTTCCTCTTGATAAAAGTCTTTAATTTTTTGAAAACAACGAGTTGACCAATAAAATTTCTTCATAAAGATTCCCCCAAGATAATTATCTTGCAACAGACATTGAGGAAGAACGTAACCACCCTAATGAGTGAGACGATTTATCCAATAAAATTGCTTTAAAGAAACTATGTGTTTCTACACATAATGTAACTTGATAAAGTGGAATTTTCCTTTCGTTATTAATTTCCGATTTTGGTGATAAATAAGAAACACTCTCCAATTTTCTATATGGTTTACAAGAGCTATCAGGAGAATTTGGTAAAGTGATTTTTTCATTTTCGGACCAATACTCTAAAACTATTTTCAATGGCTTAGTACTATCTTTATCACCATATACTAATTGCTTAGCCAATTGTTCATATTGACGATAATCCTCATCAGTAATTGTATAATTACGCTCATACAACTGAGTTCGCTCACGTAATACGTTAACTAACGAGTAAGATGTATTATCTAATTTTCCCGTTGTTGAACGTAAAATCACTAAATCAGCTAAAAAAGCAAAAATAAAAGTTAAAAGCATTAGCATAAATACAAACTCAATTGTCACTGAGCCTGATTTATTTTTATAAAACCTAATGATGTTAGAACGAAAATTTTGAACGCTCATATTCTTGTACCACTACAAATTCACGGTTAAGGATTGCTTGAGACCAAGTTTCTGGAATAAAAGGTAAAGGAACAGCAAACTTATAGTCATATGTCAACGTATAATGTGCTAAAGTTGCATTTTGGCCATCTATTGGGGATATTATATTCCCATTACTGTCTTTCTTAGGTTCTCTATATTGGCCACTTAATAATGCTTGAACACATTTTTTCTCATCGGGACAATTAACATATTTAACTCCAACCTTAAACCCATTTTTCTCGAGCTGAGCTAAATATCCCATAGTTGAATTATCTTGCAACTTCTTTTGTTCGCCCAATGCTTTCTTAAATATGTCTTCATAATTATGATTCGGGCTATTATCATTTTTAGCAATGCGTACACTTTCTGCAATGGCAAGATCCCAATAAGTAGTAGAAATAGCTAAACGACAAAATTCAAAAATTAACATCACGACAAAAAAGTAAATAGCAACTGTTAATCCAAATTCAACAGTTGATACCCCTTTATTATTTGATATAAAACGTTTCATATCAAAACCTTCTTATTTACGAACCGCACTTGATGCTCGCTCAATTTTTTTCAGCGCATTAATTAAATCATCAGGAGATGAGTTTAAGCGTTCTTTAACAATGATATCTTTTGCATAATCAAGATCATTACTTTTAACTAATGCAAATACTAAGTTGTGAACTAAACGAGGCTCTTTTATACCATTTAGATATTGTGGTAATAATAGTTGAACAGCATTGCGGTAATCACCATTAATTATATAGACCATTCCTAAATTATTCACAGCCACTACATCATTAATGAAGAACGCTCTCGCTTTATTGATATCAGCTTCTGCATTTTGCAAGTTACCCAATTGCGCATATGCAATACCACGTAAGTTATAGATTTCACCATTTTTTGGAGATTTATCCAAAATAGCACTTGCAACAGAAACAGCCTCTTTATATTTACCAAGTTGAATTAAGTTTTTTACTTCCAGAATTCGAGCAAATTCATTAACTTGGGCATTACCCACTAATAGCGGCTCTAAGTATAATAAAGAAGAAGCACTATCTCCTTTCGCATAATAAGCCTCGGCTAGTTTATAGCGGATCATTGCATCTTCTCGGTTCTTTAATACATCACGATACAAAGAGATTAATGCACTATAATTTCTTGTACTCTCATACAAACTTTCTTTTGCACTAATTGATGCGTCAGAGATTTCTTGTTTATTTTTGTTATTTAGTAGCGACAAGCTAGAACAAGCAGAAACACTAATTGCTAAACCACATAGCAAAACATTTTTTGTTACTTTAGAAAACATTTGGAAATACCCTCATTATACCTGGAGCTAAAATTAAAATAATAATTGGGAACATAATAAATAAAATCAAAGGAATACTCATTTTAGCCGCTAATGTTCCTAATTTTTCTTCAATAGTAAGTAATTGTAATTCTCTAATGTCGGCAGACAATTGAATTAAGTGACCATATATTGAAGATCCAAAATTTAAACTTTGTTGCAAAACTGAACAAAACATTCTTACTTCAGTTGTCGGCAATGATATAGATAAATCTTGCAATGCCGAAGATAAGCCTGTAATTTCTGATTTACGAATAATCCTTAACATTACGTAAGTAAGATCTGGATTCAATTTTTTAAAATCGATCGCAACTTGTTTTAAAGCAGCATCAATACTGATACCTGTCTGAACATTTACCGCAACTAAATCAATAAACCCAGGTAAATCGACCATAATTTTCTTGATCTTACTTTTTAAAATCGAATTAGTTAAAATCCCAGGGATTATGATTGTTAACACAAGTATTAAAGCTGATGCAGTTAACCAGTCAGCTGAACCTTGCGAAAGAGAATACAGATAATACAGTCCAGCCAATGCAAGCATGATCAACAGTTTCACCTTGATATTCTTATCAACAATACCTAAAAATTTTAAAATAGGGTTGTTATTGATTAATAATAATTCAAGTTCTACTTGTTGTTTACTTTTGCCCTTTTGGACTTCATTATTACTTTTATCTTTCGGTCTTTCTCCTATGAGAACCTCTCTCCCTCTCTCTAATTTCTTTTTATGAGAAAATGCTAAGAAGAGAACAACAAACCCAAAAATAATCAATAATAAATAGATTAGAAATATCTTTAATGTCATGTTGACTTCCTCATCAACCACCAAATAATCAGCATTCCGATTAATTCACTACCGAAGACATAATATAAAACATAGCGACCAGAAGGATCATTAATCAAAAAGTCAAAATTATCTGGCATAGTAAATTGCATAAATAAGAAGAAGCCTATTGGAAAAGATGCAACTATCATCGCAGACATTCTAGCCTCTGATGTCATTGCTCTCTTTTTTTGCTCCATTTTTTTAGCATCAGCAATAATACGACCTAAGCGAGAAATGACTTCTCTAATTTGTCCACCTTTGGATAAATTAGTACGAATAATCGTAATAAAGAAATAAAATTCTTTATAAGGATAACGACTATAACTATCTTCAAATACTGTCACAGGATCTTCACCAATCGCTAATCTTTTATGAATGCTTTTGAATTCATCACCTAACTGTCCTGTAAGATCTTTCCCACAGCGCTCTAACGCTTGCAATAAACCTGCACCAGAACTAGCTGCCGCAGTTAAAATTTGAATCACTTCTGGGAACATTGCATTGAACATCTTATGGTTTCTACGCTCACCAAACTTCCAAACTAGTAGGATAAATAGAACCAAGAAGATTAAAATAAATTGCGATCTATCTAAACGGATATAGAAAACATTAATATAGAATAATGCTAAAAATACAAGAAAACTAAGAATAATATTACGCAATAATTTTTTCTTATCACCAGCAACAAAATAATATTGCCATAAAATTGCTTTTTTCTTTATAGAATCAAGAATAGATGTGTTGCTTTTAAATGAAAGAGAATATTCATTAATTTTCTTTCTCGTTCTAAACCAGCCTCTTGAAGTATATATTAGGAGACCGACCCCAAAAAGCAGGATAAAATAATACATAAAGTTCATTTAACTGCCCTCAAAAATACTTTGTAGTTCTGCGCTCAGATTAAAGACTTGTGCATTTTGATATACCACTGAACGAGTCAACAAACCATGAGAAATAAACTCTCCCATAATTTTGCCATTGGCATCACGATCTTTGCTTGGTTGATATGTAAATATATCCTGCAACACGATTTGTCCATTTTCCATTCCCATTAACTCTGTGATGTTCATAATTTTTCTTGAACCATCATTTAAACGAGAAGCTTGAACAATAATATTTACCGCAGATGCAATATTACGACGGATAGCCTCTAATGGTAGGCTAGCATTTGACATCATCACCATACTCTCTAAACGAGCAGTTGCATCTCTAGGACTATTCGCGTGCAATGTAGACATTGAACCATCATGACCAGTATTCATTGCCTGTAACATTTGGAAAGCTTCGGCACCACGACACTCACCAACAATGATACGTTCTGGTCGCATACGTAACGCATTGATTACAAGATCTTGCATCGTCACTTCACCGGTATGCTCAACACCAGCCAAACGAGTCTCTAAGCGAACAACGTGAGGCTGCTCTAAACGTAATTCAGCGGTATCTTCAAGAGTAACCACACGTTCTTGATGAGAAATGTAATTTGATAAGGCATTTAATAATGTCGTTTTACCAGAACCCGTACCACCAGATACAATAATATTTACCCGAGAACGTGCAGCAATAATGAGGAAATTCGCCATTTCTCTCGTCATAGAACCAAAATTAACCAGTTCTTGTAGCGATTTTTTAGATTTGCTGAATTTACGAATGGACATTGATGTCCCATCTAAAGCAATCGGTGCAATAACTACGTTTAAACGGCTTCCATCAGGCAAACGGGAGTCCACTAGCGGGCTCCCATCATCAATACGACGCCCAACTTTTGCCACCAGTCTTCGTGCTATATCAGTTAGTTGCTCATTGTTAACAAAAGTTCTATTGGTTTTTTCAAGAATACCTGCACGCTCAACCCAGATATTATCCGGCCCATTGACTAGAATATCGTTAACTGTTTCATCTTCCATTAACTCTCGTATTGGACCATAGCCTTCTATTTCATCAGCAATCATCTCTGCCATAACTAAAGCATCTGCGGATGTAATATAAACGCCATTGGTCCCAGCGATACGATATACTAATTGAGTTAATTCATCGACTAGCTTTTCTCGATCACTTTGCAATTGATCGATTTTTTCGATATCTAAATTACTCAGTAACTCATTCCTAAAAAATATTTGCTGATCTTTTGTTAGCATTTTTTAATCTTCATTTAATTATTCATTAATGCTCGATACAGAGATGAGAAAAATCCCTGTTTCTCTTTCGATTTACTTTTACGAGAAACTGCACCAATCACTTTCATAACCAGAGATTCAATTTCTTTTTTACCATTACGGCCTAAATTGATTCCCAACACATTTTTAGCTGTTGTTGACTTCAAAAATGGAATCACCGCATCAACTGGGCATTTTAATAGTGTTTCAATATCATTTTTAGCCATTAATTTTGATGTTTCTAATCTAGAGTCAGAAATACATACAAACGTACGAATTGGCTTACCAGCTGTGCTACGAATACGTTCGCATTCATCTAAAAATTGCTTAGCTACCCTTAGAGAATCAATCCGTCTTTCAACAACTAATACAAAACTATTACAATATTCAAAGAATTTAGAAAAATCATCTTTCTTCACATTGAATACTGGTTGATCATAAATCACAAAGTTGTATTTTTCTAACGTTGAAAGTGGTAAACGGTTAGGCGTGCCATTAAATAAATCTAAATTAGCACTATATTCAACCACATCACCTTGTAATTTCTTATCGAACAATAAGTCTAAGTTTTGAGATCCATTTGTCCCTTGAGCTAGTAATACAGGCACTTTTTTACTTAAAGCGATCTGATTTGCGACATAAGAACTAATCATACTAGCACCAATTCCACCTTTACAGCTCAAAACAGCCACTTTTACGGTATGGCGAACTAATGGAATATTAACCCCAGCAATAATTTTCTCAGCCATCTGATTTAACTGAGAATCAGCGTGGAAATAGAGAATACCTTCCTCTAATAATTTTTGTGATAAAGAGATTGAGTCACTATCACCAACAATACAACACCAAACTTGTTGAGGCACAACGCTATATACTAATTCAGAAATACTCTTAATATCAGTTTCATTAGTAATATCAATAATAACGCCTAGTGTTTCTTCTGCAGAAAAAGTAATATTTTGCTCAACTAAAAAATCACTTTTAACAATTTCAATATTCTCTAAGCCACGCGTACGTAGAATTTGAGCTACCTGGGTTTGAATCTCTTCACGATTTGATACAATCATTATCGTGCGAGCACTATCTATCGCAACGGTTTCCTTATCAAGCAATAACATATACTAAACCTTTCATTAATATTTTAATTGGATACGATGATTATTTTTACTTGCACAAGGGTTATATCCATCCCAACTCATCATATCTTCAGCCGTAGTTACGCGGCAATTTGTCTTTTTAGCACCAATTCGTCCGATTTCAACGAATAAAGGATAAACCGCATTCTTATCCTGACGCTCAAAAATAATACGTTTACTATCAATGCCTCTTTTTACTAAAAAATCACGAATTTTTACCGCTCTTTTTTTTGCTGTTTTATCTTTCCAAATAAAGTTAACGTGCTTACTTTTATCACTACCTAAATCACGAATAACTGAGTGCATTAAATTATGATAGGTTACATCTGAATAATCAGACAAAACATAACGATTCACAATATAAGTTTTATTATATTGTTTACTCTGCGTTGGTGCTGCTATTTTCGTATTATTAGATAATTCGTTTAAAGAAGCATTCACATTGTTTGAAATGCAAAATACGCCTAGAAATAAGGATAAAATTAATTTTTTCATTGAATAAACCCTCCATTTTTCAAGAAATTAGAGGTAAGCGTTTTATGATATACATTCTTAAATGGTGTTACATTAAAGAAACGTTCCATTGTTCCAGTTCTCTCAAATGTTGGATATACAATTTCGTCTTCTTGAACAGGTTTTACTGTATTAACAGTCGCTACAATAACTAACTCACGATCTTCGCGATCTGTTTTTGCATTACGGAAAAATGCGCCTAAAATTGGAATATCACCCAGTACTGGTACTTTATTGACTCCCTCTAGATCACTAGAATTAAATAATCCACCGATAATAAAGCTTTCACCATCTGCAACTTCAAATACTGATTTTGAGCGACGAGTATTAAAGAACGGAATTTCACCAATACTTTCAAAAGAATAATTACCTGCAATAGTGCTTACTCGTTGATCCAAGGCTAAACGGATACGATTATTTTTCTGTAATTTAGCACCTACTGCTAATCTAATACCAAAATCTTTATAAATAATTGATGGCGCGCCTTCTTTATCACGTTGAGCAAATGGAATCTCACCACCAACTAAAATATCAGCAGTTTCACCAGATAACATTGAAATATTTGGTTCTGCTAAAATACGGCCATTATTTTGATTATCTAATGCATTAATAAATGCAGAAACACCACTCGCATCGATTTTTAATAAGCCTTGAATACCATCAAACCCTGTTACTTTGCTCACTCCACCCAATAAATCAGGGGCACCACCAGCTAAGCGGCTCCAATTAATCCCAACTGCTTCAGATAACTTTTTATTCACTTCAACAACAGTCAATTTAACGTTAATCTGTGTAGTTTCATCAACATTCACATTATTAATGACACCATCAAACTGGTATTTATCTAAAAATGGTAATGGTTCAGCGCCATTTTCACCATTGAATGCACTTTGAGTAACTTTCTTACCACTACCTAGTGCCTCTCCAACGATACGATGTACTTCATCACTTTCTTCTTGAGAGCGCGCCTTACCTTCAATAACGTATGCCTTACCTACTTTTTTTACAGAAAGATTTGTATTCGGAAATCTTGCTTTGATTTGCTGATTAGTATCAGAGATTCCTGTAAATAATGAGTCAACATTGACCACATCATTAGTTAAGGTTTTACCATTTGCATCAAAAGCCGAAATCTCAGCACGACCTTGCTCCTTAGCATAGATGATAAAAGAATTATCATCTAAAATTTCATAATCAGCGACAGATGGAGAAGAAACAAAAATCGTATCAATTTTTTCTTTAGTCTGAATAAGTTGTGTGCCACCTTGTTCCAAATTAAAAGTTTTCGCGAACATTACACCTGGTGATAGCACTAACATTGCTCCCAATAAGCAAGCAACCTTTTTTGCTCTCGCTTTTTTATACTGTATAAACATTATTGGCCTCTTAATTTTCTAATAAATACACCACGGTGATTTATATTTTCATTATTGCTATTCTCAGGTAGCACGATTAATTTTGACCCTTTATCCAAGGTATAGAATTTTTTTACCTTATCCGCATCAACTTTCACGTTAATATAACCGATATAATCTTTATTTTTATGGTCATTCGGCGTTCCCGTATTATTATCTGATGGTTCCTGGAATTCTTTTGTTTGAAGAACTAAAAGCTTACCTGAAACCTTCACTAAATCACTTTTATCATAAATATTACGAGAATCTAAAGCATTTTTTTGATTATAAATAGCAACATAGTCACCACTATTAATAGTATCTAATAAATATCTTTCATCTGCATTAATATAAATTCGGTAAGCAACTTCTTGCTTACTATCCAAACTTGCCATTAAAAATCTTGGATCGTCAGGAGAAATGATCATCATATTAGATAAAAGAGAACCAGCATTTAAACTATCTGCAATTAAATATCCCTGCAATGTTTTTGATTGAGAATGATTGATTGCATCCGAAAGATCGTTATTAATTAGAGGGTTATCTTCTGAAATGGTGACTTGACTTATTGCATAATCATCTGATTGTAATAAAGTCCCTTTTTTTACATCACGTTTTAATTCAGCAATCGTAATGATTTTTTCTACTTTTTTCTCAACTTGTGGTTGAGTAACAAAACTTTGAGTTTCCTCCCCTTCATTATCTGTTGGCATAAAAAGTATTCCCCCTATCCCAACAACTAATGTAAGGAATGAAATAACAAATAACATTCTGTAATTCATTTTTGATCCTTATTTTATTTTTTATGAAATAAATATTTTGAGAAGCGTAACAATCGCAAGAAATTAGCTAAACAAAACCAAGTTAATTAAAAAGCCAAGACTAATTGCAACACCGTAAGGCAAGTGATTTTGCTGTATTGACTTTCTAAAAAAAATCCATCCAATGATTATTAACAATAGCCCAGAGCAAGCTGTAAAAAAGAAAAATGACATAATTTGCTCTTGAGGCAGAGCTAACATTAATACTGAAATTAACTTAACATCTCCTGCCCCAATAACTCGAAGATTAAATAACACAAAACCTACTATCAGAGAAATTAAGGCTGGAAATACAAAGACTTCTCCATATTTAACCCAGCTGAGTGGCAGGAGAATAAAAAAGAGAAGAGCGACAATCTTATTGCTAATAATTCTATACTTAATGTCAGTATAGGATATCCTTATTAGGAATAAAATCGTGAACAATTGAAGTGATAAAATAATAAATCCATTCATTATTTTTCCCTAAATACTTAAATTTATTCACTAGAATTTAATGTATTATTTATAGTAAAGGATAATAGTTCAAATTTGCTTTTTAATGCATCCATAAAAGCATTATCACCATAAAGAACAGACACAACAAATATGGCTATTGTCGCGGCTATCAGGCCATACTCTATAGAAGTTATTCCTTTATTATCTTCGACAAACAGATAATAAAAATTATTTTTTCTCACCAACTTAATATATTCCATATACTATATAGATTGTGCTAAGGGATTAGCACAATCTATATTCTAAACTATATTAGCTAGCAGGTTTTTCACCTAAACCAGTTGTGCTATTCACCTTCTCTGTTAAAGTAGAGAATTTTGTTTTAAGTGCATTGATAAAACCATTATCATCATAGAATACGGCAACGATCAATACTGCTACTGCCACTGCGATTAAACCATATTCGATTGCAGTTACACCGCTTTGGTTTTCTTTAAATTTACGTAAAGATTCTGTTACTGAAATATATGCTTGAGTTGTTAATTTGTTAAACATAAGTTTGCTCCTAATATTAAATAAATGATGCTTTTCTACCTTGAAAAGCCTTTATTTGACCTTTAGTAATTGGATATAAACACTAGCGTTTAATCACTAAATAATCTAGGTGCGTATTTTATGGATTTTTTTGCCGAAAAAAAGAAAAATTTACACAACCAGTCTGTGGTCTGACCAGTTGAGACAAATACAATGAATAGACAATAAATAATATATTTATTGCATCCTTATGGATTGATGTAATGAAATTATCAAAATGAAGCTTATTAAACAAAAATAAAAATTTTTATTTAAAGTTGATATTCAAGATAACCAAATCCCTGGTTAAGTATGATAAAGCCCTAAATATAAAGCTAGCAAGAATAGAAAAAGTAAGAAATTAAATGGTGCCCGAGGCCAGACTTGAACTGGCACGCTTCGAAAAGCGAGGGATTTTAAATCCCTTGTGTCTACCGATTTCACCACTCGGGCGAGCAAATTTTAAATTTTGGAGCGGGAAACGAGGCTCGAACTCGCGACCCCAACCTTGGCAAGGTTGTGCTCTACCAACTGAGCTATTCCCGCATCGTTGTTTTGATCTCGTCATTGCTAAACAACGAGGTGCATTTTACTGATTTATCTTGTGCTGTCAAACAAAAAATGTAAAAAAATTTAAAAAACATTTCAAGCGCTTAAAAAAAATCCAAATTTCACAGTTTTGTGTCTTTACTGGAATGCAAACGTTTAAATAACAAACTTTATTTGCTTAAATTAAAGTCTTAAAATAATTAAAGTCATTAAAGTTCAATTTGATCAAGTAAGCTACCTTTTGCCGCTTTTAAATATTGCAGCATAGACCATACGGTTAAAATTGCAGCGATATACAGCAAAATAATTGCAGCAATTTCCATTGCAACATTATATCGCCATAGCAATCCACCTAAAGCGAGCATTTGTGCTGCTGTTTTCACTTTACCCACCCAAGACACTGCGACTTTGCTTCTTTCACCAATTTCTGCCATCCACTCACGTAAGGCTGAAATAATAATTTCTCGAGAAATCATAATAACGGCTGGAACTGTTACCCAAAATGAATGGTGATATTCAACAACCAGCGCCAATGCCACTGTGACCATTACTTTATCGGCAACGGGATCTAAAAATGCCCCAAAGCGCGTAGTTTGCTTCCATTTCCTCGCAAGATAGCCGTCAAACCAGTCTGTAACACCGGCAATGAAAAAGATAAAAGTGGTTAAGAAAGGTGACCAAGAAAAAGGAAGGTAAAAAGCGATCACAAAAAATGGGATAAGAATGACACGAAATAGGGTTAGAAATATTGGGATATTTAGTTTCATAAGTAGAAATGAGCGATAGTTTTTATAATGTATTTATTCTAAAACATATCGCTATTATTTGAAAATGGAATTTTCCTAAACGTGGCAAATTCCTTGTGTTATTTAGCTTTGTAGGGTTTCGTAAATTTTTTCAGCCAATGATTTAGAAATCCCAGGCACCGAAGCAATTTCATCCAAAGTGGCTTTTTTCACCCCTTGCATTCCACCTAAATATTTTAATAAGGCTTGTCGACGTTTTGCTCCAACGCCTTCGATAGTCTCTAAACCACTTTGAATAAAGGCTTGTTGGCGTTTTTTACGATGTCCACTAATCGCGTGATTATGACTTTCATCACGAATATGTTGGATTAAATGCAATGCCAAACTATCAGCCGGTAAATGTAATTCAGTTTCCTGTTTGCTGATAATCAAAGTTTCCAAGCCAGCTTTCCGGTCAACGCCCTTTGCTACACCAATTAAGTGCGGTCGATTTTTATCCCATTTTACATTTAGAGAATTAAATACTTGCAAAGCACGATTAAGTTGCCCTTTGCCCCCATCAATAAAGATCACATCAGGTACTTTATCTTCTTCTAAAGGTTTATCGTAACGCTTCAATAATGCTTGCTCCATCGCAGCATAATCGTCGCCAGCTGTAATACCTGAAATATTAAAACGGCGGTAATCAGACTTAAGTGGGCCATTGTGATCAAATACCACACAAGATGCGATCGTTTGCTCTCCCATTGTATGGCTGATATCAAAACACTCCATACGTTGAATATGTTCAATACTTAATAACGTTTGTAAAGCTTGATAACGCGCTTCTATGAGATGGCTTTGTTTTAGTTGCGTCATTAATGCGGATTTTGCATTCACCTGAGCCAATTGTAGATATTTACTTTTCTCGCCTTTCGCTTGGTCTTGAATACTCACTTTACAACCTGCTTGTGAGCTTAATAATTCTTCTAACTCATTTTTTTCAGTCAATTTATGATCGACGATAATTGTATTTGGTATCGTTCTACCTTGATGAGCTTGTAAATAAAATTGCCCTACAAAAGTCGCTGTTAACTCTGCTAAATCTGTATCTGCTGGCACTTTTGGAAAATAACTGCGATTTCCAAGCACTTTACCTTGTCGGATAAACATCACTTGAACACAAGCAATGCCTAATTGATAAGCAATGGAAATAATATCAATATCGTCAACACGATCATTTGAAACAAATTGTTTTTCAATAACTGCTCTCACTGCTTGGATTTGATCTCGAATACGAGCGGCTTCTTCAAAACGAAGTGCTTGGCTGGCTTGTTCCATTTGGGAAACTAAATGTGCCAACACTTGCTGATCTTTACCCAGTAAAAATAGACGGGCAAAATCTACTTGCTGCTGATAATCTTCATCACTAACATAACCTGCAACACAAGGCGCTGAACAACGTCCAATTTGGTATTGCAAGCAAGGGCGAGAACGATTGTTATACACCGCATTTTCACACTGGCGGATAGGAAATAATTTCTGCAATAAAGAAAGCGTTTCTCGCACTGCACTTGCGTGAGGATAAGGGCCAAAATATTCCCCTTTTACTTTTTTACTGCCACGATAAGAGGTGATGCGAGGATGACGTTCACTGGTCAATAAAATATAAGGATAAGATTTATCATCACGTAGCAAAACGTTGTAACGAGGCTGATAATTTTTAATATAGTTATGTTCAAGCAATAATGCTTCTGTCTCTGATGTGGTTATCGTGGTATCAATTCGAGCAATCGAAGCCACTAACGCCTCTGTTTTTTTACTCCCAACATTACGTCGAAAATAACTAGAAAGGCGCTTTTTAAGATCTTTGGCTTTCCCTACATAAATCACCTCGTCTTTATCGTCATACATACGATAAACGCCAGGCAGATGTGGCACATCAGTTAAAAATTTTTTTGCATCAAACATAAAATGAAGAGGCGCCCTAGGACGCCATTAAAATTAATTCTTTTGTAAAATTGACCGCACTTTTTCCAGATCTTCTGGTGTGTCAACCCCAACCGGTGGCACTTCTTTGGCTAATTCAACGTGGATTTTCTCACCATTCCATAACACGCGAAGTTGCTCTAGGCTTTCAATCTGCTCCAATGCTGTGGGCTGCCATTGCACATATTGTTTAATAAATCCCGCACGATATGCATAAATCCCAATATGGCGTAGATAGTGGTCGTCTAATTCTAAGGTTTTATGTAATTCTGGATTCGCTTGTAAATTTGCAAATTGATCGCGATTCCAAGGAATCACTGCACGAGAAAAATATAAAACATAGCCGTTTTTATCGGTCAGTACTTTCACTGCATTTGGGTTAAATAATTCCTCAGGTTCGGTAATTTTCACCGCGAGGCTTGCCATTTTGACCTGATACTTAGCCAAGTTTTCTGCCACTTGTTGCACAATTACAGGTGGAATTAATGGCTCATCACCTTGAATATTCACAATAATTTCATCATCTTGAATTGCTAATTTTTCGACAACTTCGGCTAAACGTTCAGTGCCAGAATTGTGTTTTTCTGAAGTCATACAAACTTCTGCGCCAAAAGCTTCTGCTGCCTTTGCTACTTCAGGATTATCCGTGGCTACAACGACGCGGCTTGCGCCCGATAATTTCGCTTTTTCAAATACGTGAGCGATCATTGGTTTACCCGCAATATCTGCCAATGGTTTACCAGGCAAACGAGTGGAAGCATAACGGGCTGGAATAATTACAGTAAATTTTGTCATTTTCAAATCCCTTGTCACCTTTGAGCAATTAAACGCTAAGCATTTTCTGACGGTTGAATGTCAGAGAGCGGGATAGCCTGCTCTGCTAATAAAACAGGAATACCTTGATTGATTGCATAAGCCACTTTATCAAATTGGCACACAAGATGTTGCTTGTTTTGATCGAGGGTTAAACGCCCGTGACACATTGGACAAGCGACAATTTCTAATAATTTTGAATCCATATTTCCCTCACTCATTTATGTTGTACTTTCTGAAGAATTTTTTGTAAAAATGACCGCACTTTTTCGCCTTCAATTTTAGCTTCAACAGGCACATACCACCAATTTTCTTTGGCAAATAGCACACATTTCACCGCATCTTTTTCTGTCATAAAGAGCGGTCGATTTTCATCGAATTTTGCAAATTGTGCAGGTTCGAAATGCTGATGATCTTGAAAAGCTTGACTATCTTGGACTTGAATCCCCATTTCCTCAAGCATATTAAAAAAACGTTGTGGGTTACCAATGCCCGCAATTGCTGAAACATAAGTGGTTTGAAATTCAGTTAACAATCTTTGTTCATTTGTCTTAAGATTGACTGCATAACGAGGTATCAAACGCATTACAGCATCAGTATTTTTTGTTTGATTTCCGTTACTAATAATGAAATCAACCGTGCTTAAACGGCTAGGCAATTCGCGAAGTGGGCCAGCGGGTAAAACAAAGCCATTGCCAAAACCACGTTCGCCATCCATTACGACAATTTCAATATCACGTTGCAATTTATAATGCTGTAAACCATCATCGCTGATAATCAAATCACAATCACTTGTTTTCAATAATAGTTCAATAGATTGCTGGCGATTAGGCGAAATGACAACCGGCACACTTGTTCGCTTGGCAATTAATACTGGCTCATCGCCACCTTCGATAGGATCTGTTGTGGACGTCACTAGCAATGGATAAGTTTTCGCTTGGCTTCCATAACCACGTGAAATCACACCGACTTTAATGCCTTGTTGTTGCAATTGTTGTACTAGCCAAATCACAACGGGGGTTTTGCCATTTCCACCGACAGATAAATTCCCGACAACAATAACGGGTACTGGCGGACGATAAGAAGACAAAATGCCTTGTTTAAACAAGGCTTTTCTGATTTGAGAAATAATCCAAAAGAGTAAAGAAAGGGGTGATAACAACCACATTAGCCAGCTGCGTGAGTACCAGAATTGCATATAACCTCTTTCAATATCTATGAATTATTGTGTGAATTGCATACTATGCAGTTGTTTATAAGCACCATCAAGTGCAAGCAATTCAGAATGTGAACCACGTTCTTTCACTTCACCGTGCTCAATCACTAAAATTTCATCGGCATTTTCGATGGTTGACAAGCGATGCGCAATCACAATTACCGTGCGATCTTTTTGTAACTTTTCAATCGCAGACTGGATAGCACGTTCTGACTCAGTATCCAATGCTGAAGTTGCTTCATCTAAAATCAACACTGGGGAATTACGCAATAATGCTCGAGCGATAGCTAAACGTTGGCGTTGGCCACCTGATAAATTCATTCCGTTTTCACCAATTACGGTATCAATCCCATTTTCTAATTTATCAATAAATTCCATTGCATAAGCATCTTTTGCTGCTTGGATAATTTCTTCACGGGAATACTTATCTTTGGCTGCATAAGCAATGTTATTTGCAATAGTATCGTTAAATAAATGGACTTGTTGCGAAACCACAGCACAATTTTCACGTAAATTTGATAAACGATAATCTTGAATATTAACGCCATCAAGGGTGATTTCACCTTGGTCAACATCATAGAAACGTGTAACTAAGTTCGCAATGGTTGATTTTCCCGACCCCGAACGCCCTACTAATGCCACTGTTTTTCCTTTTGGAACTTCAAAAGAAATATTATTTAATGCTGGCTCTTGTTTGCCCGCATAAGTGAAAGTCACGTTTTTAAAGCTTAAATGACCTTCTGCCTTATCTGATTTATGACTCCCCGTATCTTTTTCGGTTTCTAAATCTAATAAGGCAAATAACGTTTGGCAGGCTGCCATACCACGTTGGAATTGTGCATTCACATTCGTCAAGGATTTCAATGGGCGCATCATTGCTAGCATTGAAGAGAAAACCACAGTAAATGAACCCGCACTTAAGTTTTGGTCCATAATAGCGGGTAAAGTCGCAAGATAAAGCACTGCGGCAAGGGCAAAAGAAGCAATAATTTGCACTACCGGGTTAGCAATCGCATCAGCCATGACCATTTTCATCCCTTTGCGACGCATATCGTTACTCACGTAATTAAAACGTTCTTCTTCCACAATTTGTCCACCGAAAGATAGCACCACTTTATGCCCTTTCAGCATTTGCTCTGCAGTAGAAGTTAACTCTCCCATTGCATTTTGCATATTCTTACTTAAATCACGGAATTTTTTAGATACTACACGAATCAAGATTGCAATAACTGGCCCAATCAAGAATAACACTAAAGAAAGCTGCCAACTGGTATAAATCATCACCACAAATAAAGAGATAATGTAGGCACCTTCACGCACGATAGTAATCAAGGCACCAGAAGATGAGTTCGCCACTTGCTCTGAATCGTAAGTGATACGAGAAAGTAATCGGCCTGTTGAGTTTTGATCAAAAAAGGGTACTGGCATAAACATTAGGTGTTTGAAAATACGACGACGCATTGTCATCACGACTTTGCCAGATACCCAAGCCAAACAGTAAGACGAAATAAAGTTACTTAAACCACGTAAAAAAATCACCAAAACGACCACAACAGACATTTGGCGTAAAAAAGAAGTATCCGCTTTACCAAAGCCTTCATCAAGTAATGGTTTTAATAATGAAATCAAACTCGCATCCGCTAACGCGTTTAATACTAAGGCGATACCAGAAACAATTAACCCCAATTTAAATGGTCGAATTGTCGGCCATAAACGTTTAAATGTTTGAATAGTTGAAAGATCTTTATCTTGCATAATCTCTTATATTAATAATTAATAGTTGCGGCATTGTACTCTGATTTTGTTTGTAATCCAATTAATCTGCGATACCAAGGGATAAATTTTGTACGAGCTAACGCTATTTTTAACTCATTTTTATAAAATTTAATGCTAATTTGTCCAGTATGCGCAGTATTATAAACATCCGCCCCCATAACATTTAAACGATCACTCACTACTTGATGAGGAAAGCTCCAAGCATTCCAACGCCCGCTTGAAATTAATGCAATTTTAGGGTTGATTTGAGTAAGTAACATTTCACTTGTCGAGGTTTTACTGCCGTGATGTCCAACCTGTAACACATCCACTAAAGGTAAATCAGAGAGTAGCTGTTTCTCCACATTCACATCTGCATCGCCCATTAACAATACTGAATATTGCCCATCAGAAATCAGTAGCACACAAGAATGCTCATTTTTCGCTCTCTGCACCATTTTTGTCGGTGACAACACTTTAAAATGTAATCCTTGCCACAACCAGTCTCGCCCTTGAATACAAAAAGTGCGGTCATTTTTGCCATAATTTTTAAAGGAAGGTGTCACAAACTCAATATCAGGAAACTGCGTTAAGACAGGTTTGACACCTCCCGAATGATCATTATCATCATGGCTCAAAATCAGTTTATCAATTTTCAGCCCTTCTCGTTGTAAATAAGGCAAAAGCTCTAATTCTGCCATACTGCCACCACGCCAAGAAGCGCCTGTATCATATAATGTTGCACGTCCATTTTTCACAATCACCATCGCAAGCCCTTGCCCAACATCAATAGTTTCCAAACGCCAATCGGGCTCTTGATAAATTTGATAACTGATATAACCAAATAAAGCGAAGATCAAAATCCCACCAATAGAAAGAGCCACCTTAATCGTGTGATAATCAAACTTGTCATTAAATTCGAGATGAAATCCTTTAGGCGGTTTTATTTTAGTTAACGATGTTTCTTCTTGTACCACTGCTGTACTTAGAAAGGTATAACGCAAAAACAAGAGAAAAGCGCCAGTAAGAAAAATCATAATGAGATACGTGTGTAATGTTGAAATGCGAAGCCATTGCTCGGTTAAATAAGATAACCATTGCGTGATTTGTTCTGCCAATCCATTTGCCCATTCCCAAGTTGCAAAATAATTTTGAGTCAGTAATGTGAATAAAATCAGCGGCACCAAGACAAAGGAATACAGTGGCACCGCAATTAAGTTGGCTAACAATCCGCCCCACGAGACACTACCAAACATCAGTAATTGTATGGGGGCAAATAAAAAGAATAAACCAATTTGCAAATGAAATAATGAAAATAACCACCGCACTTTACACCATACACTTTTCTCCAAAGGCTTCCCACGCCAATGTAATAGTGATAACGGGAAAAATTGATACCAAATGATTAGTGAACAAACCGCACCCAAAGATAACCAAAAGCTTGATGATAAACACATTAAAGGATCATAAAACAATAAAATAGCGACAATTCGAAATAACAATTGCCAAGCACTGTAATGTAAGCGAGCAAAACGCAATAAAAATACTAAAAACAATGCAATGAAAGCTCGTTGAGTGGGTATCGCTAAACCGGCTAAAGCGGCATATCCACCTGCAATAAGTAACCCTATGAATAAAGGAAAATAAGGCGAAATAAAACGTGTTGGTAAAAAATATTGCACTCCACGCCCAAGTAAAAAACCCATTCCCATTGCTAAGCCAATATGTAAGCCTGAAATGGCGATTAAATGTGCAGTATTAGTTTGTTGGTAAATTTGTTTATGTAAGGGCGATAGCCAAGCACGCTCACCAAAAGCCAATGCAAGCAACAATCCTTGTGCAGATAATGATTCAGTCTGAATAAGGGCTCGCTCAAGTAGCATTGCTCGCCACGAAAAATCTTGTTGAATTTTGACCGCACTTTTAACTGATGCCCAAGCGGTAACGCCTTTGGCAAAATACCATTGTTGTTTATCAAATCCCCCTTGATTTAAACGTGATGAAATTGGGCGAAGACGTAAATTGGCTTTCCAAACCTCTCCAAGTTTTATTTTTTCAGATAACTTCCATTGAATGAAAATACGTTGTTCAGGTAAATCTTCACTTAATACTGCTGTTGCAATTGCACTTTGATAGTCTTGCTGATGTAAAATTTCAACGATCTTAATCTTCGTTTCGACTCGTTTCGGTAAATAAGCAACATTATCCGCTAATGTAAGCAACTGAATTGGATAAGAATGCACATAAATGCCACTTAATAACAGGAACACTGCATACAGTAATAAGCGTTTTATTTTGTCATCAAATCGATAGTAATAAGCAAGGCCAACTAACCCGCTCAACGCCCAAAAGCATCTCATTGCCCAAGGCCAACCCAACAAAAAATCGCTAGGCACCCAAATTAATGATAATGCACTGAAAATAAACAGACTTAGAATCGTTTCAAACGACAATAATTTCACAAATCAGAGTTCCCCATTGGCATATAACTGCTATACTCTTACAATAGAAACCAAAGTGTTGGCTAAAACTCAAAGCGTATTTTGGAAGCCTGATCGCAAAAACCATATTTATTTTAGGAAAAAAGGCAAATGCGACAAATTTCATTTGATCATTTGCCCTAGTTCTGATATTTATAACGCTTTTTAAAATATGAGGTCTTTCTGACTTGTATTTTTATATGAATAAATCAACACCAATGCGTGTGAAAAATATGATTTCAACAGTATTAATGGATGACTTTCAATTAGGAGATACCAATGTCTAAATCCTCTTTAAGTATATTAGCCTTAGCTGGTGTTGAGCCTTACAAAGAAAAAGTAGGTGAAGAATATATGAATGAAGCACAATTGCTTCATTTCAAAAAGATTTTACAAGCGTGGCGTGATCAAATCGTTGATGAAGCAACACGCACCGTCGCACATATGCAAGATGAAGCTTCAAACTTCCCTGATCCTGCTGACCGTGCAACGCAAGAAGAAGAATTTAGCTTAGAATTACGTACCCGTGACCGTGAACGTAAATTATTGAAGAAAATTGAAAATACATTGAAAAAATTAGAAACGGGTGATTTTGGTTATTGTGATTCCTGTGGTATTGAAATTGGTATCCGCCGTTTAGAAGCACGCCCAACAGCAGATCTTTGCATTGACTGCAAAACGCTCGCTGAGATTCGTGAAAAACAAATGGTCGGTTAATTTTAACCAACATAGCAAAAATTCAAATAAAAAAGTGCGGTTAATTTTACCGCACTTTTATAATTTTAATATTATAAGTTATTGATGAGGTTAACTATTTTAAAGTACATCAAAAATCTGTTTCACAAAAAATCTAAAGCACATTTAGTCGATATCACAAAAACAGATGCTCAACCTAAACAAACCAATCAACAATCTGAAAGAGCGATTCCCGCTTTCGTTCAGTCACCCAGTTCAACACAAAAAAATACATCTCAATCTTACCGCTATAACCGACACATTGTAAAAGCTTCACAACACGGCATAACACCAAGAATGATCAGCCGTAATGCGCTCGCAGTAGTAGAAAAATTACATCGTCAAGGATTCGAGGCTTATGTTGTGGGCGGTTGCTTACGTGACTTATTACTCGGAAAGCACCCAAAAGATTTTGATGTCGTGACTAACGCTCGTCCAGAACAAATCCAAAATATCTTTCAACGCCAATGCCGCTTAGTAGGACGCCGTTTCCGTCTTGCACATATTATGTTTGGACGAGATATCATTGAAGTTGCTACCTTCCGAGCAAATCATACAGAAAGTCGCAATGAAAACCACGCTAAACGTAGCGAAGAAGGAATGTTATTACGTGATAACGTGTACGGCACAATTGAACAAGACGCTGAACGCCGTGATTTTACGGTCAATGCGCTTTACTATAATCCGCAAGATAATACACTACGTGATTATTTCAATGGTATTGAAGATCTCAAAGCAGGAAAATTACGCTTAATTGGCGATCCTGCAACCCGTTACCAAGAAGACCCTGTGCGAATGTTACGCTCAATCCGATTTATGGCAAAATTGGATATGTTCTTAGAAAAGCCTAGTGAACAGCCTATTCGCGAACTTGCGACACTACTTAAAAATATTCCACCAGCACGTCTTTTCGATGAAAGTTTGAAATTACTACAAGCAGGATATGGAGTAAAAACCTATAAGTTGTTACGTGAATATGGTTTATTTGCTCAACTCTTTCCTTCATTAATGCCTTATTTCACCGAAAAAGGGGATAGCTTTGCGGAAAGAATGATTATCACCGCATTAACCTCAACAGATGAACGTGTGAGCGATAATTTACGTGTGAATCCAGCCTTTTTATTTGCTGCCTTTTTCTGGTATCCATTCCGTGAAAAAGTGGAAATCTTAAAAAATGAAGGCGGTTTGAACAATCACGATGCTTATGCATTAGCCAGTAATGATATCTTAGAATTATTCTGCCGTGCATTGGCTGCACCTCGTCGCCATACTGCAGTAATTCGTGATATTTGGTTTTTACAACTTCAATTATTGAAACGCACCGGCAATGCGCCTATGCGAGTAATGGAACATCCAAAATTCCGTGCAGCATTTGATTTATTAGTTATGCGTGCAGAAATTGAAGGTGGAGAAGCCATTGAACTCGCTGCTTGGTGGCACGAATACCAATTTAGTAATGTAGAACAACGTAATCTATTGGTAAAAGAACAACAGCGTTTAAATCCGAAACCGAAGAAAAAATATTATCGTTCGAGAAAACGCCGTAAACCAAGAGCAGTTGAATAAGGATAACCAATGAAACGTTGTTATATTGCTTTGGGCAGTAATCTAAATACCCCTGTTGAGCAATTAAATTCAGCCTTATCTGCGCTGTCTGAATTGCCGCAAAGTCAGCTTGTTCAGGTGAGTTCTTTTTATCAAAGCAAACCGCTTGGTCCACAAGATCAGCCTGATTATGTGAATGCCGTCGCCTGTTTAGAAACAGAACTTGAGCCTTTGGCTTTGTTAGATCATTTGCAACATATCGAAAACACGCAAGGTCGTGTCCGTCTTCGTCGTTGGGGGGAAAGGACTTTGGATTTAGATATTTTGTTATATGGTGATGAAATCATACAAACTGAACGCTTAACGGTTCCACATTATGATATGCACCAACGTGAGTTTGTTATTATTCCATTATTTGAAATTGCACCTGATCTTTGCTTACCGAATAGCTTGAAAGTCGCACAACTTGCCACGCAATTTGCTCATCATCAAATGCAATTATTGAAATAACAAAAATAGGACCTCACTTAGATATCCGTATCTCTAGGAGCAAGTGCGGTCTATTTTATGTAAATTCTTTAGTTATATTCTGGTGCTAATGCTGCACGAATTTTTCCTTCGAATACAGCGTAATCAACCAGAAAAGCATCGTGTCCATAATCAGAATGACACTCAAAGTAACTCAATTTTACACCATTTTCTTCCAATAGTTTTTTACTTTTATGCAATTCCACTAATTTGAATAACTGATCGTTCTCAATTGCAACAAGTGTATAACGTGCTTTAATGCGAGAAAGTGCTGTTTTGATGTCAGAATAACCAAAGCTTGGATCGTACAGATCAAGCGCCCTAAGCAAATGTAAATAACTATTGGCATCAAAACGCCCTAAGAACTTCTGCCCTTGATAACTTAAGTAGGATTCCACCTGAAAATAATCGCCCCAAAATTTCGGTTCTGCTTTAGTTGCTCGTCCAAATGCTTTGGTTAATTGTAAATCTGTTCGATAGGTCAACATTCCTAACATACGTGCAATCGCAAGCCCTTTTTCTGGAGGTTCACTTTCATAGTAATCACCACCGTTAAAATTTGGATCATTAATCACCGCTTGGCGCATTACGTGATTAAATCCAATGGCTTCGGCACCAAAAAACAAAGAGGAACAAAGATTTACGACGTTATCCACAAAGTCAGGATAATCAATTGCCCACTGCGTTGCTTGCATTCCACCGAACGATCCCCCGATCACCGCGTGTAAATGCGGGATCTCTAGCTTATCTATCAATGCTTTTTGCACACGAATAATATCTTGCACGATAATATTCGGAAATTGGCTACCATAAGGTTTGTGTGTTGTCGGCTGCAAGGAAGAAGGGCCGGTTGTCCCCTTACAGCCACCTAACACATTTGAGCACACGAAAAAATAGCGAGATGTATCAAGCGCCAACCCCGGACCAATAAAGCTCTGCCACCAGCCCTGGCGCTCATCATCAAAATAAGGCTCTGCATCACCTGTTAATGCGTGACAAAGCAAAACAACATTACTTTTATTTGAGTTTAATGCCCCATAAGTTTGATAAGCAACATCAATATGTTGCAATTGCCCACCTAAACATAAATTTAAAGGGGTATCGGTAAAGAGAGTTGCAGTTTGCACAGCCATTTTGTCGTCCATTATTTATTGTTGTGTTTGCAATAATGTTTGCTTAACGTTAATATTTTATTTTTAGAAGTCTAAACGTCTTTACGTATAAATCTACTAAAATTCAGCTTGCACTTCAACCCTTTTTTCATTATGGTAAATCTAATTTTGATAAATTTTAACGCGTAGAATGATTGCCTTATCTTCAATATTAAAACATTCGTCTTTGAAGCGTGCGTTCCGCTACCTGATAGCGGCTTTTTTATGTTTTATCATTTCCTTAGTTGTTATCGATCAAGCAATAGGCTTTTATGTTCGCAATCAAATTTATACCGATGTAAATAAGCTTCCTTACCGCCCATACGGTGTCGTATTAGGTACATCAAAATATTTCGGGCAAAACTCAATCAATCTTTTCTACCACAATCGTTTACTTTCTACTTATGAGTTGTTTTCAGCAGGTAAAGTTGACTATTTACTGCTAAGTGGCGATAACCGAACACATCAGTACAATGAACCTCGCACAATGTTTAAAGATCTCAAAAAAATGGGCATTCCTACGGAATTTATGTATATGGACTTTGCGGGATTTAGAACACTGGACTCTGTTATTCGTGCAGATCGTGTTTTTAAAGCACATTCTTTTACGATTATTACGCAAAAATTTCACTGTGAACGTGCATTATTCATTGCGAAATATCACAATATTGATGCGATTTGCTTTGCGGCTAACTACCCTCAAGGCTACCATTTTGTAAGGTTTAGGGAGTTTTTTGCTCGATTACAGCTTTTGTGGGATCTTTTAATTGAAAAGGAACCGCACTTTTTAGGGCAACCTGAACCACTGCCCTCACCAGTAACGATTCCTATAATTGAATAGCTGTTATTGTGCTAGGCACATTTTTCAATCAAATCACGAATAATAATATCTTGCGCTTGCGAATTATTTTTATCTTGAACAGAATCAAGCACTAAGCTTAATAATGACTGAACAATTTTTTCGTGGTTTTGAACACAGCAAATAACATCATTGTCAAGGAAGTCTAGCATTTCGTGGTGACCAAAAGTCGCAATCACTAAATCTTTTGGAATACCCTCTTCTCGTTTCACCAAAACCTGCAAAATACCTTGTAATAAACTCAACGATGTGACAAAAATAGCGTCAGGCATTTCATTTTTCGACAACCAACCACGAAATGCTTCCGCTCCGGCAGATTTATGGAACTTATCCGCATAAACAAAGTTGATTGATTTTCCTTGCTCTTGCAACGCATCACGGAACCCTTTTTCACGTGAAAGGCTCATTGATAAACTCGGAAATGCGCCAAAAAATAAGATATTTTTATGACTTGGGTGCTTATTCACTAAGCGTTGTGCTAAACGATAAGCATCACCTTCATCATCAGTTAACACCATTGTGTCGTTACTTTTCAATTGTCTGTCAAAACCAATCACGGGAACATCTGCCACACGTTGGTAAAAATCCGTGTCAAAAGGCAATGCTGTTGATACTATTAATGCATCAATACGGCGTTGAAATAAGTTCTTTGCGCATTGGATTTCATTTTCTGCATTATCGTTAGAGCAAGCGATAAGTAATTGATAACCTTTTTCACGAAAACTGTTTTCTAAACGATTTGCAATTTTCGCATAACTTACGTTCTCAAAATCAGGCACGATCAGCCCAATTGTATTACTTTTACCCGCACGCAACCCTGCCGCCATTGCATTTGGTTTGAAATCATATTTCTTGATCAGTTTTTCAACTTTCTCAATAGTTTGATCACTCACACGATACTGTTTTGCTTTCCCATTCACAACATAACTTGCAGTTGTACGAGACACTCCTGCAAGTTTAGCTAATTCTTCTAATTTCACATTCACTCCTTAAATGCTGCAACCTATAAGTTCATAAAACATCTTTATTGCTTCAAAACATTTCTTTCGATACCTCATTTGTAAAGAAATGTAAATTTTAGTGCTTAAAATTATATCATTATTCTTATCCAGTACACAAAGTGGAAAAATCGTTTTTTTTGATCTAAATAGTCTATTTGAAACAATAATTTTCTCTAATTTACTTTATTTACTCCCTATATTTTCTGTTTTTTCAATTATGATACTCACAGTGGAAATAATCATTACTGCTCAAAATTCTTTTTTGTAAATTATTGTAAATTTTGAAGTTTGCTATATTATGGTGGCACATAGGGATAAACAAGTTCAATTTGAATAAAAAAACAAACTTATTAATACAAGAAATATACACATATAAAAAGTGCGGTTTAATATAAAATTAAACCGCACTTTCCAGTATTAAAAATGAAAAAGATACTATAAACAGTTTTTCTCACCACGAGATAAACTAATTAAACCTGAACGCACAATTTCAATAATTTGTGTATCTTCTTGTATCGCACGAATAAAGGCATCGAGTTTATCTTTTGTGCCAGTAAGCTGGATTGTATAGGACTTCGGGGTAACATCGACGATTTGCCCACGATAAATATCCGCTAAACGCTTCAATTCATCTCTTGAACCACCTTGCGCCTTTGCCTTGACCAACATCACTTCACGCTCAATATGTTCACAGTCACTTAAGCTAATGACTTTAAACACATCCACTAATTTATGTAATTGCTTTTCAATTTGCTCCAATACTTTTTCATCGCCATAGGCTTCAATCGTCATTCTCGATAAGGTTGGATCATCCGTTGGTGCCACAGTTAGGCTCTCGATGTTGAATGCACGTTGAGAGAATAATGCAACCACACGAGATAATGCTCCAGACTCGTTCTCTAATAAAACAGATAAAATTCTACGCATTATACATTCTCCGACTTGGTTAAAATCATTTCATTCATTGCTCCACCACGCACTTGCATTGGGTAGACGTGTTCTGTTGCATCAACATTAATGTCGACAAACACTAACCTATCTTTTATCGAGAATGCTTGAGTTAATTTTTCCTCTAATTCATCAGGTGTATCAATTTGAATACCGATATGCCCATAAGCTTCGGCAAGTTTGACAAAGTTCGGCAACGAATTCATATAAGATTGTGAATGGCGCCCCGAATAAATAATATCTTGCCACTGTTTTACCATCCCTAAGAAACGATTATTTAAGCTAATAATTACAACTGGAATTTCATATTGTTGTGCAGTAGAAAGTTCTTGGATATTCATTTGAATACTGCCATCTCCCGTCACACATACCACCGTAGATTCCGGATAAGCTAACTTAACCCCTAAAGCGGCCGGCAAGCCAAAGCCCATCGTGCCGAGCCCGCCTGAATTAATCCAACGACGTGGCTGATCAAAGGGATAATGTAATGCAGCAAACATTTGATGCTGTCCAACATCAGATGCCACATAAGCCTCACCTTTTGTTAAACGGTACACCATTTCCATCACTTGCTGTGGTTTGATCACTTGGCTATTACGATCAAAGTCTAAACATTTCACTGCTTTCCACTGTTCAATTTCCTGCCACCATTCGTCAAGATTAGTTTGCGATTTAATTAAATTTTCATCTTCTAATAATGCTAAAAACTCATTTAATACATTTTCTGCACTGCCTACGATTGGAATTGCAGATAGCACATTTTTTGAAATCGAGCTTGGATCAATATCAATATGGATCACTTTTGCATTTGGGCAATATTTAGCTAAATTGTTGGTTGTTCTATCATCAAAACGCACGCCAATCCCCAAAATTACATCACTATGATGCATTGCATTATTGGCTTCATAAGTACCGTGCATCCCCAACATTCCCAAAAATTGCTTATCTGTGCTTGGATATGCACCTAATCCCATTAACGACGATGTCACTGGTAAATTTAGAGTTTGCGCAAAGCGAGTCACTTGTTCACTACAATTCGCAATAATCGCGCCACCACCCACAAATAACACCGGTTTTTTCGCCACAAGTAGTGCTTTCAAAGCTTTCTTAATCTGCCCTTTATGCCCATAGAGTGTTGGATTATAAGAACGTAATTCAACTTTATCCGGATAGTGATAAGTATATTTATTTGCAGGATTGACCACATCTTTAGGTAAATCAATCACCACAGGTCCAGGACGACCAGTTGAAGCAATATAAAATGCTTTTTTGATCACTTCAGGAATATCTTCCGCACGTTTTATCAAAAAACTGTGCTTTACCACTGGACGAGAGATCCCGACCATATCACATTCTTGAAACGCATCGCTGCCAATTAAACCAGACATCACCTGACCAGATAAAATTACCATCGGAATAGAATCCATATAAGCCGTAGCAATGCCCGTAATTGTATTAGTTGCCCCAGGCCCTGAAGTCACAAGCACACAACCGACTTTACCAGTTGCTCGCGCATAACCATCAGCCATATGCACTGCAGCTTGTTCGTGGCGAACAAGAATATGCTCAATCCCACCTAATGTATGGATTGCATCATAAATATCTAAAACAGATCCACCAGGATAGCCAAACAAAAATTCGACGCCCTCATCCCTCAAGGACTGTACTACCATTTCTGCGCCTGATAACTTTTTCATTTTCACCTCTCAAAATGACCACTCTTTTTTATATTTGTCTTGTTGTGTTGCAAGAATGTTAAAAAATAACATTCTTTTAAGTGTTGTATCGAAAAGGTCACTCACTGTCCAGTGATTTTTAACCCCAAAAAGAGAATAAAAAAAGACAACAAACAGAATTTTAAACTAATAGATAATAAAAAATTAGAATAAAAGAATAGAATAGCTACAAAAGGCATCAAAAATGCGACCTGAAGTCGCATTTTGTAAATATATGATAAATTGAAAAAATTTATTGCTAAGCGTGATCTAGATCACATTTATTTGCGTTTAAACAGAAATACTAAAATTGCTAATATCACACCCGTAGTCACAAACCCTAAAAGCCCTGAAAGCGTGAAACCTAACACTAAGTAACCTGAAATAGACGCAATCGCAATTAAAATCGCATAAGGCAATTGTGTGGTTACGTGATCGATATGATCACATTTCGCCCCCGTAGAGGATAAAATTGTGGTATCTGAAATAGGCGAGCAGTGGTCACCACATACAGCGCCAGCCATTACAGCTGATAAACAAGGAATCATTAACTCTGGCGCGGTATTAGCTGCGATTGCTGCGGCAATTGGCAACATAATCCCAAACGTCCCCCAACTTGTGCCCGTCGAAAATGCCATTATTGCAGTTAAGATGAATAATAACGCAGGTAACACAGCCACTGGTAAGCTATCAGATACTAATGAAGATAAGTAAACCCCAGTTTTAATATCACCAACAACATTATTGATTGTCCAAGCAAATAATAAAATCAAGATTGCACCTAGCATTGATTTCATACCAACAATCCAAGCAGTACCGTATTCAGACAAGCTCACTTGGCGATCAAGTAGAATACAAATTGTTGAAACAATCACCGCACTTACACCGCCAAAGACTAACGAAATGCCCACCGTTGTATTTTCAAATGCACCTAAAATATCAAAAGGTTTATTGTCTGCAGCTAACACCTCATAACCGGTATAAAGCATCATTCCAACTGTGGCAATAATTAATACGGCAATAGGTAAAACCAGGTTACGCACACGCCCTTTCACGCCACTTTCTTCGGCATCAAGGTTAATGTTACTTTCTAATGCACTACGTTCGTGCCTTGCCATTGAACCGATGTCAAAAGAAAAATAAGCAACAAAAAAGACCATCAAAATAGAAAACACTGCATAAAAGTTCATTGCGCTCATTGTCATAAACGCACCGATTGGTGAATATTCAGTGATCGAGTAAGTTGCGAGCAAGCCGGCAATTAAAGTAATGATATAAGCCCCCCAACTTGAAACCGGCATTAATACACACATCGGAGCAGCTGTTGAGTCTAAAATATAAGCAAGTTTTGCACGTGATACTTTAAATTTATCTGTAACAGGGCTTGCAATCGCACCTACCGCTAAACTATGGAAATAGTCATCGATAAAAGTCACAAAGACTAAAGATGCCGCAAGTAATTTTGCACCACGTCTATCTTTAATGCGTTTTTGTGCCCACTCTGCGAATGCTCTATTACTACCTGATACCGTTAAAAGTGCGGTCAATATACCGAGTAATAATAAGAATAAAATAATATTTATGTTATTCGAGTTCAGCCCTTCTTCACCATAGAACAGAGATAAAACGTTATTTTTCAAATAGCCTAATGCATTCAGAATATTAAAATCTGCAAGCATTAAAGAGCCAACAATAATACCAAGGCTAAGTGATAAAATAACGCGGCGAGTTACAATTGCTAACAATAATGCCAATATTGGTGGGATAACCGACCAAACCGACGTTGAATAATCGATGAGTTCCATAAGTTTTCTACCTTATAAATAAAGGGATAACCACTGAATAGATAGAGAAGTATTCTAAAAGGTAGGCAAAATAAGACCTGACCCCAACCAGTAGCGCTCCATAGTGACTAAAAAGACTATGACAGTGACGTTCCTTTCGAAGACGCCACCAACCAATTAAAATGACTTTTAATTGATTTCGGCGGTCACTCCTTTCCTTTTTCCTCATCGTTATCCACTCAGAAAAAATACTTATAGTGATCGCACCTCTACATACGTAGGATTCCTCAAGACTACCTGAAAAATGAACAAATGCCAATAGTTAAAATACGATATTTTTAATAGAATGAAATAAATTGACAATAGATTGAATATTAAATATGAAAATCCCGATTGTCATAATAAAATATTATTTACCAACCCATTTATTTACTATATTATCTGAACCGTTAGTTATTCATAATAGCTAACCTTTGCTAAATGATATGAGGAAAAAAAATGAGTGAACTACTAAAAACTCTAAATAACATTCGTAGCTTACGTGTTTTGGCTCGTGAATCCACATTGCAACAACTAGAAGCTGCTTTGGAAAAATTCCAACAAGTTGTTGATGCAAAACGTGCAGAGGAAGAGGAAACATTACGCCAAGAAACAGCACGTCAAGAACGAATTGCTAAATTGAAGGAATCATTGAAGCAAGAAGGAATTACCGCAGAAGAGCTAGCTGAAATTTTAGTACAAAATCCAACTAGCCAACGCAAGAAAAGACAACCTCGTCCAGCTAAATATAAATATGTAGATGAAAATGGTGAGGTGAAAACTTGGACAGGTCAAGGAAGAACACCACGTCCAATTCAAATTGCGTTGAATGAAGGAAAATCATTAGCTTCATTTGAAATTTAATTATTTTCCCTGTTCATATTAAAACCCATTTTTTAATGGGTTTTAATTTATCTGATATACCGCTACACATACTATTATGATCGAAAATAAAATTCTATTAACTGATTGTCCTGATGACAAAGGACTTATCGCCAAAATTACCAATATTTGTTATAAACATCAGCTCAATATTCTTCAAAATAATGAGTTTGTGGATTTTGAAACCAAACACTTCTTTATGCGAACCGAGTTAGAAGGCATTTTCAATGAAACTACGCTTTTAGCGGATTTACAATATAGCCTTCCTGAAGGGACAAATTGCCGTTTAATTAGCACAAAACGCAAACGCATTGTTATTTTAGTGACCAAAGAAGCGCACTGTATCGGCGATATTTTAATGAAAAATTATTACGGCGGATTAGATGTTGAAATTGCTGCCGTGATTGGAAACCACGATACATTGAGAACATTAGTAGAACGTTTTGATATTCCATTCCATTGCATTAGCCACGATAATTTAACACGTGTTGAACACGATAAATTATTGGCAGAAAAAATTGATGAATATGCGCCAGATTACATTGTGTTAGCGAAATATATGCGTGTTTTAAACCCTGAGTTTGTGGCACGTTATCCAAATCGTGTGATTAATATTCACCACTCGTTCTTGCCAGCATTTATTGGTGCTAAACCTTATCATCAGGCTTACGAGCGTGGCGTGAAAATTATTGGTGCAACCGCACATTTTATTAATAATGAATTAGACCAAGGTCCGATCATTATGCAAAATGTGATCAATGTTGACCACACCTACAATGCAGAAGCAATGATGCGTGCAGGACGTGACGTGGAAAAAACGGTATTAAGCCGTGCCTTAGATTTAGCGTTACACGACCGCATCTTCGTCTATAAAAACAAAACTATTGTGTTATAACGCCTTTAAAGTGCGGTCGTTTTTTTAAATTTTTTCGACTGATTACACCACAGAAACCGCTTTCACTTGGGCAAAAACTGTTTGCCCAAGTTGCAAATCTAAATCCTCTAATGCCCATTTGCTGATGGTTGCCCAAAGATGTTTATCCGCAATCGCAATTTGAACATCTACTCTATTCTCTCGCACGACAATATTGCTGATCGTCCCTTCTAAGATATTACGAATACTGGTTTTTTGTGGCATTGCTAAGCTAACTGAAACATCTGATCCTTTAACACAAATACGGACCTTCTCCCCGACATTCACATTCTGTTCTTTGATCCAAACTTGTTGATGGCTCAACTCACCAAGTGAAAGTGCGGTCATTTTATATGACGTTTTATTTTCTAAAACAGGCAAAGAAAGCACCGCACTTTGTTCGTCTTCTAATTTCCACGGTAAAAATAATGGATTTTCCCAAATTGCCTCTAAGGAATCATAAGCACGTACTTTTCCATCATCTAACAACACCACATTCTCAGCCAACCGCAAAAGCTCATCAATACTATGTGTCACGTATAAAATAGGAATTTCAATTTCTTTTGACAGCTTTTCAAGATAAGTCATTAACTCTCGTTTACGTGGCAAATCTAGTGCTGAAAGTGGTTCATCCATCAACAAAATTTCAGGTTTGGTCAACAACGCTCGCCCAATCGCCACACGTTGTTTTTCCCCACCAGATAAAGTGATTGGATAACGTTTGAGTAAATGTTCAATCCCAAGCAAAGATACAATGTAATCAAATTCATTTTGATCAAACGCTTTCACCCCATAGCATAAATTGCCTTTCACGGTGTAATGTGGGAATAAACGCGCATCTTGGAAAACATAACCAATATGACGTTGATAAGCAGGAATACAAATATTCGCTGCTTTGTCCACCAAGACACGTTGATTTAATGAAATCGCACCTTTATCGGGGTGAACTAATCCACTCACCAGATTAATCAAAGACGATTTGCCAGAACCCGACAATCCAAAAAGTGCGGTCACTCCGCGTGCTGGAATTTGTAGATTGGCTTCAAGGGCAAGATTGCCTAATTGCTTTTTCACATTAATTTGTAGCATTGCTCTGCCCCAATTTTTTCTGCATATTTTTTGCTAGCCATTCAGACAACAATAATGAAATCAACGAAAGAATAATAGCGAGTACGCACAATCTTGCAGCTTGCTCTTCTGCACCCGGAGTCTGAATGAAGGTGTACATTGCCAAAGGAATGGTCTGGGTTTCGCCTGCGATATTGGATACAAAGGCAATAGTCGCACCAAATTCACCTAATGAACGTGCAAAGCCTAAAACAACGCCAGCCAAAATACCCGGCAAGGAAAGCGGTAAAGTAATAGTCAAAAATACACGCCAAGCAGAGGCGCCTAAGGTTTGTGCAGCTTGTTCTAATTTCATATCAATGCTTTCTAAAGAAAGGCGAATTGCACGTACCACCAAAGGGAAAGCCACCACCGCAGCAGCAAGTACTGCACCATTCCAACTGAAAGCAAAAGAAAATCCAAACCAGCTATAAAGATATTTACCAATAAATCCGTTGCGCCCTATTGCCACTAACAGTAAATAACCAATTACAACAGGTGGTAAAACTAAAGGTAAATGAATGATTCCACTGAGGATAGATTTGCCATAAAAATTCTTTCGAGCCAACACCCACGCCATTAAAATGGCAACAGGCAAGCTCCATAAAATCGCATTTAGCGATACACTCAAGCTTAACTTCACCGCTTGAATTTCCATCGCACTTAAGCCGATCGAAGTAAAAAGTTCAGTCAACAAAGGCTATTCCATTATTTGAGAAAATTTTGTAAAAATTTACCGCACTTTTGCAGTAATAAAAAGAATAAGGACGCCATTCAGACGTCCTTTCTCATTATAAGGGGATTTATTTTACAGAGAAACCGTAGCTTGCAAGCACTTTCTTCGCTTCTGCTGACTCTAAATATTTCAAGAACTCACGAGTTTCTGCATTATCACGATCTTTCAACAACGCTACTGGATATTCCACCGCTTTGTAAGTATCTGCTGGGAAGACTCCTACGATTTTCACGCCTTTGCTCACTTTACCATCGGTGCTATATACGATGCCTAACGGCGCTTCAGCGCGTTCAACTAACGCAAGAGCTGCACGTACATCTTTACCACGTGCTAATTTAGCTTCCACTTTATCCCATAATTTTAAGTTGGTTAAGGCTTCTTTCGCATATTGACCTGCTGGCACGTGGTCAGGATCACCCACTGATAAAAAGCTGTCTTTCAACTCCGCAACCCATTCACCTTTCGCCACATCAACCTCTTTTAATTTGCTGGCTTCTGGTGCAATTAACACAAGCTCATTGCCCGCTAAAACTTTTTCTGTGTCTTTAATGGTTAAGCTGTTATCAGAAAGGTGCTTCATCCATTTTTTATTTGCTGAAACAAAAATATCTGCAGGTGCGCCTTGTTCAATTTGTTTTGCCAATGTTGAAGAAGAAGCGAACGAGAAAATGAGCTCTTGTTCTGGTTTGACTTTTTTATAATCTTCTGCAATTTGGTTTAATGCATTAGTCATTGATGCAGCCGCAAATACAGTTACTTTTGCTTCCGCTGAAACAGAAAATGCTAAACACGCTGTGGCAAGTGAGGCCGCGATCATTTTTAATTTAAGCATATAATTTTCCCTATTAAATAGATTGATGACGAAATGAACTTTATATAAAAAATTATACAATGTTTTAACAAGTAAATGCTATATAAAAAATGAACTTTACGGGAAATACGAGTGAGAAAAAGAAAAAACAAAAAGTGCGGTAAAAATACCGCACTTTTTTAGATTAGAATTTCACGCCAAAACTTAGCGTATAGTTACGCCCCATTTGAGGTACATAAGGTAAATAAGAAGTGTGAATATAAACTCGTTGATTTAACACATTATTCACACTAAACCCCAGCGAGTAATCCAAGTTGCCAACCGTACGTTGATAATTCAAACCAACATTCAAAACATGATGCCCTTTACTTGGATCTTCTTGAATTTTTTCTACCTTCGCAGGTAATTTTTCATTTTCTTCAGAAAGGCGGATAATTGCGACATTCTCTTTGAACTGTTCTTTAGTATCTTCATCAAGTTCATTAAATGCCGTATCTAACTTATTGTATTTTTCCCAATCTACTCCCTCAAGCAATAAATTTTTCTCATTACCATCATCATCTTCCTCCATAAAATCAGATTCATACTTAAGCTTAGGTGCTTTTACAGACAAAGATGACGCCGTTTTCTTTTGAGAAAACACATAAGTATAATCCGCGAAGAAAGATAAATTTTCCGTCACATTCCCCGTAAATCTCAACCCTAAGCGAGCAGGTGGAACACGAGGTGCATCACGTTCTCCACGTTTAATCACCTCGATGCGATAAGGCTGTTGTTCTTGCCCTACTTGCATCAATCCTTCATCATCATAATGAACAAAACGTTTATAGAAACGCTGCCCATATTGATCAGGTAAACCAAATAAGCGACCTCTTACATAATCACCAAATAGTGTGATTTTATATTCTGGTGTTGGACGGAAATTAATTTCCCCTTCAATTCCATGGAATTTCGCTCGAGCTTGTGTATAACGGCGTAAAAAGGCATTCCCATAGCGAGCAAGATCCTCGTTATAAATGTAGTTTCTAAATTTATTTTGGTAAACGCTGAGTTTGTAATCCCATTTATCTGATTCATACGCAAACCCTATCTCAATATTGTCGGAACTTTCTTTACGCAGATTTTTATTACCATGTTCAAAGGAGTTAGTGGCTAAATGCTGACCGTGATAATAAAGCTCCATTGGTGTAGGCAAACGTTCATTACGAGAAAGAGTTAAGCTCAAACGATAATTCGGGTGGAACAACCATTCCACAGAACCTAAATAAGAAAAAGCACGTTCTTTATGTGGCGTTAAATCAGGCTCTTGATCCCCTTGTTTTTTATGGCTCTTTAATACTTCATAGTTGTATTCAATCGGCATCTGTTGTTTATCAAACCGAGCGCCAACTTCAAAAATGAAATCATTTACCGCATAATTTTCCACTGCAAAAAGACTAAGTTGTTTTTGTGTATTTGGTACTAAATGATGCTGATGCTTAATACCTGAACCTAACGGCGCAAGAATCGCGGTTTTATATTGGTGATATTGCGCACCAAAAACCCCACTTAATCCTGCAATCGGTTTATGATAAAACTCAAGTTTACCGTTATAGCCACTATTTTTATAAATACCCGCTGCTTTACCGTGATTTAGCGCGGCTTTTTTACGTTCATTCTCAATAAAACTCGCAGTATCAAATTTATCTGTACCCGCTTGGCCGGAATGGTATTCATAATGGATATAATCCGCATAAGAGAAACTTGCTTTCACTTTATCTAACCAAGCCATCGGCGAATCAATTTGTCCGTGTAAATCAAAACGTCTTGAATGCAATCTTACCCAAGGGCCACCATGTGAGTGATCGTGATCATGCCCGAAAGGATGATCATGACTATGTGTTGGATCACTATCAAAACTCGAATTACAACCATCTAAGTGAGCAAAAACAATATCTGTATCGTCTGCCAAGTGTGGATAAGGGGTGAGATACCCTTTACCAAGTTCTGGTCTTGCTGCCTCATCAACCACATGGCTTTTACATCTATCATATTTATGATTATGTCCCGGCAAGCCATAACGATCGAGTCTTTCACTATAAGCAACGCCTACATAGGATTGATCGTTAATCCAAGATAAACCAATTGTTCCCACTTGGGATTTGTTATTACTATCAGGCAAATAGTTTATGGTTTCATCACCCGATCTAAATTGTGACACTCGATAATGGGTTGCATAACGTTTTAAACCTTCTAAACGAAGCGCCACATTAGGATGTAATTTAAACGTTAAACCGGCTGTGCCAGTGCTTTCTTTGCTTGCCGTATCAAAACGGCTAAATATTTCTCCCTCATAACCCTTTTCCGGCACAGCTGTGGGAATACGTTTATCCACAACATTTACCACTCCAGCTGCAGAAGCGGTTGAATAAAGTAACGTTGATGCACCACGCACTAATTCCACTTGCTCCGCCAATAACGTATCTGCAGCGACTGCATGATCTGGTGAAATCGCTGACATATCCACCACATCTAAACCATTTTGTAAAATTTTTACTCGTACACCTTCTTGACCACGAATAATCGGCGCACTCGCGCCCCCTCCGAATGGATTTGAATGCACACCTAACTCACCAGCTAAGGCATTACCTAAGGTTGCTGATTGTTTTTGTAATTTTTCCTTCTTAACTATATTGTTTGAAATCGCTTGGTAATTCTCAACAGCAGAGCCTGCCAAACGCTGCTGCTCTGCACTGACCACGATTTCATCAAGCATATCTGTTTGTACAGGAGTGGCATTCAACAATCCACTCGCGCTCAACGGCAACAAACAACCCACTAACTTGATTGAGCTTTTCCTAACCACTTTCTATTCCTTATTTTTTTACATAAAAAAACAAGTTGCTAAGATTAAGCATGAATTCGTTTTTTTGCAACAAAAAATACAATTTCTTATCAAATAAATAACTTATCCCTTCAGATTATTTTTACTAAAAAAAATCTTTTATTTGAGAAAGTTCGGTCCATTTTAAAAACATTTTGCATTATTGTGCTTTATTAAACCACCTTGCGTATTTCTCTATGATAGGAACGAGATTTGCCAAATAAATGCTATATAAAAAGTTATATTTCACTTAGAATATGATCATTATCATCATTCAATAAAACTGGGAGAAACGATGCCATTAACAAATGAAATCTTGCTTACAATAAAATTACAGCAGCAATTATTTGTTGATCCAAAACGAATCCGTTTGTTAAAAGAAATTCAACAATGCGGATCAATTAATCAAGCAGCAAAAAATGCTAAAGTAAGTTATAAAAGTGCTTGGGATCATTTGGCTGCAATGAATGAAATTAGTCCAAAACCGCTACTCGAACGCAATGTAGGGGGAAAAAATGGCGGCGGGACAGAACTCACTGTTTATGCTCAACGTTTATTACAACTCTATGATTTATTAGAACAAACGCAACAAAAAGCGTTTAATATTTTACAAGATGAGAGCCTGCCTTTAGATAGCGTATTACTCGCCACTTCTCGTTTTAGCTTGCAAAGTAGTGCTCGAAATCAATTTTTTGGTAACATTGTTAAATTACATCATCAAAATATTCATTGTTTTGTGGACATTCAGGTTAAAGGTTTCCCAAGTCCATTGACTGTGTCGATTACCGAAAAAAGTGCGGTGCGTTTAAAATTAGTTTTGGGTAAAGAAGTAATGATGATGATCAAAGCGCCTTGGGTCAAAGTACATCGAGAGCAACCGACTGACAATGCAGTTAACGTTTTCCCAGTTACGGTGCAAGAAATCACAGACAAAGGCAATGTGGAAGAAGTTATCCTTAACTTAAATCACGACAATTCAAAAGAAGCCGTTGAGTTCTGTGCAACCCTCAACAAGTCTGAAAATGTCAAACAACAAGAAAAAATCTGGATTAGCATCGATCCAGAACAAGTGATCTTAGCAGCACTTTACTAATCCTACTAATCTCAAATCAGTAGGGGAATTTTCCCCTACTCTTTCAAACTCTCTGTTCAATATTAAAAGTCAGATAAATATCACCGCACTTTCCATTAAAGTCTTTCATTCCTAGGGTATTTTTGATAGACTATGCCGACTTTTTGGGGCTGATTCTGGATTCGACGGGATTAGCGAAGCCCAAGGTGCACGTCGAGGTGCGGTAGGCCTCGTAAACAAACCGCAAAAAAATAGTCGCAAACGACGAACAATACGCTTTAGCAGCTTAATAACCTGCTCATAGCCTTCTCTCCCCAGCTTCCGCTCGTAAGACGGGGATCAAGAGGAGTCAAATTCAAACGAGATCGCGTGGATGCCTCCGCTTGTGGATCGAAACGTTAAATTGAATCAAGCTAGTTTATCTATCGCGTGTCTGTCCGCAGTGGGTAAATGAAATTAAAGACGAGACTAAACGTGTAGTGCTGAAGGTAGAGTAATTTCGGACGCGGGTTCAACTCCCGCCAGCTCCACCAAAATTGAAACAAAGATTGAAGAAAAGCCAGAATAATGAATTCTGGCTTTTTTATTGCTTAACTCAAAAGCACATAATTAAATGAACAGGCAGAAACTTCTGCCTTTTATTTTTTCTCTTACCCTAATTCTTTAATCGTATTTAAAATCCGCTTATCTGAAATCGGGTATTTTGTGCCGAGTTGTTGAGCAAATAAACTGACCCGCAATTCCTCAATCATATAGGGAATTTCTTTCACCTCATCCGAGTGCGGTTTGGATTTCGGCAGTTTTGCAAGGAGTTGCTGATACGCTTGGTTGACTTGCTCCACTCTTAACATTGCTGCACGATCGCGATTCACATCTTGTAATAGCTTATCAATCCGTTTATCAATACCTTGCAAATAACGTTGTAAATCATTCAAACGGGCATACCCTGTTTTTTGCACAAAGCCTTGATAAATTAAGCTACTGAGTTGCGCTTTGATATCGGATAACGCAAATGCCATTGTGAAATCCATTTTGCCTTTTAAGCGTTTGTTAAGCTCATAAGTCAAGGTCAAAATTTGTTCTACTTGTTTGGCAATTTCAACCGTGGTTTCGTTTAAATTTTCACGAATAAAATCACGCAATTTATCAAAATCCGTTTCATTCCAAACTAATCCACCAAAATCAGTAATCAGCTTATCTACGGCACAGGCGATACAATCATCAATCAAGTCCAATACTCGTCCAAACGGAGTGAAATACAAACCAAGTTTCGATTTATTCGGCAGTTTTTCGTGTAGATATTTAATTGGCGAAGGCACGTTGAGCAATAATAAACGGCGCAAGCCTTGTTGCATTGCGACCTGTTGCTCAAATTCCGTTTCAAATAATTTAATCCCTACTGCTTCTTTTTCATCGACAATTGCAGGGAAAGCTTTCACCGTAAAGCCTCGTTTTTTCTGCTCATAGCATTGTGGCAAACTGTCGAAGTTCCAAACGTGAATACCACTTTGCTCTATACCATCATCTGCCACTGCAGAAATGCTTTCCTGCACCTGATCTTTTAATTGGAATTTAAGGCTATCTAAATCCATTGATTCAGCAATTTTTTTACCTTTATCATCAATCACACGAAACGTCATTTTTAAATAGCTTGGTAACTGATCTAACTGCCAACTTTCAGGCTCAACGCTCACACCAGTCATTCGGCGAAGCTCATAAATCAGACTTTCTAAAAGTGGTTTTTCCAATGGTTTTGCTCGCCCTAAAAAGGCTTCTGCATAATTTGGCGCAGGCACAAAATTACGACGTAAAGATTTTGGTAGCGACTTGATTAACGCAATAATCAACTCCTTGCGTAAACCCGGAATTTGCCAGTCAAAACCAGTCATTTCCACTTGATTTAACAAAGGTAGAGGAATGTGAACTGTTACCCCGTCAGCATCGGTTCCTGGCTCAAATTGGTAAGTAAGTTTGAATTTTAAATTGCCCTGATGCCAGAAATTAGGGAAATCCAACTCGCTGACTTGTTCGGCATCTTCTTTCGTTAAGAATGCTTTTTCAAAATTCAGTAACTCAGGATCTTTTTGGCTGACTTTTTTCCACCAACTATCAAAATGGCGTTGGGAAACCACTTCTGTGCCAATGCGTTGGTCATAAAACTCAAACAAGGTGCGTTCATCGACCAAAATGTCACGACGACGGCTTTTATGCTCTAAATCCTCAATTTCACGAATCAATTGTCGATTTTGGTGGAAGAATTTATGTTTCGTGAACCAATCCCCTTCAACTAACGCAGATTGAATAAATATTTCACGGCTCACTTGTGGATCAATCGCACCATAATTCACTGGGCGACTTGCCACGATTGGCATACCATACAAACTCACTTTTTCGTCTGCCATCACAGCCCCTTTGGATTTTGACCAACGAGGCTCTGCATAAGATTTTTTAATCAAGTGTGTGGCTAAAGGTTCAATCCATTCAGGATCGATATCTGCCACCATTCGCCCCCAAAGTCTTGAGGTTTCCACCAA
This sequence comes from Bisgaard Taxon 46, assembly GCA_049941595.1. Lineage (GTDB taxonomy): Bacteria > Pseudomonadota > Gammaproteobacteria > Enterobacterales > Pasteurellaceae > Pasteurella. The sequence continues at coordinate 122,825 of JBNFNA010000003.1, forward strand.
TTCTGCAGCCATACACCATTTAGGTTGTTTCTTAAATAAAACAGAGTTCGGAAAAATCGCAAAGTGCGCATTACGAGCCCCTAAATACTGCTGTTTTTCGCTTTCTTTCATACCAATATGCGACAGCAAGCCACTTAAAAGTGCGGTATGAATTTGTGAATATTCTGCTGGCTGCGAATTTATCGGCAGCCCCATTTCACGCACAGTAAGACGAATTTGATGATAAATATCCTGCCATTCACGAACTCTTAAATAGTTTAAATAATCCTTTTGACATAAACGGCGGAATTGGTTTTTCGATAATTCTTTTTGTTGCGTTTGGATAAATTGCCATAAATTGAAGAATGCTAAGAAATCCGATTTTTTATCGGCAAAACGGCGATGTTTATCGTCCGCTGATTGTTGTTTTTCCTGTGGGCGCTCGCGCGGATCTTGAATCGACAATGCCGACACAATAATCATCACTTCGTGTAAACAATTCAATTTGACTGCGGTCAACAACATTTTTGCCAAACGAGGGTCAACAGGCAACTGCGCTAATTGTCTACCTGCTTGGGTTAATTGACGTTTTTCGCCAAATTTTGTTTTGACAAACTGAAAAGCCTCTAATTCTTCTAATAGCTTGATACCGTCTTGAATATTGCGTTTATCGGGCGCATCCACAAACGGGAATGCATCAATATCATCCAATCCAAGTGCGGTCATTTGTAAAATAACAGAGGCAAGATTAGTGCGTAAAATTTCAGGATCGGTAAATTCAGGGCGGCTATTGAAATCGTCCTCTGAATATAAACGAATACAAATCCCCTCGCTCACACGTCCACAACGCCCTTTACGCTGATTTGCCGAAGCTTGAGAAATCGGTTCAATTGGTAAGCGTTGTACTTTCGTGCGGTAGCTATAACGGGAAATACGTGCCGTACCTGGGTCGATCACATATTTAATGCCTGGCACTGTTAACGAAGTTTCTGCTACGTTTGTCGCTAGCACAATGCGGTTTAAACCTGACGGATGAAAAATCTTATTCTGATCTTGTGCCGATAAACGCGCAAAGAGCGGTAAAATTTCGGTGTGTTTTAAATCCTGTTTTTGCAAGGCTTCGGCAGTGTCACGAATTTCACGCTCACCATTCATAAAGATCAGAATATCGCCACGTCCCTCTGCTTGTAACTCATCTACTGCATCTAAAATGGCTTGCAATTGATCCTGTTCTTCATTTTCAACAACAGGACGATAACGCACTTCCACAGGGTAAGTTCTGCCCGAAACTTCAATAATTGGTGCGTTATTAAAATGTTTGGAGAAACGTTCTACATCAATGGTCGCAGACGTGATGATCAACTTGAGATCAGGGCGTTTTGGAAGAAGCTGTTTTAAATAGCCAAGAATGAAATCGTTATTTAAACTACGCTCGTGGGCTTCATCAATAATTAACGTATCATATTGATTTAAAAAGCGATTATTTTGAATTTCAGCTAATAGAATACCGTCGGTCATCAATTTGACCATTGTATTTTCACTGATTTGATCTGTAAAACGGACTTTATAACCCACAACATCACCTAGCTCTGTTTTTAGCTCTTCTGCAATGCGAGTTGCGACAGAACGTGCTGCGATACGGCGAGGTTGCGTATGACCGATTAAGCCTTTTGTCCCTAAGCCTAATTCCAAACACATTTTAGGTAACTGCGTGGTTTTTCCTGATCCCGTTTCACCCGCAATCACCACAACTTGATGTTGCGAAATCAGCTTTTGGATTTCGTCTTTACGCTGGCTTACGGGTAAGTTTTCAGGAAATTCAATATTTTTGATCGCACTTTTACGCTGTTCTAAACGTGCTTTTGCTAATTGGATTTGTAGCTGAATTTCGGCGGCAACTGCTTGTTGAGCCTGTTCATTTTTAATATTGCTAATGCCTTTAATTCGAGCCAAAAGCTGACGATAATCCCCATTCATCACCTCATTTAGTTCTGATAATAGGGATTTTTGTAATGGGTTAAATTCCGTTTTTTTAAACTTCTTCATACCACTTAATTTTTAATACTTCGATATGCCAATGCAGCCCAACCAATTAAAAATAATGTTCCACCAATTGGCGTTACCCACACAAGTGCTTTGCCTGCACCTAATGCTAATAAATATAAGCTACCGCTGAAAAGCAAAATGCCAAATGACCAAGCCGTACCAATCACAGAAACACATCTATCGCAATCAAGACGTAAATAAGACTGTAACCCGGCAAGTACCATTAGTGCAACGGTATGGAACATTTGATATTTTAAACCTGTTTCAATCCACGCCAAGGCTTGTAGCGACAGTGTTTTTTCTAAACCGTGTGCAGCAAATGCACCGAATGCGATACAGAAAAATCCACTTAATGCGGCGATAAATAACCATTTATTTTTCATCGATTGTTCCTCATTTCACTTTATGATTTGCCTAAAAATAACGACAGAATGCCCGCTGCAATTAATGGTCCAACTGGAATACCACCAGCAAAGGCAACGCCTAAAATCGTACCTATCAGCAAGCCCGTTAATAATACAGGTTGTGCTCCCATTAAGCCAACACCTCGGCCACCAAGCCAAGCAACAAGTAAGCCAACAGCAACCGCTAACCACATTCGCCAATTTAAGAAAATGCTTACATCTGGCAATTGAATTTTACCCGAAACAATTGGGCTTAATACGCCAATAGTTAAAATAATGATCCCAATGTTGATACCATTTTTTTCCATAAATGGAATATATTGCGATAAAAATGTCTGTTGCATTAATAACAAAATCGCTGCGGAAATCGTCACTGAACTGTTATTACTTAATACGCCGAGCAAAATCAATACAACTAATAATAATGCGACGGAATTAAACTGTAAGGACATAAAACTCTCTAAAAGTGCGGTTAATTCTGGCAACGAATTATAACAAGTTATTCTTTGTTTGTGATGCCGATTGAGAAAAGAAAACCCGCAAATTTGCGGGCTTTAAGATATTATTCTTGTGGATGTTTTGCTGCAACTTCAGCTAATAAGGTTTGTAATTCACCTTGTTGGAACATTTCTAAAATGATGTCACAACCACCGATTAACTCACCTTCCACCCATAATTGTGGGAATGTTGGCCAGTTTGCGTATGCGGGTAATTCAGCACGGATATCTGGGTGTTGCAAAATATCAACATAGCCAAAAGGCACTTTACAATGCATCAATGCTTCCACTGCACGTGCAGAAAAGCCACAAGATGGGAATTTTGGTGAGCCTTTCATATAAATAAGAATAGGGTTTTCACTGATTTGTTTTTTGATTTTATCTAAGGTTTCCATAATTATCCTCGAAAGTAAGTAAACGGCCGTATTGTAGCACAGAGAAAAAAGCTGACCAATAACCCGACTGTGATAATCAACTATTTACCAGCTACCGCCAGCACCACCGCCACCAAAACTGCCACCGCCGAATCCACCTCCAGATCCGCCACCGCCACCAAATCCACCGAAACCACCGCCACCACGATAGCTACTACCGCGACCGAATGCGGATCCTCTGCGTGATGAATTATGTCCTGTTGGGCTAATGTAAGGCGTTGCACGTAAATCGCTTAATACCACAAACAAGATGAATACAACCACCATAAAAATAGGAATGTAATCTTCCCAACTGTCTTCATCTGCAACTTGGTTAGGATCAAACTCGCCTTTACTGGTTGCAATTATGTAGTTTAGGCCGTTATTAATCCCTTGTGCATATTGCCCTTGTTTAAAATAAGGTGTGATTTGATTGCGAATAAGTTGAGATAAAAAGGCATCAGGTAATACCCCCTCTAAACCTTGTCCAACCCCGATGAACATTTTGCGGTCATCTTTAGCAATCAACATAAGTACGCCATTATTCAACTGCTTACGGCCAATTCCCCATTTATCACCTAGCTCAAATGTGTATTGCGAAATCTCATATTCTTCTGTTGAAGGAATGATCACCACGGCAATCTGTGAGCTGGTTTCCTTACCGTAAGCAATTAACTTTTGCTCTAATGCCTGTTTCTCATTCGCCGATAATGTGTTGGTGTAATCATTAACATACTGAAATGGATTTGGTGAAGGGGGAAACTGCGCCGCAAAAGCCGATAGCGTAAAGAAAAAAGAGAAAAAAATGACCGCACTTTTTAACCATCTAACCATTGATAATCACCTCATTGTCTAATTCATTCTTATCATTTGGTTGAATAGGAAAGTGTAAAGCAAGCTCTTTTCCTGTATTCTCAATTGCAGTCACAATACCTTGTGTATAGTTACCTTGACGAAAATGACTTATCATTACATCACATTGCTGTTGCCAAAATTGCTCACCAACATACTGGTGAATCCCGTGATCACCAATAATTGAGCATTGATGAGATTTGAACGCCACATAAATCAAAACGCCATTATGTGCTTCCGTTTCTTGCATACCTAGCTCATTAAAGATTTGTAATGCACGCTCTACACCTGAATTTGCTTGTTTAGGCATTTTACTTTCCACATAAACACGCAATTCTGCCGAGCTTTTTTGCTCAAGTTGAGAAATTGCTTTCTCAACTTGTTGTTTATCAATTGGAATTTTTGAAAATAAAGCCATTTGATTCTTCTTAATTAAAAATTGTTAATTAAAATTCACCACTGGTGCATTTGCTGCACCTTCTACAGATTTGAAATACGGTTTTTCTTTAAAGCCAAATAACATCGCTACCAATTTAGTTGGAAATTGACGCACTTTCTGGTTATAAATACGTGCGGCTTCGTTAAATTTATTACGAGCAACATTGATACGATTTTCAGTACCTTCAAGCTGAGCTTGTAAATTCATAAAGCCTTCGTTCGCTTTCAATGCTGGATATTGCTCAACAGTCACTAATAAACGAGATAAAGCAGAGCCTACTTCATTTTGATTTTTTTGGAATTGTGCAAGTTGTTCTTCAGTAAGATTTGCAGGATCAATTTTGGTTTGTGTTGCTTTCGCACGTGCTTCAATCACTTGCGTTAACGTGCTTTTCTCAAAATCCGCTTGGCCTTTGACTGTATTAACTAAATTTGGGATTAAGTCTGCACGGCGTTGGTAAGAAGATTCTACATTCGCCCATACAGAATCAATTTCTTCTTCTGCTTTCACTAAACCATTATAGCTTGTCATTAAGGTAAAACCAGCCACAATAGCCACTAAAATAAATACAATCCACTTTTTCATAGGATGTTCCTCATAAACAGAAAACTAATTAGATAAAAGAAAAGCCTAAACGTTCGTTTAGGCCTTTCAAAAATCATATTAAATTAACAAATAAATTATTTGTTACCTTTAACAGAGATTTCAACGCGACGGTCATCAGCTAAACAAGCGATAAGTGCTTTACGACCTTTAACTGAGTCACATTTGTTACCAGTTACTGGGCTAGCTTCACCCATACCAGTTGCGCTGATTGCTTGTGGAGCAACACCTTTAGATACTAAGTAGTTAGCTACTGTATCTGCACGACGTTGTGATAATTTTAAGTTGTAAGCATCAGAACCTAAACGGTCAGTGTAACCAGCAACTGCTACTGAAGCAGATTGTAATTGAGCGATTTCACCGTAAATACCGTCTAAAACGCCTTGTGCTTCAGGTTTTAAGTTAGCTTTATCGAAAGCAAAAGTCACATCAGAGTTTAAAGTGAATTTTTTGCTTACAACTTCAGGAACGACTACTGCACCTTGACCGAAACGGTAAGTTAAACCTGCGCTCACAGAACCAATGCTTGGAGTGAAATCTACACGATCACCATTTGCCGCTTTAAGTTTACCAACACCTTTAACCCATTGGTATTCTACGCGAGCTGCTAATTCAGGAAGAATTGCATACTCAATACCACCAGCAAACACAGGAGATACTTTTAAGCTGTGTTTTTTGTTTGTACTTTTAAAACGTTCCAAAGGACTTTTAAGGCTTGGAAGATCAACTTTGAATTGATAGTCCGAACGAATTAATGCAGCACCAACACGTGCATATACATCTAAGTTTTCAATTACAGGATAGCTTGCTTTTAAGCTTAAATGAGCACCGTGGTTAGTCATTTTAGCTTTAACAGAACTATCTGGAAGGACTTTATTACCTTTTGCACGACCAAAATCGTCATAACCTAACTCAACAGCGAAGTTATCAGTGATTTGGTAACCACCGAATACACCGTAAGTTACTGAGTTACGGTTGATACCAAAACCTTTGTAGTGACCTTGTGTTTTTGAGTCGAATTGGTTTAAACCATCGTGGAAAGAAGCCCAACCAGCTTTAGTACCCACATAGAATGTGTTAGCTTGTGGAGCTGCTTGTGCTGCTGTAGCTGCTGCTAGTGCAGCGATAGTTAATGCGATTGCAGTTTTTTTCATTTGGATGATCCTCTTATCATTTAGTCATCTTTATTAAACCAAATCCCAGTATAATCACTGGAATTTGAAACACAAAACTTGTGTTCTATTTTCCATCTTAAACGCTTTTAAGTTAAATGTGAACTCTTTTTAACCTAATAGTAAGCGCCTTTACAATAAACCAGATAAATTTACTGATTTAATTTTTGATGTAAATTATTTTCTCTTTCTTATTCCAAAGAGAAGATCTAATTTATAATATTATCCTACCTTAAAAAGGTAAGGTCAAATTTTTTCACATTTTTGTTTGACATTTAGGCTAAAAATACCCATTTTCTTTGCTCTAACTCCATCACTTTGCTTTCCAAGCGCTGTTCAAATAGCAAACAAATTCATTTATCGCCACAAAATTCAAATGAGTTCAAAATTTTCCAACTAAAAAGATCTTTGTCTATGCTAATCTATGCTAAACTGCTGTTAAATTCATTTTTCAGATGAAAACACTTACACAACATTGACCTTAAATACACATTATTTTTATTAAATTAAAATGATAGAGTGATTAAAATGCTACCTCGTTTGAAAAATATTCCCGAGATCTCGTCCCTTGTATTGAATTATATCAATGAGTTAAAAAAACAACATTTTGCAGGTGATATTGCAACTCGCTATTCCGATCGATTAAGCCTTGCGACTGATAACAGTGTTTATCAACAACTCCCTCAAGCAATTCTGTTCCCGAAAACAACCGCAGATGTGGTCATTCTGACAAAACTTGCTCAAAAAGAAGAGTATAAAACACTCACATTTACACCTCGTGGCGGCGGTACAGGGACAAACGGTCAATCGATCAATAACAATATTATTGTTGATCTTTCTCGCCATATGACACAAATCCTTGAACTCAATGTTGAACAACGTTGGGTGCGCGTACAAGCAGGAGTGGTAAAAGATCAATTAAACCAATTTTTGAAGCCATACGGGCTCTTTTTCTCACCAGAACTTTCAACTAGTAATCGTGCAACGCTCGGTGGAATGATTAATACCGACGCTTCAGGTCAAGGCTCGCTACAATATGGTAAAACTTCTGATCACGTTTTGGGATTACGTACAGTTTTAGTGAACGGCGAGCTCATTGATACACAAGCAATTAAAACTGAAGATTTTTTGACCGCACTTAAACAGCAAGGACTTACGAAACACAGCCAACACTTACACAAAGAGATCTTTCAACGTTGCAAAGAAAAGCGTGATGCTATCCTGAATGACTTGCCACAACTGAACCGTTTTCTAACAGGTTACGATCTCAAAAACGTGTTTAATCAAGATGAGTCCGAATTTAATTTAACCCGCATTTTAACGGGCTCAGAGGGTTCACTTGCGTTTATTTGCGAAGCGACACTAGACCTCACGCCAATCCCACAATATCGCACACTGATTAATATTAAGTACAGTTCATTTGATGCAGCATTACGCAACGCCCCTTTTATGGTAAAAGCGAATGCCCTTTCTGTTGAAACCATCGACTCCACCGTACTGAATTTAGCGAAGCAAGATATTATTTGGCATTCTGTTAATGAATTATTGACAGAAAATGAAGACAACCCAATCCTTGGGCTAAATATTGTGGAATATGCAGGCAACGATAAGCACAAAATTCAACGCCAAGTAACCGCACTTTGCCAAGCGCTTGATGAAAAAATTGCCAATCAACAAGATGCGATTATTGGCTATCAAGTGTGCTCCGATTTGCCATCCATTGAACGTATTTATGCAATGCGTAAAAAAGCGGTGGGCTTATTAGGAAATGCAAAAGGTGCAGCAAAACCTATCCCATTTGTGGAAGACACCTGTGTCCCACCAGAAAATCTCGCTGATTATATTGCGGAATTCCGTGCGTTATTAGACCAACACAATTTACAGTACGGAATGTTCGGCCACGTTGATGCAGGCGTATTACACGTTCGTCCTGCGTTGGATTTATGTGATAAACAGCAAGTGGCATTATTCAAACAAATTTCCGATCAAGTTGCCGAACTGACACGCCAATATGGTGGTTTGATTTGGGGCGAACACGGCAAAGGTATGCGTTCACAATATGGTGAAAAATTCTTTACTCCTGAATTATGGCAAGAGCTACGTTATATCAAATTCTTGTTCGATCCAGACAACCGCTTAAATCCAGGTAAAATTTGTACGCCTTTACACAGCAAAGATGAGTTGTATTCAATTCTTTCACCAATGCGATCGGATAACGATCGTCAAATTCCAATTCAAATGAAAGATCAATTTAGTGGAGCGATGAATTGTAACGGCAATGGGCTTTGCTTTAACTTTGATGTGCATAGCGCAATGTGTCCGTCGATGAAAATCAGCAAAAATCGTCTATTTTCACCGAAAGGTCGTGCTGCAATGGTCAGAGAATGGCTTCGTTTATTAGCACTCGAAAATGTGTCACCAGAACAACTTGATTTCCGCCAACAACAAGCGAAATTAACGGATCTTGTAGATAAAGTTCGCAATTCTGTTCAAAAATGGCGCGGTGAGTACGATTTTTCACACGAGGTAAAAGCGGCAATGGATACTTGTCTTGCCTGTAAAGCCTGTGCAAGCCAATGTCCGATTAAAATTGATGTGCCGAATTTCCGTTCGAAATTCTTACATTTCTATCATAATCGCTACTTACGTCCATTAAAAGATCACGTTATTTCTAATGTGGAATACATTGCACCCTTAATGGCAAAACAGCCTGAATTTTTTAATTTCTTTACTGCGGCAAAAATCACTCAAGCGGTTACGAAAAAAGTGCTAGGCGTGATCGATTTACCACTACTTTCCTCGCCTTCATTGCAACAACAATTAGTTGAGATTGGTTACCAAGGTTATTCTTTAGAAGCACTTGAACAGCTAAGTGTGGTAGAAAAACAAAAAGTTTTATTGATCGTACAAGATCCATTTACGTCTTATTACGATGCAAAAATTGTGGCTGATTTTGTTGAGTTGACCCAAAAATTAGGCTATCGGCCAGTATTGTTACCATTTAAGCCAAATGGTAAAGCGCAGCACGTGAAAGGTTTCCTCACTCGCTTTGCAAAAACGGCTAAAAATCAAGTGGACTTCTTAGCTCGAATGGCAGAACTCGGTTTACCGTTAGTCGGCGTTGATCCAGCTATCGTATTGACTTACCGTGATGAATATAAAGAAGTATTAAAAGAACAACGTGGTGATTTCCAAGTGCTAACCTCTCACGAATGGTTGAAAACACAGTTAGACACGTTGAAAGTAACGCTACAAAATATTGAAAAAACAGACCGCACTTTTGCACCACAGCAATGGTATTTATTCCCACATTGTACGGAATCCACTGCACTACCAAATAGTGCAAAAGAGTGGCAACAAATTTTTGCATTATTCCAACAAGAACTAAGCGTTGAAAATGTAGGTTGCTGCGGAATGGCGGGAACATTTGGACACGAAACAAAACATTTTGATATGTCGGTAGCCATTTATGGCTTATCTTGGGCGAAAAAACTGGCAGGGAAAAATCCTGAATTTTGTCTTGCCACGGGCTATTCTTGTCGCAGCCAAGTAAAACGTTTTGAAAAATGGCAACCGAAACACCCAGTACAGGCTTTACTCACGTTATTGAAATAAAATGATTTGGAAAAAACATCATTCTCTTGAACAAATGAATGCAATGAGTGCTAACTGTGCCATTGCACATTTAGGCATTTCCTTCACCGCACAAGGTGATGATTGGCTTGAGGCAACAATGCCTGTGGATCAACGCACGACACAACCAATGGGCTTTTTGCACGGCGGGCTTTCAGTAGCATTGGCAGAAACTATTGGCTCTATGGCGGGTTTTTGTTGTATAAAGGATAACCAAGGTATCTTTGGTTTAGAAGTTAATGCAAACCACTTACGTCCAGTGAAACAAGGGAATGTTACTGCTCGTGCCACGCCTGTTCATCTAGGTAGTAAAACACAGGTTTGGCAAATTCAAATTAAAGATAATAATGATAACTTATGCTGTATTTCTCGTTTAACTCTTTCAGTGATTAACTATGAATAAAACAAAAATAGGTGTACTCCTTGTTAATTTGGGCACCCCTGATAGCCCAACGCCAAGAGCACTTTCCCGTTACCTTTGGCAATTTTTAACAGACCCTAGAGTGGTGGATTTACCCCGTTATAAATGGTGGCCACTATTAAAATGCGTGATTTTGCCACTGCGCTCAAAACGTGTTGCAAAAAATTATGCTTCCATTTGGACAGAACAAGGTTCGCCATTATTAGATATCACTCGTCAACAGCAACAAGCATTACAACAATATTTTGATGAAAGAAATCACAATATTTGCGTTGAAATCGGGATGACTTATGGCAATCCATCAATGCAAAGTGCGGTAGAAAAACTTGTGGAACAACAAGTGGAAAAAATCGTCGTATTACCGCTCTACCCACAATACAGCAGCTCAACCACGGGGGCTGTGTTTGATGCTTTTGCGAATGTATTGAAAGAACAACGCAATATATTGCCATTCGATTTTATTCATTCCTATCATCTTAATGAAGATTATATTTCAGCCTTAGTTGACTCAATTAAAGCAGAATTTAAAGATGATGAATTCCTACTATTCTCTTTCCACGGCATTCCGCTACGTTATGAAACAATGGGTGACTATTATCGTGAGCATTGTCGCCAAACGGTGATTGCGGTTGTGGATCGTTTAGGGCTAACTGAAAATCAATGGAACCTGTCTTTCCAATCACGTTTTGGGCGTGAGGAATGGCTGCAACCCTATACGGATAAGTTTTTAGAAAAAGCGCCAAGCGAAAATATCCAAAAAATGGTTGTGATTTGCCCTGGTTTTTCTGCTGACTGTTTAGAAACTTTAGAAGAGATTGAAGAAGAAAACAAAGAGATCTTTATGGAAAATGGCGGTATTTCATATCGCTATATTACTGCTCTCAATGCCTCGCCACAGCATATTGAAATGATGGCAAACTTAATTTTAAATAAATTATAAAAAACAAGGCGGAAAATCTTCCGCCTTTTCTGTTATTGTGAAATTACACCTATTATTAAATTACACGAACTTTAACCGCACTTTCCTCAGTGCTTGTCAATAAATGACCAACTTCAATTAAATGAATGCCTTGTTGTTGGGCAATATTTTTGACTTCTTGCTCGGCATTAGGTTGCACTGCGATTAGTAAACCACCTGAAGTTTGAGGATCACATAAAACCGCTTTTTGAAATGCTGTCATTTCGCTCACTTTATGTCCATAACTCTCAAAGTTTCGATCTGTACCGCCAGGAATACAACCTTTTTCAATATAGTTCGGCACATCATCTAACATTTCAATTTTAGCAAAATCTACTTCAGCTGTGAGATTTGAACCCTCACAAATTTCGATCAAATGCCCAAGCAAACCAAAGCCGGTCACATCAGTCATGGCGGTCACGCCGTCCAATTCAGCAAACTGGCTACCAATGCTGTTCATTTTGCACATTGTTTCGGTGGCTAAACCTTTATGTTTTGTTTTTAATTTGCCTTTTTTCTCTGCGGTTGTTAACACGCCAATACCAAGTGGCTTGGTTAAAAATAATTTACAACCAGCCTGTGCCGAAGCATTTTTCTTCACTTTTTCTGTGTTAATCACACCTGTTACAGCTAGACCAAAAATCGGTTCTGGCGCATCAATGGAATGACCACCCGCTAATGCTATGCCCGCTTGTTTGCAAGCAAATCGACCACCATCTACAATTCGTTGTGCGACTTCAGGTGGAAGTAATTTTATTGGAAACCCTAAAATTGCAATCGCCATAATTGGTTTACCGCCCATTGCAAAAATATCACTGATGGCATTGGTTGCCGCAATTCGACCAAAATCAAAAGGGTCATCTACAATCGGCATAAAAAAATCAGTTGTGCTAATAATACCAATACCGTTGCCAATATCATAAACAGCCGCATCATCTTTGGTTTCATTGCCAACCAATAAATTTGGATCAACCCATTTTTCCATTTCAGAATGCAAAATTTGCTCAAGTACTTTTGGTGAAATTTTACAACCACAACCAGCACCGTGGCTGTATTGTGTCAATCGTACTGTACTCGCAATTGTTTGGTTCATTTCGTGTTCAAGTGCGGTAAGATTTTGTTCAGTTTTGGCTTGCATTTTCGGATCTCCTAACCAATAATGTTGCCCCATTATACGCTTGTCATAGAAAAAAGAAATTGAGAACGCAATGGAAAAGCGCAAACGCCCTACCCTACAAGACATCGCCAATCATCTCGGTATTACTAAAATGACCATTAGTCGTTATTTACGTAATCCTAATACTGTCGCACCTGACACTCAGCAAAAGATTGCCACTGCAATCGAGCAATTTGGGTATATTCCCAATCGAGCACCAGATATTTTATCGAATGCTAAAAGCCGAGCAATTGGGGTATTAGTGCCCTCATTGACTAACCACGTTTTCGCTGATGTAATAAAAGGCATCGAACAAATTACCGATGAAGCAGGCTATCAAACAATGCTTGCGCATTATGGTTATAGCGAACAAAAAGAAGAACAACGTATTGAAAGCCTCCTCTCTTATAATGTTGATGGGTTAATTTTATCTGAAAGCCAGCATAGTCCACGCACGTTAAAAATGTTAGAAGTGGCGAATATTCCCGTGATAGAAATTATGGAATGTAGCGAGATTGGCGCTCATCAGGCTGTCGGGTTCAATAACATTATGGCAGCACAAGCGATGGTAGAAACGATGATCAAGCGTGGACGCAAACATATTGTTTATTTTTCAGCCCGAATGGATAAACGCACGCAATTAAAAATGCAGGGATACGAACAAGCGATGCGTAAATATGGTTTAAAACAGCATAGTTTAGTCACACAAGAGCCGTCTTCTTTTAGTTTGGGCGCCCAACAATTACATCAAGCCTTGCAAGATATTCCAAATTTAGACGGGATTTTTTGTACGAATGATGACTTAGCGATTGGGGCAATTTTTGAATGCCAACGCTTAAATATTGAAGTGCCAACTCAAATAGCAGTGGCAGGTTTCCACGGGCACAACGTCGGTCAAGCAATGACACCACAACTGGCTACGGTTATCACGCCACGCTTAGAAATGGGACGTGTTGCCGCACAAGAATTATTAAATCGATTAAACGGTCAAGCACCACAAAATACGATTATCAATTTAGGTTATCAAATCCATCTTGGTGAAAGTATTTAAAAAATTCGATAAAAAACGACCGCACTTTACGATCATAAAATAAAGTGGGATCGTTTTTGAGGATTTTTATAAATGCGGTTTCAATGCCACCACACAACGCTCAACAACCTCATCAAAAGTGCCATCAATGCTGATTGGGATCACATCCTTCTCATCCTCTTGTGGCACTTCTAAGGTATCAAACTGACTTTTTAGCATTTCCACCTTCATATAATGCCCTTTGCGCTGTTTCATTCTTTCCAAGACCAGTTCAAATGGTCCGTGTAAAAAAATGAAATTTACATCATTACCATCACGGATCATGTCACGATATTTTTTCTTCAATGCTGAACAAACGATAATCCCCACTTCGCTTTTTTGTTCCAAGCTAAATGCAGCATCACGAATTCGCTCTAACCAAGGAGCACGATCTTCATCATTCAGCGGATTGCCCTGTGCCATTTTGATGATGTTTGCTCTTGGGTGTAAATCGTCACCATCAATTAATTTTATGCCTAAACGTTGGGCAACAGCTGTCCCCACAGTAGTTTTGCCTGTGCTCGACACCCCCATTAGAATAAAACTTTTACCTTTTTTTTCTGACATATCTCAACCCTCCTCAAGTATGTCTTATCACCATACCTCACTTTTTTAAAAAAGTTACTGGTAACATTTATTTTTGTGAACAAAGTCACATATTTTCAATAACCGTTCATCAATATTTTTTTCCAAACGAAAAAATATGCCATTATTTCTTGAAGCAGATCACAAATTACAAAATTACTTAGCAAATCCCCTTTACCCTCATCCAACACAAAAGTATGTTACCAGTAACAACCCAACTAAAGGAGGTTTTCTATGTTAATTTTCATTATGATTGCAGCTGTTTTGCTTCTGCTCGTATTAATTATGAAATTCAGAGTGCACGCATTTGTTGCTCTGATTATTGTCAGCTTATTAACCGCATTTGCCACAGGCATTCCCATCAATAAAATCTTACCGACCTTATTAAGTGGTTTCGGTAATACCCTTGCTGCCGTCGCATTATTAGTAGGATTAGGGGCAATGATTGGCCGATTATTGGAAATTACAGGTGGCGCTAAAGTGCTAGCCGATACCTTAATCAACAAATTTGGAGAAAAGAAAGCACCTTTTGCACTAGGTATTGCTTCACTGCTATTTGGTTTCCCAATCTTCTTTGACGCAGGCTTAGTAGTGATGTTGCCAATCATCTTTAGTGTAGCAAAACAATTTGGAGGCTCAACCTTACGTTATGCACTTCCTTCTGCTGGTGCGTTTGCCGTAATGCACGCCTTTTTACCACCGCATCCTGGCCCTGTTGCCTCTGGTGACCTACTCGGTGTGAATATGGGGCTATTGGTGATTGTTGGTCTGATTTGTGCAATTCCAACGTGGTATGTCGCTTCTTATTTATTTGGATTGTATTCAGGTAAGAAAATTAAGCTGGAATTACCAAAAGCATTTTTAAGTAGCAATGCAATCAATCAAACTGCAGTTATCAATCCTCCAAGTTTTGGCAAAGTGATGTTTATTTTGCTCCTGCCTATTTGTTTAATCTTATTTGATACTGGACTAAATACCTTAAGTGTTACCAAAGTCATTGATGGCTCAAGCACTTGGGTTGAAAGCCTACGTTTATTAGGCAAAACACCTATAGCATTACTTATCACCTTAATAGCTGCTATTTTATTGCTCAAAGAACAACGCAGTTATGAACAAATTGAGAAAATTTGCGATAACGCACTCGGTCCAATTTGCGCCATTGTGTTAGTGACTGGTGCAGGCGGTATGTTTGGTGGTGTGTTACGTGCAAGTGGTATCGGTGATGTGCTAGCCAATGCCTTATCTGACACTGGATTGCCAGTAATTGTAGCGGCATTCATTATCGCCCTTGCATTAAGGGTGGCTCAAGGTTCTGCTACTGTGGCATTAACAACCACTTCTGCTCTTATCGCTCCAACCGTTGCTGCTACCACAGGTCTAAGCCAATTTGATCTCTGTTTCATCGTCATTGCAATTGCCTCTGGCGCAACCGCACTTTCCCACGTAAACGACTCAGGCTTCTGGCTCGTTAGCCGTTTCTTAGAAATGGATGAAAAAACCACATTAAAAACCTGGACCGTAATGGAAACTTTAATTGGTCTAGTTGGGTTCGCATTAGCGGTTGTTGGTAGTGTTTTACTCTAATTAACACGAAAAAACTATTTATAAAAAAGAAAAAGGATTGAATCAATATATTGATTCAATCCTTTTTTGCTTTAACATATTCTCATTTTATTTTGAAAATATACCGTATTTATATTCTGTAATCATATTTTTATCTGTAATCAGCTCTGGTTTACGTGGTAGTTTAAACTGACTATTTTCTGTATAAGCAACCAACGGCGTATTTAACAAGACTTTTGTTCCCAACTTTAAATATTCTTCAGAATCAAATGTAGTATCACGCCACTTTAATTTGCTTAAGTTAACAGATATATTATGTTCATCCAGTGCTAATATAGGTTTTAAGGAACCTAACGCCATATTCGCATACTGATAAGTATGGGGATATAGTTTTGAAGCAGTAAACAATGCATCAACAGATTCTGTCGTATTGAAATAAACAAACCCATCTTCTGTCAAATGTGATTTGGTTAACTCAAGAAATTCTCTGCTCAACAGATTCGTCGAATAACTACGCCAATAAAATGTTGTATTCATCAAAATAAAATCAAACTTATCTTGCTGATTTTTTGCCAGCCATCGACGACCATCATCTGTAATAATTTTAATACGCTTATCTTCAAGCACTTTCCCCATTGCTGAATAATTCTCTGCAAGTGATGGATAGCCTGGATTCAGTTCAATAACAGTAATTGACTCTACATTAGGCATTAAAGATAAAACTCGTACCCAAGATCCTGTACTCAACCCAATTACTAAAATATTTTTAGCTTGTGGTGCGATAACAGGCAATAAATATGCCCTATGAATACCATTTGAATTGTGAGCAATATCAATATTTAGCATTCCATCATAGACATTACTACCAAAAACGAGATGGTCATCATTCTTATCTTTATAAACTTGAATAAAACCGTGTTTATTTTCAATTAGTTTTTCTAAAACAAGATCTGGCTTTTGAACTAATGAATTAATCATTCTCTCTGGTAATAACATCATAGAAGAAATAACCAAGAAAGAAAATAATGATATTCTTTTAAACCAAACTGAAGTTAAACAGAAAAATGCGATTAATAAACTTATCGCAATAATTACTAAATAAACCTGCTAGGTATTCAAAACATCTAATAGGAAAAATCCGATAAAGATAGGTGCAAGTGTACAGCCTAAAACATTAGCAAAATAAACATTAGAAATTGCAGCACCCGTTTTTTTATTCTCAGACCCTAAGTGGTGAACAATTGGGAATATAATCCCTCGACATAAAGCGACTAATAATACAGAAAGTGTAAAAACAATCAGATTCGGATAAGAAATTAACGCTAAAATTGCAATACAATCAAACAATGTAGAAAGTAAGAATATACGGCCAATATAATTTAAATTAGCTTGTTTTCTTTTACATGCATCTTTTCCAATTAAGGCACCAAAAGCGATACCTAATAAAAATAAAGCTAAGATAAAAGCAAATGCTTGCGGAATTGAAGATGAATAAAGAGAAAATAGGCGAATCCAAATAACCTCTAGCCCTAGACTCAGAAAACCGCCTAGAAAAGACAATAAAATCGCTTTTTTCGCCAATCCAGAGTCTGTAATCTCGATAGGTTGTACTTCTTCTTTATCGGTAAGTTTAAGATTCTTTTTATGCTTTTCTGTTCCATAGATAATAAATATAGTAATTGCAACAAATAAATTAATACCTGCTGCAATATAAATCACTTCATCTAATTGGAAATGATTAAATAAATAAAATCCCGTCATCAAGCAAGCCGTCGCTGCACCTAAAGTATTTACAAAGTACAGCCAACCAATATTATTACCTATATTATCAATATAGTTATTCAAATATTGAGTTAATAATGGCAAGGTACTTCCCATTAAAAACGTTGGAAATAATAACAAAACAAAGTTAGCTAGTGCAATAACTAGCGTATCTGAATGCAAGAAAGTATCTTTAATAAAGCTAATTAAGTCAGAACTAACAAAACCAAATAAACCAATACCAATTTCTGTTAGCGCAAAAATAAGAATAATTTTATTAGGAAATTTATCTGCTAATCTACCGCCACAATAAGCACCGACTCCGAGCCCAGCCATAAATACCGCAATAACGATAGTAATAGACTCTAAATCAACTCCGAATGCAGTAAATAGCATTCTTTGCCAAGCAATCTGATAAACTAACGCAGCAAACCCTGACATAAAAAATACTACTCTAAGAATATTTAAGTACAAACTATTCATTGTTTTATTAATCCCTTTTCAAAAACCGGAATTGAATCAACTTCCAGGCTATCAAAATCAACATTTTTATGAAAATCAAAAACCTTTATATTTTCATCATTCTTTTGAGAGAAAAAATCATAATCAGAAGATAATTCTTTTGTTTCTATACCTAACCATTGGCTAAAGCCATAAATAAAATTCATCGCACTTCTTTTAATATTGACAACTTCTCTTCTTGTATCATCACTCGATAGCTTAAAGAAAGGAACGGTATAATTAGATTGATGCTTTTCACTATAATCTAAAGAAAGTTTATCTAAATTATCTTTATTTACATGACTTAGTCCATGATCAGAAAAATAGATTAAGGAATAAGCCTCATCCTTTTCTTTTAATAAGGAAACAATACTCTCTATTAATTTATCTGTTTTTAAAATACTATTCACATAACAAGACATATCTTTATTAATAAATTCTAATAGATGCTCATCTTTTTTTAGTCTTGAACAAAATTTTTGATGAGAACCCATTAAATGAAAAACAAATAAACGTGCTTTTTTATTAGCAATCTTACTTTCTGATAATCTAGCTTTAAATTCATCTAGCAAAGTAAAATCATCAATATTTCCTGTATTAAAAGCACCTTTTTTCGTAAAGAAATTAAAATCACTACTTGCACCAATTCGGCTAGCACTACTGTCATATTTACCAATACAGCCTTGATTAGAAAGCCAATAGGTTTGTATATCAGCTTTTTTCGCTAAATTAATGATATGATAGCTATAATCTGTTTGTTTAGATTTTCTAAAGTAAAGTGATTTAAGTAGAGAATGGTGCGTGGCTGGTGCTGCCGAGATATAACCAGTATTAATATAACCCAAACTACTATCCAAAAATGGGCTAGTAGGTAAAGAAAATCCATAAGTAGAAAAGTAATCTCGACGTGCACTTTCACCTATAATCAAAACATAATTTTGATATTTAGGTTGCGACGAAACAACTTGCCAAGGATTCGGCTTTTTAAACGCAGATTCTAATTCTTCCTTTTCAATATAATAACCAGACACACTTTCATAAACATTCGCATAAAATGACACAACATTAATTGGACTATTCGCAAGAGTCCAAGGATGTTCATCTTCTTCTGACTCTTCTAAATAATATTTAGTTGGTTCAAAAACAAGGGAAAATAAAAGACCAAAGAAAAGTAAAATATAAATAATCTTCTTTTCTGAATAGCTTCTTGAAATGACATTATATTTCTTTAACCGAATCAAAATGATGGCAGAAAGACAAAATAAAATAGGTAATAGAAAATCAGCAAATGAAAACTTTGATAAAAATTCAAAAAATTCTGAAAGATTAGTTTCTAAAAAGGCAGCAATAATTCCTGAATTTAGAGAACCATAATACAAAAAAATAGGATAATATAAAGATAGAGTTACAGAGATAAAAACAATAACAATCGTGAATAATCTATCAGATACTGCATAAAGTAAATAATAAAGAATAAATGTACTAAATATCGCATATTCTAAGCTTTTTTCAGGACTAATAAACACCGTTAAAAAAGAAAAGAAAAACAACCAAATATAAAAAAGCTTATTATGCAAATAAGAAAAAAACGCCCCAACATAAACCAACATCCTTGCTTTAATCTAGGCAGATTATTATATAGAAACCCCCAAAAGAAGTTAAGCGATAATTTCATCCTCCATCCAGCATAGCCTATGATGTTCTGCCCCTTTTTGCTAGAATGCTGAAAAACCAATTCAAGACAAAAGGACTTTTATGATGCAGTCGCAATATATCATCAATATGACTGAACAAAACCTCAATGAAGTTTTGCAAAGCTCACAGCAAATTCCACTTGTTATCACTTTCTATGCACCAAGCCACCAAACTTCTGCAGAATTCACCGCACTTTTAGAACGCTTCGCTGAACAGCATCAAGGGCAATTTTTACTGGCTAAAGTAGATTGTGAAAAAGACAAAATGCTTGCTACCCAATTCCGTATTCAAGCCTTGCCAACCACTTATTTATTTAAAGAAGGGCAAGCCTTAGATGCATTTCCTGGTGTGCTTGATGAAGCAAGCTTAAAACAACGTTTAGCCTTAATTTTACCGAAAGAGGAAGAAGTTAAATTTATGCAAGCATTGGATTTTCTGGAAGCAGAAAATTACGAAGTGGCATTGCCTTTACTCAAAGAAGGCTGGGAACTGTCGAATAAGAAAAATAGTGATATTGCCTTGCTCTACGCTGAAACCTATATTGCTATGAAAAAAGTCGAACCGGCACAAGAGATTTTGACACAAATTCCTCTGCAAGATCGTGATAGCCGCTGGCAAGGGTTACAAGCTCAAATCGAACTATTGATAAAAGCCTCTGATACCCCGGAAATTCAACAGTTACAAGCGGATTTTGCTCGCCATCCAAGTGCTGAAATTGCGTTAAAACTTGCCTTGCAATTGCATCAAGCTAACCGAAATGAAGAAGCATTGAATTTATTATTTGATATTTTGAGAAAAGATCTCAATGCAGAACAAGGTGAAGTGAAACAACAATTTTTGTCAATTCTTTCTGCAATTGGAAACAGTGATCCGATTACTAATAAATATCGCCGTTTACTCTATTCCCTTTTATATTAATCGGGATTAGGGATAGATTGCACCAATTGAACAAGCTATAATAACAACAAATTTTTGATATTAAGGATAAAAAATGAGCGATATTAAACACTGTAAATTATTAATTTTAGGTTCAGGCCCTGCTGGCTATACCGCTGCGATTTATGCCGCACGAGCAAACTTAAATCCGGTTTTAGTGACGGGTTTACAACAAGGTGGACAATTAACAACAACCACTGAAATTGAAAACTGGCCTGGCGATTTTGGAGATACAACAGGTCCTGAGTTAATGCAACGTATGCTGCAGCACGCAGAAAAATTTGAAACAGAAATTATTTTTGATCATATCAACAAAGTGGATTTGTCTGTGCGTCCATTTAAGTTATACGGCGATGTACAAACTTTCAGCTGTGATGCGTTAATTATTGCAACAGGTGCATCAGCACGTTATTTAGGCTTACCTTCAGAAGAAGCATTCAAAGGCCGTGGTGTTTCAGCGTGTGCAACCTGTGATGGTTTCTTCTATCGTAACAAGCCCGTTGCGGTTGTGGGCGGTGGGAATACTGCCGTTGAAGAAGCGCTTTATTTAGCGAATATCGCTTCTGAAGTTCACCTTATCCACCGTCGTGATACCTTCCGTAGTGAAAAAATCTTAGTTGATCGCTTAATGAAAAAAGTGGAAGAAGGCAAAATTATCCTTCATACGAACCGCACTTTAGATGAAGTGCTTGGCGATAATATGGGCGTAACAGGTGTACGCTTAAAAGACACGCAATCAGAACAAACGGAAGAAATCACTTTAGATGGCGTATTTATTGCCATCGGTCACGCACCAAACACTGACATTTTTGCAGATCAATTAACATTAAATAACGGCTATATTGTTGTGAAATCGGGGTTAGAAGGCAATGCGACCGCAACGTCTGTTGAAGGTGTGTTTGCTGCTGGTGATGTTATGGATCATAACTATCGTCAAGCGATCACTTCTGCTGGCACCGGCTGTATGGCTGCACTTGATGCTGAACGTTATTTAGATGCTCAAAAATAAGCGTTACTTTTAGCATTTAGCTATATAAATAAAAATGAGGGGCAATAAACCCCTCATAAAATTTCTCGATTATAAGACTTAGCGTGCATAGATTATGGAAAAAACTCGCCAAAAATATCTACAAAAATGGCTTTGGAATGAACAAAAACCAATCAAAAGGTTATTACACCTAAATATCATTCTGGCTTCAATTTCTTCTGTGATCTTAGTGGCAAATACCTATTTTATCGCACATATCTTGCACCATCTAATTATGGAAAATACGCCACGTGCTGAGCTATTACCGTATTTTATTGCTCTTGTGGTTGGCTTTGCTTTACGTGCATTGATTTTATGGGCAAGAGAGTCTATCGGTTTTAAGTGCGGTCTAATTTTACGCAATATTATCCGTCAAAAAATTCTCAACAAAATTCACCAAGTCGGCCCCGCGGTTACGAGCAATATACCAGTGGGAAGCTGGGCAAGCATTATGCTGGAGCAAGTGGAAAACCTTCAAAACTACTATGCCCGCTATTTACCACAGCAAGCCCTTTCTGCCATTGTTCCAGTCGTTATTCTCATTGCGATCTTCCCAATCAATTGGGTTGCGGGAATGATCTTGATGATAACCGCACCACTTATTCCTATTTTTATGATTTTGGTGGGTGTCGCTGCTGCTGATAGCAGCCAAAAGCATATGGATACCTTAGCCAAACTCAGTGCACAATTTTTAGATCGCCTAAGAGGTTTAGAAACGTTACGCCTTTTCAACCGCACAGAGGAACAAACTAAACATATTGAGCAAAGCACTGAAGAATTCCGAGAAACCACAATGGATGTGCTCAAAATGGCGTTTTTATCTTCCGCGGTATTAGAATTTTTCACCTCAATTTCAATTGCTTTGATGGCGGTATATTTTGGTTTCAGCTATTTAGGCGAGATTAATTTTGGTGATTACAGCACTGAACTTACCTTATTTGTTGGCTTTTTCTGCTTAATTCTTGCCCCTGAATTTTACCAACCGTTGCGTGATCTTGGCACTTATTACCACGATCGTGCTGCAGGTATTGGTGCAGCGGATGCGATTGTGGAATTTTTAGAAAAAGAACACCAAAGCTTTTCATCAAACGCAAGTCAGTCTATTAATGAACAAAGTGCGGTAGAGATCCAAGCAAAAAATTTAGTAATTTTCTCGCCACAAGGTAAAGCGCTAACCAAACCATTAAACTTTCAGCTGAATGCACAAAGCCATACTGCTCTTGTGGGTCAAAGCGGTGCGGGAAAAACCTCTTTAATGAATGCCTTACTGGGTTTCTTGTCCTACGAAGGTAGTTTGACTATTAATAACATTGAACTAAAAGAATTAACTATTAATCAATGGCGTAAACAAATCGCTTGGGTTGGACAAAACCCTCTACTGCTCAAAGGTACGATTAAAGAAAACTTACTATTAGGCGATATTGAAGCCAATGATAACCAAATTGAACAAACCCTTATTCAAGCGCAAGCGAAAGAATTTACTGATAAACTGGGTTTAGACAGTGAAATTAAAGATGGGGGATTAGGTATTTCTGTGGGACAAGCACAGCGTTTAGCCATCGCAAGGGCTTTATTACGTCGTGGAAAATTGTTATTGCTAGATGAACCCACCGCAAGCTTAGATGCACAATCAGAACAATTGGTATTAAACGCCTTGCAAACGATGAGCCAAAATCAAACAACCTTAATGATTACGCACCGTATTGAGGATCTCAAACAATGCGATCAAATCCTTGTGATGCAACAAGGAGAAATCATCCAAAAAGGTCATTTTGAGCAATTAAAAGATCAGGGCTTTTTTGCTGAATTACTAAATCAACGCAAACAGGACTTAAATTAATGCGCGCACTGCTTCCGTTTTTACGTCTTTTTAAGTATGCCAAATTCCCGTTAATTTTAGGCGTGATTTTAATGATTGTTGGGCTATCATCCAGTATCGGATTGCTAACACTATCAGGGTGGTTCCTTGCTGCAACCGCAATTGCTGGCGCTGGCACATTATTCAACTTCTTTTACCCTTCAGCAGGGGTGCGGGGATTAGCTATCTCACGAACTGCGGTGCGTTATATCGAAAAAATTGTCACTCACGACGCCACATTCCGTGTGCTCGCAAAACTACGTGTAGAAGTATTTAGCCGTATTATTCCGTTAAGTCCTGCTGTACTTAATCGCTACCGTAACAGTGATTTGTTAAATCGATTAGTGGCAGATGTAGACACCCTTGATAATTTATATCTACGCCTGATTGCGCCCTTTATTAGCGCCATCGTTGTCATCGGCTTTATCACTTTTGGATTAAGTTTCATTAATCCAACTATTGCACTTTTCATTGGTATCACACTACTTATCTTTTTATTAATTATCCCAACATTGTTTTATTATCTCGGCAAACAATTTGGTGAAAAACTCACCCAACTACGCGCCAATTATCGTAGCCAATTTGTGGAATTTATTCAGGCACAAGCTGAATTACTGTTGTTCAATGCCGAAGATAAATCAAAGCAATCACTCAATCAGATTGAACAAGAATGGCAATCCTACCAACAGAAAGAAGCAAATTTAACAGGGCTTTCAAGTGCGATTTTACTGTTAGTTAATGGTTTGATTATTTCGTTTACCTTGTGGTTTGTAGCTGATGTGGATTTAGGTGATGGTGTATACAAAGCGGCATTTATTGCCTTATTTACCTTTGCTGCGCTCTCTACTTTTGAAATTTTAATGCCTATTGGTGCCGCATTTTTGCACATTGGACAAGTTATTGCCTCAGCCGAGCGTCTAAATGACATAATGACCCAACCTCCGTTAGTGCAATTCACACAAAATGAGCCATTTGCTCAAACTGATGATGCGCTAATTGATGTAAGAAATGTATTTTTTACCTATCCTGAAAGAGAAAATCTTGCATTAAATGATGTCAGTTTATCTATACAACAAGGGCAAAAAATCGCAATTTTAGGTAAAACCGGTAGTGGTAAATCCACATTATTACAATTACTTGTACGTAATTATGATACACAACAAGGTGCACTTTTGTTAGCAGGAAAACCAATTCAACAATATTCCGAAGCTACGTTACGCCAACAAATGTGCTTTTTAACACAACGTGTTCACGTATTCAGTGATTCCTTACGTCAGAACTTACAAATCGCAAGTGCGGTAGAAATTTCTGATGAAAAAATGATTACAGTTTTAAAACAAGTTGGCTTAGAAAAATTATTGGAGCAAGAAGGCTTAGATGGTTGGTTAGGAGATGGCGGTCGTCCGCTTTCAGGCGGTGAACAACGCCGATTAGGCTTAGCTCGTGTACTGCTAAGCGATGCGCCAATTTTATTGCTAGATGAGCCAACTGAAGGTTTAGATCGTGAAACTGAACGCCAAATTCTCCAACTGATTTTTGCTCACGCACAAAATAAAACGCTATTAATGGTGACACACCGCTTAACGTTAATCGACCAATTTGATCAGTTGTATTTAATTGATGAAGCAAAACTTATCGAGCAAGGTCACTACAACGAATTAATCAATAAAGAAATGGGTTATTTCAAGAAACTGACAGAGCGGATTTAATAAGAAGTTGGGTGGAAACCTCCCCAGCTTGATCTCGGCACACGGAAATTCTGACTTTGGCTGCTTTCTTCCGAACCTGACCGGGTAAACCAGACACCATTGCGAGGAACCGAGAAGGTTTCCATTGAGGCTAACCAGAGCAAAATATGCTTGATTAGGTGCGCTATTATGCTATAAGCGCCCCTATTTTGCAAACGTTGATTGTTAAATTTCGTGGATTTGCTTACTTTTTATAACATTCGGAATATTAAGGAAGAATTCCCAATGTTGCTGTTTATATGAGGAATGAATGATGTCAAATGCATTAAATAATCTGATTGAGTTACTCAAATTAGAGCGTCTTGATGACTTCTTATTTCGTGGTAATAGTGAAGATCTTGGCTTACCGCAAGTCTTTGGCGGACAAGTCGTTGCACAAGCACTTTCTGCGGCAATTCAAGTGGCACCACAAGATCGTATTTTACATTCTTGCCACGCTTATTTTTTATCCCCTGGCGAGAGCAAACACCCGATTATCTATGATGTGGAAACGCTACGAG
Source organism: Bisgaard Taxon 46 (assembly GCA_049941595.1). GTDB lineage: Bacteria > Pseudomonadota > Gammaproteobacteria > Enterobacterales > Pasteurellaceae > Pasteurella. The sequence goes on from JBNFNA010000003.1 coordinate 148,641, forward strand.
AAGGGCGCAGTTTTAGTGCATATCGTGTCAAAGCAATTCAACATAATGAGCCAATTTGCCACATCACCGCGTCCTTCCAAAAAGAAGAACAAGGTTTTGAGCACCAAAGCACGATGCCTGAAGTTTCCTCACCAGAGCAACTCATTTCAGAAAGCGACACAATTCAAAAACTCGCTTCATTGTTGCCTGAACCCGTACGCACAAAATTTACCGCAGAGCGCCCTTTTGATATTCGCGCAAAATATATTAATAACCCTTTCCAAGGTAAAAAATTACCAGCAGAACAATTTGCTTGGGTAAAATCTAATGGGCAAGCACCGCTAGATCAAAAAATTCAGCAATGCTTACTAGCTTACTTTTCAGATTTTCATTGTTTATTGACTGCACTTCATCCTCACGAAAAAGGTTTCTTACAAGCAGGAATGAAAGTTGCAACTATTGACCATTCAATTTGGTTCCACCGCACTTTTGATATTAATGATTGGCTACTTTATGCAATTGAAAGCAATAATGCATCTGGCGCTCGTGGGTTAGCTCGTGGACAGATTTTCGATACCCAAGGGCGTTTAATTGCAACCACCCAGCAAGAAGGCTTAATTCGCTACCGCCCATCAATTTAATACCACTATAAACATTGAACAAAGCAACAAAACTAAAAGAGCGTTCAAAATTTTCCGCTCTTTTTATTTATCCCGTAAAGGACATAAATTTGACTTTATCCTACAAAGGGTATAAATTTGATTTTATCCTATTTAGAGTATAAGGAAGAATCATGACTGCAACAACAGCTAAAATGCTTGCTCACATTATCCGTGAATTCCGTTATCAGCAAAATTTATCACAAACCGATGTAGCAAAATTAGCGGGTACAAAACAAGCAACCATTTCTGTATTTGAGAACAATCCAGAAAGTACAAAATTAGACACCTTGTTTAAAATTCTATCAGGTCTTGAGCTAGAGCTGGTTATTCAACCTCGTAATACAAATCTATTAGTTGAAGAAACAAAAAATCATTATCAAGACGATGAAATTTGGTGATCACAATGGATAAATTAACTGTTGCGATGAACGGTATCAGAGTTGGCGAATGGCGGAAACTCCGCAGTGGTGCTACAGAATTTCAATATTTTGAAAACTGGTTTGATTCACCACGTGCACGTGCTATTTCGCTTTCACTACCTTTATCACAAAAAGTCTATAAAGGGGATGTTGTTTATAATTTCTTTGATAATTTATTGCCTGATAATGAGCAAATTCGCGCACGAATTCAACAACGTTTCCAAACGACAACAAAATCCCCTTTTGACTTACTTTCTGCGATTGGGCAAGATTGTATCGGTGCCTTACAACTTTATAGCACACAGCCACATCCTATCCGCCAAGTCGAGGCTGAACCACTTACAGATAATGAAATTGAAAACTTGCTCAAAAACTACCACACTTTTCCACTCGGTATGGAAGAAAGTGAGGATTTTCGTATTTCATTAGCGGGAGCTCAAGAAAAAACTGCACTGCTTTATCACCAGGGGCAATGGAAACGCCCTTTACATTCTACAGCAACCAGCCATATCTTTAAGCTGCCCATTGGGATTGTTGGACAAGGTCAAATGGATTTAAGCCTGAGCTGTGAAAACGAATGGTTCTGTTTGCAAATTATGCAAAAATTAGGATTAAGCATTCCCTCTACGGAAATTATCAAATTTGGCGAAATAAAAGTATTGAGTGTAGAACGATTTGATCGACGCTGGTCTAAAAATCAGGAATGGTTAGTCCGCCTACCACAAGAAGATATGTGCCAAGCGCTAAACATCGCCCCTGCACGCAAATATGAAAATGATGGTGGAGCGGGAATCTTGTCGATCATGCAGCTTTTAAAAGGCTCTTCAAATCCACAATTAGATCGCAAACATTTTTTTAAGGCACAGATTATTTTTTGGCTATTGTGTGCTATTGACGGGCATGCCAAAAACTTCAGTATTTTCTTAGAACAAGGTAATAAATATCATCTGACACCTTTTTATGATGTAATTTCAGCCTATCCATTGATAAAGCCTAGTGGATTACAAAAACAAAAAATCAAACTTGCAATGGCGTGGTATGGTGAAAATAAACATTATCTTTGGCATAAAATTCAGCTTCGACATATTTTTGCTACAGCAAAATTAGCAGGACTCGCCAAAGAAACCGTGGAAGAGATTTTGCATGAAATATTGCTGGATTACCCAAAGATTCAGGATATTAATATTACTGGATTACCCGATTCTACAATCACACCAATTCTTGAAGGGTTAACCCAACAAATGAAAAAATTGGCATAAAAAAGCGGTCAATTTTGACCGCTCTTTTCTATTATAGATTTTCAATCGCTTGATACTGCTGTTTGAGTTTAGTTAACCCTTCAGCGTATTCCGCCATTTTGGCACGTTCTTTTTCGATCACGGCTGGTGGGGCTTTGGCAACGAATGCTTCGTTAGAGAGTTTGTTTTCAATACGTTGGATTTCGCCGTTGTATTTTTCAATCTCTTTATTTAAACGAGCAAGTTCTGTTTCTTTATTAATAAAACCAGCCATTGGTACAAGTAATTCAGCGTTGTTCACCAATTTCACGACTGAAAGTGGCGCTTCTTCATCCGTAGAAAGTACACGAATAGAATCCAATTTTGCCATTGCTTGAATTAAAGTGCGGTTGTTTTCTAGTGAGTTTTGATCTGCATCTGAAAGATTACGTAATAATAAATCTAAGCCTTTACTTGGTGGAATGTTGTTTTCTGCACGAATATTACGTACCGCAACAATCGCTTCTTTCATCCAGTTAATTTCAGCTTCTGCTTGGTAATCTAATGTACTTTGCTCAAATTGTGGGAAAGATTGCAACATAATGGTATCACCATTTACGCCCGCAAATTCTTTCACTTTTTGCCAAATTTCTTCAGTGATAAATGGCATTACAGGGTGTGTTAAGCGCAATAACTTTTCCAATACATTGATCAAGGTTTGGCTAGCACCACGTTTTTGTGCTGCACTACCGTTAGCAAACACTGGTTTAGTCAATTCTAAATACCAGTCACAGAATTGATCCCACGTAAATTCATAAAGCGCAGTTGCACATAAGTCAAAACGGAATTGTGTTAATGCGTTGCGGAATGTTTCTACAGTACGGTTAAATTCAGACTGAATCCAACGATCTGCCACTGAATATTCCACAGAACCTTCGCTAAGATCTAGCTTATTATTGGTCAATACAAAACGGCTAGCATTCCATAACTTGTTACAGAAATTGCGGTAACCTTCTAAACGTTTCATATCCCAGTTAATATCACGACCATTCGTTGCTAACGCAGTTAATGTGAAACGTAATGCATCGGTACCGTGTTCAGCAATACCTTCAGGGAATGCTTTCACTGTCGCTTTCGCAATTTTTTCTGCTAATTGTGGCTGCATCATATTGCCAGTGCGTTTTTCTAACAGGCTTTCGAGATCAATACCATCAATCATATCCAATGGATCGATTACGTTACCTTTCGACTTGGACATTTTTTGTCCCTGCTCATCACGAATCAAACCTGTTACATACACGGTTTTGAATGGCACTTGTGGTTTGCCGTTTTCATCTTTCACAAAATGCATTGTGAACATGATCATTCGTGCCACCCAGAAGAAAATGATATCAAAGCCCGTGATCAACACATCTGTTGAGTGGAACATTTTCAGATCAGGCGTTTGTTTTGGCCAACCTAATGTTGAGAACGTCCATAAACCTGATGAAAACCAAGTATCCAACACGTCTTCATCTTGTTTTAATACTACATCAGCAGATAAGTTATGTTTTTGGCGTACTTCGGCTTCATCACGTGCAACATACACATTGCCTTGTTCATCATACCAAGCTGGAATACGGTGTCCCCACCATAATTGGCGAGAAATACACCAATCTTGAATATCACGCATCCAAGAAAAATAAAGGTTTTCATACTGTTTTGGTACGAATTGGATTTCGCCATCTTCTACCGCTTTCACTGCCACTTCTGCAAGCGGTTTTACGCTCACATACCATTGGTCAGTTAACATTGGTTCGATTGGCACACCACCACGATCGCCGTAAGGCACTTTCAAATCGTGCGGTTTGATTTCATCTAATAGACCTAATTCTTCAAAATCTGCCACGATTTGTTTACGTGCCGCAAAACGCTCCATCCCTTGATATTTGGTTGGAATAAGTGCGGTGTAATTTTCAAGAATTTTGCCGTCTGAACCAATGATCTCGGCTTCCGCACGGATATCTGCGTTTAAGGTCATTACGTTTACCATTGGTAATTGGTGACGTTTACCCACTTCATAGTCGTTGAAGTCGTGCGCTGGTGTAATTTTCACTACGCCCGTTCCAAATTCACGATCTACATAATCATCTGCAATAATTGGAATTTCACGATTTGCTAATGGTAATACAATGGTTTTACCAATAAGAGATTGATAACGCTCATCTTCTGGGTGAACCGCCACAGCAGTATCGCCTAGCATTGTTTCAGGACGTGTTGTCGCTACCACTAAATAATCTTTACCATCAGCAGTTTTCGCCCCATTCGCTAATGGATAACGGAAATGCCAAAGTGACCCTTTGCTTTCTTTGTTTTCCACTTCAAGATCAGAAATCGCAGTATGTAATTTTGGATCCCAGTTCACTAAACGTTTACCACGATAAATTAAGCCTTCTTCGTGTAAACGCACAAACACTTCTTTTACTGCTTCAGATAAACCATCGTCCATTGTGAAACGTTCACGATCCCAGTCTATTGAATTACCTAAACGACGCATTTGTTGGCTGATTGTGCCACCAGAATAGGCTTTCCAATCCCAAATTTTATTAATGAACGCTTCACGTCCATAATCGTGACGAGTTTTACCTTCTTCAGCAGCGATTTTACGCTCCACCACCATTTGGGTTGCGATACCAGCGTGGTCAGTACCTGTTTGCCATAATGTGTTATGCCCTTCCATACGATTGAAACGGATTAAAATATCCATCAATGTTTGCTGGAAAGCGTGCCCCATATGTAGACTACCAGTTACGTTCGGCGGTGGAATCGCAATCGAATAGCTTGGTTTTGAAGTATCTTCAGACGGTTTAAAATAACCGCTTTCTTCCCAGTGTTTATACAGGGCTTGTTCAACTGCAGATGGCGTAAAACGATCTGCCATTTCGAAGTTTTGTGTCATTTGTTATCTCTTTTCTATTTAAAATGTAATTTATACACTCTTAACCCTAGAGAGAATATCTATAAACTCTTTAGGTAAAAGCTGAATAGCTTTCGATTTAATCTGCTCTGGAATCTCTTTATAAAATGCTTCAGCAATAGATCCCGTAATTGCGGCTAAGGTATCAGAATCACCGCCTAATGATACTGCAAGTCGAATTGCGTGTTCGAAATCATTACTTTCTAAGAAAGCAACAATTGCCTGTGGCACAGTACCTTGGCAACTTACATCAAACCGATAAGTTGGGCGAATCTCATCGCAAGTTTGATTCAAATTATAATGAAAATTTTGTTCAATAAAGTCTTTAATAAAGGATTTTGTTTTACCGATTCTTGCAAAATAAATTGCAGCGGCGGTAGCTTGTGCCCCTTTAATGCCTTCAGGATGATTATGCGTAATTTCTGCCGATTTTTTAGCATATTCTAATATGCTTTCAATATCGTTACATAACCAAGCTACTGGGGATACTCGCATTGCTGAACCATTGCCCCAACTGTTATAAGGTTTAGGGTCTGCATTAAACTTGATCCAGCGAGAAAATGTACCGCCATAGCCTGCAGTTCGGTATTTGTTGCACCATTTTTTCATTATAGGCACAAGATCAGCGGTAAAGTTTGTTAATGCCCATTCAGCAACCGCAATGGTACAAACGGTATCATCCGTAAAACGGCAGAACACCGTGATAAAATCAAAATCGGTTTTTCTGTAATTCTTAAGTTCAAAACGAGAACCCGCGATATCGCCAATAGCAGCACCTAATAACATAAATTAATCCCCGTGTGTTTATAAATGATTGAATGCTTAGTCTCTTAGTACAGGTTGTACATTGAATAAAATCCAAGCAACTAGCTTTAATAATCGAGAGTATTAAAAAAGATGGTTTAATAAACTCGAAAAAATCCACATCAAAGTATAAACAGTCAAAGCGACAATCAGTGTCGCTTTGATTTCTAAGGAGAAATAAAAATTAAAGTACTGCCAACGCTGCTTCGTAATTTGGTTCTTGTTTGATTTCAGGTACTAACTCGCTGTGTAATACGCAGTTATTTTCATCTAACACGATAACTGCACGTGCGGTTAACCCTGCTAATGGACCTTCAGCAATATCCACACCTAAATGTTTGTGTACATCTTTATTGCGGAAAGTGGATACAGTGAATACATTTTCAAGACCTTCTGCACCACAGAAACGTGCTTGTGCAAATGGTAAATCTGCCGAAACGCATAATACAACCGTATTGTTTAAGTTTGCCGCTTGCTCATTGAATTTGCGTACTGAAGTTGCACATACGCCAGTATCAATACTTGGGAAAATATTTAAAATTTTACGTTTGCCGGCAAAGCTTGCTAAAGTGGTGTCTTCTAATTTCGCACTCACTGTTGTGAAATCTGCAACCACATCGCCTACTTGTGGAAATGTGCCTGAAACTTCGATTGGTGTGCCTGCTAATGTAATTTTACTCATTATGTTTTCCTCTTTATGTTTATCGGATTAAATCCCCTATCCCACCCATTTTTATTCAGATCAACACAGGGTAGTCACAGTACAATGTTTTTGTACACTATCACTTGTACGGAGCAGAAGTTGTTCAGAAAAATGAACGGCTCTTCGTTCCCATAAGTGTGTTTTTTGTGTTCGCCTCTGAATAAAAATACCTAAAAATTGACCGCACTTTTACAAGTCGTATTGCCAATTTGCTTGCTGAATTAAAATATCCAGTTCACGATGTGCTTTTGCCACTTGATCTGCTTTTTTGCGGATCTCTTTGATATTCACTGCTGACAACATTTTAATTTCACTGCGGCTATAACGATCTTGTTCTGGCAATGCGGCTTCCGCTAATTTAATTAAAGTAGAATGTTCGTCTTTTAAGCGATCGCGTTTCGCTAACGCTTCGACCATTTTCATTCCGTTCGTTAATGAAATTTGGTTATTGGCTTGGTTAATTTGCACCACTAACTTTTCTAATTGCTCAGCAGTATCTTGATATTCCACCAACAAATCAGCAGGATGTTCAGCGGGCTTTTCACCCTCTTGGTATTTCGCATTTTGTTGTAAACGTTGATTGAGTTGCGCCAAGCGACGTTGGGCATCTGCACGTTCCATTAAGGCTTCGGCTAATTTCATCATTTCCCCTTATTTGGTTTGCTCTGTTGATAGTTGCCAGCCAAGCTGTCTTAACTGCTTATAACGCTCGCGAGCTAACACTTTCAGATTTTCTTCCACGGGTACAAAATCAATCACTTGATTGAAACTGCTGACATAATCAGGGATTTCAGTTTGTAAATTGATTAATAAGTCACGACGTTGTGCGTTACGTTTGCCTTTCCAACTAATTTCAATTGGCGTGGCGTAGGTTGTCACTTCGCCAGATAAATTGTGTGGAACAAATTCCTCTGCATCTCTTGCCCAAAGTGCTTCATCAAGATCAAGCGCTTGTTGTTCGGTTTCGCAAGCGATTAATACTCGCTTACCCAAGCGCCAAGCTGAAGCTGCTAAATCGCAAGCCATTTTCTCAACTTGGGATTGCTCACTTAATAAATAAAACTGGGCATTTTTAGACATTGATAGCATAAATCCTGACTTAAGGTATAACTTGAAGATTTTATCGAAAAAGTAGCAGAAGATAAAATGATAATTACCCGTTTGGGGATTTTCTTTTCACTTTTTGCAAAATTTTTAGAAAACCGACCGCACTTTATGATCTAAGTCACAAAACTACGTTTTGCTACGGTTGATTGATTCCACAACTAACTCGCAAGTGTTAGAATTTCGCTATTATTTTCATATATTTTTTCAAAAAGAGGTAATCACTATGACATTTCGTATCGAAAAAGACACAATGGGTGAAGTGCAAGTTCCAGCAGATAAATATTGGGCTGCGCAAACTGAACGCTCTCGTAATAACTTCAAAATTGGCCCTGAAGCCTCTATGCCAAAAGAAATTATCGAAGCCTTTGGTTATCTGAAAAAAGCAGCAGCTTATGCTAACCACGATTTAGGCGTATTACCTGTTGAGAAACGTGATTTAATTGCACAAGCTTGTGATGAAATTTTAGCGAATAAATTAGATGATCAATTCCCACTTGTTATTTGGCAAACTGGTTCAGGCACACAATCCAATATGAACCTCAACGAAGTGATTTCAAACCGTGCTCACGTGTTAAATGGCGGTAAACTCGGTGAAAAATCCATTATCCATCCAAACGACGACGTAAACAAATCTCAATCTTCAAACGATACTTACCCAACTGCAATGCACATCGCTGCTTATAAAAAAGTGGTTGAAGTGACCATTCCTTGTGTTGAACGTTTACAAAAAACCTTAGCGCAAAAAGCAGAAGCCTTTAAAGATGTAGTAAAAATCGGTCGTACTCACTTAATGGATGCAACCCCACTAACATTAGGTCAAGAGTTCTCGGCTTATGCAGCGCAATTAGACTTTGGTTTACGAGCATTGAAAAACACCCTTCCACACCTTGCACAATTAGCATTAGGTGGTACAGCAGTGGGTACTGGTTTAAATACCCCGAAAGATTATGATGTGAAAGTTGCGGATTACATTGCAAAATTCACAGGTTTACCGTTTGTGACAGCAGAAAACAAATTTGAAGCTTTAGCAACACACGATGCAGTTGTAGAAACTCACGGTGCATTAAAACAATTAGCGGTGTCTTTATACAAAATTGCAAACGACATTCGTTTATTAGCTTCAGGCCCACGTTCTGGTATCGGTGAAATTTTAATTCCTGAAAATGAACCAGGTTCATCAATTATGCCTGGTAAAGTAAACCCTACTCAATGTGAAGCGATGACAATGGTATGCGCGCAAGTGTTAGGTAATGACACAACAATTTCATTTGCGGGTACACAAGGTCATTTCCAATTGAACGTGTTCAAACCTGTAATGGCAGCAAACTTCTTACAATCAGCGCAATTACTTGCGGATGTTTGTGTGTCATTTGATGAACACTGTGCAGTCGGTATTGAACCGAACTTCCCACGCATCAAAAAACAACTTGATGATTCTTTAATGTTAGTGACTGCACTTAATACCCATATCGGTTATGAAAATGCAGCGAAAATTGCCAAAACAGCACATAAAAATGGCACAACATTAAAAGAAGAAGCAATTAATTTAGGTTTATTAACTGCTGAACAATTTGATGAATGGGTTCGCCCAGAAGATATGGTGGGTAGCTTAAAATAAGTAACCATAAGGTCCAAAATAACCGCAAAAATTTGAAATAAAACAAAGGTGAGCGAAAATGCTCGCCTTTTCTTTTTGCTTTTTGATTGGTTTTGCTATAATCAGCCTCAATCGTGTTTAGCTATGGATAAATAATGAAACTTAACACATTTTTATTTTCGATTTTATGCTTCTTTTCTACCGCACTTTCTGCGCAATGGCTCAATGTAGGTAAAGCGGATTATAACTGGGGACCGTTCCACGTTTATACCCTCAGCCTTTATACTGAAACAGGTCAATATGAAGAAAATACTCGCCCATTAATGCTGACGTTTAATTATGCGAAACCGATTGAGGGAAAAAGTTTTGCGATCAGCTTAATGAAAGAAATTGAAACGTTGAAATTAACCACAATTAATCAGCAAGAACATTTGAATGTATTAAAAACCTTATTACCTGATTTTTCACCTAATGATGTGTTGAATTATATTGCGTTAGAAGAAAAAGGCTATTTCGTGCTGAACGATACCATTTTGGACTATGAGTTCAACTCTGCATTTAATGATGCATTGCTTGCGATTTGGTTATCGCCTAATACGAACTTCCCTAAACTGCAGCCGAAATTATTAGGTAAAGAAAAATCGACACCAGAAGACAATAAAGTTGCACCACCTGTGGCGCCATTAGATGAAGACTCAACACATCCTGAATTACCACCGAATTATCCGCTCGACAATAAAAATAACGAATATTCTAAGGCACTATAACAAACAAAAAAGGACGAATTTTATCGTCCTTTTTATTTTCATTTAATCACAATTATTTTGCTTCTTTAAACGCTTTAATACGTTGTAAATGCTGTGAAATCTTTTTAAATTTATGGGTTTCTACTTCGTCCCACACAATTTCATAGAACGGTGAAAGCGTGTCTGTACTACGTTGAGAATCTAGCACTTCATCTTCGGTTGAAAGAAATACTAAGCACTTCCCTTTATTTTTTGTACGGAAGTTTTCCACACATTTTGTCGCAATATCCTCATATTCTTCAGGACGATCGATTTTTCCTTGCATATTCTCATAAGGGAATAAGTTTGGATTAAAAATGGCTTGTTTAATGCCACATAAAAAACCGATACGTTCAGACCAGTATCCGCCCAAACCAACACCACAAATTAAAGGCGAAGGATCTTTGCTTTCTGACACCAACTTATGCACTTCATTTAAGAGAAATTGCATATCATGGCGAGGATGCAAGGTGCTGTAATTGATAAAACGCACATCAGGGTCAATAAATTTTAACTGCATCACTTTTTCGTGATTCCCTGGACTGCTTGAATCAAACCCGTGTAAATAAATAATCATAATGACTCCTTAAAAAAGCGATATTTTTTACCGCACTTTATGCGATATTATTTTGTATATGCTTGGTATTTTTTCTCAAGATACACAATCATTTGCAATGCAATATCAATGCCACTGGTTTTTTCAATCATTTCTAATCCGGGGCTTGCATTGACTTCCAACACCAATAAACCCCGTTTAGAACGGATTACATCTACGCCAGCAATATCTAATCCTAACGCTTTCGTTGAACGAATCGCAATCAATTTTTCTTCTTCAGTTAATTTTACTTTTTGAGCAAGACCTCCACGATGGAAATTCGCGCGAAACTCACCGTTCTGCCCAATACGCTCCATTGCGGCAACCACTTTGTCACCAATCACAAAGCAGCGTAAATCCGTTCCATTAGCTTCTTCCACAAATTCTTGCATTAGCACTGGAATATCCGCCTGCTTCAATGTTTCTAAAATACTAACCGCACTTTGTGGCTTGTCTGCCAAAATCACGCCAATGCCTTGTGAGCCGGATAAGGTTTTCAAAATGGTTGGCGAACGCATTTGTCTTACTGCTTGCTGTGCTGAACACTCAATGCCTGATAGTGAAGAAGCAGGCACGGCTATGCCATTTTCAGCGAGCAACTGCAAGCTTAACCATTTATCACGGGCTTTCAAAAAGGCGCTTTCGTTATTCAAACATAAAATCTGCTTAGCTTGGAAATGGCGTAACACCGCACAGCCCATTCTGGTGCTGGCAGAGCCAAAACGTGGAATAACTGCATCATATTCAGGTAAGAGATAAGGTTCAGTATCAAGCGTGGGCTGATAATACAATGCAAAGTGCGGTGCATTTTCAGCAAGATTTAATAAACAACGATTGGGATCTAAAATATCAACGGAATGCCCACTGTTTTCAGCTGCTTGTTTTAAACGTTGGCAACTATATAAACGCGGTTCTCGGCATAGGATCAATAATTTCATCTGCATTCATTTAAGAAAAATACCTACAACAATTCGGTTATATTACACGTAATCTACGTAATGGAAAAATACTTTATATTTTTAATCCAAATACGGTAAAATGTCTAAACGCAAATTGCGCAAACTCACTTATTTTCAATCCAAAGGGGAATATTATGTTCGTTGTTATTTTTGGTCGTCCAGGCTGCCCATACTGCGTACGTGCAAAATCACTAGCTGATAAATTAAAAAGCACATTGCCAGATTTTGACTACCGTTATGTCGATATCATTGCAGAAGGTATTTCTAAAGCTGATTTATCAAAATCAGTGGGTAAGCCAGTAGAAACTGTGCCACAAATCTTCATCGATGAAAAACCTATCGGTGGTTGTACCGATTTCGAAGCATTAATGAAAGCCCAATTCAACGTTGTTGCTTAATCCTTCTTTTAATAAGTGCGGTGAATTTTCACCGCATTTTTTATATCTGAAAATTTCCACTTGCACATTTCTCAAAATGAATATAAATTCACAAAAATAGAATAATTATCTAACAGGAAAGAATATGCGTAGCACCGAATTAGTTCATTGGTTTAGACAATCCACGCCTTATGTCAATATGCATAATGGAAAAACCTTTGTGATTATGCTTGACGGCGATACTATTGCAAGTCCAAATTTCGTTAATATTATTAATGATATCAGCTTATTACATAGTCTTAATGTCAAGCTTGTGATTGTGTTTGGAGCAAGATATCAAATCAATGAGTTACTTTCACAACATCAAATTGAACCGAACTATTATAAAAATATCCGTATCACTGATTTACAAAGTTTAGAGCTTGTCAAACAAGCGGTCGGCAAATTGCACTATGATATTTCCTCATTGCTTTCACTGCGACCTGCGCATTCGCCTCTCACTAATGTCGTAAGTGGTAACTTTGTGATTGCTCAACCGATTGGCGTGGATGATGGTATCGATTATCAACACAGTGGTAAAATTCGTCGTGTGAATACCGAAAGTATCCAACAACAATTAGAACGTAATGCAATTGTGCTAATCGGCCCTATTGCTTCTTCTGTGACTGGCGAGAACTTTAACTTGCCTTTTGAAGAAATCGCGATGCAGATTGCAATCAAGTTAAAGGCAGAAAAGCTGATTGGTTTCTCAAATACACAAGGGCTTCTTGATGAAAATGGCAATACTATTTCGGATTTATTGCCACACGAAGCAGAGCAACATTTGCAAAATTTAATTCAACAAAACCAATATCACAGCTCGCAAGCCCGTTTTTTACAAGCGGCTGTCGAAGTGTGTCGTGCGGGAATAAAGCGTGCTCATCTAATTAGCTATGAAGAAGACGGTTCGCTATTGCAAGAGTTATTCACTCGTGATGGCGTTGGCACACAGCTTTCAACGGATCTTTCTGAAACTATTCGTTTGGCGACGGTCAATGATATTCCTGCATTGCTTGAGCTTATTCGCCCATTAGAACAGCAAGGTATTCTGGTGAAACGCTCACGTGAACAGCTTGAAATGGAAATTAATAATTACACGATTATTGATCGTGATGGTGTGATCATCGCTTGTGCTGCACTAAATTGCTACTTTGAAGAAAGTATGGCAGAAATGGCTTGTGTTGCTGTGCACCCAGATTATCGCAATTCATCACGTGGTGATGTACTATTAGACGCAATCAAAAAACGGGCAAAACAGCTGAATATTCAAACCTTATTTGTCTTGACCACTCGCACCGTGCATTGGTTTCAAGAGCGTGGTTTTGAATTAGCAACGGTAAACGAACTCCCCGAAGGAAAACGAAAACATTATAACTACCAACGCCGTTCTAAAATTTTGATGCTACATTTAGGCCAATAAGATAAAAAAAATCGGTTAACTCAGTTAACCGATTTTCGTCCTATGCGCTATTTATTTAAGGCAATTTTGCTACAACGCAATAACCTTCTTGTATGCCTTCAATTTGGTAATCCACATCACTTGAAATAAACGCAGACTCCCCTTGTTTCAATATAAGTGCGGTCGAATTTTGCGAAATTTTGACTTGACCTGACATCACGAGCAAAATTTCTGCACTATGAGAATGGCATTGGTGCAGTTCATTTTGCTGATAACGGATATTCGTCAAAGCAAAATCTTTTGCAGGCGTTGGATAAGTAAAAATTCTGCTACTTTCTGGCACTTGTGCAATGATTTTAGGCTCAATTTCTTGGCAGTCGACAATTTTTAACAGCTCTGGAATATCCACGTGTTTTGGTGTCAAACCACCACGGATTACGTTGTCTGAACACGCCATTAGTTCAATATTTTGACCACGAAGATAAGCGTGAGGAATGCCCGCATCTTGGAAAATTCCTTCACCTTGTTTTAAATGCACAATGTTAAACAAGTAGAAACACACAAGCCCCGCATCTAATTTTTCAGGTGCAATTTTCATTGCTTCCATTGTGTAAATCACCCAATAATCTGGGTTGTCTAAACTCAATTGTTGAGCTGAATAAGCCGCTTGGTTTTCTTTAATAATTGGCAACAACCATTCGGCTAATTGCGCCTGTGTTGCCTGCATAATAAAGGCATAAAAATCCGATAAACTTTGTTTTTCTAACTGTGTCGCTAATGCGGCTAATGAAGGACGTTGTTGCAAAGTAGCTAAAATAGCTGATTTGTGTTTAAAGCCGTGTAGCAACCAAAAATCCGATAAGGCAATCATCATCTCAGGCTTGTGGTTGCGGTCTTTATAAGTGCGTTTAGGATCTTTTAAATCAATCCCTTTTTCATTCTCTTCAATAAAACCAAGTTCGGCTTGTTGCTTTGTTGGATGTAACTGGATCGAAAGTGGTTTTGCCACATCAAGGATCTTTAATAAATACGGTAAATCTTGCCCAAATTGCACCGCACTTTTTTCACCTAATAGCTGTGGAGAGGCTAACAATAAATCTGTTAACGGTTGTTTTTGCTCTGCAATTTCCACTAATGATGGCGCTGAAGAATGAGCTCCGAGCCACCACTCTGCATAAGGCTGCCCAGTTGGATTTTCTAATCCTAGTAAAGTTGGAATATAATTTTCACCACCCCAAGCATAATGTTGTTCACACCCCACTAACTTATAAATACACATTGTTACCTCTATTTCTTATAACCACCAAAAAATTGTACTAATGACGCTTTGTCTTCTTCATTTAATAAATGGGCGAGTAAACGTTTTCCAGTGACAAGATCGATCACTAAAATATCGTTATCTGCCAAATTAATCTGGTTGATTTTATCATATTGGAAGTACATATTACCGAAGAAAAAGCCTTTTTCTTTCAGTAACAACACGGGGGAGCGTACAAATGCGGCATAAACAGTGAGTAAAATTAACGCACCAAGTAAATATAAAGTGAGCGATGAAATGTTGGATTGTGTTTGATAAATAATAATCACAATCAGCGCAATAAAAATCACAGCATCTTTCTTTGCTTGTTTTTTTAACCGTACTTTTAGCCGCGTTTTGCCTTTCCAAAAATCCATTCCAAATTGATCATAGAATGCATAACAAAAAAACAGCGCAATACCGATAAGAAGAAGTGTATTAATCATAAAAATATCAATTGAACAGCCATAAAGTGGCAAGATAGTAGCAAACTTACCTATTAAAGTAAATTTCACCACAAAACAAAAAGGATGAACTTTCGTCCATCCTTTTTATGATTTTAATCTAACAACAGATTAGAAGAATACACGTAAACCTACGCCAACTTTGTTGTCTTTAGTTGTGTTAGTCCGAGAGAAAGGTGTCCAGTCATTACCATTCGATGTGTAACTGCCTGATGACTGCTCTTTAGCTTTTTCATATGCATATTCAACATAAGTTACAACATTCTTGTGTAATTTATAGTCTGCACCAACAATTAAGGTATCTACTTTAGTTTTTGCATTAGGTAATACATGCACTTCAACTAGTTCAGCATTAGCCCCAATTAAGTTATAGCTATCTAAATGCTCTTTAATTCTAACATTTTTCCATTGAACATATAATTTTGATGGTTCAATCACTTGGTAAGATGCTGAAACTAATAAATGTTGAGCGGTAGTTGCTTTAACATCATTGTCTTTACTGATTGTTTGACCGTATTCAGCACCAAAACTTACTGGACCATATACTAATTGAGCAGCTGTTCTCCAAGAGGTATTTTGGTATGCTGTTTTAGTTGTTTCTAAATCCAACTTCTCAACGCCATAACCTGCTGCTAAATTTAATGTTAAGTCTTTAGCTAAGCCTCGAGTATAAAATAAAGATGACTGATATGCATATTTATCTCCATACTCTAAATTATATTTGTCATATGGCTCTTCGAAAACATAATTTTTCTTCTCAGCATCACCAAATACGTAATCCAAACCAAAGCTGAAACCACTCCACTCTGCAGAACGGAATTTGATTGATTTATCTGCTGAATCTAACAAGTTGTTGTTACCGCCCCAAACGTATGCGTTGTCATTTAATTGCACATCGTCACCGTTCGTTGCTTGTTTACCGAAAGTTAATGTACCAACACCTTCATAAGCTAAACCAGCGAAAAGTTTGTTAGTCGTTGGGTTACCGAATTTACCAGTTTCTTCGTCAGTATCATCACCATCGAAACGAACTTCTAAGCCACCTAATGCGCTTAAGCCGTTACCTAAATCTTGGCTCGCTTTAACTTCTAAACGAGAACCATCATTTTTTAAATCTGCGCGTTTAGCTTTCTCTTTAGTTAATAATACGCGAACAGAGCCGCCAACTTCTACTTTAGCGCCATCTTTTTCATATACTGTTGCAGCGTTTGCAGAAGTTGCAAATACTGCTGCGGTTGCTAATGCAATAATTGTTTTTTTCATAAATTAAGTCCTCTTAACATTGATTTTCATACAAGGCTTTATTACTCTAGATAAGTAAGCTACCCTATATTGTCGCCAATTTTCACAATAAATATTGAGATTGTCAACCTAAACCCTAAAATAAGCGTGACATCTGGCTTATATTTTCAACAAAACAAAATAATCGTTTGAATAATATTACATTTATTTTACATAATCAGATTTTCTGTAACAAAAAATAAAGCCTTGATCACTCAAGGCTTTAAAGGTTAGAAAATCAATTTTTAGTTTATGCTAAAATACCTGTCCACGCACCAAAAATACCTATCGCGAAGAAGCCGATGATAATCCATAATGCATTTACACGGTTACGTAATAACCACATACAAGCAAATGTAAGCAATAGTGGTAATAAACCTGGCATTAAGCTATCTAAAATCGTTTGGATAGTTTCAACACGTGCTGTACCGTCTTGCATTTGAATGTTTGCTACCACGAATGGTACGTTAATGCTTGTCCATTTCTGAACAAGGGCGCCCATAATAAATAGACCAAGGATTGATGCACCTTCAGTTAATTTTTGGAGTAAGCCACCACTCATATCACCAACTACATCAAGACCTTTTTTGTAACCGTAAGTTACACCAAAGTAACGTGTTGCTAAACGCACAAGGTTGAATAATACGAAAAATAGGATTGGGCCTAAAATATTACCATTTACCGCTAAACCGGCACCTAATGCAGCAAATACAGGGCGTGCTGTACCCCAATAAATTGGGTCACCCACACCAGCTAAAGGTCCCATTAAACCTACTTTAATACCATTGATTGCTGCATCGTCAATTTCTTTACCATTTGCACGCTCTTCTTCCATCGCAATGGTTACACCTAATACTGGTGCTGCGACGAACGGTTGAGTATTAAAGAATTCTAAATGGCGTTTGATTGCATCTTTACGCTCTTGTGAGTTTGGATCTGGATATAAACGCTTGATAACAGGTACCATTGAATAGGCAAAACCTAAAGCTTGCATACGCTCAAAGTTCCAAGAACCTTGGAAAAGATTAGAACGACGTACTACTGCGTTTAAATCGCTTTGCGTTACTTTTTTAATTTCAGTTGTCATTGTTGTAATTCCTATTAATCTAATCTGTTATCAAGATCGTTGTTACCATTGCTTACTACTTGCACCACTTGTTTGCTTTGATTGTATTTAGGGTGAAGTTGGATATAAAGCACAGCCATAATTGCACCTAAAACACCTAGTGCAACTAAGTTGAATTCAGTAAATGCTGCAATAACAAAACCAGCGTAGAAGAATGGCATTAAGTGACCTGCACGCATCATATTAATTACCATCGCATAACCTACAACAGCGATGAATCCACCTGCAATTTTCAGACCAGTTGTTACAACATCAGGGATTGCATTTAACATCGCTTGAACAGAATCAGTACCCGCTGTCATTGCAACGATTAATGCAGGAATTGCGATACGCATTGCTTGTAATAATAATGCAGAACGGTGAATCCAATCTAATTTGTTCAAATCACCACTTTCAATCACTTTATCCGCTGCGTGTTGGAAACCTACTGTAATTGCACGTACAACATAAGTTAATACTTGGCCTGCAGCTGCAAGTGGAATTGCAATTGCGATACCAGTTGAAATGTCTTGACCACCAACAATAACAAGAATTGTTGATACTACAGAAGCTAATGCTGCATCTGGCGCAAGTGCTGCACCGATGTTCATCCAGCCTAATGCTAATAACTCTAATGTACCACCCACGATGATACCGGTTTTGATGTCACCTAATACAAGACCAATTAAGGTACAAGCAATTAGAGGACGGTGAGTTTGCCACTCGTCTAAGATGGATCCCATACCTGATACACAGGCAACTAGGAACACGAGTGCAATTTGTAAAGTTGAAATTTCCATGTTAGTTTCCTTTGGTTAAAGTTTTTAAATCAAATTATTTTTCTTTAAAAGATCCATCATATACTGACGGCTGTCATTCGAAACTTTGCGAACATCAAGTTCAATATTTTTTGCATCAAGCGCTTTGAATGCTTCAATATCTTTATCGTCTACTGAAACCGCACTTGTAATCATTTTCTTACCATCTTTATACGCCATACCACCAACGTTGATTGATTTAAAATCAACACCAGCGTCAGATAAACGTAAAACATCAGTTGGGTTAGTAAATAACAACATCATACGCTCACCCGCATATTCAGCATTGTTATAAACACGAATCATTTTTTCGACATCAACCACGTGAGCAGTCACACCTGGAGGCGCAACGCTTTTCAACATTGTTGAACGTACACTATCTTTTGCTACATCGTCATTAACAACAACAATACGAGTAACACGACTTTCTTTTGTCCAACGCGTTGCAACTTGACCGTGAATTAAGCGGTCATCAATACGGGCTAAACCGATCGTTAAATGACCAACACCATTTGCTGTTACAACAGCTGGTTCAACTGGTTTTGTAGCTTGAGCAACTGGCGCAGCTTGTGCTGGCGTTTCTTCCTCTTCTTGATAACGTAATGCACGAACACCTGTGCGGCCAGTTTCAAGTGCGATAGCCACTAATTCTTGTAAACTTGGGCCATCATCACGAGCCATAAAGGTTTCAACAAGCATAGGAATATTGACACCCGCCACGATATCCATATTGTCTTTGCCTTCAGCTACTCGGTTCGCTGCATTGAATGGACTACCACCCCAAGTATCAACTAAAAACAATACCTCATCACAATGAGCTAATGTTGTTGATAACTTTTCTTGGTATTTGGTCATTATCGTCTCAGCATTTTCCCCAGGAACGAAATCGATAGTAGCAACATTTTCTTGCTCACCGATCAACATTTCTGTGGTTTTAAGTAATTGCTCTGCTGCAACACCGTGGGTCGCTATAATAATAGCAATAGTCATTGTTTGACTCCTTAATAAAATTAAAAATCAAATAGAGTTATTTGAGCTGCGAATTATAGAGTAAATACCTATTCAATGATGTGATTTAGATCACAAATAATGCCAGATAGCAATCAAAAAATAAGACAATTGTCACATTTTTAACCAATCTTATTGAAGTTCTACTCCATTTATTTAATCGTTTAATTACTTCATTTGTATATTTTAAAAATTAATATTATTTTTTTACATTTCAATAACTTTTTTAATACAAATTCCTCACTTAATTTTTTCTTTTTAAGTTGCTTGCAAAGCCAATAAAAATCAGTAAACTACGCCACAATTTCTCAATGCGAGAAATCCTCCTCTACTTTTAATCGCTACCAGAGAGTAGCAAAAAGGATCACAATATGAACGACAATGTCAATAAAGATGGCTGGAAAGCCCTTCTAGGATCTGCCGTAGGTTATGCTATGGATGGATTCGATCTTCTCATCCTCGGTTTTATGTTGAGTGCAATTTCTGCAGATTTAGCGCTTACACCTGCACAATCAGGTTCACTTGTTACTTGGACGTTAATTGGTGCAGTTGCCGGTGGGATCATTTTTGGTGCGTTAAGTGATAAATATGGCCGTATTCGCGTACTCACTTGGACTATTGTCCTCTTTGCCGTATTTACAGGCCTTTGTGCCTTCGCACAGGGCTACTGGGATTTATTAATTTATCGCACTATTGCCGGCGTTGGTTTAGGTGGTGAATTTGGGATTGGTATGGCACTTGCAGCGGAGGCCTGGCCTGCCCGTCATCGTGCAAAAGCCTCATCTTATGTAGCCTTAGGTTGGCAAGTGGGTGTGCTTGGCGCTGCGCTCTTAACCCCATTATTATTGCCACACATTGGCTGGCGTGGAATGTTCTTAGTAGGCATTTTCCCTGCGTTTGTAGCCTGGTATTTGCGAGCAAAACTCCACGAGCCAGAAATTTTTGTAAAAAAACAGACCGCACTTGCAGAACAAAAATCCTCAAGATGGGATTCATTTAAGCTGCTCGTTAAAGATAAAGCAACCTTCAAAATCAGCGCTGGGATCGTTGTCTTAACCTCAGTACAAAACTTCGGTTACTACGGTATTATGATTTGGATGCCAAACTTCTTATCAAAACAGCTTGGCTTTAGTTTAACTAAATCTGGTTTATGGACAGCAGTGACGATTTGCGGAATGATGTTTGGTATTTGGTTATTTGGTCAACTTGCAGATCGCATTGGTCGTAAACCAAGTTTCTTACTGTTCCAAGCAGGAGCAGTGATTAGTATTTATACTTATTCACAACTTTCTGACCCAACTTCTATGCTGATTGCTGGAGCCGTGTTAGGGATGTTTGTGAATGGTATGATGGGGGGCTACGGTGCGTTAATGTCCGAAGCCTACCCAACTCAGGCGCGTGCAACTGCACAGAACGTCTTATTTAACTTAGGCCGAGCGGTAGGCGGCTTTGGTCCAATCGTTGTGGGGGCGTTAGTATCAACCTACTCATTCCAATTGGCCATCGCATTCTTAGCTAGCATTTATATTATTGATATGATTGCGACAATCTTCTTGATTCCTGAATTAAAAGGGAAGCAATTAGACTAAACGCATAGTTTAGGAACAAAAAAGCGGTTCATTTTGAACCGCTTTCTTTTTCTCTGATTTTTAGCGTATTATGCTTTTTTAATTAACGCTTGATGAGCTTGTTTTTGCTCTTTCATTTTCTCACGAATATCGCGACGCTGTTGTGAAATTTCCGCATTGCGAATCATATAATCATCAACGCGTCTTTCATAGTCATCACGCATACTCTCAATGATTGCTCGCACATCTTCAATCGACATATCATCATTAATATATTGGTTTAAGTTATCCAATAATAGTACGCGTTTTTGGTTATCGCGAATCTTACGGTTGTTATCTTCGCGATCACGCGCAAGTTTATTTTTTAAACGATACATACGCACATACTCTAAAACTTCTTGAAAAGATTGTTTGTTCACAGTTTCCATTAGATGACTCTCTCAAAATTAATTTAAGCTATAACAGCACTTAATGTATCTATTTTTGTGGCGCTCGTCAAAGCGTTCCTTAAATTTTTAAAAATTAACATAGAAAAATAACAATTTTTCAACAAAAGATCATTGATTAGAACGGGGTGAGGTGATAAAACTACTGAATTATTTTTCTAATTAATTAAAGGAAGTGACAATGTCAAACGTATTCAATTTTAGTGCAGGCCCAGCGATGATTCCAAGCGAGGTTTTAGCACAAGCACAGGCAGAATTAACTAACTGGCAAAATCAGCATACTTCAGTAATGGAAGTCAGCCACCGTGGCAAACTGTTTATGGAATTGGCTTCACAATCGGTGCGAGATTTCCGTGAACTCTATCGCATTCCCGATAATTATCAAATTCTCTTTTTACAAGGCGGAGCGCGTGGTCAATTTGCCGCCATTCCAATGAACTTACTCAAAGAAAATGGCAAAGCACTTTATTTAACTAGCGGTCACTGGTCTGCAACAGCCGCAAAAGAAGCCCGTTTATTTGGTGAAATTGACGAAATAAATATTTTAGAACAAGGCGATGAACTTAAAGTTGAAAAATTAGATTTTAGTGATATTGCAGAACAATATGATTACGTGCATTACTGCCCAAATGAAACCATTAGTGGTGTTGAAATTTTTGATTTACCAAACGTTGGCAATGCTGTGCTTGTGGCGGATATGTCATCGAATATTCTTTCCCGTGAAATTGATATCAGTAAATTCGGTTTAATTTATGCGGGCGCACAGAAAAACTTAGGCCCGGCAGGGATTACCTTGGTGATTGTTCGTGAAGATTTAATTGGTCACGCTCGCAAAACGACGCCAACTATTTGGAACTATGAAGTGCAAAAAAATGCCGATTCAATGATCAACACACCACCAACATTTGCGTGGTATTTATGTGCGTTAGTATTCAAATATCTATTATCAATTGGTGGCTTACCAGAAGTACAAAAACGCAACCAAGCAAAAGCAGAATTGCTTTATCAATATTTAGATCAAAGCGATTTCTATCGCAATCCAGTGGCAAAACAAAACCGTTCATTAATGAACGTAACCTTTACAACAGGCAATGACGAATTAAATGCAAAATTCGTGGCAGAAGCCACCGCAGCTGGCTTACACGCATTGAAAGGTCATAAAGTGTTAGGCGGTATGCGTGCATCAATCTACAACGCAATGCCAATTGAAGGCGTAGAAGCATTAATTCAATTTATGCAGAAATTCGCCGCAGAAAATCGCTAAAAGTGCGGTCGTTTTTCACCAAATTTTAGAATGAGGGCGTAGAAATTACGCCCTTTCTATCACAAAGAACAATAACGAGAAAAAAACTATGCAATACATTAACATCGCAAATGAAGGCGTTAAAACGCTACTTCCTTACCAAGCAGGTAAACCCGTCGAAGAATTAGAACGTGAGCTTGGTATCTCAAATATTATTAAATTGGCATCTAATGAAAACCCATTTGGTTTGCCTGAAAGTGCTAAACAAGCCATTCAGGCTGAACTGGATAATTTAACTCGCTACCCTGATAGCAATGGTTTCTACTTTAAACAAGCGGTGGCAAAAAAATTTGGTTTAAACGCCGAACAAATCACGCTAGGCAATGGCTCGAATGATTTACTTGAGCTTATTGCTCACACTTTTGCTAATGAAGATGATGAGATTATGTTCTCGCAATATGCCTTCATTGTTTATCCACTTGTCACGCAAGCGATTAATGCCAAGAAAGTGGAAATTCCAGCGAAAAATTATGGTGCGGATCTTGATGCCTTTTTAGTAGCGATCACAGATAAAACCAAATTGATTTATCTTGCCAACCCAAACAACCCTACTGGCACCTTTTTAAGTGCGGTGAAACTTTCTGAATTTTTGAGCAAAGTACCTGAACAGGTGATCGTAGTATTAGATGAAGCCTATACTGAATTTACACTACCAGAAGAACGTGTTGATTCTTTTGCTTTGCTGAACAAACACAAAAATTTAGTGATTTGTCGTACACTTTCTAAAGCATACGGTTTAGCAGGATTGCGTATTGGCTATGCGGTTTCTTCTGCAGAAATTGCTGACTTATTCAATCGCATACGCCAACCTTTTAACTGTAATAGTCTTGCATTAGCGGCAGCAACAGCAGTGATTAATGATGATGCATTTATCGAAAAAGTAGCAGAAAACAATCGTCAAGGACTAAAATTATTAGAAGATTTCTTCACAGACAAAGGATTGAGCTATATTCCGTCAAAAGGCAACTTTGTAATGTTAGATTTGCAACAGCCCGCTCAGCCGATTTATCAAGCACTATTACAGAAAGGCGTGATCGTGCGCCCAATTGCGGGTTATGGTTTACCAAATCACTTGCGAATTAGCATTGGCTTACCAGAAGAAAACCAGCGCTTTATTGATGCATTATCAGAAATTTTAAAAATTTAACCGCACTTTTTGGCATTATCGAGGAAATACGAAGTTTTATGCAAAATACAACCTCTATTACTTTAAACCCTATTACGTATATTGAAGGCGAAATTCGTCTGCCCGGCTCAAAGAGCTTATCCAATCGTGCATTGTTACTTGCGGCACTTGCAAACGGCACCACAACAGTGACGAACCTGTTAGACAGCGATGATGTTCGTCATATGTTAAACGCTCTCAAACAATTAGGCGTGAATTATCAACTTTCTGATGATAAATCAGTGTGTACTATTGAAGGGCTTGGACGTGCGTTTGAATGGCAAGGTGGCTTAGCATTATTTTTAGGCAATGCTGGCACTGCAATGCGTCCGCTCACTGCGGCACTTTGCTTATCTAATGCAGACACTGAAGGACAAAATGAAATCATTTTGACGGGCGAACCTCGAATGAAAGAACGCCCAATTCAACATTTGGTTGATGCGTTATTACAAGCAGGTACCGATATTCGTTATTTAGAACAAGAAGGCTACCCGCCTGTTGCCATTCGTAATACAGGACTGCAAGGTGGATTAGTCAAAATTGACGGTTCAGTTTCGTCTCAATTTTTGACCGCACTTTTAATGGCGGCTCCAATGGCAAAAGCAGATACTGAAATTGAAATCATCGGTGATTTGGTCTCAAAACCTTACATTGATATCACATTAAATATGATGAAAATTTTCGGTGTCAATGTTGAAAACCAGAATTACCAACGCTTTGTCGTCAAAGGCAATCAGCAATATCAATCACCGAATACTTTCTTAGTGGAAGGCGATGCGTCATCTGCTTCTTATTTCTTAGCTGCTGCCGCAATTAAAGGCAAAGTGAAAGTGACTGGTGTGGGCAAAAACAGTATTCAGGGCGATCGTCTATTTGCCGATGTATTGGAAAAAATGGGTGCCAAAATCACTTGGGGTGATGACTTTATTGAAGTTGAGCAAGGCGATCTAAAAGGCATTGATATGGATATGAACCACATTCCAGATGCAGCAATGACTATCGCAACAACAGCGCTGTTTGCCGAAGGTGAAACCGTAATCCGCAATATTTACAACTGGCGTGTGAAAGAAACGGATCGATTGACTGCAATGGCAACAGAATTACGCAAAGTCGGGGCTGAAGTGGAAGAAGGTGAAGATTTTATCCGTATCCAACCGTTGGCATTAGACAAATTCCAACAAGCTGAAATTGAAACCTATAACGATCACCGTATGGCAATGTGCTTTGCGTTAGTGGCGCTATCAAACACACCCGTCACCATTTTAGATCCAAATTGTACGGCAAAAACATTCCCAACATTCTTTGAGGAATTTTTGAGCTTAACGCATAAGCCAACAGCGTAAATTTGAAATATTACAGATAGGAAAAACAAAAAGTGCGGTAAAAAAATCAAAAATTTCACCGCACTTTTTTATGTTTTAGAGATCATCTGAAAGATTATTCGTCGAAAATGCCAAGACTGTCCCACATTGCATCAACTTTTTTCACCACGTCAGGATCTTTCTTAATTGGCACACCCCATTCCCGTTGAGTTTCGCCCGCCCATTTATTAGTGGCATCAATCCCCATTTTTGAGCCTAAGCCCGCCACTGGTGAAGCGAAATCCAAATAATCAATTGGCGTATTTTCCACCAATGTCAAATCACGTGCTGGATCACAACGCGTCGTAATTGCCCAAATCACGTCTTTCCAATCGCGCGCATTCACATCGTCATCACAGACAATCACAAACTTGGTGTACATAAACTGACGTAAGAAAGACCACACGCCCATCATTACACGTTTGGCGTGACCAGCATATTGTTTCTTAATTGTCACCACCGCTAAACGATAAGAGCAACCTTCTGGCGGTAAATAGAAATCCACAATTTCAGGGAATTGTTTTTGCAAAATCGGAATAAAGACCTCATTCAACGCTTCGCCTAGCACTGCCGGTTCATCAGGCGGTCGGCCTGTGTAAGTAGAATGATAAATCGGATCTTTACGCATTGTGATATGAGTTACAGTAAAGACAGGAAAATATTCCTGTTCATTATAATAGCCTGTATGGTCGCCATAAGGGCCTTCAAGTGCGGTCTCATTTGGATCAATATACCCTTCCAACACAATCTCTGCACTTGCCGGCACTTCTAAATCATTACTGACTGATTTCACCACAGACGTTTTGGTGCCACGTAACAAGCCTGCAAAAGCATATTCAGATAAAGTGTCTGGCACAGGTGTTACAGCGCCTAAAATCGTTGCGGGATCTGCGCCTAACGCGACTGAAACAGGGAAAGGCTCGCCTGGGTGAGTTTCTTTCCATTCTTGGAAATCTAACGCACCACCACGATGCGACAACCAACGCATAATTAATTTATTTTTTGCGATAAGCTGCTGGCGATAAATTCCTAAATTCTGGCGTTTTTTTAATGGACCTTTAGTAATTGTTAAGCCCCAAGTGACTAACGGTGCTACATCATCTTTCCAACATTGCATAATGGGCAATTTGTATAAATCCACATCATCGCCTTTTAGCACCACTTGTTGGCAATCAGCACGCCCAAGTACTTTGGTTGGCATATTCAGCACCTGCTTAAATTGCGGAATGCTTGATAAAAAATCTTTAAAGCCTTTTGGTGGCTCTGGCTCTTTTAAAAAGGCAAGCAATTTGCCCACATCTCGCAATGAAGATACTTCTTCTTGCCCCATTCCCATAGCCACACGTTTTGGCGTACCAAATAAATTACACAGCACAGGAATATCAAACCCTTTTGGGTTTTCAAACAATAACGCAGGCCCACCAGCTCTTAAAGTGCGGTCTGCAATTTCCGTCATTTCTAAATGCGGATCGACTTCTTGTTTAATGCGTTTTAACTCGCCACGCTGTTCGAGCAAATCTAAAAAATCACGCAAATCTTTATATTTCATAGTAAGTACCATTTTTTAATCTAATTTAATGCCAAAATAAATGACATCTCAGATAAAAAACAATGTTATAGAGAACATAATTGATTGCAAGCAATTTTGCTATCTCGCGCAAGATTCTGTAAAATTAGGCGCAATCTTTTTTACAGAATACGGATAATTATGACAAAGAAAAAAGCGAAAGTCGGTTCAAACACCATCGCACTCAATAAACGCGCAAGACACGATTACTTTATTGAAGAAGAAATCGAAGCAGGGCTTTCTCTGCAAGGTTGGGAAGTAAAATCTATGCGTGCGGGCAAAGCGAATATCAGCGATAGCTACATTATTTTTAAAGACGGCGAAGCATATTTGTTCGGTGCGACAATCCAACCGTTAAGTGTGGCTTCTACGCACATTGTGTGTGACCCAACGCGTACACGTAAACTTTTGCTTAATCAAAAAGAATTGGCGTCATTATTTGGTAAAGCAAATCGTGATGGCTACACAATTGTTGCACTCTCTTTATATTGGAAAAATGCGTGGGCAAAAGTCAAAATTGGCTTAGCGAAAGGTAAAAAACAACACGATAAACGTGAAGATATTAAAGAACGTGAGTGGAAAGTCACAAAAGATCGCATTATGAAAAATGCCCGTATCGGTTAAACCTGATTAATGAAAACACAAAAGCCTTGTGGTGACACAAGGCTTTCTTTTTTCTCAACTTGAGATTATTCAACACCAACCATTACGGAAGTTGCTTTAATGATTGCGTAAGCTTCTTTGCCCACTTCAAGTTTTAATTCTTCTACTGCAGCCATTGAGATAGTAGAAGTGATTACATTACCACCACCGATATCAATGCTAACTACTGCATTTACTGCGCCTTTGTCTAATGCTACTACTTTACCTTTGAATTGGTTTCTTGCACTAATTTTCATAGTCTTTCCTCTATAATAAAAATGAATAAAACTTGATTAAAAATCGAAGAAATTATAACCAGCACTAAAAATAAAGCAATAGCCAAAATAAATTATTTTTCTAATAAAATCAATGCTCTAAATCCGTTTATATAGCCCTCGGGATTTTTCACATTTTCTAACCGCACTTGATAATGATGCAACTGCGCAATGCGATGTACAATGGATAACCCTAAGCCACTTCCCTTTTCATTCTGCCCAGCAGGGCGATAAAAACGCTGACCTAGTTTTGCTAAATCGGCTTCATTCACGCCACCGCCATTATCTTCAACCACGATGCGATCTACGGACAAAATCACTTTGATCGTACTACCTTCAGGACAATATCGAATAGCATTATCGATCAGATTACGTAACATCAATGAGAGCAATAATGGCTGCCCAAATGCCACTTGTGGTGTAGCAATTAATTCAAATTGCAAATCCATTTGGCGTTTTTGCGCTTGGAAATACAACTCCGCGATCAAAGAAGGAATTAATTTATCCCAATGAATTTCCTCGCTATTTTCAAGGGATTTCAAACTGTCTAAACGTGATAGCGTTAATAACTGTTCTATTAATTGGGTGGCTCGATCAATCCCTTGAGTTAGATTTTGTAATGCTTGCTCACGCAATGCCGCATCATCACCTGCAAGCTGTGCGACTTCGGTTTGAATACGTAAAGCTGACAACGGGCTACGTAATTCGTGTGCGGCATCAGAAGTGAAACGACGTTCTCGCAATAACATTGTGGAAGTGCGGTCAAAAAATTGATTTAGATTTTGTACCAAAGGCACAATTTCTGTCGGTAGATTATCCGTAGACAGTAACGACACATCATCAGGCTTACGTAGCTCAAGCTGATTACTTAATTGTTTAAGGCTTCTCAACTCACGTGTAATAATCCACACGATAATCCCTAATAAAAATGGCAAACTGGCAAACCAAATCCACATTTGCCCAAACACCATTTTATTAATTAAATCGTTGCGATAATCCACTTCCTGCCCAACTGCGATCACCAATTGCCCTTTGTTCACAGGCAACCAAAAAATACGCCACTGATCATCATCATCACGAATCGGGGTCACTGAAAATTGTTGCTGTGGTGCAAAAATAAAATTATCGCCATTATTGCCATCGCTCAGCACAACTCTGCCTTGCTCGGTAAAAATGGCAAAAGCAAACGCATCATCGTCATAGCGATTACGTGCTTTTTTCAATTGCTTATGCGTTTCGTTGAGTAGGTTCTTAGACAAAATATGACGTAAATCAGACGAAGCTAAACGCTGTGCAAAGAGAATTTGTTGTGTATCAAACACCGCATTCACTTCTTTTCTTACTTGAAACCAAGCTACCGCAGTTGAAGCAAGCCAGATCAAAAGTGCGGTTAAAGATAAGGTAATTATCAAACGAAAGCGTAGGCTCTTTGGTTTACGAATTTTCATCATTTTTCCCTAATGCATAACCGACACCGTGAACAGTGCGAATAAATTGCTTCCCTAATTTTTGACGTAAATTATAGATGTGCACTTCCAATGCATTACTGCTCACCTCATCATCCCAAGTATAGAGTTTTTCCTCGATCATAGCTCGTGACAACACACGATCTTTATTCAGCATAAATAATTCTAATAGCTTATATTCTCGCGTCGTGAGTGCGACTTCTTGATCTTGTAAAAAAACTTTGCGTTGATTAGGATCGAAACGCACCCGGCTATGCTCAATAATCGGGTTTGATTGCCCATAACGGCGACGGATCAAGGCTTGTAAACGTGCCACAACTTCGGCTAAAGCAAAAGGCTTACATAAATAATCATCTGCTCCACGTTGTAACCCTGTTATCCGCTCATCTAGCGTATCTCGTGCAGTTAAAATCAATACAGGTACATCGCACTTTTCTTTACGCCACGTTTGCAAAATGTCTAAGCCATCCATTTTCGGTAGCGTTAAATCAAGCACAACCGCATCATAAGGGGCAGACTTAACCGCTTCTAGCCCAGTTTTACCATCTTGAAACCAATCTACGTTAAAACCTGACTTGGTTAGCCCGATTTGTAGGCCATTTCCAATCAAAGCATCATCTTCTATTAATAAAATTCGCATATTTTTAACCGTATTTTTTACCTTGGTTCATTCTATCAAAAAATAAACAAAAGTCCGTCCATTCACTCTTCTAAGCAGTGTATAACAAAAAAATTAAGAAAAACTTAATCTTTTCTATCTCTGCAAAACTAAAATAACCTATTGAAAATAAGAGAAAACTTACCGCACTTTAATTTTCAAATTGATTAAAAAAAGTGCTTATAAAATTTTTTTCAATTTTTTTGAAAAAAAGTTGTAAGAAAACGAATTTATCCCTCGACTAATAAAACCGTAACGCAATGATTAAGGAAAAACATTGTAACAAGTTCGAAATTCATGTTTTCTTTTTTAAATGAGATTTTGTGTGAGTTTAAGGAAAAAATCACAAAAGCTGTAAGAAAATCATCGTAGTTTCGACAGATAAAGCAACTTGATAAATAAGGATATTAATCAATTGTACTTGTTAGGAAACATTTCCTTACATAACCAAAATGATGCTTACGGAAAAGCATCATTAACAACTTATAAGAAACGGATCATCTATAAGTTAATACGTAATTAAGAGGCAAAGAATAATGACTAAAAATTGCAAAAACCAAGGGATTGGCACTGGCATCGGTCTATTAGGTTTACGTCTTTTCCTAGCTTGGGAATTTTTTGAATCGGGCAAAGAAAAATGGAATGGTGAAAACTGGTTTATGGAAGTACAAGATAGTTTTCCTTTCCCATTCAATATTATCCCAGCGGACATTAGTTGGAATTTGGCAATGGGGGCAGAAATTTTGTTGCCTTTATTCCTAATATTTGGCTTTTTAACGCGCTTTAGTGCATTAAGCTTAGCAATTTTAACCTCTGTCGCGTGGTATACCGTACACGCTGATGCAGGTTATAACGTGTGTGATAATGGTTATAAAATGGCATTAATTTATTTAATCACTTTATTACCATTAATTACGCAGGGGGCAGGGACGCTCTCTTTAGACTCTCTTATCAAGAAAGTCAACTCAACCAAGGATTGGTTGAAATTTCTCTAATCATTTAGCAAACCATTCAACTTTAAGGAGATTAAACAAATGAAAAAATTAGCAACTTTAGCTGCATTGGCAGGCGCATTAACAATGGCAGTATCAGCACCAGTAAACGCTGAATCAAAATCAAGTGACAAAGCACCACACTGCGTGGAAGGTAAATGTGTAAAAACTAAAGCAGGCGAAGGTAAATGTGGTGAAGGTAAATGTGGCGCTCACGATCACAAAGCTAAAGCTGCTGAAGGCAAATGTGGCGAAGGTAAATGTGGTGCACACGATCACAAAAAAGCAAAAGCTGCTGAAGGTAAATGCGGTGAAGGCAAATGTGGCGCACACGATCACAAAAAAGCAAAAGCTGCTGAAGGTAAATGTGGCGAAGGTAAATGTGGTTCTAAATAATCACGCAATAACGCTGGTGTAAGCTTTACACCAGCCCTTTTCTAAAATGGAGTCAATTACTATGTTACAAGGTGCAGGATTAGGGTATCGCCGCGATTTGGCTGATGATTTTTTACTACTTCCTCCAAACAACTCAATTCAATTTATGGAAGTTGCGCCAGAAAACTGGATTAAAATGGGTGGTTCTGCTCGCTATAAATTTGATCAAGCAGCAGAAAGATACCCACTTGCGGTACATGGTCTATCACTCTCTTTAGGTGGACAAGCACCACTTGACCGTGAGTTATTAAAAGGCATTAAAGCCTTAATGACTCAATATAACTCTGTATTTTTCTCTGAACATTTAAGTTACTGCGAATGTGAAGGCCACTTATATGACTTGTTACCAATGCCATTTACAGAAGAAGCGGTGAAACACGTTGCTCAACGAATTCGTGATGTACAAGATTTCTTAGGTCTACAAATTTCCTTAGAAAATACCTCTTACTATTTGCATTCTCCTACAAGTACGATGAATGAAGTTGAATTCTTAAATGCCATTGCACAAGAAGCAAACTGTGGAATCCACTTAGATGTGAACAACATTTACGTAAACGGCGTTAATCACGGCTTACTTGATCCTTATGTCTTTTTAGATCAAGTTGATGCTAAACGTGTAAATTATATTCACATTGCAGGGCACGATGAAGATCACTCCGCAGCAAAAACTGTTCAGGAATCAGGGGAAGCATTTAATAAAGTAAAAGGTGAATATCGCCATTTACCAGAGTTATTAGTCGATACGCACGGCGAAGCGGTCAAAGGCAATGTTTGGGACTTATTAGAATATACGTATCAACGTTTGCCACATATTCCACCTACATTATTAGAGCGTGATTTTAACTTCCCACCTTTTGCAGAACTTTATGCCGAAGTGGAACATATCGCGAAACTGCAACAAAAACATAGTAAATCAATTGAGGGAATGCCTAATGCAGCCTAAACCGACACTAGTAGAAACACAGCAAGCATTAGCGAGCGCTGTGCGCCTAGGCAATGCAAACCCATTAAATGGCTATGCGCCCAATCGGTTAGCCGTTTATGCTCGCTTAGTGCGTAATAATGCGTTTGGTTTTATTGACCGTTGCTTTGTTGAAACTCCCCGTCATATTGAAGCTGAAATTTGGGCGCAAACAAAAGAAGCATTTGTACAAGAAGGCAAAGCACATTCGCCTTATTTCCAAGATATTGCGGGGGAATTTCTCGCATTTTGCCAACAACGTAATGCATTTACGCCGAACGTATTGGCTCTTATGGACTTTGAAAATACACAATTACTTGCAGAGGTTTCTATTGCCGAAGTCCCTGCAAGTTTTGAATGGGATCGACATAGCGTAATGCAGTTATCTGACACTGCTTATTTAAAAAGCTATGATGTGGACTTTTTGTCTAGCGATTTCGAAAGTTTTAGTGAATCACTAACTCAAATTATTGTATGGCGCGATAGTGATTTTAATATTAATCAACAACAGCTTTCTGAATTAGACTTCTGGCTACTTAGCTACTTGCAAGAACAGCCAAGTGCTTTAGAAGATGTACTATCCGCATTAAACACAATTATTGAAGACAGCACACCATTAATCCCATTATTAGAACAAACGTGGGTGAAATGGGTTAACGCTGAAGTTATCTATCCAAAGGAAGGATAGGTTTAGCAAAGAAGGAACTAACTAAGCTCAAGTGCGGTGAAAATTTTTAAAATTTCCACCGCACTTTTTTATTTACCCAACATAAAAAAACAAAAAGCACCTTAAATTTAAGGTGCTGGTTATTCACTACTTTTCATTGTTGTCTGGTTCTTTCGTTAATTGAGAATTTGCATTTGCAAATCCTTTCATCATCTTACTCAAACTATCACAGTTTTTACCAAAATTATCGCAACGCGGACACACCATACGATGTAATCTCACCGCCACAGATTCCGCAAAGGATAGAGGTCTTTCGTGAGATTCTGACATCAGTTGGGTGACTTTAAAACAATATTTCATTTATCTATCCCCCATTTTTGTAGTTAAACAATGTTGTAATTGTAAACGAGCACGATACAACAGCACGTGTAGATTAGACGAAGTTATTTGCTCAGTCTGACAAATTTCATCCGCATTTAGCTCTAAATATTCTCGCATCATAAATACTTTCGCTTGAGATGCTGGCAAACGTGTTAAACAGGCCTCAAATAACATCCAAAATTCTTTGGAATAAACGGTATTCTCATCATCTTGTAAACGAGAAGGATGATATTCTTTTTTCCAATTACCGCGCTCAAAAAAGCTGTTCTCACTCTCATCGTCATCTTGCACTAAATCGCTTTCGACAATAAAGCGTTTACTCACACGCAGATGATCAATAATTTTGTTTTTTAAAATCGCAAATATCCAAGTTTTTAATGCGGCTTGACGCTTAAAGCTATCAATATTCTTTAATGCACTCACAAACGCTTCTTGAACAATATCCTCTGCTAAAATAGGATCTTTTAATTGCAGTTCAGCAAACCTTAGCATTTGTCGTCGAATTTCTTCGATTTCTGCTGATGAAATATTTTGCATACCTTAACCTTCTATCCTAAATGTTCTGTTTTAAGTTGTATGTAATGTGTATGTAACGAATAAATTTTAAGTATAAAAAAAGCCAGAATTCGAAGAATTCTAGCTTTTGAAATGGTGCTCTGGGCGAGACTTGAACTCGCACGTCCGATGGACACTACCCCCTCAAGATAGCGTGTCTACCAATTCCACCACCAGAGCAGATTTAAAATTCTTTATTTGTATTTATTGAGGGATATCACTATTCTTTGTTTCAACTGCTGGTACTTCTAATTTTTGTTGTACCTGTTCTGCGGTTGAAGATAAATCATCGAATTTGCCTTTTACCACATTATCACGGTGAGAGTTAATGTTACCAATCACAAGGCTTAACACAAAAAACACTGTTGCTAAAATAGCAGTTGTTTTTGATAAGAAGTTACCAGAACCTGCTGCACCGAAAATCGTACCAGATGCGCCAGCACCGAAAGATGCACCTGCGTCTGCGCCTTTACCTTGTTGTAAAAGGATAAAACCGATTAAAACAGCTGAAATAATAACATAACCAAATAATAGTGCGTGATACATTATACTCTTCTCTACATTTGCAAATTCGCAATAAAATTAACGTGCGGATATTAGCGAATATCGCTATGAAGTGCAAGCGTTTTTATATATCTTCACGCTATTTGTTGCTATTTCATTCAACTTGCAGATTTTCCTTGTTTTTCTACCGCACTTTTTCGTTTTCTTACAGGTTGTTTTGTCGTTTGAGCCACCTGACTTAGCTGTCGTAAAGCAGTGAAATTCACATAGCGTAATAATTCAGGCAATGAGCTCGTTAAACGAAACATAAATTGTTGGTAACTCATTTCTTTTTGGCTAATGCTTGTTAGTTGTGATTCCCAATGTGCGGTCATATCAGGCTGCGTTGCGACATTTGGCAAAGCTTGAATTAAAATGCGGCCGGTTTCAGTACTATGAATATTGCGCCCATTTTTATATAAAAAACCACGTTTAAACAACAATTCAATAATGCCCGCACGTGTTGCTTCAGTGCCTAGTCCATCAGTTTCACGCAGAATTTTTTTCAATTCTTTATCTTGCACAAAACGGGCAATCCCTGTCATTGCGGATAATAAAGTCGCATCTGTAAACGGCTTTGGTGGTTGTGTTTTTTTGCTCACTATTTCACCTTGTTTACAAAACAAAATCTGCCCTTTTTTGACTATGGGTAATAATGGCTCTTGTTGTTCATCTTCGTCTTCTTTGCCCCAAAGTTGCTTCCAACCTGCGATTTGTAGATTTCGCGCTTGTGCAATAAAAGTCCCGCCCGCAATATTGAGGGTAATTTTGCTTTTACGATACTCGGCATCTGCACAAAACTGCATTAAATATTGGCGAGCAATTAAGTGGTAAATTTGCCACTCTTGCTTGGTCAAATTAACAGATTTATTTTTCGCAGTAGGAATAATGGCGTGGTGCGCCTCCACTTTTTTATCATTCCAACAGCGATTTTTTTGTTCGTGGTTCACAATGTCAGGGAGCGGTTGATACTCGCTAATATGCACTGAAATAGCATTCAATACATTAAAACGCTCGGCAAAATGTTCCTCTGGCAAATAACGACAATCCGAACGAGGATAAGTGATCAAGCGATGAGTTTCATACAATCGCTGACAAATATCTAACACTTCTTGTGCAGATAGCGCGTAACGTTTCGCCGCATCAATCTGCAAAGCAGATAAGGAATAAGGCAAAGGCGCCGTTTCTTTTTCCCGTTTATCGACATATTCCGTCACTTCTGCAGGCTGTGCGTGAATTCGTTTCACCACATTTTCAGATAAGCCTAATGACAATACCCGACCATCGTCGTCTTGATAGTCCTCACAGGCTTTGCTCGGTTGCCATAAGGCTTTAAATACAGGGATTTGTTCTTTCTCTGCCTCTGAAAGTGCGGTCATTTTTTCAGGTGTTTCTGGCTGAACGTGCGCTAACACTTCATAGAAATCTTTCGGTTGGAAATGTTCAATTTCTAAATCACGTCGCACTATTAAGCCCAAAACTGGCGTTTGCACACGCCCCACAGAAAGCACCCCATTGTAGCCTGCTTGGCGACCACGAATAGTATAAGCTCTAGTCATATTAATGCCATAAAGCCAATCTGCTCGAGCCCGCGCAAGAGCGGAAGTTGCCAAAGGAATAAAATTGCGATTAGGTTGTAATTTATTGACGGCTTTTTGCACCGCACTTGGATTGAGATCGCTGATCAAACAACGTTGGATTTGATTGAGTTTATCTACGCTTAATTGTGCGTGACTAAACACTTCATCCACCAACAATTGCCCTTCACGATCTGGGTCGCCTGCGTTAATTAAAATATCGGCTTGATGAATCAACTTTTCCACTACATTTAGTTGTTTTTGAACTTCTTTACGTGGAATGAGTTGCCATTTTTCAGGAATGATAGGTAAATGCTCTAAACGCCATTGTTTAAAACGCGGATCGTAAGCATCGGGCTCTGCTTGTTCTAACAAATGCCCCACGCACCAAGTAACATAATCGTCGTTACCACACTTAATAAACCCATCGCTTCGCTGATGTGGTTTGGGTAGCACATCGGCAATTGCTCTTGCTAGGCTCGGTTTTTCCGCAATAAACAGGCGCATTAGAACATATTATCCAAGTTGACGACGACCTAAGAAAGAATGAGTTAAGGTTGTGCCATCCACCATTTCCAACTCACCACCGACAGGAATACCGTGCGCAATGCGAGTCACTTTGACATTGTGTTGCATACAGATTTCAGCAATGTAATTGGCTGTTGCATCGCCCTCAACCGTCGGATTGGTTGCTAAAATCACTTCGTGAAAACTTTCTTCTTGTAGGCGTTGTTGCAATAAATGCAACCCTATTTCTTTCGGTCCAATACCATCGAGCGGCGATAAATGCCCCATTAACACAAAATAACGCCCCGAAAATTGCCCCGTTTGTTCGATGGCTTGAATATCAGAAGGCTGTTCCACGACACAAAGCAAACCTGAATGTTGACGGCGGGGGTTATTACAAATAGTACAAACTTCTTCTTCAGTGAAGGTTCGACACTGAGAACAATGCCCAATTTTTGACATTGCTTCTGTTAATGCACGCGCCAAATCCATACCACCATTGCGATTACGCTGTAAAAGATGATAAGCCATTCGTTGTGCTGATTTTGGACCAACCCCAGGAAGACAGCGTAAGTTTTCAATGAGATGTTCAAGTAATGGACTTGTTTGCATTGGTTTATTCTCTTAAGAAATCTTATAAAAACAGACCGCACTTTTAACAAGTGCGGTCAAATCTTGTTTTTTAGCGACTTTTTTACACGAGTAAAAAATCACATCTTAGAATGGCATTTTAAACCCTGGCGGTAACTGCATTCCTGCGGTTACTGATGCCATTTTTTCTTTTTGCAATTCTTCCGCACGACGAACCGCATCGTTAAATGCTGCTGCGATTAAATCTTCTAACATTTCTTTGTCATCTTCCATTAAAGAAGGGTCGATTTCAATGTGACGGCAGTTGTGTGCACCATTAATTGTAATTTTGACTAAACCTGCACCAGACTCACCAGTTACTTCTAACTGTGCAATCTCTTCTTGCATTTTTTGCATACGATCTTGCATCTGTTGTGCTTGTTTCATTAAATTGCCTAAGCCACCTTTTCCGAACATAATTTTTTCCATTTGTTAATTAAAAAATTGGCTGGCATTTTAGCGAAAATTTGTGAATTTTGGAATAAAGAAACGTGATCTAGGCTAAAAATTCAACTTTTTTCTATTGAGGGGATGATTTTTACGTATTATTATGTTTTAACATTTTCGTAACGAAATCAAACCGCCTTCACCCTAACAGCGGTTCTCCTACATTATAAAAGCAAACCCAACGAGGTAACCTATGTCTAACTTTCTACAAAGCTATCAACAACATATTGATGAACGTGCAGCATTAGGTATTGTGCCAAAACCTTTAGATGCAGAACAAACTGCCCAGCTCATTGAGCTGTTAAAAAATCCACCCGCAGGAAAAGAAAATTACTTACTCGATTTATTTGAAAGTCGTATTCCGGCTGGTGTTGATGAGGCAGCTTATGTCAAAGCCTCTTTCCTTGCGGCGGTAGCGAAAGGCGATGCTCATTCTCCTTTAATTTCAGCAGAAAAAGCAGTACAAATTCTTGGCACAATGCAAGGTGGTTATAATATTGAGCCACTCCTGAATGCCCTTGACGATGACAAACTTGCCCCAATTGCTGTTGAAGCGCTCTCCTCAACCCTTCTAATGTTTGATAATTTCCACGACGTTGCAGAACGTGCAAAAAAAGGAAACACCTTTGCCAAACAGATTTTAGAATCTTGGGCGAATGCCGATTGGTATTTATCTCGCCCTAAATTAGATGAAAAAATTACAGTGACTGTGTTTAAAGTGACAGGTGAAACTAACACCGATGATCTTTCCCCTGCACAAGATGCGTGGTCACGTCCAGATATTCCATTACACGCCCTGGCAATGCTCAAAAACCCACGTGATGGTATCGAGCCTGATGATGCGGGCAATGTTGGACCAATTAAACAATTAGAAAAATTAAAAGAAAAAGGTTTCCCACTGGCTTATGTAGGCGATGTAGTTGGTACAGGGTCTTCCCGTAAATCAGCAACAAACTCGGTGCTTTGGTTTATGGGTGAAGATATTCCTTATATTCCAAACAAACGTGCTGGCGGTGTGGTACTAGGTGGAAAAATTGCGCCTATCTTCTTTAATACGATGGAAGATGCGGGATCATTACCAATCGAAGTTGACGTGAGCCAACTTAATATGGGGGATGTGATTGATATTTACCCATACGCAGGCAAAATTTGCCGTCATAACACAGATGAATTACTCGCAGAATTTACGTTAAAAACCAATGTATTATTGGATGAAGTGCGCGCTGGCGGACGTATTCCGTTAATCATTGGACGCGGTTTAACCCACAAAGCACGCTGTGAATTAGGCTTGCCTGAAAGTGATGTATTTGCCAAACCGCAAAGCACCGCCGAAAGCACAAAAGGCTTTACTCTTGCACAAAAAATGGTGGGACGAGCTTGTGGTGTTGATGGCATTCGCCCAGGTCAATATTGTGAGCCTCGTATGACTTCGGTGGGCTCGCAAGATACCACTGGCCCAATGACACGTGATGAATTAAAAGACTTGGCTTGTTTAGGTTTCTCAGCAGATCTTGTAATGCAATCTTTCTGTCATACAGCAGCTTATCCAAAACCGGTAGACGTAGTCACTCACCACACATTGCCTGACTTTATTATGAATCGTGGTGGTGTTTCATTACGCCCTGGCGACGGTGTGATCCACTCTTGGTTAAACCGTATGTTATTGCCAGATACAGTGGGTACTGGCGGTGACTCTCATACTCGTTTCCCAATTGGTATTTCATTCCCAGCAGGTTCAGGGTTAGTGGCATTTGCGGCAGCAACTGGCGTAATGCCATTAGATATGCCAGAATCCGTATTAGTGCGTTTCAAAGGTGAAATGCAACCGGGCATTACGTTACGTGATTTAGTTCACGCAATCCCATACTATGCGATTAAACAAGGCTTGCTCACTGTTGAGAAAAAAGGGAAGAAAAACATTTTCTCTGGCCGCATTTTAGAAATCGAAGGATTAGAAAACTTAAAAGTGGAACAAGCTTTTGAGCTTTCTGATGCCTCAGCAGAACGTTCAGCCGCAGCTTGTACAATCAAGCTTGCCAAAGAGCCGATCATTGAATATTTACAATCTAACATTGTGTTATTGAAATATATGATTGCTGAAGGTTATGGCGATGTGCGTACCCTTGAGCGTCGTATCAAGGGTATGGAACAATGGCTTGCAAATCCAGAATTAATGGAAGCAGACAAAGATGCAGAATATGCGGCAGTCATCGAAATTGATTTAGCTGAAATTAAAGAACCAATCTTATGTGCACCAAATGACCCTGATGATGCACGTTTATTATCTGAAGTACAAGGCGATAAAATTGATGAAGTGTTTATCGGTTCTTGTATGACCAATATTGGTCACTTCCGTGCAGCAGGTAAATTATTAGCGAAGTTTAAAGGTATGATCCCAACTCGCCTATGGATTGCGCCACCAACCAAAATGGATGCAGCATTATTAAGCGACGAAGGCTATTACAGCATTTACGGTAAAAGTGGTGCGAGAATTGAAGTGCCGGGATGTTCATTATGTATGGGTAATCAAGCGCGTGTGGCAGACAATGCAACGGTGGTTTCAACCTCTACTCGTAACTTCCCTAACCGTTTAGGTCAAGGTGCGAATGTTTATTTAGCTTCAGCTGAGTTAGCAGCAGTATCTGCGATTTTAGGGAAATTACCAACAGTGGAAGAATATCTTGCCTTTGCAGCCGACTTACAACAAGATAAAGATGACACTTACCGTTATATGAACTTTGATCAAATTAACAGTTATACGCAAAAAGCTAAGGACGTGATCTTCCAAAGTGCGGTATAATTTTTAAAAGTTTTGAGTGTTTATCAAGACAATCTAACGGGGAACAACAGTTCCCCGTTTGCTATCAATAACGCTCTTCTTTTTCTCTTTTTTACATAAATATAAAAGGAATTAACACAATGAAATTTAAGTCAAAATTAACCGCACTTTGCTTAAGCCTGCCTTTTGCATTGTCAACTAATGCGTTGGCTGAAGGAAAGTTGACCGTTTATTGTAGCGTTCAAAACACCACTTGCGAAAAAATGGTACAAACCTTTGGCAAAAAGCATAATGTCGAAACCAAGTTTATTCGCAATAGCACCGGTGCAACATTAGCTAAATTGATTGCAGAACAAAATAATCCGCAAGCAGATATTTGGTACGGTGGCACTATCGAACACCATTTCCAAGCAGGCGATTTGAATTTATTGGAAAAATACCGTTCACCAAACCAAGCAGACATTATGCCGCAGTTCAAAACACTAATGGATAAAAGAGGCGATTTAACGTCCATTGTCTATATGCTAGTTTTAGGTTTTGGCATTAATACCGAGAAATTCAAAGCGCTTGGCATTAAAGAATATCCAAAATGCTGGACAGATTTACTCGATCCTCGCTTGCAAGGTTATGTGCAAATGCCTGACCCGCAAATTTCTGGCACAACTTACACCGCCATTGCGACCCTTATTCAATTATGGGGTGAAGAAAAAGCCTTTGATTATTTGAAGAAAGTCAATGCGAACGTTTCTGAATACGTGAAAAGTGCTTTAGTCACCACAAACTTATCGCGTGGTGAATCCGCTGTTGCAGTGGGCTTTGTACATAGCTATGCCACAGAGAAAGAAAAAGGCGCACCAGTGGAAAGCATTTTACCTTGCGAAGGCGATGGCTATTCTCTGGGTGGAATGAGTATTATAAAAAATGCACGTAACCTAGATAATGCAAAACTATTTGCCGATTGGGCATTAACCAAAGAAGCACAAGAGCTTGTCTGGCGTGAAACCAAGGTATATCAAATTCCAACCAATATTCACGCAGAAGCGGCACCTCAATCTGTTGACCCGAAAAAATTAAACTTGATTGACTACGACTTCGACCGTTTTGGCTCAAGTGAAGAGGGTAAACGCCTTACTGATAAATGGGTGAAAGAAGTGAAACTTCACAAATAATCTTGCTACAAAGATAAAAAAGAGGCAGTGAATTCTGCCTCTTTTTCTTTATTTATATCCTGCTAAAATTAAGCATTTTCAATGCCAAATGAAATCACTTCTTGGATGTTTTTTGCATCTAATGCAATCATCAACAAACGATCCACACCGAGTGCTACACCAGAACAATTCGGCACGCCCGCTTGCAATGCACCTAACAGACGCTTATCAATATCACGTTTTGGTAATCCCATTTTTTCACGTAAACAGTTGTCTTGTTCAAAACGGTGGAATTGCTCATTGGCATCGGTCAACTCGTGGAAACCATTTGCGAGTTCTAGCCCTTTGTAATAAAACTCAAAACGCTCTGCTACACGATGATCTTCAGAACTAATCTGTGCTAATGCAGCTTGTGTAGCAGGGAAATGATAAACAGCCACAGGATTTTCTAAACCAATTTTAGGCTCAACCACGGTGCTAAATAAAAATTGTAATAAAGTATCGCGATCTTCTTCATCTGCACTTAACAAATGATATTGTTTCGCCTTTGAGATCAATTCAGATTTATCGGCAGATAACGGATCTAACCCGACGTATTCTTGAAATACAAATTGATAACTCAAACTTTCTGCGGGTGGGCATTCCAAAATTTGTTGCAATAAATCATCGACTTCATTGATCAAACGGTACATATCAAAGTGCGGTCGATACCACTCTAACATTGTAAATTCTGGATTATGACGATGCCCAGACTCTTCATTACGAAAAACGTGACAAAGTTGGAAAATTGGGCCACTGCCTGCCGCAAGCAAACGCTTCATATGGTATTCAGGGCTGGTTGAAAGCCATAATGTTTTTGATTGCTCACCAAAAGGTGAAACAAATTGTGTACTAAAGGTAGAAAGGTGCACATCGGTCACCCCAAACTCACTTAACACTGGCGTTTCAACTTCTAATAAACCACGATCAGTAAAAAAACGGCGAATTTCAGCCATAATTTTTGCGCGTGCTAATAAATTATTAATGGAGGCGGAAGGTTGCCAATTTTCTTGTTCAAACATAAGTTAATCCAATATTTTATAAATAAGGTATTCTAAACAAGCTCTTTTATTATTTCAAATTAAGTCGCTATTACTCGCCATATTCACAGCTAGATAAAAATGAAAAACAATATCATTTAAAGTGCGGTTATTTTTCATAAAATTCCTGCTAAACACTTATAAAATATGTGTATTTTGTCAAAATACACATCTAAGACAATGCATATTAAATAAACCAATTTTAACTTTTTTGAGGTAGATCACGAAACTGGTTTTTTCTTTCAAAAAAAGATTATTAATATTGGTAAATAATGGCACAATGAGATCACCCTAAATAGACCGATTTCGGTTTCTTTCTATTTTCTATATTCTGATTGGAGGAATATCGTGCAAACTGTTAATGTCGATATTGCAATTGTAGGTGCCGGTGGCGGTGGTTTACGTGCAGCGATTGCTGCTGCAGAAGCAAACCCTAACTTAAAAATTGCATTAGTTTCAAAAGTGTATCCTATGCGTAGTCACACTGTGGCAGCAGAAGGTGGTGCAGCAGCAGTTATCAAAGAAGAAGACTCTTATGATAAACACTTCCACGATACCGTTGCTGGGGGGGACTGGTTATGTGAACAAGACGTCGTTGAATATTTCGTTCAACACTCACCAGTAGAAATGACTCAACTTGAACGCTGGGGTTGCCCTTGGAGTCGTAAACAAGATGGTGATGTGAACGTTCGCCGTTTCGGTGGTATGAAAATTGAACGTACTTGGTTCGCTGCCGATAAAACAGGCTTCCACTTATTACACACGCTATTCCAAACCTCTATTCAATACCCACAAATCGTTCGTTTCGATGAGCATTTCGTATTAGACATTTTAGTTGATGACGGTCACGCTCGTGGTATGGTCGCAATGAATATGATGGAAGGCACGCTTGTTCAAATCAACGCTAATGCAGTTGTTATCGCAACGGGTGGTGGTTGTCGTGCATTCCGTTTCAACACCAACGGCGGTATCGTAACTGGTGATGGTCTATCAATGGCCTATCGTCACGGTGTACCACTTCGTGATATGGAATTCGTTCAATATCACCCAACTGGTTTACCAAACACAGGTATCTTAATGACTGAAGGCTGCCGTGGTGAAGGCGGTATCTTAGTGAATAAAAATGGCTACCGTTACTTACAAGACTATGGTCTAGGCCCTGAAACACCAATTGGTAAACCAGAAAACAAATAT
Source organism: Bisgaard Taxon 46 (assembly GCA_049941595.1). Lineage (GTDB taxonomy): Bacteria > Pseudomonadota > Gammaproteobacteria > Enterobacterales > Pasteurellaceae > Pasteurella. Next base: position 192,558 of record JBNFNA010000003.1, read on the forward strand.
ATGGAATTGGGTCCACGTGACAAAGTTTCACAAGCATTCTGGCAAGAGCTACAAAAAGGCAATACCTTAAAAACCGCAAAAGGCGTTGATGTTGTTCACTTAGACTTACGTCACCTAGGTGAAAAATACTTACACGAACGTCTACCATTCATTTGCGAATTAGCACAAGCTTATGAAGGTGTTGATCCGGCCAAAGCACCAATTCCAGTACGTCCAGTTGTTCACTATACAATGGGTGGTATTGAAGTTGACTTCAACAGTGAAACCCGTATTAAAGGTTTATTCGCAGTAGGTGAATGTGCTTCTTCTGGCTTACACGGTGCTAACCGTTTAGGTTCTAACTCACTTGCTGAATTAGTTGTATTAGGTCGTGTTGCCGGTGAATACGCAGCTCAACGTGCTGTTGAAGCACCAGTAGTAAACCAAAATGCTATTGATGCGCAAGCGCGTGACATTGTTCAACGCTTAGAAGATTTATATCACCAAGAAGGTACTGAATCTTGGTCTGAAATCCGTGATGAAATGGGCGATGCAATGGAAGAAGGTTGCGGTATCTATCGTACTCAAGAAAGTATGCAAAAAGCAGTGGATAAGATCGCTGAATTAAAAGAACGTTATAAACGTATCCGCATTGCTGACCGTTCAAGCGTGTTCAATACTAACGTGTTATATACCGTTGAATTAGGCTACATCTTAGATGTTGCACAATCTATCGCAAACTCTGCAATTGAGCGTAAAGAATCTCGTGGTGCACACCAACGTTTAGACTATGTTGAGCGTGATGATGTAAATTACTTGAAGCATACCCTTGCATTCTATAATGGTGATGGCGCACCTCGCATTGAATATAGCGATGTGAAGATCACGAAATCTCAACCTGCAAAACGTGTTTACGGTGCTGAAGCAGAAGCGCAAGAAGCAGCTAAAGCTAAGGAGCAAGCAAATGGTTAATCAAGCAATTATGAATATAGAAGTATTACGCTACAATCCTGAACAGGATAAAGAGCCTTACTTACGTACTTATCAAGTGCCTTATGATAACCAAACCTCATTGCTTGATGCGTTAGGTTACATTAAAGACAAACTTGAACCTGAACTTTCTTATCGTTGGTCGTGCCGTATGGCAATCTGTGGTTCTTGCGGGATGATGGTAAACAACAAGCCAAAACTTGCTTGTAAAACTTTCTTACGTGATTACAGTGGTCATATGCGTATTGAACCTCTCGCTAACTTCCCAATTGAGCGTGACTTAGTTGTTGATTTAAGCCACTTCATCGAAAGTTTAGAAGCTATCAAACCTTACATTATCGGCAACCAAGCACCGGCATTAGATGGTAAACCACACCCTTCTTCTGAACTTGCGAAAAGCCGTACGAAACAAACACCGGCACAGCTTGAGAAATATCGTACCTTCTCAATGTGTATTAACTGTGGCTTATGCTACGCAGCTTGCCCACAATTCGGTTTAAACCCGGAATTCGTTGGTCCTGCGGCATTAACGCTTGCACATCGTTATAACCTTGATAACCGTGACCACGGTAAAGCTGAACGTATGAAAATTATCAACGGTAAAAACGGTGTTTGGAGCTGCACATTCGTGGGATATTGCTCTGAAGTATGTCCAAAACACGTAGATCCAGCTTCAGCGGTAAACCAAGGTAAAGTCGAAAGTTCGAAAGACTTTGTAATTGCAATGCTTAAACCGCAAAAGTAAGGAGCGTAAAATGACAGCGACAACCAGTAAACGCAAAAAATATGTGCGTGAAATAAAACCAACTTGGTGGAAAAAGTTAGATTTTTACAAACTTTATATTGCTCGTGAAGCAACTGCAATTCCAACACTTTGGTTCTGCTTAGTATTACTCTATGGCGTAATCAGCCTAGGTAGTATCGAAAGCTTTGGTAATTTTATTGGATTTTTGAAAAACCCAATTGTTGTTATCCTCAATATTATTACCCTCGGTGCAATGCTATTAAATACAGTGACATACTATGTGATGACACCAAAAGTATTAAATATCATTGTGAAAAATGAGCGCATTAACCCACTCATCATCACTGCTACATTATGGGCAGTGACTGGGTTAATCAGTTTAGTCATCTTAGTATTGATGTATGTATAGGTACGGGGAGGATAATATGGATAAATCACCAAAACGCTCAAATGAACCTGTTGTATGGTTACTATTTGGTGCAGGTACAACTGTAAGTGCAATGTTCTACCCTGTATTAGTGCTTTTAATTGGCTTATTAATCCCATTCGGTTTAATTAGCCCAGAAAATATGTTTGAATTACTTGCCTTCTTACAAACAGGCTTTGGTAAACTTGTTTTATTAGTACTATTGATTTTCCCAATGTGGGGAGCAATGCACCGTATTCACCACGGTCTACACGACTTTAAATTGCACATTCCTGCAAGTGGTGTAATTTTCTACGGTTTATCAATACTTTATTCAGTATTAGTTTTATTTGCTGTATTAAGCTTATAATTGACTAATCATAAGACTGAACAATAAAAGATAAAAGGCGGATATATTCCGCCTTTCTTTATTCTTTAAAATGCACTGAATGAGCACTATCAAATTCTTTTCAAAATCACACCGCACTTTCAACTACATTGTTCTGATACCACTAAGAAAAAATTTTTAACCTTTTTTCATTCTGGCCATCTTTGCTAAAGTGCGGTCGATTTTTGAAAAGTTTTCTTACGATCTCAATATAAAAAATAAGGGCAAACTACTGTCTGCCCTTCAATATATTGCTTTCTTTTTTATGTCCGTTTACGACTTAATAACCACCAAGTAATTAGTAAGAACATCACACTTGGCATTAGCGCACCTGCAAGTGGTGTAACGTTATAAACCAAGCTAAGTGGCCCAAAAATTTCATTCACTACATAGAACAAGAAACCAAAACAAATGCCTGTTACAATTCGCGCACCGGCTGTCACACTACGCAATGGGCCAAAAATGAACGACAATGCTAACATCATCATTACACCAACTGAAATAGGTTGGAGCAATTTACGCCAATAAGTTAATTCAAATTTTTTCGACTCTTGCCCTGTATCTTTCAAAAAGGCTATGTAATTCGATAAACCTGAAATGGACAACGATGTTGGTCTTAACGACGCAATCCCCAAATTATCTGGCGTTAAACTGGTCTTCCATTCAGTGTTCAAGCGATTTACTGTTTTCACCTCATCAGGTGTAATTTCAGACTCGTTTAATTGGTGTAAAACCCACTTTCCATCTTCATAAATTGCACTATCAGCGTGTTTCACTTGTTTTAACTGACGATTTTCACCGAAGCTATAAATATAAATATCATTCAGCTCAAGATCATCTGTAATACGTTTTACATAAATAAAGTCGCTACCATCTTTTGCCCAAAAGCCATCACGCACAGATAATAAAGAGCCGCCCGTCATTGCTCTTGAACGCATATCTCGCGCGAATTGTTCAGTTTGAGGAATCCCCCACTCACCAATCACCATTGTAATAATGACCAGTGGAATAGCCGTTTTCATCACGGTTAAACCAATTTTCAAGCGAGAAAAGCCTGATGCTTGCATCACCACCAATTCACTGCGGCTGGCTAAATTACCTAACGCAATTAATGATCCCAGCAATGCAGCCATAGGGAAGAAAGTTTCCACGTCTTTTGGCATTGTTAATACAGTGTAAGCTATCGCCTGCCAAATATCGTAAGTGCCTTTACCAACTAAACGGAATTGCTCAACAAACTTAATAATGCCAGATAAGCCCACTAACATCACTAATGTGGCAAAGATTGCACCTAAAATGCTTTTCCCTAAATAACGATCTAATGTACTCATCATTTCAGCTTACCCCTTTCTTGCCACAGCATTGCTTAACCAATAACGGAATTTATACATCGAGGCATTACTCCAGCTATTGAGTAATAAGCCAAGCATAAAAAAGACAACGTTCACAAATGGCATTAGGAAAGCACCATCGAGTTTGCCTGAACCCCAAGCAGATTTAAGCGAGCTCTGTAATAAGAAATAAATTAAATACAATAAAAGCGCAGGCAATACTTTCGCAAAACGTCCTTGACGTGGATTGACACGGCTTAACGGCACGGCAATCAACGCCATTAAAGGTACAGCCAACACTAAACTCACCCGCCAATTAAGCTCTGCTTTGGCCGTTGGTGAAGTACTGTTTAATAATTCGTTAAAACTCAACTCTTCTGCTTCATTTTTTTCATTATTAATATCTTGATGACCCAAATAAGCTTGGTATTGGTCAAAATGTGTAATACGAAAATCAGGTAATGCAGCACTTCCCTCAACGCGTTCACTATTTTCTAGGGTTAAAATTTGATCGCCATTTGGTAAGGATTTCAATTCACCACGTTCAGCAACAAGTACCGCTGGTTTTAAATTACCACGCTCTCTTGTTTGGAATAGGTAAATATCATTGATTTGATTATCGACAATTTTATCAATAAACAGCACAAACTCATTGCTGTTGGTGCTAATAAATTGACCAGCAGCTAATGCCCCCATTGTTGGGTTGGCTTTAGCTTCTTGCAAAATCTCACTTTGTTTATTAATCGCCCAAGGGGTTAACCAAAAAACATTGTAAGTCGCAATGCTTGCGGTTAACAAAGATAAGAGCATTACAACACGCACTAAAATGCGCTGCCCCACGCCACAAGCACGCATTACGGTAATTTCACTTTCGGCATATAAACGCCCAAAAGTTAATAAAATTGCGATGAATAAACACAATGGCAACATTAATTGCGCCATTGTTGGCATACCTAAACCAAGCAACGACAACACTAAGTCTGCGGGCACTTTACCGCTTGCAGCAGAACCGAGAACACGAACAAGTTGCTGACAGAAGAAGATGAGAAGTAGGATAAATAAGATTGCAATCTGGCTCTTAAATACCTCTTTAATTAAATATCGAGTTAAAATCACATTATCGCCTATATTTTTCTTGCAATTTCGATAGAATAGTTTAGTTTCAAGACAGTTTAATTGCCGTATGATAACGTATTTTTAACACGAAAACAGTAAAAATCTTTGTGAGGATAAAATGAAATATTGTGCAAAATCGACCGCACTTTTAGATATAAAAAGCAACATTATTGTTGGTCTATATGAGAATGGTGAGTTTTCTTCTTCTGCCAAAAAAATCGATGAAATTTCGCAAGGTTATTTAACGAATTTAGTTCAATCAGGCGAAATTACAGGTAAAGTAGGCGAAGTATTAGTGTTACGTCATTTACCAAATTACAGCGCAGAACGTGTATTTGTAGTTGGCGTGGGTAAAAAAGGCGAAATCAACGAAAAACAATTCAAACAAATCATTCAAGATACAATTAAAGCTGTAAAATCAACCAAAGCACAAGAAGTTATCAGCTACCTTTCTGACATCGAAATCAAAAATCGTGACCTTTATTGGAATATCCGTTTCAGCGTTGAAGCTATCGAAGCAAGTTTCTATCAATTTGAGCAATTCAAAAGCAAGAAAAAAGAACAAGACATTGCATTGACTCAGTTTGTCTTTAGTGCAGAAGGCGAAACAGTACAACAAGCAATTGAGCACGCAAGTGCGGTGGCTTTAGGCGTAAAATTTGCTAAAGATGTTGCGAATTGCCCACCGAATATCTGTAATCCAGTATATTTAGCAGAACAAGCAAAAGGTTTAGCAACACGTTCTAATTTAATCAAAACCACGGTGCTAGGTGAAAAAGAATTAGCCGAATTAAAAATGAATGCGTATTTAGCCGTTTCGCAAGGTTCAGTGAATGAAGCCCAGCTTTCATTGATTGAATATCGCAATCACCCAAATCCAAATGCGAAACCAATCGTGTTAGTGGGTAAAGGCTTAACCTTTGATGCGGGCGGTATTTCATTAAAACCAGCAGAAGCAATGGATGAAATGAAATACGATATGGGCGGTGCGGCGTCTGTTTACGGCGTAATGAATGCGATCGCTGAATTAAAACTGCCATTAAACGTGATCGGCGTATTAGCAGGCTGTGAAAACTTACCTGACGGCAATGCTTATCGCCCTGGTGATATTCTTACCACAATGAAAGGCTTAACCGTTGAAGTCTTAAATACTGATGCGGAAGGCCGTTTAGTGTTATGTGATACCTTAACTTACGTTGAGCGTTTTGATCCTGAATTAGTGATCGATGTGGCGACTTTAACAGGCGCTTGTGTGGTGGCATTAGGTGCGCACAACAGTGGTTTAATTTCAACTGATGATGAGCTAGCAAAAGCGTTAGAACAAGCCGCAACAGAAACCACAGACAAAGCGTGGCGCTTACCATTGGGTGAAGAATATCAAGAGCAATTAAAATCTAACTTTGCAGATCTTGCTAACATTGGTGGCCGTTGGGGCGGAGCAATTACTGCTGGTGCGTTCTTGTCTAACTTTACGGACAAATACCGTTGGGCTCACTTAGATATCGCTGGTACAGCGTGGTTACAAGGCGCAAACAAAGGTGCAACAGGGCGTCCAGTGCCATTGTTAGTGCAATTCTTAATTAACCAAGCGAAAAATGCTTAATCTCAAATAAAAAACAAAGCCACTGTTTCCGATCAAAAACTGTGGCTTTCTCAATAAAAAAGTGCGGTGGAAATTTTTAAAATTTCGACCGCACTTTTTGTTTAAATAGAATGGCTGATTACAGCTTATCTAACATTCCTAATACCATTTGCGAAGACTGTTTCGCCGCAAGTGGTAAAAACTCTTCAAACGATATACTTGCTTCGCCATCGCCCGCATCAGAAATCGCACGCACCACGACAAACGGTACATTAAACACGTGACAAACTTGTGCGATTGCAGTAGCTTCCATTTCCACCGCCATTACGTTTGGGAAATCTGCTTTAATTTTTGCTAACGCATCACCACCATTAATAAAGCTATCACCAGAACAAATTAAGCCACGTTTGACATTGTGCCCTTGTTCTTGTGCAATTTTCTCAGCCAAATCTGATAATTTTTCGTCAGAAACGAATGCAGATGGGCAAGCCGGTAACTGCCCTTTCGCATAACCAAACGCAGTCACATCAGCATCGTGATAAATTGTTTCGCTTGAAATTACAATATCACCAACTTTCAAGCCTTGTGCTACGCCACCTGCAGAGCCAGTATTGAGCACAAGCTCAGGTTTAGCTTGTTGTAATAACACAGTTGTGCCAATCGCTGCAGCAACTTTGCCGATACCTGATTGTAATAAAGCCACAGCTTTACCTTGAATAGTCCCTTCATAAATGGTGCAGCTTGCCACTTGTGTCACCACTTTGTTTTCCATTAAATTGGCTAAAATCTCAACTTCTTGTGCCATTGCACCAACAATACCAATTTTCATTATTTTTGTTTTTCCTTTATTAATTTATCAACTAAAAAATCTAACACCGCAAAGCTGTAATCATCACTGTATAAGGTGCTTGCGGTTAATACATAACGGCCGTCAATCACCACATAAGGAAAGGTAAACACGCCATAATCTTCGGTGAGTTTTTTGGCGTTCCACACTTCACGCAACACATTCAGAGAATAAAAAGCACGATTAAATGTATCAACATTGACCTTTTGTTGCGCTAGCCAAGTACGTAACTCATTCAGTTTAGAAAGCTGTGTATAACGTTGTTTTTCAGCAGTTTCAAATAGCAACAAGGCAGAAGTATCTTCTTCATTGATTGCTTTTAAGGTGTAGAAAACTTGTGCAGAATAATGTAAATCTTCCGTTGCCACGGGATACACTTCCAATTTTACGGAATCAAGGTTAGTTTGCTCATACAGGGTCAAAATATCCTGCGCATAAGAACAAACTCGACAATCATAATCAAAGAAAAATTGGATTAATATGCGCTGATCACTTGGCTTAATCGCCAACGGTTCTTGATACGAAAAATAATCTTTACCTTCTGTAAATTCAATTTCAGGCTCTGAATTTGAGGCAAAAAACTTCAGCGGTGAAAATGCCGCTCCATTAGTCGATAATGTGAGTTGAAGTAATCCGAATAAAAAAAGAAACCCAATTCGCCGCATTTTCGTAAAAATTTATTCTCCTATTGGCAAGATGTAATCCACCAATAACTGTACATTACGATTGCCTCTAAACTCATTAATATCTAATTTATATGCTAATTTTGCCGATTTAATCGACAAATCAGGATAATAACGAGTATCAACGTTAAAGGCAATGGCGTCAAGTAATGGTCCACCCTGTTTTGGTTCGACCATCATTTTTAAATGTTTTTCGCCCACTAAGCGTTGCTGCAAAATTTTAAACTCGCCATCAAACACAGGCTCTGGAAAGGCTTGTCCCCAAGGGCCTGCTTGTTTTATTGCTTCTGCAATATCTAAATTAAATTGGTGCCCTGCGAGTTCGCCATCGGTCCACACAATCCCTTGCAACTCATCTTCGCCAAGCAATTCGCACACAATTTGATTAAACGCCTGTTGAAAAGCATCAAACTCAGATTCATAAATACTCAGCCCTGCTGCCATTGAATGCCCCCCAAATTTTAAAATCATATTTGGATATTTAGTATGAATGCGTTCTAATGCATCACGCAAATGTAAACCTTCAACAGAACGAGCCGATCCTTTTAAAATCCCTTCTTGATCTTGGGCAAATGCCACTACAGGGCGATGAAATTGATCTTTAATTCGAGAGGCTAAAATCCCCAACACACCTTGGTGCCAATCTGCTTGGTATAACGCAATGCCTAATGGAAGTTCTTGCTTAAGCGCGGTCAAATTTCGGCAAATTTCAAGCGCCTCAAGTTTCATTCCTTGCTCAATTTCTTTGCGAGTTTGGTTTAAACCATCCAACTCCAAAGCCAACGCTCTGGCAGTTTCCATATTTTCGGCAAGTAACAACTCCACTCCGACAGACATATTATCTAATCGACCTGCGGCATTTAAGCGAGGCCCTATGGAAAAACCTAAATCAGATCCTGAAAATTGGCTAATATCACGGTTTGCCACCTCTGCCAAAGCTCGAATACCACAACGGCAGCGTTCTGCACGGATTCGTGCTAGCCCTTGATAAGCCAAAATGCGATTATTTTGATCCAAAGGCACAACGTCAGCGATCGTGCCTAATGCAACTAAATCTAATAATTCAGTGAAATTGGGTTGTGTTTGTGGGGTAAAAATACCGAGTTCACGGAATTTCGCTCGCACCGCCAACATTAAATAAAATGCAACCCCTACACCTGCCAATGATTTCGATGGGAACTGACATTCCGCTAAATTGGGGTTCACAATAGCATCGGCTTCTGGTAACACTTCTGGCGGCAAATGGTGATCGGTAATCAGCACTTTCACGCCTTGTTGTTTTAGAAAAGCCACACCTTCTACGGAGGAAACACCGTTATCAACAGTCATTAATAATTGCACATTTTTTTCGAGGGCCTGCTCGGCAACCGCAATACTCAAGCCGTAACCTTGCTCAAAACGGTTAGGAATTAAAAATTCAACGTCAGTAAAACCAAGCTGGCGCAATGCTAGCACGGTCAATGCTGTACTGGTTGCACCATCCGCATCAAAATCGCCCACGACAACCACTTTTTGCTGTTGCTGATAAGCGGATACCAACAAATTAACTGCAGTTTCAATCCCATACAAATGTTGTGGATGCAATAGTGAAGCCAAAGTGCGGTCTAATTGTTGGGCGTTTTTAATATGGCGAGCACGATACAAACGATCCAATAAAGGATCAGAACAAACCATTTCACCTTGTGGAACAAGTCGGCGTTGAATTAATTTATGCACAAAAAATCCTAGGGTTAAAATAAGCTAAGGACGCGTTTTGCGTCCTTAACATTAATGTGATGATTAATGAGATAATGCAGATAGAAGATCTTTCGGTTTTAAATAACCGCCAATCACCTCACCTTTTTCGGTCACAATGGTTGGTGTACCGTTCACACCAAATTGTAAGCCAAGTTGATAGTGTTTTTTCACCATATTTGGTTCAAGTAATTGTTTTGGCGGGTTACCTTTCATCGCTTCATCTAAAATGAATTGTGGCTCTTTCGCTCTAAATACGGCTTCCATTTGACGTGCCACTTTTGTATCAGCTCCGCCTCGAGGGAACGCTAAATAACGCACTGTAATGCCTAAGTCATTGTATTCTTTCATTTGTTTATGTAACACTTGGCAGTAATGGCACGAAATATCACCAAATACAGTAACTACGTGTTTTTCATTTTTAGCTGGATACACAATCATTTCTTTTTTGTATCCGTCTAATTTATCTAATAATAATTTTGCAGAAATATCCGTAAAACCTTTTTCTGATGTTTCGTAAATCTTGCCATCAAGAATGTATTTTGCATCTTCGGTAATGTAGAAAATACCGTTATCGGTTACCGCAGTTTTAATGCCTTTAATTGGCGAACCACTGACTTCAACACCTGTTAAGCCCATTTTGTTGAAGCGTTCAGAAATAGCATCATTGCTTGCCATTGCTGTGCTTGAAAGAACCGAGATAAAAAGTGCGGTCAATATTTTTTTCATTTTTTCGTTCCTATACATCGAAATCAAAGGTTAAGCCTTAGCCGATTAATTATAAAGAGATTCCTTGTTTGTGCAAGGTCTGTTGTGAAAAATTGCCCTACCATAACAACCCAAAATAGCTTATAATCTCGATTTATATTTATCTTTTGATTTTAGAAATATGTTTGAAATTAATCCTATCAAAAACAAAATCTCAGACCTCGCTGAACGCACGCAAGTGTTGAGGGGGTATCTTTGACTTCGATGCGAAAGTTGAACGCTTAGAAGAAGTCAATGCCGAATTAGAACAACCAGATGTCTGGAATGAGCCTGAAAAAGCACAAGCATTAGGCAAAGAACGCGTTGCCTTAGAAGCTGTTGTCGATACAATCAAAGCACTTGATCAAGGCTTAGAGGATGTTGACGGTTTACTTGAACTCGCCATTGAAGCAGAAGATGAAGACACCTTCAATGAAGCAGTTACCGAACTTAACGAATTAGAAGAAAAACTTGCTAAATTAGAATTTCGCCGTATGTTCAGAGGTCAACACGATGCGGCTGATTGCTATGTGGATCTGCAAGCAGGTTCAGGTGGTACGGAAGCACAAGACTGGACTGAAATGTTACTGCGTATGTACTTGCGTTGGGCAGAAAGCAAAGGCTTTAAAACCGAGTTAATGGAAGTGTCCGATGGTGATGTAGCTGGGATTAAATCAGCCACCATTAAAGTTTCAGGCGAATATGCTTTCGGTTGGTTACGTACCGAAACGGGTATCCATCGTTTGGTGCGTAAGAGCCCATTTGACTCTAACAACCGCCGCCACACCTCGTTCAGTGCAGCTTTCGTTTATCCTGAAATTGATGATGATATTGATATTGAAATCAATCCAGCGGATTTGCGTATTGACGTTTATCGTGCATCAGGTGCCGGTGGTCAGCACGTCAATAAAACGGAAAGTGCGGTGCGAATTACCCATATTCCAAGTGGCATCGTTGTACAATGCCAAAACGATCGCTCTCAACACAAAAACAAAGATCAATGTATGAAACAGTTGAAAGCGAAGTTATATGAAATGGAATTACAAAAGAAAAATGCCGACAAACAAGCGATGGAAGACAATAAATCTGATATCGGTTGGGGCAGCCAAATCCGTTCGTATGTATTAGATGATTCACGTATTAAAGATTTACGCACTGGCGTTGAAAATCGTAATACACAAGCAGTGTTAGATGGTGATTTAGATCGCTTTATCGAAGCCAGCTTAAAAGCAGGATTATAAAAAATCGGGATAATATTTATCGTTATCCGACAAAATCTTAAAAATAAACTAGGTAATAAAAATGTCAGAACAAATTCAAGAACTTGATCTTAATGGCGAAATGTTAGTTCGTCGTGAAAAACTAGCGGCATTACGCGCAAAAGGTAACCCATTTCCAAACACCTTCCGTCGTGATGCATTAGCAGCAGATTTACATACACAATACGATGCAATTGAAGGCGACGAATTAAAAGCACAAGAAGTTGAAGTGAAAGTTGCTGGTCGTATTATGACACGTCGTGCAATGGGTAAAGCTACTTTTATCACATTACAAGATATGTCTGGTCGTATCCAACTTTACGTAGCACGTGATAACTTACCTGAAGGCGTTTACGCTGAAAATGTCGGCACTTGGGACTTAGGTGATATCGTTGGTGTGAAAGGTACATTATTTAAAACCAAAACGAACGAATTGACGGTACGTTGTACTGAAGTGGAATTATTAACCAAAGCACTTCGCCCATTACCAGATAAATTCCACGGTTTAAGCGATCAAGAAACGCGTTACCGTCAACGTTATTTAGATTTAATATCCAATGAAGAATCACGCCGTACTTTCATTATTCGTTCAAAAGTAATTGCGGGCATTCGTGATTACTTTATTTCTAAAGGCTTTATGGAAGTTGAAACCCCTATGTTACAAATCATTCCGGGTGGTGCTTCTGCGCGTCCATTTATCACTCACCACAACGCATTAGATGTGGATATGTACTTACGCATCGCACCAGAGCTTTACTTAAAACGTTTAGTCGTTGGTGGCTTCGAGCGTGTATTTGAATTAAACCGTAACTTCCGTAACGAAGGTGTTTCTGTTCGTCACAACCCTGAGTTCACAATGCTTGAATACTACCAAGCATACGCAGACTACCACGATTTAATGGACAACACTGAAGAATTATTACGCAAACTTGCTATCGATATTTTAGGTACAACCATTGTGCCTTACGGTGAATATGAATTTGACTTCGGTAAACCATTTGAGCGTATCACAATGCACGATGCAATCTTAAAATACGGTGCCGATAAAGGTATCGAAAAAGAAGATTTATACGACTTTGATCGTGCTGTTGCAGTAGCGAAAAAATTAGGCATCGAAGTACAAAAATCTTGGGGCTTAGGTAGCCTTGTAAATGTGATTTTTGAAGAAGTGGCTGAACATCACTTAATTCAACCTACGTTCTTAATGGCACACCCTGCTGAAATTTCACCATTAGCACGTCGTAATGATGAAAACCCAGAAGTAACTGATCGTTTCGAGTTATTCATTGGTGGTCGTGAAATTGGTAACGGTTTCTCTGAGTTAAACGACGCAGAAGACCAAAATGAACGTTTCGATGCGCAAGTTGCAGCGAAAGAAGCAGGTGATGATGAAGCGATGTTCAAAGATGAAGATTTCGTAACCGCACTTGAACACGGGTTACCACCAACAGCTGGTGAAGGTTTAGGAATTGACCGATTAGCGATGTTATTTGCAAATGCGGCATCAATTCGAGATGTAATCCTCTTCCCTGCAATGAAGCAAAAATAATCTTCTTCGCTATCCCCAGCCTAGTGTTGGGGATACTTCTTTTATAAGGTGTAAAAAATGAAAAATAGTGTGCTCACTTTCAAGTTTATTTTGTTGTTGTCTTGGTCATTGCTGAGCATAACGAGTTGGTCTAAAACAATGACAATTTATTTAGATCCAGCCTCATTGCCTGCATTAAATCAATTAATGCACTTCACTCAAGAAAGTGAAGATAAAGAAACACCTCGAATTTTTGGGCTTTCTCGTTTTAAACTCCCTGAAGATATTACTGCCCAATATAAAAATATTCACTTTGTAGAGCTCGAGGATCACAGTCCTAGCACAGAAATTTTTACCATATTAGATCAATATTCTGAAAAGCTAGAGTTAGATCTACATATAAATGCTGCACACTCAATAAAGTTATTTCAGCCTATTTTGGCGTATCGTTTCAAACATCCAGACCGCATTTCAATCAAAAGCCTGAATCTTTATGATGACGGCACAATGGAATATGTCGATTTAGAGAAAGAAGAAACGAAAGACATCCAAAGTGCGATTAAAAAAGCAGAAAAACAGCTTTCCAGTTACTTACTCACAGGTAAGATCAGGTTTGCAAATCCAACCATCGCACGTTATGTTTGGCAGTCACAATACCCGGTGAAATATCATTTTTTAAGTACCGAATACTTTGAAAAAGCCGAATTTTTACAACCATTAAAAAGCTATTTAGCGGGGAATTATCAAAAAATGGATTGGTCGGCTTATGAGAAACTCACGCCTGAAAAACAAGCCTTTTATTTAAAACTGGTTGGTTTTAATGATGAAATCAAACAGTTATTTGATACACAGCAACCAAAATTTATTTTCACTGGCACAACAACTTGGGAAGGTAAAACGGATGTGCGAGAATACTATGCACAACAGCAGTTGAATTTGCTCAAGCACTTTATTCAAACCGAAGGTGACTTGTTTATCGGTGAGCAATATAAAATCTACTTCAAAGGTCATCCAAGAGGTGGGGATATCAATGAGTATATTTTGAAGCACACCAAAATATCACGAATATTCCAGCGAATATTTCTTTTGAAATTCTAATGATGACAGGGTTATTGCCAGATAAAGTCGGAGGCGTGGCAAGTTCACTGTATTTCTCATTACCGAAAGAAAAAATTAGCCATATTATCTTTACTTCCAACAAAAAAATTAAAAGTAAAGAAGATGCACTGAATGATCCTTATGTACGTGTAATGTTACGTTTAGGGATGATCGATGAATCACAAATTATTTTTTGGGATAGCTTAAAACAGTTATAATTAGTTACTAAAACAAATAGGAACAAACTATGAAAAATATCGCTATTATTCCAGCACGTGCTGGCTCAAAAGGGATTCCTGATAAAAACCTTCAGCCCGTTGGAGGGCACTCTCTGATTGGGCGTGCGATTTTAGCCGCTAAGCAAGCTGAAGTGTTTGATCAAATTGTCGTGACCTCGGATGGCGATAACATTTTGCAAGAAGCAGAAAAATATGGCGCAACAGCAATCAAACGCCCTGCTGAACTTGCTCAAGATAGCTCAAGAACAATTGATGCCATTTTACACGCCCTTCAAACGTTAAAAATCTCGGAAGGCACTTGTACATTACTGCAACCAACCAGCCCGTTGCGTGATCATTTAGATATCAAAAATGCAATGGATATGTTCATCAATGGTGGGGTAAATTCAGTGGTATCCGCTTGTGAATGTGAGCATCATCCTTACAAAGCGTTTTCTTTAGGCAAAGATCACGAAGTATTACCTGTTCGTGAAATTGCTGATTTTGAGGCGGCTCGCCAAACCTTACCTAAAATGTATCGTGCCAATGGGGCAATTTACATTAACGATATTGCGCAGCTGCTCAAAGAAAAATATTTCTTTATTCCTCCACTCAAGTTCTACTTAATGCCGACTTATCGTTCAGTAGATATTGATGTGAAACAGGATTTAGAATTGGCGGAAATTTTAGCAAATAAATAACCGCACTTTGTCGTGAGTGGGCATTGCAACTGCTCAATGCAGTAGCAATCCCGCTTTTTTATTTTTTACAGTGGTTCGTAAACCTCCCACTTGAACAATGGATGTAACCAATCCTTGT
The DNA here is from genome assembly GCA_049941595.1 of Bisgaard Taxon 46. GTDB lineage: Bacteria > Pseudomonadota > Gammaproteobacteria > Enterobacterales > Pasteurellaceae > Pasteurella. Next base: position 208,028 of record JBNFNA010000003.1, read on the forward strand.
TCGAAACAAAACTAGGAAAACAATATGAATATTACAAACCCAAACGGCAATCGCAAAGCGGTTGTTATTTTCTCGGGTGGACAAGATTCCACCACCTGTCTGATTCAAGCCATTCAAGAATATGGTGTTGAGAATGTCGAGGCAGTCACCTTCCAATATGGTCAACGCCACGCTATTGAGCTAGAAAAAGCCCAATGGATTGCACAAGATCTTGGGGTTAAACAAACCTTAATTGATACCTCCGTTATCAAAGCCATTACGCAAAATGCACTAATGGATGAAAACGCAACGATTGAACAACAAGGCAGCACGCCAAATACGTTTGTTGATGGTCGCAATGCGCTATTCCTACTCTATACGGCAATTTATGCCAAAGGTCAGGGCATTACTGATATTATTACTGGCGTATGCGAAACTGATTTCAGCGGTTATCCTGATTGCCGAGATGTGTTCATTAAATCAATGAATGTGACTTTAAATCTGGCAATGGATTATTCCTTTAATATCAAAACGCCATTGATGTATCTCACCAAAGCACAAACTTGGCAATTAGCCGATGAGCTTGGCGCATTGGATTATATTCGCCAACACACGCACACCTGCTATATGGGTGTTGAGCAAGGTTGTGGCGAATGCCCGAGCTGCGTATTACGTGAAAATGGTTTAACCGAATATTTAGCAACAAAAAGAGCGGTCTAATTATGTTTAAAATTGCAAAAGAATTTAGTTTTGATATGGCACATATGCTCGATGGGCACGATGGCAAATGCAAAAACTTACACGGCCACACTTACAAGTTACAAGTTGAACTTTGTGGCGAGTTACATCAATCTGGCCCGAAAAAAGGAATGGTCATCGATTTTTCAGATTTAAAAGCGATTGTGAAAAAACGTATTTTAGATCCAATGGATCACGCATTTATTTACGATTGTACAAGTGAAAAAGAATCCAAAGTGGCGAATTTATTACAATCTTTGGACTCAAAAACCTTCTCTCTTTCAACTCGTACCACCGCTGAAGAAATGGCGCGCTTTATTTTCAACTGTTTGAGATACGAAGAACATTTGCCCGTTTCTGCGATTCGCTTATGGGAAACACCGACTTCATTTTGTGAATATGAGGAATAAGTGCGGTGCAAATTAGAGAAATTTTTGAACCTGAATATAACATTGTTGAAATTTTCGAGAGCCTACAAGGCGAAGGTTTTAACACAGGTATGCCGAGCATTTTTGTGCGTTTTGGTAAATGCAACTTGGCTTGTCCTTGGTGCGATACCAATTACAATCAATACACTACGTGGTCACTCAGCCAAATTCTACAAAAAGTGCGGTCGTTTTCAGCTAAGAATATTATTATCACTGGTGGCGAACCGACCATTGTACCTAAAATCGAGCATTTGCTAGAAGCATTGAAAGCTGAGGGGTATTTTTTAGCAATTGAAACCAATGGATTAAAAACAATTCCGAGCCAGATTGATTATATTGCAACCAGCCCTAAACGCTTATATCAGCATAAATACCAGCAAAAATGCATTCCCTTTGCTAACGAGGTACGCATTGTGGCAGATGAAGATGTGTTCAGTTTTTGTGAGCAAATTGAGCAACAAATCCAAGCTGAACGCTATTATTTATCTCCTTGTGAAATTGAAGGCGAAATGAATTTACTGGAAACCATTACACAAATTGGCTTATTAAATCAACGAGTTAATAAACCAAAGTGGCAACTTAGCCTCCAAACCCACAAATTAATTGGCATTGAATAAAGGTGATTTTTCACCTTTATTCAGTTATTTTTGATTAAAAATCAAACAGCACTATATCCAAATTAGCAATTATTCGAAAAGCAATAAATCTCCCTGAGCGCAGGCGGAAAAGTGAAAAAATCTTTTCTTTGATCGTGTGTAGGTGTCGGGAGCCCTAATGAATAATTGCTAACTTTTTAGGATTTTTTCTAAGCTCCTTTTCTCCTATAATTCTTGCCAATACAAAAAAACAATTCATCAACATCACCAACATTTCTAATGTTTTACCCTCTAATTTTTCTTTTAACTATGCAAATATTGTCATTAACCCATTTTGGGAAATATTTTTCTTGATCATTATATAAATATATATATAATGAACTTGTTTTTAATTTGAAGTAGTAAATACACTTGGCTAATGCGAACACTCCCCCATAATCTTGAAAAAGATTTTCGCATTAGCCATTTTTTTATGCTGATTCCCCTTCTTATTCACTCTCAAATCCTTTACCATTGCGCTTATTTATTCTTGCTATATCAACTGAGATCAATCTATGAATCATCTTGAACTTGAACAAATTTTAAATCAAAAACTCAATGCACAAAGCATTTCAGATTACGCCCCAAATGGTTTGCAGGTAGAAGGTAAAACTGAGATCAAAAAAATCATCACAGGTGTGACAGCGAGCCAAGCATTAATCGACTATGCGGTGAGCCAAAATGCCGATGCACTTTTAGTTCATCACGGCTATTTTTGGAAAAGTGAAAATCCTTGCATTCGAGGAATGAAAGGGAAACGCATTAAAACCTTATTAGTCAATGATATCAACTTATACGGCTATCACTTGCCTTTAGATGTACATCCAGAATTAGGCAATAATGCGCGTCTTGCAGAATTATTAGAAATTGAAAATTTACAGCCTTTAGAACAAGGTTCGGTCAGTATTCCAGTTTACGGCACCTTAAAAACACCACTCACGAGTGAAGCATTTGCAGTACGTATTGAGCAGGTTCTCAACCGTAAACCATTAGTTTGTAGCGAAAATGCACAGCACTTAATCCGCACTGTGGGCATTTGTACTGGCGGTGGTCAAGGTTATATTGATTTAGCCGCAAGCCAAGGCATTGATGCCTTTATTACAGGTGAAGTGTCCGAGCAAACTATCCATTCTGCACGTGAACAAGGTATTCATTTTTTTGCAGCGGGTCACCACGCAACAGAACGTTATGGCATTAAAGCATTAGGCGAATGGCTAAGCCGTGAATATGGTTTCGATGTGGAATTTAAAGATATTGATAATCCTGCTTAAGTGGTTTTACATAAGGTCTGCTTTGTATTTATTCACATTTTCCCTTATACTAACGGGAATTTTTAACATACGAAAAGGTATTGATTATGGGTTTCTTAACAAATAAACGTATTTTAATCGCAGGTGTTGCAAGCAATCGTTCAATCGCTTACGGTATCGCACAAGCGATGAAACGTGAAGGCGCAGAATTAGCGTTTACTTACCAAAATGATAAATTAAAAGGTCGTGTAGAAGAATTCGCTAAAGAATTAGGTTCAGATATCGTGATCCCTTGCGATGTGGGCACAGATGAAAGCATCGAGCAATGCTTTGCAGAATTAGCAAAACACTGGGATAAATTTGATGGTTTTGTTCACTCAATCGCATTCGCACCGGGTGATCAATTAGATGGTGACTACGTAGATGCAGTAAATCGTGAAGGTTTCCGTATCGCACACGATGTAAGTTCATATAGCTTCGTCGCAATGGCAAAAGCAGCACGTGGTATGTTAAATCCAAACTCTGCATTATTAACCCTTTCTTACTTAGGTGCTGAGCGTGCGATCCCTAACTACAACGTAATGGGCTTAGCAAAAGCATCATTAGAAGCAAATACTCGCTTTATGGCTGCGTCTTTAGGTAAAGATGGCATTCGTGTCAATGCAATCTCTGCAGGGCCAATCCGCACTTTAGCTGCATCAGGTATCAAAAACTTCAAGAAAATGTTAGCTAACTTCGAACAAACTGCTCCATTACGTCGTACAGTCACCATTGAAGATGTGGGTAACTCAGCAGCATTCTTATGTTCTGATTTAGCTGCAGGTGTAACAGGTGAAGTATTACACGTTGATGCTGGTTTCAGCATTGTTGCAATGGGCGAATTAGAATAACGCTTAATTTTTTTGATAAGAGCGGACAAATGTCCGCTTTTTTACTTTTTTATGGATAACCTAAATGTTCCAAAATAACCCTCTTCTTTCTCAATTAAAACAACAAATCAGAGAAAGCAAACAACAAGTCGAAGGCGTGGTAAAAGGTTCAGATAAAGCTTTCGGCTTCCTCGAATGTGATAAAAAAAGTTACTTTATTCCACCAGCTGCAATGAAAAAAGTGATGCACGGTGACAAAATCAAGGCCCTCATTGAAGTAGTTGGTGATAAAGAACAAGCAGAACCCGATGAATTGATCGAGCCAATGCTCACTCGCTTTATCGCACGTGTACGCTTTAATAAAGACAAAAAATTACAAGTATTGGTGGATCATCCACAAATAAATCAACCTATCGGTGCATCACAAAACAAATCCGTGCAAGAAGAATTACAAGAAGGCGACTGGGTGGTAGCAACCTTAAAAACACACCCGTTACGCGACGATCGTTTTTTCTTTGCTCAAATCCAGCAATTTATTTGTAAAGCAGATGATGAACTTGCGCCTTGGTGGGTCACTTTAGCCCGTCACGAGCAATCACGTTACCCTGTGAAGGGACTAGACAGTTACGAAATGCAAGATCAGCAAACTCGTGAAGATTTGACCGCACTTCACTTCGTTACTATCGACTCTGAAACCACTAAAGATATGGATGATGCGTTATACATCGAACCAATTCGACAAGATGGGCAACAAACAGGCTGGCGTTTAGTGGTAGCGATTGCTGACCCAACAGCATACATTGCATTAGATTCACAAATTGAAAAAGAAGCAAAACAACGTTGTTTCACCAACTATTTGCCAGGTTTCAATATCCCGATGCTGCCACCAGAACTGTCTGATGAACTTTGCTCATTAATGAAAGACGAAGTTCGTCCTGCATTGGTTTGTTATATTGAAACGGATTTAGCGGGCAACATTAGTGCAAAACCACGTTTTGTTTCTGCTTGTGTTCAATCAAAAGCCAAATTGGTTTATGACCGAATTTCTGATTATTTAGAAAATAAGGCTGATGCTTGGCAACCAGCAAACGAACAAGAAAAGCAACAAATTGATTGGTTACATCAATTTACGCTAGCACGTATTGAATGGCGTAAACAGCATTCTTTATTATTTAAAGAAAAGCCAGACTATTCTTTCATCTTGGCTGAAAATGGCAAAGTGCAAGAAATCAAAGCAGAATACCGCCGTATTGCCAACCAAATTGTGGAAGAATGTATGATCATTGCCAACATTTGTGCTGCGCAATATTTAGATGAGCACGTAAAGTGCGGTATTTTTAACACGCATTTAGGCTTTGATAAAAAATCATTGGAAAACGTGCAACAGTTTTTATTAGCGAATTTAGCAAATGAAGAAACTCGAGCGGAGTTAACTGAACGTTATTCCACTGAAAATCTAGCGACATTAGCAGGCTACTGCCAAATGCGTCACGATATTGAACCGATTGAAGGCAATTATTTAGAATTGCGTTTACGCCGTTTCTTAACTTTTGCGGAATTTAAGGCAGAATTAGTACCACACTTTGGTTTAGGCTTAACCGGTTATGCGACTTGGACTTCACCAATTCGTAAATATTCAGATATGGTGAACCATCGCTTAATCAAAGCGACATTAACTAACAGTGAATATGAAAAGCCACAAGATGAAGTGCTCGCTCGTTTACAAGAAGCACGCCGTCAAAATCGCTTAGTGGAACGTGATATTGCGGATTGGTTATATTGCCGTTACTTAGCGGAAAAAGTCGAACAAAAGCTAACTTTTAAAGCGGAAATTCAAGATGTAATGCGTGGCGGATTACGTGTTCAATTAGCGGAAAATGGTGCATCTGTCTTTATTCCAGCCTCACAGCTACACAACAATAAAGACGAAATGCAAGCAAATTCAGATGAACTTGCAATGTATATCAAGGGTGAAATCGCTTATAAAATTGGCGATATGATTGATGTACAATTGCTTGAAGTGAAAGAAGACACGCGTAGTATTATCGGTACAGTTGTCCAATAAACAGAGCAACAAAAAAGGGAAATTTAACATTTCCCTTTTTTATTTGAACAATTATTTATTATTCTTCGCTATCCGCTGAAAAACGCTCAATACGTGCACCTAAGCCACGTAATTTTTCTTCAATGCGTTCATAGCCACGATCAATGTGATAAATACGATCAACGATCGTTTCACCTGTTGCGATACAACCTGCCAATACTAAGCTGATTGAAGCACGTAAATCTGTCGCCATTACCTCTGCACCACTTAAATGATCTACACCGTGGCAAATCGCCGTGTTACCTTCGATCTCTGCTTTGCCACCCATACGAATAAGTTCAGGAATGTGCATAAAACGGTTTTCGAAAATGGTTTCAGTAATAATACTAGTACCACAAGCGACCATATTTAATAAAGTAAATTGCGCTTGCATATCTGTTGGGAAGCCTGGGTATGGTGCAGTACGGATATTCACCGCACGAGGACGATTTCCTAACATATCTAATGTAATCGTATTTTCCGTCACATCAACTTGTGCACCCGCTTCACGTAATTTATCAATTACCGCATCAAGGGTGTCTGCTTTCGTATTTTTACATTGAATACGACCGCCAGAAATTGCAGCTGCAACCAAGAATGTTCCCGTTTCAATACGGTCAGGCACGATGCTATGCTCACAGCCTCCTAAATGGTCAACACCTTCCACAGTGATTGTATCTGTGCCAGCCCCCGTAATTTTTGCCCCTAACTTATTTAAGAAAAGTGCGGTATCAATAATTTCAGGTTCACGAGCCGCATTTTCAATTGTAGTAACACCTTTTGCTAAGGTCGCCGCCATCATAATAGAAAGTGTTGCACCCACACTGATTTTTTCAACAACAATACGTGTGCCAATTAAACGGTGATCCACATAGGCTTTAACATAACCATCTTCTAATGCAATTCGTGCGCCTAAACGCTCTAAACCACTAATATGTAAATCAACAGGACGAGCCCCGATTGAACAACCACCAGGCAATGACACTTGGCCTTGGTTAAAACGAGCCACTAATGGCGCAAGTGCCCAGATTGAGGCACGCATTGTTTTAACAAGCTCATAAGGTGCGATGAAATGATCGATTTTTGATGCATCAATATGCACTGCACCGTCCGCATCACGCTCAACAGAAACACCTAATTTACGTAAAATTTTGAATGTGGTATCAATGTCTTTTAATTCTGGAACATTGGTTAATTTGACAGGTTTTTCAGCTAAAATCGTTGCAAAAAGGATAGGAAGTGCGGCATTTTTTGCCCCAGAAATATTTACCGTTCCTTTCAAACAAGATTGGCCATAAACACGAAATTTTTGCATAAGAATTACCTTGTTGGATCTTAACGAGGTTGATTAAGTAAGCGTTCACGCTTCCATTTTTCAACAGTATACGTTTTGATTGTTAACGCGTGAATTGCATTGCTTGAGATATGTTCCACCAACGGTGCATAAATCAATTGTTGTTGTTTTACTCTTGATAATCCGGAAAATTCATCACTTACCGCAATCACACCATAATGTGCATTTTCTCCTTGAACATAGACTTCGTCTAAATTCAATGCGTCTTTTAAAATTCTTTCAATTTCTTGCGTTTCCATTATTTGCTTCCGTTGGCTTGAATAAATGTTGCTATCCAATGAGATAGACCAAATAAATCCGCCAAAGTTAATAGTTGTTTTGGCGCATTTTTTAAAACAATACGGTATTCTTGTTTTTGTACTTTTACGCTTTGTCCAATGCAATCACATAAAAGCGCAAAACCAGCTGAATCAATACGCGTAACTTGAGCTAAATCCCAATAAACATTTTTATCCGCAATTTTTTCTGCTGATAAAAAAGAAGCACGTTGCTCCCAAAAAGGAAGCAACGTGTTACGAGATAGCTCTCCACTTAACAAGAGCGATATATTATCACTATTTTGTTCGAATTCCCAAGTTAAACTTTTTGCCGTTTTCATCGCTTATTTACTTAAAGTTACAGGGGTTTTAGCCGCTTTTAATACTTGTTCTGTTAACGCATCTAAACCACTTTTGGTAATGATTGGCGACCATTCTTTACCTTTGGTTTCCACCATACTCACGCCTTCTGCGCTCATATCAAATACTTGCCATTTACCGGATTTACTATTTTTGTACCAATAGAAAGTCAAATTCACCGGCGGTTGGTTGCCACTTTGAATCACTTTTACACTTACAGTTGACGTTTTATCATCTGATTGTGCTTTTGGTTTTTCAATTTGTAATTTTTGATCAGAATACATTGTTAATACTTGCGCATAGTTTTGCTCAATGTATTGCTCAAACGCATTGAAGAAACGCTCTCTTTGTTCTGGTGTGGTTGCTTTAAAGTGTTTACCTAACACTTTAGAACCTGCATATTTCACGTGTACATAAGGCATTAATTCATTACGTACAATCGTTTTTAAGTAATTTGGATCTTGCTTAATTTTTGCCTGACTTGAAGTAATATTTTTGAACAATTTATCTGATACTTCTTGCATTAATTCATAAGGCGTATCCGCCGCAAACGCTTGTACAGAGAAAAGTGCGGTAGAAATTACCAACATTTTTGCGAATACACGTTTTAATTTTGATAAAAACATTATTTTTTACTCCTACTAAAATTCAGAAATTTTACACATTATTGTACTGTTGGTTCTTCCGTTTTATCGGCTTCGGATTTATTACGATCACCATATAAAAACTGACCAACAAGATCTTCTAAGACTAATGCGGATTTGGTGTCCGTCACACGGGTTCCGTCTTTCCACATTCCCACTTCACCATCATCAAAACCAATGCTTAATGCAATATATTGTTCACCAAGTAAACCTGATGTTTTAATTGATAACGCACTGGTTTCAGGAATTTCGTCGTAACGCTCATCAATTGCAATGGTTACCATCGGTGAGTAGGTTTTTTCATTTAACGAAATATCTGCTACTCGACCAATCACAACACCACCGACTTTTAGCGGCGCTCGGACCTTTAGTCCACCAATATTTTCAAAAGTTGCATAAATTTTATAGGATTTTGCTTCACTAAAACCTTGAATATTAGCTACTTTTAATCCTAAAAATACTAAAGCACCAATACCAAGTAACAAAAATAATCCTACCCAAAACTCGTATTTTATTGTTTGTCGCATAAAATTTCCTTACATCGTAATTCATAAATAAACAGCTTCTTTTTTGGTTAACTTGAACCAAACATTAATGCTGTTAATACAAAATCTAAACCTAAAACCACTAATGAAGCGTGAACCACCGTGCGTGTTGTGGCTTTACTAATTCCTTCTGAAGTTGGCAAGCAATCATAACCGTTAAAAAGTGCAATCCACACAACCGCAATGGCGAAGCATAAGCTTTTAATAAAGCCGTTGAGCAAATCTTTTTCCCAAGTCACTGCATTTTGCATTACTGACCAAAAACTGCCTGAGTCTACGCCTTTCCAGTCCACACCAACAAGCGAACCGCCCCAAATACCAATTGCAGTAAAAATCACCGCTAAAATTGGCATTGAAATCACACCCGCCCAAAAGCGAGGTGCAATGACACGACGTAAAGGATCAACTGCCATCATTTCCAAACTGGAAAGTTGTTCTGTTGCTTTCATCAAACCAATTTCTGCCGTCAATGCCGAACCCGCACGTCCTGCAAATAAAAGTGCGGTCACAACTGGGCCTAATTCACGTAATAATGAAAGTGCCACTAACTGACCTAAGCTTGTTTCTGCAGAGAAATCAACTAATACCACATAGCCTTGCAAACCTAGTACCATTCCGATAAATAAGCCGGATAGCATAATAATCAGTAATGATTGCACGCCTAACACGTGTAATTGTTTGACTAGTAATGGGAAATGTTTTTTCACTTGTGGCTTGCCAATCACTGCACCGAACAACATAAATCCGGCTCGACCAAGTGAACGGCAAAAATCGATCGCAGAGCGACCAAGTTGGGAAATAAAATTAATCATTGAAATAACTCCTCCACATAATCTTGTGCAGGAAAATGGAAATGTACAGGGCCATCTGCCTCACCGTCTAAGAATTGGCGTACTTGAGGATCCTGACTTTGTAATAATTGCTCGGATGTACCTTCTGCAATCACTCGCTTATCTGCAATAATATAAGCATAATCTGCGATGCTTAATACTTCTTGTACATCGTGAGAAACTACAATTGAGGTCAACTCTAAGGCTTCATTTAAGCGTTTAATCAAACTTAAAATCACGCCCATACTAATCGGATCTTGCCCTGCAAAAGGCTCATCAAACATCATTAATTCTGGATCTAACGCAATCGCACGTGCTAATGCAGCACGTCTTGCCATACCGCCAGAAAGCTCCGAAGGCATTAAATCTGCCGCACCACGCAATCCAACGGCTTCTAACTTCATTAATACAATTTGGCGGATTAAACTTTCAGGTAAGAGCGTATGCTCTCGAATAGGAAAAGCAACATTATCAAACGTTGAAATGTCGGTAAATAATGCACCAGATTGGAACAACATCCCCATCTTTTGGCGAACTTTATAAAGTTCAGAATTAGAGAGCTGGCAAATATCTTGACCATCAAACCAAATTTCTCCCGTTTCTGGTTGTAATTGCCCGCCAATCAGTTTCAATAATGTGGTTTTACCGATCCCTGATGGTCCCATAATTGCGGTAATTTTGCCCTTCTGCACCTTTAAATTCAGGTTGTCATAAATCGTGCGCTGACCTCGTTTAAAAGTCAGATTTTTCACTTCAATTAAGGGGTTATTCATAAAATCTCTTTGCTAAATTAGAATGCTTCAAAAAATTAAAAGGGGATATTCTACCAATTCCCCTTGAATGTCAAATTTTACACAATAAACAATATGGTGCTTTGACTCAATAAAAATGAAAACGTTCATTCTCGTAAAAATTTTCTAAAATTCGACCGCACTTTTATTGGTTTTAGCAAAACTATGCTATGATTGCGAGTTCAAGATCAACCTAAAATGAACTGAACTCACTTATGAATATTCGTTGGAATATCGTTTTATCTGTTATGGCATTGGCGCTGCTTGCGTGGTTTTATTCGTTAAATCAAAAAGAAGATAACCTAAGCGCACTTACTAAGCGTCACGATAGCCCTGAATACACAGGGCAAAATATGCAAACAACGGTATTTTCACCTACTGGGAAAAAACAATATTTTGCTACATCAAAATCTGTTGAGCATTATACTCACAATGGTCATACAGATTTTATTATGCCAGAGGTCTATCTGTTTGACCTTGAACAAAGCAGTAATGAAAGTTGGAAATTAAGTGCTAATAAAGCCACTTTAACGAAAGATCACAAACTCTATTTAGAAGGCAATGTGATCGCACAAAGTTTATCAGACAAATCGCGCTTGCAACGTGTTGAAACAGAAAGTGCGGTTGTTAATTTAAAAACACAAGATATTCAGTCAGATAATATGGTGAAAATTAATGGGCAAAATTTTCATTCAACTGGCTTAAAGCTGACGGGTAACTTACAACAACAAATTGCCTCCTTGAAAGAACAGGTAAATACATATTATGAAATCAAAAAGTAACCAAATTATTCTTTTGGCAACGCTAGTAATGACGTCATTATCTGCATTTGCATTAAAAAATGACACGCAACAGCCTATTAACATTGTGTCAGATAACCAATCTTTAGATATGGATAATCATATTGTTACTTTTACTGATAACGTTGTGATTACACAAGGTTCGATCTTAATTAAAGCAAACAAAGTTGTGATTACTCGCCCACCTGAAAAATCAGGTAAAAAAGACACGGTTGAAGCCTTTGGCAACCCTGTGACATTCCAACAAACTTTAGATAATGGCAAGCCGGTGAATGGTAAAGCAAATAAAGTGCATTACGATCTCACCACTGAATTTCTAACCCTAACGGGCAATGCTGAATTAAAACAATTAGACAGCAAAATCAATAGCAGCCTGATTTCTTATGACGTGAAGAAACAGCAACTTAAAGCGAAAGGTTCTGGTAATTCGAGAGTGAAAACCGTATTAATCCCTGCGCAATTAAACAAATAATGTAAAGAAATAAGGTTTTATTTTTTATGTCTATTCTCCACGCTGAAAATTTAGCGAAAAGTTACAAAAGCCGACAAGTGGTTTCTGATGTGAGCCTGAAGGTAAACTCGAACGAGATCGTTGGTCTGCTTGGACCAAACGGTGCAGGGAAAACCACCACTTTCTATATGGTTGTCGGGTTAGTCAATCACGATCGTGGCACAATTCGTATTGATGATGAAGACATTAGCTTATTACCAATGCACAACCGTGCACAACGTGGTATTGGCTACTTACCGCAAGAGGCTTCAATTTTCCGCCGTTTAACCGTGTATGAAAACTTAATGGCGGTGTTGGAAATTCGTAAAGATCTTAATCAAGAACAACGCCGAGCAAGAGCAGATGAATTAATTGAAGAATTCAATATCGGGCATATTCGTAATAGCTTAGGGCAATCACTCTCTGGCGGTGAGCGTCGTCGTGTGGAAATTGCCCGAGCATTAGCAGCAAACCCGAAATTTATTTTATTAGATGAGCCTTTTGCTGGGGTTGACCCAATCTCTGTTATCGATATCAAAAAAATCATTATGGATTTAAGAGATCGTGGCTTAGGCGTATTAATTACCGATCATAACGTGCGTGAAACCTTAGATGTGTGTGAGCGTGCTTATATCGTGAGTGCTGGGCAAATGATTGCCACTGGCTCACCTGAAGAAATCCTCAATAACGAACACGTAAAACGCGTATATTTAGGCGAACAATTCAAATTGTAGTTATGACCAAGTTTACTGAATTATTAAAACCTGAAAACATTCGTCAAGGCATTATATGCTCAAGTAAAAAACGTGTATTTGAAACAATTACCGCTGTAGTTGCAGATCAAGTTCAGTTGGAAAACGCTGAACAGTGTTGTTTTGAATGCTTATTCAATCGTGAAAAATTAGGCAACTCTGGTTTAGGCAATGGCGTTGCGATGCCGAAAGCCCGTATTCCAAATGGTGACAAACCGATTGCTGTTTTTTTACAGCTTGATACACCTGTGGAATACGATGCAGCGGATCACCGTGACGTCGATTTAATTTTTGCATTACTCATTCCAGAACAAATCTGTGCAGAGTATATTGCAAAGCTACCTGAAATCGCCGAAAATTTATCCGATAAAACATTGTGTAAGCAATTGAGAACAGCACTAAGTGCGGACGAAATTTGGAAAATTTTTGAGCATTATGATCAAACACAAGATGTAGAAACGGAAGTGGAGGAAATATCAAACAAAAATAAAGAGGATACTTCCGAATCTTAAAAATTGATTTTCTTTAAAGTGATAAGCGAGTAAACCTATGGAAATTATAATTGTCAGTGGCCGTTCTGGCGCAGGAAAATCCGTTGCACTACGCGCATTGGAAGATATTGGTTATTATTGTGTTGATAACTTACCACTGGATTTACTCCCACAGTTGGCGGATATTTTATCTGCCAATTACAAATCTGTTGCGATCAGTTTAGATATTCGCAACTTGCCACACTTATCACAAAGTCTTGATCAACTGCTTGCGCATCAAATGCAACAGCATCAAATTAAGATCGTTTTTTTAGATGCTGATCGTAGTACGTTAATTCGTCGTTATAGTGACTCTCGCCGTTTGCACCCACTTTCTGCGCAAGATCTTTCTTTAGAAAGTGCAATTGATGAAGAAAAAAGACAGCTTGAGCCACTCATTCTGCAAGCCAATTTAATTATTGATACCACACACCTCTCAACTCACGAGTTGGCTGAACGCTTACGTGAGTTTGTGTGTGGACATTCAGACAAAACGCTGAAAATTATTTTCCAATCTTTTGGTTTTAAATACGGCCTACCACTGGATGCGGATTATGTGTTTGATGTGCGTTTTTTACCAAACCCACATTGGAATCCAGAATTACGCCCACTCACCGGCTTAGATCAACCCGTTGCCAATTTTTTAAGTAAGCATAATGATGTAAATAATTTCATTTATCTCACCCGCACTTATCTTGAAACGTGGCTACCATTACTCGAACAAAACAACCGTAGCTACCTCACCATTGCGATTGGTTGTACTGGCGGTAAACACCGTTCTGTTTATATTACCGAGCAAATTGGCAAATATTTCCAAGCGAAAGGAAAAGATGTGCAAATCCAACATAAATCCTTGCCGCATCACCAATCTGGGAAAAAATAACAAATTAAAAGAGACAAAAAGCAAGCCAATGAGCTTACTTTTATTTTTTCAAACAAGAAAGATGCGGATAAATTATCCGCCTTTCTCAACTGTGTTAATTCGATTTTAATTGCTTACGCTTACTTCGTTTTTCAGGAAAAGCTTGAGTAAAAACCACCTCACTGATAATTTCACCATTCGCCACGCGAGTTTTTAATTTATCCCCTACGTTGACTTGGCTAATCTCAGTAATCGCCTTGCCCTGTACATTTTCTGCAATGGAATAACCACGTGCCAACACTTTAAGAGGGCTTAACCCGTCAAGTTTGCCACATAAATTGGCAAGCTGATGCTGTTTATGAGTCACAATGCGATTCAAGGTCGTATGCAGTCGAAGTTCCAACTGATGAATGTATTGCTGTTGCTTTTGTACGTTAAAAGACAACGGATTTTTCTGCGCCCGAGTCGAAAGTGCGGTCAATTTATCTTGTTTTTTATTCAGTAAGATTTTAATCGCTAGCGTTAAACGATGACTCAACTGGCTCATTTGTTGTTTTTGCACTTGCAATTGAGCTTGTGGGTGCTGGTGTTGAAGGCGTAAACGCAAGCGTTGTAAATATTGCAATTTATCATTGAATAAACGATCCAATGCCATTTCTAAACGTTGGCGTTTATACGCAAGTTGCTGCAGTAATTCTTGTTGATTACGACTCACCAATTCTGCCGCCGCTGACGGCGTTGGCGCACGTAAGTCCGCCACAAAATCGGCAATAGTGACATCTGTTTCGTGCCCGACAGCACTGATCACTGGAATGGTTGAGTTAAAAATAGCACGCGCGACACTTTCTTCATTAAAGCACCACAAATCTTCGAGCGAACCACCACCACGCCCAACAATCAGTACATCGACCTCTTGCCGTTGGTTAGCCAGTTCAATCATTTGTACGATTTCTGCAGTGGCTTCTTTGCCTTGCACTGCGGTTGGATAAATCACCACTTTTAAACTTGGATCACGACGTTGCAGAATATGCAAAATATCTTGCAATGCTGCCCCCGTTTTTGAGGTGACAACCCCCACAGCCTTGCTAAAGTGCGGTAGATTTTTCTTAAGATTTTGCGCAAATAAACCTTCCGCCGCCAATTTCATTTTTAAGGCTTCAAACTGCTGTTGCAACAAGCCTTCGCCAGCTGGGTGCATACTTTCGATAATCAGCTGATAATCCCCTCTTGGTTCATATAAGCTGACACTCGCACGCGCAAGCACTTGCATTCCATTTTGCGGGCGGAAACTCACTCGCATATTTTTCATACGAAACATTGCACAGCGAACCTGTGCATTTTCATCTTTCAGCGTTAAGTACCAATGCCCCGAAACAGGTTGCGTAAAATTGGAAATTTCGCCTGTGAGCCAAACATAGCCCAATTGATTTTCCAACATAACACGCACTGTTTGATTCAGTTGCGAGACAGAATAAATTTGTTCAGACATTGGTAATACCTTAATTTGAAAATTTATTTACGATGACAAAATGAAAATAAGCGGTTGTGAATTTTATTCCACCAATACCCAACCGTCATCAATCCAGTTGCATAAAGAATCTAGCAATAAATCTAATGCCGTATCTGGATCGTCATCTTGTGCACATAACGCAGTTAAGAAATCAAAATCCAGTTCTTTGCCATCGGCAAGGGCTTTGAGCACTTGAGCCTCAATCTCATTTAATTCATCTAGCCATTCACCATTAGCATAAATACGCAATGGATTTTCAAGGTAAAGTAACTTACAGTTATTATCTTGCACGATCGTGCCATTTTCTTGCAAAATTGACCGCACTTCGTCCAAATCGCAATATTCTTCCGTTTCTAATAAGTCATAACGTCTCGTGCTCACTGTCGTTGCCACTGCGTGTTGGAATAAACGATCAAATTGTGCTGAATTCGCTAATTTCTCTAAAAATTGCTGTTTCATTGTGGCGATCATTGCAGGATCAAGCTTGCCTGTTGCTTGTTCACTAGGGCTTAAACGTAGCGGAATATTCAGCTCTGTCACGTCAATATCCGGTAAAGATTGGCAAATGCCCTTGTTCACATTGTCCAATAAATCCGCCACATTTGGATAACGCAAGCCAAAAGAGAAAGTTAAGCAATCATCTTCTGCCACGCCATAATGAGATAAACGAGAAGGCACGTAAAGAATATCACCCGGAGCCATCACTTCATCAAAAATCAGCTCCCCCATATCATCAAAAATACGAATCGGCTGATTTGCTTTAAATTCTGTACTTGGATCGCACCACTTACCAAGCTGCCAGCGGCGATGACCATAGCCTTGCACTAAAAACACATCATATTCATCATAATGTTTGCCTACCGAGCCACCTTTTGGTGCGAAAGACACCATAATGTCATCGCGTTGCCATTGTGGAATAAAACCAAACGCATTCCATAATTGGCCTAATTCTGGCGACCATTGCTCTAAATTTTGCACCAATACTGACCATTGTTCTGGCAAGTTTTTAAAATCTTTTGCCTCTAATGGACTGCGTTTTAATTGCCAATTATCTTCTGAAAATTGTTTGATTAAACGTGCGGTTACATCTTCTTGCTGCGCTAATTCGATAATATCGGCTGGCTCAAACATACCAACAAGTTGTGGTAAGCCATTACGAATTAATAAAGGTTGTTTTTGCCAATAATCGCGCAAAAAGATTTCAGGGGTAATGTGTTCAGGTAAACAAAATGTCATTTTTCTATCCGTTATCTAAGTCGTTTGGAAATGATGAATAAAATGCGCAATAACAAAACTATTTTTTCTTCGCTTGTGCGGCTTGCTGCTCGGCGCGTTTACGGCGAATTTCTTTAGGGTCAGCTAATAAAGGGCGGTAAATTTCAATACGATCACCGTCTTTTAACTGATCGGTGAGTTTAGCTGGGCGGCTGAAAATTCCTACTTTATTTTCACGTAAATCAATTTCAGTATATTGTTGCAAAATGCCTGATTGCAAAATTGCAGTTTGAATCATTGTGCCCTCTTCCACCGTCATTTTTTTTAAATAATGGCGGTCAGGATAGGCATAAACAATCTCAATCTTAATTTGTGCCATTGTAAACCTCTTTTGCGCGTTGCTTGAATGCATCGATCATCTTGCTGGTTAAATGAGTGAAAATCTTCCCAAATGCCATTGCAATTAAGGGATTGGAAAACTCAAACTCTAATTTGAGCGAGATTTTGCAACAACATTCATCTAATTCCTCAAATAACCATTCTCCTTGCAAAAAGCGGAACGGGCCTTCCACCAACTGCATTTTAATAGAACGATTTTCCACCATTGTATTTCTGGTCGTAAATTGTTGGCTGATACCTGCCTTTGAAATCACTAATTCTGCGGTTAATTGGTTGCCTTCGTGAGTCAACGTTCTGCCATTCACACAACCCGGTACAAATTCAGGATAAAGCTCATAATTATTCACTAATTGATACATTTGCGTAGCGCTATAAGGCACGAGTGCGCTCTGATTAATTGTTGGCATTGTATTCCATTCTTCATTCAAAAAAATTCTGCTCATTATAGCGGAAAAGTGCGGTCAAAATAAGGCAAGAATTGATAAAATCTACGTTTCAAAATTGAGAACTTATGCATTTTCCGCTACAATACCGCACTATTTTGACTGTTGGAATAAGATGAATGTCTGAAATAAAATTAATTGTGGGCTTGGGCAATCCTGGGGATAAATATGCAGATACCCGCCACAATGCAGGTGAATGGTTGATCGACCGTTTAGCTCGCCAATTTAATTTTACATTGAACCCAGAAAATAAGTTTTTTGGAAAAACCGCACGTGCGGTCATCAATGGTAATGAAGTCCGTTTTTTAGTGCCAACCACCTTTATGAATTTAAGTGGTAAAGCGATTAGCTCATTAGCCAATTTTTATCGTATTAAGCCAGAAGAAATTTTAGTTATTCACGATGAGTTAGATCTTCCACCAGGTGTTGCTAAAATTAAGCAAGGCGGTGGACACGGTGGGCACAATGGCTTGCGTGATACAATTGCACAATTAGCTAACAATAAAAATTTCTACCGTTTACGTGTAGGTATTGGGCATCCGGGTGATAAAAATTTAGTGGCTGCTTATGTGCTTAATAAGCCATCACCAACTGATTGGCAATTAATTGACAAGGCTTTAGATGAAGCAACCAGTTGCGTAGAAATTTTGATTAAAGAAGGCATTACCAAAGCAACAAATCGTTTAAACGCATTTAAAGCATAAAATATATTCATTTCGAAAAAGTAAGGAAAAATTATGGGATTCAAATGTGGAATCGTGGGTTTACCAAACGTAGGTAAATCAACACTATTTAACGCATTAACTAAAGCAGGTATTGAAGCAGCAAACTACCCTTTCTGTACCATTGAACCAAACACAGGGGTGGTACCAATGCCTGATCCACGTTTAGATGCATTAGCAGAAATTGTTAAACCTGAGCGTGTATTACCAACCACAATGGAATTTGTGGATATCGCAGGTTTAGTTGCGGGTGCAAGTAAAGGTGAAGGCTTAGGAAACAAATTCTTAGCAAACATTCGTGAAACAGATGCAATTGGTCACGTTGTTCGTTGTTTTGAGAATGATGATATCGTTCACGTTGCGGGTAAAATTGATCCAGCTGAAGATATCGATACTATCAACACTGAATTAGCATTAGCGGATTTAGACAGCTGCGAACGTGCAATTCAACGTTTACAAAAACGTGCTAAAGGTGGCGATAAAGAAGCGAAATTCGAACTTTCTATTATGGAAAAAATTCTGCCAGTTTTAGAAAATGCTGGAATGATTCGTTCTGTGGGTTTAGACAAAGATGAGTTACAAGCAATCAAAGGCTATAACTTCTTAACTTTAAAACCAACAATGTACATCGCAAACGTGAACGAAGACGGGTTTGAAAATAACCCATATTTAGATCGCGTGCGTGAAATTGCAGAAAAAGAAGGGGCGATCGTTGTGCCTGTATGTGCAGCGATTGAATCTGAAATTGCTGAATTAGATGACGAAGAAAAAGTTGAGTTTTTACAAGATTTAGGCATTGAAGAACCAGGTTTAAACCGTGTAATTCGTGCTGGTTATAAATTATTAAATCTACAAACTTACTTCACAGCAGGCGTAAAAGAAGTTCGTGCTTGGACCATTCCTGTCGGTGCAACTGCACCAAAATCAGCTGCCGTTATCCACACTGACTTCGAAAAAGGCTTTATCCGTGCTGAAGTGATCGCTTATGACGATTTCATTCAATACAAAGGTGAAGCTGGTGCGAAAGAAGCGGGTAAATGGCGCTTAGAAGGTAAAGATTACATCGTACAAGATGGCGATGTAATGCACTTCCGTTTTAACGTTTAAAAACGTGTCTAAAAATCACCGCACTTTTGCTCATTCAATCAATGCAAAGTGCGGTGTTTTTTTGAAAATTTTTATAATAAAAACAATACAGAGAAGACAGTATGTCGAATAAAAAAATTGGTTTGTTATCTCTCACCGCGCTCGTGCTCAGCTCAATGATCGGTTCGGGAATTTTCAGCTTGCCACAAAATATGGCGGAAGTGGCTGGGGCTGAAGCATTAGTGATCGGTTGGATCATCACCGGTGTTGGGATCATCTTCTTAGGTCTTTCATTTTTCTTTATCTCCCGTTTACGCCCCGATCTTGATGGAGGTATTTACACTTACGCTCGCGAAGGATTCGGCGATTTAATCGGTTTTCTCTCCGCTTGGGGTTACTGGTTATGTGCAACCATTGGTAGCGTGGGATATTTAGTGGTTGCCTTTGAAGGCATTGGTTTATTTACTGACAGTGAAAACAATGTCATTTTTGGGCAAGGTAACACTATTTTAGCCTTTTTAGGCTCTTCTCTGGTTGTGTGGTTGGTGCATTGGCTCATCACACGAGGGGTCAAAGAAGCTGCATTTCTAAACTTACTCGCTACTTTCGTTAAAGCATTTCCATTAATTTTATTTATCGCACTTGCAGCTTGGTTCTTCTCTCCAGAAACGTTTAGCCACGATGTTAAAGCCACAAACTTGAATAATTCCATCACGGATCAAGTGAAAAACACAATGTTGATCACGCTTTGGGTGTTCGTTGGAGTTGAAGGTGCAGCAGTTCTCTCGGGGCACGCGAAAAAACGCAGCGATGTGGGTTTGGCGACGGTATTAGGGATTGTCATTGCATTGATCCTTTATGTGGCAACCACAGTGTTATCTCTAGGGGTATTACCACGCGAAATGATCGCAACAATGCCGAATCCATCAATGGCTGGCTTACTTGAACATATGATCGGTGGCAGCGGTAAAATCATCATTACATTATGTTTGATCGTTTCTGTACTTGCGTCATATATCAGCTGGACAATGTATTCTGCTGAGGTGCCTTATCGCGGTGCGAAGAACGGTGCATTCCCGAAAATCCTGAATAAAATCAATGAAAATGATACGCCAATTAACTCACTTTGGTTCACAAACTTAGTGGTGCAACTCTGTTTAGTATTGGTACTGATTACAGGCAAAAGCTATAACGCCTTACTGTTGATTTCAACCTCAATGATTTTAGTGCCTTACCTTTTAATCGGTGCATATTTATTGAAGTTGTCTATCCAACAAAACTGTGCGTGGTACATCAAGCTCACCGGCTTGCTTGCTTCAATTTACGGCTTATGGATCTTATATGCTGCTGGTTTAAATCACTTATTGCTTTCGGTGTTATTGTATTTGCCGGGCATCGCGATTTACTTGTACTCACGCCACCAACATCAAGGAAAACTGAACTTAAAAGGCAAAGAACTTATTTTATTGGTACTGATTGTGATCACATTTGCCTTTGCGGTTTATCACCTCGTCACCACGAATCATTAACAAAAGTGCGGTAATTTTTACCGCACTTTTTCCTTTTACGCCCAACAAACTACCCTCCGTTCTGATAAAATAATCTGTTAAAACAATCCCTCTTCTATTCATTTTTAGGTTAAAAGGAAAGATTATGTCCCTATCCAATATCCTTAATTACCGTCGCGCAGTCCGCCATTTTGATGCAGAAAAACCGCTTGATAGCGAAAAAGTGAAACAATGTTTGCAGTTAGCTACACTTGCGCCGAGCAGTTCCAATATGCAACTTTATGAGTTCTATCATATTACTGACAAAGCCCTGCTTGAAGAATTAGCAGTTGCCTGCTTAAGTCAGCAATCGGCAAGAACCGCCCAACAAATGGTAGTTTTTGTGACTCGCCAAGATTTGTATAAGCAACGTGCCAAAGCGGTGCTAGATTTCCAAATTGGCAATATCAAGCGTAATACTTCGCCTGAACGCCAAGAAAACCAGCTCAAAAAAATGAAGGCTTATTATTCAAAATTAATGCCTTTTGCTTATAGCCGTTTCTTTGGTTTGATTGGTTTATTTAGAAAATTGTTGGCAACTTGTATTAGTTTCCGTCGTCCAATTTATATCAATATGCTGGAATCAGATGCACGAATTGTGACCCATAAAAGCTGCGGACTAGCCGCTCAAACTTTTATGCTTGCAATGGCAGAACAAGGTTATGACACTTGCCCATTAGAGGGCTTTGACAGTGGTCGTGTGAAAAAGATTTTAAATCTGCCTTGTGGTGCAGAAATAAATATGATCGTTTGTTGTGGCATACGCACAGAAAAAGGGATTCAAGGCGAACGTTATCGCTTACCTTTTGAAGAAGTGTATCGCCGTAGATAACGGAAGTAGTCCACATAAAAAATCTGCATCTTACATACTTTTCACTATGCAAGATGCAGATTTTAAGATAAATTGACCGCACTTTTGCTGAGTCAAGAACGAAACTTTATTCCTTGATCACTTCAGCTTGAGCTAATACAACATTTTGTAACACTTTAATTCCCGCTTCAATATCATCCCATTCCGTAAATTCTAATGGATTATGACTAATCCCATCACGAGACGGCACAAATACCATACCTGTTGGGCATAATTTTGCCATATGCATTGCATCGTGCCCTGCACCACTTGGCATAATTTCATAAGAATAACCAAGAGCTTCAGCAGATTGGCGAATATTTTCAACCATTTCATCAGGTAGAACAACGGGACTATCCTTGGAAATCAGCTGTAATTCAATCTCTAAACCACGTTTTTGAGCGACTTGCTCAATCTGTTGTTGTAGCGCTACAAATACCGATTCTCTCGCCTCAACGTGAATGCCTCGAATGTCCACCAGTAACTCACAATAACCCGGCACGACATTCATCACGCCCGGTTTCGCTGTCAAATTCCCTACGGTTGCCACCGTAGAATGGCCTGCATCAATCGCGGCTTTTTCCACCGCTAAAGCCAGTTCTGCACCACCAAGTAATGCATCGTGGCGATAATGCATTGCCGTTGCACCTGAATGATCTGCTTGCCCCTTAATTTTGACAAGACAACGAATTGGTGCGGCGATACCTGTCACAACACCAATAGTTTTCCGTTCATTTTCCAAGCGAGGGCCTTGTTCAATATGCAACTCAAAAAAGCATTTGAATTCATCACCACAGCGTTTTGCTTGGTGAATTTTTGCGAAGTCCAAACCGATTTCAGCCAACGCCTCTTGCAACCCTTTTCCTTGTTTATCACGCAAATGGCTTAAACCCGCTTGGTCTGTTACGCCGCACATCACTTTACTGCCTAAAGTCGCATAGTTAAATCGGCTTGATTCTTCACAAGTAAAAATAATCAGTTCTAATGGATAACGGGTTTTGATGCCTTTCTCGCAAGCCCGAAATAAGATTTCTAAACCAGCAACAGAGCCTAACGGTCCATCAAATTTCCCCGCATTGACAACAGTATCAATATGCGATCCAAATGCCACTGTGGGCAAATGATCTTCAACGCCGGCTTTGCGAATGAATAAATTGCCGATTTCATCGCGGCGAATCGTAAGATCGTACTGTTGGCATAAATCGACAACGTATTTATGTGCTTTTTCATCTTCAACGCTGAATGCCAAACGTGTTAACTCCCCTTCTACCGAGGTCATAGACGCCAGTTTTTCGATGATTGATTGTACTCGTGCAAGATTAATTGACATAAATTCTCCTTTTGTGCCTAAACAAAAAAGCAGTGCTTAACACTGCTTTTGTATTGATTTGATGTGTGTTGTAAGCCTGTTGTTTTTGTACAACATTCGTTCAGCCTTGACAACCAACAAACACAAATAACCTGAACTAGATCATATAATCTTGCGCAAAATCATTCATATTGGTTTGCAATAAAAATTGCTTTGTGCGTTCCTTTTGAGGTTGAGAGAAAAATGCTTCGGCAGTGTTTTGCTCGATGACTTTTCCCCCGTCCATAAACACCACCGTGTCCGCCACTTCTTTAGCAAATTTCATTTCGTGGGTCACAATAATCATTGTCCAACCTTCTTTGGCGAGCACTTTGAGCACTTGTAACACTTCGCCCACCAATTCAGGATCTAACGCAGAAGTTGGCTCGTCAAGTAGAATCACATCAGGTTGCACGGCCAAAGCGCGCGCAATACCCACACGTTGTTGTTGACCACCTGATAATTGCGATGGAAAAAGCTGTGCTTTTTCAGCAAGTCCCACTTTTTTCAATAATGACAACGCCTGCTCTCTCGCTTGTTCAACAGGCTTTTTCTGTACCACGACAGGACCTTCCATCACATTCTCAAGTGCGGTGCGGTGTGGAAATAAATTATATTGTTGAAACACCATTGAAGAACGGCGACGCAATGCCAATTCTGTTTGTTTCGAAATTTTCTGAGCAAAATCGAGCTCAAGACAGCCGTCAGTAAAACGCAACGTGCCTTGATCTGGTTTTTCTAACAAATTTAAACAACGTAAAAACGTAGTTTTGCCCGAACCCGAAGGCCCCAAAATTGCCACGACTTCGCCTTTTTGAATGGTTAAATCAATCCCTTTTAAGACTTCATTACCTTTAAATTGTTTATGAATATTTTTAATTTCTAACATCAAAACCACCTTACAAATGGCGAGAAAGTCGCGTTTCTACACGTTGTTGTGCCATAGATAAAACGAAGCAAATAACCCAATAAATTAGTGCCGCTTCGCTATACACCAAAATAAATTCATAAGAGGACGCTGCGACATTTTGTGCAATACGGAATAATTCCGTCACTAAAACCAACGACGCCAATGAAGTATCTTTCACTGTGCTAATAAAGGTATTCGCAAGCGGAGGCACTGATACTCGCATCGCTTGTGGAATAATAGTGCGGATAAAAGCTTGGCGATAGCTCATTCCAATCGCATAAGAGGCTTCCCATTGTCCTTTTGGAATCGACAAAATCGCTGCCCGTACTGTTTCCGAAGCATAAGCACCAATATTCAGTGAAAAAGCAATAATTGCCGTTGGGAATGGATCTAACGTAATGCCAATTTCAGGCAATCCATAAAAAATAATAAAAATCTGCACAAGCATTGGCGTACCACGAATAATGGACACATAAATACGTGTTAATCCCACCAGCAAGCGATTAAAAACAGATTGCGATGGCATTGTGCGAATTACCGCAACACCAACGGCAATTAATAGCCCCGCAAAAAATGAAATTAATGCTAAAGGAATAGTACTAATCAGCGTTGCTTCAAACATAGGCCAAAAAGAGCTGATCAATAGATCAGCTCGTTCTTCATTCATAAAGGGAAAATTCGAAAGAAAATTATTGAGTAATGTCATCACCAAACCACTTAATTGAAATTTGTTTTAAGGTGCCATCCGTGCGAATTTCCGCTAATGCTTGATTTACTTTTGACACCAATTCTTCTTCACCTTTCAAGAAAGCAAAACCTGATGGCACTTTGTCTTTATTTTCAGCGGCAATTTTCAAACCTGCATTTGGCATTTTTTGGAAATAATCAAGCACGGCTAATTTATCATTTACTGTGGTATCCGCACGTTTTTGGCGAATCAATTCGAGTGCTTGGGCTAAACCTTCAACAGTGACTAAATTTGCTCCGTGTTTTTGTGCAATTTTGGTGTAATTACTTGTTAAAGACTGACCTGATTTTTTGCTTTTCAGATCTTCAAAAGTGGTGACAGACTTATCATCTGCACGTGTTACAACTACGGCATTGGAATAGTTATAAGGTTCACTATAAATGTATTTTTTCAAACGCTCTGGGCTTGGGTTGGTTTGGTTAGCAATCACATCAAAGCGTTTTGCATTTAAGCCTGCATACATTGCATCCCATTGAGTTTCTTGGAATTGGATTTTTAAGCCAAGACGTTTCGCCACTTCTTCAATCACATCAACATCGAAGCCCGTTAATTTACCAGATGCATCGTGGAAAGTGAAAGGCGCATAAGTGCCTTCTGTCCCCACTAATAACGTCTTCGTGCTTTCTACACGATCGCTAATAGGTCCTGCATTTACTTGGCTCGCTACGCCGAAAATTAAACTTGCTGCTAACAATGCGGTTGTTAATTTTGTTTTGATTAATTTCATATTCATTCCTTAATGTTGTGTCTATTGATTTATTGGAATGAAAAGCATTATAGGAACAAATTTTCAGCGCTGAAAATAACAATAAGCAGTATTATATAACCATTAGTTCTATAAATAAGGTGTGTAAAAAGAAAGAGTTGAATAAAAAAAGTGCGGTATTTTTTACCGCACTTTTGTTTGAGATGATTATTTAGTCAATTCAGTAATTAGGCTAATCACTTCTTGAACTTGAGCGCCAGAAAGTGCGCCTTCGTGCACAAATTTCACTTTGCCACTTTTATCTAACACGATAACAAGATTTTCTTTTTCTTTTAACTGCCACGCGTTTTTCACTGCACCACGCTGATCTAACACGACTTGGCTATGTGGATTTTTCTTTTTGCCTTTTTCAGCACCGCTTTTCACAAAGCTCCCCGTACCAAATGTCGCATCGTCTGCGTTAATGATCGTCGTTGTTTGGTATTTTGAGCGATCAAATTGTGCTGCTTTAATTGCATTAATAAGAGATTCATTGCGATCTTTCACATCACGACGGCCCGCAAAATGGTTCACCATACGCACTTTGCCCGCAAGCTGTGATGAATTCCACGCTTTATAACTAACGTCATCGCCTTTTACGCTTAACTCGCCATCTTCTGCGACTGAGACCGAAGCTAATGGGCTATTTAATTGAATGTTGTGTGCAAATGCCCCTGTTGAGCAAAATGCGGCTGCGAACCCTAAAACCAATGTCAATTTTTTCATTTTATTTTCCTTAATCATAGTAAGACGTTGAATTTTACAGAAAAATAAAAAATAAACAAATCAGAGCTGTTGTTCACAAGTTTTGGCAAAATCTTGCTTTTTTGCTATACTTTCGCGTCATTTTTATTGAGAGGAAAAATCAAATGGAACAAATGCCAAATTGTCCAAAATGTAACAGTGAATTTGTATATCACGATTCTGTAAATTTCGTTTGCCCAGATTGTAGCCACGAATGGTCAGGCAACGAAACTATTGAAAGTGATGAAAAAGTAGTAAAAGACAGCAATGGTAATATCTTACAAGATGGTGATTCTGTAATTTTAATTAAAGATTTAAAAGTAAAAGGCTCATCAATTGTCTTGAAAAAAGGCACTAAAGCAAAAAATATTCGTTTAGTCGATGCAGATCACGATGTTGACTGCAAAATTGACGGTCAAAGCTTTTCATTAAAATCTGAGTTTCTGAAAAAAGCTTAATTGCAAAAAATCCTAATAAAAAGTGCTGTTGAACATTAATCACAGCACTTTTTTCTTTTCTCTTCGCTTTTTCATAAGTTATCTTCGACAACGAGAAGATCCATATTTACTACCACCTGGTAAACATTCGCAAGCCTCGCCATCGCCATCACCATCACGATCCAAATGAGAAGCACGATGACTTTCCATATAACGTTGCGCCTGTGCTTGCGTTGCAAAACTTTTACAACTCACCCGTTTTGCATAACTAGAAAACGCCAATGTGCTTAACAAAAGCAGCAAACATATTTGTTTCATTTGATCTCCTTGTTATCCAGAAACTGTCCATATTAAGGATTTTAAAATCAGTACTGCTCTACTTCTAGTGCCATATTCACAAAATTATTTGATCCACTTCACAGTTCTAGCAAAACGTTTTTGCACTTTTTGAATTTGCTCTTACACTAATCGTAAAACCCATCGAAACGTTTCGATGGCAATTTTGACCAAAACAAGAGGTAAGCAATGAAAAAGACAAACATACTTAATGCGCAATTATCACACGCAATCGCAACATTAGGTCATACCGATAGCTTAACTATTTGTGATGCCGGCTTGCCTATTTCAAACACCGTTGAACGTATTGATCTTGCTTTAACGGCTGGTGTGCCAAGTTTCTTGCAAACATTTAATGTCGTGGTGTCAGAAATGTATGTTGAACGTGCCGTGATTGCGCAAGAAATTCACGAGAAAAATCCTGAAATTTTGACCGCACTTTTACACGACTTTGCTACATTAGAACAGAAGCAAGGCAATACTATTACGATCGAATATGTCAGCCACGAAACGTTCAAAACACTTACCCACTCTAGCAAAGCCATTGTTCGCAGTGGTGAATGTTCTCCTTATGCCAATGTAATTTTATATTCTGGCGTACCATTCTAAGAGGCTCACAATGCAACAGGAAACCTTACTCAAAATCAGTGGCATTGATAAATCCTTCCCTGGTGTAAAAGCACTCAGTAATGCCTGTTTGTCAGTGTACGCAGAGCGTGCAATGGCATTAATGGGTGAAAATGGTGCGGGAAAATCGACACTGATGAAAGTACTCACCGGTATTTACAGCAAAGATGCTGGCACGATTGAATATTTAGGAAAAGCCGTCGCTTTCAAAGGCCCTAAAGATTCACAAGAAGCAGGGATTAGCATTATTCACCAAGAATTAAACTTAGTTGGCAATCTCACTATCGCTGAAAACATTTTTTTAGGTCGTGAATTTGTCACCGCTTGGGGGGCGATCGACTGGAAAAAAATGCACCAAGAAGCCGATAAATTATTAAGCCGCTTAGGTGTCACGCACAGTAGCCACCAGCTTTGTTCCGAGCTTTCTATTGGTGAACAACAAATGGTGGAAATCGCAAAAGCGTTAAGTTTTGAGTCGAAAGTCATCATTATGGACGAACCGACCGATGCGTTGACAGATACAGAAACAGAAGCCTTATTCAAAGTGATTCGTGAGTTAAAAGCGGAAAAACGTGGCATTGTTTATATTTCGCACCGTATCAAAGAAATTTTTGAAATTTGTGATGATGTTACCGTACTGCGTGATGGCCAATTTATTGGTGAGCGTGCAGTGGCTGACTTGGACGAAGATAGTCTGATTGAAATGATGGTAGGCCGTCGTTTAGATGAACAATATCCACATTTAGACAAAGTACCAGGCGATGTGTTACTTGAAGTAGAAAACTTAACCGGTAGCGGTATTCACGATGTGAGTTTTAAATTACGTCGTGGCGAGATCCTTGGTATTTCTGGCTTAATGGGTGCTGGTCGCACTGAATTAATGAAAGTGCTTTATGGTGCCTTGCCTCGCACCAGTGGAAAAGTGCGGTTACATCAGAAAGAGATTTTCAATACTTGCCCGCAAGATGGTTTAAATAACGGGATTGTCTATATTTCAGAAGACCGCAAAGGCGATGGATTAGTGCTTGGTATGTCGGTTAAAGAAAATATGACATTAACCGCCCTCGAATATTTCTCAAAAGTGGGTCATATCAACCAACAAGCCGAAAAACTAGCGGTATCTGATTTTATTATGATGTTTAACATCAAAACACCAAGCCAAGATCAGCAAATCGGCTTGCTTTCTGGTGGTAATCAACAAAAAGTCGCCATTGCAAAAGGCTTGATGACACGCCCGAAAGTATTGATTTTAGACGAACCAACTCGCGGTGTTGACGTTGGTGCGAAAAAAGAAATCTATCAATTGATCAATGAATTTAAGAAAGACGGCTTGAGTATCATTATTGTGTCTTCGGAAATGCCTGAAGTGTTAGGTATGAGCAATCGTATTTTAGTGATGCACGAAGGACGCATAAGCGCAGAATTCCAACGTGATGAAGCAACTCAAGAAAAATTATTGGCAGCAGCTATCGGCAAAAGTGCAGTATCAATTTAAGGATGTTTTATGACAACGCAAACTCAACCTTTCCAACTTGGAAAATTTTTAATTGAACAACGTTCGGTAATTGCATTACTCGTGCTAATTGCCATCGTATCGATGATCAACCCTGATTTTTTCAGTGTTGATAATATCTTAAACATTTTACGTCAAACCTCTGTCAATGCGATTATCGCCGTGGGTATGACATTCGTGATCTTGATTGCGGGGATTGACTTGTCTGTGGGCTCAGTTCTTGCACTCACAGGGGCAATTGCCGCCTCTATGGTGGGGGCTGAATTACCAATTTTCCTCGTGATTCCAGCGGTGCTTTTAATTGGTACATTGCTTGGTGGCGTGAGTGGTGTCATCGTAGCAAAAGGTAAAGTGCAAGCCTTTATTGCGACCCTTGTGACAATGACTTTACTCCGTGGTGTCACAATGGTGTACACCGATGGTCGCCCAATCAGTACCGGCTTCTCTGAAGGGGCAGACGCATTTGCTTTCTTAGGAACAGGCTATGTATTTGGTATTCCTGTGCCAATTTGGATTATGGCACTTGTGTTCGCTGCTTCTTGGTACGTATTAAAACATACTCGCATCGGTCGCTATATTTACGCATTAGGTGGCAACGAGTCTGCAACCCAATTATCCGGGATTAACGTTAACAAAATTAAAATCTTCGTTTTTGCAGTGAGTGGTTTCTTATCTGCATTGGCGGGATTAATTGTGACCTCTCGTCTTTCTTCTGCACAACCCACAGCGGGCGTTTCTTATGAGTTAGATGCGATTGCAGCCGTTGTGGTTGGTGGAACCAGCTTAATGGGTGGTAAAGGTCGTGTGATGGGCACATTAATTGGTGCATTAATTATTGGTTTCTTAAATAACGCACTGAATTTATTAGATATCTCATCGTATTATCAGATGATCGCGAAAGCATTGGTTATTTTGGTTGCCGTTTTAGCCGATAACTACCTTGGAACAAAAAAAGTTTAACCACTACTCTGTAAGGAGAATTTGAAATGAAAAAATTGCAAAAATTAACCACATTAGCGTCTGCAGTAATGTTGAGTTTAAGCGTAAGTGCAACAGCATTGGCAAAAGACACTATCGCATTAGCCGTATCAACATTAGATAATCCATTCTTTGTCACCTTAAAAGATGGTGCACAGAAAAAAGCCGATGAGTTAGGTTATAAATTAGTGGTGCTTGACTCACAAAATGACCCAGCAAAAGAATTAGCTAACGTTGAAGATTTAACTGTACGTGGTGTGAAAGTATTATTAATCAACCCAACCGATTCTGAAGCTGTAGGTAATGCGGTAAAAATGGCTAACCGCAACAAAATCCCAGTCATTACATTAGACCGCGGTGCTGCAAGTGGTGATGTGATTTCACATATCGCTTCTGATAACGTGGCTGGTGGTAAAATGGCAGGTGATTTCATTGCTGAAAAATTAGGTGCAGGTGCGAAGGTAATCCAATTAGAAGGTATTGCGGGTACATCAGCAGCACGTGAACGTGGAGAAGGTTTCAAACAAGCAATCGAAGCGCATAAATTTGATGTATTAGCAAGCCAACCAGCTGATTTCGACCGCACTAAAGGCTTAAACGTAATGGAAAACTTACTTGCAAGTAAAGGTGATGTGCAAGCAGTATTCGCACAAAATGATGAAATGGCATTAGGTGCTTTACGTGCGATTAAAGCGGCAAATAAAAATGTGTTAGTGGTAGGCTTTGATGGCACTGAAGATGGTGTGAAAGCGGTACAAACTGGTAAAATGGGAGCAACTATTGCTCAACAACCGGATCTTATCGGCGCATTAGGCGTTGAAGCCGCTGATAAATTATTAAAAGGCGGTATTGTTCCAGCGAAAATGCCAGTAGATCTTAAAGTCATTAGCAAATAATATTGATACCTTAGGGCAGGCAATTCGTCTGCCCTTTTAGAACCAAATAAGAGAAGTGAGAGAAATATGAAAAAACTTACCGTTCTTGGCAGTGTAAATGCCGATCACGTGATTTCTGTACCGCACTTTGCGCAACCGGGCGAAACACTTATGGGGAGCAATTACCATATTGCTTATGGCGGTAAAGGAGCCAATCAAGCTGTGGCGGCAGCTAGATTAGGCGCAAATATTGATTTTATTGCTTGTATTGGTGGTGATGACATTGGTCAAGCGATGAAAAAAGCATTTGAACAAGACGGTATGAATACCGATGCTGTTGTAGAAATTCCAAACCAAATGACGGGGATTGCGATGATTCAAGTCGCAGCGAGTGGCGAAAATAGTATTGTCATTTCTGCGGGTGCGAACGCCTACTTAAAAGAAAACATCGTTGAAAAATTTGCTGATAAAATCACGCAAGCGGATGCATTATTAATGCAATTAGAAACACCATTAAGTGCGGTCATTTTAGCAGCAAAATTCGCAAAATCAGCTGGCACGAAAGTGGTATTAAACCCCGCACCAGCACAAACACTTCCAGATGAATTATTAACACAGCTGGATATGATTACCCCAAATGAAACCGAAACTGAAATTCTCACAGGGGTGAAAGTCGTTGGTGAACAAAGTGCAGCACAAGCAGCAGGTGTTTTCCATAGCAAAGGCATCGAAACAGTGCTAATTACGCTAGGCTCAAAAGGCGTTTACGTCAGCCAACAAGGCCAAAAAGGGAAAATCGTTGCCGGGTTCAGTGTCCAAGCTAAAGACACTACCGCTGCAGGCGATACCTTTAATGGTGCACTGATGACCGCACTTCTAGAAGATAAACCATTGCTAGAAGCAATTCGCTTTGCACACGCAGCAGCGGCGATCAGCGTCACAAGAGAAGGCGCACAGCCGTCAATTCCAAGTCGAGAGGAAACGCTGAAATTCTTACAAGAACAACAGTAAAAGAATTCCCGATTAACCGCTTAAACGACTTAATCGGGAAACGATTTTGAGTGACTTTAGCCCAACGGAAATATTGTAAATGGGACGTTTAAAATGGCAACGATGAAAGACATTGCAAGGATTGCGAAGGTATCAACTTCTACCGTTTCACACGTGATCAATAACTCTCGCTTTGTGAGCGATGAAATTCGTGAAAAAGTGATGGCTGTGGTTAAAGAACTCAATTACACTCCCTCTGCCCTTGCCCGCAGCCTAAAAGTGAAAGAAACCAAAACTATTGGTTTATTAGTGACTGCCACAGATAACCCCTTTTTCGCCGAAGTGGTGAGCGGTGTTGAGCGTTATTGTCATCAACATCATTACAACTTAATCCTCTCAACCACAGAAGGAAGTAAGGATCGCTTGCTAAACAACCTCAATACGCTGGTGCAAAAGCAAGTGGATGGTTTGTTACTAATGTGTGCGGACGCACGTTTTCATATTGGCAAAGATCTGAGTATCAATTTGCCTTTTGTGATTATGGACTGGTGGCCAACGGAGGAAAGTGCGGACAAAATTTATGAAAATTCAGAATATGGTGGCTATCTTGCGACAAAAGCCTTGATCGATAAAGGTCATAAAGAAATTGCGATCATTACGGGGAATTTGAAAAAATCATTAGCTCAAAACCGTTTGAAAGGCTATCAAAAAGCACTAAAAGAGGCACAAATTGAAGCTAATCCAAATTGGATTATCGAAAGTCATTTCGATTTTGAAGGCGGAATGCGAGGAATGGAAAAAGTGCTTGCGCTCAATCCTCGCCCGACGGCTGTATTTGCGTGTAGCGATAGCATTGCTTTTGGTGCATATCAAACCATTTGGCGACAAGGATTAGCGATTCCACAAGATATATCAATTATCGGCTACGACAATATTCACCTTGCACAATATATGTCACCACCGCTTAGCACAATAAGCCAGCCAAAAGCAGAATTAGGCAAACTTGCGGTCGAAACACTATTACAGCGTATTAAAAATCCGCAAGAAAATTACCGCACTTTATTGCTCGAACCAGAACTTATTCTCAGAGAGTCAATTCAAGCACGCTAGAACTCAATCTTATAAATTAGAAGTTAGGAAAAAGGTGTTTAGATTTTTTAATGGATTATTTATTTTTGTTGGCTTATTAGCCCTTTTTATTATCGCTGTGATCGCCATTGTTTTAGGATTTCACTTCTTTCCGATTGCCTCTTATATCATTGCAGGCGCTTTTCTTGTAGCCATATTGGCAATTTTATTCGAAGAATATATACAACCTAAACCGACTTCTGTAGCCAAAATGAATATTGTCCAAGCCTTTAAAGCGGGCTTAAAAAAAGGTTTAGAACACAGTAAAAAATAGAGCCTATTAATTGGCTTTTTCAATTTATGCTTTCATTACAATAAAAAAACGTGGGTAATCCCACGTTTTCTTTTATACATCAACTTCCACAGGCTTAATAATCTCGCTTGGATAGCAACCCAACACTTTCAGATAATTACTATATTGCTTCAATTCTTCCAGCGCTTGTTGCGTTTCAGGATTATGAATATTCGCCTCGATTTCCAAATAGAACATTTCTTCCCAAGGCTTACCATAAATTGGGCGAGACTCTAATTTTGTCATATTAATTTGATGTTTTTTGAACACTAAAAGCGCATCAACTAGCGCCCCTGCTTTTTGTGCCGTGCTCATCAACAACAAGGTTTTAGTATGAATTTGTGGGGAGACTTTCAGTGGATTTCTCGCCACTACAATAAAACGTGTAATATTGTTCGATTGATTTGCGATATTGGATTTTAATACACTCAATCCATACAAATGTCCGCCGTCTTCATTACCTAGTGCTGCAATATTGGGCTTATTTAAGCTTGAGACGAGTTGCATTGCGTGCGAACTGCTTTCACAGTATTCAATATGCACACGATCTAAACTTTTGATAAATTGACTGCATTGTTGAATCACTTGAGGGTGGCTATATAGTGTATCAATTTTGCTTAAATCCGTCTGACCATTCACCAACACACAGTGCTTAATTGGATAAGCCAATTCTCCCACTAAAGATAAATCCGTGTGTTGTAGCAAATCATACACTTCATTGATTGCGCCCGAAGTGGTATTTTCCAAAGGTAGCACGCCATAATCTGCTTCGCCATTGCTGACTTTGTCAAAAATCTCATCAAAAGAACTACAACTTAGCTCGACTAAATTTTCTTGATAGCGTGTCGCATAGTTACGTGCTGCCAAATTAGAATACGAGCCACGTTTGCCAAGAAAGGCAATGTGGATATTTTGCTCACGTTGCTCATTCAGTTTTTTCTGCAAATAAACCTGCTGAGTGACCACAGAATCTTCAATAATACGTTGGAAAATCTCCGCAATATATTGTGGTTCAAGTTGATAATTTTGGCTTTCCGCAAACTGAACCAGTTCTTGCAATAGCTGCTGTTCACGCTCTAAATCACGCAAAGGCTTTTGAATTACCTCTTTGCTACGTGCCACATCAAAAGCTAAACGATGACGTTCAGACAACAATTTTAATAAAGCACGATCAATGCGTGTAATTTGCTGACGGATTTCACTTAAATCAAGAGACATATTTTTTCCTGCTAAAATAAAAATTTGGCGAAAACTGACCGCACTTTTTACAGTGCTGCAGATAAAATTTCTTTCACCGCTTGGCGATCTAAATTTTTATGTTCACCTAAGTTATAACGTTGATGTTGTTCTAATTTATCTAAAATAACAGAAAATTGGCTATCATCAATAGCATAATCACGGAAACGTGTTTTAACGCCCATTTGTTCGAAAAATTCGCGAGTGCGTTGAATGGCATATTCCACTGCCTCATCTGGGTTTTCACCATTAAACAGCCAAACTCGCTGTGCAAACTGAATGAGTTTTTCACGTTTTTGTGCTTTTTGATGTTGCATTAACGCAGGCACAACAAGTGCGAGAGTTTGTGCGTGGTCTAAACCATACAATGCTGTTAATTCGTGTCCAATTGCGTGTGAAGCCCAATCCTCAGGAACCCCCACAGATAAAATATTATTGAGCGCCATTGTCGCAGACCACATAATATTTGCTCGGACATCATAATCTGTCGGATTTTGTAAAGCTTTTGGACCTTCTTCAATCAAGGTTTGAAACACCCCTTCTGCAAAACGATCTTGAATTTTAGCATTGACTGGATAGGTCATATATTGTTCAAAAGTATGCACAAACGCATCAACTACACCATTTGCCGTTTGTCTTTCAGGCAAAGAATACGTTGTGGTTGGATCTAACACTGCAAACACAGGGCGCACAAGATCCGAACCGAAAGACAACTTATCGCCCGTTTCTTTACGACTAATCACCGCATAACCATTCATTTCTGAACCCGTCGCAGGTAATGTCATCACAGTTGCAACAGGAATGGCTTTAGTAATCGGGCTATGTCTTGCCAAAATATCCCAAGGTTCTCCGTCAAAAAGCACCGCACTTGCAATAAATTTACTGCCGTCTAAAACCGAACCACCGCCTACGGCTAAAATAAAATCAATGTTTTCTTTTTTCGCTAACTCAACCGCTTTCATCAAAGTTTCGTAAGTCGGGTTAGGCTCGATGCCCGAAAATTCGATCCATTCAAAATCCGCTAAAGCGACTTCTACTTGTGCAAAAACACCGTTCTTTTTCACACTTCCACCACCAGTGGTCACTAAGATACGTGCATTTTTAGGAATATGCTGGCTGATTTTTTTGATTTGACCTTGACCGAAAATTGCTAAAGTTGGTAATTGGAAAGTAAAATTAAACATTGTTATTGCTCCTTAACTTGGATAATTGCGAGTAAAGTGCGGTCTCTTTTTATAGAGTTTTCAACTGAACTTGCGAAAAATAAAAAAGCTATACTTCATCGGAAATATAGCTTTTTTCACTCAGAATTAGGTTATTAAATTAACACTTGAGTTGGTGCTGCGTAACCTTGTGGAACTTCTTGTTTGTCATCGAAAGTCACAAACTCCCACGCATCTTGATTATCTAACACCGCACGCAATAATTTGTTATTTAAACCGTGACCCGATTTATAGGCTTTGAAATCACCAATAATGTTGTAGCCCGCCATATATAAATCACCGATAGCATCTAACATTTTATGACGAACTAACTCATCTTTAAAACGTAAACCATCTTCATTTAAAATGCGGTAATCATCTAACACGATTGCATTATCTAAACTTCCGCCTAATGCTAAACCTTGTGATTGAAGATATTCAATATCTTTCATAAAACCGAAAGTTCTTGCACGGCTGATTTGTTGAACGAATGCTTGTGCAGAGAAATCCATCACATAATTACGCACATCTTTGCCAATCGCTGGATGTTCAAAATCAATTGTGAAGTCTAAACGGAAACCGTTATAAGGTTTAAACTCTGCCCATTTGTCACCGTCTTCAACACGTACGTTTTGTTTCACACGAATGAATTTCTTCGCAGCATTTTGTTCTTCAATGCCAGCATCTAATAAAAGATAAATGAAAGGGCTCGCACTACCATCCATAATTGGAATTTCTGGTGCATCCACTTCAATAATCACATTATCAATGCCTAAACCTGCTAACGCAGCATTTAAGTGCTCAACAGTTGAAATACGCACGCCTGCTTCATTTACTAAACAAGTACAAAGCATTGTATCACGCACGGAGTGTGCATTTGCAGGGAAAGTTACTGGTGGATTCAAGTCAGTACGACAATAAATCACGCCAGTATTTGGCATAGCAGGACGTAACGTTAAGGTTACTTTATTACCGCTATGTAAACCAACACCAGTTACTTTAATGCTTTGTTTTAAAGTTCTTTGTTTAATCATATTCATCTCTTAACTTATTGCGCTTAATACAACAAGGTTAATCTTAATTACTTATCTGTATTGCGAAGAAAGTTTGGTGCATTAAATAAACTTTCATCTTTTTGCAAATTGGTTGGACGCGCTGTGATTGGCGTATCCAAAATACTTGTTTTACTTAGGTCAGCTGGTCTATTTACATTTGGCTGTGAGCCGTAAGCTGGGCTTTGAGCTTGGTGGCTACCTAAGTTTGCTGGTTGCAGTGGTCTTGCTTCACCCGGTGTATGGTGAATTGGTTGCGGACGTTGTACGATTTGTACATCTGGCGTGTCAATTTCACCAAGACCTGTTGCAACAATGGTCACACGAATTTCGTCTTCCATTTCAGGAACTAATGTTGTCCCCACAACAATGGTTGCTTCATCAGAGGCAAATTCTGCGACAGTAGCACCTACGATATTAAATTCATTGAACGCTAAATCTGAACCAGCAGTGATATTTACTAAAATCCCTTTAGCACCAGATAAATCTACACGCTCTAATAAATCACTTTTCACTGCGAGGCGAGTCGCTTCTTCTGCACGGCCTTCACCTACTGTACCTTTGCAAGAACCGAAACCGATCATTGCTTGACCCATTTCAGACATTATTGTTTTTACGTCTGCAAAGTCCACGTTAATTAAGCCTGGTGAGGTAATCATATCTGAAATACCTGTCACCGAGTTACGTAACACATCATTAGCCGCAGAGAAGGCTTGAAGCAATGTTGCATTTTTTGGTAATGCTTTTGCTAATTGTTCGTTTGGAATAATAATTAGAGAATCAACGTGTTTTGAAAGTTCTTTAATTCCCATTTCCGCAAAAGCCATACGTTTTTTGCCTTCAAACGAGAATGGTTTAGTCACAACTGCAACGGTAAGAATACCTAATTCTTTCGCAATTTGAGCAACGATTGGCGCAGCACCTGTACCAGTACCACCGCCCATACCAGCAGCGATAAACACCATATCTGCACCTTCAAGCATTGCACGAAGTGCATCTTGATCATCCTCTGCCGCTTTACGCCCTACATTTGGATTTGCACCTGCACCTAAACCTTTCGTTGTTGAACCACCGATTTGTACAGTTTGTTGCACTTGGCTTTTGCGCAATGCTTGGGCGTCAGTATTCACTGCATAGAAAATAATTTTTCCGTGCTCATCTGAATCCATTACACTTTCATCAAGTAGCGTGCCGCCAATATTATTTTTAATCATACTGGCAACCATATGGTTTACGGCGTTACCGCCACCACCACCTACGCCCACAACTTTGATGAGAGCTCCGTCCATTTCACCAAGATCGTAATCTACTGGTTCAAACATATTCATTCTCCGTCAATGCTAATTCTCTGCTAGCACATTATTAAAACTTAAATATTTCTTATTGTAGATGAAAAATCTAAATTCTCAAAATTCTGAACGCACTTTCTTAGCAACTTTTTTCACTCCAGACCATAAAGAGCCAAAAAAACTATTCTCATTGCTATAAGTATCATTTAAAGGGCTTTCATCATTACTACTATAATCATATTGTAATAAACCTAATACAGTTGAATATTGTGGTTTATTTTCTACGTGATGAGTTACACCCGTAATATTCAATGGGTTACCAATACGTACGTGTAAGCCAAATACTTCAGTCGCACATTCTTTTAAATCTTTAATTTGAGCACCACCACCAGTAATCACAATACCGGCGATAAGCTCAAATTTCATTTGTTTACTTTCCAATTCATATTTAAGTTGAATCAGCTCTTGTTTCACTAAGCCTAACAACTCTTGATAACGTGCTGCGGTTACCATTGACAAACGTGCTTTTGAACAACGGCCAATCACACTGCCATCAATGCTCATTACATCAAATTCAGCTTCAGGGTTTTGACGAGGCGGGCTCACCGCACTGCCGTATTTCACTTTGATATTTTCGGCTTCAACACGTGATGTCGTTCTGTCGTAAGCAATATCATCAGTCACACGATTACCAGCGTAGGGAATCACTTTACTAAAACGCAATGAACCATTGGTATATACCATTACTTCCATTGTGCCGGCACCGAAGTCAATCAAGCACACGCCAAGATCCTTTTCATCTTCGGTTAATACAGAATGACTTGCCGCGATACCTGAAAACACCACTTTATCAATTTTTAACTTACAACGTTCAACTGCTTGGCGTAAATTATTCAGCCAATCTTGATGGCAAGCGATCAAATGCACATTTGAGGTTAGTCGGCCGCCTTGAAAACCAAGTGGGTTTTTAATATTTCTTTGTTGGTCCACTGAATATTCTTGTGGAAGGCGATGTAATAACGCTAAACCTTCAGGCATTTTAATTGAACTTGCAGTATGTAATGCTGCATCAATATCTTCTTGTGTCACTTCATCGCCCACAATCGGTGCAGCACCACTATCATTCCAACTTTGGATATGTTCGCCCGTAATTGCCAAAGTCACACTGAGAATTTGGCAATCTGCAACGGATTCTGCAAGTTCAACCGCACGTTGCACCGATGTTACAACAGCATTTAAGTCTGTAATATTTCCTTTATCGATACCTTTTGCTGGACAGCTCCCAACGCCAAGAATATTGACTACGCCATCAGGTAAAAGTTCGCCCACTAAAGCAACCACTTTAGAGGTTCCCACCTCAAGTCCAACAATAATTTTTGATTCCACAATTTTTGCCATTTCTTATCACTTCACAAAACACTAATTAGCATCAATATCAGCAAATCCAACGGCTGCACCAACGCTATATCTTAAATCCACATAAGACAATTTTTTATTTTCTGGTACTTCAATTTGCGGGTAAATTGTGACAAAACGATCAAGTTTTGCTTTCCATTCACCTCTGCCTAATTTTAATACAAGATTATTATCTAATACAATTTGCCACGCACCACGGTCATCAATCATCACCGCCTTTAATTTTAACCCTTTTTCGGTCAAATTCGTATTCACTTGATGCCAAGCATCTAACACTTTTGCACTTTGGTAGTCAGGCCCTGATAAGTGCGGTAAATTTTTATCTTGTAATTTATCCATTGGTAATTGGAAAATTTCACCTTCTTTCGATAAAAACTCACCTTCGTTCCAAATTGCAATCGGCTGGTGCTCAACGACAGCAATGCTTAACTTATCTGGCCAAATTTTCCGAACCGCCGCCTTTTTAATCCAAGGCATTGTTTCTATTTGCTCACGTACGGCATCAATATCCTGACCAAAAAAACCTTTTAAACCGCCCATTTTGAGCACAGAATCACGCACGTCATCATAAGTTGTGTAAGTTGGGCTATTGGTCAAAATAAATGCATTAATTGGTCGATTATCTAATTTTTCTAATAAACTCTGCCAATTCGTGTAAACATAAAAAAACACACCTAAGCACAATAGGAAAATCACCAATTTTACAGGTTTAAATGTATAACTTTCCGAGTCGTTATACTTAATATTTTGTGTTGTTCTACGCTTAACACTCTGAATCATTTCGCACTTAGCTCCAAAATTCTGACAACTAATTGCTCAAATGAGTAACCAACAACGGCTGCTGATTTTGGGAATAAGCTATGGCTTGTCATTCCTGGGTTAGTATTCACCTCAACTAAGCGGAATTGACCTTTGCTATCTGTCATTACGTCAATTCGGCTCCAACCACGACAACCTACCACATCATAAGCACGTTTAACTAATTGTTTTAACTCTTGTTCACGTTCTTCGCTTAACCCAGCAGGGCAAAAATATTGTGTGTTATCCGAAATATACTTAGCGTCATAATCGTAAAACTCACCTTCAGGCACAATGCGTACTGCTGGTAACACTTCATTATCTAGTACAGGCACAGTTAATTCATCGCCAGCTAACCATTCTTCAATTAATACGGTTTCATCAAATTTTAATGCAAAATCGACCGCACTTTTGAGGTCTTCCACAGCTTTAACTTTCGTTAATCCCACACTTGAACCTTCTAAAGACGGTTTTACCATTAATGGTAGTCCTAATTTTTCGACAACTGCAGCAGGATTAAGTTCTGAAACATTGTTTTTGGTCACAATTTCCATATCCGCAACCGGTAAGCCAAAGGCCTTCCATAACATTTTGGTGCGCATTTTATCCATTGTTAAAGCAGATGCCATCACGCCACAACCGGTATAAGGAATACCAATTTGCTCAAGTAAACCTTGCATCGTGCCGTCTTCGCCACCACGACCGTGTAAAATATTAAATACGCGATCAAAACCTTGCTCTTTTAAGCTCGCAACAGGGAATGTTTTTGGATCGATTGGGTGAGCATCAAAACCTGCATTTAATAGTGCATTTAAAACCGCCTGTCCTGAATTTAAAGACACTTCACGTTCTGCGGAGGTCCCGCCTAATAACACTGCAATTTTTTCTTCTTTTAATGTTTTTTTCATTTTGTTATCCGTTATTCTTTAGTCCATTTTTCTGCTAATTGGCGTGCAATTTTACTTACATTGCCAGCACCTTGCGCCAAGATTAAATCGCCATCTTGTAAAATTTGATCGAGAATTTCGCCTAACTGGTTATGATCTGCTACAAAAATAGGATCAACTTTACCTAAGTTACGAATTGAGCGACATAATGATCGGCTATCTGCACCCGCAATCGGCGCTTCACCAGCGGCATACACATCGAGCATAATGAGCGCATCAACTTGTGATAACACTTGCACAAAATCATCAAATAAATCACGTGTACGTGAATAGCGATGCGGTTGGAAAATCATTACAACACGTTTATTATCCCAACCTTGACGCGCTGCTTGAATAGTTACGCCTACTTCAGTTGGGTGGTGACCATAATCATCCACTAGCATCACTTTACCATTTGGACGAATAAAATGCCCAAGCTGATCAAAGCGACGACCTGCACCTTGGAAGTCTGCAAGTGCGGCTAAAATCGCCTCATTTTCAATGCCTTCCTCTTTTGCTACGGCTAACGCAGCTGTTGCATTTAACGCATTATGACGACCCGGCACATTCAATAACACATCAATACGCTCGCCATTTGGCGTAACCACTGTGTAATGCCCTTGGAAGCCTGTCTGTTGGTAATCTTCAATGCGATAATCCGCTTTCTCACTAAAGCCATAAGTAATCACTTGACGACCCACTTTTGGCATTAATTCTTCTAAAACAGGATCATCGGCACAAAGCACTGCAAGACCGTAGAATGGTAAGTTATGTAAGAAATTCACATAGGTTTGTTTCATTTCTTCAAATGAACCATTATAGGTTTCCATATGATCAGGCTCGATATTGGTCACCACAGATACCATTGGTTGCAAATGTAAGAATGATGCATCGCTTTCATCTGCCTCTGCAATCAAATAACGGCTACAACCTAAATGTGCATTTGTCCCCGCTGATTTCACCAAACCGCCATTCACAAATGTTGGGTCTAAACCAGCTTCTGCATAAACCATTGAGATCATTGCGGTAGTCGTTGTTTTACCGTGCGTACCTGCAATAGCGATGCCGTGACGGAAACGCATAATCTCCGCAAGCATTTGTGCACGTTGAATAACAGGAATACGTTTTTCTTTTGCGGTAACCACTTCGATATTATCTGGCTTAATCGCACTTGAAACCACCACCACGCTTGCACCCTGTACATTTTCTGCTGAATGGGTGAAGTAAATTTTCGCACCTAAGGAAATTAAACGATTTGTGACCGCACTTTCCATAATATCGGATCCCGTCACGAAATAGCCTTCGTTTAATAACACTTCCGCAATACCGCCCATACCAGCTCCACCAATTCCTACAAAGTGAATTTGGCGCACACGGCGCATTTCAGGGATCATATCTCTTACACGTTGTTTAAATTCTTTTCCACAGTTTGAATTCATCATTGCTTTATTCCTACTCTAATTTGCATCTTCAATGATTACATCAGCCACACGTTGTGCTGAAAATGGCGTTGACATTGTTTTTGCTTTAATTGCCATTTCAAGTAATGTTTTGCGATCAAATTGATTTAATAACTGAATTAAGGCTTCAGCATTAAGATCTTGCTGTTCAATAATTTTTGCTGCACCCGCATCAGCTAAGTATTTTGCGTTCAAATATTGTTGTCTATCTTTATGTTGGAACGGCACAAAAATTGCTGGTGCCCCCACCGCCGCCAACTCACAGACTGTTAATGCCCCAGAACGACAAATCACAATATCTGCCCACGCATAAGCTTCTGCCATATTATCAATAAATTCAGTGACGGTAACAGGCGCATCTTTTGTATATAATGCTTGGATATTTTCGACCGCACCTTGTCCCACTTGATGACGAACTTCGATTTTATCAGCAAGGCGAGCCACCACCTCTGGCAAAGTCACATTTAATACTCTCGCCCCTTGGCTACCACCAACAACTAGTACACGTAATTTGCCTTCTCGTTGCGAAAAACGTTTCTCTGGTGCTGGCGTTAAAAATAAGGCTTCACGCACTGGGTTGCCTACCACTTCAGCATTTGGAAACGCATTCGGGAATGCTTGTAATACACGTTTGGCAATTTTTGCTAACCAGCTGTTAGTTAATCCAGCCACAGCATTTTGCTCGTGTAAAATCACTGGCACACCACATAATTTTGCAGCAACACCACCAGGGCCAGATACATATCCGCCCATCCCTAACACTGCGTGCGGTTTGTATTGTTTAATAATTTTTCGCGCTTGAAAAATGGCTCTCAAAATGGCAAAAGGCGCTGTTAACAACGCTTTAATCCCTTTGCCTCGCAAGCCTGAAATTTGAATAAACTCGATCGGAATACCGTGCTTCGGTACAAGTTGCGCTTCCATTCGATCTTTCGTACCTAGCCAACAGATCTCCCAACCTTGTTTTTGTAAACATTGCGCAACAGCAATTGCGGGGAATACGTGTCCTCCCGTACCGCCTGCCATTACTAATAATCTTTTATTTTGTGTTGTCACGTTATTTTCCTTTGTTATTCTTATCGCAACATAAAATTACAGATAAACTCTTACTAAATTTAGACTCAAAGTGCGGTCAATTTTCTTCAAATTTTCTTGTTCTTTTTAATCGTCACGTAATCTTGCCTGACCAATTTGCATTAACCTATTTTCGTGATCGATACGCAATAATAAGCCAATCGAAATTGACATAATAATTAAGCTAGAACCACCGTAACTAATCAGTGGGAAGGTTAAACCTTTGGTGGGTAATAAACCTAATGCCATTCCTAAATTGACAAATCCTTGGAAGAAAATCCAAAAAGCAATGCCGAATGCCAAGAAACCTTTGAAACGTTGTTCTTTTT
Source organism: Bisgaard Taxon 46 (assembly GCA_049941595.1). Classification (GTDB taxonomy): domain Bacteria; phylum Pseudomonadota; class Gammaproteobacteria; order Enterobacterales; family Pasteurellaceae; genus Pasteurella. The sequence continues at coordinate 252,450 of JBNFNA010000003.1, forward strand.
GTAAAGATTCTCGACCGATCTTCATAGCGCGGAAAATTAATAACGCCAGCAAAATAATGATCACAAGTATGCCTAAAAAGCCGAACTCTTCACCAATCACCGCCATTACAAAGTCAGTGTGCGCTTCTGGCAAATATTCTAATTTTTGAACCGAGTTACCTAAACCTTCACCATTGAACTCACCACGTCCAAATGCCATTAGTGAGTTAGACAACTGGAAGCCCGTGCCATACGGGTCTTTAAATGGATCTAAGAAGCCAGTAAAACGTCTTAATCGATAAGCAGAAGACACGACTAATACGACAAAGAGGAAAATACCAATGCCAATTAATGCAAGGAATTGAATAAAATGCGCACCAACAATAAATAACAGCCCAAAAGTAATGACAAATAAAACAACCGTACTCCCTAAGTCAGGTTGCATCAGTAATAAAACGCCCATTAACCCCATTACCACGAAAGGTTTAATGGCACTGAGTTTACGAGAGCGTACTTCGTCATATCTACGGGTAAAATAACTGGCTAAGAAACAAGTCAGCGCAAGTTTGGCAAACTCTGCGGGCTGAAAGTTAAAGAACAGCATTGGAATCCAACGTCTTGCACCATTTACTTCACGCCCAATGCCAGGAATTAACACGAGCATTAATAAAAATAATGCTAACAGGAATAAACGGGCGTGCCATTGTTCCCATTTTTCAGTGGAAATTTGCACAGTGAAATAGAAAAAAACACAAGACAATAAAAGATAAAGTGCATCACGTTTAGCAAAGTAAAATGGATCATTAAATAAACGTGTACCCACAGGGATTGATGCTGAAGAAACTGAAAGCAATCCAATTAACAATAAAACAATGAATAACCAAAGTAAGGCACGATCATACATCAAGTTGGTGGGCGTAATTCGTGTCCAACTTTCATATTGCGCTTTAGCTTTATCCCATAATTCCATTGTTAACTACCTAATTTCTAACTTAATTTTGCTAAACGAGTAAATTCATCACCACGTTGTTCAAAGCACGAAAATTGATCCAAACTTGCACAAGCTGGTGAAAGTAAAACCATATCGCCCTCTTTTAAGGTTGGGCGTAATGCATTAATGGCTTGTTCCATTGTGTCAAATAATTGGCTTTGTTGGCTTAGCTTTGCCAACTGCGCACCATCTCGCCCAAAACAATAGCAATAAATATGTGGCTGCTGAATTAATGTGGATAATTCTGAAAAGTCTGCCCCTTTGCCATCACCACCTAATAATAAATGCAATTTACCTGCAAGTTGTAAACCTGTTAATGCTGCGACAGTGCTACCCACATTCGTTGCTTTAGAATCATTGATCCAACGAACACCATTAGCAAAGTGAGCCAATTGGAAACGGTGATCTAAACCTGAAAAATCACGTAATGCAGTACGAATGCCTGCTAAAGACACATTTGCTGCCTGCGCTAAAGCAATCGCTGCTAACACATTCATATAATTATGACGGCCCACCAATTTAATTTCATCACAAGGCAAGATCATTTCATTTTTTGCTATTAAATATTGCTTACCATTTTCCGTTTTTAGCCAGTAATCTGCATTTTCTTCACCAAAACTGACCGCACTTTCTAGGCCATCCATTGTGGTTAAGGGGTCTTCAGCATTGACAACAGCCGTTTGTGCATTGTGATAAATTTTTAATTTTGCTTGGCGATAATCTTCTAAATCCACATAGCGATCCATATGATCTTCAGTGACATTCAATACCGTAGCTGAAGTAGCTTTTAAGCTGTATGTAGTTTCTAATTGGAAGCTGGATAACTCTAACACATAAAGATCATAGTCTTGCTCTAGTAAAGATAACGCTGGAATACCAATATTCCCGCCCATTCCAACGTTTAAGCCAGCGGCTTTCGCCATTTCATAGACCAATGTGGTCACCGTGCTTTTACCATTTGAACCTGTAATCGCAATAATCGGCTTACTTGCTTCGCGGCAAAATAATTCAATATCTCCGACAACCTCAACGCCAGCAGCAAGTGCGGTCTGAATTTCAGGGGTTTTGACCGCAAGCCCTGGGCTAATCACAATTAAATCACTATCTAACAACCAATCTTGATTTAAGCCTCCAGTGTGTAATGACACATTGGCTGGCAGTTTATCTGCGCCTGTTGGATTTTTACGTGTATCAATCACACGCACATCAGCTTGTTTTGCTAATAAAAAATCTACACAGGATAAGCCTGTTTTTCCTAGCCCAATAACAGTGATTTTCTTGTTTTGATATGAGGTTTGCATAGGTTTTTCTCTATTTTTATTGTTATTTTTAACGCAGTTTTAATGTCACTAAGCCAATCAGCACGAGCATTAAGGAAATGATCCAAAAGCGAACAATTACACGTGGCTCTGGCCAACCTTTCAATTCAAAATGGTGATGAATCGGCGCCATACGGAAAATCCGTTGTTTACGTAATTTGTATGAACCAACTTGTAAAATTACAGATAAGGTTTCAACAACGAACACACCACCCATAATTACAAGCAAGAACTCTTGGCGCACTAACACGGCAACAACACCTAATGCCCCACCTAATGCCAATGAGCCAACATCGCCCATAAACACTTGGGCTGGATAAGTATTAAACCATAAGAAACCTAAACCAGCGCCGACAATTGCGGTACAAAATACCACTAGCTCTGCGCTAAATTTAATATAAGGGATATGTAAGTAATCTGCGAAATTCACGTTACCCGTTGCCCAAGCAATTAACGCAAATGCACCAGAAACAAGCACTGTCGGCATAATGGCAAGGCCATCAAGACCGTCTGTTAGGTTTACGGCATTACTCGTCCCCACAATCACGAAATAAGCTAAGACGATATAAAATAAACCTAACTGCGGCATAATTTCTTTGAAGAACGGCACAACAAGGCGGGTGGCATCAGTATCTTTTCCGATTGCATACATTCCAAATACTGCAATTAATGCAATAAAAGACAACCAAAAATATTTCCAACGCGCCACTAAACCATCGGTATTTTTACGTGTAATTTTGCGGTAATCATCAACAAAGCCCACTGCACCATAACCCAGTAATACAAACAGGCTGAACCAAACATAAGGGTTGGCTAAATTTGCCCACAACAAGGTGCTTACAGTGATCGCAAACAAAATCATAATCCCGCCCATTGTTGGTGTGCCACGTTTGCTAAAATGGCTTTCAGGTCCGTCATTACGCACTTCTTGGCCAAATTTTAATACTTGCAAACGGCGAATGACTTTTGGACCAATCCACAATGAAACGAGAAGTGCGGTTAACAATGCTAAAATTGCACGAACCGTAATATAAGAAATAACATTAAATCCACTATAATATTGTTGTAAAAACTCACCGAGCCAAACTAACATATAAATGTTTCCTTCAAAGAATTAATCACGTCCTCCATTTTCATTCGACGCGATCCTTTCGCCAATACGACGACTTTTTGATTTTCTTTTAATTTTTGTTCAATTAACGGTTTTACGTAAGCGCATAACGCTGCTTTATCTGTAAAATGTTGCCCCAAACTTGCCTGAGAAATGGCCGCACTTTCTGTGCCAAAAGATAAAACAAGATCTAAATTTGCTGATTTTGCATAATCCGCCACTTGCTGATGGCAAAGTTTACTATTTTCGCCTAATTCCGCCATATCTCCAACAATTAAAATGCGGAAAGCTGAATATTTTTGCAAAACGCAAATCGCAGACTGTAAGGAATCCACATTCGCATTATAAGTGTCATCTAATAACAACAAATTTTCACAAGGTTGAATTGGGAATAAACGCCCTTTTACTTGCGAACGTGTCTCAAGCCCTGTTTTTACTTGTGCTAAAGAAGCCCCAACATTCATTGCAAGTGCGGTTGCTGCTAAAGCATTTTTCACGTTATGTTCACCTAAATAAGGCAAGCTGATGTGAATTTTGCCTTGTGGGGTATGTAATTCAAATTCTGAACCTGCTTCATTAAATTGCACATTATCTGCATAAAAATCCGCATTGCTGTCATTATAAGCAAAATATTGTACCGCCCGTTCACCAAGCTCTGATGCCCATTTTGTTACATAATTATGCTCTTTATTGATGATCGCCACGCCAGAAGCTGATAAACCACGATAAATTTCACCTTTGGCTGTCGCAACACCTTCAATGCTACCAAAACCTTCTAAATGTGCTGCTGCAACATTATTCACTAATGCCACATCAGGTTTTGCTAATGACGTCGTATAAGCGATTTCACCTTGGTGATTTGCACCCAGCTCAATCACTGCAAATTGATGTTGTGGTGTTAAACGTAATAAAGTGAGCGGCACGCCAATGTCATTATTAAAATTGCCTTCAGTAAACAAAACTGCATCAGAATTGACTGCACTTCTTTGTAAAATACTGGCCGTCATTCCTTTCACCGTTGTTTTACCTGATGAACCTGTCATCGCCACAGTACGAGGATTAACCGTTTCTCGCACCCATTTTGCTAATTCGCCGAGTGCGATTTTGGTATCTTCAACTACTAATTGTGGCACACCTAACTGAGAATTGACTTGTTGTACAACTAACGCAGTCGCACCTTGCTCCACCGCTTTATCCAAATAATAGTGAGCATCAAAATTTTCACCTTTTAACGCAAAGAACAGGCTGTTTTCAACCATTTTGCGTGTATCTGTACTGATATTTTCAACTTCAACTAGCCCATCGCCCACAAGTTTTGCATTTAAAATTTCGGCTAGTTTTTGCGTATTTAATTTAAGCATAACGACTCACATCAAAATATTTTCTTACCATTTCCTGATCGGAAAAATGGTGTTTTTGTTTACCAATGATTTGGTAATCTTCGTGTCCTTTTCCTGCGATTAGAATCACATCTTCTGGGTTAGCTTGTTCAATAGCAAAGGCGATGGCTTGCTCACGATCGTGTAAAATTTTGACCGCACTTTGATCCTCAAAACCAAGCAGAATATCTTGCATAATCTTCTCTGGTGCTTCAGTACGCGGGTTATCATCTGTCGCAATCACTTTATCAGCCAAACGCTCTGCAATATGTGCCATTAAAGGGCGTTTACCCGCATCACGATCGCCACCGCATCCAAACACGCACCACAGTTGACCGTGGCAATGTAAACGCGCCGCTTGGAGTGCTTTTTCTAACGCATCAGGCGTGTGTGCATAATCAACAATGGCTGTTGGTTTGCCCTTTTGTGTAAGCATTTCCATTCTTCCGCATACACCAGTAAGACTCGAGGCAGTTTGTAAAAGTTCATCAAAATCGTAATCAAGTGATAGCAATGTTGCAAAAACCAACAAGAGGTTGCTCACATTAAATTCACCAATTAATCCACTCTGGAACTCACCATTACCCCAACTCGATTCAAATTGAATATGTGCACCTTTGTTGTTAAATGTTATCTGTGTCGCTTTTAGCCATTTTTTCTGGGTGGGCTGGAAATCTGCTCGACAGCTCACCGCGACTGCAGTGTCTAATTCAGCCAACCACTCTGCCCCAATAGGATCATCTGCATTGATGATTTGATGTTTAGGTTTTAATTCGGTAAATAAGCGTTTTTTCGCTGCCGCATAATTTTCCATCGTTAAATGGTAATCAAGGTGATCACGACTTAAATTGGTGAAAATTGCCACATCAAAATCCAAGGATTCAACACGATGTTGCACTAAACCGTGTGAAGACACTTCAATCGCTGCAAAATCAGCACCTTCTTCAAGAAATTTCGCTAATGATGATTGAACTTCAACAGCAGATCCCGTGGTATTGGCTGCTTCTTTTACTTGACCAAATAAACCATTGCCAATCGTGCCCATTACTGCGCTAATGTGTCCGAGCAATTTCGTCCATTGTGCTAACAATTGTGAAATGGTGGTTTTACCGTTTGTACCGGTAACACCAATTAAAGTTAATTTATCTGATGGATAGAGATAAAAATGATCAGCAATTTCAGATAAACGCCGTGCAAGTTGATAAAAATGGATCACTGGCACATCTTGCTGCCATTCAACCTGTAAATGCTGAGCTTCATTATCTGCTTCAGATAAAACTGCACTTGCTCCTTTCTCAATCGCTTGTGAAATATATTGTCTGCCGTCAACTTGATGGCCTTTTAACGCAACAAAAAGACAGCCTGGCTCTGCAGCGCGGCTGTCTAAAATCATTTCTGTCAATTTAATCGTTTTTGGGACAATCGCTTGTCCCAAAAGTGCGGTCAATTTTTGCATAATTTTTTCTTAGTTTACTTTAGTTTGATTATTATCTTGATTTAAACGCACAACACGTTTTGCCATTTTCTCTTGTGGCACAGCATCTGGTGGCACATTATTTACACGTAACGCATAGCCCATAATACTGGAGAATACTGGTGCAGAAACCGCACCACCATAGTATTGCCCTGCTTTTGGATCATTAATCAAAACAACCAAGGCATAACGAGGGTCAGAAACTGGCGCAATACCCGCGGTATAAGCGATGTATTTATCTACGTAACGACCATTTTCTAGTTTCTTTGCCGTACCTGTTTTAATGCCAACACGATATCCATCAACCATTGCTCGTTTATTTTTGATTGCAACTTTTTCCATCATATTGACCACTTCACGTGTGATTTTTTCTGAATAGACACGCTGACCAATCACTGGTGGGTCAACTTTCGTGATGGAAAGTGGACGATAAATACCAAAGCTACCTAACGTCACATAAGCACGTGCGATTTGTAATGGGGTTGCATTGATACCATAACCATAAGCCACGTTTGCTCGTTCAATGTCAGACCAACGTTTACGATTTGCATTTAATAAACCGGACTGTTCACCAATCAAACCTAAATCTGTTGGCTTACCTAAACCTGCGTTTAAGTAAGTATCCATTAACGCAGACGGTGGCATACGCAATGCTAAACGGCTCACACCACGGTTACTTGAGTTTTCCAAAATACCATCAAGGGTCAATTGATCACGAGGTGCAACATCACGAATTTCGTGTCCATTTAACACTAACGGCCCTGTATTAATCACTTCATTACGTTTTACAACACCACGTTGAAGTGCGGCTAAAACAACGAAAGGTTTCACCGTTGAACCTGGCTCGAAAGTATCTGTAATCGCACGGTTACGCATTAATTCTGCTTTTGTTCCTACACGATTATTTGGGTTATAAGATGGTGCATTCGCCATTGCTAACACTTCGCCTGTGCGGACATCCACAAGCACTGCGGTGCCAGATTCAGCTTTATTTTCTGCTACTGCTTTCTTAATTTCACGGTACACCATTGATTGCAACTTCTCGTCAATACTTAAAGTGACATCTTGTGCATCATATTTCTTGATATCCGTAATATTTTCAACGACATTGCCGTATTTGTCTTTACGGACCGTGCGAGAACCTGATTTACCAATAAGCAGTGAATTGAAGCTTTTTTCAATGCCTTCAATTCCTTCGCCATCTATGTTGGTATAGCCAATTAAATGTGCGGCTTCTTCCACACGTGGATAAAAACGGCGATGTTCAGTTTTTAAAGTAATCCCTTTAATTTTTAACTGTTTAACATAGTCAGCCACCGTTGGGGAAGCCTGACGAGATAAATAGACAAAACGAGATCTTGGATTTTTCTCAATACGTTTTAACATTTCGCTATGTGAAATATCTAATACATCAGATAGTGCTTTCCAGCGTTCTTTATCTTTTAAGGAATTTTCTTCAAAAATAAATTTAGGATCGGCAACAATAGAGTACATTGGTACACTCACCGATAATAATTGACCGTGACGATCAAGAATTGCGCCACGTGTAGATTGGATTTCTTGAGTGCGTAAAGAACGCTTATCCGCTTCATCTGTCAATGAATCGGAATTTACGATTTGCACATAAGCCGCTTTTGCTATCAATGCAGTTAAGCACACTAAAATTGCAAATAAAGAAAAAATATAACGTGTTTTTAAAAAACTTTTGTCATAAACCACTTTCGGTTTATTTGGCTTAATGGCTTCGGCTTTGGTATTTTTTATTTTTTTCGTTTTTTTCGTTGTGTTAAATTTAACCATTCTACCACCCCAAACTCTTACTCGACGATCAACACTTCTTGCTCTGGTTGTACACGCTTCATACCTAATTGATGCGCTATCGCTTCAATGCGGGTGTTATCACTTTGTGTTGCTTCTTCCAATTTTAAGTTTAAAAATTCATTTTCTAATGATTGATGAGCAATAATTAACTGCCCATTCTCTGCAACTAAAATACGTGTTTGATGAGTTAACCAAACTGTGCCTAATGCGGTCAACACAATAGCAAACAGCAACGCAATCACGATTTTATTCGCACTGAATAAGTCTTCTAAAATAATGTGGTGTAATGGGTAGCGGGTATTGTTTTCTAACATTAGATTTTCTCCGCAATACGTAACACCGCACTACGAGAGCGAGGATTATGAGCCTGCTCTTCTTCGCTTGGCATAATCGCTTTTCCAATCGTTTTTAACGTTTGTGAGCGTTTAATTTGATCTTCACGTAACGGTAATCCTTTCGGCAAGCTCTCACCTTTACTTTGCTTACGCATAAAATGCTTGACCATACGGTCTTCCAAAGAATGGAAGCTAATAATCGATAAACGACCTTCAGGCGCAAGTACACTTAATGCAGACTGCAACACGCTTTCTAATTCATCTAATTCTGCATTAATAAAGATACGAATTGCTTGGAAGCTACGTGTCGCAGGGTGTTTATGTTTATCTTTAAAAGGCACCGACTGCGCAATTAATTCCGCCAATTGCAACGTACGAGTGAGTGGTTCTGTGCCATTTTGCACCGCACTTTTATTGTAATTCACGATCGCACTTGCAATACGTTTTGCAAAACGCTCTTCGCCAAAGGTTTTTAACACCCAAGCCAAATCAGATTCAGAAACTTGTTGTAGCCATTCACTTGCTGAGAGGCCTTGCGTAGTATCCATACGCATATCTAACGGGCCATCTTTCATAAAGCTGAAACCACGCTCTGCTTCGTCAAGTTGCGGAGATGAAACGCCAAGATCTAACAAAATACCGTCAATTTTGCCTGTTAAACCTAATTTTTCACAAATTTCAGGAATCGCAGAGAAACTATTATGTTCAATATGAAAACGAGCATCTTGAATGTTATTGGCTTCAGCAATCGCACGAGGATCACGATCGATAGCAATTAATCGACCATTTTCAGATAACTTTGAAAGGATTAAACGAGAATGACCACCTCGTCCGAACGTACCATCGATATAAATACCTTTTTCTTTCAACGCAAGCCCGTCGACCGCCTCATTTAATAAAACGGTGATATGTTCAGGCGAAGAAAAAGTATTTTGCTTATTCATAATAATTACCAATGGTACAAAGTAAAAAGGAAATAAATCTTAAGATGAGATAAGGCGGCGCCAAGCGCCGCTTATCCTTTGCTAGTGCTGCTGTTCTGTTGTGAGAAAGTTACCTTTCTTTATAATGACAGCATTTTTAATTCATTAGATTGTGCAAATTGTTCGCTTGCACCCAACGCTAGATCTGCTTCAATTTGTGCGTTCCAAACGGATTCGTTCCAAATTTCAAATTTATTTAATTGCCCAACAAGCATTAAATTTTTTTCAAGGTTTACCCGTTGGCGTAAAGTTGGGCTAATTAAAATGCGACCTGTACGATCTAATTCACATTCAGTGGCGTGACCAATCACAACGCGTTGTAATGCTCGTGTGTTAGGGTCTAAATTCGGTAATGCTCTAATTTTTTGTTCTATGTGTTCCCATTCCGTTAAGGTGTATAACACCAAACAGGGTTGTTGAAGATCAACAGTGCAAACCATTAAACCTTGGCTTTCTTCTAAGATCTCAGCACGGTAACGTGTTGGAATTGCCACACGCCCTTTTGAATCTAGATTAACTGCTGTTGCTCCGCGAAACATTGAGTTGTTTCCTTAACTTTACCCTGACAGAATGACTCAATTTAAGAAGTTTTAAACAGTTTTTACCACAAAACTCCACTTTTTACCACTTTTCTTAAGTTTAGTATTAGTTTGCTCAAGTTGCAAGCAATTTCATAGCTTGAACGAGTAAAGTTATGTATATTTTTAATATTAAAAAAATATGTAAAAATGAAGTACTTAATGAAGAACCCGATAAAAAGCTCAAAAAGGAAAAAAGCTCCCAACAGGGAGCTTTTATTGATGTGATATTCTATTAAAAATTATTTAGATAAATCATCAACTAATGCATCTGGGTCTGTATCACCTAAAGGTTTAAGCATTGTGAAGAACAACACTGCACAGAATACAGTTAAACCAAGACCTATGTAAACTGAAAGTTGATAATCTAAGTTGAATCCAATTTTGTTATACGCTAAGTATGTGAAACATACTGCACTGATGAACATTGCTGGAATTGTACATACCCAGTGGAATTTGTTATAGCGATATAAGTAAGCTGCTGCTGTCCATAACATTACCATTGCAGTTGTTTGGTTTGCCCAGCTGAAATAGCGCCATAATACACTGAAGTCAATTTTCGATACAATGAAACCTAATACGAATAGTGGAATAGCAATAATTAAACGTTTAGCTAATGTTTTTTGTTCTAATTTGAAGAACTCTGCAATAATTAAACGTGCTGCACGGAATGCGGTGTCACCAGAAGTAATTGGTAATACAACCACACCAAGAATTGCGAATACACCACCGATTGCGCCTAAGAAGTAAATTGATGAGTCATATACTACTTTTGATGGAGAACCTGCTGCGATCGCTGCTTGTAATTCATTTGGATCTTGGTAGAAACTTAAACCAACTGCACACCATACTAATGCGATCACACCTTCAGCAATCATCGCACCGTAGAAAATGAAACGACCTTCTTTTTCATTTTGTGCACAACGTGCCATTAATGGCGTTTGCGTTGCGTGGAAACCAGATAATGCACCACAAGAAATTGTTAAGAATAAAAGTGGCCAAATTGGTAAATCACCTTTTGGTTGGAAGTTTTCGAAGAATTTATGTGTTTCTACACCACCAATTGTGCGGAAAAACTCGATTGGCTCTGCTGAATTCAAGTGACTGCTTACTAGACCATAAATCATACCAAAAGTCATAAACAGTAATAACGCACCGAACAGTGGGTAAATACGACCGATAATTTTATCGATTGGTAATAAGGTTGCAATAATGTAATAAACGAAAATAATTGCTGTCCAGATAACAAGCACAGTTGCCGCATCATAACCGAATACTGTTGCAGCTGCGCCTGCGCTTTCAACAACACCTAAATTATCCATTGTAATAGTACTTAATAATTTCGCTGGGCTCGCTACGAATACAACACCCACAAGAAGTAATAATACAACAGCAAGTAAGTTAATGAATGATTTTACTGGCGTACCTAAATAGCGACCTGCTAACGTTGGCATTGATGCACCACCGTTACGCACACTTAACATACCACAGAAATAGTCGTGTACCGCACCGGCAAAGATACAACCGATAACGATCCATAACATTGCTACTGGCCCATATAATGCACCAAGGATAGGACCGAAGATTGGACCTGTACCAGCAATATTTAATAATTGAATTAGCCAAATTTTCTTAGTTGACATTGGCATATAGTCAACACCATCTTGCATTGTGTATGCCGGTGTTGTTTTTTTAGGATTGATTACAAAAATCTTTTCAATCACTTTACCATACACAAAATAGCCTAGAAGCAATATTGCGACGCAAAAGAAGAACCATAACATAATTAAATACCTTAAATAAAAATTAAAAGTTAAAATAAACTTTTCCAACAAAAAAGCAGTGTGTATTTTATTTCAGTTGTGATAATGAAGTAAACTAGCTAACCTCTGAACATTACAAAATAGTTACAACTTTGTGATAATTGTCACGCTTTAGTCCGTTCTTTTTCTTGATGTCCTGAAATAAAATAATAAAAAAATGACCGCACTTTTGATGTGCCGTAAGATTATTCAATAAAGAACAAAACCAAGAGAGGAAAAATGGCCCTGAATCGTTGCCCTGAATGCCGTCATAAAGTAAGTGAAAGTGCAATCACTTGCCCACATTGTGGCTTTTCTTTTAAAGAAGAAGATTTGGAAGTTTATCGAAAAAAATTAGAAGAACGCCGCTTACATAACCAAGAGATTAATAGACAAAGTGCAAAGTTGCATTTAGTTTGGTTTGTGATTTTTGCATTGGTTATTGGCATCGCTAGCTGGGTCGTAAATGGATAACTGCAGTAACGACTAAAAGAAAAAAGCGAGTAACAAAAACTCGCTTTTTTTAACCGCACTTTCGCCACGATTAACTAGGATTTTTCCACTTCTAAACGTTCAAATGAAAGTACTCGACTTTCTAATTTACGCAGTAACACCGTAGCAATGCCCGTGATGACTAAATAAATTGCACCTGCAATACCGTAAATCGTCAATGCGTCATATTCCGTTCCATAAAGCTGTCTTGCGTAACCCATAATATCCATAATGGTGATCGTAGAAGCTAGTGCAGTGCCTTTGAAAACCAGAATAATCTCATTACTGTAAGAAGGTAATGCACGTTTTAATGCATAAGGAATCAAGATTTTTAAGGTTTGCAAACGTGTGAAACCTAATGAGGCACAGCTTTCCCACTGCCCTTTGCTGATTGCCTTAACAGCACCGTGAAATAATTGTGTGGTGTATGCTGCACTGTTTAATGCCAAAGTGAGCATCGCACAAAACCACGCATTTGATAACAATGACCAAGCTGAGCTTTGCACAATCCAATCAAATTGACCTGGGCCTGCATAAATCAGGAAAAACTGCACTAATAAAGGTGTTCCAGTGAATAACGTGAGGTAGGTATTAATTCCGCAATTCACTACTTTGTTGCCCATTGATAAGGCGAAGGTGAACAGCAATGCAATCACCAACGCAACCAATAAAGAAACAACGGTAAGCAACAAACTCGTTGGAATACCCTGTGCGATGACCATAAAATACTCTTGAATCATTACTGCACTCCTCTTTCAAAACGAGTAAAACGGTATTCCAATTTACGAATAATTACTTGGCTAATCAACGTAATGGCTAAATAAAGCAAGGCTGCAATGCCATACCAAGTAAATGGTTGATGCGTGTTCGTATTAATTAATTCTGCTTGGCGCATTAAATCATCAACACCAATTAAGGACACAAGTGCGGTATCTTTTAGCAACACTAACCATTGGTTGCTTAGACCTGGTAAGGCGTGACGCCAAACTTGTGGCATAACAATATGCACAAACGTATAACCACGGCTTAACCCCAAGGCAGCACCGGATTCCCATTGTCCTAATGGAATTGCTTGAATTGCACCACGTAAAGATTGTGAAGCATAGGCAGCGAAAATGATTGAAAGTGCAAAGACACCACAACCAAATGCACTGAATTGAATAAATTCACCTGTTAGCATTTCAATTACTTCAGTTGAACCAAAGTAAATTAACAATACTACAAGAATTTCAGGAAGCCCTCTTAATAAGGCTATCACAACAGAGGCTGGTTTGCGTACCCATCCCCATTTGCTGGTTTCTAATACCACAAAAAGAATGGATAAAAGTAAACCAACAATTAACGAACAAACCGCTAACCCTAAGGTCATTAGGGTTGCGGAATACATCAAAGAAAGATAATCAGAAAACATAATCGATTATTTCGTCATCCATTTGTCATAAATTTTTTGGTATTCGCCGCTTGCTTTAATAGCCGCTAATCCTTTATTTAAGTCAGATAAAAGATCTTTGCTTGCTTTGTTTACAGCGATACCTAAGCCGTTACCGAAATATTTTTTATTAGTCACTTTATCGCCAACAAAGCCAAGGCTGTCTTCTTTCTGTAACATATCGACTAACACCGCTGTATCACCAAAGATCACATCAATACGACCATTTTTTAAGTCTAAAATCGCACTTTGTAAGCTTGCATAAGGCACTGGTTGATATTGTTTTGCTTCAGCTACAACATATTGTTGGAATGTTGTACCATTTTGTACACCTACTTTCTTCGCAGTGGCTAAATCTGCTTTACCTTTCACAGCAATGAAACTCGCAGAGCTGTCATAGTAAGGTTCACTAAAACTGACTTGTTTTGCTCGCGCTTCTGTAATATCAATTGCTGAAATCGCAGCATCAAAATGTTTAAATTTCAAACCACTAATTAAGCTGTCAAAAGCCTGACCTTTGAAGTGACAAGTTGCTTGGATTTCTTTACAAATTGCATTCGCAATATCCACGTCAAAACCAATAATCTCACCTTTTTCATTGGTTAACTCAAACGGTGGATAGCTTGGCTCCATTGCAAATGTAATGTCTTTTGCGTTAGCGGCGAGTGCAGTACCAGCTAAAAGTGCGGTCAAAAGTAATTTTTTCATATTGTGTCCTTTATTAGTGTGATAAGTATTGTTTGAATTGTTCTGTTTGTGGGTTTTGAAAGCAACTTGCATCGCCCATTTCAACTATATGCCCTTGCTCCATATAAACCACTTTGGTTGCGACTTTACGTGCGACTGCAACTTCGTGAGTCACAATCACTTGCGTAATGCCAGTTTGTTGAAGTTCTTTGATAATATCCACTACTTGCGCTGTAATTTCTGGATCTAACGCCGCGGTAGGTTCATCAAATAATAAAACTTGTGGTTTCATCATCAATGCTCTTGCAATCGCAACACGTTGTTGCTGACCACCCGATAAATGCAATGGAAAACGATCTACAAATTTATCTAAACGCAAACGAGCTAATAGCTCCAATGCTTGTGTTTTTGCTGTTGCATCATCTAAACCTAACACTTTTTTTGGTGCTTCAATCAAGTTTTCAACCACAGTTAAATGTGGCCATAAGTTATACTGTTGGAACACCATTCCCACATCTTGTCGTAATTGACGAATTTTTTTCGGGTTTGCTTTATCAGAAGATAAATCAAATTGATTATTTGCGATTTCAAGCTGCCCAGAGGCTGGCACTTCAAGTAAGTTTAATGTACGGATCAATGTACTTTTACCCGCACCACTTGGACCAAGTAATACAACGGTTTCGCCTTCCTCTGCATCTAAATTAATATTAAAAAGGGTTTGAGAAGAACCATAAAAAAAGTTTAAATTTTTAACACGAATTGCCATTCTTTGAAAATCTCTATAATTTGCACAATTGAAATAATATTAATATTTAATGCATAATTATGCAAATAGATTTTGTACAAATTTTGAAAATAGATAAAAAAATCCCCAACCTAATGGTTGAGGATTTTCCTTTCAATAATTGAGTCTTATTGTGCTTTTGCCATTTCAAATTCAATCAACATCATTAAAATATGAATAACTTTAATGTGAACTTCTTGAATACGATCTGCATAACCGAAATGTGGCACACGAATTTCAACATCCGCTAATCCCGCCATTTTGCCACCATCTTTACCGGTTAAAGCGATGACTTTCATTCCTTTTTCTTTCGCTGCGCTAATTGCATTCAAAATATTTTTAGAATTACCCGATGTTGATAAACCAAAAAGCACATCACCTTTTTGCCCCACAGCTTCAACATAGCGAGAGAACACAAATTCATAACCGAAATCATTACTTACACAGCTTAAGTGGCTTACATCAGAAATAGCGATTGCTGGATAACCCGGACGATTTTCGCGGTAACGGCCTGTTAGCTCTTCTGCAAAATGCATTGCATCACAATGTGAACCACCATTACCACAAGATAGTACCTTACCACCTTGTTTAAAGCTATCTGAAATTAATAGAGCAGCTTGCTGAATTAATTTAATATTGTTTTCGTCATTAATAAATTTATCTAACACATCTGCCGCTTCATTTAACTCGGCTTTAATTTGGTCAAGATACATAAGATCCTCTTTTAACTTGTTAATTTATCATTTTTCTAATACAACATTACCAATGTAACCTAAATTACGATAACGTTGTGCATAATCAATACCATAACCAACCACAAATTCATCTGGAATTGTGAAACCAACCCATTCAACTGGCACTTCTACTTCACGGCGAGAAGGTTTGTCTAATAATGTGCAAATACTTAAAGATGCAGGATCGCGTAAATTTAAAATCTCACGGACCTTTGACAAGGTGTAGCCTGTATCAATAATATCTTCGACAATTAAAACGTGTTCATCTTTAATATCACCGTCAAGATCTTTACTGATTTTCACATCGTGGTTTGTAGTCATTCCGCTACCGTAGCTTGATGTTGTCATAAATTCAATTTCAACAGGTAAGTTAATTTCACGCACTAAATCAGCCATAAACATAAAAGAACCACGTAAAAGTCCAACCACAATGACTTTATCGATATTTTGTTGCTGATAATGTTGGGTGATTTCACGGCCTAATGCTTGAATACGAGAACGGACTTCTTCTTCAGAGATAAGAATATCAACGTGATGTTTTTTCATTCGATTTACCTTTAGATAGGGTTATAAAGGTCTATTTTACAAAAAAAAGGCTGAAGTTTAAACCTCAGCCCCATAAATATACCCTAACGAATTTACTTTCTACTCTACCTGCTCGGAGTATTGACTCTAACTGAAAAAAACTGCTTATTATCTTCAAGTGGCTTCCTAACAGATGTACACATATTAGCAAATCCTTTTTTATTGTCAATAGGAATTATTCTCATTTTCATAAAAATTTATTAATTTCCTGAAACTTTCAAACTCTCCAATAAAATTGATCCCGTTTGAATATTAGAACGGTGTTCAATATCATCACCGACTGACACAATGTTACGTAACATTTCTTTTAGGTCGCCCGCAATCGTGATTTCCGCTACTGGATACTGGATCTCACCATTTTCAACCCAAAAACCAGCCGCCCCCCGAGAATAGTCGCCCGTCACTAAATTGACTCCGTGCCCCATTAGATCGGTCACTAATAAACCTGTTCCCATCTGCTTCAACAACGTGGTCAAACCACCTTGTGTATTCGGTTTCACTAACCAGTTATGAATACCGCCTGCGTGGCCAGTGCTTTGCATACCTAATTTCTTGCCGCTATAGCTTGTGAGCAAGTAAGTTTGTAAAATCCCTTGTGAAATAATGTTACGCTCTTGCGTTCGAACTCCCTCACTATCAAACGGTGATGAGGCGAGTTGTCCAATTAAATGCGGATGTTCAGAAATATCAAACCAATCAGGTAAAACTTGTTTACCTAAATGATCGAGTAGAAAACTCGCTTTGCGATATAAACTGCCCCCACTAATTGCCGCCGTTAAATGGCTCACTAAACCTGTTGCAACATCATTTAAAAACACTACGGGCACTTGCTGAGTGGCTAATTTTCTTGGCTGTAAACGAGATAAGGTTTTTTTCGCACAATTTTCGCCAACCCACACCGCACTTTCAAGCTGGTTCATATTACGAGAGATAGTATATTCATAATCACGCTCTAATTGCTCCTCAACACCAGCAATAACAGAACAGGACAGCGAATAACGACTTGATAAATAACTTTGCAACATTCCGTAGCTATTCCCATATACACGCACACCCGTATGCGAGTTAAATGCCGCACCTTCACTATTCACGATACGTTCATCATAAGACAATGCGGCAGTTTCAGCACTTAACGCAAGTTCAACGGCTTTATCGACATCGATCTCTGCGGCGTGATATAGATCTAAATCAGGTGCATCAAATGCCATTAATTCTTTTTCAGCCAAACCTGCACATTCATCTGGCGAGGTATATTTAGCAATCGCTAATGCCGCTTCTACCGCATTTTTAATTGCTTCTGGGCTTAAGTCTGAAGTTGACGCATTGCCTTTTTGTTGGCCTAAATAAACCGAAATGCCCAATGCACCATCATTATTAAATTCAACATTTTCAATCTCTTGCAAACGTGTTGAAACCGATAATCCACTCACTTTTGTCACTGCAACTTCGGCTGTTGCACCTGCTTTTTGTGCCGTTTCGATCGCATAGCTCACCGCATCACGCAAAGTTTGTTCTTGTTGCTTTAAAAGTGCGGTCGAATTTTCTTGAGTTTTCATTTAAATACCTTCCTTTCTGCTCATCATTAAGCAATTTCGTGGCATTTTATCCTATTTTAGATTTTCGTGCTAAAATGTTGCTTTATTTTTGTGAAATGAAGGAAAGAAAATGGCAAAGCGTGGAAAAAATAAAATTGACTGGGAAACGCAAGATTGGGACGACCAAGAACAAGAAGAAATTATTTGGGTAAGTAAAAGTGAAATTAAACGTGATGCCGAAGCACTCAAAAAACTCGGTGAGAAACTTGTCAATCTCACTAAAGCGAAATTAGACAAAATTCCATTAGACGATAAATTATTGGAAGCTGTAGAACTTGCTCAGCGCTTACAAAAAGAAGCTAAACGCCGCCAACTACAATATATTGGCAAAATTTTGCGTAGTATGGATGCAGAACCAATCGAAGAAGCGCTAGAAAAATTAGAAAACAAGCATAACCAGCAACAAGCAATGTTGCACAAACTAGAGATGTTGCGTGATCAATTAATTGTGAATAATAATGCACTCACACAATTATTGGATGAATATCCACAAGCTGATAGCCAACATTTACGCAATCTCATTCGTGCGGCACAAAAAGAAAAAGAGCAAAACAAACCACCAAAAGCTTATCGTGAGATTTTCCAATATCTCAAAGAATTGGCGCTTGAAGAATAAAGAAAATTCAAAAAACAAAAGGCATCAAATTTGATGCCTTTTTTCTTTACTGATTTAATCGCTTATTTTGTTGGTGCTTTCATAAAACGGAAAAATTCGCTATCCGGTTTTAAAATCATCATATTTTCTGATGAGTTTGCAAAGCTACTTTCATAGGCTTTTAAACTTCTTAAGAAACTATAAAACTCTGGATCGTGAGCAAATGCATCTGAGAACACTTTCGCAGCGATCGCATCACCTGAACCACGTAATTCTTGAGCTGAACGGTTTGCGTTAGCCAAAATCAAGGTCACTTTACGATCGACATCAGCTTGAATAAATGCTGCTTTTTCACGACCTTGTGAACGGTGTTCACGGGCTACTGCATCACGTTCTGCACGCATACGTTGATAAATTGAAGAAGACACTTCATCAGGTAAGTTGATTTGTTTTACACGCACATCAACCACTTCAATACCTAACTCTGCAGTACTATCAGCACCTGTATTTAACGCTTTACGTGCGCCTTCCATTAACTCACCACGCGTGCCAGAAACGATATCTTTAATGGTTCTTGAACCAATTTCAGAACGTAAACGGTCATTCACTTTACGGCGTAATAAGTTAGATGCTTGTGCATAGTCGCCACCACCAGTTGCTGTATAGAAACGACCAAAATCACTGATTCTCCATTTTACATAAGAGTCAACAAGCAAGTCTTTTTTCTCAACTGTCACAAAACGGTCTGCTTGACCATCGAGTGTGCGAATACGTGCATCTAAAATTTTAATTGAGTCAATTAAAGGAATTTTAAAATGTAAGCCTGGGTTATACACCACCACTTTGTTGTCTGCATCACGGTGCACTTTGCTAAAACGTAACATAATGCCACGAGTGCCTTCTGAGACAATCACAATGCTTGAATACAAGAGTGCCGCAATAATAACAATGACAGGGGTTAAAAATTTACGCATTAATTAAATCTCCCTTGGCGAGTATTTTCTTGTCTTGATTGTGGAATCACTGGCGCTGAATTAGACGGTGTCGAATCAATACGAATTGTTGGTCTTGTTTCTTCCTTTACATTTGGTTGCGATTTTTTATTGCTTTGGCCTTTTAAAATCTGCTCTAGCGGTAATACAGTCAAGTTATTGCCGTTGTTACCATCCAACATCACTTTAGGTGTATTTGCCATTACTTTTTCCATTGTTTGAATGTATAAACGCTCACGCAATAGATCTGGCGCAAGTTTAAATTCAGGTAATAAACGTTGGAAACGCTCCACTTCCCCTTTCGCATCCAATACTACACGATCTTTATAAGCCGTTGCTTCTTCTAAAATGCGCTGTGCATCACCTCGTGCAATTGGCTCACGCTCACGTGCATAAGCTTCTGCCTCGCGAATATAACGTTGTTCATCTTCTTGCGCTTTAATCGCATCATCGAACGCATCTTTTACTTCTTCAGGTGGACGAGCAGACTGGAAGTTCACGTCAACAACTTCAAGGCCCATATCGTAAGATTCGATAATCGAATTTAAGGTTTTCCACGTATTTTCACGTACAACAGAACGACCAGTGGTTAAAATATCATCCATTGACATATGACCAATCACATAACGCAACGCACTATCCGTTGCTTGGTTCAAGCTGTCATCTGCATTGGTAACACTGAATAGATATTTAGCTGGATCGTGAACACGGTATTGAACAGTCATTTCCACTTTTACCATATTCTCGTCTTGTGTCAGCATAGCACCTTGTGTTTTCAACTCTTTCACTTGCTCTACGTTGACAGGTACAACACGATCAATGAAATTTGGTCGCCAGTTTAAACCTGGTTGAACAATAGAATGTAATTCACCAAAACGCATTACCACGCCACGTTCTGCTTCTTTTACGGTATAAAATCCACTTACACCCCAAACAATCGCACCAATAGCGATGGCAATCGGTAGTAATTTACCAAGTTTCAATGAACCACCTTGATTTGATTGATTGCGATTACCGCCATTATTCCCCCCCAGTTTCTTCAATAAGCTATTGAACATTTCTTCAATATCTGGCGGTGATTGTTCTTGGTTGTTTTGCTTACCACGAGAATTATCATTCCAATTTGAGCCTTTATCTCCCTCATTATTTGGACGATTATTTTCGGGTTGCTTCTGCCCTGGTTTACCCCAAGGATCTTGATCTGAACCGTTCAATGACATTCCCTTCTCCATTTGTCAAAAAATTGTTATCAGTTTAAACAAATTGTCACAGTCTAAACAAAATATGCTGTTAAGTCTAACGAAACTCGTTACTAAATAGGGATATTTTTGTGGATTTAAAGTGCGGTTAAATAAAAAACAGTTTTTTAGCCATTTACTTGATAAATCAATTTCTGTTGCAATGGTTTCGTCAATAGTCTATCCCCTTCCCAGTGGTAATAATTGATCTGTTCTGTTTCATCGCTATTGATAAAAAATGCCAAATAAAATGGCAATTCATTCGTGAAGATCAACGACCCTTTTGGGCAATAATTGGACTGAATTTGATGTAAAAGAGGATCGTGGGTCACCTCTGATAATCTCACAATCCCAACCCCTTGCGATTTCAATACAGCCTCTCTCAAGCACCAACTCAAATAGAATGCCGAATGCTGTTGTTGCGAATTGGTTTGTTTAAACCACTGTTGCTCTTCTTGTGCTGCAAAATGCGCAAGTAACGCCGTATAATTTCGCTCTCGTTGCGGAAATTCAATATCAATCCCAACCGCACTTTTGCCTTCAGGATTAATATGTAAAATCACCGCCACCCATTCACCTGAATGACTAATGTTGAAGTCAACCTCATCATCAGGCAATTGCGGTCTGCCTGAGTCAGTATAATCAATATGCTTTAAAAGTGCGGTCGGTTTTTGCGAAGTTTTGAGTAATGACCATAACAAAAAATGTGCAACCCAACGACAACGATGGCGCATTTTCACCCTCGCATTTTTCCCTTCAACAGATTGACATAATTTTTCGCTCAATAAATCCGTTGGAATCGTATGCAAAGGATAAGATTGATTAATATTTCCCCACGCAATGTACGTAGCCATTGATACTCACTTTCTAAATTACATAAAAATAACGTTAATAAATTGGCATCATTGTAGCACTAATTGCCCCTTTTTCGATGTAGTACCCCATTAAAGCAAGAAAAATACTATTTAATTAAACTCCTATTTAATTTAAAAATCTTTAGCCAAAATAATCCATTTTTAATCAAGCAATAATCATACATAAATAAATGTAAACAAACCCTATTTTACAAGCATAAAGAGGACAAATTTTATTAACTTTGACTCTATTTTTTAACCAGATTTTACTAGGAAAAGAATAGTAGTTTCTTTATGATTAACGCCTCTTCACGCTGTTTCTATAGACATTTCATATATTTTTATTCGTTGATAAAAATAGAAATTATAGTTTACATATTGCTTACAATAACCAAAACGAACCTAAAATTCTCAAATTCCAGCCAGAGACAACCTTAACTTGCATTAGAAGAAAACGCACACTATAAAATTTATAACAGTAAAGGCGTATTAATTTAGAATGTATCTGAACCCAATCTCGATCACAGTTCGATGGTTTATGCTAATGGAAATAAAATTGCTAATCTCATTTTTAAAAAGAAAAGTGCAATGTCGCTCGCATCTGCATTAGATAATCCATTAACAGACCTTAAAGCAGAACTCATCGAAGCGGTTGCCGTGGAACCACAAAAACTGGCACTGAATCTTATTCAAACCCAAAGATCAAGCAGTTATAGGTTTCAGTACTCAAATCGAAAATCTTATTTGCTCAAAATACAATGATGAACTGATTGGTAATAAAGCTGATAACAATATTTCGGGTGGTTCTGGTGATAGTATCATCAAGGGCGGTGAAGATAATGACTATCTTGATGGTGGTAAAGGAAACGATCAGCTCTTCGGAGGTAAAGGCGATGATAAGTTTGTGATTGACTTACTCACTGATACTATCACTGAAAATGCTGATGAAGGCATTGATACTGTATAGTTAATTACCAATTAAAAGAAAATGTAGAAAACCTTACTTTACTTGGCACATCAGCCAAAGAGACGACAGATAATGCATTAGGCGAATACTTTAACAGCTGACAATGTAGGCAACACTCTCAATGGCCTAGATGGAAATGACCCTTTAATTGGTGGCTTAGGTGAAGATACATTAACTAGTGGTGAGAGTAACGATACTTTTGTGTTTGATCCCCAGTTAAATGGTAAAGTTGATACTATTACAGGCCTCGCTTCTGGCGCAGATAAAACTGAGCTATCCAGAGAGGTATTTACTTCCTTGTTAGAACAAACGTCGAATTTAGAAGATGATATCAAACACGATAAAACAACTGTTGAAATGTCTTATCATACTGATGCAACGGACGTAGCAGATCCGATTATCTTTGCGAAAATTCAGGAAAATGCAGAGCTGAATATCAAACAAGATATCGTGATTATCTAATCACTGTAAAACAAAAGGACGCAAACTCATCATTTGTGTCCTTTTTTGTTGGGATAAAGTGCAATTAAAAATTTTTCACCGCACTTTTAATGAAGTTAAGGCTTATAAATAATCTCCACGCCTTCTTCATCTTCTTCTGACCAATCATCCCAATCGTCGTCATCTTCATCAAATTGATGCTCTGCCAATTGCTCTTGATGATAGTCATCCCATTTGAATTTCACTTCAGTATTTTGCTCTTCTTCCTGCACTTCTTCGCGTGGATTTGCTTCAATGAAATCCATAATATCACGACAAAGTGGCGGCACGTTTTTACCTGTCACTGCAGAAATCAGATAATAATCATCTTCCCAACCTAAACGCTCCGTGATTTCTTTTGCACGTTGTTCCGCTTCTTCATCGCTCATTGTGTCGATTTTGTTGAATACTAACCAACGTGGTTTATCTGCCAATGCTTCACTATATTGGAAAAGCTCTGCTTCGATAATCCCAATATTATCTGCAGGATCGCTCTCATCAATTGGTGCGATATCCACTAAATGAACTAATACACGGCAACGCTCTAAGTGTTTCAAGAAACGGATACCTAAGCCAGCACCTTCAGAAGCGCCTTCAATTAACCCCGGAATGTCTGCAACCACAAAGCTACGGTTAGCATCTACACGGGCCACACCTAAACTTGGCACTAAGGTAGTAAATGGATAATCTGCGACTTTCGGTTTCGCTGCTGAAATTGCACGGATAAAGGTAGATTTACCCGCATTTGGTAAGCCAAGCATTCCCACATCCGCAAGCAACATCAACTCTAGTTGTAAATCACGTTTTTCACCTGGTGTACCATTAGTTTTTTGACGTGGTGCACGGTTGACCGATGATTTAAAACGGGTATTACCTAAACCGTGATAACCACCTTTTGCCACGAGCATTTTAGTGCCGTGCTTGGTTAAATCACCAATCACTTCTTTGGTGTCATTATCAATCGCACGTGTTCCAACGGGTACACGCAAAGTAATATCTTTACCGCGGTGCCCTGTACAGTTTGCACTGCGACCATTCTCGCCACGCTCTGCGGCAAAACGTTTTTCAAAACGGTAATCAATCAAGGTATTTAAGTTTTCATCAGCAACTAAATACACATCACCGCCATCACCGCCATCACCGCCGTCTGGACCACCTTTAGGGATATATTTTTCACGACGGAAACTAATGCAACCATTACCTCCATCGCCTGCTTCAACTCGGATTAAAGCTTCATCAATAAATTTCATTCGTTCTCCTAACCCTTAATAAACTTGTGCCCAATCGCAGAGGTGATCGCACCAAACACAACGACTAATGCACCAATATAACTAATTGTATTCAAATCTGGCTTTGAAAAATGCTCAGGATAAAAAACATATAATAAATAAGAAAATAAAATCGTGAACAACGGCATCAACGTTGTCACTACGCTCACTTTAGACACATCCCAACGGTTTAATGCTTCAGCATAAGCACCATAACCGACTAATGTATTTAAACAACAATAAATAAAACAGAATAATGTCCAGCCGCTCAATGCTGTCACTTGAGAAACTTCAGCAAATGGCGTAAATACAAATGCGCAGCCGATATAAATCACAAATAAAATTTGCTGTGAGTTAAACTCACGCAACATTAATTTTTGTGCAATACCGTAGATGCTCCACACCAATGCCGCTGATGCAGCTAAAAAAATACCAATTGAATAAGAATTTAAACTTAAAAAGAGTTTAAAGCGATCATTAAAAAATAGCCCTAAACCGATAATCAGTAAAACTAATCCTATTTTTTGGTTTAAACGTAATTTTTCTTTAAAAAACACAACCCCAAAAATCATCATCGTAAATGAAGATAATTGTCCAAAAATCTGTGAGATTGAAGGCTCAATATATTTTAATGAGGTATTAAACAAGACAAAGTTCGCCGACAATCCGATCACACTAATTAACGCTAAAGTGCGGTAACGAGGCACGAATTGTCTTAATTTTGGTAGCTTATTGGTTAATCCTAAAATAATAAATAAGCCAAATGCAGCAACCAAAAAGCGATACCAAACAATCGTTTGAGGGTTCATCACCGCCACGACACGTTGCAAGGCGATGGGTAATGAGCCCCAAGCCATTGAGGTAATTAATGCAAATAAAAAACCCATCACAGGTTGCTGTTGTTTCATCTTAAACTCGCTTCATTAGTATACGGTCGGTTAATCGATGACCTACGGCTGAAAATAATGCGCCAGATACAACAAATAATGCGCCCAGATAACTCAACCAATTTAGTTTTTCCACCATCATATATTCAGGTGCAATCAAAAATAATATTTCAGAAAAAATTAATGTCAGTATTGGAATTTGAGTGACAATCGCACTGACTTTTGTCACATCCCAATGATTTAATGCTTCAGCGTAAGCCCCATAAGCAATCAACGTATTCAAACAACAATAAACCAAGCAAAGTACTTGTATCCAATTCAAATTAAACACTTGAGATACATTCGCCACTGGCATAAAAATAATGCTACATCCGATATAAATAGGTAATAGCACTTGTTGTGCTGTTAAGCGATTAGACATTAATTTCTGGGCAATACCATAACCGACCCAAACAAAACTAGCCGCAATACAAGCCAAAATACCTAATACATAGAGATTAAAGTTTAAAAAATCACCTAAACGTTCATTAAAAAAGAGGAATAATCCTAAGATAAGCAGTAATAAACCGATTTTTTGGTGTTTCGCAAATTGTTCTTTAAAAAGCCACACTCCAGCCAATAACATTCCGAATGAGGTCAGTGGGCTAAAAACTTGGCTTGTTGTTGGCGGAATATATTGCAATGCGACATTATATAAAAAAAAGTTGGCCGATAAGCCTACAATGCCCAATAAAATTAATAGCCAATGTCGTAAGTAAAGTGCGGTTAAATTGGGTAATTTTTTTGTGATTTTCAGTATTAAAAATAAACCAACTGCCGCTACGGCAAATCGAAACCAAACTATGGTTTGAGCATCTACGGTTTTTAATACTTGCTGTAATGCAATTGGCAAAGATCCCCACATACAAGCTGCGGTAAATGCAAAAAGAAATCCAAGCCAAGGTTTTTGTTGCATAAAAGAGCTCCTATAAAAAAGCCCCGCAACTTTGTGCGAGGCGTTTTTAATTTAGGAATTTGAAATTACTCAGTAATGATACTTACGTATTTACGATTTTTATCGCCTTTAACTTCAAATTTAACCTTACCATCTGCAGTTGCAAATAGAGTGTGGTCACGGCCCATACCAACGTTTGAACCAGCGTGGAATTTAGTACCACGTTGACGAACGATGATACTACCTGCTAATACAGATTCGCCACCGAAACGTTTAACACCAAGGCGTTTAGCTTCAGAATCACGACCGTTACGAGTTGAACCACCTGCTTTTTTAGTTGCCATCTACTTGATCTCCTCTGAAATTATGCTTGAATCCCAGTGATTTTCACTTCTGTGAACCACTGACGATGACCTTGTTGTTTACGGCTATGTTTACGACGACGGAATTTAACAATTTTAACTTTATCGCCACGACCGTGTGCAACAACTTCTGCCACTACTTTACCACCAGCAACAACTGGGGCACCAATTTTAACATCTTCACCGTTAACGATCATTAACACTGAGTCAAACTCAACTGTTTCACCAGTTGCAACTTCAAGTTTTTCTAAACGAACTACTTGACCTTCGCTTACTCGGTGCTGTTTACCGCCACTTTGAAAAACTGCGTACATATATACTCCGCTATACATAGTGCTTTAATGTTTTGTTCATTTAGCACTTCAAAAATTCATATAAATAGGTCGCAAATTCTACGCAAAAAATGACACAAGAGCAAGTGCTTATTTGCAATAAAATAAAAAAATTATGAATTTGTGTGATTTGATTTCAGAAATTGCAGAAAATTGGGTACAATCAGGCAAACATTCAGTCTATAAATCAATTATTACAATGACAAATCAACATAATTTAATGCCTATTGAAACCGTCCAGCAGCTCATTCAGCTGGATATGCAAAAAACTAATGAAGCAATTTTAGCACAATTAAACTCTGATGTTGCTTTAATCAATCAACTAGGTTATTACATCATTCAAAGTGGTGGTAAACGTATTCGCCCGATGATTGCTATTCTGGCTGCTCGTGCGCTTGGTTACACATCAGATGAGCCAATTACTTGTGCTACATTTATTGAGTTTATCCACACTGCGACTTTATTACACGATGATGTTGTTGATGAGTCTGAATTACGCCGAGGTAACCCAACCGCAAATGCTGAATTTGGCAATGCGGCTAGCGTATTAGTCGGTGACTTTATTTATACCCGTGCGTTTCAATTAATGACTCAATTGGATTCACTACGCATTTTAAAAGTGATGTCTGACGCCACTAATGTGATCGCAGAAGGCGAAGTGCAACAGTTGATGAATGTAAATGATCCCAATACGACTGAAGAAAATTATATGCAGGTCATTTATGGTAAAACTGCACGCTTATTCGAGGCTGCAACACACTGCTCTGCTATTTTAGCAAAAGCGACCGAAGCACAAGAGAAAGCATTACAAGACTATGGTCGTTATTTAGGCACGGCATTCCAGCTCGTGGACGATATTTTAGATTACAGCGCTAATGCACAAACATTGGGTAAAAATCTGGGTGATGATCTGGCAGAAGGCAAACCAACCTTACCATTGTTACACGCAATGCATAATGGTAATCCAGAGCAATCTAAACTGATTCGCGATGCCATTGAACAAGGTGGTAAACGCGATATTTTAGATGCGGTTTTAGCGATTATGGCTGAACATAAATCATTAGATTATGCGATGAATCGCGCTAAAGAAGAAGCACAAAAAGCCGTTGATGCAATTGCTATTTTGCCAGAAAGCGAATACAAAAAGGCATTAATTTCATTAGCCTATTTATCCGTTGATCGTACTTATTAATTAGCACCTAAGTCGATAGCAATTTACTCGAACGACCGCCTAAAGTGCGGTCATTTATTTATCAATTTTAAGAACGAAAATGACAGAACAAAAAATCCCTACGAAGAAAACACGTAAAGGCAAAGATCCTAATGCGCCTTTTGTACGTGAAAAATTAGAATTGCCAAATGGTCATAACAAATTGTTATTACATTCTTGTTGTGCGCCTTGCTCTGGTGAAGTAATGGAAGCGATTCACGCCTCTGGCATTGAATTTACCATTTACTTCTACAATCCGAATATCCACCCATTAAAAGAATATTTAATTCGCAAAGAAGAAAATATCCGTTTTGCAGAAAAATGGGGGATTCCATTTATTGATGCTGATTATGACCGCCAAGAATGGTTTGATCGTGCAAAAGGGATGGAAGATGAACCTGAGCGTGGTATTCGTTGTACAATGTGTTTTGATATGCGTTTTGAAAAAGCGGCAGAATATGCACATAACAACGGGTTCCCAGTATTTACAAGCTGTTTAGGCATTTCTCGCTGGAAAGATATGAACCAGATTAATGGTTGTGGACACCGCGCAGCAGAAAAATATGATGATGTTGTATATTGGGATTACAACTGGCGTAAAGGAGGTGGCTCACAACGTATGATTGAAATCAGCAAGCGTGAGCGTTTTTACCAACAAGAGTATTGCGGCTGTGTATACTCTTTGCGTGATACCAACAAATGGCGTGAAGCAAACGGACGCCAAAAAATTGAAATTGGCAAATTGTATTATTCTGCTGATTAATTACAGCCTAACAAAAAGCACCGCTACTTCAAAAGTGCGGTGCTTTTTTGTTTATTTTGTCAAAGATCTCTACTTTTCTATTAAGAATAAGCTAACGTTTACTTTATCTATATAATCAGTCTCAACTGATGTACCAATAATAGTAATAATCTCATCCGAGATATCCCCGGCTACCAGCTCACAAACTTCACTATATACAGAAGGCTAGAATAGGCTCAGAGGGTGAAAACGATAAAAATGGCTCAAAAGCTGAAGTCTCTGTTTCTAGGAAATCAACTTTTATATTATGTGGGAGCTTTTCAACCAAGCTAAAATTGAAGTTACTTAATGCGTTTCGAGCAAACTCACCAAATGCTAAGATGTGGGCTTTATCTTCACCTAATTGTTCTTTTACTAATTGTTTTTCTAATAATTGAGATAGCTCTGACATACACTTGCTCCCTATAATGCGTCTAACTTGTATAAGCTACCTCAACAATGCGTCAAACTACGTTGCATAAAATCAGTTATGCAAGATTTTATTTTTTCTCACTCATTCTGCTAACAAAGTTTGTTCTAAGCGTACAAATCCAGTTTCAAGTTCATCATCACTAATATTCAAGGCCGGTGCAAAACGTAATACATTTGGCCCTGCCACGAGAATCATTAAGCCATTATCCGCTGCTTTTTTGACAAACTCGCTGGCTTTACCTTGATATTTTTCAATCAGCTCTGCACCGATTAACAAACCTTCACCACGAATCTCTTTAAATAAGCCACATTGCCGATTAATTTCTTGCAACTTTTGCATAAATTTTTCAGAAGTGCGGTGGATTTTTTGCAAGAATTGTGGGGTTGAAATAATATCAATCACTTTCTCTGCCACTGCACAAGCCAATGGATTTCCACCAAACGTAGTGCCGTGTACACCTGGTGCAAAACTTTTAGCAATCTCATTTGTAGTTAACATTGCACCAATTGGGAAACCATTACCCAGTGCTTTTGCTGATGTCAAAATATCCGGCACAACTGCATATTTCATATAAGCGTATAAATGCCCTGTGCGCCCAACTCCGGTTTGTACCTCATCGAAAATTAACAATGCATTATGCTGATCACAGAGCTCACGCAGCCCCTGTAAAAAATTTGGATGCGCAGGCAAAATGCCACTTTCCCCTTGAATTGGCTCGACAATCACCGCACAGGTATTTTCATCCATCACCGCTTTTACGGCCGCTAAATCATTAAAAGGCACGTGAATAATATCCGCAGGTTTTGGACCAAACCCATCAGAATATTTTGCTTGCCCCCCCACGCTGACAGTAAATAATGTGCGCCCGTGGAAACTTTGTTTAAATGCAATAATTTTACTTTTTTGATAACCGAAATTATCTACTGCATAACGACGAGCAAGCTTCAACGCAGCCTCATTTGCTTCCGCCCCTGAATTCACAAACATCACTCGATCTGCAAAGGTTTTATCCACTAATTTGCTTGCGAGTGCTAAAGTCGGTTCGCTTGTAAACCAGTTACTGGAATGCCACAACTTCTCACTTTGTGTTTTCAGTACTTCAACGATTTCATCAGGGCAATGCCCAAGGCTATTCACTGCAATACCACTGGTGAAATCAATATATTCTTTCCCTTGTTGATCCCAAACTCGACTGCCTTTTCCTTTCACGGGAATAAAATCCGCCGGGGCATAGTTTTGGATCATCACTTGGTTAAAGGTTTCTCTCGTATATTGTGTCATCGCATTATCCTTGTTCTTTTTTCATTACAAAAAGCATAGTGAAATAGATATATTTAGTCAATATAAATGAATAAGTATTCATCTGTATCGCAAAAAATCCAGATCTTTTGATCTGGATTTCATTTTATTAATTTGTACCACCGACGGTAATTTGCTTAATTTTTAACGCGGGTTGACCAACGCCAACAGGTACGCTCTGCCCTTCTTTACCACAAACACCAATGCCGTGATCAAGTTCAACTTGATCCGCCACCATCGACACATTTTGCATAACCTCAATACCACTACCGATCAAGGTCGCACCTTTCACTGGTTTAGTGATTTTGCCTTTTTCAATTAAGTAGGCTTCTGAACTTGAAAAGACGAATTTGCCAGAAGTAATGTCCACTTGACCACCACCAAAGTGCGGTGCAAAAAGTCCGAAATCTACCGAAGCAATTAAATCATCAAATTTACTTTGTCCTGCGAGCATATAGGTATTGGTCATTCGAGGCATTGGCAAGTGTGCATAAGATTCACGACGTCCATTACCAGTCGGTGCAACGCCCATTAAACGTGCGTTCATTTTATCTTGCATATAGCCTTGTAAAATACCGTCTTTGATTAATACATTATATTGGCTCGGCACACCTTCATCATCTACAGTAATTGAACCACGACGATTTTGTAAAGTGCCATCATCAACAATCGTACATAACGGTGAAGTCACAAGCTCGCCGATTTTTCCTGTAAATAATGAGCTTTCTTTACGGTTAAAATCCCCTTCTAAACCGTGTCCAACTGCTTCGTGCAACAATACGCCTGGCCAACCAGCCCCTAACACCACCGGCATCATTCCAGCAGGTGCGGCAACTGCACCTAAGTTTACTAACGCTTGGCGAACCGCTTCTTTGGCAAAATAGACCGCTCTTATTTCACCTTTTTCACTTTCTAAGAACCAATCTAAACCGAAACGACCACCCGCACCGGCACTACCACGTTCACGCTTGCCATCTTGTTCGACCAAAACAGAAATAGATAAACGCACTAACGGACGAATATCTGCCGCAAGTGTGCCATCAGTTGCAACAATCAACACTTCTTCATATACAGAACTTAGACTCGCAGACACTTGTACAACGCGAGGATCTGCATTGCGTGCGGTCTTATCCACTAAATGTAATAACTCAATTTTCTTTTCTTTGCTTAAGCTATTAAGCGGATTAATACCTTGGTAACGTAACATCGCCTCAACAGGATTTAACGCAGATGGTACGATGATGTTACCTTCCTTCACTTGGGCAATCCCTTTCACCGCTAAAGCACATTGCTGCAAGCTAGCTAAATTAATTTGATCAGAATACGCAAAACCTGTTTTCTCACCACTTACTGCACGCACGCCTACCCCACGATCAATGTGGAATCCACCCTCTTTAATAATGCTATCTTCCAATACCCAGTTTTCATCTTGGCTAAGTTGGAAATAAAGATCCGCATAATCAATATCACGATGTGAAAGCAAATCAAACGTATTTTGCAAATCTTTTAAACTGAGATTGCTGGGTGTGAGTAGTGTGTTACTAACTGTATTAATCATAATTTATATATTCAAATAGAAAAGAAAAGTGCGGTGTATTTTATGTTATTTTTCGACTGGATGAAAGGTAATAGATAAAAGCGACTTTCTTTATGTGAATGAGAAGAAAGTCGCTTGTGAAAAGGCTTAATATTACATAACAACCACATCAAATTGTTCTTGGTTGTAATATACTTCGGTTTTAATTTGGATTTGTTTACCGATAAAGACTTCTAATTCAGCAAGTAGACCGTGAGACTCTTCATTGATCAGATAATCTGCCACTGCACGTGAGGCATAAACCACGAACTGTTCACTTGAGAATAAGTGGTGAACACGAATAATTTCACGCATAATTTCATAGCAGATCGTCTCCACTGTTTTAATGCGTCCACGCCCCTGACAAGCAGGGCAATCACCGCATAAAACGTGTTCAAGGCTTTCTCTCGTGCGTTTGCGAGTCATTTCCACCAAACCAAGTTGAGTAAAACCATTCACACTAGTTTTGACACGATCTTTCGACAATGCTTCTTGCAGAGATTCTAACACACGATTGCGATGATCATCTGTTTGCATATCGATAAAATCGATAATTATGATCCCACCGAGATTGCGTAATTGCAACTGCTGAGCAATGGCTTTTGTCGCTTCGATATTGGTATTAAAGATAGTTTCTTCGAGATTGCGATGTCCAACAAAAGCACCTGTATTAATATCAATAGTAGTCATCGCTTCGGTTTGTTCAATAATTAGATAACCACCTGATTTTAAATTCACACGTTTATTTAAAGCAGTCTGAATTGCAGATTCAACACCATACACATCAAAGAGCGGTTGATTTCCTGAATAAAGTACCAACTTGTCAACCAACGTTGGCATAAACTCTTCAGTAAATTGTTTCACCTCTGTAAAACACAATTTAGAATCGATACGAATTTTCTCTAAGCCCGCACCAATAAAATCACGCAAAATACGTTGTGTTAATGCTAATTCACCATATAACATTGATTTTGTTGGGTACTTACCGCGACGTTCTAATACTTTTCGCCATAAGCGCTTAAGAAAATCCGCATCCTGTTTTAACTCTTCTTCAGATGCACCGTCGGCTGCAGTGCGGATAATAAATCCACCTAGCTCATCGCAAAGAGGCAACACTAATTCTTTTAATCTCGCACGCTCTTCTTCGCTTTCGATACGTTGCGACACGCCCACGTGACTATTTTCTGGCATAAACACCAAATAGCGTGAAGGCAATGTAATATCCGTCGTTAATCTTGCACCTTTTGTGCCAAGCGGATCTTTCACGACTTGCACTACAATATCTTGTCCTTCACGCACAAGCTCAGCAATATCTTTCACGATAAATTGCTTTTGTTCACTTTCTTCCACGCACTCCGTATGAGAAACAATATCTGAGGCGTGTAAAAACGCAGCCTTTTCTAAACCAATATCAACAAAAGCCGATTGCATACCTGGTAAAACACGTGTCACACGCCCTTTGTAGATGTTACCAACAATGCCACGTTTTGCCTGCCGTTCGATGTGAACTTCTTTTAATATTCCCATATCGACGAGCGCAATTCGTGTTTCATTTGGCGTGACATTGACTAACAATTCAACAGAATCCATAAAAACACCTAACATTAAGATTTTAAATACAATTAATGCCGTTTAGTCTAACGAAAAGGAAAATAGAATAATAGTACCAAATAAGGTAAAATGTGAGCTTTCTCAAATTTTGGGAGATAAAAATTATAATTTTTCGATGTTTGTGAGGTCATCATGTTTGGATTGGATCCAACACTTATTACGTTTACGATTTACATTTTTGGGATGTTATTTATTGGCTTGTTAGCCTACTATTATACAAACAATTTATCTGACTACATTTTAGGGGGACGCCGTTTAGGGAGCTTTGTGACAGCAATGTCCGCAGGTGCGTCCGATATGTCAGGTTGGTTATTAATGGGGTTACCCGGCGCCATTTATATTTCAGGTCTAATTGAAGGTTGGATCGCTATTGGTCTAATGATTGGGGCTTACTTAAACTGGTTATTTGTAGCAGGCCGTTTGCGCATTTATACTGAATATAATAACAATGCCTTAACGCTACCTGAATACTTCCACCACCGTTTTGGCTCATCCCACAATTTACTTAAAATTGTTTCAGCGTCAATTATTTTGGTCTTCTTTACGATTTACTGTGCTTCAGGTGTTGTAGCTGGTGCAAAACTTTTCCAAAATCTATTTTCTGTGGAATATTCAACCGCACTTTGGTACGGTGCACTAGCGACAATTGCTTACACCTTTATCGGTGGTTTTTTAGCCGTGAGCTGGACAGACACCATTCAAGCAACCTTAATGATTTTTGCGCTCATTTTAACCCCTGTCTTCGTGTTAATCAGTTTAGATGGCATTGAGCAATTTAATTTAGTATTGGCACAAGCAGAAATTGCAGCACAAAAAGACTTTACCGATATTTTCACTGGCACAACACCTCTTGGCTTGTTAAGCCTTGCCGCGTGGGGATTAGGCTATTTTGGTCAACCACACATTTTGGCACGTTTTATGGCGGCTGACTCAGTGAAATCGCTCAATAACGCACGTAAAATCAGTATGACTTGGATGGTATTATGCTTATTAGGTGCAATGGGAATTGGCTTCTTTGGTATCGCCTATTTCTATGCGAACCCTCAAGTGGCAGGCTTAGTAAACCGCGAGCCAGAACAAGTCTTTATTGAATTATCAAAATTACTGTTTAACCCTTGGATTTCGGGCATTCTGCTTTCTGCAATTTTAGCAGCGGTAATGAGCACATTAAGTGCACAATTACTGATTTCATCAAGTGCCATCACAGAAGATTTTTATAAAGGCTTTATCCGCCCTAAAGCGTCTGATAAAGAGTTAGTCTGGCTTGGCCGCTTAATGGTGCTTTCTATTGCGGGCATTGCAATTTGGATCGCACAAGATGAACACAGTCGCGTATTAAAATTAGTAGAATTTGCTTGGGCAGGATTTGGTAGTGCATTTGGCCCCGTGGTGTTATTCTCACTGTTTTGGAAACGTATGACCTCTTCTGCCGCATTATTCGGTATGATGACAGGTGCAATTGTGGTTTTCGGTTGGAAAAGCTGGACACTCGAAGGTTCTCAACTTCACGCACTTTACGAAATGATCCCAGGTTTTATATTAGCTAGCTTGGTGATTGTCATTACTTCGTTACTCACAGCAAAACCTGAAAAACATATTCTTGATACATTTGAACAAGCGAACACCGCTTACAAGAAGGCATTATGATCGACTTTCGTCCTTTTTATCAACAAATTGCCACCACGAATTTGTCTGCGTGGCTTGAAACGCTACCTTTGCAACTCAAGCAATGGGAAAAACAAACTCACGGCGACTATGCAAAATGGGCAAAAATTGTTGATTTTTTACCGCACTTAGACTGTGCAAATATCGACCTCAAAAGCGCCGTCAAATCTGAGCCAGTTTCTCCGTTATCACAAGGTGAAGAACAACGCATTGTTTATCATCTCAAGCAATTAATGCCGTGGCGCAAAGGGCCTTATCACTTACACGGCATTCACGTTGATTGTGAATGGCGTTCTGATTTCAAATGGGATCGCGTGTTACCTCACCTAGCACCTTTAAAAGATCGCACCATTTTAGATGTTGGCTGTGGTAGCGGTTATCATATGTGGCGTATGGTCGGCGAAGGTGCAAAAACAGTCGTCGGTATCGACCCGACTGAATTATTCCTTTGTCAGTTTGAAGCCGTGCGTAAATTGTTAGGTAACGATCGTCGTGCGAACTTAATTCCACTAGGGATTGAAGAAATGCAACCGCTCGCAGCATTTGATACTGTATTTTCAATGGGCGTGCTGTATCATCGTAAATCACCATTAGATCATTTAACACAATTGAAAAATCAATTGGTGAAAGGTGGCGAATTAGTATTGGAAACATTAGTTGTTGATGGTGATGTTAACACCGTGTTAGTGCCAGCAGATCGCTATGCCAAAATGAAAAATGTGTATTTCATTCCTTCCGTTGCGGCATTAATCCATTGGTTAGAAAAAGTTGGATTTAAAAATGTGCGTTGTGTGGATATCGCCCCAACGACATTGGAAGAACAACGTAAAACAGACTGGCTAGAGAATGAATCTTTGGTGGACTTTTTAGATCCAAACGATCACAGTAAAACTATTGAAGGCTATCAAGCGCCAACAAGAGCGGTCATTTTAGCCAATAAATAATCCTGTTCACCAAAACAAAAAGCGGATTTTATATCCGCTTTTTTATTATGCTCAAAGAAAAGGCAGATATTTCATCTGCCTTCTTTTCATTAACCGTTATATTTTTTGAAAATTAACGCAGCGTTTGTACCACCGAAACCAAAGCTATTTGACATTACTGTTTTTAAGCCTGCATTTTCAACAAGTTCAGTCACAATGTTGCAACCTTCAGCTTGTGGATCTAATGTTTCAATGTTGATGCTTGGTGCAATGAAATCGTTATCTAACATTAATAATGTATAAATTGCTTCGTGCGCACCAGCTGCACCTAAAGAGTGCCCGGTCATTGATTTTGTTGAAGAAATCGCTGGCACTTTGTCACCGAATACATTTTTGATTGCGCCTAATTCTTTTACGTCACCTACTGGTGTAGATGTACCGTGTACGTTGATGTAGTCAATTGGTGCATCAATGGTAGCCATAGCTTGCTTCATACAACGCTCTGCACCTTCACCACTTGGGGCCACCATATCGTAACCGTCTGAGGTTGCGCCATAACCTACAATTTCAGCGTAGATTTTTGCACCGCGCGCAAGTGCGTGTTCTAATTCTTCAACAACCACAACTGCACCACCACCAGCAATCACGAAACCATCACGATTTGCATCATAAGCACGAGATGCTTTTTCTGGGGTTTCATTATATTTAGTTGAAACTGCGCCCATTGCATCAAACTCGGTTGCACATTCCCAAGAAAGTTCTTCTGCACCGCCAGCAAACACGATGTCTTGTTTACCTAATTGGATTAATTCAAGTG
This sequence comes from Bisgaard Taxon 46, assembly GCA_049941595.1. Classification (GTDB taxonomy): domain Bacteria; phylum Pseudomonadota; class Gammaproteobacteria; order Enterobacterales; family Pasteurellaceae; genus Pasteurella. Next base: position 289,752 of record JBNFNA010000003.1, read on the forward strand.
CGTGACCAATACAGTGTGCTGATGTTGCACAAGCTGAGCTGATACTGTAGTTCACACCACGAATTTTATATGGTGTTGCTAAACACGCAGACACACTTGATGCCATTGTTTTTGTTACCGCATAAGGACCAACTGCTTTCACACCACGAGGACCACGCACCGCATCACAAGCGACTAATTGGTTATGAGCTGACCCTGTACCAGCACCAATCACTAAACCAGTACGATCGTTAGAAACTTGATCTTCAGTTAAGCCAGCATCTTCAATAGCTTCTTTCATTGAAAGGTAAGCATAAGCAGCTGCATCCCCCATAAAGCGATAAACTTTACGATCAATTAATTCGCTTGGGTTTAATTTGATAGTACCTGCCACGTGGCTGCGCATACCGACTTCAATAAAATCTGGTACAACTTCAATACCTGACTTACCCGCTTTTAATGATGCTAAAACTTCTTCTTTATTGTTACCAATACTCGAAATAATACCAAAACCAGTAATAACCGCTCTTTTCATGGAGTATTCCTTTTTGCTTTTTGTTCAAATAGTGAAAATATGGTCGATAAAATAGCTTTCAAACTGTCAGATTTCAAGTGATAATTCGATCATTCGACCAGTCTAGGAAATTCAGCTATTATAGTACGATTCGGATTTTCTATAAAGGAATAAAAAGGTTATGAACAAAGTTCAGTTTGCAGAAATACATTTCAACCAAGAAAACACGCCTGTTTCTGCACAATTTGATGACGTCTATTTTTCTAACCAAGATGGCTTAGCAGAAAGCCGTTATATCTTCCAAGAAGGCAACCAATTGTGGCAACGTTGGCAAAATTTTACTGGCTCACATTTCGTGATTGCCGAAACAGGCTTTGGCACAGGGCTTAACTTTTTCGCTGTCACCACATTATTCCGAGAGTTCCGCCAACAATATCCAAACTCACCACTGCAACGACTTTTTTTTATTTCTTTTGAAAAATACCCGATTCCACTTGCAGCATTAAAAAAATCTGCTCATCAAGTGTATCCCGAATTTGTGGAGCTTAGCCAACAATTACACCAACATTGGCTGGAACCTATCGAAGGCTGCTACCGTTTCCACTTTGCAGAAACCACATTGGATCTCTGGTTTGGTGATATTGCCGAAAATTTGCCACAACTTGGCGACTATATGGCAAACCAAATTGATGCGTGGTTTCTTGATGGCTTTGCCCCGAGTAAAAATCCACAAATGTGGAATGACGACCTATATCAACAAATGTATCGCTACACCAAACCACAAGGAACATTCGCCACCTTCACTGCTGCAAGTGCAGTGAGAAAAGGCTTAGAAAATGCGGGCTTCACAGTCAATAAACGCAAAGGTTACGGTAAAAAACGCGAGTGTATTCAAGGCATTAAACCAAATACAGATGAGAAAACTATTCACACACCTTGGTATTTACCTCAATCTGCACAATTTGAGCAACAAGCCGATGTAGCAATTATCGGCGGCGGAATTGCGTCATTATTTACCACACTTTCCTTATTGGAACGCAAGGCGAAAGTCACATTGTATTGTGAAGATGAAGCAGTTGCACTCAATGCCTCGGGCAATAAACAAGGGGCTTTTTATCCTCAACTCAGTGATGATGATTTAATCAACATCCGCTTTTACATTCACGCATTTGCTTACGGGCAACAACGCTTGCAGCAAGCCATTCAACAAGGCATCGACTTTGAATATGATTTCTGTGGTGTAGCACTTTGTGGCTACGATCAAAAAAGTGCGGTCAAATTAAATAAAATTTCTGACTATCAGTGGCAAGAAAGTTTATACCAATCACTTTCCCAGCCTGAATTAAGTGAAAAAGTCGGCTTGCCACTTTCTTGTGCAGGTGGATTTATCCCACAAGGTGCTTGGCTCTCACCACGCCAATTTGTGCAAAATATGTTTGCTTATCTTGAACAAAAAGGGCTAATCATCAAAACTCAGCAAAAAGTCACCGCACTTAAGCAACAAGAACAGCAATGGCTTATCCAAAATGCACAGGGCGAAACTTTTGCACATCAAATCGTCGTACTGGCAAATGGGCATAAACTCACAGAGTTTAGCCAAACACGTGAATTACCACTCTATCCGGTTCGTGGACAAGTCAGTGAAATTCCCACAAGCTCAAATTTACAAAAACTCAAAGCCGTGCTCTGTTATGACGGCTATCTAACACCAATGGCAAAAAGCCATACGCATTGCATTGGAGCAAGCCACGTTCGCGATAATGTAGAGCGTACATTTAGCCCTGATGAACAACGCGAAAATCAGCAAAAAATCCAACAAAATCTAGACGTAGATTGGGTTCAAGATGTCGATACTTCAGGCAATCAAGCACGAGTTGGTATTCGCTGTGCAGTGAGAGATCGCATTCCAATGCTAGGCAACGTCCCACATTTTGAGCAACAAGTAATCGACTATAAAAATATTTATAACCTACGCCGTCGCAAACAACCAATCAAAAGTGCGGTCAATTTTGATAATTTATTTTTAATCGCGGCTCTCGGCTCTCGTGGGCTCACCTCGGCCCCATTATTAGGCGAAACGTTAGCATCATTAATCTATCAAGAGCCGCTACCTCTAAGCCAAGATATTATCCACCAACTCAGTGCAAACCGCAGTTGGATGCGAAAATTATTGAAAGGAAGTGCGGTAAAAAATAAGTAATTTTTAAACGCTATTTCCCCCTTCATTTCAGCACTACTGAGTAAAATCAATTAATAAACAATCAGTTCAGAGCAATAATATTTCTTTATTGCTCTTTCCAACATTTCTTTTTTAAAATAAAATTGATAACAATTATCATATTTATTTACAAATCTATAGAGGTCAATATGCAATTAAACAAGGCAACAATACTTATTCTGAGCGCATTCACATTAAGTCAGCCAATTTATGCTGAACAGACAGAAATTACTGAAGAATTGGACACGATTGTTGTCTCTGGTAGCAATTCTGGCGAGCTGAATATTCAAGAGAAAAAAGTCGGTGAAACGCAAATTAACTCACAACGAATCACAAAACAACAAGTTTCAGATAGTCGTGATTTAGTTCGTTATGAAACAGGTATCACAGTTGTTGAGACTGGAAGAACGGGGTCTAGTGGCTATGCGGTTCGTGGTGTTGACGAAAATCGTGTTGGCATTATGATTGACGGTTTACGTCAAGCAGAAACGTTAAGCTCACAAGGTTTTAAAGAGCTTTTTGAAGGCTATGGAAATTTTAATAACACAAGAAATGGTGTTGAAATTGAGAATGTCAAAGTTGCAACTATTACGAAAGGTGCGGATTCAATTAAATCAGGTAGTGGTGCATTAGGTGGTTCTGTCATTTTTGAAACTAAAGATGCTCGTGATTATTTAATTGATAAAAACTACCATATCGGTGTTAAGCGCGGTTATCAAAGTATGGATAACCAAGATATTACCTCAGTCACATTAGCCGGGAAATATAAGTGGTTTGATGTTTTATTCATAAATACTCGTCGTGAAGGTCACGAAAAAGAAAACTATTTTTATGATATTTATAAAACATATGAAGAAGATCACGATGCTGTAGGAAAAAAACGTGAAAAAGCAGATCCTTACGACATTGTTCGTGACAGTACATTAGTCAAATTTGCCTTCCAACCTAGCGAAGAACACCGTTTTAGCGTGGCATTAGATGATTCCAAACTTAATTCTCGAGGTGAAGATTTATCTTACACACTCCGTCCAAGTAGCTATAGTGATAGCGAAATTTATGGACAAAGGAAAACAAATGATACATCTCATCGTAAAAATGTTCAGTTCGCTTATGAAAACTTTACTCAAACTCCTCTTTGGGATCATTTCAAAGTTTCATTTTCTAACCAAAAAATTACCAATAACGCAAGAACAGATGAATATTGTAGTGGCCCTAAATGCGTCTCAGTGTTAAACCAAGAAGGATTACAATTAGATGATAGTACAGGAGTCAATAAAATTGTTGATCAGAATGGTGGCGACATTAGCGTTAAACCAATACAAAAAGGTTGGAGTACTGTCGCAGAATATAGAAACTCAAAAAATGAAGTGATATCTGGTTTCGATTATAAAGAACACTCTCCCCAAAATACATTAATCGACTGTGCAAAAATTGATTGTAAAAAGCCATTCAGAGTTTTAGTGAAACAAAATGAAAAATACGAAAAAGTCTATAAATATGAAGATCGTCCTATTGTGATCAAAAAAACAAAAGATGGTAAAGAATATGGTGAAATTGAATTAAAAAACCAGCCTAGCTGGCTTGGGAAACAATACGAGGAATTGGCATTTTTACTTCCATTTTCTAGCGGTTATAGCCGTAACGACTATAACGACCGAGATTTAAACACCAATACAAAACAAATTGATCTTGATTTTGATAAAGAATTTTCGACTTGGAATATTGACCATAACTTAAAATATGGTGGTCTTTATAGCAAAACAGATAAAAGTATGGTCAATAAAGATGGTTACAAAGGTGGAAACGTTCAATGGTGGGCAGATGCATTCTTCTGTAATAAACGCATTGATAACACTTACCCAGTGCAATATGAACCAAGACCAGATTATTGGCCAGTAGGTGATTGTAGTGGTGCATTAAGAGAAAATACGAAAGGTCGATATAGTTATCTAATTCCTGTCAAAACAAAAAACCAAGCCTTATATATTGGCGATAAAGTCACACTAGCTAATTGGCTAAATTTGGACTTAAATTATCGTTATGATAAGGTTCAGCACCGCCCAAGCTATGATACAAATGTACCTGTACCTAAAGGGCTAATTGCAGGTATTTTTATTCCAATTCCAGGTAACTCTTATGGGGTTGATGCAAAATGTGGCTACAACACCCCCTGTATGAACAACAACGTCGCACAAAACTTAGCGATTATGTTGCAAAATAAAACCTATAAGCATCATTCTTATAATTTAGGTTTAAATTTAGATCCATTAGATTGGATGAGATTTCAGGTAAAATACTCAAATGGTTTTAGAGCGCCTACATCTGATGAAATTTTTATGACATTTAAGCATCCTAGTTTCTCCATTGCGCCAAATGTCAATTTGAAAGCAGAAATTGCCAAAACTAAAGAAGTGGCACTAACGTTCTACAAAGATAATAGTTTCCTAACTGTCAGCGGTTTCCAAACTAATTATGACAACTTTATTGATTTAGTTTATGTTGGTTCAAGACCTGTTGATGCGGGTAGCGTTTTAAATTACCCGTTCTATCAAAACATTAACCGCGATAGTGCCAAAGTGACAGGTTTAGAAGTCAATGCACGTCTATCTTTAGATTTGATTCATCAAAACTTAAAAGGATTCAGATTAGGTTATAAACTAACTCGTCAAAAAGGCAAAGTTGAAGATTCAATTCCAATGAATGCAATTCAGCCAACAACTGCGGTTTATAATATTGGTTATTCCACAGAAAATGACAAATATGGTATCGACTTCTTTATTACAGATGTTGCGGAAAAAAAACGTAGTGAAACGTACAATATGTACTGGCAAGATCAAATGAAAAATAAAACCTTAGTACAAGGCAAAGAAGTCACCGATAGTACATTAGCGTGGCGTAATAAAAATTACACGACGATTGACGCTATCGCTTACGCAAAACCATTAAAAAATTTAATGTTAACGGCGGGAATCTATAATATTACGAACCAAAAATATATTACTTGGGACTCTGCAAGATCAATTCGTGCAATTGGTACTTTAAATCTGATTGACCAAAATACAGGAGCTGGCATTAAGCGTTTCTATGCACCAGGGCGTAACTTCCGACTAACTGCCGAGTTAACTTTCTAATCACAAACCAAAAGAGATAGCTAAGCTATCTCTTTTTTTATTCTCAATTTAACTTACTTTTTATCTAATAATTTGTTGGTTAGTGTACCTGCGACCATTGAGCCGTTCACGTTTAATGCGGTACGTCCCATATCGATTAAAGGTTCAATAGAAATCAATAAACCAACTAATGCAAGTGGAAGGTTGAGAGTTGAAAGTACAACGATTGCAGCGAATGTTGCACCACCACCTACGCCGGCGATACCTAAAGAAGAAATGGTTACCACTAAAATTAAAGTCACTAAATAGCTGAAGCTAAATGGGTCAATGCCTACTGTTGGAGCAACCATTACAGCTAGCATTGCTGGATAAATCCCCGCACAACCGTTTTGACCGATTGTCGCACCGAATGTTGCTGCAAAGTTTGCGATAACACTGTTATTGCCTAATTTATTGGTTTGCGTTTCAATATTTAACGGTAAAGTTGCCGCGCTTGAGCGAGATGTAAATGCAAAACTCAAGGTTGGTAACACTTTTTTGAAGTAATCTAATGGATTAATACGGAACAGAGCTAATAACAAAGCGTGCACCATAAACATCAATAAAATCGCTAAATAAGAAGCCACAATAAATGTACCTAAATTCACGATATCTGCCCATTTTGACGTGGTCGCCATCTTAATCATTAAAGCAAACACACCGTATGGGGTCAGGCGAATGACCATACGCACTAAACGCATAATTAATTTGTTTAAGGTATCTACACCTTGTGCAATACGTTCGCCAAGTGCTTGATCTTCTTTTGCTAAACTTAATGCCGCAACACCTAATAATGCCGAGAAAATTACCACGCTAATAATCGATGTTGGGTTTGCACCTGTTAATTCTAAAAATGGATTTTTAGGAATGAAAGAAAGTAGCATTGCAGGAATCGTTAACCCACTGACTTTTTCAACACGCCCTTCTACTTTGGTTTGTGCTGCAAGCTCACGCTCACCAGCAACTAGCCCTTCAGCGGTTAAATCAAAGGCATATGCCATTGCAATACCAATTGCCGCAGAAATAGCTGTGGTGATCAATAGCACAGAAATGACGCTAAAACTAATTTTACCCAATGCACTTGCTTGGTTTAAACGCGTAATTGCAGACAGGATTGAAACAAATACTAATGGCATTACGATCATTTGTAACAAACGAACATAGCCATTACCCACTAAATTCACCCAATCCAATGTGCCGTTAATGGTTTGTTCATCTGCTGAATATTGTAATAATGCACCACCAATTAAACCTAAAATAAGGCCGATAAATACGGTTGTGCCGAGTTTTTGTGTGCGTTTAAATATTAGTGCTAAAAGCACTAGAAACGCAGCAAAAATAACAAGATTGACAATTGTCATTGTGGTTCCTCAATACAAAAAATGTGAAATAAATGTGAAATATAGAGGGCATTAAATGCAAATTACCGTTAAACCTCAACTATTTTTTGGTTATGGTTTATAATATTTTTGCATATAAAAAGACCGCACTTTGAATAAAGAGCGGTCTTTTTTATTGAAGTTTTAAAGAATTAAGCAGCAACCATCACCATTGCTGGGCGAATAACTCGACCGTTTAATAAATAACCTTTTTGTAATACCACTGTAATTTGGTTAGTTTCAAAACCTTCCGTAGGCTGCATTGAAATCGCTTGGTGTAATTCAGGGTTAAACACCTCGCCCACAGCGCCCACTGCTTCAACACCAAAACGACCTACCGTTGAAAGCAATTCTTTTAATGTAAGTTCAACACCATCAAATAATGCTTTCACACTTTCATCTTCAACATTTGCATTGGTTGATAATGCACGTTCTAAGTTATCAATGGTATTCAAAATTTCTTTTGAGAATTTTTCTAACGCAAATTTATGTGCTTTTTCAACATCTTGCTCTGCACGACGACGGATATTATCCATCTCAGCACGGCTACGAAGTGCAAAATCTTGTTCTCTTTTTGCCATTTCTTCAAGTTGTGCTTCTAATTCTTGAACACGTAAAATTGCTTCACCTAATGCATCTTGTTCTTCTGCAGTTTCAACCTCGGTTTCTGCTGCTTGAACTTGTTCTTCTTGGATTTGCTCTTCGTTCTCAATGCGTTGTTCTTTTTCTGACATTTTATTCTCCACAGTTCTAAAAATTTCTTGATTCTAACAAAAAAAGTAAAAGTTGGCACTTATACAGATACTTGCTGACAAAGAAAAGGGTTTATGTGTAATATAGTGGCTAATTTTTTGAATTCAAGAGCGTTCAGTTTTCTCGCTAGATAGGATAGAAATGAAAATTCATAATGCCGTAGACATAAAAGCCTTACAATCCTCTTTCCAAACCATTGGCTTATTGGGCAAACCTCGTCACGATTTGACATTACAAATGCACAAAAATTTATTCCAATGGCTAACGGAAAAAGGCTATCAAGTATTGGTGGAAGAACTTATTGGCAAACAATTAGGGCTTGAAGAAAAATACTTAGCCACCGTCGATCAAATTGGCAAACAGGCGCAATTAGGGATTGTAATTGGTGGAGATGGCAATATGTTAGGACGAGCTAGAATTCTCGCTAAATATGATATTGCCTTAATTGGAATTAACCGTGGTAATCTTGGTTTCTTAACTGACATCGACCCCAAAAATGCCTACGCCCAGCTTCAATCTTGCTTAGATGAAGGTGAATTTTTCGTTGAAGAACGTTTTTTATTAGAAGCGAGCGTTGAGCGAGAAGGCAAAATTATTGCACGTGGTAATGCGGTCAATGAAGCGGTTATTCACCCTGCCAAAATTGCACATATGATCGATTTCCACGTTTATATTAATGATAAATTTGCGTTCTCACAGCGTTCTGATGGGTTAATTATTTCTACGCCAACAGGCTCGACCGCTTATTCGCTTTCAGCAGGCGGCCCAATTTTAACGCCACAGTTAAATGCGATTGCGTTGGTGCCAATGTTCCCACATACACTTTCCTCTCGCCCGTTAGTCATTGATGGCGATAGCAAAATTTCATTGCGGTTTGCAGAATACAATACATCGCAAATGGAAGTGGGTTGTGACAGCCAAGTTGCGCTAGAGTTTTCACCTGATGATATTGTCCACATCCAAAAGAGCCCCTATAAACTCCGATTATTACACTTAAAAAGTTATAATTATTACAATGTGTTATGTTCAAAATTAGGTTGGCTTAAATCTTTTTAATTGAAAGTGCTTAAAATTTAGCAAAAATCACTTTACTGTATATAAAAACAGTTATAAACTGATAAATATACAGTAAAGAGGATTTTGCAATGCTTATTCAATTGACCATTAATAATTTTGCTATTGTTCGCCACTTAAATATTGAGCTAAACCAAGGAATGTCTGTCATTACCGGTGAAACGGGTGCTGGTAAATCTATTGCGATTGATGCACTAGGTTTATGTTTAGGGCAACGCACTGAACTTTCGATGTTACGTGAAGGGCAAGAACGTGCTGATATTTGTGCTACATTCCGAATTGCCCCAAACTCACCTGCATTTCATTGGTTAGCAAGTCAAGAATTACAAGATGCTGAAAATCCTGAAGAATGTATTTTACGCCGAATTATCAATAATGACGGTCGTTCAAAAGCCTTCATTAATAGCATTCCTGTTTCCGCAGCACAGCTAAAAGAACTCGGTCAACATCTTGTGCATATCAATGGTCAGCACGCCTCACAACTTTTACTGAAAAATGACTATCAACTTCAGTTACTCGATAATTTCTGCGCCCATCCAACCCTATTGGCACAAATGCAAAGTGGTTATCAGCATTGGAAAAAGCTGCAACATCAAGTCCAAACCTTTCAACAAAAAGTCTCTGAAAATGAGGCTAAAAAGCAACTTTTACAATATCAAATTGAAGAACTCGATGAATTTAACCTTCGTCCAAATGAATATACTGAATTAGAAGATGATCAAAAACGTTTATCAAATAGCGAGCGTTTGACAACCCTTTCACAATCCACTTTACAGCTATTAAGTGAAAATGAAGCCGTCAGCATTGACTCTCTGTTATATCGAGCGGGTCAACAATTAGAAGAACTAACAGAGCTAGATGCTCGATATACTAATGTGTCTAATTTATTGCAAGAAGCCTTGATCCAAGTGCAAGAAGCCACAAGCGAAGTGCAACATTTAGCCAGCGATATTGAGCAAGATCCTGCTTTACTCAATGAGATCGAACAGCGTATGTCACAGGCATTGCAACTCGCCCGTAAGCACAATGTAAAACCTGAAAACTTAGTAGAATTACACCGCACTTTAACGCAACAGCTCAATGAGTTAATGGATTTTTCTGAAAGTGAGCAAACCTTAATTGCTCAAGAAAAACAAGCTTATGAAAAAATGCTTAATGCTGCGATGGCACTGCAACAAAGCCGTCAACAAGGGGCGAATAAATTAGCCCAACAAGTGACGAAGTCGATCAAACAACTGGCAATGGAGAATGGTGAATTTTTCATCGAGTTAAACACAGATTACGGCAAAATCAACAGTCAAGGTGCAGACAATGCGATATTCACACTACGCAGTAACTTAGGACAAACCGCACAACCGTTATCGAAAATTGCTTCTGGGGGGGAATTGTCACGCATCTCATTGGCAATTCAAGTGCTAACCTCAGACAAATCGGAAATTCCAACTCTCATTTTCGATGAAGTGGACGTGGGGATCAGTGGTGCGACGGCAAGTGTAGTCGGTAAGTTATTACGTAAATTAGGGCAACGCTGCCAAGTAATTTGTGTAACTCACTTACCGCAAGTCGCTTGCTATGGTCATCAACATTTTACTGTTGAGAAATTCACTGTAGATGAAAAAACAGAAACAAAAATGACCGCACTTTCTCAGCAACAACGTGTAAAAGCCTTAGCAAGATTATTAGGTGGAAGTAAAATTACAGACAGCGCCCTCGCCAACGCACAAGAAATGCTTGAGCTCGCGTCTTAATCAAGATACTTACAAAATACAGGATGTTACCAATAAAAAATAGGCAAGATACTTCACTTGCCTATTTTTTATTGAATGATTTTTTGATTATTTGAGAATTACGCTATCTCAATAAAAAAATTAGAAACGATAGCCTAAACCAACAAAGAACACAGCTGGATCTAATTTCACATTCACTTTATGTTCTTTATCAGCTAGTTTAAAACTTGCTTTAGTTTTGATTTTGGCATACCAAACTGCTGTATTGAGATAAAGATTATCTGCAACTTTGATATCTACACCCGCATTGAACACTGGGCCCCAAGAATCTTTTAATTTAAGATCGCTTACGCCTGCTAATACTTCTTTTTCGCTAAAGAAATTGGTGTAGTTTACACCCGCACCTAAATATGGGCGCGCTTTCGCATCTTTGTCTAAGAAATAGTATTGCGCATAAAGGCTTGGTGGCAAATGTTTGGTTTTACCCACTAAAGTGTTACCTAAGGTAATTTCGTGGCTAAATGGCGTAGCTGCTAATAGCTCAATACCCACGTTATCTGTTGTCATATAGGTTGCAGTTAAACCTAATTGTGCATTTGAATTCACATCAAATTTGAACACATCACTATCAGTTGATGCTTTTGGCACAACCATTACTGGACCACCACGAAGGATGAGAGAACCACTTTGGTGAGCAACTGCTGAACCTGCGACTAAAGCACTAATAACCCCTAATGCGAACATTGTTTTTTTCATTTTGTATTCCTCACTTTATAAAATTGCAGATTAAGCTGCATTAACCATATAAAAATTACGTCTTTTAAGACGCTCAAAATATACCACTTTCAAGGTATGCTTTTTCTGATCTTTATCAACTTTTTAAATTTTTGTTAAAAGAAAATAAATTGAGCACAAATAAATTTCCCAAAAATGAGGGAAATCAGCGAGTTTGTTTCATATCAAAATCGAGGTTTATTATGAGTTTTTGACCAAAATGCGATATAATGCGCAAATCTTTTTGTGTTTTATTTGGATATAGATATGGCAATAAATTTTACAAAAATATTTCAAGATAGTTGGAATTTTGTTAGAAATACCCGACAAATCACATTCACTTTTAGCTTACTTTTTTTCCTAAATCAGATTTTTATTAGTCTTTTTTCTTCTTTTGTTTTGCCAAATGAGGCTGTTAGCCAAAATGCAGAGCAATTTGCAGAAGCTCTAACTTTAAGCCCGAATAGCACCTTATTATCAGGCGCAATTATCATCAGTGAAGTCATTTCATTTTTATTATCGCTTTGGTGCTTAGCGGCGGTCCACCAAGTCAGTCAAGGCAACTATAACCCAAGTTCAAGTTTTAGCTTTGCAGTTAAACGTTTTTGGGGTGCATTGCTGATTAATGTGTTACTGATTGCCCCATTACTGCTAGGGTTATCCGATATTGTGTTTTCTGTGTTAGTTTCGAAAGGACAACCTTCATTTTTCTCACTAATTGCGATTTCAATCGGCATTTATATTTTCATTCGTTGCTGTTTAGCTTCGGTATATTATTTACTTAACCCTGTAAGCATTCGTGAAGCATACCGTGACTCTTGGTTTGCAGGCAATTCACGGGTTTCAATGCTTTTCGTATACTGTTTAATCATTTATTTTGCACTGCCATTAATGACCAGACAGCTATTTTCTCTCAGCTCAAACCTCATTTTTGAGATAATCGCATCACTTATTTTGGCGTTTGTTACCGTGTTTTCCCTGGTGTTTACTTATCGTTTTTACACCCTTTTTATGAATAAGGCATAGTGCGTTATGAAACAATTATTAGAATTTATTCCACTCATTTTATTCTTCGCTGTCTATAAATTAGTTGGCATTCGTGAGGCAGCAATCACGTTGATTGTTGCTACTATTATTCAGTTAGTGATCTTAAAACTGAAATACGGAAAAATCGAAAAACAACCGCTCTTTATGGGCATTGCGGTTGTTTTCTTTGGCACATTAACGGCCTATTTCAATGAACTTGAATTTTTAAAATGGAAAGTGACTATCGTTTATGCTCTTTTCGCTTTAATCTTGTTAGTAAGCCAATATATCTTCAAGAAAAACCTAATCAAATTAATGCTTGGAAAAGATGAAAGTTTGGTGTTGCCTGAGCCTGTTTGGAATAAACTCAATCTTGGTTGGGCATTGTTCTTTATTGTATGTATGCTAGTGAATATCTATATTAGCCAATACTTATCTGATGATGTTTGGGTTGATTTCAAAACCTTCGGCATTATTGGAATGGCCTTGGTAGCAAGCCTTGTCACTGGCGTTTACATTTACCATTATATTTCGCAATCTCCAAATGAAAACAAGGAATGATTATGTCAAGTTCTCCAGAAATGAATAAATTCTGCCACGCTAAAGGTACACTTTTATTACGCACCCTTGCAATGCCGTCTGATACAAATGCGAATGGTGATATTTTTGGTGGTTGGATTATGTCCCAAATGGATATGGGCGGTGCGATTCTTGCGAAAGAAATTGCTCACGGGCGTGTAGTGACTGTTGCCGTTGATAGTATGACGTTTATCAAGCCAATCTCTGTGGGTGACGTGGTTTGTTGTTATGGTCAATGCTTAAGCGTAGGGCGTTCTTCAATTAAAATTAAAGTTGAAGTTTGGGTGAAAAAGGTCGCAAGCGAGCCAATTGGCGAGCGTTACTGCGTGACAGAAGCGGTATTCACTTTCGTTGCGGTGGACAAAGAAGGTCGTCCACGTGTTGTACCAAGAGAAAATAATGCTGAACTTGAGCTGGCACTGGCTCACATCAATCAATAATAAGGAGAAACTTATGTATTATGTTATTTTTGCGCAAGATAAACCAAACACCCTCGCACAACGTTTAGCCGTGCGTGAAAAACATCTTGCTCGCTTAACACAATTACAAGCAGAAGATCGTTTATTAGTAGCAGGTCCAAACCCGGCGATTGATGATGAAAACCCTGGCGAAGCTGGTTTTACAGGTTCAACAGTGATTGCAAAATTTGCAAGTTTAGAAGAAGCAAAACAGTGGGCAAGCCAAGACCCTTATGTAGAAGCTGGCGTTTATGGTGATGTGATTGTCAAACCATTTAAACGTGTCTTCTAAATCACATAATTATTCTGTACAAAAAGGCGAACGTAATTCGCCTTTTACTTTATGCAAAACTCACTTTTTAAGCACTTTACCTGAAAAGTGCGGTCTAATTTTAGTACATTTTATTTAACCTTGATGCCGAGCGCTTTATGAAAAAATCTTTATTTGCGATAAGTTTATTTGCCACAGCTTATGCTGTACCAACCCTAGCAAATCAACCAGCCCCAGTGCCACCACCAAAAAAACAAGTGGAAAAATCAGCTGCCTATGTAGCACCAGTTACAGAGGAGCAACTCACACCAACGACAGCTACGAAAAAGCCAACAGAGGATGCTGTTGAGCCACAAATATTAAAATTTAAAGATGAGCCCTCCACACAAGACATAGCTAATTTCCGCCCAAAACAACGTGAAATCTATAAAAAAATTAATCAATTGCTCGCTCGTTCACAAAGCCCAAGCACGCTTTATCTGGCACAAGAATTGCTAAATCGGATTAAAGATTATCCGCTTTATCCTTATGCGCAATATCAATTGTTTAAAGCAAAAAAAGAAACCCTCACTTTGTCGGAAGTGCAAGGTTATGCCAAACGCAACCCAAACCTTCAGCTTGCTGACCCGTTGAAAAAACATTGGTTAGAACAAGCGCAAAAACAAAAAAACTGGCAAGAAATACTCACTCACCGTGCTTTTTTAGAAACAGATACAGCATCGCGTTGTATCTTTCTAGAAGCTGAAGCCAAAACATTGAAAAAAAATACCGCACTTTCTGCACAATGGAAAAGTACGATGCAATCTATCTGGCTCACCGGAGAGAATTTACCAAGTGCTTGCGATACACCCATTTCCTTATGGCAAGCAGAAACACCACTCACAAATGATCTGCTCAAGCAGCGTGCCTTACTGGTTTTTGAAGGTAGGAATGCCCAATTGCTTAATGCACTACATAAACAAGCAAAAGATCCTGAAGTCAAAAATTGGATTACAGAATTAACCCAATTACTAAAAAATCCAACTAATCTGGCAAAGCCTGAAAATATTTTCTATCCAATAAATAATGAAAGCGATGATACTAAAAAACGCATTTATCTCTCGCTGTTCCCTAACTTTGTCAAAACAATCAAGGAAAGTGCGGTCGAAAATTCACAAGATCCGTTTGCCTTATATGCACAATGGGCAGAAGCTCTCAAACTCAGTGCACAACAAACGCAACAATGGCAAAAATCCTTGGTCAGCCATTTATTTGATAGTGAGAATCTCCAAATTCAGCAATGGCGTGACAATATTGTCGTGACGTTAAAAGATGATGCCTTAACGGAGCGTCGTATTCGCACTGCAATTCGAGAGCAAACGAGCTTACAAACTTGGTTAGATTTATTATCGACTGATAAAAAAAATAAAGATGAATGGCAATATTGGCAAGCCAAAGTGCTACAAAAATTGGCAGAAACCAAAGCACAAGCTACGTCAATACTACAAGCATTGAGCAAAAAACGGGGTTTTTATCCGCTATTGGCTAGCGAAGAATTAAATCAGCTTTATCAACCTGAAATACAAACATTCCAAGCGCAAGATTTGAATAAAGTTGCAGACATATTTGCGAAAGAACTTGAAGTCATTAGCGAATTAAAATATTTCAATGAAACGCACAATATGAATATTGCGTGGAAAAATATTTTAGATAATGCCAGCTTTGAGCAAAAACTCGCTTTGGCAAAATATGCCGAAAAACAAGGCTGGTTCGATCTGTCTGTTGAAGCCTCGATTCAAGCCAAAGCTTGGGGCTATTTAGCATTACGCTTGCCAAATGCCTATAAAGACTGGTTCGATCTGCATTTAGACAGCAAAAATATCACCCGCACTTTTGCAATGGCGATTGCCCGCCAAGAAAGTGCGTGGAAAGCGCAAGTCTCTTCTTCGGCCAATGCGAGGGGGTTAATGCAATTATTACCAGCGACCGCCAAACAAACCGCAAATAAACTGGCGTTGCCCTACACCCACGAAAGCCAATTATTTGATCCTTTCGATAACATTATGTTAGGTACAACACATTTGCAGGAACTGTACGATCTTTATGGTAATAACCGAATTTTGATCGCATCTGCCTATAATGCGGGCGCAAGCCGTGTTGATCGCTGGTTAGCAAAAGCGAATGGAAAATTAACGATGGCAGAATTTGTCGCCTCTATTCCATTTTATGAAACCCGTGATTATGTCAAAAGCGTGCTAGCTTATGATGCTTATTACCAAATCTTACAAAAACAGCCACAGCAAAATTTTAGCAAAGATGAATATAATCGCTTATACTAGTGCGATAGTATCAAATAAGAGGATAATATTATGTATTTAAGTCGCAATCTTGAACAATGGCACGCCTTCGTGGAAATGTTGAGAATGGCATTTAATGAAGGGAAAGAACAGGAAGTATTAACCCTATTATTAACGCCTGACGAGCGTGATTCAGTAGGTTTACGTTTGCAAATCGTGGCACAGCTACTGGATAAAAACTTACCTCAGCGTGAAATTCAACAAAACTTAAATACCAGTGCGGCAACAATTACACGTGGTTCAAATATGATTAAAACAATGCCACCAGAATTTATGGATTGGATTAAAGCAAAACTCGATGAGCAAAGCAAAAAAGACTAAACTACGTTTTCCTTGTTTAGGTTTTCTACGTCAAAGTAAGCGATTTTTTTACCGCACTTTTTCTTTCATCGCACTTACATTAATCGCTTTGACATTACTCTTTCGTTTTGTGCCCATTCCTTTTTCCTCTTATATGGCTCAACAAAAAGTGAGCCATATTTTGCAGGGAGATTTCAGCTACGACTTAAATTATCAATGGACTAGCATTGATAACATTGCGTGGCAAATGCAACTTGCCGTGATTGCAAGTGAAGATCAGCGTTTTCCTGATCACGAAGGTTTTGACTGGAAAGCAATTAAAAATGCGTTGAAGCACAACAAAAAAACACAGAAACGCTTACGTGGAGGATCGACGATCAGCCAACAAACCGCCAAGAATCTATATTTATGGCACGGTCGTGATTGGATTAGAAAGGGTGTGGAAGTTCCTATTACCTTTATGCTAGAAACCCTCTGGGATAAAAAGCGTATCCTTGAAGTCTATCTCAATATTGCAGAATTTGGGCCCGGTATTTTTGGTGTAGAAGCAGCAAGCCGGCATTATTTTAAAAAATCCGCAAAACAACTTTCACATTCGGAAGCGGCGTTGTTAGCGGCGATTTTACCGAACCCCATTTTATTTAAAGCTGATAAACCCTCTGCTTATGTAAAGCAAAAACAGCAACGTATTTTGCATCAAATGAGTTTGTTGGGAAAAGGTTATTTAAAACTGTTGGACTAAATGAAATCAGCAAGCTGAAAGCGAAAAGTGCGGTCAATTATTAGAAAATTCTCAAAACAAAAGGCTCAACATCTGTTGAGCCTTTTTATTATTCTTCACGAGCGTGGTTTAAGCTGTATTTTGGAATTTCAACAACCAAATCTTCTTTACCTACAATGCATTGACAGCTTAAACGGCTATCCACTTCCAAGCCCCAAGCTTTGTCTAGCATATCATCTTCAGAATCTGTGCTTTCATTTAAGCTATCAAAACCTTCACGAATAATCACGTGGCAAGTTGTACAAGCACAAGATTTATCGCAAGCGTGCTCAATATCAATTCCTGCATCAAGTGCAGCATCTAATAAATTCTCACCCTCTGCCACATCTAAAGCTAAACCTTCTGGGCAAAGTTCTTCGTGAGGTAAAAATACGACTTTTGGCATTTTAATCCTATCTCTATCAGGTTATTTTCTGTTGGTAATTACTTCATCAATTCCTTTACCCGCCAAGGCTTTACGAATTGACTTATCCATTCTGCGCGCTGCAAATTCTTGAGTCGCTAAATCAAGCTGTTTGATACCTTGCTTAATTTCTTGCGTATCCCCTTCTTTTTGCAAACGCTCTAAAGAAATAATTGCATTTTTAACCGCACTTAATTCTTCATCATTTAATAAATCTTGATCATAACTCAATGCTGCACGCACGCTTTCAAGCACACGCTCCGCTTCAACGCGTTGTTCTGCTAATAAACGTGCTTGAATATCTTCTTTTGCATTCAACATTGAGGCTTTTAACATATTGGCAATTTCATCATCAGTTAAACCATAAGAGGGTTTCACTTGAATTGATGATTGAACGCCAGTTGATTTTTCCATTGCTGTTACACTTAACAAGCCATCAGCATCGACTTGATAAGTCACACGGATATGTGCCGCCCCCGCCGCCATTGCTGGGATACCACGTAAAGTAAAGCGTGCTAAAGAACGGCAATCTGCCACCATTTCACGCTCGCCTTGCACAACGTGCACTGACATCGCAGTTTGTCCATCTTTGAACGTGGTGAATTCTTGTGCTCTTGCCACAGGAATTGTGGTGTTGCGTGGAATAATTTTTTCCACTAAGCCACCCATTGTTTCGATCCCTAATGAAAGTGGAATCACATCAAGCAATAACATTTCAGAATCTGGTTTGTTACCCACTAAAATATCAGCTTGAATTCCTGCGCCTAGCGCGACAACTTTATCTGGATCGATAGAGGTTAGTGGTTCTTTTTGAAAGAACTCTGCCACTTGTTCACGTACAAAGGGCACTCGTGTTGAACCACCGACCATCACGACTTCGCAAACTTCATCTACGCTTACATCCGCATCTTTTAACGCACGACGACAAGCCAATAATGAACGTTTTACTAAGCCTTGAATTAATTGATTAAATTCTTCACGGCTAATTTTGCCAGACCAACCTTGATAACAAATTTCGGTTTCTAAGTTATCCGTCAATGCGATTTTAATTTGTGTCGCTAATTCTGTTAATTGACGTTGTTGCTGTGCATTTTGTGGTGAAATACCTGATTGGCTTACAATCCAATCCATTAATTGGTGGTCAAAATCATCACCCCCAAGTGAGGTATCACCACCTGTCGCTAATACTTCAAAAACACCTTTTGATAAACGTAAAATCGAAATATCAAAAGTACCACCACCTAAATCATAAACGGCAATTACACCTTCTTGTCCGCTATCTAAGCCATAAGCAATTGCCGCCGCTGTGGGTTCATTTAATAAACGTAACACATTAATGCCTGCTAATTTTGCTGCATCTTTCGTGCTTTGACGCTGTGCATCATCAAAGTATGCAGGCACTGTGATCACTGCACCTGAAAGCTCACCCGCTAAACGTTTTTCAGCAAGTGCGGTTAATTTTTTCAAAATTTCAGCAGATATTTCAACTGGACTAAACAAACCTTTGTCAGTTTTAATCAATGGAAGCCCGTTTTCGCTGGCTTCGAATTCGTAAGGCAAACTTGGGTAACGTTGCTTCACATCCGCTAAACTGCGTCCAATCAAACGCTTAACGGACACCACTGTATTGTGAGGATTTTGGGTCGCCAATTCAGCTGCTTCATAACCCACAATGACATCATCTTGTTTAAAATGCACGATAGAAGGCACTAAAGTGCGCTCTTTTTCGTCTAATAAAATATCAACTTGACCACTACGCACCGTAGCAATTAAAGAATTTGTGGTACCAAGATCAATCCCAACAGCAAGTTTATGTTGATGAGGCGCTGCGCTTTGACCGGGTTCTGCAATTTGGAGTAATGCCATTGTTTATCTCTTTTTAATCATATTACTTTTTTAATTATAGCCTGTTTTCTTCTTTTTATTTCATTTCAGGACAAATTAAAACGCTACACCTTGAGCAAATTACATTGAAAATGACTTTTCGTCTAAAAATCCAATAATAATTCTTCTACACGCTCAACTTCGATCAGCAGTTTTTTGATAAAACGTAGCTTATCATTAATGGCTTTCGCTTGTTGCCATTGTCTTGCCGAAAGTGCGGTAGATAATTCGCCTAAAAGTGTTTTTTTAGTTGATTCAATATCTGCCATAAATTGCATTAACTGATCGCTATCTTTATCTTTTTCGATTTCTTCTAACTGCTCACGCCATTGCATTTGTTGCATTAAAAACGCCAGATCATTGGTGCTTTTTTCTTCAAAATTTTGTTGTTCACCAGTATGAAGCGCAATAATGCTGTCTGCGCGTAGAATAGGATCTTTTAGAATTTGTAATGCATCATTCACTTCTGCCGAACGTTGCATTGCGAGGCGTTGCTCTTGTGCTGAGTGTGTTGTGAAATTATCTGGATGTAATGATTTTTGTAGTGCCAGATAGCGAGTTGATAATGTGGCTTGATCTACGTGGAAATCAACGGGTAAATCAAAAATTTTAAATGGATTCATTTTTCACTCAACAGTTTTAACAACAAAAAAATTTAACAACAAACTAAACGTGGAAACTTTCGCCACAACCACATTGATCTTTCACATTCGGATTATTGAATTTAAAGCCTTCGTTCAATCCTTCTTTCGCAAAATCTAATTCTGTGCCGTCTAAGTACACAAGGCTTTTTGCATCAACGATAATTTTCACGCCGTGTTGCTCAAATACTTGATCATCTGGATTTAATTCGTCCACAAATTCAAGCACATAAGCTAAACCTGAACAGCCCGATGTTTTAATACCTAAACGTAAGCCAATGCCTTTACCACGATTGGTGAGGAATGTTCTGACACGATCCGCTGCTGTTTCAGTAAGAGAAATACCCATTTGAATTATCTACTCCATTCCATCTTATAATATGAAAGGGGCAAAACTGCCCCACGAATGATTAACTGATTATTTCGTTTCTTTTTTTGCTTTGTAATCTGCGATCGCTGCTTTAATCGCATCTTCAGCAAGAATTGAACAGTGAACTTTCACTGGTGGTAATTCTAATTCTTCTGCGATTTGGCTATTTTTAATTGCTTGTGCTTCATCTAATGATTTGCCTTTTACCCATTCAGTAATCAATGAGCTTGATGCAATTGCAGAACCACAACCGTAAGTTTTGAATTTTGCATCTTCAATAATGCCTTCTTCATTTACTTTGATTTGAAGTTGCATTACGTCACCACAAGCTGGTGCGCCCACCATACCTGTCCCTACGTTTACATCTTTTTTATCTAAAGAACCAACGTTACGTGGATTCTCATAGTGATCAATTACTTTATCGCTGTATGCCATTTTGTATTCCTTCCAGTTTAGTAAAGTGCGGTTGCTATTTGCAAAATTTCAGAAAAAATCACCGCACTTTTGTTTAAATAATGTTTGGTTTAAACCTTAATACCAAGCTTGCCGTTAAATTACTCAATTTTAAATAAAAAATTGTTTAATTTATCAATATTTCCAGTAGTTGCTAGACGTTTGGTTGAAGACAGTACATCTAGCACGATGAAACCGAACAACGCAAACACAGCACCAATATTTTTCAGCTTAGTGGTGAGTCCACTCGATAGTATTCAAATCAATCCCCTCTTTAAACATATCCCAAAGTGGAGAAAGCTCACGCAATTTGTTTACTGCATTTTTTACTAATTCAATAGTGTAATCAATTTCTTCTTCAGTGGTGTAACGGCCTAAAGTGAAACGAATTGAGCTGTGCGCTAATTCATCATTTAAACCTAATGCACGTAATACGTAAGATGGTTCTAAACTTGCAGAAGTACAAGCTGAGCCTGAAGAAACTGCGATATCACGTAAAGACATCATTAATGATTCACCTTCAACATAGTTGAAACTGATGTTTAAGTTGCTGTCTAAACGGTGTTCCATTGAACCATTGACATAGGTTTCTTCGATATCTTTCAAGCCATTGTATAAACGGTCGCGTAATGCTTTTAAGCGTGGCATTTCAGTTGCCATTTCTTCTTTACAAATACGGTACGCTTCGCCCATACCCACAATTTGGTGAACAGGTAGTGTACCTGAACGCATACCACGCTCGTGGCCACCACCGTGGATAATCGCTTCTAAACGTACACGTGGTTTACGACTTACGTATAATGCACCGATACCTTTTGGCCCGTAAAGTTTATGGCTAGACATAGACATTAAGTCCACTTTTAATTCAGCCAAGTTGATTGGTAATTTACCCACACTTTGCGTTGCATCAACGTGGAATAAAATTTTGCGCTCACGGCATAATTCACCGATTGCTGCGATATCTTGGATCACGCCGATTTCGTTATTTACGTGCATAATTGACACTAAAATGGTGTCATCACGCATTGCATTTTTTAATTCTTCTAAATCAATTAAACCGTCTGCTTTTGGATTTAAATAGGTGACTTCGAAACCTTCACGCTCAAGCTGGCGGCAAGTATCTAATACGGCTTTGTGTTCAGTTTTACAAGTGATAATGTGTTTACCTCTGCTTTGGTAGAAGTGCGCTGCACCTTTGATTGCAAGGTTATCTGATTCTGTTGCACCAGAAGTAAATACAATTTCACGAGAATCTGCACCAATTAAATCTGCAATATGATTACGTGCGATATCAACTGCTTCTTCCGCTTGCCAACCGAATTTGTGTGAACGTGACGCTGGGTTACCAAAGTTGCCTTCAACGGTTAAGTATTCCATCATTTTTTTTGCAACGCGTTCATCAACTGGACAAGTCGCCGCATAATCAAGATAAATAGGTAATTTCATTTCTTTTCTCACTCCTAAAAAATTCTTTTAAATTGTACCGCACTTTGACTAATCATCTAAGATTATCAAATTGTCAAAATCACCGTGGAACTCAATAGTGTTAAATTTTTGGTAGTGTTTATCTACCAATTCTGCCAAAGTGATTTCGTTTAAAAAATCTTCAATACGCTGGCTAAGTTCTTTCCATAGAGAGTGAGTTAAACATTCGATTCCCTCTTGGCAATCACCACGGCCGTGACAGCGCGTAACATCAATATTTTCATTTACGGCATTAATTACCATACCAACGGAAATCTCATTTGTTGGTAAGCCTAATTGGTAGCCGCCACCAGGCCCACGTACGCTTTTTACTAATCCATATCGGCGTAATTTTGCAAATAACTGCTCTAAATATGACAGCGAAATATGCTGTCTTTCAGAAATATCAGACAAACTAACTGGGCCTCTTTTTGAATGTAATGCAATATCCAGAATCGCGGTTACTGCATAGCGTCCTTTCGAAGTTAATTTCATCTTATCTTTCCTATAATTATTCAAGTGGCGCGATCTTTACATATCATACTAATTTAGTCAACTATTCAACTTGATGATTTAATCCGCTTTTCCACCGCACTTAACATCCCACGTAGAATGTTTAATTCGTTTTTTTCAAGTTCCGCTCGTTGGTATAAACGCCTGAGCTTTTGCATAACAGCTTGATTTTGAATAAATCCTAATGCTGTATAAAGGCGTTCTGTATGTTGGAAGAAATGCTCTATCTCCGAAAAATTTGGATAGGTATTTCCTATCATTGAAAGTGATAGTGACGTTTCTTTTTCTGCTGATATTTCTTTTGTAGACAAAAAAGCCATACGTAATTCATAGCAGACCAACTGCACTGCCATAGCAAGATTTAACGAAGAATATTCAGGATTGGCAGGAATAGTTAAATGATAACGGCACTTCAGTAGTTCTTCATTTGTTAACCCGACTCGCTCACGCCCAAAAACGATAGCAACTTGACCGCACTTTGCTGCCTCAACAACTTTTACACCACATTCACGTGGTTCAATCAATATATTTTGCAAATGGCGTAACCTCGCACTGGTACCAACTACTAATGAGCAATCACCAACTGCCTCATCAAAGCTATCTACAATCACCGCATTTTTTACGACATCTTCAGCCCCTGCGGATAAAGCAATGGCTTGCTCATCAATGCCTTGCTTTGGCGCCACTAAATACAAATGACTTAGTCCCATTGTTTTCATTGCACGGGCGGCAGAACCGATATTACCACTGTGAGAGGTCTCAACGAGAACAATTCGAATATTGTCTAACATAACTTAAGGTCACTCGTTTAAAATGGAAGCTATTCTAACATAATGCCCATAATTTTTAGTCAACAATTTGTGATTTTTATGTGAAAGTTTGTAACAAAATCGCAAGGGCGTTTTAAATTTCTCTCGCCATTTCTTTCGGAATTGCCTATAATGAGCGCCACTTTTATGTTCTTTAAAATCTGGTGGAAATAATGAATCCAATGTTAAATATCGCTATTCGTGCGGCACGAAAAGCGGGCAATGTTATTGCTAAAGGTTATGAACGCCGTGATGATATTCAAACTACGTTAAAAAGCACAAATGATTATGTAACAAATATCGACAAAGCCTCTGAAGAAGCAATTATTGAAGTGATCAGAAAGTCTTACCCTGATCATACAATCATCACTGAAGAAAGTGGTGCATTAGAAGGCAAAGATAGCGATGTTCAATGGGTAATTGATCCACTAGATGGCACAACAAACTTTGTAAAAGGTTTGCCTCATTTTGCAGTATCAATTGCAATCCGTGTAAAAGGCCGCACTGAAGTGGGTGTGGTTTATGATCCTATCCGTAATGAATTATTCACCGCTGTGCGTGGAGAAGGCGCAAAAATCAATGAAATGCGTTTACGCGTAGATAACAAACGTGAATTAACCGGCACAATATTAGCAACGGGTTTCCCATTCAAACAAACTCGCTTAATGCCAACACAATTTGCGATGATGAATACATTAATTGAAGAGTGTGCAGATTTCCGGCGCACTGGTTCTGCGGCATTAGACTTATGTTATGTTGCTGCAGGTCGTGTCGATGGTTATTTTGAAATGGGCATCAAAGCGTGGGACGTTGCTGCGGGCGATTTAATCGTACGTGAAGCTGGCGGTTTAGTTTGTGATTTCAACGCAGGTCACACTTACTTAACAAATGGTCACATTGTTGCCGCACCACCACGTATCGTGAAAGAAATTTTAAATAAAATTCAACCTTGTTTAATCGACGAATTGAAAAAATAGGATTGAATAAAACCTTCTTAAAAACAACCGCACTTTTCTGCTCTAAATAGCGAATAAAGGTGCATAAAAGTTGTATTAAGATCCAAAATTTAACGGTTTTAAATTCGTTTTGAATGCGATTTTAAAACCGTTTTTTATTGTCTTTTTTATAGACAAAGAATTAATTATCAGAGCAAAAATGCCAAATCATTTTACTCAATAATTCACGAGTTGGCTCAATAAACTCTGCAGATAAAAACTCATCTGGCTGATGAGCTTGATCGATCGATCCAGGGCCTAAAACTAGCGTCGGGCAAAGTTGCTGAATAAAAGGTGCTTCAGTGCAATAATTCACGACCTCACATTTTTCGCCTAATAATTTTTCCACCACTTGCACCACTTGGGCAGAATGTTCACACTCATAACCTGGAATAGGCTCGTGCAATGCCGTTAAAGAAATACGATCACCCCATTTTTCAAGCATTGGCGCCAATTTTTCTTGCAACATTTCATTTAGATCTTCTAAGCGTAAATTCGGTAATGGGCGAATATCAAAATGCAACTCACAGCAAGCACAAATACGGTTGACCGCATCCCCTCCAGAAATTGCACCAAAATTCATTGTTGGGTACGGGATTTCAAACGCTGGATGATGATATTTTTCACGCAATTCATTGCGCATTTGCATCAAGTATCCCGTGGCTTCGTGCATTAATTCAATAGCATTAATCCCTTTACTAGGGTCGCTTGAATGCCCGCTTTTGCCCACAATTCTTAAGGCTTCACCAATATGCCCCTTATGCGCACGAATTGGTTTGAGTGAAGTTGGTTCACCAATGATTGCACAATCCGGGCGAATATGTGCGTGTTGAATAAAGGTTCTCGCACCGAGCATCGTCGTTTCTTCATCGGCTGTGGCTAAAATACGTAATGGCTTAGTGAGTTTAGCCAAATCTAATTGACTCACAGCATCCACAACAAAAGCAAAAAAGCCTTTCATATCGGCAGTACCTAAACCATAAAACTTGCCGTCTTTTTCGGTGAGCTTGAAAGGATCAAATGTCCATCGTCCTTCATCAAAAGGCACGGTGTCTGTATGACCTGCAAGTAGCAATCCTCCCTTGCCTTCACCGTAAGTTGCTAATAAATTAAATTTATGACGGCTGCCTTCAACCGCAATAATATCTGTTTTAAAACCTAAGGTGTTTAACCAACTTGCTAAGAGTTCAATTAAACAACCGTTAGATTGATCTTCTTCGGGGTGAATGCTACTGATAGTTGGCATCGCAATAAGTTGAGAATACATCTCGAGAAACTGTGGTATTTTTTTCATAATCAATCGTTTATTTTTTAGTTGGTTATTATATATTCAAAACACTCTAACATCATTTTCAGAGGATGAATACCTATGACAAAATTAAAACGCACACTTAAATTTTTAGCTCTTTTATTGGTGCTCGGTCTCGCTCTACATTTTCTATGGTTAGGCCCTCGTTATGAGATAAATAAAGCAAATTTATTTATTAAAGATTACAACGCCTATCGAAATGTGCCTATACCGACAAATCCATCTGTTCTAGATTTTACGCTATCACATGTAGATCATATGTTGATGAAGGGTAATGGTTGTTATCATCTTATCGGCTCATTTGAATCATTACAGGCTGAGTGTTATCAATTCTTCAATGATTATAGTCAGTTCCTCCACTCCCTAGATAAAGACCGACCTTTATCGGATGCTGAGAAAGAAAAACTCAATCAATTATTAGCACAAGAAGAGATCTTTTTTAATCACATGAAGCAGCACCTTATGTATAACAAGTGAAATTAATCATCCAAAGGGGGCTCCAGCCCCTTTTTTATTTCGTTTAATTTTTAAATGACTTGCCTTTTGATTAATTATGCACAATAATAGCATAATTAATCAGTTTGTACATTTTATCTTATTGTAAGGCACAATATCATATGAGAAAAGCAATTATCATCGGGGCAAGCGGATATACAGGGGCTGAATTAGCACATATTCTGATCAACCATCCTATATTTGAGCTGGCGGGATTATACGTTTCGAGCCAAAGCCAAGATGCGAATAAAAAGATTTCAGACATTCATCCACAGCTCAAACAAGTTGTGGATTTGTCTTTACAGCCTTTGCCAGAAGATTTAACTGCACTTGCACAGCAAACGGATCTCGTCTTTTTAGCCACAGCACACGAAGTGAGCCATAATCTTGCCCCAATTTTCCTACAAAATCAATGTAAAGTCTTTGATTTATCAGGGGCATTTCGCGTTAATAATACTGAATTTTATACTCAATTCTACGGTTTCGAACACCAGCACCCTGAATTACTCAAACAAGCGGTTTATGGTTTAGCGGAATGGAATAGCGAGGAACTTAAACAAACAGATTTAGTTGCCGTTGCCGGGTGCTACCCAACCGTTTCGCAATTAAGTTTAAAACCATTGATTGAGCAAAATTTATTGGATTTAAACCAATTACCTGTCATTAATGCAGTTAGTGGTGTAAGCGGTGCGGGTCGTAAAGCTTCACTCACGAGTAGTTTCAACGAAGTGAGCTTAAATGCGTATGGTGTATTTAACCATCGCCACCAGCCTGAAATTGCAACACACTTAGGTACAGAAGTGATTTTTACCCCACATTTAGGCAATTTTAAACGTGGTATTCTGGCAACAATCACCGCAAAATTAAAAGAAGGTGTGACAGATGAGCAAATTCGTGCTGCGTATCAACAAGCCTATGAAAATAAACCATTAGTTCGTGTATATGAACAAGGCTTACCAAGCATTAAAGCCGTTGAATTTACGCCTTATTGCGACATTGGTTTTGCCACAAAAAATGGCCATATCATCATTATAGGTGCGGAAGATAATTTATTAAAAGGTGCAGCCGCTCAAGCAGTGCAATGTGCCAATATTCGTTATGGTTTTACTGAAACATTAGGATTATTTTAAATGAAACCGTTAGTTATAAAATTAGGTGGCGTGTTGCTTGATACGCCTGCCGCAATGGAAAATCTATTCACGGCTTTTGCGAATTATCAGAAAAATTTTGACCGCACTTTAGTGATTGTTCACGGTGGCGGATGTATTGTTGATGAGCTAATGCAACGCCTTGCACTGCCAGTGAAAAAGAAAAATGGTTTGCGTGTTACCCCAAGCGATCAAATCGATATTATTACTGGTGCCTTGGCTGGTATTGCGAATAAAACATTGGTAGCACAAGCAGCTAAATTTCAGTTAAACCCTGTGGGATTGTGCTTAGCCGATGGCAATATGACAACCGCAATGCAACTTGATCCGGAACTAGGACACGTTGCCACCGTGATGCCTAAAAACCCAACTTTATTAAACAATTTGCTTGGTGAGGCTTTCTTGCCTATTATTAGCTCAATTGCAGTAGATAAAAACGGCTTATTAATGAATGTTAACGCAGATCAAGCCGCCACCGCGATTGCCGCTTTAATCAATGCCGACTTAGTGATGTTATCTGATGTTGACGGTGTGTTAGATGCCAATAAACAGCTTTTGCCAGAATTAAATTCAGCGCAAATTGAACAACTCATTCAAGATAAAGTGATTACCGACGGGATGATTGTCAAAGTCAATGCCGCATTAGAAGCAGCGAAAATTTTAAATCGTGGTGTAGATATTGCAAACTGGAAATATCCTGAAAAATTGACCGCACTTTTTGGCGGTGAAATTATTGGTACAAGAATTAAACCATAAAGAGAATAAGAGGACATTATGGCACTTTGGGGTGGTCGCTTTACACAAGCGGCAGACAAACGTTTTAAAGATTTTAACGATTCATTACGTTTTGATTATCGTCTAGCAGAACAAGATATTGAAGGCTCAATCGGTTGGTCAAAAGCATTAGTGAGCGTAGGTGTATTAACGCAACAAGAACAACAACAATTAGAAGTTGCATTAAATGAATTATTAATTGAAGTGCGCTCAAACCCACAAGCTATTTTGCAAGATGATGCGGAAGATATTCATAGCTGGGTAGAAAGTAAACTGATTGATAAAGTCGGTAATTTAGGTAAAAAATTGCATACTGGCCGCAGCCGTAACGACCAAGTGGCGCTCGACATCAAAATGTGGTGTAAACAACGTGTGATCGAATTACAAAGTTCTGTACGTGAATTGCAACGTAAGCTCGTTGAAACCGCTGAAAATACACAACACGCGGTAATGCCCGGCTATACCCATTTACAACGTGCGCAACCAATAACATTTGCACATTGGTGTATGGCGTATGTCGAAATGCTGGACCGTGATCATTCTCGTTTAACTGATGCTTACAGACGTATGGACTCTTGCCCACTTGGTAGTGGTGCCTTAGCAGGTACTGCTTATGCCATTGATCGTGAACAATTAGCACAGGATCTTAACTTCAGCTTTGCTACTCGCAATAGCTTGGACAGCGTGTCTGATCGCGACCATATTGTTGAATTGCTTTCTACTGCCTCATTAAGTATGGCTCACCTTTCACGTTTCGCAGAAGATATGATTATTTTTAACAGTGGTGAAGCAAACTTTGTTGAACTTTCCGATCGTGTCACATCGGGTTCATCATTAATGCCACAAAAGAAAAACCCAGATGCGTGTGAACTTATCCGTGGTAAAGCGGGGCGTGTAATGGGTGCGTTAACTGGTATGTTGATGACATTAAAAGGCCTGCCTCTGGCATATAACAAAGATATGCAAGAAGATAAAGAAGGTATTTTTGATGCATTAGACACGTGGCAAGACTGCGTTGATATGGCAGCCCTTGTATTAGACGGTATCCAAGTCAATGTTGAACGCACTAAAGAAGCAGCACTAAAAGGCTATTCAAATGCAACCGAATTGGCAGATTATCTTGTAGCAAAAGGCGTGCCATTCCGTGATTCACATCATATTGTGGGTGAAACTGTGGTCTATGCAATCCAACAACATAAAGCGTTAGAAGCATTAACTGTGGTTGAATTTAAACAATTTAGCGATGTTGTGGAAGAAGATGTGTATGAGATCCTTTCACTGCAATCTTGTTTAGACAAACGCTGTGCGAAAGGTGGTGTATCCCCATTACGTGTCGCAGAAGCCATTGCTGACGCAAAAGCACGTTTATCTTAACTCGTATAACGCACAATAGCACATAAAGTGCGGTTAAATTTTTAGCAAAATAAAAGCGCTTGCAATCAATCCAAGCGCTTTTTTGTTATCTCAAAATGTTTAAATTAGAACGAGTAAGATACACCGCCACCAACTGCAACATTTGAACCCGCCGTACCAAATGACACTTTCACCGCAGTGCCATTTTCATAATAACGAGATACCCCCACTGCAATCGCATTTTTGCTATCAAAATGCCCTACACCAGCACCAATAGTGGTTTTCCCGGCAACTGCTGGCACTGGAATATTTGCCATTGCAGCAATGCTTGCAATGCCACGGCTGCTTACATTTCTATTTTCTTGTACAGTATTTTGTAGCTGATGATACTTATACTGCAATTTTGCTACATCGTTACGGACTGCTGCGAGATCTTGTGCACTGTTAGCTATATGTTGAACAGTTGCTAATTGAACTGCAGCTAATGCTTGGACTTTTGTATTTCTATCAGCCGTATTAACTGATGCTGTTTTTTCTTTTTCAGCAACATTTTCTCCCGCTGATTTAGGTTCAACCGCAGTAGTTGGTTCTTCTCCAACCTTTGCTATTGTTTCAGTTTGTGCTGCGTTACTAGTTTCTTGAGCTTGTTTGATGATCTCTAACTGTTCTTTAGCATTCTCAAGATCCTTTTTTAATTGCTCTAACTCTGCACTTTTAATTTCTAAAGCTTTGTTAGCTTTTTCTAGGCTTTGATTTTTTCTTTCAATTTCCTTAGTTTTACTATCAAGTGAAGCAATTCTGCTTAAAAGATTTTTATTATTTTCTTCAGCTTTCTTTTTTTCTTCCTGATATTCTTTACTTCTCTCAACTGCCGCATCAGCAACATAATCCAAAGTACTATTTACAGTAGTATAAATTTGATTTGGTGTATTTGAGATTAAATTTACAACTGCACCTGGCAAGCTTTTTTCCACTGAAGATTTAATAGCATAAGCATTATCTTGAATACCTTTAAAATGAGGTCCAAAATCACCTGATAATTTAATTAATTTTCCTAAATCACCATTTAATAAACTTGCTGTTCCACTTAAGAATGCACCAAATAAGCCATCAGAAGGATTTACAACTTCTCCACGTAATAATTTGCCAATAATCTCTTTATGTTTATAAGCAACAACAGGCAATTGGGCACTGTGATAAACAAGATTACTAACATTTTGAGCAAGATTTTCAGGTGCTTTGGCAGGTTGAGTAGAGGTTGCAGCTGATGCTGAATAAGAGGCTACACTTAAGGCAATACAAATTGACAATTTTGTCATAGACGTTACTTTATTCATTTTTGTTCCTTCAATTTGAATAAAAAAATTATAAAAATATAATGCTCGCAAGATTATATAAGGATGAATTTATTTTTCATCACTAAATAATATAATTTATTTCCAATTGAGCTACTTTTGCTCTACGCGAATAGAATAAAAACAGCAGCGTAAATAAAATTTAACAAACAGCACCAATATACAATTGAATTATTAAAATTTAAAAAAGATAAAATATAGAAATAAAATAATATAAAAAAGCCGCAAAGTTGCGGCTTAATAAAGATTAATTTGAATAAATATTCAATATTAAGGTTTTAATAAATAACTTTCAGCACGTTTTCTAATAGTGTCAAAATCATCATCCACTAATAATTTTCCATTAACAAACACAGGGCGTAATTGATTTATTTGATCAGCCAATTGGTTTTGATTAATTGTTTCCCAATGCTCACCTTGCTTAATTAATGCTAATAATCCTTTTTTCGAACGTTTGGCTTGGCTTGTAATTGGGTCTTTATAAATATCACGCCATTCGCCATCAATTTTGACCGCACTTGCTTTCATTGCCCAGCTCATCGTATCACGATTAACTTGTTGTAATAGTCCTCCGCCCATACCAAAAGCAACATTCTCAACACTAAAACCGCGCGCCATAATGGCATCAAGGATTTTGCCAAGAGAATTTATACTAATCCCATCTCCCTGAATAATACGCACGCAATCAGGTAGGACTTTATAGCCTTTGCTATTCACTTTCGTGCCAAATTTTTCCGCTAAAATTTCTAATGTACGACAAACCACTTCGATGGGATCACCGCTATCTGGGCGAACAACTAACGTACCACCTTTTAATTCCACTAACGCTTTTAACTCACCACCCCAAATATTTTCTAAAGCGTTCCAGAGATCGTAACTATCTGATACAACTGCATAAATTTTATTTTCGCCGGCAAATTGCTCAACCATATTACGATAAGCATCAACTTCTCGATCTTTCCCCCAAGAAGTCATTGTGCTGTGCTCTGCGGCAGGAATTGAAAAAGCAGGCATCGTAGTAGCGTTATACCAACGTCTTGCTGCCACAAGTGCTGACACACTGTCTGTTCCCATAAAATTCACTAAATGCGCTAAGCCACCTAAAGCTACAGTTTCTAGGCTTGAAGCACCACGCGCACCAAAATCGTGTAATTTAAAACCAATACTATCCAAACTATCAGCAGATTTTTCTAATGCTGCTTTGATTTTTTGTTTACAGAAATACGATACACTCGCCACAGTAGAGGGATACCAAATCGCACGTAATAATGCGGTTTCTAAATAGCCAGCTAGCCAGAAAAACTCAGGATCAGTATTTACAATTTGACACACAACATTTCCGACAGGTAAAACCGTCCCTTCTGGCACTGCCTCAATTTTAATTGGTAATAAGCCTTGATGCTTTTCCAATAAACGTTGCCATCCTTGGCGATTAAACGGAAGTCCGTGCGCCGTCAGGACAATTTCAGCTTCATCAATATCACTTTGCGTAATTGGTTTAAGTAAATATTCTTTGATAAACGCCTGTAAACCAAAAGAAAGTACATCAAAGTTTCCAGCACGCGCTTCAATATAATAAGAAATGTATTCTGTATTCGGTGGATATTGCAACCAATGCGATGCTTTGTAACTATCTACATTTAGCAACAAGTTAGAAAAATTTGATGTATACATTCCAATCACCTCAAATAACCTAGAAATTTTTCGAATATGATATATATCCTTTACAAAAAAGCAATGAAAAACTTATTGTATTTTAGAGTAGCCTAATAAGAAAAATAAAAGCGCGGTCTATTTTCTATCAGTTTCAAAATCTTAAGAAAATCCACCGCACTTTTGATGAGATGACGAATAAAAGGTTAATTAAAAGTGATAAGCTGCGCTCACACCTAGCGCATATTGCGCTTTTTTATCAGCTTGTTGCATACCTACATCGGTAGATAAGCTCAAGTTAGGCGTAATATTCGCACTTAATTGTGCACTTACATTTAACGTATTTGCTAATTTACCTTGCTTATATGCTACATTATCAACCCAAATTCCAGCTTTGTTTTGACGATAGAAGTCATAAGAAATATGACCTTTCACCTCAAATTTAGGCAATTTATACGCAACATCCAAGCCAACATTCGTTTTTGTTGCTTTCAGTTGATTAAAACGAATATCCACATTATGTGCTGTATCACTTAAATTTGAGAGCTTCGTTTGTAAGTAATGTAGCCCAGTATATGGTGTCAAACTTACACTTTCGTTAATCGCAAAGCGATAGCCAATATCAGCCCCAACATTCACGCTTCGACCTTTCAATGACTCATTCACGCTAGCAATATCACCTTTATGTGTTTGATAACCCGCAGATACATCAAGCTGAATATGATCTAAAAGTGTTGAATGCCAATTCGCATTTACCCCCCAACTATGGTATTTAGCTTGCGTTTCACCATCAATTGCTATTGGCTTAACTTTATATTGCATTTTATTCATCGCAATATAGAGCGCATTACTGTTTTGCGCCGATTGCCACAATTTGCCACCTAACATTACGCCTTTGTAATGCGTATCAAAATGGTAACCATAATCAACAAATCCTAAGTTATTCACATATTTTTGTTGACCATCAAGATATTTCACAAAGAGTGAGCGATCTTTATGTTGTAGCATATCCAACTCTTGCATAAAGCTATGTTGAACTTGATTGCTCACTTGGCCTATTGCAAGGCTGCTACTTAAATAAGAAGCTAAAACAGGATTCACTAGCGGACGAGCATTAATCACTTTTGGCACAGTTAATGGTGCAACTGTTGATACAGGTCTGCCATCTGCTGTCACTAATTTATTGGTGATATAAAGTGAATGTGGTGTCGTGGTTGTGCGGAAAACGCTAGGTTGAGGCACAGTTGCGACAGTATAAACATACATTCCATCAGAAATATCGCCATTTACTAGCTGAAATTGAGTCGCACCATCATCTTTATAGCTAATAAGCTCTTCACCTTGTGCGTGATAATAGCCCTTGGTATTTGGTTGGAGTTTTTTCTGTAAGTTGACTTTGACAACAACAGGTTTCCCATTAGCTTCTACATCGTTAATTACTAATTTAGGTGTATTTGTATCAGTGACGTTGAATTGCAAATAGCCAGTCGCGCCTTTATTTACAACTAATTGATCAATATGTTGTTCAGTGTTCACTTGAACAATACCAGAGTTATTGAGGGTTAATGTCGTAAAGGCTTTATTTTTACCATCTTTTGTTTTCTGATCTAAAACTAACAAACCTTCACTGACTTTAATACCCCCTTTACTTTCACCTTCTCCACGCTTAATCGCAACACCATCACCGATTTTTTCTAAATTATCACTATCTACATATTTGAAAACTAGAGGTTCTTTTTGGCGAATATCACTAAAGACTTTCCCATCTTTCCAGAAAAATTCCTGCATTGCGATTGGGAGGTACATAATAGTTTGGTATTCTGTGCTATTTTCATAAGCTAAACCAATGCTACCATCCCCAAGTTCTGCCATTGAGCTATAAACGTAGCCATTAGCTTTTCCATTAGATTTTCCTTTACTATAAATATCTCTAACTAACTTAGCTTTGTCCCATTTTATATCACCGTTAGCTTGAACTTCCCCTAAATAAATTTTTCCATCCACTCTGCAATCGTCACAAGCATTGCCAACATCTCTACCTGTTTTATAGTATTCTTTAGAAGAGCCTGATAATAGAATGTATTCTTTACCATTAATCAATTTGGAATAGCGAATTACTGATATTTGAGAATAAGAATGTGGTATTTCTAAATCTTCAATTTTAGACCATGTATAGCCCCCATTGTGGGATGTTGCTACTTTTACCTTATCACTAGTATTGCGCATAAATAATTTTATTTGGCCATTATTTAACTCTACTAATTGAGATTCCGTTAATTGCTTACCACCATTATCAAAGCTCAATGTTTCAGAAGTTTGCCCCCGCAAATCATCCCTATCATCATTTGGACTTTGCCCCAAGTCCCAGGTTTTACCACCATCTTTACTAATAATTAATGCTGAAGATTGCCTATTCTGACGGTTGATATAATAAACTGGCAAAAGTAAATTCCCATTCTTAGTTTGAATACCCACACCAGGCCCCGTACCAAAGAAACGCATCCAATCTTTTTTCACTTGAGGTGTTAAATCTACAGGATTAGCCCAAGTTTTTCCGTTATCATCGGAATAAGTTAGCCAGAAGTAAGAAGTGGAAGGTGCAGTGAAGGGTACTGAAGCATTATTACCTGATTTTTTAAGATAAATATTCCCTAATACCTTATTATTTCCATCTAAAACATTACCTAGGTTTTTATAATTCTTTTCTAAACTTCCTTGAGTGACAACCTTGTAAGCTGTTTTCTGATTATATTTATCAAATACCTCGCCATTTTCCCTTAATGTATAAGTTGTCTTACCATCTTTCAGCTGAAGATAATATTTACCATCAATGTTTACATATCCACTTCCATATTCAGTTACACCATTATCATCTTTGCCAGATAAACCAGTACTTTCAGGAAACATATCTACCGCCAGAAAAATACGTCCATTACGCTTATCTTGAAGCATCTGAGCATCAATTAAAAATGCTGAATTTCTAAAGGTTCTATCTTTCTCTTTGTTACTTTTTCTAATTCCCCAAGGGTTTATATCTGCTGTTGCAGCAGGTGACTTACCAATATTTTGCGATGCCAAATCCAAAATCGTCGTAATTTTCCCCCACGTTTTTCCATCATCGTGGCTAATACGGATTGCAGTATCGATATCCCCCCAGTCTCCACGGTGCTGCCAGCGTTTATCTGCTGCCGCAATCAACACACCGTCTTTGGTTCTGAGTAAAGAAGGGATTCGCCAGATTGGAACATTGTCACTCCCCTGCTCTTTCAAGCTTTGATGGAATAAAAAGCTTTCTGTCTGTTCCTTCACTCCAAGACTGTCTTTATCCTTGGGGTCTATCTGGCTGTATGCGAATGTTGATGTTAGTAAAACACTTGAGATAGCAAGTGTTAAAAGACTAGGGCTAAATTTTTTCATAATCACCTCAATCTAAAAGAAAAATAAAAATGCTGTAAAAACAAGCACATTTAAACTAACCGCCTTATAAAATGGAGTAAAGAACGAGATGCCTATATTTAGAGTGCGGTCACAAATTTTGTTTTAAAAGTGAAATAAATCTCCATTTATGTACAAAAAACAACAAATAATTAACATAACATTAAACAAAAGATAGATTTTTGATAAATAAGCAAAATTTAGCTATTTATTAATGAAGTGAAATAAAGAGAAAAGCAGTAAATACCAGAGCTCAAGCCATTCACAATAAAATGAGAAAATAAAAAGTGCGGTCAATTTATAAAAAATTTTCCATAAAAAATAACCGCTCTTGAGAAACTCTTGAGCGGTTAAAATATGAATAGACAATGATTAAGCGTGATAACGACCAACACCTAACTCATCTTCTTTACGTGTACGGTTAATCACTGCTTGTGGTGATTGAACAACACGTAAGCCCATTTGATCTTCAGTACGCACTACATCACCACGTAATGAGTTGGTAAATACATCGGTGATTTTAATGTCTACAAACTTACCGATCATATCTGGTGTACCCACAAAGTTCACGATACGGTTAGTTTCTGTACGGCCAGTCAATTCCATTAAATCTTTCTTCGATGGACCTTCAACTAACACACGTTGTTCCGTGCCTAACATCGCACGGCTGAACTGCGCAGCTTGGTTATTAATGCGTTGTTGCAACACATATAAACGTTGCTTTTTCTCATCTTCGCTCACATCATCTGGCATATCTGCAGCTGGCGTGCCAGGACGTGCAGAATAGATAAAACTGAAGCTCATATCAAAATTCACTTGTGCAATTAAATTCATTGTTTGCTCAAAGTCTTCTGCGGTTTCACCTGGGAAGCCTACGATGAAATCAGAGCTAATTTGAATTTCTGGACGCACCGCTCTTAATTTACGGATGATCGATTTATATTCTAATGCAGTGTGGTTACGTTTCATCATTGATAACACGCGGTCTGAACCACTTTGCACTGGTAAGTGCAAGAAACTCACGAGCTCAGGTGTGTCACGATAAACATCAATAATATCATCAGTAAACTCAATCGGGTGGCTTGTTGTGAAACGTAAGCGATCGATACCATCAATTGCCGCCACTAAACGTAACAATTCTGCGAAAGTACAGATACCATCATCGTGTGTTGCACCACGATATGCGTTTACGTTTTGGCCTAATAAATTCACTTCACGCACGCCTTGTTCTGCTAATTGTGCAATTTCAAATAACACATCGTCTACTGGGCGGCTTACTTCTTCACCACGGGTGTAAGGCACTACACAGAAAGAGCAATATTTATTACAGCCTTCCATAATCGAAACGAAAGCCGTTGGGCCTTCCGCACGTGGCTCAGGCAAGCGGTCGAATTTTTCAATTTCAGGGAAACTCACATCCACCACCGAACTTTTACCACCACGAATTTGGTTGATCATCTCAGGTAAACGGTGCAATGTTTGTGGTCCAAAAATAATATCAACATAAGGCGCACGCGTACGAATATGCTCGCCTTCTTGTGAAGCTACACAACCACCAACGCCAATCACCAAACCTGGTTTTTGCTTTTTCAATTCTTTCCAACGGCCTAATTGGTGGAATACTTTTTCCTGTGCTTTTTCACGAATTGAGCAAGTGTTTAACAATAACACATCTGCTTCTTCTGGAATTTCTGTAAGTTCTAAGCCGTGAGTGCTATTCAATAAATCAGCCATTTTTGATGAATCGTATTCGTTCATCTGACAGCCCCACGTTTTAATATGTAATTTTTGCGTCATATCGTTTAAAAATTCAGTTAGCCTATAAAAATTTGACTGGCTATTTTACAGGCTTGTCCTTATGCTGGCTAGCTAAAAAAGAGATTTCTTTTGAATTTTCCTCTTTGGCGGTAGAATAAGCCTCAAAAAAGAAAAGGAACACCTAATGGAAGTCATACAAAAAGAAATTATCGTTGTTGGTGGCGGTATGGTTGGTGCAGCTTGTGCCTTAGGCTTAGGGCAACAAGGACGAAACGTGCAACTTATCGAACACGCACCTTTGCCAGAATTCGTCCCGAATTCCCCTTATGATCTTCGCATTTCAGCGATCAGTGCTGCCTCTGTCAATCTATTAACTCAACTCAATGCGTGGCAATACATTGAAAACACAAGAGTTTGCCCGTATCGTGCATTAGAAACCTGGGAAATTGATGGTTTCTCAACCTATTTTCATAGTCAAGAACTCAACTTACCTGAACTTGGATTTATGGTGGAAAATAATCTGATCCAATTGGGCTTATGGCAAGCTATTTCCACCATCGAGAATATTAAAACGACCATTTCCCCCATTCAACAAATCGCAAAGTGCGGTGAAAATTGGCAGATTTTTTTAGCGAATGGTGAAGCCTATCAAGCACCACTTGTAATCGCAGCAGATGGTGCAAATTCAAAGCTCCGTAGCATCGCAGGCATCGGGCTTACAGGCTGGCAATATCGTCAAACTTGTATGTTGATTACAGTGACCACTGAATTTGAACAACAAGATATCACTTGGCAGCAATTCTACTCATCTGGTCCTCGTGCTTTTTTGCCCCTATTAGGCAATAACGCTTGCTTAGTGTGGTATGACTCGCCAGAACGTATTCGTGAACTCAAACAACTTTCACCAGAAAAATTGGCTGAAGAAATCGAGCAGCATTTCCCGAGCAGATTAGGCAAAGTCAACGTACAAAGTGCGAATAGCTTTGAGCTAACACGTCGCCACGCACAGGATTATTTCAAACAAGGGATCGTATTAGTCGGCGATGCAGCACATACAATTAACCCGCTTGCAGGACAAGGCGTAAACTTAGGCTTTAAAGATGTGAAAGCATTACTTGAAGTATTAGAAAGTGCGGTAAAAAATGGCGAAGATTTTGCAAGCGATAAGATACTCGCTAAATATGAACGCAAACGCAAGCCAGATAATTTGCTAATGCAATCAGGAATGGACATTTTTTACAAGGCATTTAAAGAAGACATTCTGCCTTTGAAAATTGCACGCAATCTTGCCTTGTTTGCAGCGAATAAAGCCACGCCACTGAAAAAACAAGCCTTAAAATATGCGTTAGGCTTATAAAAATTGTGATAAACAAAAAGCCCTTGAATAGTTTCAGGGGCTTTTGTTTGGTATAAATCCTAATAAAAATTAGCGACGTAAACCTAAACGAGCGATAGTTGAAGTGTAAAGCTCAAGATTAGTACGTTTTAAGTAATCTAAAAGTTTACGACGACGAGAAACCATACGCAATAAACCACGACGACCGTGGTGATCTTTTTTGTGTGTTGCAAAGTGAGATTGTAAGTGGTTAATTTGTGCAGTTAATAATGCGATTTGCACTTCTGATGAACCAGTATCTTTTGCATCACGACCAAACTCAGCAACGATTGCTGCTTTTTTTTCTGTACTTAGAGACATTTGATAACTCCTAAAAGTTAAGTTTAAAATACATCGATAGCCGATCTCTAATCCAGCTACGACAAAGGAATGTGAATTTTAGCATTGATTGACAGAAAAGCAATAAATCTTTGCGAAAAAGCACTGCACTTTTCAAGGAAAAAGCCTGCATTCGCAGGCTTTTAAGATTAGAAAGTAACTTCAGCACTTAATTTATAATTGCGACCAGGTGAGTAGAAACGGTTTATACCGGCACCTGTACGCTGATCGATTAAATTACTTGTACCAAATGGACGAATTGAACGAGCTGAATCCCAAGTTAAATATTTCTTATTCGTCAGATTATAAACACCAAACTGTAAAGTCACATTTTTAATTGGTTTCGCATAAGCAATCACATCGAATAATGTATACGCATTACTACGCCATCTTTGGGTACTGTCTTTTACAATACGATCTTTTTCAGGAATATTCGCCTCTACCTCTTTATTTTTTTGCGCTTCCCAAAACATATTATAAGTATCACGTGCTTTTTTACTGCCAACCTGCGTAACAAGTAAATCTACACCAAACTTTCCACTTTTATGATCATACCCCACACCATAAATAGCTGTTTTAGGTTGAATAGCATTAATTGGGATATTACCATTCATTTTACCCTTTTGATAAGTAAACTTATAACTAAGATTAAGCCCCTCTAATGCTTTAAAGGCATAACCTACATTGAATCTTGAATTAACTTCAATACCAGTTACCTTAGCATCTTGCATATTACGGTTCTGATAAATTGGCACATCTTTTGCAGTAGCTTCTCCACCATGTTCATTTTTTATATCTTTTAAACCGAC
The DNA here is from genome assembly GCA_049941595.1 of Bisgaard Taxon 46. Classification (GTDB taxonomy): domain Bacteria; phylum Pseudomonadota; class Gammaproteobacteria; order Enterobacterales; family Pasteurellaceae; genus Pasteurella. Next base: position 330,405 of record JBNFNA010000003.1, read on the forward strand.
AAAAACTAAATCAAGAAAATTATCATATTTTGTACGGAAAAGACTGGTACTAATGAATCCCATCTGACCATGTAACGTAAACGCCACTTCTCCTGTCTTAGATGTTTCCTTGTTCAAATCTAAGTTTGGTAAAATAGTAAAATCAGGATGTACAAATGTGAAATAAATTTCATCAGATGTCGGTGCTCTGAAGCCTTTTGCATACTTTAATTGAACTCTAAAATTATCAGATGGATCAATAGTGGAGGTCAAAGAATAAGATGTTGCCGAATATTTTTTCGGTTGTGCAAAAGCATCAATATTTGCTTGATGACGAGCTAATTTATTTTTTTCATCAACAGATTTATTTTCTTCGATAATTGCTTTCCTCTCAGTATTTTTCTTATTCCATTCTACTAAATCAGCCTTATATTTTGGATCATCCATTTTCTTATCATAATCCCACCACTTTGGACTATCTCCTATAACTGGAACCTCTTTCTTTTTATAAGGAGGTTCAAAATTTTTGGCTAATCCAGCTACCATATCACTTGGAATTTTCGGTGTAACTCCTACAACATAATGTGGCTGATATTTAGTACGATCATAACGATATCCTAACTCAAAACTTAATGAATCATTAAGTTTCATATTATTGTTAAAATAAATCGCACCATTTTTCGCTTCCACTGGTACTAAGAAAGAAAACACTGGCTCAGTTTTTGGACAAAGTGTCCAAGGGTTATAGCTAAGATCTTCGCAGGTTTTAATTGATTTATCGTCCTTAACGCCAGGAAAAGCTGTTACCCACCACTGAGGATTACGTCCATAATAACCCTCTTTGTTTATCATTTCCTTTTTGCTTTTACTATAAGCACCACCGTACTCAAGATTGTTTTCAATATTAAATACTGTAAATTGTTTAGTAAGATCAAGATTTAACTGTTTTAAATTTGTATTTAAATCTCGCTCACGCCAAAAGTTTTTTAAATAACCAGGGGAATTAGGGATAGTGATCCAAGTTTCATCTTTTCCATATAAGCGAGTTGGATTTGTTGCAAAGGTTTTACCATTAAATTCCTGTTTAGTAGTTAAATTTACCTCTGCTTTTACGGGTTCATCACTTGCGTACCGATATTTATAAACAGATATAGGTTTTTCACAATTAAAAATTGAACAATCAAACCAAAATTCTCTTACCCTTTTCCCGTTAAACGCAGTTCCCTGTTCAAAAGGCTTATCATTTTTATCTACTACGTGCTGTGTATTTACTGTATAAGTACCAATAGTAGGAGAATGCACCTCTGCCTCATGTAATTTTAATCTAACAGGATCTCCATTTTTATCCACAATTTCTCCATTCTTAACATCAAGACCTAATGGATTTGCAATATCATTACAATTACTTCCATCACAATAATCTTCTGTTCTTGCTCTATTGGTAATTTTTTGTTCAGAATAAGCTATCTTTAAAGTATCCCATAAAGGTGTATTTGTATAATTCTCATAGCTAAATGCTAAATTACGTCTTGTACTCTTATCTTTCGTATGACGAAGAGACTGTTTATCGAAATTGATTTCAGAACCATCATTTAATACATAAGAAAAATCATGTCCGTTCGATTTATTTTTAAAATCATCATATGCAACAGTGAAACGATGATTTTCATTTGGGGAGAAAGAAAACTTTATCAATGTACTATCTTTTTCTATCTGATAAGGATCGGCTTTCTCTCTTTTTTTTCCTTGCACTAGAGGATTATAATTTTTATAACCGAAATTTTCTAATTCATGACCATCACGGTTTGTTTTTACCACTAATGCATCAAACCATTTATAACGACCAGCTACAGTGAAGGTATCTAAATATTGATCGTCTGCGGAGTTATAGCCTTTTTTATAAGAAAGGTGCCAATCTTTTTCTGTTAATAAATCTCGGGCATCTTTAGTTTCAAAAATAACAGCACCACCTAAAGCACCACTACCTGCTTTAACGGAACTAGCTCCCTTGTTAATTGATACTTGTTTAAGAGTTTCAATTTCTACACTATTTCTCGTATTGTTAAAATTGCCGTAGCCTTCAAATAATTCTTTAAATCCTTGAGAAGAAAGCGTTTCGGCTTGGTGAAGCCCATCTACCGTAATCGCAACACGGTTTTCATCCACACCACGAATTGCATAACCACTCGAACCAAAGCGTCCTGCTTCAACAACTGTAACACCTGTTTCATAACGCACTAAATCTCGGCTATCTTGTACCTGTTGACGCTTTAATTGACTCGATGTCTTAATAGTTTCGCCAACTTTTTTATCTTTCACACTGATTTCATCTTGTTGTGAAGTCACAGTGATTGTATCAAGCTCTTCCGCTGTATTTTTCTCAGCATCTGCTAAGGTTGCTCCGCAATAACTAAATAACGCTAAGGTAATTGCTGAAAATTTAATGGTTCGATTTGATATATGCATTTTTCTATCCTTAAATAAATACCCTAAAAAGTATGGATGATTATGATTCTTGGTGACCTTCCACTAGATGAACAAAACTAACAAGATCATCATTGCTTACTTGGAATGCCTGGCCAAAACCTTTTACAAATAATCCTTGTGATGGTTTAAAACTAAACAAATGGAAGTCTTTCATGCGGGACAGTTCATCCATTAATTCTCCATGACGGGCTTTTAGTGCTTCAACTCCAGCTTTCCATTCTTCCGTTTCTCTTTCCACAACGCGCGCAACAGCATCAAATGATAAACGGCGACGTGCAAAAATCTGGCGGCTCTTACTTTCATCTTCAATTAACATCAATGAAACTTTTGGCACTTCTTGTAAATTGCGCGCATGACGTGCAATTGTTGATATAAAAACTTGATACTCACCATTACTAATAGCAAAAGGCGCATAGCTCACATTTGGATTACCATCTGCACCAACGGTTGCAAGCATCAAAGTTTTAGATTGTGCTTTTAACTCTTGAATTTCTGGTCCTAAACGATTTTGTAATACTTCTTGACGATTAGTTGTCATTTTTCTTCCTTTATAACTGTAATTAGATGAATTGCTTAAATTTTTCTACTTGTTCTGGGAACAAGTTACGCTCATCATCACGACCTAAATACACTTTAAAAATGGTTTGATTATTATTTGCAATAAATGCAATGTTGTAGCTTTCTTTGCCACGGAAAGGCAAGCTAACAAAAGCAATCTTCGCAATATTGTCTAGTTTAAGGTGACCGTGCAATGTGCCTTCTTCACCTTTCATATTCAGATTGTAGTAGCCTCTGCCCACGATACCTGTTGGAAAACGATCTTTAATTTCAAAGATTGAACCTTCTTTCTCAATAATTGTGGTAAAAATGCCCCAACCACTAATTTCTGCTAAAATTTCTTCCGCTCTTTCACCCGAAAATACGCGAACAAATTGATCTGGAAGTGAACATAAAATTTCACCTTCTGGTTTTTCAAAATGTGCCGCCATATCTAATGTAATAGCTAAAGGATTTTTTTCGATATAGCTTGCAAGCTGCTCTTTTAACATAGTAATTTTACCTTTCCAATTGAGAAGTGATTCAGGACTGAATCACACTTTTATTAAAATTGATAATAGTTCTTAATTATATTTGTAATTAATTTTTTTTCAAAATAAATTACGCACTTTTTGCATAAAATGTGAAGTAGTTCTCTTTATTACATAATAACTTATACAGAATATGGAGTATTATTAGAGGATGAGGGGATATAATGGCGAAAATAAATACAATCAAATAACGAGTAAAATTTTTTACTTGTCAGCTTAAAATGAAAAGGTATAATACCGACCTATCTTAATGATGTTTATCAATACTGCCTGGGTGGCGAAATTGGTAGACGCAGTTGATTCAAAATCAACCGCCTTCGGGTGTGCCGGTTCGAGTCCGGCCCTAGGCACCATTGATAAACAGCATTAAGCACAAAAGCCGACTTTAAGTCGGCTTTTCCATTTCTAAATCCTGTAAGTTAGATGCTTAAAGATCGCTGCCTTTTAAATCTCTTGAATAGACTTTGTCCAATACATCATCAAGATTATTTGTAATGCGGTTCGCCAAAATGATATCGGCTTTTTGCTTAAATTCAGTAAGGTCTTTGACCAACTCTGCATCAAAAAATTTCTCATCCTTATATTCAGGTTCATAGACAACTAATTTCACACCAGCATTACTTAAGCGACGCATAATACCTTTAATACTGGAGCTTCTGAAGTTATCAGAACCGGCTTTCATCGTAAGACGGTATACACCAACCACATTTGGCTTTTTACTCAAAATGTCATTAGCAATAAAGTCTTTACGTGTTGAGTTTGACTGAATAATCGCACTAATTAAATTTTGTGGAATATTTTGGAAGTTGGCTAATAACTGTTTTGTATCTTTCGGCAAGCAGTAACCGCCATAACCAAAAGATGGGTTATTATAATGTGTGCCAATGCGTGGATCTAAAGACACGCCATCAATAATTTGTTTTGCATCTAAGCCAAAGTTTAACGCGAAAGAATCTAATTCATTAAAGAACGCCACGCGAAGTGCTAAATAGGTATTTGCAAATAACTTGATAGATTCTGCTTCTGTTGGGTTCGTCAACAAAATTGGCGTATTTGGCTCAAGACTACCATCACGTAGGATTTGTGCAAATTTTCTCGCTGCCTCACTGTCATCCCCAACTACAATACGCGAAGGGTGTAAGTTGTCATATAACGCTTTGCTTTCGCGTAAAAACTCCGGTGAGAAAATAATGCGATCGGTATTAAACTTCTTACGCATTCTTAACACAAAGCCAACAGGGATCGTCGATTTCACCACTAAACAAGCTGTTTTATTTTGGGCGATTGCCGCTTCTAAAACAGACTCCACAGAACTGGTATCGAAATAATCCGTCACCGGATCATAATCTGTTGGAGTTGCAATAATAATATATTCTGCTCCCACATAGGCTTCTGATGCATCGACTGTGGCGTGTAATGTCAGTGCTTTTGTGGCTAAATACTCGCTAATTTCAGTATCTTGAATAGGTGAAATCTTATTATTAATCAGATTTACTTTTTCTGTTGATACATCCAATAGCGTCACATTATGTTGTTGTGCCAGTAAAATTGCGTTAGATAAACCAACGTAACCAGCTCCTACAATTGTGATTTTCATACATTTGCTCCTATATAAAATTCAAGCTCTTATAAAATAAGAGTTAGCCTTTCCTCACATAATGAAAGTAACGTTTCTGTCGTATGTTTACGATCTGGAAACTGTGTACTGAGATAAATATGACGAGCCAAAGATAGTAGTGTATAAATCTCAACATCTTGTAGATTCGTCGTTGAATTGCTCGTTAAAAAAGTGCCTAAAAACGCATTTTGATGGGCAGATAAAGCCTCTTTATCTGCATATTTGCGGATTGCAAATTCTTGAATATGCGCTAAATAATTTCCGGCATCCAAAGCAGAATGCCCAAGAGAAGCTAAATCAAGATCTAAAAGTACCATTTGCCCCGGCTTGCTTGCGCACTCGAGGATTTGATCTTGATAAAAATCGCGATGTACTGGGACAAAAGGGAAATTCGCTAATTTCATTGCGAGCTTTTCGCAGCCAGCCAGCACATTAGCAATACGAATAGAAAATTGAGGTAATAAAAGTTGCGCTTGCATTAAGCGATCACGCAATATGTGAATCTCTTGTTCTGGTCCCCACATTGGTAAATCTATAAATTTTTCGACCGCACTTTTATGCAAGGCACAGATCGCCTTGGCGACAGATTCACCTAAAAAAGCTAAACGCTGATTTCCAGGCACAAGCACATCACCAATACAACGCCCACTGACTTTCATTTGCAACCACGTTTTATGGTCTGGCAATGTACCTAACGGCTCAGGCACACTGATAAGTGCGGTCTGATTAAATCCATTTTCCCAAAGGGCTTTTTGAATGTAGTAAGAACGTTTATCTAAACCCTTACTACGATATTTTCCAATAACACATTGCTTCGTATTTTCAGTAGTAAGTTGATATTCAACTAATGCTCGACGCTGCAACTTATAACGGATCAGTTTGGTCGACTCAAGCCTACCTTGATTCGTTTCAGGCAATACGGACATCAATAGCTCTTGCATTTGCGCTTTATCTGTCAACGTATTCAAAATAGGATCTAAGGCAAAATCAATGTGCTTTGTTGCAACCACTTTGTTGAAAAATGCTGAATTAACGAGAATTTGTTCTGCACGTTGCAATAACAATAAAGTGTGCTGTTCCCAATTGGGATGGCGTTTGCGAAAAGGTTCTGCCGCTAAACGTAAAATAGCAGAAACGACAAACCAGGGCAGCCCGTCTAAGTCAAGCTCGGTTTCAGTTTGATAAGCCTGTAAAAAGGTCGCCATTAAATTTTCAACTTGCCAAACCGGCAACGCCCCTTCAATGGCTTGTAGCTCTAATCTCGCCCGCATCGTTGCAAGATCAAATAATGGATTTCCATTGGCTGAACGGTCCCAATCTAAGAGATAAAGTTCATCAGTGCCTTTTTTATTCTGACCAAGTACGACTTGATCTAAAGAAAAATCACCGTGAATCAGTGTAGAAATAAAAGGTTGTTCCGCTAAGCCTTTTGCCGCCTTTGATATCAAACTATCAAACCAGAAACTATATTCCGGTAAAATAATACCAAAGGTGCTTTGTACGCCTTTTAATGATTGAATTTCATCATTAACGTCGTAATTTAAAGGGTGTTTATAAGCTACTTTGTGAACTTGTGCTAACTGACTGGCGACTTTTTGAATCAAGCTTTCAGATGGAAGCATAGCCTCTTCAGGACACAAACTTTGTCCTTCTTGCCAATCTGTAATGACCGTATTAAGCGAACCTTCCACGCCGAGCAATTTAACGTAACCTTGTGCTGTCGCGAATGCAGCTCCAACAAGCACTTTACTAAAGTCACTTTGTTTAATGGTTCTCACAACCGCTAATATTTTTTGATGGTGGCGGATTCTTGCCACTAAACGGCGCTCAGGTTTATAACGCAAGACATCAACTTGCAAGGCTTCATCTTCAAGCTCTGGCAGTGAACAAGCGCATAAAATTTTATGACGTAATTTATTGTCAACAAGCCATTTTAAAGCTCGAATACCTCGATCATAAGCGGGATGAAATAAGATGATGCATAAATCAAAAATGGCTAATGGCGCATTTGGATCGCCCTGTTGGACGAGTTTTTGCCTTTTCGGATTATTCCAAGATTGCTCAAATCGTTCTGGTGTTAATGCTTTGGCATAAAAATATTTTTGCACGCCATCTTGCCATTTAACACGCACCGTACAAGCGCAGCTGTTTGCTGGTTTATAGCGTAAATATTGAATATCTGCTTGCACAATGTCTTGCAATAGTGGCAATTTTTTCAAGGTGCTAAGTAGCACATCACCATCTAATAAGGCGACTAACCCCGGTAAAGCAGTATCCCTTGCAATAATATTCTTATCTGCATTTGTCAGCATATTTGTACCTATATTTTAGCGAGATGATTTATCAAAAATTAACTCAATTGCATTTTCCACCAAGTCGCATAGTTACCCGATTTTTCAAGTAACTGCTGGTGGTTGCCTTGTTCAACAATGACACCTCGATCAACAAATAGAATGCGATCAGTTCTTGCTGCGAGCGCTAAATCGTGGGTGATCATTATCGTTGTGCGCCCTTTCATTAAATTCTCTAACGCACTAATCACTTGAGTTTCGCTTTCTTGATCCAATCCTACTGTTGGTTCATCTAAAATAAGAATTGCACTTTTATTAATCGCTGCTCGTGCAATAGCAATACGCTGTCTTTGCCCACCTGAAAGCGACCCACCACGTTCGCTGAGAACAGTGTCATAGCCTTCTGGTAATGCCGAAATAAAATTATGTGCCTGTGCAAGTTTTGCTGCTTCAATAATTTCTTCATCGCTAATATCTGTTCGATTCACCGCACCTAAGGCAATATTTTCACGCACCGTTAAGCCGAAAAGTAAATTATCTTGTGGCACAATGGCGATCTGTCCACGCACACTGGCAATTTTGTAATCACGAATATCTTTACCATCAATGCAGATACGCCCGTTATCCACTTCATAAAGACGTAAAAGCAAACTGGTAATCGTTGATTTACCTGCACCGGAAGGCCCTACAATCGCCACACTTTCTCCGGCTTGAATTGTAAAATCCATATCTTGAAGCACAGCAAGCGAGTCACTGTCTTTACCTTTATAAGCAAAGCTCACGTGCTCAAAACTCACTTGGCCTTTCACATCAGATAATTCAGGGGCATTTGGCTTATCTTGGATATCAGGTTGCTCATCTAATAAATTCACTACACGCTCACCCGCCGCTAATGCCTTAGAAAGTCTACCGGTGTACTTCGCATATTCACGCACTGGACGGAATGCATTATTGAGATAAGACATAAAAATAATCAGATCACCGGGAGTCATTTGCCCCGCTAAAACAGAATATGCACCTTTCAGTAACACTGCTGCAGAAACAAATGCCACGATCAAATCTACTCTACGCTCTAAACCCGCTGATAATTTTTTGGATTGCACATTTTGCTTGCGGCTTTCGAGATCGTCACCCACAAAGCTACGCATTGTTTCGCTTTCTAAAGAAAGGGATTGTACAGTACGGATCGAGCCAATAAACTCGGCAGCTTTCGCTGCTAATGCGCCTTCTCTTTTACGTTGCGCACGACTGACTTCGTGAATACGTTTACCAGATCGCACCGTGCTCCACCAAATAATTGGAATTGCGAGTAAAGTGACCGCACTTAGTTGCCAGTTGATGTATATCATCATACTGAACATTCCCACGAGGATCAGAATATTGGCTAACATCGGCATTAATGCGGTAATCACCGCTTCACGCAACATTCCAATATCGTTGATTAAACGCATAGTGAGATCGCCGGTTCTGGCTTGCGAGTGGAAACGTAAAGACAGTCGTTGCATATGCGCAAATAGATCATTACGCACTCGGCTTAAAATTCTGCTGCCCGCTAAAGCCAGCCCTACAGTACTTAAGTAACTTGAGCCCGCCATAAATAATGCAATCAAAATCACAGCTGCGGCACAACCAAATAATAAATGTGTGGTATCTAATGAACTCAATAATGTTGCTACAATACCATTCGAGGAATTTTTAACGCCATCTTTTGCCACATCAACTACGTCTAGCAACACATAGTCAACGACAAAGGCTAAAGGTAACGGTTTGAGAAGGCGCATACCTGTTGCAATTAAAAGTGCACATAACGAACCAAAAACGATCATTCGTTCAGGTCGAATGTACTCTTTCAGTCGATACGCCACAGACCACCAAGCGCCCTTATTTCCTGACTTGCTTCCCATTTTTTTGATCCTTATTTATCAATTTACTTGATGCTTATTTTTGACAAGCACGTGCAATTTCTAAAATACGATCGACAACAGACAACCAACTATGCTGCTGTTCTGCAGTCAAACGGGCCATCATACCTAATTTCTGTGCTTTGACAGGATCGGTAAATAATTGGGCAATCACATCTGCCATTTTTTCTGGATTATCAGGTTCAACTAAAAGACCATTGTGATTATCATCAACAACGCTTTCTAAATGCCCAACGCGCGTTGAGATAATTGGCAAACCTGCCGCCATATATTCATAAATTTTCAGTGGTGAAAAATAGAATTGTTCCATATAAGGATAAGGCGCAACTGCCACATCCATTTTTGCTAACCACTGAGGCACATCTTCCGGCAAAATTGCGCCAGTAAACTGCACATATTCAGCCAGTCCTAATTTTGTGATTTCTTCATTAAGCACGTCATATTGCGGACCATCGCCAACAATCAGTAAACGGGTGTTATAACCTCGTTTTCTTAAAATAGACCACGCCTGAACTAAGACAGAAACACCGTGCCAAGGTTTAAGTGTGCCCAAAAAACCGACAACAGGAACATTCATTTCACCCAAATCAACTGCGGTATTTAAACGTTTTGCATTTTCTTCTGCGGCGGGTGCAAAGCGAACTAGATCAACACCATTGGCAATCACGTGAACTTTGCCTCTTGCTTTTTCAAAGCTTTCAAGATAATGCTTAACGCCCGGTGAAACCGCAACCATTGCATCTGCATTAGAGAAGACATATTCCGCCACTGCTTGAGCTTCGTCTTCTAAAGGGAGCTCACGGTGCTTTTTCTGCTCTTCAATTAAAGGCGCATTCACTTCTAAAATTGACACACATTGATGTTTTTTAGCAAATGCGATCCCACCGCGGCTCCATAAAGAATAACGTTCATAGACAAGATCAAATGGTCCTGAGTCCGCTAAGATTTTTTCTAAACCTTCATTAGCCGCTAATGCAGCACGCGCGCGATCTTCGACAGAATGATTAGATAATGTTGGTAATGAATGAACTTGGATGCCTTTCAGTTCCTCAGGCACTTCGCCCCCTAATCGTTGAGCAAATAAAATGACCTCTAAACCTCGCTTGAGCATCCCTTTGATGACTTCTTGCACGTGAACTGATGCACCTTTTGTTCCAAAAACAGGAATACCTGGATCTGCACAAATATAAGCTACTCGCATAATTTTTCCCTTCTATCTGATACTAAATTTAATTTGCAAAATGACGTTAGTAGGGCTTACTTATTAATTGCCGCACTAAATAATTGTTGCAATACTGCAACGTTTTTATCCTCATCATATTCACGCTCAATTAATGCTCGTGAATTGAGAGACAAGGTTTTGCAAAGTTCAGGATCATCAAGTAAGCGTTCAATTGCATCAGCTAACGCTTCAGGATCATTTGGCGGTACACATAAACCCGTCACACCATCTTGTACTAATTCAGGAATGCCAGCGACTTGTGTGGAAATAACTGGAGTACCTAACGCCATTGATTCTAATAAAACAGTCGGTAAGCCATCTCTATCGCCGTCTTCACTGATAACACTTGGTGCAATCATCATATTTGCAGACTTCATAAATTTGATAATTTCAGGCTGAGGCATTGGACCTACCATATCAATAACATCTTGGATATTGAGACGTTCAATTTGCTCAAGTAATTGTCCACGCAATCCGCCGTCGCCCACTAACGTGCAGCGCATTGAGACGCCACGTTGTTTCAAAATAGCGAGCGCATCTAATAGGACACTAAAGCCTTTCTTCGCAACTAAGCGTCCAACAGAAAGAATATGATGATTATTTTGAGTAAAAGGTTGATAAGGGAATTTGCGTAGATCCATTCCGTTATAAATTCTGACCGCACTTTTCGCATCATTGCCATATTGCTCACGCAAATACGCAAGGTTGTAATCAGATACGGTTACAGTTGCGGATGCATCTCGCATTTTTTGCCCAAGCTCAGTCGATTCTTCATACTGGAAATAAATATCTTTAGCATGAGCAGTGAAGGTGTAAGTAATATCAGCAAAAATTGCCGCTTGTCTTGCAACCGTCGTTGCTTGCGTACCAAAGTGTGCGTGTAGGTGTTGAATACCACGTTTTTTTATTTCTAACGCAAGCAAAACACTCTGAGCAACTTCGTGAACGGTGCCTTTTGCTTTTTCTAATTTAGGAGCAAAATTAGAGAGTTTAGTAAACCCTTCATTAAGCAACGCCCAAAATGTTTCTGTATTGCGTTGTTTGTCAGTAAGACGGCTTACTGGAGCACGCACTTGAGAGATCCCATCTTGGAAATGAGTTTCCATTACTGGACCTAAGGCAAAAATATCAATTTTTATACCCGCTCTTTCGTGAGCGAGAATTTCATTAACAACAAAGGTTTCTGAGAAACGTGGATAACGTTTTAACACGTAGCCGATATACATAGGCTTTAATTCGCTTAAAGTCATTTTTTCCATAATTAGCTCCAAAAATAAGTTGGATAAATAAATTAAGAAGATTGTCTTTTGTTTACGATGTCTCGGACTTGCTCAACGACGTTATCCAATCCATTAAACCTTAATACATCCCTTGCATTACGTTGTTTTTTCTGCCCTAGCATCCAAGAGGAAAGGGCTTCAGGCGTGAGCGAATCAGGATGTAAACAATCAATAATGCCCATCTCGGCTAATCGAGAAGCGCGTATCCATTGCTCTTTTCTTGGAGAAATTCGTGGTACAATCAGCGCACGCTCATTGAAAGAAAGAATTTCAGTGACCGTATTGTATCCACCCATTGAGATGATGCATTCTGCTTCCTGCATCAATTTGAGAGGTTCTGCAACAAAATCAACGACGTGAATTTCTGGACGTTTTTCAATCATATCGTGAATTTGTTTACGTTGTGCTTCTGGCATCAATGCACCAGTAATTAGCAAACCATTCCAACCTTTTGGTAATTCAGCTTGCATAAATGTTTTGGCAAGTTCAAATCCATCTTGCCCACCGCCTACAACACAAAGTGCGTAGGGGTATTCAACACTTGATGAAATCACCGTATCTAAACCGTGGTTTTCCATCCGGCGAGTTTGATCCAAATAACCTACATATTGTAGCTTCTCTTTGATATCTTCATCGAGATTATATTCTTTAACAAAATCAAATAGGTGTGGATCACCATATACCCAGATGCTATCAAAATATAAACGAATGATTTCGAGATTTTTCAATTTTTTCCATTGTGCGATCACCGCTTCCGGCTCATCAATGATGTCACGCAATCCTAAAACAATATGCGTACCTCGGCTCGCCAAAACAGGTAAAATCGTGTCTAATTCATTCATCGCACCACGAGGCACATTATCAACCACCAGAATATCTGGCTCAAATAGATCTAACGTTGAATAAATTATCTGTCTGCGGACTTCAACTAAACGATCAATATCTTTACCTAAAGAGTTAGGAATGTATTTGCCTTCAGAGGTTTTGAAATAGCTTGGCATAGTCACGGTATCGGCTCCTTTTGGTAGCTTAAAAGCACCGGACTCCCTTACTCCAGAAAGTAACAGAATTTCTGTATTTGGACAGGTTTGTAAAACTGACTGAGCAAGCAACATATTGCGACGAATATGTCCCAGCCCCATAGTATCGTGAGAATAAAACGCAATTCGCGATGTTTCTAAGCAATCGCAATTTTTGAGTAAGTCTTGCATACTTGATCTTCTCTTTTGTTCCTAATGTAAACTAAGCCTGACAATAAAATAAAAACGTAAATAAAAATAATTTTAATTGGATAGATATTATCCTGACAAAGTATAAAAAGAAAGCAAGAAAGCCGTTTTAAGTTCACTTTTCGACCAATCGGAAGGCTAAAAAAATTTCTTAAAAGGTAGAAGAATATTAGAGTATTTTTTAATAAAAATTGATGCTAACAAATTTATAAAAAATATATCAAAAGAAGAAATAATCACTGTGTATTTGTAAATATTGAGCAAAATATAGTTAAATCATATTTCAATTGGAGTAAATCTAATTCAGAAAAGATTAAATCAAACAGCAAAAATAAATTAAAGTTAAAAAAAGACATCGGAGAAAATAAGTTAATTATTTGTATTTTTTTGTTAAGAAAATATTAATAAAATAAAATTTGTTAATATTTATTACATAAATAGATATAAGATTATTATATAGAAATTAAAATAACTAAACATATAGCTTTAATATATTAAACTTTCTAAAAAAAGACCGCACTTCAACTTAAAGTGCGGTCTTTTTTTCTCCCTTTTTCATCCATCATCAGCAGTAACAAAGGGGTTATGGTGGTTATGATGGTTATGATGGTTATGATGGTTATGATGGTTATGATGCGTTGAGGTATTCAAGCATA
>JBNFNA010000004.1:0-393870 GCA_049941595.1 Bisgaard Taxon 46
GTGAGCCGTGTGCCAACAACTGAACCTGTTTATGCAGATTTACAATTCAATCAAACGAAAGGTAAAAATACGCATAAAGCATCAGGTGAAGTTGTGTATGACGAGGTGAAAACTCAAGCTAAAGCGAAACCAAAAGCACCGAAAAAAGCTGAGAAGCCTAAAGTAGCACCAAGAGCTAAGCAACAATTAGATAGCGGGATTATTCCTGACTCACAACTGAAAACCAGAAGTGACAAAATTGTTGACCAAGTGAGCCGTGTGCCAACAACTGAACCGGTTTATGCAGATTTACAATTCAATCAAGCGAAAGGTAAAAATACGCATAAAGCATCAGGTGAAGTGGTGTATGACGAGGTGAAAACTCAAGCTAAAGCGAAACCAAAAGCACCGAGAAAAGCTGAGAAGCCTAAAGTAGCACCAAGAGCTAAGCAACAATTAGATAGCGGGATTATTCCTGACTCACAACTGAAAACCAGAAGTGACAAAATTGTTGACCAAGTGAGCCGTGTGCCAACAACTGAACCTGTTTATGCAGATTTACAATTCAATCAAACGAAAGGTAAAAATACGCATAAAGCATCAGGTGAAGTTGTGTATGACGAGGTGAAAACTCAAGCTAAAGCGAAACCAAAAGCGCCGACAAAAGCTGAGAAACCTAAAACAGCTCAAAAACCTAAACAACAATTAGATAAAGGAATTATTCCTGATTCACAACTGAAAACCAGAAGTGACAAGATTGTTGACCAGGTAAGCCGAGTGCCAAACACTGAGCCAGTTTATGCGGATCTACAATTCCCTAAACAAGGCACAGCGAAAAAAGTAACTTCTTCTCAAGAAACTATCTATGAAGAAGTAGGTAAAAAAACGCAGGAAGAGCCTATTTATCAAAACGTGATTAGAAGACACGCTAAATAAATAGAATCTGACTAAGATGAAAAATCATAGGGTTCCGTAAATGGAACCCTATTTTTTTATATTGAAATAAGTAGGGGAGTAGAGAAGGATTATCTAGGATAAATTAAGCATATAAAAAAGCCCGTATCTTGATTAGAGATACAGGCTTTTATTTATTTTCTTTATAGAAAGTGTTTATTCGTCCATATAGCCTAAGCTACGTAATGCACGCTCGTCATCAGCCCAGCCAGATTTCACTTTCACCCATAATTCGAGGTGAACTTTGTTATCAAACAAGCGTTCCATATCTGAACGTGCTTCAATACCGATTTGTTTGATTTTCTGACCTTTATTACCGATAACCATTTTCTTCTGGCCTTCACGTTCAACAAGAATTAATCCGTTGATTTCGTAAGTACCACGTTCATTTAGCTTAAACTGTTCTATTTCTACTGTCACAGAATATGGCAACTCATCACCTGTAAAACGCATTAATTTTTCACGAATGATTTCAGATGCCATAAAACGCTGTGAGCGGTCAGTCACATATTCCTCAGGGAAGTGGTGAATACCTTCACGCAATGAATTACGCACGATTTTCTCTAATTCATCAACGTTTTTACCGCCTTGTGCTGAAATTGGCACTACGTGAGCAAAGTCAAATTTGCTTGAAAGATCTGTAATAAATGGCAACATTTCTTCTTTGTTTTTGATGTTGTCAATTTTATTGATCGCAAGAACAACGGGGGCTTTGGCTGCACGCAGTTTATTGAGTACCATTTCATCATCTTCGTTCCAATGTGTGCCGTCGACGACAAAAATGATTAAATCAACATCGCCGATTGCACTGCTTGCTGCACGGTTCATCAAACGGTTAATCGCACGTTTTTCTTCAATGTGTAATCCCGGTGTGTCCACATAAACCGCTTGATAAGGCCCTTCTGTATGAATACCTACGATACGATGGCGAGTAGTTTGTGCTTTGCGAGAGGTGATCGAGATTTTTTGCCCTAAAATTTTATTTAATAGGGTGGATTTTCCCACATTAGGACGACCTACAATAGCAATAAAGCCACAGTAAGTTTTGGCGTTGTCCGCCGTGTTCATTTCATTCATTTGTTTTCCAATTCTTGTAAGATTTTTTCCGCTGCAGCTTGTTCTGCTTTGCGGCGACTGGCACCAATACCGATAAAAGTGCGGTCAATATTTTTCACATAACATTCAACGGTAAACGTTTGGCAATGTGCTTCCCCTTTAATATCAACTACATTGTAGCTGGGGAGGGGGAAACGTTTACCTTGTAAATATTCTTGCAAACGAGTTTTAGGATCTTTCTGATTATCACCTGGTTTAATTTCTTCTAATAAGCCTTTATACCAATGACAAACGGTCTCGCTTGCTTGTGGTAAATTGCTATCAAGCGATATTGCGCCGATGATTGCTTCGACACAGTCAGCTAAAATAGATTCGCGACGAAATCCACCGCTCTTTAATTCGCCTGGACCTAGTAATAAATAATCACCGAGCTCAAACTCTCTGGCTAAAATGGCGAGGGTAGGTTCACGCACTAGCGTTGCACGCATACGGCTCAATTCACCTTCATTACATTTGGGGAACTGATGATACAGCGCTTCTGCGATAGTCAGATTTAAAATCGCATCGCCTAAAAACTCTAGGCGTTCGTTATGCTTTACAGAGGCACTACGGTGAGTGAGTGCCTGTTCTAACAAAGAAACTTGGTTAAATGTATAACCAAGTTTACGTTGTAAGCGTTCTAAATTTTTATTCATTAATCACTACTTAATTTCAGTAAATAGTCGATCAAAGCGAATTCCAGTTGGCCATTGATCTTGTTTTTTGTCTAAACTTAGCCAAATATAAGTCGCTTTACCAACAATATTTTTTTCAGGTACGAATCCCCAAAAACGACTGTCTTCACTATTGTTTCGGTTATCACCCATTACAAAATATTCCCCTTCAGGCACAACCCATTCAGTTACATAATTATTTTGTGAGCGATACGCTTTGTAGCGGAAACTTTCCGAAATAGGTTCTGGGTACCAGTGAATTTGGTGTGAAACATCGCCTGTTTCGGTTGATTCTAATGGTGAAGGACCATATAAATATTCACCCTTATGATCACGTCCCACGAGGAATCTAAACTCGTGATTTTCTGATGGTTCAGTGTAGCTAAAGTCTTTTTGTACGCAGTTTTCTGTACATTCTTTACCATCTTTACCATAGATAATACTTAATCGACGAGTATATTCGTTGTAGTACACTTTATCGCCAGGCGCACCCACAACACGTTTGATGTAATCCACGTTTGGTTGTGTCGGTGCTTTAAATACCACAATATCACCACGTTCAGGTTTACCTGTTTCGATAATGGTATTTTGGAATACAGGATCTTTAACGCCGTAAGCGTATTTTTTCACTACAAGGAAATCACCGATGCGTAATGTTGGTTCCATTGATGGTGAAGGAATTTGGAACGGCTCAAATAAAAACGAACGCAAGATCAACACAAAAGCTAACACAGGGAACAGTGAAGATAAAAACTCTGAACCTTCTGAAATCGGCTCGATTTGTGCTTTTTCTTCTGCTGTTAATGTTTTACCTGAGCGTTGTTCGGCTCGAGCAATCTGTCTTGCACGTTTTGGCAAGACAGAAAAGCGGTGGTAGCACCATAGTGCACCAGAAACTACGGTTAAAATTATCAATAAAATTGAAAATGTGTTTGGCAGTGCAAAATAGTCTAGTACTTTCCACAAACCAAAACAAACCGCCAATAAGATGAGGAGGAATACGTTCGACATAGTGCGTTCCTTATTTATCCTTACCTACGTGTAAAATCGCTAAGAAAGCCTCTTGTGGTACTTCAACGTTACCTAAAGACTTCATACGTTTTTTACCTTCCTTCTGTTTCTGTAAGAGTTTTTTCTTACGGCTTACGTCACCACCATAACATTTTGCTAATACGTTCTTACGTAATTGTTTTACGGTTGAACGTGCAATAATGTGGTTACCAATTGCCGCCTGAATGGCAATATCGAATTGTTGACGTGGAATTAATTCACGCATTTTTTCCACTAATTCACGGCCACGATAAGGCGCATTGTCTTTGTGAACGATTAACGCAAGGGCATCAACACGTTCGCCGTTAATCATAATATCAACACGCACCATATCTGCCGCTTGGAAGCGTTTGAAACCGTAATCTAGTGAGGCATAACCACGAGAGGTTGATTTTAAGCGGTCGAAGAAATCAAGAACCACTTCACCCATTGGAATTTCATAAGTTAACGCCACTTGGTTGCCGTGATATACCATATTCGTTTGTACACCGCGTTTTTCCACACAAAGTGTAATCACGTTACCTAAGTAGGTTTGTGGTAATAACATATTACATTCTGCAATCGGTTCACGAATTTCCGCAATGTTATTTAACGGTGGAAGTTTTGAAGGGCTGTCCACATAAATCACTTCACCATCGGTTTTTTCTACTTCGTAAACTACGGTTGGGGCAGTGGTAATCAAATCAAGATCGTATTCACGTTCTAAACGCTCTTGAATGATTTCCATATGTAAAAGACCTAAGAAACCACAACGGAAACCGAAACCAAGTGCGGTTGAGTTTTCTGGTTCATAGAACAAGGACGCATCGTTCAGGCTCAATTTGCCTAATGCATCACGGAAAGCTTCATAGTCGTCTGAACTGATCGGGAATAAGCCCGCATAAACCTGTGGTTTAACTTTTTTAAAGCCAGGTAATACAGACGATGCAGGATTGTTGTGTAATGTAAGCGTATCACCTACTGGCGCGCCTAAAATATCTTTAATTGCACAAACAACCCAACCTACTTCGCCACAATTTAACACTGTGGTATCCACTTGTTTTGGGGTGAAAATACCAAGGCGATCAACGTTGTAAGATTGCCCCGTTGACATTACTTTGATCTTATCGCCTTTGCGTAAAGTACCATTTTTGATACGCACTAAAGACACTACGCCTAAGTAGTTGTCGAACCAAGAGTCGATGATTAATGCCTGTAATGGTGCGTTTGGATCGCCTTCGGGTGCCGGGATTTTATGGACGATTTCTTCTAATACATCTTCAATACCAAGCCCTGTTTTTGCTGAACAACGTACCGCTTCCATTGCATCAATGCCGACAATATCTTCGATTTCTTCGGCAACACGCTCAGGATCTGCCGCAGGTAAGTCAATTTTGTTTAAAATAGGTACTACTTCAAGGTTCATTTCGATTGCAGTATAGCAGTTTGCAAGGGTTTGTGCTTCTACACCTTGTCCAGCATCTACAACCAATAATGCCCCTTCACAAGCTGCTAATGAACGAGATACCTCATAAGAGAAGTCAACGTGTCCTGGCGTATCAATGAAGTTTAATTGATAAGTTTCGCCATCTTTTGCTGTGTAGTTTAAAGTTACGCTTTGCGCTTTGATTGTGATACCGCGCTCACGCTCAAGATCCATCGAGTCAAGTACTTGTGCTTCCATTTCACGATCAGATAAACCACCACAGGTTTGTATTAAACGGTCTGATAATGTGGATTTACCGTGGTCAATGTGCGCAATAATAGAAAAGTTACGTATATTCTTCATATTAAAAAATCAATTTATGTATAAAAATTCGATAAAGTTAAACTGGAAGATTTTACCTGAATATTATGCTATTCGCTAGCAATAGCTGAGAAGTGCGGTTAAATATTCTGAAATTCTTTCTAAGGGGAGAGTATTAAAGTGGCGTTTATATAAAAAAACGCCCTAACCTAAAAGGTAAGGGCGCGATCCTCAATGGAAAGGAAATGAAAAATTATAAACTTTCAGTGAAAGTACGTGTGATTACATCACGTTGTTGTTCTGGCGTTAATGAGTTGAAACGTACTGCGTAACCAGAAACACGGATAGTTAATTGTGGGTATTTTTCAGGGTGTTTTACCGCATCTTCTAATGTTTCACGACGTAATACGTTCACGTTTAAGTGTTGACCACCTTCCACTTTGACAGTTGGAGCAACGTCAACCGGTAATTCACGATACTCGATTTGACCTAATTCATTTACTGCAACGATTTGATCTTCAACGAATTCGCCTTTAGCACATAAACAACGTGCTTCACCTTTTTCGCTATCTAATAACCAGAATGAGTTAAGTAAGTTGTCATTAGCTGCTTGAGTAATTTGAATACCTTTAATCATTGTATGCCTCCTAATTTGGCGATTTGTTAATCAGTTTGAATTGTACAGAATTTTATCAAATATTTTGATGATTTCAAATTCTTTTGACATAGACCAAGGTGTTTTTATCAGTTAATTTTCAAAATTTGACATAAATCAAATTTATTGGTTAAGTGTATGGTTTAAATAAACTTTTATTTAACAAAACGGAAACAAAAATTTAACATTTAAGTAAGGAGAGCGATCAATCTAACTATCAATTTTGTGAGAGGTTATTTATAATCTGCATTTCAGTCGAGAGGAGAATAAAATGAAGACGTGGAAAGATGTGATTGGGATAGAAAAAGAGCAACCTTATTTTAAACATATTCTCGCACAAGTCCATCAAGCACGAGCTTCTGGAGCTGTGGTTTATCCGCCTGCGAATGAAGTATTTAGTGCTTTCCAACTGACTGAATTTGATCAAGTTAAAGTGGTCATTTTAGGTCAAGATCCTTATCACGGCCCAAATCAAGCGCACGGGTTAGCCTTTTCTGTTAAACCAGGTATTCAGCCACCGCCTTCTTTAATGAATATGTATAAAGAATTAACTCAAGATATAGAAGGGTTTCAAATACCAAATCACGGCTATTTAGTACCTTGGGCAAAACAAGGCGTTTTAATGCTTAACACGGTGTTAACGGTTGAACAAGGTAAGGCACATTCACACGCTAATTTCGGTTGGGAAACTTTTACTGATAAAGTGATTGCGGCATTGAATGAGCAACGTGAGAGAATTGTCTTTTTATTGTGGGGGAGCCACGCACAGAAAAAAGGGCAATTTATTGATCGTAATAAGCATTGCGTGTTGACCGCGCCTCATCCATCACCATTATCGGCACATCGTGGTTTTTTAGGCTGCCACCATTTTTCAAAAGCCAATCAGTACCTTATCGAGCAAGGTTTATCACCAATTCAGTGGCAATTAGCCTCAATTTAATAGGGAAAGACGATTATGTTAGCGATTATTTCACCTGCAAAAACCTTAGATTTTGAAAGTGCGGTGCCAAAATTTGAATTTTCTCAACCGCACCTAACCGATTACAGCGAACAATTAATTGAGGTTTGTCGCCAGCTTTCACCTGCAGATATCGGCTCTTTAATGTCAATTAGCGATAAGCTCGCAGGCTTAAATTTTGCACGCTTCGCAGAATGGCAAAAAGCACACAATGAACAAAATTCACGCGCTGCAATTTATGCCTTTAAAGGGGATGTTTACACGGGATTAGAAGTGGAAACTTTATCGCAAGAGGATGTCCTTTTTGCACAGCAACATTTGCGTATGCTTTCAGGTTTATATGGTTTGCTTAAACCATTAGATTTAATGCAGCCTTACCGTCTTGAAATGGGCACGAAATTAACTAATCCAAAAGGCAAAGATCTTTATACGTTTTGGGGCAATGTCATTACGGATACATTACAAAAAGCCATTGATGCACAAGGCGATAATGTATTAGTGAATTTAGCTTCTGATGAATATTATAAATCCGTTAAAGAAAGCCAATTGAATGCGACTATTATTAAGCCTGTCTTTTTAGATAATAAAAACGGCAAATATAAAGTGATTAGCTTTTATGCGAAAAAAGCGCGTGGTTTAATGTGCCGTTACATTATTCAAAATCGTTTAACCAATGTGGAACAATTAAAAGAGTTTGATTTAGGTGGCTACTGGTTTGATGCAACAAGCTCAACGGCAACAGAATTTGTATTTAAACGTGACTTGGCGGAATAAGATGAAAAAAATTAGCTTTATTTTGACCGCACTTTTGACTTTGTTATTGAGTGCTTGTGTGTCGCCACCAAAACTGTCTGCGCCAGAAAAAATTGAGCATAAAAAGCACACCTATTTTCTTGCCGGTCAGCAAGATCTTGGCCCTATGGCACGTTTTTTCTATTTGGAAAAAAAAGACAGTTTAGAAAACTGGAAAAGTGCGGTGGAATTATTACACGATCGCAATTATATGCAGCAAAGTTTGGCAGATCGCATTGCATTGCGTAAGCGTGTTTATAGCAACACTGGCGTGAAACATTTTAAATTCCAAGAAAAAAATGATACTTTATATGCTTTTGTTATTTATGAACCTACTGTTAAAAATAATGATTGGCAGGTAGATGTCGCAAAAGGCAAAAATATGCTGAATTGTGGTTTCGTGCAGTATCAATATTCTTTGAAAGTCCCGAAAACCAAGAAAATTCGTAATATGAGTAATGAAAAAGTCGTACGTTATTTGAAAAAATATGTTGCGGAAAAGGAACTTAAACAACTGCGTAAACTTGATTGGACTTGGGGTTGTCAATAATGGCTGATGTATATGCCGCACAGATAAAAAAAGCCTCAAATTTTGCGGTATTTACTGCACTGATGTTAGTTGTTGTAAAAAGTTTTGCGTGGTGGCAAACGGGTGCTGTCACAATGTTAGCCTCTATTGTGGATTCCACCTTAGACTTATTGGCTTCATTGATGAATTTACTGATTTTACGTTTTGCGTTAATGCCTGCGGATGACAACCATTCTTTTGGGCACGGAAAAGCAGAATCTCTGGCATCATTAGGGCAAGGTGCGTTTATTTCAGGTTCAGCAATATTCCTATTATTGCAAGGTATTCATCGTCTTGATGAGCCTAAACCATTAG
Organism: Bisgaard Taxon 46; assembly: GCA_049941595.1. Lineage (GTDB taxonomy): Bacteria > Pseudomonadota > Gammaproteobacteria > Enterobacterales > Pasteurellaceae > Pasteurella. Next base: position 8,767 of record JBNFNA010000004.1, read on the forward strand.
AAAATACGGAAATTGGTTTATTAATCACCTTGTTTGCTATTTTTGCTACGTGTATTTTGGTGTATTACCAAGGCAAAGTGATTGCTGAAACCAATAGCCCAGCGATCAAAGCGGATCGGTTACATTATCAAACCGACTTGCTAATGAATATCGGTATTTTAATTTCTCTGACTTTAAGTGTTCACGGTTTTATTCTTGTTGATGCAATTGCGGCAGTTATTATTGCGGTTTATATTTTGATTAGCGCAATGAAAATGTCTTTTGATTCGGTGCAATTATTATTAGATATCGCATTACCTGAGAATGAAATTCAGAAAATTGAGAAGATTATTTTATCGGATCCTCGTATTCTTGGTTTCCACGATTTGCGAACCAGACAATCGGGGGCTGTCAAGTTTATTCAACTGGATTTAGAGCTTGATGATCACCTTTCTTTTCTGGAAGCTCACGACATCACAGCGCATTTGGAGCAACGTTTACGTGCCGCTTTTGAGAAGGTTGATATCGTTATTCATCATGAGCCAACCAGTGTGGTTCAGGCTGAAAAATTGGAAAATACGAACTAGATCAAATCCAGTTCGATTTTTAATAAAATTTGCTAGAGCAGAGCATTTGAATAGTGTAATCTTAGCGACGTTTTTCGAATTATTTTTTATTTTAAATTAAGGTATAAGTTATGATTAAAAAAATAGCAGTATTGACCAGTGGTGGTGATGCACCGGGAATGAATGCAGCAATCCGTGGTGTTGTGCGTACGGCACTTTCTGAAGGTTTAGAAGTGTATGGTGTTTATGAAGGTTACTACGGCTTATATCACAATAAAATTAAACAACTTACCCGTTATAGCGTATCAGATATGATTAACCGCGGTGGTACTTTCTTAGGTTCTGCACGCTTCCCTGAATTTAAAGACCCAGCAGTACGTGCAAAATGTGCGGAAATCTTACGTTCTCACGGCATCGAGGCGTTAGTGGTTATCGGTGGTGACGGTTCATATATGGGAGCTAAATTATTGACCGAAGAACACGGTTTCCCTTGTGTTGGTATTCCGGGTACGATCGATAATGATGTGGCAGGTACTGACTATACGATCGGTTACCAAACAGCACTTGAAACTGCAGTTGAAGCGATTGACCGTTTACGTGACACCTCAAGTTCTCACCAACGCATTTCTATCGTAGAAATTATGGGCCGCCATTGTAGTGACCTTGCGATTTCTGCAGGTATTGCGGGTGGCTGTGAATATATCGTAGCATCAGAAGTTGAGTTCAACCGTGAAGAATTAATTCAACAAATTGAGCGTAGTATTATCAAAGGTAAACGCCACGCAATTATCGCAATTACTGAATTAATTTGTGATGTAAATGAGCTTGCACGTGAAATTGAAGCACGTGTAAAACACGAAACTCGTGCGACAGTTTTAGGCCATATTCAACGTGGTGGTACACCTTGTGCATTTGACCGTATTTTAGGTTCTCGTATGGGGGTTTATGCTGTGGATCTTTTATTACAAGGTAAAGGTGGTTACTGCGTAGGTATTCAAAACGAACAACTTGTTCACCACGATATTATTGATGCAATCAACAATATGCGTCGTGAATTTAAAGCCGACTGGTTAGAACTTTCTAAACGTTTAGACTAATTCAGTCAATCAGAGATAAAAAGAGCGGTGGAAATTTCCACCGTTTTTTTATGTGTTGGGGAAGCTATTTGGTTTTGCGTTCGAGCAAACACAGCACTTCATAATGATGTGAATGCGGGAACATATCAAACAATTGAATTTTTTGTAATTGATAGTCGCTCAATTCTGTTAAATCTTTTCCCATTGTTTCTGCATTACAACTGGAATACAGAATAAAGTGCGGTGCTAATTTATTAAGAAATCTTGCCAATTCTGACCCAATGCCACGGCGTGGTGGATTGACAATCACTAAATCAGGTGTTTGGCTTTGTTCAAATGCAAAATTTTTGGCATCAAGCGCTTGGAAATTGACGTTTTTTAAGCCTAATTGTTGTGCAGATTGTGTTGCTGCTGCAATGGCTGAAGCTGAAATTTCAATACCCGTTAATTCAATTTCTTTATTGGGATTTGCTTGCTGTAACACGGTTGCACAATGTAAACCAAAACCACCGACACCACAGAATAAATCCCAAAGGCGAGTAATGGGTAAATCCTTAATCCATTGTTGTGCGGTGCCATATAAGCCTTCCGCCACTTTGGGATTGGTTTGGAAAAAACCTTGTGGGCGAATAAAGAGGGGGATTTTATTAAAGGATTCTGGCAATGTTTGTTGTTCAGTAAGGAAAATCTCTTTTTCCCCTTCTAAAATAGCAGCGTGTTGCGGTTGAATATTCAAACTCACTACTTTTAATAGTGGCAATTTTGCCATTAAACCAGCAAATTCACGTTGAATTAGCGGTAATTTGGTTTCTGAACGCAAGACAAAACGTAGCATTAAACCGCCATCCATTTGGCTTTCGGTCAAAAGAATATATTTCAATTCCCCTTTTTGCTTCGCAATGTTGTAAGGCACTAAGCCAGCACGTGCGATAAAATCTTTTAACACTGCAAAAATTTGAGCAAAATGTGCAGGATACAGTGGGCAGTCGGTTAAATCAACAGTGCTTTGTGGGTGACTCAAAATCGGGCGTTCTACCATTCCGCTCACTGCCATTTTGGCTTTATTACGGAATGCTTGTAATTCAGAAGTGTAAGGGGATTCCCATTGCGTTTGACTACAATCAATATACGCAAGCTGTTGTTTTAAATGCAGTTGTTTTTTGTCGAGTTGCGTGACATAAGGCAAGGCTAACCATTGGCAAGACTGACAATGGCCTTGTTGATAATGTTGGCAAGGCAACGCTAAAGGTAAATGACTTGATGGCATAATTAACAGTTATTTTTGGCTTTGTAGTCGAGCCAATCTTGTTGAAGTGCGGTCAATTTTTTCTGATTTTCTAACCAACGTGAAGTGGCCTCAAGTTCAGACCAACGGATTGATTTACGTTTGAATAGTTGGCGTAAACGTTGTTGACGTAGTTCAAAGTGCGGTTGTTTTTCTTGAAGTTTGAAATTATCTAATACTTGAATTACGCCTTCACGTTCATTGCAAAGTAGAAGCAAATCACAACCGGCATTGAGAGATTGCTCACAACGTTCTACGAAGTTGCCCATAAATCCTGCGCCTTTCATACCTAAATCATCAGAGAAAATTGCACCGTTAAAACCAAGTTGTTGGCGTAAAACTTCTTTTAACCAGTAGCTTGAACCACTTGCAGGTTGCGGATCACACTGCGTATAAATCACGTGTGCAGGCATAATTGCGTCAAGCTGATTTTGCTGGATAAGTTTTTGAAATGGCAGGATATCTTGTTCAAAAATTGTTTTTTGCGAACGTTCATCATAAGGTGTTTCTAAATGCGAGTCCGCAAGCACGTGTCCGTGTCCCGGGAAGTGTTTGCCCGTCGCTGACATTCCCACTTCGTGCATTCCATCAATAAATGCTGAAGCCAATGTAAGTGTTTTATCAGCCTGCGAATGGAAACTACGATCACCAATTGCTTTACATTGATGACTAAGATCTAAAACAGGAGCGAAACTGAGGTCGATATCAAGAGCGGTCATTTCTGCCGCCATTTGCCAGCCAGCTTGTTTAGCCATTTCAGCTTGTTGAATTGGGTCATCTAACAATGTGGCAAACGCCTGCATTGCAGGTAATTGGGTAAAGCCTTCCCGAAAACGCTGAACACGTCCACCTTCTTGATCGACAGTAATTAATAACGGCTTTTTCACACGTTGACGAATATCACGCACAAGTGCCTGAATTTGTTCCCTATTATGAAAATTGCGAGTGAATAGAATTAAGCCAGCAACAAGAGGGTGTTCTAATAGTTCAACTTCTTCTTGGCTGAGTTCTTTGCCTTCAAGATCGATCAATAATGTGGACATAAACACCTTATTTTAAGCGAATATACAAGCGGTAGTTTTGGCTTTCCGCTGTTGGTTTAGTTAAAGGAATGGCGTATTGCTCATTAGCTTGCAACATTAATGAATGTTTTTGTTTAGGAAGTAACGAATGCTGCTGCGTGACGCCTAATTTATCATACCAAAATAATTGATAATCAACATTGAGGGTTTGCTCAGTTTTGTTCTTTATCCATGCGGAATCAACCATTGCTTTTGCTTCTAAAACTGCATTTGCATCAGCTTCAATGTTCAAAATCGGTTGATGAGTATGCACTAAACTTGCTGGCTGATTTGAACCACAGCCAACAAGCACCGTGATTGAAAATAAAAGTGCGGTAAGTTTTTTCATTATTTTGCCAACATTCTGCCTAACGGTTCACCACCGACAAGATGCATATGTAAGTGGAAAACTTCTTGCCCACCGTGTTTGTTACAGTTCACGATTAAACGATAGCCATCTTCTGCAATACCTTCTTCTTTTGCCAGTTTGGCTGCTACGGTGAATAAGCGACCAAGACTGATTTCATCTTGTTCAGTGACATCATTGGCAGTTGGAATCAGTTTGTTTGGAATAATCAAGATATGTGTTTTAGCTTGTGGTGAGATATCACGAAATGCAGTGACTAGCTCATCTTGGTAAACAATGTTTGCGGGGATTTCTTTACGAATAATTTTACTGAAGATTGTTTCTGCGGCCATCTTGTTTATCCTTCTAAAGTATGTAAAAACGCACTGCACTTTTTAGCAGAAAATGGGCAAAATGGCAATTTTTTCAGGCTAGCGATCAGCGGTATATTCACGATACATATCTGTTCAAAAAGAGCCTAAAAAATGAAATGTTAAACCTGTGTTAAATACTGTTTAATATAATGTTAAATTATTGAATTGTAATGAGATTGTGGCGGATTTTGATCTAGCTTAAGAAAATTTGGTTTAGAGAGTTTTTTGAGCTGGAAAACGCTTTCATTTTGAATTAAAACTCCCTATAATTAACAAAAATTATAAAAAATAAAATTTTTTTAAATCCTTAATGATTTCGACTTTAATGAAGTGAATCAACTCGCATTACGAAGTATTCATTTATCGGGAGATTTCCAATGAAAACTGAAGATTCAACGTCAACCTGCATTGTGCCGCCAGCTGGAATGGCACAGATTGGCGAAGATGTCGGTGTTTATAAAGCCACAAAAAAACAAATCTATTCTTTCTTTTCTGCAATTCCTGCAGGTGCATTTATTGCGATTGCCTTTGTCTTTTATGCAACTACTCAAACTGGAAACGGTGATGCTCCTTGGGGCTTAACCAAATTAGTTGGCGGTATTGTTTTCTCTCTTGGTGTAATTATGGTTGTTGTCTGTGGCTCTGAACTCTTTACATCTTCAACAATGACTGCTGTTGCGCGAGTGAGCGGACGTATTACTACAACGCAAATGCTACGTAACTGGGTCGTGGTGTATTTTGGTAATTTTGCAGGGGCAATTTTTATTGTATTGCTGACTTGGTTTGCAGGCCAAATTATGGCTGCAAATGGGCAATGGGGTTTAACGATTTTAAAAACAGCGCAACATAAAATTCATCACACGTGGACAGAAGCCTTTGCATTGGGTATTTTCTGTAACATTATGGTGTGTATTGCGGTGTGGATGACTTACGCAGGTAAAACATTATTAGATAAAGCAATCATTATGATTTTACCAATTTCTATGTTTGTGGCGTCTGGGTTTGAGCATAGTGTGGCGAATATGTTTATGATTCCAATGGGAATGATGATCGCACACCTTGCTTCACCTGAGTTTTGGCAAGCTATTGCAATGGATCCAGCTCAATTTGCAGATTTAGATGTTTATCATTTTGTTGTAAAAAATTTAATTCCCGTGACGTTGGGGAACATTTTGGGTGGAGCTTGCTGTGTGGCATTAGCACAGTGGTACATTAATCGCCCACATTAAAATAGTTTAGGTTGCGAAGCGCGGTCTGTTTTTAAAGTTTTGATCGCCTTTGTGTAAGTATCGAAGATTTTTTATTCTAATTAATAGAAGGTAATTTAATATGAGTCAATTAACTGAAGCTCAACAAAAAGCTTGGGAAGGGTTTGCAGCTGGTGAGTGGCAAACTGAAGTGAACGTTCGTGATTTTATCCAAAAAAACTACACCCCGTATGAAGGTGATGAGTCATTCTTAGCTGACGCAACTGAAGCGACAACAAAATTATGGAATGACGTAATGGAGAAAATCAAAGTTGAGAACAAAACTCACGAGCCGTATGACATCGATTGTGACACTCCATCAACAATCACTTCTCACGCACCAGGTTATATCGATAAAAACTTAGAGAAAATCGTTGGTCTTCAAACTGATGCGCCTTTAAAACGTGCAATTATGCCGTTTGGTGGTATCAATATGGTGAAAGGTTCTTGTAAAGTTTACCGTCGCGAATTAAAACCTGAAGTTGAACAAATCTTTACTGAATATCGTAAAACACACAACCAAGGTGTATTCGATGTTTACACTCCAGATATCTTACGTTGCCGTAAATCGGGTGTAATCACTGGTCTTCCAGATGCTTATGGTCGTGGTCGTATCATTGGTGACTATCGTCGTATGGCACTTTACGGTGCAGACTTCTTAATGAAAGATAAATTAAAACAATTTACTTCATTACAAGAAAAATTAGAGAGTGGCGAAGATATCCAAGCAACAATTCAATTACGTGAAGAAATCGCAGAACAACACCGCGCTTTAGGTAAAATGAAAGAAATGGCAGCATCTTATGGTTATGACATTTCTGGTCCAGCAACTAACGCACACGAAGCGGTTCAATGGACTTACTTTGCATACCTTGCTGCAGTTAAATCTCAAAACGGTGCTGCAATGTCATTCGGTCGTGTTTCTACATTCTTAGATATCTATATCGAGCGTGACTTAAAAGCAGGAAAAATTACAGAACAAGAAGCACAAGAGTTAATTGACCACTTAGTAATGAAATTACGTATGGTACGTTTCTTACGTACGCCAGAATACGATCAATTATTCTCTGGTGACCCAATGTGGGCAACTGAAACCTTAGCAGGTATGGGCTTAGATGGTCGTACATTAGTCACCAAAAACAGCTTCCGTATCTTACATACCCTTTACACAATGGGTCCTTCTCCAGAACCAAACTTAACAATTCTTTGGTCTGAAAAATTACCGGAAGGTTTTAAACGCTATGCAGCTAAAGTATCTATCGATACGTCATCTGTTCAGTATGAAAACGATGACTTAATGCGTCCTGACTTCCAAAACGATGACTATGCGATCGCTTGCTGCGTATCGCCAATGATCGTGGGTAAAATGATGCAATTCTTCGGTGCGCGTGCAAACTTAGCGAAAACCTTGTTATACGCAATCAACGGTGGTGTGGATGAGAAATCGGGTGACCAAGTTGGACCGAAAACTGATCCTATTACAAGCGAATACTTAGATTATGAAGATGTAATGGCTCGCTTAGATAGCTTTATGGATTGGTTAGCAAAACAATATGTGACTGCATTGAACATCATTCACTTTATGCACGATAAATATGCGTATGAAGCAGCATTAATGGCTCTTCACGATCGCGATGTATTCCGCACAATGGCGTGTGGTATCGCAGGTCTTTCTGTGGCAGCTGACTCATTATCTGCAATTAAATATGCGAAAGTGAAACCAGTTCGTGGCGACATCGAAATCAAAAACAAAGCGGGCGAAGTGGTTGGTGTTGCGAAAAACGTGGCAATCGACTTTGAAATCGAAGGTGAATATCCACAATTCGGTAACAACGATAACCGTGTAGACGAAATTGCGTGTGATTTAGTTGAACGCTTTATGAAGAAAATCCAAAAATTGGGTACATATCGTAACGCTGTTCCAACTCAATCTGTTCTTACTATCACTTCTAACGTGGTATATGGTAAGAAAACAGGTAATACACCAGATGGTCGTCGCTCAGGTGCGCCATTTGGACCAGGTGCGAACCCAATGCACGGTCGTGACCAAAAAGGTGCGGTAGCTTCATTAACATCTGTTGCTAAATTACCATTTGCGTATGCGAAAGACGGTATTTCATACACCTTCTCAATCGTACCAAATGCATTAGGTAAAGATTACGAAGCTCAAAAACGTAACCTTGCAGGCTTAATGGATGGTTACTTCCACCACGAAGCAACAATCGAAGGTGGTCAACACTTAAACGTGAACGTAATGAACCGTGAAATGTTATTAGATGCGATGGAAAACCCAGAGAAATATCCTCAATTAACCATCCGTGTTTCTGGTTACGCAGTACGTTTCAACTCATTAACTAAAGAGCAACAACAAGACGTAATCACTCGTACATTCACTCAAGCGATGTAATTTCTCTTTAGTCTCAAATAAAAACCTCTGCTAAATGCAGAGGTTTTTTATAACCGCAAATCTGACCTGTTACTCAAATGGGCTGTTCATACCAGTAGTGGTCTGTCTAGTCATTCGCTTTCTCTTTCCTTTACACTCCCCAAGTTTTTATTTTTACAAGGATTTTCTAATGAAATTAAATCAAATTTCTTTTGCGTTATTGTGTGCAATTAGTACTTCTGCTTTTGCTCAGGATGTTGTAGTGTTTGGGGATAGTTTGAGTGATGTTGGGCAACAAGGCTGGAATAAAAAAGCAACTTATTTTAAAACAGACCGCACTTTAAATTTACTCTATGGTGAATATCTGGCAAATGCATTAGGCAGTAACTTAAAAGCATCTTCACAAGGTGGCACAAACTATGCATATAGTGGCGGTGTGATTGTTGGAGCACATAATGATAAAACTGCTAACCAACCGAACTTAGAACTTTCAAAACAAATTAAAGATTATTTAAGTAGCAATGTGAAGAAAGATGCATTGCACGTAATGTGGGCGGGTGGTAATGATTTAGCGACAGTATTGGCTGTAGCAATGGGGAAATCTGAAACAGAAAGACAAAGCTATGTGATGCAAAGTATTCAGCAAATGGCTCAAACAATGGCGCAACAATGGGCTATGTTACAGCAAGCTGGCGTTGATACTGTTATCGCACCAACGATCCCCAATGTGACTTATACACCAGAGTTTTTTGCAAAGTTAGGTGAAGTAGCTGGTGAGCAAATTAGTAATAAATCTTTCTACATTATTTCAAAAAAGGATTTTGTGAGTTATTTTAAGCAATCATCAGATAAGTTCCTAGAAAAAGCTACAAATTCAGTACAAGATTTTGATACAAATAGAATAGAAACTTTAGATAACACAGCAAAAGAGCTTTTTAAGGATTATTCATTTTTACTATTTTTCGCTGGTTATAATACAAAAGGGATTGCGACAGCACTTACCACTGAATATAAAAATGTTTTATCACAAGCTTCTCTACTAACAACATTCTTAAACAGCAGTATTACAAACTCATTAAATCAAGCAGGTGGCAGTGTAGTGCGCATTGATACAGATGTATTTCTGAAGGATATGATTGAACGCCCTGCTGAATATGGTTTGACGAATACAACAGGGGTGGCTTGTAAACAAAGTATACCTACATCAACAGAGGTTAACTATTGCACACCAGATGATCAAAAATCTGCAGATGGTAAGCTTTTTGCAGACAGTTTCCACCCAGGTCCAGTAGCGCACAAAGCAATGTCAGATTACATTCTGAATGTATTAAATGCACCAAAAGAAATAGGGGCATTGACAACAATGGCACAATATCAATCAGATGTTGCGTTGGATTTTGCTCGCATTGAAAGCAATCGTAACCGCCTAAGTAAACAAACAGAACAGACTGTTGACGCCATTGTGTCTTATCAAAAAGCGCAGGGTGGCGATAATTTATACGTTGGCGTAAAAGTACAATTTAATCCACAGTGGCAACTTTCTGCTTTAGTGGGTCATCAAGATCAAAAAGTACAAGAAGGGCAAACGAATATTCGTGCTAAAAGTCGCACTTTAAGTACATCGTTACGCTATGATGCAGAACAATGGTGGTTAGGTGGATCATTGCAAGTGAATAATTCACGTTTTAAAACGCACAGAACTAACTTTATTGGGCGATCGACGCATTTACAAACCGCGGAGCCAACTTCACAAAGCTTAAGTATGGCACTCTTTGGTGGTTATGAACTGAAGTGGGGCAAATACGCACTCGCATTGATTGGTGATATTAACAAAACCAAAACCGCACTTGATGCTTTCGGTACAAATGAAGCGGGTTTAATGAAAATGCAATTTGCAGAACGTCGTGTTCACAGTTTAAAAACAGGTACAGGCTTGAGTTTTAGCTATCAAGGTGAAAGTTTTCAACCGTATTTAACCACTCGTTTAGTGAAAGAGTGGAATAAAGATCAGGCATCAGTACTAACGGGTTTTAATGGCAGCCAATTTATTACTAAACTCAAATCAGAAGATAAATCTTGGGTCAATGTTCAAGCTGGTTTGCAGTGGAAACCGTTAAATACGGGTTTCTATACCAACATCGGTTTAAGCAAAGATTTAAGTCGTCAACACAACTTCTCTAATACTCATTTCCAAGCAGGCGTTGGTGTAGAATTTTAAAAAACCAACCGCACTTTTATCCACAACCCAATATCTGATCACTGTTAGATATTGGGTTGTTTTTTCTCTCGTCATTGAATAATTCACAACACATCGTTCAAATTTCGATTATAATATGCAAAAAAGTTTGAAGGATTATTTATGACAACTGTGGGACGAATTCATTCTTACGAATCTTGTGGAACGGTAGATGGACCTGGGATTCGTTTTATTTTATTTATGCAAGGTTGCCTAATGCGCTGTAAATATTGCCATAACCGTGACACTTGGGATTTACACGGCGGCAAAGAAATTACAGTGGAAGAATTAATGAAAGAAGTGGTCACTTACCGCCATTTTATGAATGCATCAGGTGGCGGTGTAACTGCTTCAGGTGGTGAAGCTGTATTACAAGCCGAGTTCGTACGTGATTGGTTCCGTGCCTGTAAAGCAGAAGGTATTCATACTTGCTTAGATACCAATGGCTTCGTTCGTAACTATGATCATATAATCGATGAGTTAATTGACGTTACCGATCTTGTTTTACTCGACCTCAAGCAATTGAATGACAAAATTCACCAAAACCTAATTGGTGTACCAAACAAACGCACACTTGAGTTTGCTAAATATTTAGCAAAACGCAATCAGCCGGTTTGGATTCGTTATGTCGTTGTACCGGGCTATACTGATGCAGATGAAGACATCCATTTATTGGGTAACTTCATTAAGGATATGAAGAATATCGAAAAAGTTGAATTGTTGCCTTATCACCGTTTAGGCGCACATAAATGGGAAGCAATGGGCGAAAAATATGAACTTGAAGATGTTTCTCCGCCAACGAAAGAATCTCTAGAACATATTAAGTCAATTCTTGAAGGCTATGGTCATACTGTGAAGTATTAAAAAAATTTATAGATATATAAAAAGGCTAATAATTTAATTATTGGCCTTTTTTATTGTAAATAGGCATTGTTATGAGAATAAAAAATATTCTTATATGGAATGAAGGGACATTTAGACATGAAAGTGAACCGTTTATATTGTAAGTATTGTATGGATTTTTTCTGTTTAGATGGCGAGCTAAATATATTTTTATTGTTTAAATAATTATTAAATAGTAGATAATAAAAATTTTTTTTGACATAAGAACGATTTAGCAGTTGTAAAAAGTATATATTTTTTTTACATAAAATATATAAAAGGCTATACATTCACCTGTATCAGTGTAAAATATCAACATTAACTTCTTTAATTTGCTACTTCTATAAGAGAGTAGTTACTATTCTTTAGTAAATTTCACATTAAATCATATAGTTAGGATAAGGTATTTAAGCTATGAATAAAGTTTTTAAAATCATTTGGAATCATACTACTCAAAATTGGGTGGTTGTTTCAGAATTAAGTTCCGCAAGAGGTAAAACGAAGTCCAGAACATTGGCAAAAATCGTTAAAGATACCACAGGGGCAATAATTACGTTAGGTCTAGGATTATCTACGGCTAATGCGGTATTAGGCACAGATCTGCATTTTTTTAGTGTACAAACAGGTCAAACCAAGACTAATAGCAATTATGATAATAAAGGGGCAACAGGGGAAGATTCTTTGGCTATAGGTATACTGACTAATGCTACAGCACAGCAATCACTTGCCATTGGTAGTGAAGTAACAGCATCAGGGAAACAATCGTTAGGAATTGGTAATAATGTTGTTGCGAGCATGCTAGGAGCCACTGCAATTGGTAATAATAGTAAAGCTACTGCAGAAGGCGCACAAGCTTTTGGCCAAAGTTCTAATGCCTCAGGAACTAACTCTGCAGCTATTGGTCGATTAGCAACAGCGACTGCAAGCAGAGCATCTGCTTTTGGCGTTGGTAATTTTGCCTTAGGAGCGTCCTCATTTTCTGGGGGAGATCAGAGTAAAGCATCTGGTACAAATTCTATTGCTATCGGTTTGCTTGCGAAATCAGCAGAGGCAAATACTGTTTCAATTGGTAGTTATTCTGGAACAGAAGGTATAGATTTAGCTAATAAAGGAATTGTTCAAGATATAGTTGCTCGAACTAACCAAGGAAAAACAGGAGCAAGTGGATTATTGAGTTTAGTCAGTATCGGTAATGAAGCGGGTAAAGATACAATTAATAATCAATATGGTATTAATATTGGTCATCAAGCTGGCAGTGGTGGCTATAATAGCTATTACGGTGAAGGTGTTGCTATCGGTAATAGAGCTGGTGCGATTGATAAGACTGTTGCTACTATAAAGACAGCAATGGAAACCGCATCTAAAGCTAAAGGCGCTAGCACAGGCATTATTGTTACAGGTAATACTAATACAGCGATCTCTTCAAGAGCTGGTGTCAATACACTAGGCCATGATAATGTCGCAATAGGTAAAGATGCAGGTGGATATACTTCGGGTAATGCTAATATTGCTATTGGACGCCATGCAGGTAGAGCTAGCAAGTTAAATGATAAGAATATTAAAATATTTGATACAGATGTGTTTTCTAAGGCGAATAACACAATGTCTCTTGGTGAATGGGCAAATGCTCTTAGTAATGATTCAATTGCGTTAGGTACTAGGACTCAAGCAAGTGCCATTAATGGAGTTGCAATAGGTAAAGATGCGCTAGTAACGACAAAAAATAGCGTTGTGCTGGGGTCTGACTCCAAAGATCGTGAGGCGACTTTTGAAGATAGTACAACGGTTAATGGTATTTCATATTCTAATTTTGCGGGTAATGAAAAAGTTGATGGTAGCGCTAGAAATGCTAATGAAACTAGTGTATTGAGTGTTGGGGCACAATATAATGAACGCCAGATTATTAATGTTGCACCCGGTAAGATTTCTGCCACATCAACTGATGCAATTAATGGCAGTCAGCTATATATGACTCAAGACGTGATCGGGAATATTAGTAAAGCTGTGGCAAATATTGTTGGTGGAAATACAACGGTTAACCCTGCGACTGGTGCTCCAGAAGGTTTTACTCAAACATTAAATGTTTCTGGTGATGTTAAAGATGCCGCTGATTATAATCCAGTAGGCCCTGCAAAAAATGTTTCGGAGGCTATCACTCAGCTAAATAGTTATGTCAATGCAGGTTGGAAACTAGGAGATACAAATGGTGCAGTTATCGATCGTGTTACACCAAATGATCAAGTAAATTTTAAAAATGGATCAAATACGAAAGTTCAAGTATCAAGTGATGGTAAAACCAGTAATGTAACTGTAAATGTAGTTGGTTTACCCGTGCAATATACTAAAACTGATGGTTCTCCTGTTACGAAAGTCGGGGATAAATACTATCCTGTAAAAGAAGATGGTTCTCCAGATCTCGCAAAAGCACTTTCTGATCAAGATGCTGGTGATTTAGTTGTTAATGTAATTAACCCTACGGCAAAACCAAATGAAATCGGTAAAGCAATTAAGCTAGGGAATATTGCGTCAGGTACAAATACTTTAGATGGAACAACGAGCATAGATGGTAAGCCATTAGTTAAAATTGGTACTGATTATTACAATTCAGAAGATATTGATGAAAATGGTAAAGTAATAAATGGGAAAACTCCGGTTGCACAAGTTAAAACTAATGGTAGTCCTGCATTTAGTGGTTTAGCTGATTTAGCAACTTCCAATCCAAATAATGCGGTGACCGTTTCTGATTTAAGAAAAATGGGGTGGGTATTATCAGGAAAAAGTGAAGATGGAAAGGATTATTCCACAGCAGTGAAAAATTCAGATGAAGTACATTTCATTGGAAAAGGGCTTGCTAATGTAACTATTGCTAAGAATGCATCGACAGGTGCACAAGAAATTACTGTCGATGTAAAAACAGGTGATGTTATTAAAGATAATGAAGGAAAAGCAACTGTTAATGGTCAAGAAGTTGAAGTGGTTAAAGATAAAAATGGTAATTATTATAAGAAATCTGATATTGACCCAACTACTGGTGAGCCAAAGCAGGGGGCAAATCAATTAACTCCTGATGAAGTAAAAACTGTTGTTAATAATGGCGATGGATTAGTAACAGGGCATAGAGTTGCAGATGCTATCCAAAAATCTGGTTGGACAGTGGGTAAAATTGAAGCTGATAAGCTTTATGATACTAATGTGGCTTTTAATAATGAAGATGAGAAAGTGAATCCTAATGATAACCTTCGTTTTGCTGATGGCAAAAATACGTTAGTCTCATTAGGTACTGTGAAAAAACTGGATGCAGAAGGTAATATTACAACAACGACAATAGTAAAAGTAGACGTTGACTTACCTGTTGATTTTAAATACACAGATGCTCTTGGTAAAGAGTTTGTGAAAGCCAATGACGGTAAATTCTATGCTAAAGACGAGGTCGGTTTAGATGGTGTACCAAGTAAAACAGCAAAAGCATTGGAACAGGATAAAATTAATAGTCTGAAAAAAGGAGCTCAGTTAACTGATGGTTCGAATTCTAATGGTCAGCCTAATAATGCCTATGAAGTTAGGGACCCTATTCAGATTGCGGTACAAGAAGCCGGAGAGAAGGCTATAAAAGATACATTAAACGCGAATCCAAAAGCTTCGCCAGCTGAAATTGCAGCAGCAGTTGAGAAGGCAACTGATAAAGCAAGAATTGATGCGATCAATGCGAATTCCGATGTAAAAGATAACGTGATTGCAGGTACCGGTGGGGTGAATTTAAATAATGTAGCTTGGGCGGAAAAACCAGATCAAGCAGTAAATAAAGATCAATTAGATCAGACTGTAAATAAATCAGGTTTCTTTATTGAACAAAATGGTGAATCAACAAACGGTGTAGGTAAGCAAACAGAGAAAGTGACACCAAATGATAGAATCAACTTTGTTAATGGTGCAAATACTATACTGACAGCAGAAACCGTTCGTGATGAAAAAACTGGTACAGATAAAACTAATGTAACTGTAAATGTAAGTGGTTTACCAATTACTTACACGACTAAGCAAAATGGTAAAGATGTTCCCGTTGTTAAAGTTGGAGATAAGTATTACCAAGTTAATACAGATGGTAAACCTGATATGAATAAGCCAGTAGATGATTTGAGTACATTATCAACGAATCTAGTTGGTCCTGAAGCTGAAAAAGATGATATTGGTAAACCATCTCAATTAGGTAATGTTGCTAATGGCGCAACTATATTTGACTCCCTTCAGGTTGATGGGAATGAGATCAAACTTGCAAATGATGGCAAATGGTATGTTTCTACTCAAGTTGAACCAAATGGTGTTCCCAAAACAGGTAGTGTTGCAGTAGCAGCGGATAAAATTAAAAAAGCGCTGAATGTAACAAATAATGGCGGTCTTATTAATTTTGCAACATCTAATCCAAACAATGTAGCAACTGTAGGGGATTTACAAAATTTAGGTTTTGTTATTAGTACTGGAGATGATCAATATAAAGAGCAAGTGCGACACAATAACCGCATAGAATTTGTGAGTGCAAATAAAAATGCGACAATGACCGGTACAACTCGTTCTGATGGTGTACGAGAGGTAAAAGTGACGATTTCGGATACTCCCGTCTTTAAAACCGTTCAAGTTGGTGGGGATAGCGGACCTAAAATTGGGGCAACTTCTGGTGGCGATATTGTTATTAGTAAACAAGAAAATGGTAATGAGAATGCACCTGCACGTATTACTAATGTAGCTCCCGGTATTGATGGTAATGATGCTGTAACGGTGAACCAACTTAAAGAAATTAAACAAAGCTTAGGTGATGTAAATAGCCTTATTAATAAAAATAATAAGAAATTACATGCTGGTATTGCGGGATCTAATGCAGCAGCAGGGTTACCTCAAGTTTATATTCCGGGTAAATCAATGGTAGCTGCATCTGCGGGTACTTATGGTGGTCAAAATGCTGTGGCAGTTGGCTATTCTCGCTCAAGTGATAATGGTAAGGTTATATTGAAACTCCAGGGGAATGCAAATACTAATGGACGTTTTGGCGGCTCTGTTGGTGTTGGCTATCAATGGTAGAATCACCCTAGTATCATAATTATTAATTTTAAATAAAAGCCACTTTAAAGGTGGCTTTTTTATTGAAATATCAGTTCTTGGTATAAAAGTGCGGTCAATTTTAAAGGAATTTTAAAAGAGGAAAATAGAGAGTTAAACTTTATGTTTCAGCTTTACTTTGTTGCTTAGCCGCTTTCTGTTGCTCACGTCGTTTTTGGAAAAATGCACTGAGTTTTTGGCTACATTCTTCTTGTAAGACACCTGCTGTGATTTCAATAGAATGGTTCATTTTATAATTATCAAAAAAATGAAAGCGCGAGCCAACTGCACCTGTTTTGTAATCTGAAGCACCAAACACGAGGCGTTTTATGCGGCTGTGTAAAATTGCTCCGGCACACATTGTGCAAGGTTCTAGAGTGACATAGAGAGTGGTATTAAGAAGACGGTAGTTTTGTAGTGTTTTTCCGCCTTGGCGTAATGCGACGATTTCAGCGTGTGCTGTGGGGTCGGATTCAATAATGGATAAATTCCAGCCCTCACCAAGAATATTACCCTCATCATCAACTAACACCGCACCCACAGGGATTTCACCTAACTGTTCTGCTTTGTTTGCTAATTCAAGGGCATAACGCATCCATTTTTCGTCTAAATCTGACCGCACTTTTACCTCAAATATTAAACAGAGAATGGATATTTAATCGGCTCGTGGCATTGGTAGCCAGTCACTTTGAAATCATCCATTGTGACCCAGGTTTCTAGGTCTTCGAGGGTTTTAATATCTGGGTTAATTTCCAGTTGTGGAAGTGGGAAAGGTTCACGTTTCAGTTGCACGTTTTTCATTAGATCAAGTTGGTCTTCATAAATATGCGCATTGATAATTTTGTGATAAGCCTTGCCAGGTTTTTTACCTGTAATTTGTGCCATTAACGCTAAGAATGTGAACACTTGAATTTGGTTAAAGTTAAGACCAAGTGGTACATCACAAGAGCGTTGGTAGCTTGTAAGATAAAGGGTGTCACCTAATAATGAGAAAGTGTGCGTGTGCATACAAGGACGTAAACACCCAAGATCAAATTCACCCGGGTTTAAGAACGTCATAATTTCGCCACGATCATCAACGCCTTTGCTTAGGTTATTCACAATCTTACGTAGCTGATCGATGGTTTCGCCGTTTGGTTTACGCCAAGCACGACCTTGAACGCCATAAACTCGTCCCATATCATCAGTGCCTTTACGATGTGGGTTGTTTAACCACGCTTCGTTTTCGTTTGCGTTCGCATCCCACGTTTTTGTCCCAAGTTTACGGAAATCAGCGGCATTATCATAACCACGAATATAACCTAAAAATTCGGCAATGGCTGCTTTCCAATAGCTTTTACGTGTGGTGATAAGCGGAAATTGTTTATTTGCAACATCATAAGTTAGATCGGCATCAATCACCGTTAAACAGCGTTTGCCTGTGCGTTCATTTTCAACCCAAACACCTTCATCCACAATACGTTGACACAGCTCTAAATATTGTTTCATAAAATTTACCCTTTTTTCACCGCACTTTTATATGCCCAAAGCATAATGCCTGCACCAATAATGATCATTGGCATTGAGAGAATTTGCCCCATTGAAATTTGTTGACCGAAATATAAACCTAATTGCGCATCAGGCTCACGGAAGAATTCAACAATAAAGCGGAAAATACCATAACCTAGTAAGAATAGACCCGCCGTTGCACCAGTTGCACGCGGTTTTTTGATATACCAATTTAGGATAAAGAATAAAACAATCCCTTCTAATACTGCTTCATATAATTGTGATGGGTGACGTGGTAAATAGCCACCGGATGGGAATAATACTGCCCAAGGCACGTCAGTTACACGTCCCCAAAGCTCATCGTTAATAAAGTTACCGATACGCCCCATACCTAAACCAAATGGAATGAGTGGAGCAACGAAGTCTGCCGTTTTCCAGAAGTTTCTTTTTTGCAGTTTAGAGGTAATAATCATTGATAAAATTACGCCGATTAAGCCACCGTGGAAGGACATTCCCCCTTCCCAAACTCGGAACAAGTATGCGGGATCTTGTAAAAAATAATCGAACTGGTAGAAAAAGACGTAGCCGATACGTCCGCCTAAAAAGACGCCCATAAAGCCGTTAAATAATAGGCTATCTACTTGGTCAGTTGTCCAACCGCTTCCGGTTTGATTAACACGTTTTACCGCAAGCCAGCGAGCGAACAAAAAGCCGATAAGGTACATTAAGCCATACCAACGTAAGCCAATAGGGCCTATTTCAAATATGACGGGGTCAAATTGCGGAAATGTAATATAGTTGTATTCCATAAAGAGCCTTTTTTATTTTAAAAACATATTGATAGCAATAAAAATTAATAAACACGCGAAGTAGCGTTTTAATGTTGGAACAGGGAGTTTAGTTGTCGTTGTTGCTCCAATTTTTGAGGTAAAAAATGAAGCCAAGGTGATACCCACAACAGCAGGGAGATAAACATAACCAAAAGAATAGTCGGGCATATTTGGTACATTCCAACCGCCCACCATAAAACTCAACATTCCAGATAATCCGAGTAGCATTCCACAAAATGCAGAAGACCCAATGGCTTTTTTCATTTCGATACCACGAGAATTTAGGAATGGCACGATAAAACCGCCACCGCCAATTCCAGCTGCACAAGATGCAATACCAATTAATACACCACCGACTAAAGAAGACAATGTGGTGAGTGGTTTAGTAATGGTATTGGGCTTGATTGAAAGTAGCATCTTAATGGCTAGGTAGATAACTAAGCAGGAAAATACTTTACTTGCGATTGCTTTATCCAGTTTGCCAATAAAAAGACCCGCGATAAAGGTGGTAATCATAATTGTAGGGGCGAGGACTTTAACTGCTGGCCATACAATGTTACCTAATTGGTGGTGGCGTTGTGCAGAGGAGAAACCCGTTACAACAATGGTTGCAAAAGATGTCCCTAATGCAGTGGACATCAAGAGAGGGTCAGGCACGCCCACCATAGGAAGTAAATAAACGAGAATTGGTACAATAATCAGACCACCACCAATTCCAAATAATCCTGCTAAGAACCCAACAATCGCACCTACTATGAGGCAAATTGCGAAAAAAGTTAACATAATCAAGCCCTTGATTTATGATAAGTTCGTTTTGAATATTTATATGTATAAGAAGATTTTTTGTTTGAATTATGTGGTTTCGTTTCATTTGCAATCTGTTTTACAGATGAGATATGTTCTTTATTCTGGCTGTCAAAGAGAACGCTTGCAAATTCTTTCATTGCTTTACGGTAAACTTCTTTTTTAAATGAAACCACTTGTCGAACAGGGTACCAAAAGCTCACCCAACGCCAACCATCAAATTCAGGTGATTTGCTTGACTGCATATCGATATTTTTTTCATCAGAAACCAGTTGGAGCAAGAACCAGCGCTGTTTTTGACCAATGCAAATCGGTTTGCTGTCATAACGTAATAAGCGTTTAGGTAATTTGTAGCGTAGCCAATGCTTTGATGCGTATAAAATTTTGACATCTTTGGGTGTTAAGCCAACCTCTTCAAATAGTTCACGATACATCGCTTGTTCAGCACTTTCATTATCGTTAATTCCACCTTGAGGAAATTGCCAAGAATTTTGTCCGTACCTTTTTGCCCAGAGTACCTGTCTTTTGCTATTACAAATGACAATACCTACATTTGGACGGTAGCCATCGAAATCGATCACTAGCGTTCACCTTAAAAAATATCTATAAATTTTCACATAACCCAATAATGTTTTGATTGTTTCACATAATTATGAATTTCTCAACTGATAATCGTGCTTTATGATAGGGCAACCCTAATTTTTCATTTACTGACGAGAACTTACGTTTAACCGTTGATCTGATTTCGTTCATTTTACATATGAGGCTGAGCTGTGGATAACGTTGTTTATAACATTGTGATAACGTCAAAATAGTAAAAAATAGGGAGGCGGGAAGTTAAGTAATAACAGGGATCTTGTGTTTGTGAAAATTTGATCTTCTGTTTTTTGAGCAATCTGCCTATTGACAAAAAAAGTGCGGTAATTTTTTCCATAAAAATAGTTGTAGATGTTTATTTTTTATCAATTTTCGTTATATCTTGAGGGATGTTTTTTGGGAACCAAGAAGTTATTCACTGTTTCTGTGGATAAAATTGTGGTTGAATTTAGAGAAGCCATTTAATAACTAAAAACGCTACCTTTTTAATCAGTTTTAAATTATAAAATATAATTAAATATCAATAAGATAAGTATTTTTTATAGTCTTGTGAGTTGTTTTTTTACTCATTAAATTTGGTAGCGCGTTTTTTAATCAAGATTTATTTGAGAGAAGATAAGTATTTTTCCCAATCAAAATATTGACCGGGGTCGATTTTACGTCCTGGCGACACGTCGCAATGCCCAACAATACGCTGTTGAGTGATTTTAGGATAAAAATACATCAGGCTTTTGGTGAGTTGCGTTAAAGTGCGGTATTGTTTTGCAGTAAAAGGTTGTTCATTGCTACCTTCTAGTTCAATGCCAATGGAAAAATCATTGCATTTTTCTCTGCCTTCAAAGTTCGATAACCCCGCGTGCCAAGCACGATCCTCAAAACTGACATATTGCGTGATTTCACCTTCACGGTTAATTAAGCAATGTGCAGACACTCGGATTTCTTTAATTTCTTCAAAATAAGGATGCGCTGTTGGCTCGAGTTTTCCTTGGAAAAATTGATCAATGTAAGGTCCACCGAATTGTTCAGGCGGAAGGCTGATGTAATGAATAATGAGCAGTGAAATATCTTGCGGAAAAGGGCGCTGATCATAATGTGGTGAGGCGACTTTTTTAGTGTTATCTAACCAACCTTGAGTGATATTAAATAGTGTTTTTTGCATAATCAAATCTTATTTTTGCGATCCAGTTCGAGAAAAAAGTGCCGTCGATTTTTAGAAAATTTTCCTGAATGACATACTGTTCCACGCTAAATATTGTCGTTTATTTAGTGTACTTCCTGTCTAGGGGCTGTTTACCGGTCCCATTTATCATATAAGGATTTTCTATGAAACAACGTATTTTGATTCAAAAAGGATTTACTTTAATTGAACTTATGATTGTGATTGCCATTGTTGCTGTGCTAGCGACAGTTGCAATTCCATCGTACCAAAATTATACCAAAAAAGCCGCCATTTCAGAATTGATCCAAGCTGCGGCGCCTTACCGAGCGGAGGTGGAGTTGTGTATTTATAACACTGGTGCTAAGGAGAGTTGCGATGCGGGAACAAATGGTATCCAAGCTGCTAATAATACGGGCAAGAAACATCTGAAATCTATTGATGTTGCAGATGGTGTGATTACAGTCACTGGGCAAAATTCATTAGATAAAGTTTCTTATACCCTAACCCCATCAGGAGATGCAGCTCAAGGCGTATCTTGGCAAACTGCTTGCACACCGAATGCAGAACTTTTCCCTGCTGGGTTTTGTTCATAATGTTTGTTCAACATAGCCCAACGCTGATTGCTAAAAGTGGTGAGACTTTTGAAATCACCACTGATTTATGGCAACGCAATCAGCAACAACAAGCCATATTGCTACGTTACTTTGCGTTACCACTAAAGGAAGATGAGCGTGTTTTATGGCTTGGCGTGGATTCTTTCGCTAATGTATCTGCTTGTGAAACCTTTTCCTTTTTAATGGGGAAAATCGTTGAACCCGTGTTATTACATTCTTCTGATTTAAAAAGTGTTTTACAGCAACTGTCACCCCAAAGTTTACAAGTGGAAGAAAGTACAGAGTTTGTTTATCAGCCACAACCAACAGCGTTTTCTTTGCAACAAGAAGAACAAGATGAGCCCGTCATTCAACTCTTAAATGATCTGTTTGAGCAAGCGTTGCAGAAAAATGCCTCTGATATTCATATTGAGCCACAAAAACAAAAATTACAGATTCGTTTTCGTGTTGACGGTGTTTTACAACCACAAGCGAGCCTTGCTTTAAGCTTTTCTACTCGCTTAGTTTCCCGTTTAAAACTGTTGGCTAAATTAGATATTAGTGAAATGCGTTTACCTCAAGATGGGCGTTTTCAGTTTAAAACACGCTTTTCTGATGTATTGGATTTTCGCTTATCTACATTGCCTACTTATTTTGGTGAAAAAGCGGTGTTGCGATTACAGCAAAATACACCGATAAATTTTAGTTTTGCTGATTTAGGAATGAATGCAGAACAGCAAATTCGTTTTCAACGTGCGTTAAATCAACCGCAAGGATTGATTTTGGTGACTGGGCCGACGGGAAGTGGAAAAAGTATTTCACTTTATACCGCACTTCAATGGCTAAATTCACAAGAAAAGCACATTATGACCGCAGAGGATCCCATTGAAATTGAGGTTGATGGGATTATCCAAACACAAATTAATACACAAATAGGGCTAGATTTCAGCCGTTTATTGCGTACTTTTCTGCGCCAAGATCCGGACATCATTATGCTCGGAGAAATTCGAGATGAAGAAAGTGCTACAATGGCATTGCGTGCTGCGCAAACTGGGCATTTAGTGCTTTCGACACTACATACGAATGATGCTCAAAGTGCGGTTGCCCGTTTAAAACAACTAGGAATTCAGCAGTATGAAATTGAAAATAGCCTGTTATTAGTGATTGCACAGCGGTTAGTTCGGAAATTATGTAAGAAATGTGATCAAGATAAGCAAGAGCGTTGTGATTGTTATCAAGGATATGTGGGTCGTACTGGCGTTTACCAATTGCTTTATTCAGAGGGGAATGGGGATTTCCAAACCGATTTTGCCACATTGCGTAGTAGTGCTTTAGAAAAGATTACATCAGGTTTAACAGATGAAATGGAAGTTAATCGCGTATTAGGAAGTGAGTAATGGCGAAGTTAAAGATGTATCATTGGAAAGCCAAAAATCGTTCGCAACAAAAACAGCAAGGAATGTTAGTGGCTGAAAATGAAATTATGGCACAACAAATGCTGTTTGAACGAGGCTTTGTTCAGATTACATTACAACAAAATTGGCAGTTTTCAACGCAACCAAAACAAGCTGAACTTTGTGATTTATTGACTCAGCTAGCTACCTTATTACAATCTGCACTGCCCTTGAAAGAGGCGTTACAAGTGTTATTGCAAAACACAACTAATATTCAACTCAATCAGTGGCTAAGAGGATTGATCCTTCAATTAGAAAGTGGCGTTGCTTTTTCTATGGCGTTAGCTTCACAGCAATCTTATCTTAATTATCAAGAATTGCAGCTGATTAAAGTGGGTGAAATGACAGGGCGTTTGGCTCAGGTTTGCCAACAAATTGCGCAATATCGGCAACAATCGTTGGCTTTACAACGTAAGGTGCAAAAAATTATGTTGTATCCAAGTATGATTGTTGGGATTTCTCTTTTACTCACTTTGGCGCTTTTACTGTTTATTGTGCCAGAGTTTGCTTCAATGTATCAAAACCAAACGCTTCCCGTTTTTACCGCACTTTTATTTAATTTATCGGAAGGGTTAACTGATTATGGTTTTTTATTGCTTATTTTCACCCTTTTAATTGGCTATAGCGTGAGGCATTACAGTAAACATTCTAAGCAATTTCAACAACAAAAAGAGTATTTCCTTTCGGTATTCCCCTTGCTTAAACGTATTCGTCAGCAACATCGTTTAATTCGTTTTTGTGCCAATTTACATTTAATGCTTTCTTCAGGGATTCCGTTGCACCAAGCTTTGCAATCTTTTTTACCTCAACAACATTTCGGAGCCAACAGTGCATTACAAGATGATCCTGTATTAAGCAATGAAGTGCGGTGGATTTTACAAGAGATTTCGCAAGGATATGCCTTTTCGGAGGCAGTGAGTTCCTCACTGTTTCCTTATGATGCACAACAAATGTTACAAATTGGTGAGAAAAGTGGTCGATTTGTGGTGATGTTGCAAAATATTGCAGAGGTATATCAGAAAAAGTTAGAACACCAACTAGATTTGTTATCTCAACTTCTAGAGCCATTTTTAATGTTAATTATCGGTGGATTGATTGGGCTAATTATGCTTGGAATGTATTTGCCGATTTTTAATATGGGCGCTATTTTGCAATGAGTTTACTCGTTTTTATTTTCGCAGGTGGTTTGGCAGGTTACTGGGTTTATTTTCAATTTAAACATTTTGCAACTCAAGTGACAAATGAGGTTTATCAGGCTTATCACAACCTTTTTGAATCAACTGTAAATGTCGAAGAACGTCAAATAACAGAGCTTTCATCACCGTTAAAAGCCATAAAGTGCGGTAGATTTTTTGCTTTTTTTATCGGTTTTGTTAGCTGGTTTTTGCTTTGTTATTGGCTATTTGAAGAGGTTTGGCAAAGTGGTTATGTGGCACTTTATTTAAGTGTGTTATTTTGTATCGCTGTGCTTGATTGGCATTATCAATTAATCGCACCACAATTTTGCCAAGGATTATTTGTATTAGGTATGGTTGGGGCTTGGTTTAATATAACAGCGCAAACATTGGAAGAGGCTTTGTGCAGTGCATTTATTGGCTTTGCAACATTTTACTTAATTTATCAGCTAGGGAAATTCGCTTATAAAAGAGAAGTTCTAGGAAGAGGGGATTATTGGCTTATGTTAGGCTTAGGGAGTGCTATCCATTGGCAGTATTTTCCCGTTTTGGTGCTATTCGCTTGTTTGGTAGGCTTGGTTTACGCCTATGGGATGAAAATAAAAGGGGGGCAAATTAAAGAATTGCCCTTTGGTACATTCCTTTGTGCAAGTGCAGCAATATTATTGTTATGGCTGAATTTGAATTGATGTTTTACTTCAGCGTATCTTGCCTAATCAATCGATGAAAAGTATGATTTGCCACAGTTTATCGCAAGACAAAGGTTAGAAGAATGACATATATTGTAGGACTGACAGGCGGTATCGGCAGCGGAAAAAGTACCATTGCTGATTTATTTGCAGAACTTGGTGTACCGATTATTGATGCGGATATTGTGGCAAGACAAGTGGTCGAAAAAGGATCGCCTTTATTAAGTGAGATTGTTCAGCATTTTGGAGAAAATGTATTACTTGAAAATGGTGAATTAAATCGTGCTTATTTGCGAGAACGCATTTTCCAAAATGAAGCTGAAAAAAATTGGCTGAATAATTTATTGCATCCGGCGATCCGCGAGGAAATGCTACGCCAATTGCATTCACAAGCAGCTGATTATGTCATTTGGGTTGTGCCGTTGTTAATTGAAAATAATTTGACCGCACTTTGCCAACGAATTTTGGTGGTGGATGTCGAACCTCAAACACAAATTCTACGTGCAAGTCGCCGTGATCAAAATAAAGTAGCGATGATCGAAAATATTATGAAATCGCAAGTGGATCGCAAAACACGATTGAGCTTTGCCGATGATATTGTGGATAACGATGGCGATCTTGCAGAAACCTTGCCGTTATTGAAGCAAAAAGTGTTAGAATTACATCATCTATATTCTGAATTAGCGAGAAAATAATGGCTGAAGATAAGTTTGAAGTACCTTGTCCAATTTGTAAAAAAGCGGTGATTTGGTCAAATGAAAGCCCGTACCGCCCTTTTTGTAGCAAACGTTGCCAATTGATTGATTTAGGTGAGTGGGCAAGTGAAGAAAAAGCAATTCCTTGTGAAACCGCAGATTTTGCGATGAGTGAAGAAAATGAAGACTGGAGAACACATTAATGGAGATCCAACACAAGCAAAATGATCAAAATGGTGCGTTTTTTGTATTAGATGAACAGGGTAAGAAAATTGCAGAATTAACTTATTTCTTTGTTGATTCAAATACGATTAATGCCAACCATACTTATGTTTCAGAAGTGTTACGTGGTCAAGGTATCGCAGATAAATTGTATCTTGCGTTATCGAATTTTATTCGTGAGAAGCAGTTAAAGTTAATCCCTAGTTGCAGCTATATCGCAAGAAAGTGGGAGCGTGAACAACGCAAATAAAATTTTATAAAAGTGCGGTTGAGATTTGAAAATAATCTTGTTAAAATCCACCGCACTTTTTTATAAAGTAAGTTCGGATGAAGGTAGCTGGAGAGTAGGGAATTGACCCTACGCCGACGAGGTAAACTCTTTCAGGCGCTGATAGATCAGCGAGGACTGTTACTGGACGAACCCTTGGAGAGCGCCGTGGTATCAAATACAGCACGGCCGCCGAAGGCGCAAAAAGAGCGGTATATTTTTTATCGTTTTTTGAAACGCTCAGGCAAAAGGACAGGGGCAAGAAGAAATACGGTTTGATGTTTTTACACGCATTTTTTGATGCGTGCTTTTCTATTTTTAATCTTCCGCAAAATGCTTTTGCCTCCTTGTAATTCGTTATTTTTTACGAGGATTTCTTAAATGTCATTAGAATCAATTTTATCATCTCTCAATAGTTTAGTTTGGGGCCCCCCCCTATTACTTTTACTTTCTGGAACGGGGCTTTATTTAACGTTTCGTTTAGGCTTTATCCAGTTTGTTCATCTGCCTCGTGCATTATCTTATTTATTCCGCAGAGAAAAAGGCACTGGAAAGAAAGGTGATGTTTCTTCTTTCGCTGCACTTTGTACTGCACTCGCAGCCACCATTGGCACAGGAAACATTGTTGGGGTAGCGACCGCTGTGCAAGCTGGGGGACCGGGTTCCGTTTTCTGGATGTGGATTGTTGCGTTATTAGGAATGGCAACCAAATATGCTGAATGTTTACTGGCTGTGAAATACCGTGTGCGTGATCGCCAAGGTTTTATGGCGGGTGGACCAATGTATTACATTGAGCGCGGTTTAGGCATCAAATGGCTTGCTAAATTATTTGCGATTTTCGGGATTTTAGTCGCATTCTTCGGTATCGGGACTTTCCCACAAGTGAATGCAATCACACACGCGATGGAAAATACTTTTGACGTACCAATTCCATTTACTGCATCAATTATCACTGCTTTAGTGTCGTTAATTATTTTAGGTGGTGTAAGACGCATTGCGATTGTGTCTTCTTATATCGTGCCATTTATGGCGTTATTATATGTTGTCACCTCACTAATCATTCTGTTATTAAATTGGCAAGCGGTTCCACAAGCTATTGCTTTGATTGTACATAGTGCGTTTAATCCAACTGCGGCATTAGGGGGCGCATTAGGTTATACCGTGATGAAAGCCATTCAGTCTGGTGTTGCACGTGGGATTTTCTCGAATGAGTCTGGTTTGGGAAGCGCACCAATTGCAGCAGCTGCAGCACAAACGAAAGAGCCCGTCCGCCAAGGTTTAATTTCAATGACAGGGACTTTCCTTGATACCATTATTGTCTGTTCTATGACAGGTATTGTTCTAGTCATTACTGGTGCCTGGCAATCGCCAAATATGGAAGGTGCGGCTTTAACTAACTACGCCTTTTCACAAGGTTTAGGCAGCAATTTAGGTGCGACAATTGTGACGGTAGGCTTGTTGTTCTTCGCATTTACCACGATTTTAGGCTGGTGCTACTACGGCGAACGTTGTTTTGTGTACTTAGCAGGCACACGTGGTATTAAAATTTATCGTTTTATTTTTATCGTGTTAGTTGGTTGCGGCGCATTTATCAAGTTAGATTTAATTTGGTTATTGGCTGATATCGTCAATGGTTTAATGGCATTTCCAAACCTTGTTGCGTTGATTGGGCTGCGTCACGTTGTTGTTGCTGAAACAAAAGATTATTTTGCACGTTTGAAATTGAATAAAGTCGATGTAGACGAAATGTAATATCTATCCGTTTGAAATATAAACGAAAAATATTGGGGGGAAATAAATGTATCCCTCCAATCATATCAATTCTTTACAAATAATCCAGCATAAAATTAGAAATATTCTATCCAGATCATACTTTTTAACTTTTCCAAAAAAATTAATTGAAAAAGACTTGAAAACTCGTTTGAGGACCGTTATGTTGTCATTAAGGTTTTTTCATTAAAAGGGATAAGGTCCCCTTCAACTAAGAGGTAAATGCTATGACTCTAAACATTACAAGCAAACAAATGGAAATCACCCCAGCAATCCGCGCTCACGTCGAAGATAGACTTGCTAAATTAGGAAAATGGCAAACTCAATTAATTAATCCCCACTTTATTTTAAATAAAATTCCAAAAGGTTTCTCCGTTGAAGCATCAATTGGTACGCCACTTGGCGATTTATTTGCCAAAGCAGAATCTGAAGATATGTATAAAGCAATAAATGATGTCGAAGAAAAATTAGAACGCCAGCTTAATAAGTTACAACATAAAGGTGAAGCTAGACGTGCTGATGAACGCTTAAAAGACTCATTTTAGAATTTTTTTAGTAAACTACACCCTTTGAGGTGTAGTTTTTTTTTGTGGTAATTATTAGGAGCATAAAGAATGAAAAAAATTAAACAACTCTCATTAGCAATGGTACTTGCTATTTCAGCATTTAATGTGAATGCAGCGACAAAAGAAGCGTATACGCACCAAGGTACCAATGCGCGTGAAATGTTGGCAGAACAGCCTATTCATTGGATCTCGATTGACGATATTAAGAAAAGTTTAGAAGGGATCGCACCGATTCGTGTCAGTTTCGATATTGATGATACAGCGTTATTTTCGACGCCTTGCTTTTTCTACGGACAACAAAAATATTCGCCAGGTAGTAATGCGTATTTAAAAAATCAAGATTTCTGGAATGAGGTAAATGCGGGCTGCGATAAATATTCAATGCCAAAACAAATTGCTATTGATCTTGTGAAAATGCACGAAGAACGTGGTGACCAAGTCTTTTTCATTACAGGCCGTACAGCGGGTAATGTGGATGGTGTAACTGAAGTCATCAAAAAATATTTGAATGTGAAAAATATGCTTCCAGTTGAATTTATGGGTGGAAGAGAACGCGCGACTAAATACAATAAAACGCCCGCATTAATTCATCATAATATTAGCATTCATTACGGTGATAGTGATGATGATATTCTCGCTGCAAAAGAAGCGGGTATTCGTGGCATTCGTTTTATTCGTGCTGCTAACTCAAGCTATCAGCCATTACCACAAGCGGGTGGATATGGTGAAGAAGTGCTAATTAATTCAGCATACTAAGTCAAAACAGCATAAGAAATACCGAGTGAAAACTCGGTATTTTTTTATCCTCTTGGGTGATATCTTTCGTGTAAATGTTTTAAGCGCTCTTTCGCCACGTGCGTATAAATTTGTGTTGTAGATAGATCACTATGTCCTAACAACATTTGTACAACACGCAAGTCTGCCCCGTGATTGACTAAATGTGTCGCAAATGCGTGACGGAGCACGTGAGGTGATAAGCTGTCTACGTCAATTTCGGCAATTAGTGCATAATGTTTAATGCGATGCCAAAAAGTTTGTCTGGTCATTTGCACTGCTCTTTTACTCGGGAACAGCACATCACTGCTTTGCCCGTTGAGTAAAATGGTTCGTCCATAAAGCACGAATTGACGCACCCAATAAGTTGCTTCCTCACCAATTGGCACAATACGTTCTTTGTTTCCTTTCCCAATAACGCGCACAATGCCTTGATTTATATTGATATTTTCTACCGTCAACGACACTAGTTCTGTCACACGTAAGCCAGTTGCATACAATAATTCCATCATCGCTTTATCACGTAGCTCAAGAGGTACATCGACATCTGGTGCATTGAGTAAATCCGTCACTTGCTGTTCGGTTAAATATTTTGGCAAACGGCTTGGCAATTTAGGTGAACTTAACACCGCACTTGGGTCATCAGTGCGGTATTTTTCGCGATATAAATATTGAAAAAGTTTGCGAATTGCACTCAATAAGCGAGCCGTGCTGGTGGCTTTATAACCTTGGGTGAGCCGTTCACCTAAAAAGGTTTGCAAGTCGATGGCATCTAAGGTCAGTAGCGTTAAAGGTTGTTCTTCAGATTGTTTCTCTAACCATTGCAAAAGTGCGGTCAAATCAAGACGATAAGATTGCACAGTGTTTTGCGAGAGCTTCCTTTCAATCCACACTTCATTTAAAAACAATTCAATTAACGCAGTATCTTTCATTTATTCGCACCGTTTTAGTAAAAAAGCATCAACTTTACGCGGAATGAACACCAACGCAATAACTGCAAATCCAGCCATTGCAACGAATGTCATTGAGGCTGAAATTGGGTATAACACGCCTGAAAGTGCGGTTAATAATGCGACTGCCGCACAACCTGAAATGCCATTATAAAGCCCTTGTAATTTGGCGATATGGTTGATTGGTTGAGTTGTAAAATAACGAATTACCGCATAATGACTAACAGCATAGGTTAAGCTGTGTAAGGTTTGAATTAAGGCTAATGACCACACTTCGGTTGCAACACTTAATGATGCCCAACGAACCACTGTTGCGACAGCAGAGAGATAAAAGAGTGAACTGACTTTCCAAGTGCGAAAGAGCTTCGTTGAAAAGAAAAATAACAACATTTCTGCGATGACACTCAAGCCCCATAACAAGCTGGTTGTTTGTACTGAAATGCCTAAGCTTGTCCAATACAGTACGCTGTAAGCATAATAAGTTGCGTGTGAGCCTTGAATAAGTGAAATGGCGATCAATAAGCGTAAAGTCGTTTTATTTTGGAGCAAACTTTTAAAAGTGACTTTATTTTCTACCGCACTTTGTTGATCAACAGGTGCTGGCGTTGGTGTTGACATCTGCAATAAGGCATAGAACGCTAAAAGTGCGGTCAAAATCCACACAATATTGTGTTCACCTACATAGCTAATCACATAACCGAATACAACCACACCAACAACAAACGCAAACGATCCAATCAGACGTGCTTTGCCGTAATCTAACTGAATTTGTTGTTGCCATACGCTTGCTAAGGTGTCGCTAAGCGGTATTCCACCTGAGTTAATCATCGCAAATAAGCCAATTGCGATAAATAGCAACCAGAAGTTTTCAGCAACAAAGCTCATTACCAATAAAATTGCAAAGCTAGCCCAAGCAAGATAACGCAAAGCGTAAACTAATTGCGATGCCCTTTTAACTAAACTTGAGAAAAAGATCCCACCAATAAAACGGAATACATAAGAACTGGCGATCACTAACCCGATTAGTTCTTCCCCATAAGCTTGTGATTTTAGCCACACAGGAAAGAAAGGAACGAATACGCCATAAGCACAAAAATACCCGAAAAAGCTTAAAGCAAGCCAGTTAAATGCTGAAATTTTCATTAAAACAATTTTTCCATTTGTTGAGAACGTTTGACACAAGCTTGCATAGCTTGTTGTACAGTGTCTTGTAAATGTTGTTGATTAAAGACCGATAAAGCAACCTCAGTAGTGCCGCCTTTTGAGGTGACATTTTCACGTAGTGTTGAAATCGCCAGATTTGGATTTTCCGATACCATTTTTGCCGCACCAAGTGCCGATTGTTGCACCAATAAGCGGGCAGTTTCTTCGTCTAAATTCATATTCAACAAGGCTTGTTGCATTGCTTCCATAAATAAGAAGAAATAAGCAGGGCTACTGCCAGAACCCGCTGTAATTGAGTGCATATCACTTTCTTGAGCCACCCAACAAGTTTTGCCGACAGCAGATAATAAATCTTGGGCGAATTGCTTAAATTCCGAAGTTAAATCTGCTTCAGCAAATAAGCCAGACATCCCTTCCGACACTAACGCTGGCGTATTTGGCATCACACGCACAATTTGTGTTGCACTTGGTAAAAGCTCACGCAATCTTGCGATAGAAATACCAGCCGCAATGGAGATCACTAATTTTTTACTAAAATCGACCGCACTTAATGCTTGGCAAGCCTCTGCCAACACTTGAGGTTTAACAGCAAGCAATAAAACTTCTGAATTTTCTACCGCACTTTGCTGAAGAAGGCGAGTATCTACAATGTGAACACCTTTTTGAGCAAATAATTGAAGTTTTTCTGCATTGGGATCGCATACGGTGATTTTATCAGCTGGGTAGTTCTGTTTTAATAAACCAAACACAATGGCTTGTGCCATATTCCCACCGCCGATAAAGCAAATTGATTTCGCTTGCATATTTTTCTCTCGAACTACGTTACAATATCAGAATTATTCTGTCGCAAATGCGACATACAAGTTGTCTATTCTACCTCAAAAAAGAAGGAACAAACTATGTTTTGGTTTAAAAACGCAATGATTTATCGCCTAACAAAAGACTTGGATTGGTCATCGGATAAATTACAAACAGAATTACAACAATGTGAATATCACCCTTGTAATCAATCCGATATGAGTAAGTTTGGTTGGACAAATCCATTGCGTGGTAGCGAGATGTTACATTTTTCTGTGGGAAAACAGATTTTATTAGTGGCACATAAAGAAGAAAAAATCCTACCAGCTCACGTGATTAAAGCTGAATTAGATCAACGTATTGAGCAAATTGAGCAGAAAGAAAACCACAAATTAAAGAAAGTGGAAAAACAAGCCTTAAAAGATGATGTTGTTTCTGTGTTATTGCCACGCGCATTCAGTAAAAATCAACAAACTGCCCTTTGGGTTGATGCGGAAAATAATTTGATTTATGTGGATGCCGCATCTGCGAAACGTGCGGAAGATGCGCTAGCGTTATTGCGGAAATCATTAGGTTCATTGCCTGTGGTGCCATTGAGTTTTGCTAACGAACCAAGCGTGATTATGACTGATTGGATTACTAAAAACAGCACGCCACAATGGTTAATTCCATTAGAAGAAGCAGAGTTAACGGGCAGTAATGAGAGCGGGATTATTCGTTGCAAACAGCAAAATTTAGAGTCAGAAGAAATTCAAAATTTACTTAATGCGGGTAAATTTGTGACTAAGTTGTCATTAGAATGGGAAGATAACTTATCTTTTATTTTGAATGAAGATTGCACCTTAAAACGTTTAAAATTTGCCGATCAAATTCGTGAAAAAAATGACGATATTTTAAAAGAGGATTATGCCCAGCGTTTTGATGCGGATTTTGTATTGATGACTGGCGTATTAAGCAAGCTCACGGCGAATTTACTTGATGACTTTGGTGGCGAAAAAGAGCGGTTATAAATTTTAACGTTTTATTAATGTGATGTAAAACGCCTGATATTTCAGCGACACTATATGATTTTTAGCGATAAGTTAGAATGAAGTGTACTTGAATCAGGCGTTTATTTCTTCTATAAAGGAAAAGGTAGTTATGACGATATAGGATGAAATGTTTATGACAACAGTAGCCAATGCAATTACATTTTTAAAACAGCAGAAATGGATTGATTTAAGCCATTCCGTTACACCTGATATTCCTTATTTTCCAGCCTTTAAACCTCTTGAGGCAAAAACTTTATTTACGGTTGAGAAAGACAGTTTCTTTACTCAGGAATACACCTTAGTGAGTCAATATGGCACGCATATTGATGCGCCAATTCATTTTGTGGATAACACCCGCCATTTAGATGAAATTCCAATCAATGATTTTGTGTTGCCTTTAGTGGTCATTCACAAACAAGACGCGGTGAAACAAAACAATGACTATACTTTATCTGTCGAGGATATTTTGGCTTTTGAGGCTGAATATGGGAAAATTCCTGAAGGGAGTTTTGTAGCGTTTGCAAGTGGTTGGTCAGAAAGATGGAATGATCATCAAGCCTTCTATAATAAAGACCAAACAGGGCAAGCTCACACGCCTGGTTGGTCACTTGAAGCGTTAAAGTTTTTACACGAGCAACGTAATGTCGCTGCGATTGGACACGAAACCTTAGATACGGACAGTGCTTTAGATGTGTTGAAAAATAAAGATCTCGTTGGTGAGCGTTATTGGTTATCTTTGAATAAGTTTCAAGTGGAAGTGCTGAATAACCTAAGTGCTTTACCACCGACTGGCGCCGCAATTTTTATTGGCGTACCTAAAATTAAAGATGCACCGGGTTTTAATGCACGTGTTTTTGCTGTGCTAGATGCCAAATAATACGGAATTAAATACATAAAAAAGCCTGCTATTCGAAAGAGTAGCAGGCTTTGTTTTATAAGCTATTTTTATTTTTTATAAATGTAAGAACCGTCAGCTTGGCGTACAAATCGTGCACCGTTTTCTAAACGCATTTCAGTTACACGGCCTTGGCTATTTACTGAAACCTGTACTTTATCACCCGGTTTAAAGCTACTTAATGCATTGCCTGCGCCTTTGGCTTTAGTCATTGCGTTTACATCAGCAATGTTCAAGTTATGGTTACGGAATACTTGCATTAAACTCACACCTTGTGGAACGGTTAAAGTTTTGCCTTTTGCACTTTTCGCTGGTTCAGCTTCAACCACTGGTGCAGATTTTTTCTCTACTTTGGTTGGTTTTGCTTCAACAACTTTAGCTTTTTCTTTCGCTTTTGGTTGTTCCACTGTTTTTGGTGTTTCGATGGCTTTTGGTTTTTCAACTACAGGTGCTTTCTCAACTGGTTTGGTTGTTTCCACCGCTTGAGGTTTTTCATTCACTGCTGTTTTGTCAGCAGGTGCTTGAGTGTTATTCAACACTGGTGGAATTGTTGCAGTTGATGTTTGAACATCTTGTGTTTGTTTTGGTAATGCTGCGTCAGTGTTTTCTGTTGTCACTGTATTTGCATTGTTTTGTGGATTATTTAAGTTATCCAACACAGTTGCTTCATTATTCTGTGACTTATCTAATGGTTGGAATTGAATTGGCACCGCATTTGCGTTTTGTTGCTCAAAAGATTGTACTGTATCTGTGCTTGGTTTTAGCCAGAAGAATAAAAGAAGCAATAAAATCAATGCAAATAACACTACGGCAATACGTCGATGACGTTGTGGTAGCGCTTGTAAGAATGGCCAAGTTTCAGGATTTTTCCAGCTTTTTTGTACCGCACTTACTGTCGCAGCCGCTGCAGCAGTTGTCGCTGCCATCGCCGCAGCTACTTGTGATGTAGCTTGCTCTTGAGGTGGAAGCTCTTGTTCTACATTTTGAGCAGGATTTTCTTCTTGTGGTATCTCTGTTGTGAGCGTTTCAATAGTTGCAGTTTCAGCTTGAACATTTACTGTTTCTGTTACTGTTGGCGTTCCAGTGTGTACGGCTGTTTCGGTATGCGCAGTGGTTTCATTATGTACAGTTGTTTGAGCCACAGCAATGTTTTCACTATGTTCAGTATGTACAGTAGGCTGGCTGTCTACTGTTGGATTTTGGCTAGGGCTAGCTGTTGTTTGGCTTGTTGCGGTTACAGGGATAGAGCTAAATGTAGGTTCTTTTCGCATAGTAAATTGAGGCACGTGTTGCTCTTTTCTTGCAAATAGTCCTTTTGCTTTATCAAAAAGAGAGGGTTCAGGTTTAATCACTTTTTTCGGAGTGATCGGTTCGATTTGACTAAATTCTAAGTCGAGTTCGTTTTGCGCAGGGTTATGTTCTGCTTCGTTTTTTGGTTTTTCTGAATCCACGAGAGTACCTCAATTTTAAATAGCTAACTTATATGCACCAAAGTGCGGTCAAAATTTCAATTATTTTAAAGGATATTTATTGATTTTCCTATGCTGTATAAAGGGTTTTATTTGGTTCTTTGGCAATTTCTCGTGCGAGTTTCGGCACCAAATAGCCCGATGTGATGCTTTGCAATGTTTTGTAAATATTTAGTGCTTTTTCATCTTCAATATAAAAATGACTGGCGCCTTCCACTTTATCAAGTAAATGCAAGTAGTACGGCAAAATATGAATGCTAAATAATTTATCACTTAATTGCTTTAAAATTTGTGCATCATCATTAATGTCTTTTAATAACACCGCTTGATTTAATAAGACAACGCCCGCCTGTTTTAGTTTAAATATGGCAGAGGATAAAGTTTCATCAATTTCATTTGGATGATTAATATGTGTCACTAATACGGTTTGAAAGCGGCTTTCAGATAATATTTTGCATAATTCCGGCGTAATGCGTTGTGGAATCACCACTGGCAAGCGGGTATGAATACGCAAGCGTTGTAAGTGCGGTATGTTTTCAAGATTTTTTATCAACCAGTCTAATTCGTGATCTTTTGCCATTAATGGATCGCCACCTGAAAAAATCACTTCTTCAATTTCAGGACGGCTTGCAATGTAGTCCAACGCCTTTTGCCAATTGGTTTTGTTACCTTTGTTATCTGCATAAGGAAAATGACGGCGGAAACAATAACGACAGTTGACAGCACAGCCACCTTTTACCATTAATAACAAACGGTTATGGTATTTGTGTAGCACGCTCGGTACAACAGACTCTTGTTCTTCTAAGGGATCTGTTGTAAAGCCTTCCGCTTGAATAAATTCATCTGCAGAAGACATTACTTGTAAAAAAAGGGGATCTTTAGGGTTACCTTTTTCCATTCGCTGAACGAAAGGCAAGGGCACTCGCAGAGGAAATAAACGGCGTGCTGCAATGTCTTTTTCAAATGCCTCTGCAGGCAGATTTAGAGCGTTAAGTAGTAATTTAGGATCAGAAATTGCATTTGCGAGCAGATCTGTCCAACTTTGTTCTTCTCTAATGACTATGTTTTGAGTTAAAATATGCACTTTTGACAACAATCTTTTATAACTTGAGGATAATATGGCTACATATACTACCAGTGATTTCAAACCAGGTCTAAAATTTATGCAAGACGGCGAGCCTTGCGTTATCGTTGAAAATGAATTCGTTAAACCAGGTAAAGGTCAAGCATTCACTCGTACCCGTATTCGTAAATTAATTTCTGGTAAAGTATTAGATGTGAACTTCAAATCTGGTACTTCAGTTGAAGCTGCTGATGTAATGGACTTAAACTTAACTTACTCTTACAAAGATGATGCATTCTGGTATTTTATGCACCCAGAAACATTTGAACAATATTCAGCAGATGCAAAAGCAATCGGTGATGCAGAAAAATGGTTATTAGACCAAGCAGATTGTATCGTGACTTTATGGAATGGCGCACCAATCAGCGTAACGCCACCAAACTTTGTTGAGTTAGAAATCATCGATACAGATCCAGGTTTAAAAGGTGATACTGCAGGTACTGGTGGTAAACCAGCAACATTAAGCACAGGCGCAGTAGTAAAAGTACCTCTATTCGTACAAATCGGTGAAGTGATTAAAGTTGATACACGTTCAGGCGAATACGTTTCACGTGTGAAATAATTTATTTTTGTTAAATAATATGCCTTTAAAAGGCGTAAATTGTGAATGAACCCGTGCTTTTATAATAAATGGAAAAGCGCGGGTTTATTTTTTCATTTTTCTTCAAGAAAATCGCACTTAGTCCTTTATTTATCTTACTGAAAACGCATTTTTTATTTAGACTGGCAAAAAAAGTATTGCTATACTACAACCGGCTAAATATCATACGCTGTATGCTTTTAGCTATATAAATTCTTGTAATAAAAATATTCCTAAATAAACTTCTAAATAAAGGTTCCTTATGTCAATTTTAAATTCACGTACTTTTTTGTGTGCAGTACTTTCTGTCGGTATGCTTGCACCTGCTTTTGCTCAGTCAGAAGTGGATCAAACTAGTTTAAAAGGATTGTTACGCTATGCGCTAACTTCTGATCCTAAAATGCTAGAAGCTCAAGCGAATGTAGAAGTTGCTCAAGCGCAAACTAACATTTCTAAAGCAAAACATTACCCAGTTGTGTCTGTGGCAAATACACAAATTTTGACGCAAGACTATAAACACGAGCAAGATCGCCGTCGTTCTACACCAAGTGTGAAAGCGCAAGTGAATGTTTTCTCTTGGGGTGGAATTGAGTCTGCAGTTGAGCGTGACCAACATAAAGCACAGTATTTCCTACATAAAAAAGAAGAAACTCGTGATCAAATTGGCAAAGCCGTTGGACAATTTTATTTAAACGCACTTAGAGCGAAAGAAAGTATCGCCGTGTATAAAGAAAGTGTGGCGCGTCATCGTAAAATTTTAAAAGATATTAAAGTGATTGCTTCTTATGATGAAGGCCGTTCTTATGAAATTAAAGAAGCTGAAGCATTGTTATTCCAAGCGGAAGCATCATTAGAGCATCAACAACGTATTTTACAAGTGAGCTTAAGCCAACTTAACCGTTATAGTCCAAAACCGTTGACAGAAAAAAGCTTAAAAGATCCATTTAAACAAGAGAAAGCGGATAACTTTATTAAACGTTATCGCAATAGCGATTTAACGCAAATCCCAACCTATTTGGCACAATTGAAAGAATTAGATTCTGCTAAAGCCAATGTAGCAGCAGCAAAAGCAAACCGTTATCCAACAGTGAATTTAGAAGGTAATGCAAATCGTCGTGGTTATGATGTAGCATTAAATGTCAGCTGGAATATTTTAGATTTATCAAGCCATTATGGTGTTGATCACAGCCGTGCGACTGAATTAGTGGCAAATGCAAAATTACAGGAAATCTTACTTGAAGTGCAAGAACAAAGCCGTACTTCAGAGATCGATTTAAGACAAAGTGAAAAACGCATTGCAGTTGCTAAAAAGCAAATTGCGGCACAACGTAAAGTTGCTAATGCAAGAGAATTACAATTTAATGTGGCACAACACTCATTAATTGATGTTTTGAATGCTTATCAAGATCTTTCCGATGCACAAATTGCGGAAATTAATGCGCGTAATGACTATCGTGAAGCGGCATTAATCTATTTAGTTTCTCAATCTGCACTGAGAAATTGGGCAGATATTGCAACCTTTCAAGTTAAGTAATAATTAAATTATAGATGAAAAGTATTATTGAACATCTAGCGTTGGCGACCCAGATTCTTGGGTCGCCCGTTGCGCCTGAAGCACTCAATGCTCAAATCACTCGCCATTCCCAACAACGTATCAATTATAGCTCCCTCATTGAAATTCTCCGCACTTATGGGTTTGAAAACAGTTTATCCAAACGTGCATTATTAGATATTCCAGCCCTTTCCGTGCCTGTTGTGGTTTTCCTCAAAGAAGATGAAGCGGCTGTCATCACTAAAATTGAGGGACGAGGGGAGCAACGCCAATATTATTTACGTCAAACTGATGGCTTAAGCAAAGTGCTCTCGCAACAGGAAATGGATGACCTTTATTTTGGTTATTGTTGGTTTATCAAACCTCGTGTCGAAGCGGATATTCGTTCTGAATTACCGGAATATCATTTGCCGAAAGCGTGGTTCTGGAAAGTCATTTGGCGTTTCAAACCTTATTATGTACAGGTGATTTTAGCTACTTTCCTGATTAACTTTTTAGCTTTAGTCAGCTCATTATATGTGATGAATGTCTATGACCGAGTGATCCCAAATAAAAGCTATGAAACACTTTGGGTATTAAGTATTGGCGTGGTATTGGCGATTAGTTTTGAGTTTATAGCGAAATTAATTCGTAGCCATTTAACTGATATTGCAGGGAAAAAAGCGGATCTGATTATTAGCTCGGCAATTTTCCGTCGTGTGATGTCATTACGTATGATTGATAAACCCGCTTCATCAGGATCTTATGCAAATAATTTGCGTGATTTTGAATCTGTACGTGAATTTATGACCAGTGCCAGCTTATTGGCGTTAGTGGACTTCCCATTCTTGTTACTGTTCTTATTTGTGATTTATATGCTTGGCGGCAGTTTGGTATTTGTTCCGATGACATTAATTCCATTAGTGATTTTAGTTGGCTTTTTAGTTCAGCCTAAAATTGCACGTTATATGAATGAGTCAATGCGTGAGGCTTCACAACGTCAAGGCTTAGCCGTGGAAGCCATTGATGGTATTGAAACCTTAAAAGCAAATAATGCAGTGAACTGGGCGCAACAACGTTGGGATAATTACACAGCGAAAACGTCGGCATCTCAAATCAAAATTAAAGATCTCAGTGGCTTTGTCGTGAATTTTTCAGTGGCAATGCAGCAGTTAAATACGGTGTTTTTAGTCCTCGTTGGGACGTATTTGATTCATAGTAATAATGAAGTGGAAAGAATCACAATGGGGGCATTGATTGCCGCGGTAATTTTGTCTGGTCGTGCGTTAGCACCGCTTGCACAAATTGCTAGCTTAGCCACTCGTTTCCAACAAGCCCGTATTGCGCTGACTGGTTTAAATCAGATTATTGAACGCCCAATTGAGCGCGATCCTACTCGTAATTATGTCCGTTTAAATCACGTTGAAGGACAATTGGCTTTCCATAATGTCGCATTTCAATATCACAAAGAAGAGCAAATGACCTTATCAAAAGTGAATTTAATGATTCGACCTGGAGAAAAAGTTGGGATTTTGGGGCGTATTGGTAGCGGTAAATCGACAATGTTGAATTTGGCTTCTGGGCTTTTTGAGCCAACTGAAGGTAATGTCACTTTGGATAACGTGGATTTACGTCAAATTGATCCTAATTATTTACGCAATCAAGTCGCATTACTCGGTCAATCACCGCATCTGTTTTTAGGTACATTGCGTGAGAATATGGATATGGCACGTAGCGACAGCTTTGCGTCAGACCAAAAATTACTTGCAGCCCTTAACCGTTTTGGTTTATTGCGAATGGTACAACATCATCCAAGAGGCTTAGATATGCCATTGGGGGCAAACGGTCAAGGCTTGTCTGGTGGGCAAAAACAATTAGTGGCTTTAGCCAGAATGACCTTGAAAGATCCAAAAGTGATATTGCTTGATGAACCGACTCACAGCTTAGATCAAGGTTCTGAAAATGTCGTTTTACAAGCTTTGGGACAATGGATCGCAAACCGAACGTTGGTTGTGGTAACTCATCGTCCACAAGTGTTGCAATTAGTTGAACGCATCATTGTGCTTGATAATGGCGAAGTGGTTATGGACGGCAAAAAAGAAGATGTTCTTGCTCGCTTGAATGCGAAAACAACAGCTGAAAATGTAGCTGCACAAGCGCCAGTACAAACGAATGTCGTAAATTAAGGTGGTAAAGGATTATGAATAACTCAAATTCAAACGATGATATTCAAGCTAAAAAAGCAGCTGAAAAAAGTACCGCACTTTTGACTGATACGACTTCTACAAATACCGAACAGCAAGCGCCAGAGCAAGTCAAACAAGCGGATTTAGTGTTGTTGAATGATCTCAACGCAGCATTGCAAACAGAAAAACACACAGGATTATTTTCTGTGGTGATTTTAATGCTAGCCTTTGCCATTGTGTTTTTAATTTGGGCATACAACAGCCCATTGGAAGAAGTGACTCGTGGGCAGGGCAGTGTGATTCCAAGCAGTCGTGATCAAGTGGTGCAAAGTCTAGATCCTGGCATATTGCAAGAAATGAAAGTCAAGGAAGGGGACATTGTTGAAAAAGGGCAAGTGTTGCTTTTACTTGATGACACCCGCAGTTCTGCGGTATTTCGTGAAAGTCAGGCAAAAGTACATAGCTTACAAGCAATGACCGCACGTTTACGTGCAGAAGCTTATGGCACAGCATTGAAATTCCCTGAAGAAATTTCACAAGATATTCGAGATAGGGAAACTGCCGCTTATAACGCACGTCAGAAATCAATGAATGATGCGCTTGCAAGTCTAAGCGAAACTAAACGCATTTTGGATCGTGAAATTGCCATTACGCAGCCAATGGTTGCTCGTGGTGTAGTATCTGAAATCGAATTATTACGTATGAAACGCCAGTCTTTAGATTTAGCGCAGCAACTAAATGAACGTAAAAATAAATTCACTGCGGATGCCAATAATGAGCTTACACGTGCAGAAGCTGAGCTTTCTCAAGCCAAAGAAAATATGGCGATGCGAGCAGACCCACTTGAACGTACACAATTGCGTGCGCCATTGCGTGGTGTGGTGAAAAATATTCGGGTAAATACGGTGGGCGGTGTGATTCAAGCGGGACAAAACATTCTCGAGATTGTACCGTTGGATGACAAATTAATTGTTCAGGCTTACATCAGCCCGAAAGATGTGGCGTTTATCCGTACGGGGCAAGAGGCGATAGTGCGAATCAGTGCTTATGATTACGCAATTTATGGCGGGATTGAAGGGAAAGTGATTTTAATTAGCCCAGACACTTTGCAAGACGATCGGCGCCCGAGCGAGCTAAAACTCAATCCAGATATGGCGTATTATCGTGTGCTGGTGGAAACCACCACAAATAATATCACGGACAAAACGGGTCGTAAGTTAGAAATTACCCCCGGAATGACGGCAACCGTGGATATTAAAACGGGTGAAAAAACCGTGTTCCAATATTTAGTGAAACCAATCACGAGAATGAAACAAGCACTACAAGAGCGTTAACCATTCAGATAAAAAGGCAGGCATAGACTTGCCTTTTTTATTCCTCAAACTGGAAAGATTGTAGAGAAAGTGCGGTGTATTTTTTTATCAGTTTAATGTTTTCGAAAAGAGCAAAAGTTAAACTTGATATTTCGTTTTATCCCCAATATCAAAATGCAGTGGCATTCGCCATTTTTGAATTGCGAGTACCACAAATAATATACCAACCACCACGGATATCACTTGTATTGCAATATGGTTATTCAACAGGGCGATACACCAGAACAAGGCGACAAAGAGCGGTTGAAAATTTAAAAGAAAAATTCGGAAGCAGAAATATTCTTTGTAACATAAACCGCCTAACGTGACCAAAGCCCCGCCCAATGCTAAGGCTTCATAGCCTAACATCTGACAAATTAACGCCACCCAAGTAGCCATCTGTAAAATGAGGCGGAACGTTTTCATATAAATATGTAAGCAAGCAGCACAAAGTGTCGCCGCAATTAAAATGCCAAAATGCGCTGTTTCAGGATAATAAGGAAAAATCAGTGTCATTACGCCGGCTAAGACAAAACCGCTACGATATAAAATAACAGTGAGATAGTCCCAAATGTCCATTGGTGATTGAATATGTGGATCTGCCATAATTATTCCTTACCTGTTAAAAATCGGATTTGTTGCTGTTCATTCACTTCAAGAATAGATGCCGTTACGCCCCAGTCGCCCAACACAATGCGAGTAAAGTGCGGTGCAATTTGATGAATATTTTGGCGGTGCGTATGTCCGTGGATCATTTTTTTCACCGCAAATTGCGCAAAAGTTTGCAAGACAAATTCAGGGTTGACATCCATAATCTCATAGGATTTTTGTTTTTTATCCGCCTGGCTTTTCGCACGAATTTTCTCAGCAATTTTTAACCGCACTTTGAGTGGTAAACATAAAAATAACCATTGGCGCCATTTCTGATGTACTTTTTTACGATAGCGTTGATACGCCACATCATCAGTACACAAGGTATCACCGTGGCACAGTAGTACTCGCTCACCATATAAATCAATCAGTTGATAAGTCGGCAATAAACTCATTCCACAAGCCTGTGTAAAGCGTTTCCCAATCAGAAAATCACGGTTGCCGTGTTGAAAATAACAAGGAATACCTTTGTCGCTGACTTGCTTAATTTGTTGTTGAACAAGTTCAATTAAAGGGGATTTTTCATCATCGCCAATCCAGAAATCGAATAAGTCACCTAAAATATAAAGTGCTTCGGCTTGTGGTGCGAGATTTTGCATGAAATCGCAAAAAAGTTCAGTTAAGTGCGGTCGATTTTCGCTGAGATGTAAATCAGCAATAAAATAGGTCTTTTTCATTATGATCATCAAAGAATTTTTTGTGTAGAGTAGCACATTTTTTGCTGGGATTTGTACACATATTCCAGCAATTTCGCTATACTTAGCCAAATTTTTAAAGGAATGGCGTTATGTTGAAATTACTTCGTATTATTGTTGTTGTTATTTGCTGTATTTTAATTTGTGTATTTGGCACATTATATTCGTTTATCCGTTTTAGAAATCCAAGCAATGTAGGCGTTGTAGCTCGTTGGTTTGGGCGTTTATATCCGTTATTTGGCTTAAAAGTTGAGCATCGTTTCTCTGAAAATGTGGATAATATCGGGAGTTGCATTTATATCGGTAATCACCAAAATAACTATGATATGGTGACCATTTCTTATATGGTGAGACCACGCACAGTGAGCGTAGGCAAAAAAAGCCTAATTTGGATACCGTTTTTCGGCATTGTGTATTGGGTGACTGGCAATATCTTAATTGATCGTGAAAATCGAACCAAAGCACACGGAACAATGAATGAAGTAGCTCGTCGTATCAAAGAGGACAACCTGTCTGTTTGGATGTTCCCAGAAGGTACGCGCAGTCGTGGTCGTGGCTTATTACCATTTAAAACTGGCGCATTTTATGCCGCAATTGCCGCAGGTGTGCCAGTGGTGCCAGTGGTTTGTTCAACAACACAAGGCAAAATTGATTTAAACCGTTGGGATAATGGCAAAGTGATTT
The DNA here is from genome assembly GCA_049941595.1 of Bisgaard Taxon 46. GTDB lineage: Bacteria > Pseudomonadota > Gammaproteobacteria > Enterobacterales > Pasteurellaceae > Pasteurella. Next base: position 53,489 of record JBNFNA010000004.1, read on the forward strand.
GTGAAATGCTGGATCCGATTGATACTTCTGCGTATAGCAAAGATAACGTACGTGAACTTGCTGCGCATTGCCACGAAATTATGGCGAAACGCCTCGCTGAACTGGATGCAGAAATTGCACAAAAGAGCTAATTGATATGCCGAACCTTTCTCGCCGTCAGTTATTTAAAAGAAGCCTTATTGCGAGTGCATTAAGTGTGACACCGGCTACGCTTCTAGCAGCAGCGCGCCAATCTTTATATATCCCACCGTTAATGGAAACTCGCCGTGGCAGACCTGTTTTTTTGACGATGGAAGCAGTTCAATATCAATTAGATGAAGGGAAGTTTGTTGAGGTTTGGGGATTTAATGGTCATTATTTAGGGCCTACAATCAAAATCAAAAAAGGGGACTTTGCGAAGCTTAACTACAAAAATAACCTTCCTCAACCTGTCGCAATGAATATTCAGGGCTTGCAAGCCAGTGGTGAATTATTAGGTGGTGTAGGACGTTATTTACAGCCAAAAGAAACGTGGGCGCCAATTCTACCGATCGCTCAACCTGCCTCGACTTGTTGGTATCATTCTGTTTCCTTAGCAAATTCAGCCTATCAAACTTATCGTGGATTAGTCGGAATGTGGATCGTGGAAGACGATGAAAGTCGAAAATCGGGATTACCACAAAAATATGGTGTGAATGATATTCCATTGATTTTGCAAGATATGCGACTGAATAGTAATGGTTTGCAGCTATTCCAACAAAATCAGAATGCACTACTAGGTAACCGCTTATTTGTGAATGGGCAAGAAGCGCCTTATTTAAAAGTGCCACGTGGCTGGGTGCGTTTACGCATTGTGAATGCTTCACTTTCTCGTGCTTATGAATTGCGTTTTGATGATGATCGTGATTTCCAATTAATCGCACAAGATCAAGGCTTTTTACCGCAAAGTAAAGCACTAAAATCTGTTTTTATTACACCAAGTGAGCGAATCGAAATTTTAGTGGATCTCAATGGTGGCGAAAATGTAAGTTTAATTGCGGGTGAAAAACGCAATTTTTTACATAAAGTGACCGCACTTTTTGCCGATGAAAACGAGCTGATTGAAAATACAGTGTTAGAACTTCGCCCAGAAGGCTTAGCTTCAGTATTTAGTAAACAAGAAGTGCAACAATTTAGCACTGATGCGGTGCAGAATTTGTCGAATAAAGTGGTGCAAGAACAACATTTCCATTTTGATACCAGCACGGGGATGGTGAATAACAAACACTTTGATCCAAAACGTGTGTTAAATGCAAAATTAGGCAGCACAGAACGCTGGATTTTAACTACCTCTTCTCCAATGGGATTCCGTATTCAAGGGGCTAAATTCATTATCGAAAGCATTAATGATCAGCCAATTGATCAGGCCGCAATGTCTTGGAAAGACAGTGTTTGGATTCCGGGTAAAGTCCAAATTCTTGTGAAATTTGAGAATACTTCATCAAATAATCACCCGTTTATTTTCGGTTCATCAAATTTAATGTTGGCAGATAAAGGCTGTATTCGCTTGTTAGTGGTGCAGTAAAAAGCGAAATAAAAAAGAAATATAAAAAATAAAAGCGCGTATTAATGAGTACGCGCTTTTTTGTTTATTTGATTTATGCTTTCTTAGAAAGCTCTGGTGGAGCTTTATTTAAGAATAAGCGCAACACCAATAGCGCATAAGTCATACTAGGGAAAGCAAACATCATTGCATAGGCTAAGACCGCTAAACTTTGCTCCCAAAGTGGGATAGTTTCTTGTAAGGGGCCAGTCGAAATATAAAAAGTTAGCACGACTAATGTGTAAAGAAAGCTAATGATACCCGAAAAAAATGCAATTTGAGTTAGATTGTGTTGATGATATTGATAGCGAACGCAAACAAGTGAGAATAAAAAAGCAGGGACCGTGGCTAGTAAGAAAACGTCTTTTAACCCTTCTGCATTAAACGCATCAAAAAAGGGTAAAAACAACGAAAAAATACATTGTGTTAATAATGGAAAAATAATAAGTGTTTTTTTATTTACCATAGGTTTTATTCTCACTGTGATATGGTTAAATGGCATTTCTCGGTTAGCCAAGAAATGCCATCATTTTATTAACGTTTTGATTTCTTAATGAATTTCATTAAGCGTTTACGTTTACGTAATTGATTTGGTGTCAATTTGTTACGTTTGCCTGCAAATGGGTTGCTCCCTTCTTGGAACAATAAACGAATTGGTGAACCAATGATTTTCAAACTACGACGATAATAATTCGATAAATAACGTTTATATGAGTCAGGTAATTTATCCATTTGGTTGCCGTGCACCACAATAATTGGTGGGTTATAGCCACCTGGGTGAGCGTATTTCAATTTAATACGACGACCACTCATCATTGGCGGTTGGTGTTCATCTGTTGCCATTTGTAAAATACGGGTCAACATTGAAGTGGTCATTTTTTGCGTGGCACAAGCATAAGCTTCTTTAATTGAATCAAATAAGTTACCTACGCCACTGCCGTGTAAAGCAGAAATAAAATGCACACGCGCGAAATCAATGAAATCTAAACGACGATCAAGCTCGGATTTCACTTGATCTTTGATGTCTTGATTTAGACCATCCCATTTATTTACGACAATCACTAACGAACGACCTGCATTTAAAATAAAGCCAAGCAAAGAAAGATCCTGATCCGAAACCCCTTCACGAGCATCAATGGTTAATAACACCACATTCGCATCTTGAATTGCTTGTAATGTTTTGATTACAGAGAATTTTTCTACAGCTAAATGCACTTTACCACGTTTACGCACACCTGCTGTGTCAATAATGGTGTAATGCTGGCCATCACGTTCCATTGGAATGTAGATACTGTCGCGTGTTGTTCCCGGTAAGTCATAAACAACCACACGATCTTCACCTAAAATACGGTTAGTTAGGGTTGATTTACCTACATTTGGGCGACCAACAATCGCAATTTTAATATTTTTGTCTTGCTCTTCTTCCGCTTCTTCGGCAAGGGCATCATCTAAAAGTGCTGTATCTTCTTCGTTAGAAAAGTCAAAATCGTGATCCCATTCGTCTTGCTCATCGTTTTGAGAAACTTCTGAATTTTCTACCGCACTTTGCTCGTCTTCTGTATTCATTTGCTCTGCAATTGGTGCAAGCACTTGTTCCATTAACGCTGAAACGCCACGACCTTGTGAAGCTGCAATTTGTGCGATTTCACCTAAACCAAGTTGATAAAATTCTGCACAGTGAGAGTCTGCGTCGATACCATCGGTTTTATTCGCAACAAGTACAGTAATTTTGTTTTGACGCTGACGTAAATAGTTTGCGATACCAATATCTGCTGAAGTTAAACCTGCACGCGCATCCACTAAAAATAGCACTACATCTGCTTCTTCAATGGCAAGCAACGATTGCTCAGCCATTTTTTCTTCCACGCCTTCTTCGGTACCGTCAATACCGCCAGTATCAATCACGATAAAATCATAGCCGGCGATATTGGCTTGACCATATTTACGGTCACGCGTTAAGCCTGGAAAGTCCGCGACTAACGCATCACGAGTGCGAGTCAAACGGTTAAATAATGTCGATTTCCCTACATTTGGGCGACCAACAAGGGCAACTACAGGAGTTGTCATAAAAACCTCTTCTTCAATATTTCTGCCTATGGGTTCATAGCGCAGTCAAAAATTGCATTATTATAGCGGATTTTGCGCTAGATGAGAAATGAACAAGTAGAGGGAGACGAGATTATCGGGAAATAATCTGAGAATGCTTGAGAATAAAGTGCTCCAACAATAAAAAGTGCGATTTTTTAACCGCACTTTTATCTTGAAAGGAATATAGTTAAATGGTTGATTTACGGGTAAATCCAATATAAATACAGAAAACAAATCCCGCAAGCAATGTATAAGGTGTGTAATTTGAAATGCCCGCACCAGATGCCGCTAACGTTAAATTGTGCGCTGCAGCTGCACCCAGCAACATTCCGATGATAAAGAATGTCGCGTCATTGTTACCTTCGCCAACGTGCACTAATTGTTTGCCCGGGCAGCCACCGCCTAAAGAGAAGCACAATCCACATAATGCCATTCCCAAGAAATTCCATAAGTATTGGTTATGTGCGATAGGTTGTTTCTCAAAACCTAAATGGAATTGACCCAATAATGCATTGGTGATTATTGCAAACAGAACAATTGCAATGACGCCGTTTAATAATGAATTATCTCGGAATAAAATAAAGTTACGGAATGCGCCGATAGAGCAGAAGCGAGAACGTTGCATTAATACGCCAATTAATCCCCCCGCACCAAGTGATAACCAAAGATTTGCGTGTTGTGAACCGGGGCCTTTTTCTGAGAAGAAAATTGGCAAACCTTCTCCAAAACTAAATCGAGTAATCAAGAAAACGAGCAAAATCACGCTCACTGCAATTGCGATAAAGCTTGTGTATTTGTTTTGTTCAACTGCTTTTCCCAAAGAAAAATCACGTTTTGCAAAAAAAATTCCACCTAATACGCCAACGAATAAACCTACAATGCCAGCAAGGCTCGTTAAATCACCGCCACCTAAGCGGAGATACGCACGCCAAGGGCAACCTAAAAAGGTTAATGCACCAAGCATCGCAAAAAAGCCGAGAATCATACGAATGAAGGGACTTGAGCCACCACGAGGACGAAATTCTTTGCTAAATAATGCGCTGACTAATGCGCCTAAAATTAACCCAATGATTTCTGGGCGAATATATTGTAGTGGAGCGGCTTGATGTAGACCAACAGCGCCAGCGGTGTCACGTAAGAAACAGGCTGCGCAAAAGCCCATATTACCAGGATTGCCATTATAGGTTAGAAGTGGAGCAACGATACCAAGTGCAGCACCTGCAACCACAGGCCAAGAAATAATTTTCATAATTAGACCTTTGTGATATCTGAAGTTGAATTAAATTGTGAATGTTTTTAATCAATTAAAAACAAACTGATTGTATGAAATGCAAACAAAATATGCAAAGTGAATTTGTGATTATTTTGCGCGCGAACAAAGAATAGTAAGAAAAGGGAACATATTGATTTTGAAAAATAAAAAAGCCACTTTTAAAAGTGGCTTTCTTTAAGAATTCGTTGGCGGAACGGACGGGACTCGAACCCGCGACCCCCTGCGTGACAGGCAGGTATTCTAACCAGCTGAACTACCGCTCCGTAGTAGAATAAAATTGGCGGAATGGACGGGACTCGAACCCGCGACCCCCTGCGTGACAGGCAGGTATTCTAACCAGCTGAACTACCACTCCGCACAGGTGAGGCGTATATTAATGACGAACAGCGTATTCGTCAACTCTTTTTTTTATATTTTAAATTGCTTGCTTAATCCGTAAACGATATTTATTAATGAACGTTTTCTTCGCTCAAACGTTTTTCCCACAAGCAATTGCCTTTGCTTTTTTTATTCAGCAATTTTATGTATTCAATGTGGGCTTGTAGCTCGTCTTCAGTCGGCGTTAATTTTTTCAAATCTTGTGAAAAAACGACCGCACTTTGCACTTCTTCTTGTGTTGCAGCAACAACAATTTCTGGTTCACTTTCATCAAATAGGCTCGTTTGTCCGCCCGTCATTGTCAGATAAACATCAGCCAGAATTTCGGCATCCAGTAACGCGCCGTGAAGGGTTCGTTTACTATTATCAATTCCTAAACGATCACAAAGTGCATCTAAGCTGTTACGTTTACCCGGATACATTTGACGTGCCATTTGTAGGGTATCGGTAATCAAGCAAATTTCACTGGTATTGAGCCCAATGTTTAATTTACGAAATTCATAATCCATAAAGCCAATATCAAACGATGCGTTATGGATCAGCAATTCAGCGCCTTGAATGTATTCGATAAATTGTTGTGCAATTTCATTAAACGTCGGTTTGTCTGCCAACATTTCATCGGTGATACCGTGTACTTTAATCGCATCAGGATCAACAGGACGATCAGGTTTGATATAAATATGAAAATTATTGCCGGTTAAACGGCGGTTTATCATTTCCACCGCACCAATTTCGATGATGCAATGGCCTTCATAATGCGCACCAAATTGGTTCATACCCGTAGTTTCGGTATCCAGCACAATTTGACGTGTAGGTTGAATAGGCGGTGTCATTTTCTTTCTATATCTTTCGGTTAATTTCGGTTATGATCTTTGTTTAATTCGGAATTGTAACAAAGATTATGCAAAAACAAATTGAAATTTTTACTGATGGTTCTTGTTTAGGCAACCCCGGACCGGGTGGCATTGGTGTGCTATTACGTTATAAACAACACGAAAAGCAGATCTCAAAAGGCTACACTCAAACAACTAACAATCGTATGGAATTGCGTGCAGTGATTGAAGCCCTAAATGCTTTGAAAGAGCCTTGTGCAGTGACTTTGCATAGCGACAGCCAATATATGAAAAATGGCATCACAAAGTGGATTTTCAATTGGAAAAAGAATAATTGGAAAGCTAGCACAGGCAAGCCTGTTAAAAATCAAGATTTGTGGATAGCACTTGATCAAGAGATTCAACGCCATAACATCAACTGGCAATGGGTAAAAGGGCATTCTGGCCACGTTGAAAATGAAATTTGCGACGAACTTGCTAAAGCTGGCGCAGAAAAACCGACGTTGGAAGATGTGGGTTATCAGCCAGAATAAAACTTTTTAAAAATTTACCGCACTTTTACGCTTTTAGCTTCCCAATATCAGCCAAAAGCTAAAACAAACTCTGCTGCCCGATTAAAAACTCGGGCTTAGCTTTTACATCAAATCCATATTCCGCCAAATACGCTTTTAAACGCTCAATATTGTAGAACGAATGGCTTTTAGTTGTATTTTGGAAATAGAGATACAGGCGATCAAATTCGCTTTTATGTTGATTGAGTCGTTTTGCCAAATTTTGCAATTCCGCATCGTTGTAACGGTAATCGTGACGTTCTTGTGCGGATTGGGCTTGCCACCAATGAGGATTGCGCCCGTGTAAGCGTAAATAAGCAGTACGTTGATTGGCATAAAATTGAAAAGCGGGCAAACCGATATTTTGCGGATAATCTACATTGCACCAAATCAGATTTTCTTTTCCACGAAAATAATCCAACACGGCTTGGCTATGCCAACTCGGATGTCGAAATTCAATAGCCAAAATATGATCTTTAAACCACGAAACAAGCTCTGCAAGGTAATAACGATTGGCGTGAGTGCGCTCAAAACTTGTTGGAAATTGGACAAATAAATTTGCCAAACAATGCTGATCTTTTAAAGGCTGTAACGCAGCTAAAAAAGCCTCTGCATTTTCTCTCGTTGCAATGCGTTTATGGCTAAAATCCTGATGTAATTTCACCGAAAACTGTAACCGCCCTTGCGCTTTTTCCACCATACCTTGCAACGCCTTTGCCCCAATCGGTGCGTGAAAAGTGCTGTTAATTTCAATCGCATCATAATGCTGGCTATAAACCGTCAAAAATTCAGTTTTGTCCGAACCAAAGGGATAAAGCGTACCGATTAAATCTGTATCGCTATAACCACCAGTGCCGATGTAAATATGGGGATTGTGCATTTGTTTTTGTGACAATGTGAGAAATAGAATAAGTTTAGGGGGAATTTAGAGAAATGCAAGCGGTCAGATTGTAGGAAAAATTTGCAAAATTTTATCGGAAAGTGACCGCTTGTGAGTAAGTTGAGTTGAAATGGATGGTGCTCGTCTGTGACGAGTACCATCTTGGTAATTTTTATTATTGCAGACTTGAAATTTAACTTGCTCATCCTAATTTAATGTCCAACAATTAAACCATAAGGAAAGTATAGTTATATGCCAAGAACAATTGAATCTGCGTTAAAACAACTTATTGAAAATGATGTTAATATGCCCGCTGATAGAGTTTCTAAAGCTAGAGGAAGTCGAGATTGGTTATTAAACAACATAAAAAAATTTGAAACTAATGAAGAACATTTATATTTTGAGGATGGTTTCAATATGCAATTTGGATCATTTTCCCGTAAGACAAAGATTCGTCCAATTGATGACATTGATTTGATGATTGGCTTAAATGGTCATAAATTGTATTGGGATGATAATGTTTTGAATTATAAAGATTGTTCAGTTCATTTGAAGTATGGCGTTGATGCTGGTTTGTGGAGAAATTGTTTAAATGATGATAACTCTTTAAACTCAACAAAATTATTGAATGTTTTCAAATCTGCGCTATTTAATATTTCTCATTATGAAAATGCGGACATTCATAGAATGCAGCAAGCTGTGACATTAAAACTGTCTTCATATGAATGGAATTTTGATTTAGTTCCTTGTTTTTACACTACATCGGGTGTTTACCTGATTCCTAATGGAAGAGGAAAATGGATGAAGACAGATCCAAGAAAAGATAAGGAGCTTGTTACTTCAGTAAATCAACAGCATTCTGGGAAATTTTTAGAATTAGTACGGTTGATGAAGTATTGGAATAGTAAATCTTTTACTAATAAGCCTAAATTTAATTCCCCTTATTTACTAGAAGTAATGTTATCTAACTATTATCAGAGAAAGACTTCTTTGGGTAATTTAGAGAAGGAATTTGAGGATTGTTTGTTATATGTGTCCTGTTATCTTGATTTTGATGTCCAAGATCCAAAAGGAATAGAAGGTAATATAAATAGATTAACTTGCGATGAAAGAAAATCATTAAAGGAACGTATGGAAAATGATTTAAAACAAATTCAACAGGCTAATAATCGTTCGTTGAATTCAGAAAAATTTATTTATTGGAAATGTGTATTAGGAAAGGAATTTCCTGATTATGGAGCGTAATATGGTTGATATTATTCGAGAGCAAAATAAAGAATGGGCCTTAAATAAATTAATAGCACAAAGAGTTACATATTCTAAGGCTAAAAAAATTAGAATAATTAGTGTGATAGTAATAATTATTTCACTATTTATTGAAGCATTAAATTTTATGTCTCTACCTTTTATAAAAAGTGAGTGTTCTCTAAAAGTTAGTATTGTTGCTACAATACTTATTTTCATAATTTCAGGATTGGAAAAATGGAGTGATTCCATACAAGAAAGAGCAGCCAAAATACAACAAGATTTTGATTGTAAGTTGTTTGGTATTCAGCATAATCCTTACATACTTGATGATGACATTAATTCAATAGTTATTGACGCGGAAAAAAAAGATCCCTCTATAAGAGAACAAGTAAGAAATTGGTATACTGACGAAATTAATAGGTATTCTTATCCTTATTCTGCATTAGCTTGTCAACAACAAAATATTGGCTGGAATAGGAATCTATCAAAAAAATATCTAAGGTTGTTGCAATATATACTTGGTGTTAATTTATTAGTTATTGTTTTTTTATTTATTCTTTTAAAAAGAAATTGGAATGAATATGAACTCAATGAATATTGGAATTTGGGTAATATAGCAGTTATTTTTGTAAAAGCTATAGTATTAAAAACCTGTTCTATGACAAAGCAGATTAGAGAGCAGACTGAATTTTTAGAACAAGAGAGTCCTATATTTTCGGACATCAATAATAATGATTTAAACAGAATTCCTGATATTCTATATAGAATACAGAACAAGATTTTTGAATTTAGAAAAAATCATAAACCAATTCCAGATATGTTTTATAGGTACCATAGATGGAGTGAAGAAACAAACTCGCGTAAAAGGTTAATTCGTTAAATATAAGAATTAGGCGAGATATTTATAATCTCGCCTTATAAGTAAAGTAAATACTACTTCATCGCCACACTCAACCATTTCAACATTGTCTTTTCATCCCAGCCTTTGCGTTTGGCGTAATCTACTGCTTGGTCTTCGTCAATGCGTCCTAGAGTGAAGTAGTTACTTACAGGGTGGGAGAAGTACCAACCTCGGACTAGTATCATAGATCAAATCGTAAACTTTACTACCCCTCATCAACCGCACCAATAGAAATATTCCACTTGCCAGCAATTTCTCGAATACGCTCATATTCCTCAAAAGAGAAAATCATAAATAAACAGCTGTCATTGCCGTTCCAATAATTACAAAGGGTATAATTTTGTGGTGCGAGTGCTTGTTGAACGTAAGGGTAGAGTGCATCATTGTAGGTTTCTTCAGGACATTCGAGTTTGATCTTATTGGTCAGCATACTATTGACCGCATCTTCCAACTCTTTCGCATCAAATTTCCAATCGGTCAATTTCGAAAGGGCTTGTTGTTCGAGAATATCCGCCAAACTTAGGCTCGGATAGTGTTGACCGTCCACAACAAATTCATTTTCATCCCAATCGAAATATTCATCATAATGTTCGTGCTCAGGATCTGCTGGCAAAATCCCTTTTTCTTGCCAATATAAATACCCATCAGCCCACTCACCTTGTGCTTCAAAAAGGGCTGCAATGTCGTCTATATATTGTTCAATAAACTCATCATCTACGAGTGATAAGCGTAAAAGTTCAGAAAGATCTTGTTTTAATTCGGTGTTCATTTTATGTTTTAGTGAAAATAAATGAGCTATTAAAGTATTATACTGTGAAAGTGCTTATATTTAGTTTATGAAATATTAGGTATAGGCTCTATTAATCCTCTAGTTCTCCATCTATTTCCGTTAACAAAATCCTCAAAATTAAATTTATTTCCTAAATTCAGATTATCAGCATGATCTGTCACAATAATTTGAGGAGAAAAACCAAATTCATTTTTTAATTCATCACAGTATGTGGCTAATTGTCTAAATAAATTCTCGACGGATTTAATATCCTCATCAAAACTTTCAGGATTATGTTCCAATTTTTTAATAATTTTTTGATTAAACTCCTGATTTTTATCAAATTTAAAATTAGGGAAATATACCTGAGTTGGTTGATCTAAAAATAGAATGGATGGGATTGAACAATTTATTCCTTCATGATCTAGCTCTATAAAATATCGGTGTAGAGCGAGGAAGAGTGTAATGTGACAATATAGCCAATTAGCACCACTACCCATGGTTCTTAAATAAATATTTCCTTTTTTATTGTCTTGATGAAATAAATCAAAACTATCTAGAGAAAATTTTAGATTTATTGGTTGGTAGCTCGTTTCGAAATCAAATTTTGAACCAATTTCCTTCATGATTATATTAATTCTGCTATTTGCTTCAATAACTCTATTTTCAATATTGTATAATTTTAATTTTTTCTTTATCTCTTCAAGCTCATTTTGATATGTTTCTTTTTCACTTGTATCTATCTTTTTGAAGTATGATAACATATCTAATAAGAAAAATATTTCTATTTTTTTCATTAATACTTGTTCATTAAAGCTAATCTTATCAGATAGTTCTTTGTTTTTTGTTCTTATATCTAATATCTCAAGATTTAATTTTTTTATAATGTTCCTTTTATTTGTTATTTCCTCTTTTGTTTTATTTAATGATATTTCTAATTCAGAAGTAATCCCATTACTAAACTGAAAATCTTCTGATAAAATTTTAATTGCTTGTTCAAGCTGTTTAGCTCTTTCTGTTAGCTTATTATTGTCGGAGTAACAGAGCGGACAAACTGTTTTAGCAATAGTTATACTTTCTGGGAAATAAGAACGTTCAATGTTTTTAGAAAACTCTTCCCTGTCCTCTAGGGTTTTTTCTATAGCTGTTTTTCTTCTTTGTAGTTCTCTAAGTTTTGAAATTTCGCTATCTCTTTCTTTTATTAATTTATTATAATGTTTATTTAACTTATCCGATGTGTGGTTTATATTCTGAGCTAGAATGGTATTGTCTAATTTTATTTTTGAATTAATTGGATCTGAAATAATCTCATCAATAGATAATATTTTTTCGTCAACTCCAATAACTGAATAAAAACTATTTAATCTTTCTTCTAATTCATGTTTTTTCCCTACTAGGTTTTTACTGAGTATATTATTTTCTCTAATTATCCTTCTTATTTCCATTTCGATTTTTTCTTTACGTTGCGATAGAATATAAAATTCTTGATCAACAAATCCAAGAAATATTTTCATGTGGGATATGACCTGTTCTCTTTTCTCCTTTTCATCAAATCTATAAAAAATAGCATGCTTATTAGCTATTAAATTTTGATGTTGTAAAATTAATGACATAAAGCTACGAATAGATGGGGTGGGCGATTTTTTTCCTCTGTGTTCTACAGTGATAGGAGACTCATCAACATCATTAATATCAATAAATATTTCATTGAGTTTATTCTTATAATTATTAAGCGATAAGAAATGATTATTATCAAAGTAATTAGATCCTAACTTATCGGAAGGATTGCTATTTTCAATCTTAAAAAAGCACTTACTAGAGTTGGCTTCTCTACCTAACACAAAAAATAACTGATTAATCTGTAAGACAAGATAATATAATGTTGCTGACTCTGTTATAACTCCTTTAGGTATGTTACTTTTAGAACTGGCGAAACAATAATCAAAAATTTCAATTAGTGCACTTTTCCCTGTTGATGATTTTCCTGTTATTACATTTAATCCTTCTTTTAATTTTACTCTATGTAAATAATCTCTAATATCTACAATTCCAATTTCATGAATTAATGTTTTCATAATTTCACTCCTAAATTAAAATAGATTTCTCCTACGGAATAATCTTTTAATAAGTCGCCTAATTTTTTAGGGAAAGGCTCAATTTCAATATCTACTTTATTAGTATATAAAGATAGTTTTTCTGAATCAAAGTATAGCCAATCATTAGCTAGGCAAAACTGAATGCTTTCTGATGTTAACTCTCTGAAATAATTAACCCGTTCTTGTAGATCATAAAGCTCTTTCTTATCTTGAAAGATAGTATATAAAGTACTTCTAGATGTTATCTTCTTTTTAGAATAAGTAGGGTGGGTACAAAGTGGAATAATTAAAGGAGATAATAGTAAGTTATTATTGTAAGGCTCTAAGCTTTTATAAAAACTATAAATATATCTAGCATATTTAAAAGGATTATATTTTATGAAATATAAGGCATCGATAGTATTCATTTTAAGCAATCCCATTTTAGTCCTTGTGAGCTATCATCCATTGCATGGTGTAGCAATCCATTTTTATACGCTAGATGCGGGGTACCTTGATCTTTCATACTAGAAGGGGGAGTTCCTATTACCTTATCATATAAATCTTTGGGGTTGTGTTTATTACGACTTGCAGTAGAGAATTCCTTTTTGAACATAGATATTAGTTGTCTTTGATAATCATTAGTTATATTTTTGTATATAGGAGAGTTATCTAAATCAGCATTTAATGAATTGACAACTTCTAACCAATTACCAATAGCTTCAGGTAATTCATCTTTATAGTCGATATCTAGGATTTTTGTTACAAATAATTTAGTTTTATTTTTATCAATTTCATCTTCTGATGCAGATTGACCAGTAAAATTAGGGAAAGTAAATATTTTTTGAGCATAGGTAGATGTAAGATGGATATTAATCTCCTTGAATCTTCCGTATTTTATTTCCCAACAATTACTTGTTGCCTCTCCATATAGGTGGCCAACCAACGCATTTAAATAACAAGATAAATTATTGTCAGGTATTCCTATTAATTTGCTTTTAATTTTTTCTATTAATTCATCTCCATTATCTGCGGTTGTATACAAATAAATTTTTCCGAGTATTTCTCTTAGTAATTGCACGTCAGAAGAAATAATTTCTTTTTGTATATTTGCTACTTGTGATGTACTAGATTCATTTTTAGAATAGATTTCACGGATCAGCTTGAGTCTTTCTTCAATATCTATAGTATTCCAATTTTTGAGAGTAGATGAAACACCAAAAGGTTGTGTTGTGTGTAATATTAAGTAGCTATATTTAGCTTGGTTAAACTCAGGTTGTAGCCAATTTTTTAATGTTTTCCAGAAGTTTAGATGATTATCAGTCAAACTATCTGAGTAATTTTTTATCTCCATTTGTAGTGATGATGAATCATTTTGCCCAACTAAACTTACATCACCATCTTTTTCAAAAAAGATACTCCCTCCTTCTTTTAATTCAAAACATTTATCTAAGCCAACCAATACTTGATAGTGAAAGGCTAGAGCTGTAATCAAAGCTGAGTTTTTTGTTTTTCCACACATAATAAATACCATTTTTAGAGAATATTAAATTTGGTAGATATACACCTTAATATTATTAAATCTCATAGAGTAACAATGTTATTTTATGAGCCCTGATAGAGATTCTTCTTTTATGAGTTATGTAGACAGTTTTCCTCTATCTGACAGTAAGAATAATTTAGGTTATATCAGTATAGTTATTAGAGATTGTATTTCTATTTAATAATGTTTGTGTGTTTTTGATACAATCAATAATAAAAATCCATTGTAAATTTGTCAAATCTTGAACAGTATCTTTATTTATAAATCAAGAAAAAGAGATTATTTCGAATAATCCTTCGCCCCAAAAATTGCAGTCCCAATTCTCACCATTGTTGAGCCACATTTAATAGCACTTGGCATATCATCAGTCATTCCCATTGAAAGCGTATCAATTTGTGCTTCTGGTAATGCTTGTTTGAGTTGTTCAAATAAGGTATGCATTTGGCTGAATGCCTGTTCTTGTATGGCAAGATCGTCAGTTGGAGCGGGGATTGCCATTAAGCCACGGAGGCATAAGTGCGGTAGGTTTTGAATATGTTTTGCGAGGTCGAGCATTTCTTCTGGTTGAATGCCTGATTTGCTATCTTCGTCACTAATGTTAATTTGGATTAGCACATTCAAGGGCTTTTTGTAATGTGGACGTCGTTCGTTTAAGCGGTCGGCGATTTTTTTACGGTCGATAGTTTGCATCCAGTCAAAATTTTCAGCTACTAATTTGGTTTTATTGGATTGTAGTGGTCCGATGAAATGCCATTCGAGAATGATGTTTTGTTTTTCGAAGTATTGAATTTTTTCCACGCCTTCTTGCACATAATTTTCACCGAAAGCCGTTTGCCCAGCTTGATAGGCTTGATAGATATCTTCGACAGGTTTTGTTTTTGAAACGGCTAATAATTTGACCGCACTTTTAGGGCGTTGTACCTGAGCAGTGCATTGTTGAATTTTTTGCTGAATTTGAGCTAAATTTTGTTCGATTGTCATAGAGAGATCCTATCTCAAGAAAGGGGATTTTGTTGAATTTATAAAAAAGTCTGCCGATATATTACTAGAATTTAAGTGTTTTTTAAAATTTATCCTATTTTTTCATTTTCTGTTTGACAAGGTTGGGAAATTTCGGTATTTCTAACACATTGTTTTTTATTTTCTCGCCAAATAAATGAGTAATCGTAATTTTTCAACTCAAATTATTATGACCAAGACCACCATTATTATGACTAATGGTGCGGGTTAGTGCGTAGAAAAAATAGCGAATTCTACAAAACCCGTACTGAATATAAACAGTACGGGTTTTTTTATGACATTTTATAATATTAAATTACACAACATCGGGAGATTATCATGAGAGTACTTAAGTTTGGAGGCACTTCCTTAGCCAATCCAGAACGTTTTTCGCAGGCAGCACAGCTTATCGAAAAAGCCCATTTTGAAGAACAAGCCGCCGGCGTTTTATCTGCTCCAGCCAAAATTACTAATCATCTTGTAGCCCTTTCTGAAAAAGCAAGTTTAAACCAATCAACAGACGCTAATTTCAACGAAGCATTAGATATTTTCTATAACATTATTAATGGCTTGTATGAAGAAAATAATAATTTTGATCTTGAAGGGACAAAAGCATTAATTGATGCAGAATTTGCACAAATCAAAGAAGTATTAGAACAAATTCGTCA
Organism: Bisgaard Taxon 46; assembly: GCA_049941595.1. Lineage (GTDB taxonomy): Bacteria > Pseudomonadota > Gammaproteobacteria > Enterobacterales > Pasteurellaceae > Pasteurella. The sequence continues at coordinate 69,256 of JBNFNA010000004.1, forward strand.
ACAAGGTTTTGTGTCAGATGCAGTGAAAGCGACTATTGATTGTCGTGGTGAAAAGTTATCAATTGCGATGATGAAAGCGTGGTTTGAAGCGCGTAGTTATCAAGTTACTGTGATTAATCCTGTTGAAAAATTATTAGCAAAAGGCAGTTATTTAGAGTCTTCAGTGGATATTGAAGAATCAACCAAACGTGTTGATGCAAAATCTATCCCAACAACCAATGTTGTGTTAATGGCAGGTTTTACTGCGGGTAATGAAAAAGGGGAACTTGTTTTATTAGGTCGTAACGGTTCGGATTACTCAGCAGCTTGTTTAGCCGCGTGTTTAGGCGCAAGCGTATGTGAAATTTGGACAGATGTGGACGGCGTGTTCACTTGCGATCCGCGTTTAGTGCCAGATGCGCGTTTATTACCAAGTCTTTCTTATCGTGAAGCAATGGAGCTTTCTTACTTCGGTGCGAAAGTGATTCACCCACGTACGATTGGCCCATTAGTGCAGAAAAACATTCCTTGTTTAATCAAAAATACAGGCAACCCTTCTGCTCCGGGTTCTATCATTGATGGCAATGAACAATCTGAACAGCTACAAGTGAAAGGGATTACTAACCTTGATAATGTGGCAATGTTTAACGTATCAGGCCCAGGTATGCAAGGTATGGTGGGAATGGCGGCTCGCGTATTCTCAGCAATGTCAAAAGCAGGCATTTCGGTGATTTTGATTACTCAATCTTCTTCTGAATATAGTATTAGTTTCTGTGTGCCAGCAAAATCTGTGGATACCGCAAAACAAGTTTTAGAAAATGAATTTGAGAAAGAATTAAAAGCAGGTGCTCTTGAGCCAATTGATGTGCTCAAAGATTTATCAGTTATTTCTGTGGTAGGCGATGGAATGAAACAAGCGAAAGGTATCGCAGCGCGTTTCTTCTCTGCACTCGCACAAGCGAATATTAGCATTGTGGCGATTGCACAAGGTTCATCAGAGCGTTCAATTTCAGCGGTTGTGCCATTAAATAAAGCAATTGAAGCAGTAAAATCAACTCATCAAGCATTATTTAATAATAAGAAAGTGGTTGATGTGTTCTTAGTCGGTGTTGGTGGCGTTGGCGGTGAGTTAATTGAACAAATCAAAAGCCAAAAAGACTATCTCGCGAAAAAAGACATTGAAATTCGTGTTTGTGCGATTGCTAACTCAAATAAAATGTTACTTAAGGCGGACGGCTTAAATTTAGATAACTGGCAGTCAAGCTTAGAAAATGCGACCCAACCTTCTGATTTTGATGTGTTACTTTCTTTTATTAAGTTGCATCACGTAGTGAATCCTGTATTTGTGGACTGCACTTCAGCGGAGTCTGTGTCTGGTTTATATGCACGTGCGTTAAAAGAAGGTTTCCACGTTGTGACACCAAACAAAAAGGCGAATACTCGTGATTTAGCGTATTACAATACATTGCGTGAAAATGCTCGTGCAAATCAGCGTAAATTCCTTTATGACACTAATGTTGGTGCGGGTCTACCCGTAATTGAAAACTTGCAGAATTTATTAGCTGCGGGCGATGAAGTAGTGAAATTTAATGGTATTTTATCTGGTTCGCTTTCCTTTATTTTCGGTGAGTTAGAGAATGGACATTCTCTATCAGAAGCGACCGCACTTGCACGTGAAAAAGGCTTTACCGAGCCAGATCCTCGCGATGATTTATCTGGTCAAGATGTAGCACGTAAACTATTAATTTTGGCACGTGAAACGGGCTTGCAATTAGAATTATCAGATGTTGATGTGGAAAGTGTCTTGCCTAAAGGTTTCTCTGAAGGTAAAAGCGTATCGGAATTTATGGCGATGCTTCCTGAATTAGATGCAACATTTGCAGAACGTGTGGCAAAAGCCAAAGCAGAGGGCAAAGTATTGCGTTATGTTGGCCAACTTGAAAATGGTCAATGCAAAGTATCTATCGTAGCAGTTGATGAAGATGATCCGCTTTACAAAGTAAAAAATGGTGAAAATGCTTTAGCATTCTATACTCGTTATTATCAACCAGCACCATTGCTTTTACGAGGATACGGTGCAGGTAATGCAGTCACCGCAGCAGGTATTTTTGCCGACATTTTAAGAACATTACAAAACTAATCGGTTATTAATCAAATGGAAAATAAGATGCTTAGAATTTATGCACCTGCATCCAGTGCAAATTTAAGTGTGGGCTTTGATACATTGGGGGCAGCAGTGTCCCCAATTGATGGCTCATTGTTAGGGGATGTAGTGCAAATTGAATCCATTCCAGGTGGATTTGAGCTAGAAAGTGCAGGTTATTTTGTGCGTAAATTGCCAAAAGAACCACAAAAAAACATTGTTTATCAAGCGTATGTATTATTTAGTGAGCGTTTAAAATTACGCGGTACGCAAGTGCGTCCATTACGTTTAACCTTAGAAAAAAATATGCCGATTGGTTCAGGTTTAGGCTCAAGTGCTTGTTCTATCGTAGCCGCATTAGTGGCATTAAATCAATTTCATCAAGAACCATTTTCTAAAATGGAACTGTTAGAAATGATGGGCGAATTAGAAGGGCGCATTTCGGGTTCAATTCACTACGATAACGTAGCACCTTGCTATTTAGGCGGCGTGCAATTAATGGTGCAATCGCTAGGCAATATTTGCCAAACGCTACCATTTTTTGATGAATGGTATTGGGTACTTGCTTACCCGGGAATTGAGGTTTCAACAGCAGAAGCGCGAGCAATTTTACCGAAAAGCTATACTCGTCAAGATGTGATTTCACAAGCGCGCCATTTAGGTAGCTTTGTCCACGCTTGTCATACAAAACAAGCTCAACTGACTGCGTTAATGATGAAAGATCTGATCGCAGAGCCTTATCGTGAAGCCTTATTACCAAATTTTGCCGATGTGAAACAAGCGACTCGTGATTTAGGGGCTCTCGCAACGGGGATTTCAGGTTCAGGTCCGACGATTTTTGCCATTGCACCAGATTTAGCCACTGCGATGAAATTATCCACTTATTTAGAAAGTCATTACTTGCAAAACAATGAAGGTTTTGTGCATATTTGTAAAGTCGATAACCAAGGTGCGAGAGCGCTCGATTAATTGAAGAACGGAAAAGAATATGAATTTATACAACATCAAACACCCTGAAGAACAAGTCAATTTCGCACAAGCAGTTCGCCAAGGTTTGGGTAAAAACCAAGGCTTATTTTTCCCTGAAAATATACCGCACTTTGATGATATTGATGGCTTACTTGCTTTGCCATTAGTTGAGCGTAGCCAAAAAATTCTTGGTGCATTAATCGGTGAAGAAATAGCTGAAAGCCAATTAGCACAAATGGTGAAAAATGCGTTTACGTTCCCAGCACCAGTTGTAAAAGTAGAAGAGGGCGTTTATGCACTTGAGTTATTCCACGGCCCAACTTTAGCCTTTAAAGACTTTGGTGGCCGTTTTATGGCACAAGCGCTGGCCACTGTGCGCGGTGACGGCAAAATTACAATTTTGACTGCAACCTCTGGCGATACTGGTGCGGCAGTTGCACACGCATTTTATGGTTTAGAAAACATTGATGTGGTGATTTTATATCCACAAGGCAAAATCAGCCCATTACAAGAAAAATTATTCTGTACATTAGGTGGCAACATTCGCACTGTGGCAATTAAAGGGGATTTTGATGATTGCCAAGCACTCGTTAAACAAGCCTTTGATGATGCAGAATTACGCCAAGCCATTGGTTTAAACTCGGCAAACTCAATTAATATCAGCCGTTTGTTAGCGCAAGTTTGTTATTACTTTGAAGCTGTTGCACAGTTGCCGAAAGAAGCACGTGACAATGTAGTGGTATCAGTACCAAGCGGTAACTTTGGTAACTTAACGGCAGGCTTAATCGCAAAAACATTAGGCTTACCAATCAAACGTTTTGTAGCTTCGACTAACGTGAACGATACTGTTCCTCGTTATTTACGCAGTGGAAATTGGCAACCAAATGACACTGTTGCAACGTTATCCAATGCAATGGATGTGAGCCGTCCAAATAACTGGCCACGTGTTGAAGAACTATTTAAACGTAACGGTTGGGCGTTGTCAGGCTTACATTCAGATGCGGTCAATGACAGTGAAACGGAAGAAACTTTAAAACAAATGCACGAAAAAGGTTATTTGTGTGAGCCACACGGTGCGGTTGCCTATCGTGTATTAAAACAAGATCTTCAAGCAGGCGAAACGGGTTTATTCCTTTGCACTGCACACCCAGCGAAATTTAAAGAAAGTGTGGAACGCATTTTGGATCTTGAGCTAGAGCTACCAGAAGCCTTAGCAAAACACGCTGTATTGCCATTGCTTTCTGATGTAATGGAAAATGATTTTGCGCAGTTACGTCAATATTTATTGGCGAAATAGATGATATCAAGGTCACTTGACCGCATAAAAGTGCGGTCAATTTCCATAAAAAATCCTCATAAGCGAAATTATGAGGATTTTTATTTGAGCGAAATAAAAAATCCCAACTTATTTTTGTGAGATTTTTTTCATTTTAAATAAAAAACTTATTCAAGTTCACCGCAGAAACGATAGCCTTCACCGTGGATTGTGGTGATGATTTCAGGACTGTCTGGATGATCTTCAAAATGCTTACGAATACGACGAATAGTCACGTCCACTGTACGATCTTGTGGTTTTAGCTCACGTCCTGTCATTTTCTTTAACAATTCTTCACGTGTTTGAATTTTGCCTGGGTTTTCACAAAAATGTAACATTGCACGGAATTCACTACGAGGCAATTTATATTCTGCACCTTCAGGGTTGATTAGCGTGCGGCTATTCAAATCTAAGGTCCAGCCATTGAAGCGGTATTGTTCCACCTGTTCTTTGCTTTCTTTTGCACTTTCTTGCATTGTGCGTTGCAACAAGTTACGAGCACGGATAGTTAATTCTCTTGGGTTGAATGGTTTGGTGATGTAGTCATCAGCACCAATTTCTAAGCCCAAAATTTTATCAACCTCGTTATCTCTCCCCGTTAAGAACATCAAGGCAGTATTCGTGGTTTCACGTAATTCACGAGCCAACATAAGTCCATTTTTACCTGGTAGGTTGATGTCCATAATAACTAAATTAATTACTTTGTTTGATAAGATGCGGTGCATTTGTGCACCATCAGCTGCTTCGAATACTTCATATCCTTCGGCCTCAAAAATACTCTTTAGCGTATTTCTTGTAACAGCTTCGTCCTCAACAATTAAAATCTGTGGCGTTACCATTTATATATCCTATTACGTTGAAGTTTAAAAATTCTGCTTTCGATAGAACAAAATTAACCGCAACATTGTATAATTGCAACATAATTGTAACAATAGCAAATGTTAATTTTGTTACATTAGATTCTAGTTTAATGATTTAGATCATAAAAAAATCCCTCAATGGAGTGAGTTCATTGAGGGAAAATTGAGCGAGTGCTCATTTTACTTACATACAAAAAATCTTGGAGAATATTAACGTTTCTTTTTCCCACCTTGACGGGCTTTAAAACGAGGGTTTTCTTTGCAAATCACGTAAACCACCCCGTGGCGACGCACAACTTTGCATCCTGGGTGACGTGTTTTTGCTGTTTTCAAAGAAGATAACACCTGCATTATGAGCTCCTTATTTTGATTTTAAAGCGCCAAATTTACCATAACGATTAACGAAATCACTTGCGCGACCTTCGTTAGCGATTTGACGTGTTTTACCTGTATAGAATGGATGTGATGCAGATGAGGTATCACACATAAATACAGGATACTCGTTTCCATCTTCCCATTTCATTGTGTTAGTTGTTCTTGCACAAGAGCGAATTAAGAAACCTTGTTTTGCATTTGAGTCATAGAAAAGTACGGTGCGGTAGTTCTCTGGATGAATACCTTTTTTCATATTTTGCAATCCTCTTATTTTTTAATGAAAAATAACTTAATGGCGCACATCCTACACTAAATAAAAATAATTATCAAAACTTATTTTTATAGAAAAAATAAGTTTTGTGGAATGAAGCGAAAATTTTGCTTGCTTAAGACGATGAGATAATGAAAAATCAGCATTTCAAATCAATGTTTTAGTTGATAGTTAGATGATATTTTTATGAAAAAAATAATTTTAGTTTTTTTACTCTTATTCACCACATTGATGGCAAATGCCGGTTTTTTTGGTAAAAAGCCTGCTTTTTTAAGAGCAGATCAGGCCTTTCAATTCTCGGAAGTACAACAAGCAGGGAATGTTTTATTACATTGGGATATTGCTGACGGTTATTATCTTTATAAAAAGTCTTTTGAGGTAAAAGGCGTTGAGGCAGATGTGGGCGAGATTGCGTTTCCACCTGCTGAAAAATACCACGATGAGTTTTTTGGTGAGGTTGATATTTATCTCCAACAAGCCACATTAGCAGTTCCTGTTAAATCAGTGAAAGAGAATGCAATGTTGGAAATCACTTACCAAGGTTGTACGACTGGTTTTTGTTATCCACCCGAAACGAAAGTAGTGAGTTTGCTTGATCCTGTATTATTGTCTGATGGGCAAAGCTCGCAAGCTGATGCCGAACAAGTTTCTTTGGGAAGCTCAGAAACTTCACAAAAAACGACCGCACTTTCTACATCTTCTGCACCAATAGCAGAGCAAGATCGTTTGGCCGAGAGCCTGTTTCAGAGTAAATATGCCGTATTTTGGTTCTTTTTATTGGGGCTTGGTTTAGCCTTCACGCCTTGTGTGTTGCCAATGTTACCGTTGCTTTCTGCCATTGTGATCGGCGGACAAACCAGACCAAATACCTTGCGTGCATTAACTTTGAGTTTCGTTTATGTGCAAGGAATGGCATTAACTTATACTTTGCTTGGCTTGATTGTGGCGGCAATTGGTTTACCTTTCCAAGTGGCACTGCAAAGCCCTTATGTGTTGTTGACCTTGTCAGTGATTTTTGTGCTACTAGCCTTATCAATGTTTGGCTTCTTTACCTTGCAACTGCCAACCAGCCTACAAACCAAATTAACGCAGTATAGCCAGCAGCAAAAGAGCGGTGCATTTGGTGGCGTTTTTGTAATGGGAATGATTGCGGGCTTAGTCGCTTCGCCTTGTACTTCCGCACCATTGTCAGGCGCCTTGCTTTATGTGGCACAAAGTGGTGACTTATTTACCGGTGCAATTACCTTGTATTTGCTCGCATTAGGAATGGGAACACCTCTCATCCTCATCACCGTATTCGGTAATAAAATTTTACCAAAATCAGGCAACTGGATGATCCAAGTGAAAAATGCCTTTGGCTTCGTATTATTGGCGTTACCCATATTTTTAGTTTCTCGCGTTTTCCCTGAAATTGAAGGTCATTTGTGGTTTACCTTGGCTGTTGCTTTCGGCTTATGGCTACTATTCCAGTTACGCAATTATAAGTTAATTTGGTTTGTACTGTTTGTTGGATTAGTGCTTGCTAAGCTTTTCTCTGCGCCTTTGCATCAATGGTTTTTAGGCGAAAGTGCGGTGCAAAAATCGCAAGTTTTGCAACACGTGCAATTTAAACAAGTGAAAACTTATGAAGAATTGCAACAAGCCTTACAAACCAATCCAAAATCAATGGCGATGCTTGATTTGTATGCTGATTGGTGTGTGGCTTGTAAAGAGTTTGAAAAATACACCTTTACTAATGTGTTAGTACAAAAAGAATTTGAAGATATTTTACTGTTACAAGTGGATATGACTAAAAATAGCGATGCTAATCGTGAGTTAATGCAAAAGCTACAAGTGATTGGGTTACCCACAATTATTTTCTTTGATAAACAAGGCAATGAGCTTGAAGGTTCAAGAGTTACAGGCTTTATGCAAGCAAAACCATTTGCAGATTGGTTGCAGAAAATCAAACCTTAGCTTCAATTATTAACTTGTAGTAAAAGCTCATTTTCTGATTTGCTGGTTATATGCTTTTATTACACGGCACTGCGAAATTTTTCGAATTTCCAGTTTCTATGACGGGTGGCAATGGTGCAATAGAATTGTTATTACTTTATGGCATTGGTGGACTACTTGAGATCGCTGGTGGCTTGTTGATGATTTTAGGCTTGTTTACTCGTCCTGTCGCATTTATCTTGTCTGGCCAAATGGCTTACGCTTATTTCTTTATGCACGCATCAATGGCGAATATCTTGTTACCGATTGTCAACCAAGGTGAACTCGCAGCCCTTTATTCTTTAGTCTTTTTATATTTTACAGTGGCTGGTGCGGGAGCATTTGCATTAGATAATAAATTCTAGAAAAAGTAATTACCTTTTCAAAAAAGAAAAACGGTTTGTTTGATGTAGAACAGACCGTTTTTTATTGAAAATTTTTACACAAACGCAAACGTTTGCGTTATAATGCCGTCCTATTTTTCTTTACCCTTTCTTAACATTTACATTTAAGGATTTTTTAATGCAACCTAATCGTCCTATTCGTCAAGCATTATTAAGTGTTTCTGATAAAGCAGGCATCGTTGAATTTGCTCAAGGCTTAGTTCAACGTGGTGTGAAATTACTTTCAACTGGTGGAACAGCAAAATTACTCGCTGATAGCGGTTTACCTGTGACAGAAGTGTCTGATTATACAGGTTTCCCAGAAATGATGGATGGGCGTGTAAAAACTTTACATCCAAAAGTGCACGGCGGCATTTTAGGACGTCGTGGTACAGATGATGAAGTGATGAACCAACACGGTATCGAAGGGATCGATATGGTTGTGGTGAATTTATATCCCTTCGCCGCAACAGTAGCTAAACCAAACTGCACCTTGGAAGATGCTGTGGAAAACATTGATATCGGTGGTCCAACAATGGTGCGTTCTGCAGCGAAAAACCATAAAGATGTTGCGATTGTGGTAAATAATAACGATTTTAATGCCATTCTTGCCGAAATGGATCAAAACCAAAACAGCCTAACTTTAGAAACACGTTTTGATCTTGCAATTAAAGCGTTTGAGCATACCGCTCAATACGACTCTATGATCGCAAACTATTTTGGTCAATTAGTCAAACCTTATTTTGTGGCTGACGAAGAAGATGCAGAAGCGAAGTGCGGTCAATTCCCACGTACTTTAAACTTAAACTTCATTCGTAAGCAAACAATGCGTTACGGTGAAAATGGTCACCAAAAAGCTGCATTTTATGTAGAAAAAGAAGTGAAAGAAGCTTCTGTTTCAACCGCAAAACAATTACAAGGTAAAGCCCTTTCTTATAACAATATCGCAGACACAGACGCAGCACTGGAATGCGTGAAAAGTTTCGATGAGCCCGCTTGTGTTATCGTAAAACACGCAAACCCTTGTGGCGTGGCGTTAGGTGCAGATATTTTAGAAGCCTATAATCGTGCTTATCAAACAGACTCAACTTCTGCATTCGGTGGCATTATTGCATTCAACCGTCAGTTAGACGCAACAACGGCACAAACCATTATTGATCGTCAATTCGTTGAAGTGATCATTGCACCAACAGTTGCAGCAGAAGCAAAAGAATTATTAAAAGCGAAGAAAAACGTGCGTGTACTTGAATGTGGTGAATGGGAGAACGCGGAACAACGTTTAGATTTTAAACGTGTTAACGGTGGCTTGTTAGTTCAAGAAAGCGATTTAGGTATGGTTGATTTAGCAGACTTAAAAGTGGTGAGCAAACGTCAACCAACAGAACAAGAATTAAAAGATTTATTATTCTGCTGGAAAGTCGCGAAATTTGTGAAATCCAATGCGATTGTGTATGCAAAAGATAACCAAACCATCGGTATCGGTGCGGGTCAAATGAGCCGTGTTTATTCAGCGAAAATCGCTGGTATCAAAGCACAAGATGAAGGCTTAGAAGTGGCTGGTTGCGTAATGGCATCTGATGCATTCTTCCCATTCCGCGATGGTATTGATGCAGCTGCTAAAGTCGGTATTCAATGTGTAATCCACCCAGGTGGTTCAATGCGTGATCAAGAAGTGATTGATGCTGCAGATGAGCATAATATGGTGATGGTGTTGACGGGAATGCGTCATTTTAGACATTAAGATTTTATGTATTTATAAAAATCAAAATGTTTCATTTTAAATAAGCGTATCAATTTCAAATAATACAGGAAAATCATTATGAACATTCTCATCATCGGAAATGGCGGTCGTGAACACGCATTGGCTTGGAAAGTTGCGCAATCTCCATTAGCAGATAAAGTATTTGTCGCACCGGGTAATGCGGGAACTGCATTAGAAAATAAAGTTGAAAACGTTGCAATTTCTGCGACTGATGTCGAAAAATTAGTGGCGTTTGCACAAGAAAATCAAATAGGCTTAACCATTGTTGGACCAGAAGCACCATTAGTGATTGGTGTTGTTGATGCATTTCGTGCGGCGGGTTTGAAAATTTTCGGACCAACGAAATCAGCGGCACAATTAGAAGGTTCAAAAGCCTTTACTAAAGATTTCTTAGCTCGTCATAAAATCCCAACGGCAGAATATCAAAACTTTACTGAAGTTGAGCCAGCCCTTGCGTATTTACGTGAAAAAGGTGCACCAATCGTAGTAAAAGCAGATGGTTTAGCAGCAGGAAAAGGCGTAATCGTAGCGATGACTTTGGAAGAGGCAGAAGCAGCAGTGAAAGATATGCTTTCGGGCAATGCTTTTGGTGAAGCGGGTAGTCGTGTTGTTATTGAAGAATTTTTAGACGGCGAAGAAGCCAGTTTCATCGTAATGGTGGACGGTAAAAACGTTGAACCAATGGCAACCAGTCAAGACCATAAACGTGTCGGTGAAAATGACACCGGTTTAAATACCGGTGGTATGGGTGCCTATTCGCCAGCACCAGTTGTCACTGCTGAAATTCACGATCGCATTATGCAAGAAGTGATTTATCCAACGGTAAATGGAATGGCTACAGAAGGTAATGTGTACACTGGTTTCCTTTACGCTGGCTTGATGATTATGCCAAATGGCCAACCAAAAGTGATTGAGTTTAACTGTCGTTTCGGTGATCCTGAAACTCAACCAATTATGTTACGCTTAGAGTCTGATTTAGTTGAGCTTTGCCTTGCTGCTTGTGAAGGCAAATTAGATGAGAAAAAATCACAGTGGTGTGAGAAAGCGTCACTTGGGATTGTCCTTGCTGCCGAAGGTTATCCTGGCGATTACCGTAAATGTGATGAGATCACAGGCATTGAAAGTGCGGTCGAAAATCAAAAAGTTTTCTTAGCTGGCGTAGAAAATAAAGACGGTAAATTAGTCACCAATGGTGGACGTGTGGTTTGTGTTACTGCTTTGGGCGATAGCGTTTATGATGCACAACAACAAGCATTGGCGTTAGCAGAAAAAGTGAAATGGACAGGTCGTTTCTATCGTCGCGACATTGGTTATCGTGCGGTTGCAAGAGAACAACAATAAAGTGCGGTGTATTTTTCATCAATTTTATAAGATGAAATTTTTTCATTAAAAAAATGAAAAATTAACAGCCAAATTTTAATTAAAAAATCCTGTGGAAACAGGTACACTAAACGAATTCACAATCATCTTTAGTTAAAGAGGAAATCATAATGTTAAAAAGAAGTATGAACATCGCTGATTACGATCCGGTTTTATGGCAAGCAATTCAAGACGAAAATCGTCGTCAAGAAGAACATATCGAATTAATCGCATCTGAAAACTATGCAAGCCCACGTGTAATGGAAGCGCAAGGTTCTCAATTCACTAATAAATACGCAGAAGGTTACCCAGGCAAACGTTATTATGGTGGTTGTGAGTATGCGGATATCGTTGAGCAATTAGCGATTGATCGTGCGAAAGAATTATTTGATGCAGACTATGTGAACGTACAACCTCACTCTGGTTCACAAGCAAATGCAGCTGTTTATGGTGCGCTATTACAGCCACACGACACTATTTTAGGGATGAGCCTTGCTCACGGCGGTCACTTAACGCACGGTGCGTCAGTGAGCTTCTCAGGTAAAATCTATAACGCAGTTCAATACGGTATCACTGCAGATGGTTTAATCGATTATGAAGATGTTCGCCAAAAAGCCTTAGAATGCAAACCAAAAATGATCGTAGCTGGTTTCTCTGCGTACTCTCAAGTGGTTGATTGGGCGAAAATGCGTGAAATCGCTGATGAAGTGGGTGCTTATCTTTTCGTTGATATGGCACACGTTGCGGGTCTTATCGCAGCTGGTGTTTACCCAAGCCCATTACCACACGCACACATCGTAACAACTACAACGCACAAAACATTAGGCGGTCCACGTGGTGGTTTAATTCTTTCCAATGCGAAAGATGAAGATCTTTATAAAAAATTACAAAGCTCTGTATTCCCAGCAAACCAAGGTGGGCCATTAGTTCACGTAATCGCTGCAAAAGCAGTTTGCTTCAAAGAAGCGCTTGAGCCTGAATACAAAGTGTATCAACAACAAGTGGTGAAAAATGCTAAAGCGATGGTGGAAGTGTTCAAACAACGTGGTTATAACGTGGTATCAAATGGTACTGAAAACCACTTATTCTTAGTAGATTTAGTGAGCCACGGTTTAACAGGTAAAGCAGCTGATGCAGCATTAGGTAGCGCAAACATTACTGTTAACAAAAACGCAGTACCAAATGACCCACAAAAACCGTTTGTGACTTCAGGTATTCGTGTAGGTACACCATCAATCACACGTCGTGGCTTCAAAGAAGCAGAATCTGCTGAATTAGCAGGCTGGATGTGCGATGTGTTAGATGCAATGGGTAAAGATAACGAATCACAAGTGATTGCAGATACGAAAGAAAAAGTATTAGCAATTTGTAAACGTCTTCCGGTTTACGCATAATCTAAAAGCCTATTCTTATCATTGTTACGGTGGCATTTGCCACCGTATTTTTTTTGCGAAACTTTTCTTATTTTGGCCGCACTTTCTTATTCTTGTCTATATGATTGCTTTCTCAGCAAGGTAGGTTATATTAATTGATGAGAATTTGGACTGTTTCTCACTTAGCCTATCATTTCTAAATTGATCACAAGGGTAAAAGGAGAGTAGTTATGAAGAAGATCATTGGTTTTTCTGGCGTCGTTTTAGGCTTATGTTATTCCACTGCGAGCCTTGCTTTTGTTGAGAAAAATATCGAGGTTTATAGCCAAGGTATGAGCAAAAATGTACCTGTCACAGTGGTGCTGCCAGAAGGTTATTCTGCCGAGAAAAAATACAGCACTATTTATACATTGCACGGCTGGTCAGGTAATAATCGTAATTTCCCTGAAAAAACAAATTTAGGCGAGCTTGCGGATAAATACAACGTGGTGTATGTGTCACCTGACGGGAACTACGACAGCTGGTATGTGGACAGTGAGCTGAAAAAAGAGTCTAAGTATCACAGTTTCATTGTGAAAGAATTAGTGCCTTATATCGATCAACATTTTTCAACACATAATGTCAAAGAGCAACGTGCGATTACAGGCTTAAGTATGGGCGGTTTTGGCGCACTCTATATTGGGATTAAAAACCAAGATGTGTTTGGCAATATTGGCAGTATGAGTGGCGGCGTTGATCCTGAACAATTCCAACATAACTGGGGTATTAATGCGGTGATTGATAAACATTGGGCGCAATATAATATTTTAGATTTAGCACCTCGTTTAATCTTTTCCAAAACGCACGTGATTATTGATTGTGGGGTAAATGATTTCTTTATTGAGTCGAATCGTGCGTTGCATAAAAAGCTGGTGGATCTTCAAGTTAAACATACTTACACCGAAAGACCGGGATCGCATTCTTGGGATTATTGGAAAGATTCTATTCGTCAACACACATTCTTCTTCAAACATAATTTTGAGCAAGCAATGAAATAACGATTGGTAAAAACAAAGAGCGGTCAAAATTTTGAAAATGCTGACCGCTCTTTTTATCTAATCTGACAGATTAAGGTAAATCGTCAATATCATCTTTATCCACTTTTGGTGGAAGCATATGCTCGCGTTTTAAACCTAAGTCATAAGCTAATGCAATCGCTACGAAGATAGATGAATAAGTACCAAAACCGATACCAATCAATAATGCAACAGAGAAGCTGTGGATACTTGGACCACCAAACACTAACAATGACACTACAACGATTACAGTTGTCGCAGAGGTCATTAATGTTCTTGATAGAGTTTGTGAAAGCGATATATCAATAATGTTGATAACTTCAGTTCTTCTGATTTTACGCATATTTTCACGAACACGGTCAAACACAACGATACTATCGTTTAGTGAGTAACCCACAACGGTTAAGATCGCAGCCACGAAAGTTAAATCAATCTCAATTTGGAATAACGAGAAAAGTCCAAGCGTGACGATGACGTCGTGCGCTAAAGAGGCAATCGCTCCTACTGCTAAACGCCATTCAAATCGTAAACCGATGTAAGCTAATAACATCAATAGGGTAGCTAATGTGGCATAGATAGCAGATTGAGTAAGCTCTTCCCCTACATTTGGACCCACGAATTCAATACTGTGGACTATCACATTAGGATCGATGTTATTTGCCATCATTTGTTTTACATTATTACCTAAGTTTGCATCACTTACGGCTGCTGGCAAACGAATGATAATATCGCGTACGCTACCAGAGTTTTGAACGATAGCGCTTTGAATACCATTATTTTCTAAGGTTGAACGAACTTTATCTAACTCGGCTGGTTGTGAAAAGCTCATATCAATTACGGTACCGCCAGTAAAGTCTAAGCCCCAGTTAAAACCTTTGCTATATACAAAGAAAAGTGACAACAATATAGCGAATACCGAAACCGCATAACCCCAAGTGCGGGCTTTCATAAATCGAATTAGGCGATAAGGCAGTTTTACCTCAACATTTTCATTGGTCGCCGATTCATTTTTCTTTTCAAATAAACTCACAATATCCTCACTAAATCGATAGTTTGTTGATACGTTTACCACCGTATAAGAAGTTTACGATAGCGCGAGTACCGACAATTGCAGTAAACATAGAGATTGCAACCCCTAGTGCAAGGGTAATTGCAAAGCCTTTAACAGGACCTGCACCAACAGCATAAAGAATAATTGCTGTGAGGATCGTGGTTAAGTTTGCATCAAAAATACTGGTGAATGCGCCAGAATAGCCTTCGTGAATAGCTTGTTGTACAGGACGGCCGTTGCGAATTTCTTCTTTTATCCGCTCAAATATCAGTACGTTGGCGTCAATAGACATACCGACTGAAAGTACGATACCGGCAATACCTGGCATTGAAAGTGTTGCACCTGGTAAAAGTGACATTAAGCCAACAACTAAGATAATGTTTGCGATAAGTGCCACGTTCGCAATCATACCGAATTTACGATAGTAGAATGCTACGAAAATCACCACAGCAACTAAGCCCCAGAAACTAGCTTCAAGACCTTGACGTACGTTTTCCGCACCAAGAGAAGGGCCGATTGTACGTTCTTCTACAATTTGGATTGGAGCAATCAATGCTCCTGAACGTAATAACACTGCAAGATTTAATGCTTCCGCAGGGCTATCAATACCCGTGATTTGGAATTGGCTACCAAAACGACCTTGAATTGTCGCAACGTTGATGACTTCTTCGTGTTTTTCTAGGATTGATTTCCCGTTTTCATCTTTTTTACCGCTGTCTTTATATTCCACATATAAAGTTGCCATTGGTTTTTTCAGATTTAAACGAGTGGTTTGTGACATAATCTCGCCACCTTCACTGTCCAAGGTTACACTTACTTGTGGGCGTGAGGTTTGTTGGTCAAGACCAGAACTTGCGTTAGTGATGTGCTCACCACCTAATACGGCACGTTTGTAAAGCACAATTGGGCGACCATTGCGATCAAGTTTTACTTCAGAGTCTGCAGGGATAAATCCACGTGATGCAGAATCTAAGTTTACATTCTCATTCACTAAGCGGAATTCTAAAGTCGCTGTCGCTCCAAGAATTTCTTTCGCACGCGCTGTGTCTTGCACACCTGGTAATTCGACTACAATGCGTTCAGCACCTTGACGCTGAATAACAGCTTCAGAAACACCTAATTCAGATACACGTTTACGCAAAATTGTTAAGTTTTGCTCAATTGCACTTTCACGCGCTTCATTTAAGGCATTGTCTGATAACGCTAGTGAAATGGTGTTGTTAGAAATTGTTGTAATATTCAAATCTTGATGTTGTTTGCGTAAGAAACGCTGTGCACCATCAAGTTGCTCTGGTTTGAGTAACGTGATTTGTGTACTGAAGCCTTCTGCTGATTTAATCGACGTATATTGATATTTTTCTTTACGCAATTGGGTACGTAAGGTGTCTTGTAATTGTTCTTGACGTTTGTTTAACGCAGAATTCATATCGATTTCCATCAGGAAACGAACACCACCACGTAAGTCTAAGCCCCATTTCATTGGATAAGCACCAATTGATGTCAACCATTTTGGCGTTGCTGGAGCAAGGTTAAGTGCCACAGAATAACCATTTCCTAAATTTTCTGAGAGTTTATCTTTTGCGAGGAGCTGATCGTCTGTGTTATTAAAACGGGCTAAGATTGAGCCGTTTTCTAAAATAATAGACTTGGTTTCTAATTGATTTTGTTTCAACAAGGTTTGCACATTGCTAAAAACTTCCGCATTGGCTTCTTGGCCACGGGTTCCTGAAATTTGAACGGCTGGATCTTCACCGTAGAGATTTGGAAGCGAATATAAAACACCAACGATAATGGTGAGAATCACTAAAATATTCTTCCAAAGAGGGTAACGGTTTAGCATAGTTTTCCCTTTAGATATATGGTTTGTTGACAATTCAAAAAAACAGTTGCGTTGTTCTTCTAAACAGTTGAACAACGCAAAATTTGAGAGGTCCGAAGACAACTAAATATACTGATTTGGTATGTTTCACTGGTTGATAAAGTTAATCATCAATAAGTGATTGAATTGTCACAGACCTTAAAAATTAAGATTTTAATGAACCTTTCGGTAAAATCGCAACAACATAGTTACGGTTAATAGTAACTTCTGTTGCATCATTTAATGCGATAACGATGCTGTCATCTGTCACTTTTGTGATACGACCGATTAAGCCGCCAGCAGTTAATACTTCAGTACCTTTTGCTAATTCAGACATTAATTTTTTGTGTTCTTTATTACGTTTTGCTTGCGGACGATAAATCATAAAATAAAAGATCAATCCGAATAAGACGAAAATAAACAACATTGACATTGGGCTACCTTGTTGAGCTTCCATTTGCTATTTCCCTTTTTAAATGTAGTAAAAGTTAAAATACGACGGCTTGTTGACTATCTATTTTGAGCGGATAACTTTCAAAAAAGTAACCGCACTTAATAATCAACAAGCCTTGAAACTTGACGAAAAAATCGCTTGTTAAAAATACCATAAAATCCAATGAAGTGAAAGAAATTGGGACTATTTTTACAGGGATAAGTGCGGTTAATTTCTGTTTTATATTAAAATATCTACTTGCTATGATGACAGACTAGAATATCTTTTATCATTTCTAGATTGGCTTAATAGTAGCGCTGATCATTTTGTTACCGCAGATAAAAAAGGAATTACTATGCACGAGATGTCACTTTGCCAAAATATGATGCAAATTATTGAAAAAGAGTGTGCCAAAAATCAGGTAAAACAAGTGACGGATTTATGGCTGGAATTAGGCGTATTATCTTGCGTTGAGAAATCCTCATTGGCGTTTTGCTTTGAAATTATGTGCCGTGGGACTGTGGCTGAAAATTGTCGTTTACACTTTATTGATGTGCCTGCAAGTGCGTGGTGCTGGCAATGTGAAAAGGTGGTTGAGGTTGCTATTGGGCAAGCGGTTTGCCCAACGTGTGGAAGCACACATTTACAAGTGCAACAAGGAAATGAACTTCGTATTAAAGAGATTGCGGTGAAATAGCAGACATATTGAAAACATCCGTTGCAATACGCTGTATGAATGGCATATCGTGAGAAGCGATAATCATCGGTAGATCTAATTGTAATAACACTTCGATTAAACGCTCGACATTTTGAGGATCTAAGCCATTCGTAGGCTCATCTAACAGCAACACTTGAGGCTTCATTGCTAGTACGCCGGCAAGTGCGGTGAAATTTTTTTCCCCTCCAGACAATAGATTTACAGATCGCTCTGCTAAACGTGCAATGCCTAACCTTTCTAGTTGCTGTTGTGCAATGGAATAGGCTTCTTGCTTGCTAATACCTTGATTTAATGGCCCAAATGCCACATCGTCTAAAACCGTTGGGCCGAAAAGTTGATCATCTGGATTTTGGAAAAGTAAGCCAATTTTTCCACGTTTGGGGGCAAATTGTTTTTCACTTTTGCACTCATCGCCGAGCAAATAAATTTTCCCTTCAAAAGGCACAAATCCCATTAAGCTGTGAAGTAAGGTTGTTTTGCCGCAGCCAATCGAACCACATAAACAGAGGCGTTGTTGGGAATTAAGCGTTAAGCTGATATCGCTCAATAAGGTTTTACCTTGGCGAGTAATGGTTAAATTTTCCGTTCTAATCATTGTGTTTTCGGTTAAATTGTTCGTATGAAAAACCACGTGCACGCAGTGCTTTATCCACATTTTCTGCTTTATATAGGGCGTGAATTAATAATAACGTGACACGTTGTGAAATAACATAAATAGTGCGTTTATTGCAACCCGGCTGAAAGCCACGTGCTTGCATTGCTTTTTCTAAAGTGCGGTTAGTTTCTGCGAAAATTTTAATGTAGCGTAAGGTGAGAATTGCCAGATGAGTAAATTTTGGCGAAATCCAACGATGTTGCAAAACTTGGATAAGTTGTAATTCGGAGAAATTTTGTAGCAACACACGGATCATCAACGTGATTAAATTCATTTTAGCGATGATCAATAACGCTAAATGTTCCCCTTCTGCGGAATATTGCCAACCATTTTGCCATTTTAGTCTCATTGTCAACCAAAGTAACACACTGAAAATATTAATAAATAATAGAAATTTGAATGCAAAGCGTAATTCATCGGTTTGATATTGCTGATATAGAAAGATGCCAAGAAATAGCACACAAAGTACCAAAGCGATTGTCAGTTGATGAATTGCACTAAACGCAAATGCGAGCAATAGTGTTAAGTAAAAGCGTTGGTGTATCGTCAGCATTATTTTTTATTAGGAGCTAAGTTGAGCATTTCAGGCTGCATTTTTTGTAGCAATAAAATCACGCCACAACTGATCAGGGCATCAGCAACCATAACAGGTAAATGGCTAATAAATAACAAGTAAATGACTTCAAGATACTGTTTACCACCGTCTGCATAAAGTATAGTTGCAGTAATGAATAATGCACCAATTAGTCCAATTAGGGCGGATAAAATACCGGCTAGAATGAGTTTATATTTTGGCGCAGTTGGTGTGATAAAGTGGCGCAATGTGTAATGTGCAACGAGCGCTGCACCGGCCATACTACATAAATTGGCACCAATCACAGCAAAGCCACCGAATGAGAAAAAGAGCACTTGTAGCAATAACGCAATCAAAAATGCTGGGAAGACGGTCCAACCGAGAAATAGCCCAGCCATTCCATTTAAAATCAGATGAACGCTTCCTACCCCAACAGGAATATGAATTGTGCTTGCCACAAAAAAAGCAGCAGCAAATAGCGCACTGAGTGGCAATTTATCGTCTTGTAAACGACGTAATCCCAACCAAACGGCACCTAATGCTACTGAATTTGTGACAACTAATGTCGGTAAATGGAGGATCCCTTCAGAGAGATGCATATGTTTTCCTATTGTTTACGTTGACGGAACCACAAGGTGATGCCAACCAAGCCAAAAATATAGCCAATGCCACCAAGGATATCACGCCAATAAATCTTTTGTTCTAATTGGGCAATGTCTTTGCGCAATTGAATGAATTCATCATTCGATTGCGAGGTTTGTGCATTATGCGTAGGAATATGTGGCACATTTAAAGTCGCTTTATGTCCTTCTACGCCTTCTACCACTAAAACATATTGCTTCTCATCAGGAACAGAGAGAGAAATACGTCCTTGTTTGTCACTCATTCCTTCGAGAATTGGGTTTTCCAAATCATTGGGATGAAATATCCCAATGTAATGTTCGGCAGCGGGGGTCATATCAGAATAATAAGTCTCCCCGCGAATTTGAGTGCCTTGCTGTTGTGCGACAACATACAACGCGTGCGCAAATAATGTATGGGGGAAAAATAATAACAACAGCAAGCACACTCGCATATTATTTCGCCTCGAAAGTTAGCATATATTCAACGCTAACATCATCGTAATCAGGGTTGCCTTTTGCGCTTTCGCCAAATTCAGCCCAAACTTTGTTTACACCAGCAGTTGGTGTGTAGTGTGCGATACCTTTTTCATTGGTTTTTACTGAAGGTAAATCTTCACCTAAACCTACAGGAATGCCTGCAACTGGTTTACCGTTGATGAGGGCTAAAATTTCTAATGGTTTACCTACTTCAGGTTTCGCTTGAGGCACTAATTCATAAGTTTGACCGTGGGCTTTAAATAAGTTTGCATCTTGTTTAAGCGCAGCTTTACCCGCTTTTCTTGCTGCAACACAGCTTGCTGCATCTGGCGTTTGACGTTTAGTTTGTTCTACCCATTTGCCATTTTGTTTTTTACACCAAATGCCGTTATCAAAACCAAGTAAAACAAGTGAAGTATTCGCAGCAGGCATTAAATAAGCTTCCCCGTTTTTGAAGGTCGCTTTTAATGACTCTTGTTTTGCATCTTCTAAAACAGCAATAGTTTTAGTTAATTTATGCTCTGGATAGGTTTCAGTTGTTTCGTGACCAAATTTCACCACATATTCACCTGGTTGGCCTGCGTTTTCTAACCAAATGTTGTGTGCCATTGTTGGTGCAGCGACAGCTAAAAGTGCGGTTGTTAAAAGTAATTTTTTCATTATAATCTCCTTGTGTTGGATGAGCTTAGTTGATTCATAATACTAAAGTATGAAGTTACTTCAGGATCAAGTGTTATTACCTAAAAATATGAGGTAAATCAGTATGAAAATAGGGCAGTTAGCAAAAGCGGTAGGTTGTACGGTCGAAACTGTGCGTTTTTATGAGCAACAAGGTTTGCTTCCACCTGTTGAAAGAACAACAAATAATTTTCGTTGTTACGGTACTGAACATCTCGAACGTTTAAGTTTTATTCGATATTGCCGATCGTTAGATATTTCTTTAGATGAAATCAAACAACTACTCAACTTAGATCAAAATTCCCCCTCTCAACGCCAAGAAGTTATCAAATTACTTAATCATCACATTAAAGATATTACGAAGCGTATTCACGAGTTAGATCATTTGCGTATGCGTTTAATTGAATTGCGTGGCGAATGTACTCAACAATCACCAGCTGAAGAGAATTTATTGGAAAGTTTGTTGAAACATCAAGGAATGAAAATCACAGCATTGCGCTAACTTTTTGTAATATTTTCCTCTTTTTTATTATTAAGACCAAGAAAATCGCTGACTTCGTGTTCTAGCTCACTCATTGCAAGTAACGCATCGAGCGTTTTTTGCGCTTCTTCTTCATCAAGAATACTCATCGCAAACCCAACGTGGACTAATACCCATTTATTGATTAGCAGATTAGGATCGCCTTGCGTAATTAATGAAATATTGACCTCACGTTGTACACCGCATACATCGACTATTGCCATACTGCTATTTTCATTAATTTTGACAATTTTCCCTGGAACACCTAAACACATAATATTGCCTAATTTGGTTGAGATAAGATACAACTCACTGTAACAGAAAACAAAATTGCTGTAAAAAGTACCGCACTTGAGTTTGATTTATATCATTCAAATGCGGTACTCATTCATTTAATTATTGTTCAGAAAACTTAAGCAACGAGCGCTTCTGATTTTAAGTGATTTTTGAGTTTAGTGTACTCTTCAATCACATAACGTTCAGCCCACGCTTGATCCTCAATTTTCTCAATACGAACAGCGCTATATTTATATTCCGGTGTACGTGAACCTGGGTTTAAATGTTCTGCTGTTAAGGCATTACATTTTCCGATCCACCATTGATAAGTCATATAGCAAGCGCCTTTGTTCGTTCTTGTACTGACATCGGCTCGAGAAATTACTTTACCGCGAGAATTGAGAATCCACACTAAATCACCGTGTTTAATGCCTAATTCTTTTGCATCAAGATTGTTCATTTGCACAAATCCTGGCTCATCCGCTAAAGCAGCAAGTGATTTACAGTTACCCGTCATTGAACGGCAAGAGTAGTGGCCTACTTCACGTACAGTTGACAGAATCAATGGATATTCCTCTGATACATCTTCCATTGGTGGTAGCCAGTCGCAAGCAAAAAATTCAGCTTTGCCACCTGCACGGTCAAAGATCTGACCTTTATACAAATATTGCGTACCTTGATCTTCAGGACCTTCGTCATAACAAGGCCATTGGATATACCCCAAGCCTTCCATTTTTTCGTAAGTTGCGCCTTTGTAAATTGGGCAAAGTGAACGTAACTCGTCCCAAATTTCTTTGGTATTGTTGTAGTGCATTGGGTAGCCCATTGCCGTTGCGATTTCACTGATAATTTGCCAGTCATCTTTCACATCGCCGACAGGTTCTACTGCTTTATAGAAACGTTGGAAACCACGGTCAGCAGCAGAGTAGACACCTTCGTGTTCAGCACAAGAGGTTGCAGGGAGAATCACATCAGCAGCAGCTGCAGTTTGAGTCATAAAAATATCTTGTACGATAATGAACTCAAGATCCTCAAAGGTTTTCTTCATTGCATTAATATCAGGCTCAGTTTGTAATGTATCTTCACCCATAATATAGAATGCTTTGAGATGACCTTCTTTCACTGCGTGTGGTACTTCACTCAATGGGACGCCTGGTTTGGTATTTAATGAATCAACGCCCCAAGCTTTGGCAAATTTTTCCATTGTCGCTGGGTCATCTAAACGTTGATAACCCGGTAAAGTGTTGTAAAGTGCCCCCATATCACAGGCACCTTGTACGTTATTTTGGCCACGCACAGGGTTTACACCGACATTTGGTTTACCTAAGTTACCAGTCAGCATTGCGATGCTTGCAAGAGAACGAACGGCTTCAACACCTTGACGGAACTGGCAAACGCCCATACCCCAAAGAATAGTTGCTGTTTCGGCAGTCGCATAAGTGCGGGCAATTTCACGCAACATTTCAGGCTCGATACCTGTAATATGTTGAGTTGATTCAGGTGTGTAATCTTTTACGATTTCACACATTTGTTCGAAGTTTTCAGTGTGCTCATCAATGAATTTTTGATCCACTAAATTTTCTTCAATAATCACATTCATCATTGCATTTAAGAATGCAACGTTACTACCATTTTTCAGTGGTGCGTAAATATCGGCAACCCTTGCAGTTTCAATTTTACGTGGGTCACAAACAATGATTTTTGCACCTTTCTCTTTCGCACGATTAATACGACGAGCCACAATAGGGTGTGAAGTGGATGCGTTATAGCCAAAGATAAATAAGCATTTTGTATCTTCAATTTCAATTATGGAGTTGGACATTGCGCCATTTCCGACCGATTTGAGCAGACCTGCTACAGAAGGGCCGTGTCAGACACGTGCACAACAGTCAACGTTGTTATTTTTGAGTACGGCACGTGCAAATTTTTGCATTACATAGTTCACTTCGTTGCCTGGGCCGCGAGAAGAACCAGTTACCATAATGGATTCATTGCCGTATTTATTACGAATTTCAGTTAAACGATCCGCACAATAGCGAATGGCAGTTTCCCAACTTACGGGAGTAAATGCTTCGCCTCGTTTATAGCGAATCATTGGTTGAGTTAAGCGTGGTGTTAGGATTTTAGTATCGTGGACAAAATCCCAACCGTAGTATCCTTTTAAACAAAGTTCACCTTCATTGGTGACGCCATTTGCTCCTTCGGCTCCGACAATCTTGTTGTTTTCAACCAACAAATTGATTTTACAGCCTGAGGCGCAATATGGACATACAGTGATGACTTTTTTCATAATCATTGTCCTTTGTTGATGTTTATTTATGTGAACCGAAGCTCACACCCCCACATTTTTTACGACGACATTTTGTAAAAATCAGTAACCGCTTGCGCATTTAAAGTGATGCAAAGTGCGGTCCATTTTCCCAATGTTTTAAGGCATCATAGATTTTTTCAACACCTTGTTTAACGGGTTCAGTCATTGGGAACATAAATGACACGATATCGGGTTGAATACCAATAAAGTGAACATTTGGAATATCTTCTTCTAGTTGCTCCATTAAAAAATTGAGCGGTAAATTATGCGTACTCATAATGAACATATCGGCAATCAATGCTTTATCCACGAAACGAATTTCACCAACGGGTAAATCCATTTCCGTAGCATCGATAATCACCAAACACTCAGGTTTAAGTTGACGAATGGTATGCACTTGATTTTCTGGCGTTGATCCGCCATTGAGAGCTTGCCAATTCGGGAGCGGATTTTTATTCAGCATTTCGTAGAGCATAATGCCTGCGGCATCATCGCCCATCATACTGTTTCCTACGCAAAGCACGATGTTCATTTTTTATCCTACCCTTTTCTTTTGACCATTAAATACATTGCCGGTTCTTTTTGAATCGCTGCAAAATTTGCCATTAAAATGTCAGTCCATTCACATTCTTGAGCAGAAAAGAGCGGTCTATTTTTACTAAGAATTAGCGCCAAACCGTTGATGTGTGTGACATCAATCATAATTTCACCAAATTTGATTAAGCCCGCTAATTTTCGTTTTGCCTCACTTTCCGGCAATTTATCAAGCCATTGTTTGTATTGTTCATAAGTGCATTGGAGAATAGGCTTAAAACAATCAATCACACCGACGTGATGTCCGATCGCAAGAGAGTAGTACATCACTTGTTGGCTTTGTTCTGGCACATCTTCATCACTATCAACAAATTTTTGATTTAAGGCATAGAACAAAACAATGGGCTGTGAATATTGACTGTAACGATCCATAACGCACCTCAATTAACCTGAAAATGGAAAACTAATTCTGTGTAAGCGATGCATAATTTCACTTAATCGAGGGTCGCCCTCTCGTTCTAAATATTCACCAAGACGAACGCCAAACGGAACCTCTTCTTTTGCGGACATCATTTGTAAATAGCGATTTGCAATATCACCACCTTGACGATAACCGGCTAAACGTCTGGCTTCACGTTCTAATTCAATGCGTAGATCCGCTGGCACAGTTGGGAAACGCAGTTGTGCTTCAACATTTGGATTGGCAATTTCTTGTTTGCCTTTGAGTTTTTGATCGAGCAATCCGAGTGCCATTGCAAAACCATAAATGGTAGCTGCGGGTGTTGGTGGACAGCCTGGAATATACACATCAATCGGTACAATTTTGTCGCTACCGCCCCATACGCAATATAAGTCGTGGAAGATCCCACCACTACAACCGCAAGCACCATAAGAAACACAGATTTTTGGATCAGGCGCTGCTTCATAGGCTCTTAATGCAGGTGCTAACATTGCACGAGTGACCGCACCAGTAAACAGTAGAATATCGGCGTGGCGTGGTGAGGCGACGACTTTTATCCCGAAGCGTTCTGCGTCAAACACTGGAGTAATGGTACTGAAGATCTCAATTTCACAACCGTTACATCCGCCACAGTCAACACGATAAACATAAGCTGAACGTTGGATATCTTTGAGTAGCTTGCCTTTGAGCTGGGCTATTTGTTCATCAACAGTTAAAGGTTGTACTTGGAAATTTTGGAATGAGGTCATTTGTTTTCCTCCTGTTGATAATGGGCAAATTTAGTCCCCATTAATTTGCCCATATGGCTTGTTTTATCGAGCGATAATTGACGGCGACATTCCGGACAGCAAGATAAAATGGCTTGCTGACGTTGAATTTGCTCATCGTTTAAACCGGATTGTTTTAATAATGCAATCGTGTAGTTAAGCTCTTTGTGGCTTGTGAACGGCTGGTGGCAGTTGGCACAACTAACGGTTGTAAATGTGGTTTCTTGTAATAAATCGTTTTTATTGGCAACGGCTAACTCAAAGTCATTGGTTAGGCGAATGGCTTTGGTTGGGCAAACTTCTTCACAGCGACCACAGAAAATACAGCGAGCTAAAAAGAGTGACCAAGTGCGATCGCCCGTCGTGGCATCAGTTCGCATTGTTAATGCATTGGCAGGGCAAGCCATCGTACAGGCAGAGCAGACGATACATTGATCGGAATTAAATTCAGGTCTGCCACGCACATCAGGGTGAACGTCTAACGGTTTAAACGGATATTTAACTGTGGCATCGCCAGTCTTAAAGACAGTTTTCAAAAGTTTAAACATTGTATCCCCCTATTTTAATGGCGAATTTTTACGTTCGATGCCATAGCGTTCCATTTCTTTGTAATCAATGACTTGTGCTTTCCGTTTGCGAACATCAACAACGGTCACACGGTCAGTACAAGAATAGCAAGGATCAACGCTACCAATAATCAATGGTGCATCAGAAACTGTATTGCCACGCAACATATAGCGAAGCACAGGCCAGTTTGCATAAGTCGCAGCACGACAACGCCAGCGATAGAGTTTTTGGTTATCGCCTAACATTGACCAGTGAATATCTTCACCACGTGGTGCTTCGGTAATCCCTAATGCAAATTTATGAGGTTTATAAGTGAACCCTTCAGAAAGTAATGGACCTTCTGGAAGATTATCCACCATATATTCCACCATATTCATACATTCAAAGGTTTCTTTAATGCGCACGCTTAAACGACCAAATACGTCGCAACTGTCTGCGTGATAGGTTTCAAATGGTATTTTGTCATAGCTTGAGAATGGGTGATATTTACGCACATCTCGTCTAAAACCACTACCACGCACTAACGGACCCACCGGGCTGTAATCACGTGCAATTTGGCTTTCTAAACGACCAATATTAACTGTGCGTTGTTTCATATTTGGAGTGTTTAACAGAATATCAACCAGTTCAGTAAAGCCTTGACGCATTTCACGAATTAATTGAATACAGGTGTTGCGTTGTTCTTTGAGAATGTCACGGCGAATACCACCGATTAAGTTGATACCGTAAGTTTTACGTGCACCAGTGAGAATTTCAGCTAATGTCATTGATTTTTCACGTACGCGGAAGAATTGCATAAAGCCGGTATCAAAACCCACGAAGTGGCTTGATAAGCCAATGTTTAACATATGGCTGTGTAAACGTTCGACTTCTAATAATAATGCTCGAATCCATTGAGCACGCTCTGGTACGATAAGCCCGAGGGCATTTTCAACGGAATTGGCATAAGCCACACTATGGGTAAAACCACAAATCCCACAAACACGGTCTGCAAGGAAAGTGACTTGGTCATAATCCATACGTGTTTCGGCAAGTTTTTCCATTCCACGATGTACGTAGAATAAACGGTAATCGGCATCGACAATATCTTCACCATCGACGAATAAACGGAAGTGTCCCGGTTCGTCAGAAGTAATATGTAATGGCCCGACCGGAACAATGCGGCCTTCACCTTTTTCATTGATGAATTCGTATGTTTCGGTTTCAGTCGTTGGTTCCGGACGTAAACGATAGTCCATTGAGTCTTTACGTAAAGGGTAAAGACCATCAGGCCAATCGTCAGGTAAGACTAAACGGCGTTCATCAGGCAAGCCCACTGGAATAAGTCCGTACATATCACGAACTTCACGCTCCCCCCAAACCGCAGCAGGTACTCTTGGTGTGACAGACGGATATTCAAGTGTGTTAGCATTAACTAATGCTTTAATCACCACCCAGCTTTTAATATCGCCTTCCATTGATAAAACATAATAGACCGCATAGTGACCATTAAGCGCTCTTTCATCATTACCGAACAGCACAGAGAGCCAACCATTATGTTCGTAATAAAGCCATTCAACGACTTCAGGTAACATATTGGTTTTAATCGTTAAGGTGACTTGATCATCCGTTGACCATTCTTCCTCTAAAATCGTATTTGGAAATTTTTGTGCAAGTGCGACAACATAGTTTTTTCCGATTTGTTGACCGACAATCGCATTTTGATTTAACTCCATTGTTTCCCCCTAATGCCGATCTATTGATTTAATGGTAACCAAGGTAATAATGCATCAGTTAATGTTGCATTGTTTTGTCCTAGAACAATATTTACTGCAGAAGTCAGTAATTGAAGTATTGGTTCACAAAGATACAAGCCGAACATTAACATTAAGCCGAGCAAGGCCGCCATTGGCACGATTGTAATGATAGAAAATTCACCTGCTTCAATATACTCAGGTTTGTCACCGAGTACGGTGTTCAATACCATTTTTGCGAGCGCTGCTAATACGATAGTGAGCAAGATTAAGCAGAAGATCATTAACCCAATATGACCGGTTGTAATCCCTGCTGTCACGAGAGCTAATTCACTGATAAATAAGTTAAATGGTGGTACACCACTCAATGCAAGCGCACCGCCAGCAAATAGCACCGCAGTGATTGGCATTGTTTTCCACAAGCCTTTGACATCTTGCATATCACGACTGTGATATTTCACTAAAATGTTACCTGATGCACAGAATAATAAGGTTTTCGCTAAACTGTGGTTGATTGTATGTAGTAATCCAGCGAAGACACCGAGTGGACCGCCAATACCAAAACCGACTGCAATTAAACCCATATTTTCGATACTTGAGTAAGCAAGTAAACGTTTGATATCACGTTGTGCAATGATAAATAACGCTGCAATAGCCACAGAAACAATACCGAAGATAAGCAATAGATTTTGTGCAAATGCAGGACCAACGGCTTTATTGGTGAGAATGTAGTAACGTAGCACAACCAACATTGCACAATTTAATAAGATCCCTGAAAGAATCGCACTGACAGGGCTTGGTGCTTCACTGTGTGCATCTGGTAGCCAAGTGTGCATTGGGAAAAATCCGCATTTTGTACCAAACCCGATCAAGATAAACACAAAAGCAAGGTGGATTAAATGTGGATCAAGTGCGGTCGCATTTTCATTAATTTTTGTCCAGAAAATTGCTTGTGCTGGATCGGCTAGAATGTTGCTTGCATCGGCGAAAACAAGCAATGTGCCGTACAAGCCAAATGCCACCCCAACAGAACAAATAATGATGTATTTCCAAGCGGCCTCTAAAGAAGTGCGTTTGCCATAAGCACCCACTAAGAAAGCAGAACTTAAGGTTGTTGCTTCAATGCCCACCCACATCACAATGATGTTATTTGTCATTACAGAAAGTAACATTGTGAAGAAGAAAAGATGGAAGAAACCGTAATAATTGCCATATTGTTGTTCGTTAAATTCGCCTAATTCCAATTCTTTTTTCATATAGCCAATGGAATAAAGACCCGCTAACAAACCGACAATACCAATGATTCCTACAAAAATGGCTGACAAGCTATCAACATAAAACCAGTGACCTTCTGTGCTGACAGTGCCTTGAGAGAGTACGTCAGCCCCCAGTTTGAGTGAAAAAAGTGCGGTAAGAATTAAGCCAGTTATGTGTAAACTCGTACTGAGATTTTGACTACCAAGCCGCGCAGCCACAAAACAAGCTAAGGCAATTAGTAATGGTGCAAGTAATAAGATGTTAATCCACATAATCTTACCCCTTCAACTCAGAGAGATCGTTAGCATCCAAGCTATTGATCTTTTTATAAATCTTATTGACTAAAACCACCATAATCACAATGGCAAAAATCGCATCGGTTGAGATACCGATTTCGACCAATTCAGGGGCTTTATGTCCGAGCAAGGCCAAACTGAGGTGTGCGCCGTTTTCCATTAAGCAGTAGCCGAATACTTGTTTGAGCAAATGGCGTTGTGACACGATACAAAGCAAGCCTAAGAAGAAATGTGAGAAGGAAACAGCAAATGCTGGTTTCACATTTTCAATAATAGCTAAGTTAATTGGCTCAACAATTAAGTAACTGACGATCATAATCACTGGAAAAATCGGAATCAGCCACGCTTTATTTACACCGTCTGTAAAATCATTTTCAGGCAGTTTGCGCGCCATATAGAGAATCAATGCCGGCACGAAAACCACTTTGGTGAAGAATGCGGAAATTGACCACATATATAATTCGTGAGCATTCATTGCTTTTGCAAGGAAGTAGAAAAGCGCAACAAGCACGAGAGATTGAATTGCATAGCTAATTGCCGCACTTTTTACCGTTTTAGTATAAATCACGACGACCGAGGTAAAAATTAGCAAGCCGGCTAAACTATTAATCAGAGCTAAATTCATCATTATTTCCCCCTTAACCTAACCACCAAGCGGCAATCGCACTTGATAGCACCGACATCACCATCAATACGATTAAGACAATCGCCATTGATTTTGGTAAGGCTTGTGCATCTAAAACATCTTGTGATGGTTCGCCAATCACACATTGTCCGAATTTGTATAACAACCAAACAAAGGTCGCGATTGATTCAATCAGCGCTAAAATAATCAATGGCATTACCCACGCATATTCTTGGCTGACTTCAAACCCTGCGGCAAATAACGGGAATTTACTGAAGAACCCGTTAAATGGAGGCACCCCAGCAATAGCCAGTGTTGCGATACCAAAGCCTGTTCCGATGAGTGGCATTGTGCGCATAATCCCTTGTAAACGAGGCATTAAACGAGTACCTGTGCTATAACTCAACGCACCAGCAACAAGGAAGAATAAGCTTTTGGCGAAAGCGTGGTTGAAGATATAAACAATCGCTGCAATGAAGGCGAGTTTTGAATTAAATACCGCAAGAGATAAGCCGATAAAAATGTAAGCTAATTGCGTGATGGTGGAATAAGCCAATAAACGTTTTAAGTCGTGTTGTGGCAAATACATAAAGAAGCCGTAAATTAGTGTTATCATCGCCATAATTAAGCCAATGACACCAATAATTTCTGGAATTTCACCCGCAGAATAAACCGCTCTTGCAAAAATATACACCCCAACTTTGACCATTGACGCTGCGTGTAAATACGCACTGACCGGTGTTGGTGCTTCCATTGCGTTTGGTAACCAAATTTGCAACGGCATTTGTGCTGATTTTCCCCAAGCTGCAAGCATAATACCGAGTAACACACAGATTTTTGCATCTGGAGATAAGGTGGCGAGTGTTGCTATTGAGAATGTACCGCTTTGGCTAAATAAATAAGCGGCTGCAAAATAAAGCCCTAATGCACCAATGTGGGTGAGAATTAACGCTTTCATTGCTGCGGCTTTGGCTTTTGGTGTTTGGTAATAGCTGATTAATCCCCACGAACAAGCCCCTGTAATCTCGAAGAAAAAGAGTTGCCCAATTAACGTAGAAGAAAAAACAAGCCCCGCCATTGCACCAATGAAAATCAGTAAGAAAGCATAAAAACGTGGTTTCCCTGCGTGTGGGTGTTCTTTATTTTGTTCAGTGAGATAACCACAAGAATAGAGGCAAATTAAGAAACCAAGCACGACAACGGCAAAGCCAATTAATGTGCTGACTTCATCAAGGGTGATACCCCAAATGACCATATGCCCAAAACTAATGATGTCGTAAGTCACTGGAATGCGACCATTAGCGTGCCAACTTAATGCAATGAGCAAGACACCGATTGAGCTGATTAAGGCAACGAGTGTAGCAAATTTTGCAAACTTATCGCGAACAACCGGCAAGCCAGTCACAAATGCACCAAGGAACGGTAAGATAATGGTTATCAGTGTTAAACTTTCCATATGTTCCCCCTATAAGCCTATCAAATAAAAGACGAAGGCTAAAACTGACACGCTAAATCCGATAACAGTAATTTTGCCTGTTAACATAAAGCGTAATCGAGCAAGGCTGTTTTCAAACACGCAAGCAATTACATAAAGTGCGGTCAATTTTAGGAAGAAAAATAACATACCGAGTAAAATCGCACTTGAGGTGAATTCTGCGGCTGCACCGTAAGGTAGAACAACACTTGCAAAGATCGCTGCAACAACCATTTGTTTTAAACTTAAACCGACTTTAATGATGGCAAAAGAGGGACCTGAATATTCTGTTAATGGACCTTCTTGTAGTTCTTGTTCTGCTTCGGCTAAGTCAAATGGGATTTTCCCCATTTCAATGAAGACTGAAAAAGCTAACGCAATTGCTGCGATTAAGGCTGAAAATGGTGTCGCAAGTTGATGTGATGCAATAATGTTGCTCATCACACCAAAGTGGGTAGAGCCAGCACCTAAGGCGATCACTAACAAACTTAACATTAATGTTGGTTCAACCAAGACTCCTAATGTTACTTCTCGGCTTGCTCCGATTCCCGCAAACGAGCTGTTAGAATCAAGACCAGCAATAGAGAAGAAGAAACGGAATAACGCAAAGAGATAAATCACAGTGATTAAATCGCCTAAACCACCAATGGGTGAATAGCGAGTGAATAATGGTAATCCCATTGCAATCACTAATACGCTACCTACAAGCACATAAGGCATCACTTGAGATACCATACCAGCCGCTTCTGGTGCGATATTTTGTCGTTTCATTAATTTCACAATATCACGATAGTCTTGCAATAACCCCGGTCCACGACGAGATTGGATTCTAGCCCGGATCATTCGTGATAAACCTGAATAAAATGGTGCTAGCAACAATAACAATACAGCTTGAAAAATGCCGAAGATCCACATCGTCATTGATGTCATAATTTCATTTGGAATCGTCATCATTTCCCCCTATTTCATTATTGTTAAGCTAAGTAGCAACACAGCTAATGCAACAACAAAATACAAGCAATACACGCGGAAATCCCCACGTTGTAACCAACGGATTTTTTCTGCTAAATGTGGAATTTGATAGCCTAATGGCATCGTTACTTTTTCTTCCCACACAGGTTCGACTTTTGTCGAAATGTTAATGCTTTGGTCAATCACTTTTTGGCTAATACCACCAAGCGATAAGCGTTCGCGTAAGGTGTAAAGTGGTTTAAAGATAAAGCGAAGTGGGCGAGTAAAGTTGCCAGATGAGAGGCTCATATCGATTTCATATTCATAACCGCAAGCCCAAGGTGTACCTTTGTTTTGGTCAGGTAAACGGCTTGGTTTGGTGTAAGCATAATAGACAAATGGAAGTGCGATACTTGCAATCAACATAATCGCAATCATTGGTGTCGATAAGACAGTTGATGCATTTTCGCTTGTCATCACAAAGCCGTTTTCGGCGATAGTGAAGCTGTCAGTTTGCACAAGTGCGGTCGAAATATTAAGAATTATCGGTGCTGCAATTGAAGCGCCGATACCTAACAAGATACAAAGTGCTGCTAAGATTGCCATTGCCACCCACATTGTTTTTGGTACTTCTCGTGCTTCTGCTGCTTTTTCGCTACGAGGTGCGCCAGAGAAGCTAATACCATAAACTTTTACGAAACAAAGTGCCGCTAATGCCCCTGTTAATGCTAGCATAATGATTGCAATAGGACCGAGACAACGGAGGATAAAGTAGTCGCTTTGACTTAAGTTAAATAAAGATTGATAAGTAAACCATTCACTCACAAAACCGTTAAATGGTGGAAGTGCAGAAATTGCCATTGTACCAATCAAGAAACAAAGTGCGGTATAAGGCATTAATTTTCCTAGGCCCCCCATTAAGTCCATATCTTTGGTATGGAGGCGATACATAATTGAACCAGCACCTAAGAAAAGTAAGCCTTTGAAAATGGCGTGGTTAAGTAAGTGATAAAGTCCACCCAAAAAACCAATGGCAGCGAGTGCGGGTTCGTTGATCGCCATTCCAATCATACCAACACCCACGCCCATCATAATGATGCCCACGTTTTCAACTGTGTGGTAAGCAAGTAAGCGTTTTATATCGTGTTCAGCAATCGCATAAAGCACACCGAGTACAGAAGAAATTGCACCAACACAAAGCACAATCACACCAAACCAAGGGTTGCTTGCGTGTAATAAATCAACGCCAACTTTGATGATCCCGAAGATACCAATTTTTACCATTACCCCTGACATTAGCGCAGAAGCGTGTGATGGTGCTGCAGGGTGAGCTTGAGGTAACCAACCGTGTAATGGCACCATACCGGCTTTTGCACCAAAACCTAAAAATGCAAGGAGGAAAACTGTGAATGCGGTAGGAGAGGAGAAAGTGGTTTGACGGAAGGATTCAAATTCAAGACTACTCGTTTCCCGATAACAGAGGAAGAATGCAATCATTATCAGCACCGAACCTGCGTGAGCGATAAAGAAGTAGAGTAAGCCAGCGTTAATTGCTTTTTTATCTTGTTCAGTTAGAACCAAGAAATAAGAGGCTAAAGACATTAGCTCAAAGAATACTAAGAACCAAAATGCATTATCTGCGGTAACCACTGCAATCATCGAAGCAATAAAGAGATTCATAAAAAATCCCATACTGCCAGCGCCTTTTCCGATATATTCTTTTACGTAATCAAGGGAATAAATAGCGCTTACAATCACTAACAGTGAGATGACAAACACCATAAATGCACTTAAACCATCTAAATGGATCACATAGTTAGCGAAAGCATAAGGCGTGCTAATGGTATAGTTTTCAACGCCCCCTTTGAGCAAAATTGTCAGGCTAGATAGAAGCCCGATTGTGCCACCTACAATACTTGAAAAGCCAGCAATGCGAATTGATTTTAATTCGTCAGTACGCCATTTGAGTGATACAAACGCCCCTATCGTATAAATTCCTAAGGAAAGGAGGAGTAACATAATTGAATAACTCATAATTCACTCCATTAACGAAGATGAAAATGATAAATACCGTATTATCGAAGATGAAGGTGCTGAGCAGCTTCAAGTTCTGTTTCACGTTTTTTATAACTGACGTTTTCAATTCCTTTGGAGTCAATTAAAAATAACGTTTTGGTTGGACAAGCAGGAATACAAGCCGGTCCTTCTTTGCGGAAATAACATAAATCGCATTTCACTGCGACGGCTTTTACGCCCGGTTGCCACGCCAGTGTTTCACTTAATTGACTGTTATCCGGTGAAACTCGAGGATCGCGGTTAAAGGCTTCTTTGAAGCTAAAGTGTTCATAGTAAGTCGGTGCATTCACTGCTTTACTGCCACAAGGTGTAATTGCACCAAATGGGCAAGCTATTGCGCAGAGTTTACAACCGATACAGAGGCTTTCGTTGAGTTGGATAGTACGATCAACTTGTTTGATCGCATTAACTGGACAGACTGTCGCACAAGGTGCATCATCACAATGATGGCAGACTAAAGGTGCAGTAACATCATCATTACGCATTAACGTTAATCTTGGATGAGATTGCAATCCAAACGCTTCGTGAACTTCACTACAAGCAGCAAGACAAGTGTTACAACCGATACAAGCACTGGGATCTGCAATGACAAAACGGTTCATATTCTCCCCCTAATTTATTGCTGGTAAAATAACAAAAATAACCCTTCATTTTTAAAGGATACTCTTTTTGTATATTCGCCAATAGTTGTAATTAAAATTTTTTTGATTCATATCAAGAAAATAATTAGATTAAAAAACAAATGGTTATATTTAAAATATATTATATATTGTGAAATATTTATTGGTGATTAGTATGGCTTATATAACATATTGAAAATAAACACTATTTTTTATTCCTTTTTATATTATTTTCTATTTATTAATGGTTTATGTATAAATATGAAGTAACTTTAGGAAATATGAATAGATAATATTTTTCGATGTTGTAAATAGAGATAAAAATATAAAGTAACTTTAGGAAAATAATATAAAGTTACTTCAGGATTTTGAGGTGGTGAGATGGAGAAGATTCTGTTTTACGGTGTAGAAATTCGCGTAAAAGGTAAAGTGCAAGGGGTGGGGTTTCGTCCTTTTGTCTGGTTATTAGCACAAAAATACCAATTTATTGGTGATGTGAATAACGACGGTGAAGGGGTGTTAATCCGCTTGTTATTAGAAAAAAATGAGCAAAATCAGACCGCACTTTTAGGCTTTTTACAGGATTTATCTCAACAATGCCCACCTTTAGCCCATATTAGTGAATCTATTTATAGTTGGAAAAGCTGGGACGATTTATCTTCCACGACTGAATTTGTGATTCGTGAAAGCGAAAATAGCCAGATGGATACGCAAATTGTGCCAGATGCTGCAACTTGCCCCGATTGTCTTGATGAGCTTTTTAATCCTCACAACCGCCGTTTTCATTATCCTTTTACCAACTGCACTCACTGTGGCCCTCGCTTCACGATTATTCGTAAAATGCCCTATGATCGCCCCAACACCTCAATGAGCCATTTCCCATTTTGTCCAACTTGCGAGCTGGAATATAAAAATCCAGCAGATCGCCGTTTTCACGCTCAGCCCAATGCTTGTGATGATTGTGGACCGCATATTTGGCTAAGTGATAGTACGCAAATTTTAGCGGAAAAAGACACCGCACTTAGTTTAGCTGTAAGCTATTTACAGCAAGGAAAAATTATTGCAGTAAAAGGTATTGGCGGTTTTCATTTGGCTTGTGATGCTACTAATGTCCAAGCAGTGCAATTACTACGCCAACGTAAACAACGACCTACAAAACCGTTAGCTATTATGGTGCCAGGCATTGATTGGTTAAAAAATCTTAGTGCTGAGGAAAAGCAATTATTACAAAGTAGCGCTGCGCCTATTGTGTTATTAGTCAAAAAGAAAGTGCCTCAAGTTTGTGCCGAAATAGCACCGAACTTAAATGAAATTGGCGTGATGTTGCCAAGTAACCCATTGCAACATTTATTATTGCGACAAATTCAAATTCCGTTAGTAATGACTTCTGCAAATCAGAAAGGTTTACCTCCCGTATTAGATAATCAAAAAGCATTCAAAGAATTAGCGGGTTTGGCTGATTATTGGTTATTACATAACCGTGATATTTTACAACGGGCAGATGATTCTTTAATGCGAGTGGCTTTTGATGGTTTGGAAACCTTACGTCGAGCCCGTGGCTATGTACCTGATGAATTGCAGTTAAATATAACCAATAAGCAGAATATTCTGGCGTTGGGTGCCGATCTGAAAAATACCTTTTGTTTACTGAAAGGGAATAAAGCTGTGGTGACGCAACATTTAGGCGATGCGGATAATGAACAAATCCAACAGCAAATTAGCGACAGCATTGCGTTATTCCAACAAATCTACCAGTTCGCTCCGCAAAAAATCGTGGTCGATGTACACCCTGATTATTTCACTCGGCACTTAGGACAACAATTAGCACAACAAGCCAATATGCCTTGTCATTCTGTATTACATCATCACGCACATATTATGGCAGTGCTTGCAGAACATCAACGTACCGAAGAAAAAGTGATTGGATTGGCATTAGACGGCATTGGTATGGGTGAAAACCAATTATGGGGCGGAGAATGTTTGCTGGTGGAAAAAGCCCATTGCCAACATTTAGGTGGTTTGCCTGCGGTAGCGTGGCTAGGCGGAAACTTAGCGGCTAAACAGCCTTGGCGTAATTTATTAGCGCATTTCGAGCAATTTGTCCCAAATTGGCAGAGTTATTCTGAAGCTGAATGTATTTTGATTCAACCTTGGCAGCCTTTATTACAAGCCAAAGCAAAAGGGATTAATGCGCCGTTAGTTTCTTCTGCTGGGCGTCTATTTGACGCTGTGGCTTGTGCGTTGGGATTGCATCAAGCTCGAATCAGCTGGGAGGGTGAAGCTGCTTGCCATTTAGAAGCCTTAGCTTGGCAATATCAGCTCGCTCATTCTAAAAGTATAGAAAGAGCGGTGGATTTTAATGAAATTTCTTCTTTGTTAACTTCAAATAATCAAATTGATTTAGCCAAACTGTGGGATCTATGGTTGAACAGCAAAGGCAATACAGCAAAAAAAGCTTGGCTATTTCATCGTTTATTGGCCCAAGCCTTTGCCGAGTTAGCCTTAAAGCAAGCCAATCAACATAATGTGCAAACTATCGTGCTCTCTGGAGGCGTTTGTCATAACCAATTATTACGTTACTTGTTACGAAAAGAGCTTGTTCAAATGAATGTGCTAAGCGCCCATCAATATCCAATGGGCGATGGTGGAATTGCTTTAGGGCAAGCGGTTATCGGGGCAATGTTGACGGATTAACAAATGCGAGGTAGTGGCTCGTTAGTGGGTAAATCTAATAAACGACTTTGCCCGAAAGAACCAATAAGTCGCACTTTTTGTTCTGAGATCACTTCACCAATACAAGCTGCTTGTGCGCCTAGAGGATGAGAACGAAGTGCGGTCAAAATTTCAGGCGTTTTGTCTGCAGAAGCTACGATGACCAACTTCCCTTCATTAGCAAAATTCAAGGCATCTAACCCCAATAATTCACAAATCCCACGTACTTCTTGGCGAATCGGTAGCTTGTCTTGGTAGATTTGCATCCCTTTTTGACTGGCTTGAGCAAACTCGTGTAATACCGCATTCACGCCGCCACGCGTGGCATCACGCAATGTTTTTATGCCTGAAATGCTACGAATGCAATCAATCAACGGATTTAACACTGCACAATCACTGCATAAATCCGTTTGAATCCCTAAGTTTTCCCGCAAGTTGAGAATAGTTGCACCGTGATCGCCCAAAGTCCCCGTCACAATAATTTGATCGCCTACTTCAATTTTGTTCATTCCCCAATGGATAGTTGAAGGAATAACACCGATACCGCTAGTATTAATAAAGATTTTATCTACCGCACCTTTAGGCACTACTTTGGTATCGCCTGTAACAATTTGAATGCTCGCTTGCGCTGCGGTTTCTGCCATTGAGCGAATAATCTGCTCTAAATCAGATAAAGCAAGCCCTTCTTCCAAAATGAAACCGCAAGATAAAAATTGAGGAATAGCACCGCTGACAGCAATATCATTAGCCGTTCCACACACAGCTAATTTACCAATATTGCCGCCCGGAAAAAAAATCGGATCGATGACAAAGCTATCAGTGCTAAATGCCAATTTTTCGCCTTGAGTAAAGGCGGTTAAAGGCAAGCGTGCTTGATCTTCACTTTCCGCTAAAAAGGGATTATTAAAAGCCTGCATAAAATAAGTTTGAATAAGCTGCTGCATTAATGCACCACCATTGCCGTGTGCCATACGAATTCGATTTTCTTGCATTTTTATTCCCTTAATTACTCTCGACAATATTGATAATAAGCAGCACAGGCGCCTTCTGATGACACCATTAATGCGCCATAAGCACTGTCTGGATTACAACGTTTAGCAAACAACGGGCAATCTTTGGGTTTACATTGCCCTGTTAACACATCACCACAACGGGCTTGCGGGTCGTCTGCGACTTGTTGTGGGTTGACCGCAAAGGCTTTTTCTGCATCAAAGCATTGATAAGAGGGTGTAAGTTCTACACCTGATTCTGGAATTTCCCCCAATCCACGCCACTCGCTAGATTGGCGCAGTTGAAACACCTCTTGCATTGCCTTTTGGGCGATTTGATTGCCTTCTGTTTGCACAATCCGTTTATATTGGTTTTCAATTTCACAACGCCCCTCAACGAATTGTTCTACCAACATCACAATGGCTTGTAGAATATCTAACGGTTCAAAGCCTGTAATCACAAAAGGTTTATGGAAACGATTGACAAGCTCTTGGTAAGGTGTCGCACCAATAATCATACTTACGTGACCTGGGGCAATAAAACCGTCAATAAGCACCTGTTCTTGAGTTAACAACTGGCGAAGTGTTGGGATAATGGTGATGTTTTGGCAAACAATAAAGAAATTATGAATCTGCTGGCGTTTGGCTTCTTGCAATGTAATCGCCGTGCTTGGCATTGTGGTTTCAAACCCCAAAGAAAAGAAAACCACTTTTTTATCGGGATGTTGTTTAGCAAGATTAAGGGCATCAAGAGGTGAATACACAATTCGCACATCAACCCCGTGACTTTTTGCATCAAGTAAAGATCCTAATCGCCCTTTCACACGCATTGCATCGCCGAAAGTACAAAAAATGACATCCGGTCGATTAGCAATTTCTAAGCACACATCAATGCGCCCCATTGGTAATACACAAACAGGGCAGCCTGGGCCGTGAATGAACTCAATATTTTCGGGAAGTAATTTGTCTAAGCCAAATTTAAAAATAGTGTGAGTATGACCACCGCAAACCTCCATTAAATACAAAGGTCTTTCTTTGCTAAAGTGCGGTAGTTTTTGCATTAGTTTTTGTAAGCGATCTAACAATTGACGTGCAATGGCTGGATCGCGAAACTCATCGACGAACTGCATAATAACGCCTATTTATGTTGTGTTAACCAGGCTAACCAGCTATCCATTCCGTCGCCATTCGTGGCAGAAAGACAAAGAATTTCAATATTCGGATTCACTTGTTTTGCATAAGCAATGCATTTATCCAAATCAAAGTTGAGATAAGGCAGCAAGTCAATTTTATTAATAATCATCAGTTGGGCTGCCGCAAACATATGTGGATATTTAAGCGGTTTATCTTCGCCTTCTGTGACGGACAAAATAGCCACTTTTGCAAATTCACCTAAGTCAAATTCTGCAGGGCAAACTAAATTGCCGACGTTTTCAATAAATACAAAGCTATTTTGTTGCGGTTGCAATTTTTCTAAGGCTTGCGAGATCATTTTGGCATCTAAGTGGCAACCTTTCCCCGTATTAATTTGTAAAGCTTGTACACCTGTTTCTCGAATACGTTGTGCATCATTTTCAGTCTGTTGATCGCCTTCGATAACATAGCAAAGTGCGGTTTGTTTTAATTGTGAAAGCGTTGTTGTTAATAAGGTGGTTTTTCCAGAACCGGGGCTTGATACTAAATTAAGTGCAAGAATTTGATTTTTTTGGAAGAATTGACGGTTAATTTCGGCAAATTGGTTATTTTCACCGAGCACATCTTGTTCAATTTTTAATAATCGGGTTTTAGTATCATTATTTGTTGCCATTGGGCGAAAGGTGGATAGAGTCAAGTGCGGTTGATTTTGAGAAAGTTTTGGCTCGTTATGGTGATGAGGCAATGCGCCGATACGCACTTCGCCAGTACCACAACCACAGGTTGTACACATAAGCTATCTCCTCTGAATGAGTATCTTTATGATTGATGTATTATTAAACAACAATTTATTAATAGAGGATGTGATCTTGATCAGAATTTTAGGGAAAAGTGAAGTTTATTGATTTTATTTTTTTATTACTAAGATGTAATCAAGTGATGTTTTTTGAATAGGATTTAGGATTTTATAACCTTCTTTTTTATATAATAGACTAATATCTTGATAGGAGGTTTGAGAGGCTAATTTCAGGGTAAATTGACTATTTTTAGGTAAGTTAGCAAGCGCTTTTTTGCCATTAATAGTGGAATTGGGCAAGTAAAATGCGTGAGATTTAAGTCATAATTCATTTTATTTGCCCTGTTTTTTATTTCACACAACGGCGTGCAAACATAATTTTACCTATTGCATTTAATTGCTTTGGGGATAAATATTGTCTATCTAGCTCAAAAAGAGGCTCTTCAATCGCAATATGCGCATCATAACCTGCAATAAACTGGCGAATGAATTCTGCATCAATGTGAGTACGTTTTCCTTGAACTAACTCTTCAAGTTGACGTGAAAGATTATCCCAATTTTGATGTAGCAAAATATGTTGTGCTTCTAATTCTT
Source organism: Bisgaard Taxon 46 (assembly GCA_049941595.1). Classification (GTDB taxonomy): domain Bacteria; phylum Pseudomonadota; class Gammaproteobacteria; order Enterobacterales; family Pasteurellaceae; genus Pasteurella. Next base: position 110,833 of record JBNFNA010000004.1, read on the forward strand.
CAATTTCTGACCGCACTTGTGGTGCCTTTGCTAACAAGGCGGGGAAGAAATCATCTTTTTCGTCTTGATGATGCAAGGGGACATTGATTGAAGTAAGTGATGATTTGTTTTACAACATTTTTAACCGCTTGGTTGATGCTGTGTTCAGCCAAATAATTTGGCAGAATACTCAGTTGGTGGCAGAAACGCTTTACTTTGCTGTGACAAGCGTAAAGCATTTCGATGGGTTCATCCCAAGTTACAACATCTTATGCTGAAAGATTAATCATTTTTTGTGCCTAATTGCAATGGTGGTACAGGTTTACCAATTCGAGCATAAAACTCGTTCACAAAATCATCAAAACGATCTTGTTCAATCGCTTGGCGAATTTCAGCCATTAAGCGTTGATAATAACGTAAATTATGAATGGTATTTAATCTCGCACCTAAAATCTCATTACATTTATCTAAATGATATAAGTAAGCTTTGGTGTAGTTTTTGCAGGTGTAGCAATCACATTCAGCATCGAGTGGAGTAGTATCATCACGGTATTTTGCATTACGAATTTTCACAATGCCGTTAGTCACAAATAAATGACCGTTACGTGCGTTACGGGTTGGCATTACGCAGTCGAACATATCAATACCGCGGCGAACGCCTTCCACGAGATCTTCCGGCTTGCCTACACCCATTAAATAGCGAGGTTTGTCAGCTGGAATTTGTGGGCAAACATATTCTAAAATACGGTGCATATCTTCTTTTGGCTCACCTACAGCTAAACCACCCACCGCATAACCGTCAAAACCGATATTCACTAAGCCTTCTACGGAAATTTTACGCAGTTCTTCGTAAACACCGCCTTGAATGATACCGAATAAGGCGTTTTTATTGCCTAATTCATCGAAACGATCACGGCTACGTTTTGCCCAACGTAATGACATTTCCATTGATTTTTTAGCGTAGTCAAATGTGGCTGGATAAGGTGTGCATTCATCGAAAATCATCACGATGTCAGAACCTAGATCGTATTGAATTTCCATTGATTTTTCAGGCGATAGGAAAATACGTTCACCATTAATTGGGTTTTGGAATTTCACGCCTTCTTCCGTAATTTTTCGTAATTTGCCTAAGCTGAATACTTGGAAACCGCCAGAGTCAGTTAAAATTGGACGATGCCATTGCATAAAATCGTGCAAATCACCGTGTTTACGCATCACTTCTTGACCAGGACGAAGCCATAAATGGAATGTGTTGCCGAGTAAGATTTCTGCGCCTGTTGCACGCACTTCTTCAGGTGTCATCCCTTTTACAGTACCGTAAGTACCAACAGGCATAAAGGCAGGTGTTTCAACGGTAAATGTGCCTTGTGGGCGTTCAAAGACGAGGCGGCCACGTCTTGCGTTACCGTCGGTTTTATCAAGTTCGTATTTCATTTAATTTCCTTTCAACGAATAAACAGTTCGAAGAGTTTTTTGAATAAAAAAGCCTGTGTAAATAAACAGGCTTTTGCTATAATTCTTATCAATGTTCTGTATTTTAGAACAGAGGCGGATCTGCTAAAAATCAGTCCGCCAGTAGCACCTGACGGGCTGTTTAGTAGATCCAAACGTTATATTTGTAACGTGAGGATAAAAATATGAAACGCATAATTATGTTTTTCATCATTATTCTACTTTGCCTATCCCTTAAAGGAAGTGTCGCTGGCTAGGTAGATTCACCCAAGGAACAGCGCCAACTGTTCCTTGTTTTTTTATTTTAGAACCTGACCCCTTATAAGTCAAACTTTGCTTGGTTTTCACTGCTTAATTGCCGTATTTTCTCGGCAATTAATTGTGGATTTGGGGCAAGTTGTTCTGCTGAAATTGTTTGTAGTGGTTCAAAATCACCAATGCAAACGGAATAAATCGCGTGTTTAAGTAGCTCAATATCATTCATATCGTTGCCGAAAGCGATATACGGTCGTTTGCCAATGAGATTAAGTAATGTACTGTATTTATTGATGTTTTTTGCCGTAATATCGATGTTATATAAACCATTGGGTTCAGTATGTTCAATCAAATTCACTTTTAGAGCAACTAACTTTGATTTGAGCTGAACATAACGTTCCGCAGTGAGATTGAGCAAAATAGTTTTAATCGGGTGAGTGATATCAAAGAGCGGTCGATTTTCAGCAAGTTTTGCGCTATCGATTTTATGCTCAATAGAATGTGGTCGGCGAATACGCTTGCTGTAATGCCAAATATCATCGGCTAAATAATCCAAATCAAACTCGTTAATCCATTGTTTAATCTGATGAAAATCATCTTGTGCAATGGGGCAGTTTGCTTGAATTTGTTGATTTACTTGCGTAATTGAACCATTACCACCAATCAACAACGCATTTTTTAGTGTATCTGTTAGCAGAGGCAATAAATCACGAATTGGGCGAGCAGAAGCAAAAATGAGCTGATGACCTTGTGTCATCAACTCATTCAGAGCGGTTTGAATTTCAGCGGGAATTTGCTTGCTATCAAAGCAAATTGTACCGTCTAAATCAAACACAAAAAGCATTATTCTAAGCCTTTCACATTTGGATTTTTGGTAATAAACATTGCATCGCCATAACTAAAGAAACGATAGCGATTTTCTACCGCACTTTGATAGGCTTGCATTGTGTGTTTGTAGCCCGCAAAGGCAGAAACTAACATAATTAAAGTACTTTCTGGCAAGTGGAAGTTTGTGATTAAGCAATCCACCACACGGAATTTTTTGCCGGGGTAAATAAAAATCGACGTATCCGAAAAATAAGGTTCGATTAATTGCGGACTTTGTTTTTCTTCTGTCGCTAATGCCGCACTTTCAACGGAACGCACAGAAGTGGTACCGACTGCAATCACACGCTTGCCAGCTTGTTTAGTGGCAATAATTGCATCGCATACCTCTTGTGACACTTCCACATATTCAGCGTGCATTTTGTGATCTTCAATATGTTCAACACGCACAGGTTGGAATGTGCCCGCACCCACGTGCAAAGTTACAAAAGCAAAATTTACCCCTTTTGCTTTCAGTTGTGCTAACAATTCATCATCAAAATGCAAGCCAGCTGTGGGCGCAGCCACTGCACCGGGGACTTTGTTATAAACTGTTTGATAACGTTCTTGGTCAGCGTCTTCATCTGGGCGGTCGATATAAGGCGGTAATGGCATATGCCCGATTTGTTGTAACACCTCTAAAAGTGCGGTCTGTTTTTCCGCAATTTCAAGTTCAAACAGGGTATCGTGGCGAGCCACCATCGTCATTTTTACGCCATTATTTTCGCCAAGTTTATCTTCACCTAACCAAAGTTCAGCCCCTTCTTTTGGTGCTTTGGAAGAACGAACGTGCGCTAAAAAACGGGTATCCGTTAAAATACGCTCAACTAAAACTTCAACTTTGCCACCACTGGCTTTACGACCAAACATTCGAGCGGGGATTACTCGAGTATTGTTAAAAATTAATAAGTCGCCTTCGTTAATTTGGTCGATCACATCAGCAAAAGTGCGGTGTGAAATTTCACCGTTTTCGCCATTTAATTGTAATAGTCGACTCGATTTACGCTCGGTTTTAGGGTAGCGAGCAATGAGCTCATCAGGTAAGTCAAAATGAAAATCTGCAACACGCATAAAAAATAAATATCAGTTTATGTAAAAAATGTGGGCGTAAGTCTAGTGCGAATTAGGCGATTGTACAAGGAAAAATCGAGATTTTAGCGAATAAGCGCAATTTTCCAAATTTAGGCGAAAAAAAAGCCCTTTCAAAGCGAAAGGGCAAAAAATATATTTGGAGTCATACTTTTTAGGGTATGGCCTACATTATATGTGTATTTTTAACAAATGCAACAATTTTTTAACAATTTATTCATTCTTTTTTAGCAATCGTTCATCTGTGAGAAGTTTTAAAAAGGCTTCTAATGCCACAATATCTCCATCTGAAAGCGGTTTAGCTGCTAATTTTTGATGTGCAATTGTGGGGCATATTCAGGCTTATCTCACGCCTTGCTTGGTTTCTGGGGTGACTGTGCGAGTAGGGTTATTGTAAGAATCCAAGTAGAGCAGTACTGTTTTCAATTCATTAAACACGCCATTATGCAATGGCACAAATGCCAATTCGTGTGATGGAATTTGAACACGACGAGCATCAAAAAAGCATAACAATGCTCAAATCGCTTATTAATGAAATGCCTCAACCAGAAGGTGCTTGCCAAAGTTGGTAAAATTATATTAGGTAATTCAATAGGTTATCAAGGATTTGAATAATTATATTCATACTGAAAATGAGATTTTATTTACGTGCGTATTGGCAGAATGATATTCAATAGACAATAAAAAAGTGCGGTCATTTTTACCGCACTTTTGTTTATTTAGGAAAATTATGCATTGCAAGTTTGGCAAGCTGCTGTCAGCATCCAAATTAATTTTTCTTGCTCTTTAATGTAGTCGCTCATTTGTGATGCAGTACCTTCATCATTTGCTTCACCGGCAACGTCTAAAATTGCACGTTGTTGTTTTAAAAGTTCTTTAAAGCCTTTCAATGTACCTGTTAAACATTCTTGTGCATTGCTTACACCGATGTGCTCTTGAATAGTAGATTCTTTTAAATATTGGCTATATGCATTATTTGGCATATAACCTAAAGTTAAAATACGCTCTGCGATTTCGTCCACTTTAACCACTAAATCATTATAAATTTCTTCAAATTTTGCGTGTAATTCAAAAAAGTTCACGCCTTTAATATTCCAGTGATAACCACGCACATTAGTATAAAATACTTGGTAGTTTGCTAATAATACGTTTAATTCTTTCGCTAATTTTTCAGATGATGCTTCACATAAACCGATTGCTGTTGTCATAAATCCCTCTCTAATGTTATTTAATTAAGCCTGCGGTACAAAACATAAACTCATTATGAGTTGTATGGGGATATCATACACTTTATGAACAAAAAAGGAAATTGTTAAGAATGATATATTTGATAGGTAATACGCATTAATCACCTAATTTTTGAAAGGATATTTAAAATACAAAGTGTGGTAAAATTTTTAGATTTTTTACCGCACTTTGAAGAGGATTAGTGTTCTCTGGTCTTGAAGAACTGAACGCCAGGATAACGTTCTTGAGCAAGGTTCAAGTTCACCATTGTCGGTGCGATATAAGTTAAGTTATCCCCACCGTCTAAGGCTAAGTTTTGTTCATTTTTACGTTTAAATTCTTCAAATTTTTTCGCATCGTCACATTCAACCCAACGTGCTGTTGCCACGTTGATGTTTTCGTAAATTGCTTCCACGTTATATTCTGATTTCAAACGAGAAACCACCACGTCAAACTGTAACACACCAACCGCACCTACGATCAAATCATTGTTCATTAGTGGGCGGAACACTTGCACAGCGCCTTCTTCAGAAAGCTGTACTAAGCCTTTTAACAGTTGTTTTTGTTTGAGTGGATCTTTCAAACGAATACGACGGAATAATTCTGGTGCAAAGTTTGGAATCCCAGTGAATTTCAAATCTTCACCTTGAGTAAAGGTATCACCGATTTGAATTGTACCGTGGTTATGTAAACCAATAATATCGCCTGCGTAAGCTTCTTCTGCGTGAGTACGATCGCCCGCCATAAAGGTTAACGCATCAGAAATTACCACATCTTTACCAATACGCACATGGCGGAGTTTCATTCCTTTTTCGTATTTACCTGACACAACTCGCATAAAGGCAACACGGTCGCGGTGTTTTGGATCCATATTTGCTTGGATTTTAAACACAAAGCCAGTCAGTTTCTGCTCGCTGCTTTCCACTGTGCGGCTATCTGCTTGGCGTGCTTGTGGAGCTGGTGCCCATTGGGTTAAACCGTCAAGGAAGTGATCAACACCGAAGTTACCTAACGCAGTACCAAAGAATACTGGCGTTAATTCACCACTTAAAAAAGCATCAAGATCAAATTCATTTGATGCGCCTTGAACCAGTTCTAACTCATCACGTAATTGCTGTGCTAAGTTATCGCCTACTGCCGCATCAAGTTCAGGGTTATTTAAACCTTTCACTACACGTACTTCTTGGATCGTATGACCTTGTCCGGTTTGGTATAAATAGGTTTCATCTTTATATAAATGATACACCCCTTTGAATAATTTACCGCAACCAATTGGCCAAGTGATCGGCGTACAATGGATATTTAACACATTTTCGACTTCGTCTAATAATTCCATTGGGTCACGAATATCACGGTCTAACTTATTCATAAAGGTTAAAATTGGGGTATCACGTAAGCGTGTCACTTCCATTAATTTGATGGTACGTTCCTCAACCCCTTTTGCACTGTCGATCACCATTAAACAACTGTCAACAGCGGTTAAAGTGCGGTATGTATCTTCCGAGAAGTCTTCGTGTCCCGGTGTATCTAATAAGTTGACTAAACAATCATTATAAGGGAATTGCATGACAGAGGTCGTAATAGAAATACCACGTTGCTTTTCCATTTCCATCCAGTCAGATTTAGCGTGCGCGCTTGAGCCTTTCCCTTTAACAGACCCCGCAGTTTGGATTGCTTGTCCGTAAAGTAAGACTTTTTCTGTGATGGTAGTTTTACCCGCATCGGGGTGAGAAATAATCGCAAAGGTGCGACGTTTATTAACTTGTTGTGGATAATCGTTCAATGACATTGTTCTATTTGTAGGTTAATCGAGTTAAAAAGATGGCGTATTGTCGCTTATTTTAGTGTTCTTCTCAAATTTATTTATAAATTCAATAAAAAATGCAAACGTTTGCTTATCTTTCAGAGCAAAGTGCGGTACAATATGCGCCGATTTTTATTATATAAAAAAATAAGGTGCAAACAGATGACTCAGCTTAGTCTAAAAAAAATCTATTCAGGCAAAGTGCGCGATCTTTATGAGATTGATGATAAACGTATGTTGATGGTTGCAACAGATCGTTTGTCCGCATTTGATGTGATTTTGGACGATCCGATTCCTCGTAAGGGAGAAATTTTAACGCAGATTTCGAATTTCTGGTTTAACAAATTAGCACATATTATGCCGAATCATTTTACGGGGGAGACCGTTTATGATGTGTTACCAAAAGTAGAAGCAGATGCGGTCAAAGATCGTGCGGTCGTGTGCAAGCGTTTAAATCCAATTAAAATCGAGTCAATTGTACGTGGTTATTTAACTGGTAGTGGTTTAAAAGATTATCAAAAAACAGGCACAATTTGTGGTTTAGCGTTACCTGAAGGGTTAGTAGAAGCAAGCAAATTGCCAGAGCCTATTTTTACTCCATCAAGCAAAGCTGAAGTAGGCGATCACGATATTAATATCAGCTATGAAGAGTGTGAAAAACTCATTGGTGCAGAGCTTGCCGTACAAGTGAAAGAAAAAGCAATTGCACTTTATAAAGCTGCTGCTGAATATGCATTAACAAAAGGTATCATTATTTGTGATACTAAATTTGAGTTTGGTTTAGATGAAAACGGGACTTTAACTTTAATGGATGAAGTTCTCACTCCTGATTCAAGTCGTTTTTGGTCGGTAGATACTTACCAAGAAGGCACTAATCCGCCGTCGTTTGATAAACAATTTATTCGAGATTGGTTACAAAATAGCGGTTGGAATAAAGAACCTCCAGCACCGAAAGTGCCTGAAGAGGTGATTCAGAAAACTGTTGATAAATACCAAGAAGCATTGGATTTATTGACAAAATAAGCAGAAAATCGGCTTTCTTCCTGTTTGGGAAGGAAGCTTTTTTTCAACACAAAAATTCAAAGGAGAATTATGAAGTCGGTTTCAATAGTGGGATTAGGTTGGCTTGGCTTACCTTTAGCTCGCCATTTGAAGAATTTAGGTTGGGAAGTGAAAGGCAGTAAACGTACTCACGAAGGCGCAGAGCAAATGCGTTTAGTTCGTTTAGAAGCTTATCCATTAGAACTTACCCCTGAAATTAACGCCGATCCTGATGACTTAACTATTTTGTTATCGGTAGATTCATTAGTGATCAATATTCCACCTAGTCAATATTTTTTCAATCCACAACATTATGTATTAAGCATTCAAAATTTAGTCAATGAAGCGCTATTACATAGTGTTAATCATATTATTTTTATCAGTTCCACTTCTGTCTTTCCTGAAGTTTCAGGGCATTTTGATGAATCTTGTCAACCTGAACCACAATCAGAAATTGCGAAAGCGATTCTTGAGGTAGAGCAGTGGCTGTCCCAGTTACAAAATATTGACTGCGATATTATTCGCTTTGGTGGGTTGGTCGGTGATGATCGCCATCCAGCGTATTCATTATCTGGCAAAGAGGTTAAGGCAAGTAATTCGCCTGTGAATTTAGTGCATTTTGATGATTGTGCAAGAGCAATTCAATTGTTGCTTGAGACACCAAGTTATCAGCGCTTATATCACGTGGTGGCACCAGAACATCCAACCAAAGCAGAATATTATTCTGCGATGGCGGAAAAACTCGGTGTAGAAGCACCGCACTTCATCTGTTCGGAACAAGATCCAGTACGCGTTATCCGTGCGGATAAAATTTGTCAGGAGCTTGATTTTGTTTACCAACACCCCGATCCTTATTTAATGTTATCAAATAAAGAAGAGTTTGGTGGACTTTCCGATGAGTTTTTGAAATAATAAAGTGATTATTTAATCATTTTTTTTGCGTAATTATTTAAAACAAGGTTTAATATGTCAAACACAATTTTACAACAACTCCCACAAGGTCAAAAAGTCGGTATTGCGTTTTCAGGTGGTTTAGATACCAGTGCTGCGTTGCTTTGGATGCGTCAGAATGGAGCAATTCCTTACGCGTACACAGCAAATTTAGGCCAACCAGATGAAGAAGACTACAATGCAATCCCACGTAAAGCAATGGAATATGGTGCAGAAAATGCACGTTTAATTGACTGTCGTGCACAACTCGCTCACGAAGGCATCGCTGCCATTCAAAGTGGTGCGTTCCACATCTCAACTGGCGGTATTGCCTATTTTAACACTACGCCACTTGGTCGTGCAGTTACGGGGACAATGCTTGTTTCTGCAATGCGTGAAGATGATGTGAATATTTGGGGTGATGGTAGTACCTTTAAAGGTAACGACATTGAGCGTTTCTACCGCTACGGTTTATTAACTAACCCAAATCTTAAAATTTATAAACCTTGGTTAGACAACCAATTTATCGATGAGCTAGGTGGCCGTCACGAGATGTCACAATTCCTCATTGCCAACGGTTTTGAATACAAAATGTCTGTAGAAAAAGCCTATTCAACAGACTCAAATATGCTTGGCGCAACTCACGAAGCAAAAGATTTAGAGCTTTTAAGTCGTGGTATGAGAATTGTTCAGCCAATTATGGGCGTACCATTCTGGCGTGAAGACATTGAAGTTAAATCAGAAGAAGTGACAGTGCGTTTTGAAGAAGGTGTGCCTGTTGCATTAAATGGTAAAACATTCAGTGATCACGTTGAATTATTCCTTGAAGCAAACCGTATCGGTGGTCGCCACGGTTTAGGTATGTCAGACCAAATTGAAAACCGTATCATTGAAGCGAAATCTCGTGGTATTTATGAAGCGCCGGGAATGGCGTTACTACATATTGCTTATGAGCGTTTAGTGAGTGCAATTCACAACGAAGATACTATCGAACAATATCGCATTAACGGTTTACGTTTAGGTCGCTTATTATACCAAGGCCGTTGGTTTGACCCACAAGCATTAATGCTACGTGAAACGGCTCAACGTTGGGTCGCTCGTGCGGTGACAGGCGAGGTGACATTAGAATTACGCCGTGGTAATGACTACACGATTCTGAATACATCATCAGCGAATAGCACTTATCACCCTGAGCGTTTAAGTATGGAAAAAGTGGAAAATGCACCGTTTAGCCCAGTAGATCGTATTGGTCAATTAACAATGCGTAACTTAGACATCGTAGATACTCGTGATAAATTGGGTATTTATACACAAACTGGTTTATTAAGCATTTCAAAAGAATCATTTTTACCACAACTTAATAATAAAAAAGATTAAGTGTAAATTTGCTTAAAATCGACCGCGCTTTTATTGCCGTTGTGCATTGAAAGGGCGGTTTTTTTCATTAAATATCTATGATCAAAAAGAAAATATTAGTCTTTATGATGCTTCATTTACATTTTTATTTCCAAACCGATTATTAATTGCCTCAATGCAAGGGCCTAAAGGTGAGAACGCTCTGGAGCTTGTGCGAAGTGCGACTAAACAATTACATGGTGTGAGACCAATGTTTATGTTGGTAAATGCATTTAAATTGTTAGCACAAGAATTGAATTGTGAGTTAAATGGTATTCCACATAAACACCAAGCAAAATATCGTTGGAATGACTCAGCACGCTTATTATTTAATTATGATGAGTTTTGGCAAGAAAATGAGGCAGAGTTAATTGGACAATATTGGCATATTCCGACAGAGATTCAACGCAAAGCGTTAGAGGATATTCAAAGTAAGAAACGTTCAATGTATAGAAAGCGTTATGAAATGCTTGATGCTTTAAAAGAGGCTCTTACAACACTAAAATAATGAGTGATTTTAGCTGGTTATAAAGGCAATTCAGTTGAGTTTTTCACAGTTTTGAGCGCTATTTCAGACTTGATATTTTTTATTCCAATTTCTTTAGTCAGGTAGCGCATTTTTAAAGAATGGAATTCGTCTAAATCGGAAACAAAGACTTTTAAGATAAAATCATAATCGCCCGCCATTAAATGGCATTCTGCAATTTGTGGCAGTGATTTCATTTCAAACATAAAACGTTCACGTAATTTTAAATCCTCTTCAAAAAAAGAGCCTAAGACATAAATAACTAGGCTACAATTTAACTTTTGTGGGTTTAGTAGGGCAACATAATTATCAATAACACCACTTTCCTCAAGTTGGTTGACTCTACGTAAGCAAGCAGAATTAGATAATCCAATTTCTTTTGCTAATTCGTTGTTATGTAAGCGACCATTTCGTTGTAATGCTTTTAAGATCCGAGTGTCAATGTTATCGAAAATTTTATCTTTAGGCATATCCCAACCCTATTGAGCGTCTATTTGTTTATTTTTTGATTATAGCAAGGCTGTCATTTAAAATCTGTGATCAATGACAGCCTTTGAGAAATAGATCATTTAGACGCTGTAAAGCGAAACTTGAATGACCAGTAGTATGGAGGCAATAACCAATAGGCATCCTATCATTGGCATTACAAATCGAACCCATTTATTGAATGGAATATTTAACATTTGTAATGTAACCAAGACTAATCCGGTTGGTGCCAAGAAGAGCATCGCATATTGACCCCAGTTATAAGCAGAAACTACGATGTGTCTTGGAATACCCACAGTATCTGCAAGTGGCGCCATAATTGGCATTGCTAGTACCGCTAAACCTGATGAAGATGGAACAATTAAGCCCAAGAAAATGAAGATAACTAATTGTGCAAGGATGAATACGCTACCAGGAACGCCTGATGCAAGATCTGAGGCGTAGGCAAGAATGGTATCTGAAATCATACCTTGTTCTAATACGAGGTTTACACCACGAGCTAAACCGATAATCAAAGATACACCAACTAATTCAGAAGCCCCTTCAGTGAAGGAATTGACAATGTCTTTTTCTGACAGTTTAGAGATGAACATAATGAAGATAGTAATTGCAAGGAAAGATGCAGCCATTTCAGGGAACCACCATCCACCAAACATTACGCCCCATACCATTAAGAAGAATGATGCACAGAAGAAGACTAAGATAATTTTTCTTCTTGTCGTGAATTCTTGAATCGCATTTGTATCGATATTTTTCATATATTTATTGAGGAATTCTTCTCTATCATCATAAACATATGAAGCTTTTGGATCGGCTTTGATTTTTTTACAGTACCAGTAGAGGTAAACAACAACACAAATGAAACCAGCGATTAAGCCACCAAAACGCCAAGCGATACCTTCAGTGAACGGAATACCCGCAGCATTTGAGGCAATAACAACGGAGAATGGGTTGATTGTTGAGAATGCTGTACCCATAGATGCTGCGAGGAATATTGCACCAACACAAACGATAGCATCATATCCGAGAGCAACAAATACCGGAACAAGGATAGGGTAGAACGCAACGGCTTCCTCTTCAATACCACAAGTAGTACCACCAACCATCATCAAAAATGAAACGGCAAATACAATAAAGAACTCATTTCCTTTTGTTCGATTGGCTAATGCACCTAAACCGGCATTAAAAGAGCCTGTTTTATTAATAACACCGATCATACCACCCAGTACGAAGATGAAGACCATTACATCGGCAGCTTCAATCGTCCCGTGAACCATACTTTTCGTGATATCTTGTAAACTTTTTGGATTTTGCTCTACACGTTGATAAGTACCTGGAATGGCGATAGGTTTTTTAATTGTGCCTTCAAGGAAGTTATTTAATTCAATTTTGATATTTAAGTTATCTAACGACTCTTTTGTGGCGGGGAGAATTTTGTCTGGTTGTTGATAAGTTTTAACGACGAATACATTATCAGCTGAATTATATGTTAATTTGGAATACGAACCTGCTGGAACTAGCCAAGTCAGACCAACAGCAATAATCAATATGATAAATAAAATTGAAAATGCTGAGGGAAAGTTAAATGTTTTCTTTTTTGAGTTTCCCATAATATACTCCTTTATTTACAGCTACTTAGTTTGGAATACGCTTTATATGTTGAGCTACAAAGCGTATTCCATTTGACTACCTTAATAGTAGGTAATGTCTTTTGCTTTCGTTGTAATGCGAGTACCAGCTTTGCCTTTGACAATATCTACAATATCGGAAAGAGAACCAATCACGGCGTCTTTGCCTGTATTTTTTACAAAATTCACTGCGGCTTGAACTTTTGGCCCCATTGAACCTGATGCGAAACCAATGCTTTCAATTGCCTCAGGAGGCGCTGTTGCAATCGCTTTTTGTGTTTCTTTACCCCAGTCTAAGAAGACCGCAGATACATCAGTTGCAATAATGAAAAGATCAGACTCAAGATTTTCTGCTAATAATGCAGAGCAAAGATCTTTATCGATTACAGCTTCTACACCACAAAGATTATTTTTTTCGTCATAATAAGTTGGAATGCCACCACCGCCAGCGCAGATAACGATACTGCCTTTTTCAAGCAACCATTTTACCGGACGGATTTCAAAAATACGTTTTGGTAATGGGCTTGGCACCACACGACGATATTTATCGCCATCTTGCGCAATTGACCATCCTTTTTCTGCTGCTAATTTTTCAGCTTCTTCTTTGCTATAAACAGGGCCAATTGGTTTAGTTGGATTTTTGAATGCTGGGTCATTTTTATCTACTTCAACTTGTGAAAGTAACGTTGCAAATGGCACTTCAAAAGGAACAAGGTTACCTAACTCTTGTTGGATCATATAACCAATCATTCCAACTGATTCTGCACCTAACACATCTAAAGGATAGGTAGGTACATCTTTGTAAGCCGCACCTTGTAATGCTAATAAACCAACTTGTGGTCCATTACCGTGAGCGATAACTAATTCGTTATTTGGCCAAATTTTTGCGATTTGCTCACAAGCGATACGCACATTTTGGCGTTGATTTTCTGCTGTAAGTGGTTCACCACGACGAAGAAGTGCGTTACCACCTAATGCAATAACAATTCTCATCATAGCCTCCTAACTATTAGATTAAGCTAGAATAAAGCACGGCTTTAATAGTGTGCATACGGTTTTCTGCTTGTTCGAAAGCAACGTTCATTGGTGACTCAAACACATCTTCAGTCACTTCAATACCATTAGCGAGTTCTGGGTATTTTTCAGCGATTTGACGACCAACTTTGGTTTCACTGTTGTGGAACGCTGGTAAGCAGTGCATAAATTTCACTTTTGGATTGCCAGTGCGTTTCATCAATTCTGGTGTAACTTGGTAAGGTAATAATAATTTGATACGTTCGCCCCAGCTTTCGAGAGGTTCACCCATTGATACCCATACGTCAGTATGAACGAAGTCCACATTTTTCACTGCTTTATCAATGTCTTCTGTAACAGTGATTCTTGCGCCACTTTCTTTTGCGAATTTTTCGCACATTTCAACAAGTTCTGCATCTGGTAACAATGCTTTAGGGCCACAAATACGTACATCCATACCTAATTTTGCACCGATGAGTAAGAGTGAGTTACCCATATTGTTGCGAGCATCACCAATATAAACGTATTTGATTTCACTTAATGGTTTGTCACAGTTTTCGATCATTGTTAACACGTCAGCTAACATTTGAGTTGGATGGAATTCATCAGTTAAACCATTGAATACAGGCACGCCTGCATAAGCCGCTAATTCATCTACAACCGATTGTTTGAAACCACGATATTCAATAGCATCGTACATACGGCCAAGCACACGAGCAGTGTCTTTCATACTTTCTTTATGGCCGATTTGTGAAGAGGTTGGATCGATATAAGTGACGTTTGCACCTTGGTCATAAGCAGCGACTTCAAAAGCACAACGGGTACGAGTAGAGGTTTTTTCAAAGATAAGAGCGATGTTTTTTCCTTTTAATTTTTGTTGTTCTGTACCTGCATATTTAGCGCGTTTTAAATCACGGGATAGGTCTAGCAAATATTTGATTTCACGTTCAGTATGATTTACTAAACTCAACAAATGTCTGTTTTTAAGATTAAAAGCCATAATACTTCTCCTTGTTTTGAACCTAATGAGTGTTTAAGAGAAACATAAACGATAAGTTTATGCTTTGATATACAACAGCTTACATATGCTCGCTATTATAAAGACAGCAGTTTAGCATATGGTGCGTAATTTTGTGCTTGAATGTAAATTTTTCGAATAAAATTCGAAAAAATAAGCCATTTTGGCAATGCAAATGTTCAGTAAAAAAACTTTTTAAAATTTAACCGCACTTGCGACGCAAATACTTTTGCGCCTTTGTTAGGGAAAATAGTTCTCGCTAATTCACCGATTATGCTATTCTTTAGCACAAATTTTTTAATCAAAAAGAGTTGTGACAATGCAAAAAATAATCATCACAGTTGATGGCCCAAGTGGCGCAGGTAAAGGCACATTATGTTATGCCTTAGCTGAAAAATTAGGTTTTGACTTATTAGATAGTGGTGCGATTTATCGTGTAACAGCGCTTGCTGCGCTGAAAAGAGCGGTTAAATTAGATGATGAATTGGCATTAGCTGATTTAGCAAGAAATCTTGATGTACACTTTTTACCAAAAGATGGTGAAGTAAATATCGTGCTTGAAAGTGAAAATGTCAGTTCACAAATTCGCACACAAGAAGTCGCCGATGCAGCATCAAAAGTAGCAGTATTCCCAAAAGTAAGAGAGGCACTTTTGCAATTACAACAAGACTTTGCCTCAGAAAAAGGGTTGATTGCCGATGGTCGTGATATGGGAACTGTGGTATTTCCAGAAGCACCAGTTAAATTATTTTTAGACGCAAGTGCAGAAGAACGTGCAAAAAGACGCTATAAACAGTTGCAAAATAAGGGAATTAGTGGTAACTTTGACCAGATTTTAGCCGAGATAAAGGAACGTGACTTCCGCGATAGAAATCGTACGGTTGCACCTCTTAAACCCGCTGAAGATGCATTGTTGTTGGATAGTACTTCATTAACGATTGAAGAAGTCATTCAACAAGCCTTGTCGCATATTCAGCAAACGCTTAAAATTACTGTATAAACCCGTTTATTCAAGGAAGAATAGACTTTTATCCTCAACCCCACATTCAACGGATTTTGAAGTGGACGTTATTAAATTTTAAATTGAAGATTAATTATGACTGAATCTTTTGCTCAACTATTTGAAGAATCATTAAAAGAACTTGAAACCCGTCAAGGTTCTATCGTTAGCGGTACTGTTGTTGCTATTCAAAAAGGCTTTGTACTTGTTGATACAGGTTCTAAATCTGAATCATCTATCCCTGCTGAAGAGTTTTTAAACGCACAAGGCGAACTAGAAGTTCAAGTTGGTGATGTTGTTGATGTAGTATTAAAAGCTGTTGATGACGGCTTTGGTGAAACTGTTGCATCTCGCGTTGATGCGAAACGCAACGAAGCTTGGATTGCATTAGAAAAAGCATACGAAGAACAGGCTACTGTTATCGGTTTAATCAACGGTAAAGTGAAAGGTGGTTTCACAGTTGAGTTAAACGGTGTTCGTGCATTCTTACCAGGTTCATTAGTGGATACTCGCCCAGTTCGCGAAACTCTACACTTAGAAGGTAAAGAGTTAGAGTTCAAAGTTATCAAACTTGACCAAAAACGTAACAACGTTGTTGTTTCTCGTCGTGCTGTAATCGAATCAGAAAATAGCCAAGAACGTGAACAAATTCTTGAGAACTTACAAGAAGGTTCTGAAGTTAAAGGTATCGTTAAGAACTTAACCGACTACGGTGCATTCGTAGATTTAGGTGGTGTTGACGGTTTATTACACATCACTGATATGGCTTGGAAACGTGTTAAACACCCAAGTGAAATCGTGAATGTTGGTGATGAAATCACTGTTAAAGTATTGAAATTCGACAAAGATCGCACTCGTGTATCTTTAGGCTTAAAACAATTAGGTCAAGATCCTTGGGTTGCTATCGCTGAAAATCACCCAGTAGAAAGCAAATTAACAGGTAAAGTAACAAACTTAACTGACTACGGTTGTTTCGTTGAAATTTTAGATGGCGTTGAAGGTTTAGTTCACGTATCTGAAATGGATTGGACAAACAAAAACATCCACCCATCTAAAGTTGTTAGCTTAGGTGATGTTGTTGAAGTGATGGTATTAGAAATCGATGAAGAACGTCGTCGTATTTCTTTAGGTTTAAAACAATGCAAACCTAATCCATGGTTACAATTCGCTGAAACTCACAACAAAGGCGACAAAGTTGAAGGTAAAATCAAATCAATCACTGATTTCGGTATTTTCATCGGCCTTGAAGGTGGTATCGACGGTTTAGTTCACTTATCTGATATTTCTTGGAATGCATCTGGTGAAGAAGCAGTTCGTAACTACAAAAAAGGTGACGAAGTTGCTGCAGTAGTACTACAAGTTGATGCAGTGAAAGAGCGCATTTCTTTAGGTATCAAACAACTTGAAGAAGATCCATTCAACAACTTCGTGGCAGTAAACAAAAAAGGTGCTGTATTAAGCGCTAAAGTTGTTGAAGCTGACGCGAAAGGTGCAAAAGTTGAATTAGACGGTGGTGTTGAAGGTTACATCCGTGCCGCAGACTTAACAAACGAAGTTAATGCAGGTGATGTAGTTGAAGCGAAATACACTGGTGTGGATCGTAAAGCGCGTATCGTTCACTTATCTGTACGTGCAAAAGACCAAGCTGAAGAAGCAGCGGCAGTTGCAAACGTGAATAACAAACAAGAAGAAGTTGCTATTCCAAACGCAATGGCTGAAGCTTTCAAAGCAGCTAAAGGTGAATAATTAAGTTCCCTTAATAAAATCGGCTAGCGTGAGAAATCACGCTAGCTCACATAAAAGTTAGGAGAAAGCCATGACTAAATCAGAGCTTATTGAGCGTTTGGTTCAAAAACATCCTTCAATTTCTGCAAAGGATGTGGAAAGTTCAGTAAAAGAAATTTTGGATCAGATGTCTTTTGCCTTAGAAAATGGTAAGCGCATTGAAGTAAGAGGATTTGGTAGTTTCTCGTTGCATTATCGTCAGCCACGTTTAGGGCGTAACCCAAAAACAGGCGAACAAGTGAAATTAGACGCAAAATCTGTGCCGCACTTTAAAGCTGGCAAAGAGCTGAGAGAGCGCGTTGATATTTACGTATAATTTTAACTAACTTTAATATAACGACACCTTTAAGTGTCGTTTTTTGTATTGATTTTTGGCATAATGGAAAGCATAACTTTCTATTAGGAGAAATGTGATGATTAAATATATTTTAGGATTCGTATTGGTACTTGCAATTGTACTTGTGGCAATTACTATTGGGGCAAATAACGATCAAGTCATCACTTTTAATTATATGATTGCGAAAAGCGATGTTCAGCTTTCAACTTTGGTCGCAATTTTATTTGGTTTAGGCTTGATTTTAGGTTGGCTGATTACTGGAATTTTCTATCTTAAATTGAAATTCCAAAATATGTCGTTAGCTCGCCAAGTGAAACGTCAAACACTACAAATCAATGAGTTAACAACAGCAGGTCGAGATAAGGCTGTTCAATAATGCTTGAATTACTCTTCCTACTTTTGCCTATTGCTGCTGCATACGGTTGGTATATGGGGCACCGAAGTGCAAAAAAGGATCAGGAAGATATCAGTAATAAATTATCCCGTGATTATGTGACTGGGGTAAATTTTCTTTTATCAAATCAACCCGATAAAGCGGTTGATTTGTTTCTTGATATTCTACAAAAACAAGAAACGGAAAATGAAATTGAAAGTAGCTCGCAATTTGAAGCAGAGTTGACTTTAGGCAATTTGTATCGCTCACGCGGTGAAGTCGATCGTGCTTTGCGTATTCACCAAGCATTGGATCGCAGCCCAGATTATTCTTTTGAGCAAAAACTACTTGCGAAGCAACAGTTAGCCAAAGATTTTATGGCAATTGGTTTTTATGATCGGGCAGAGAATCTCTATATTATTTTAGTTGATGAACCCGACTTTGCCGAACACGCATTGCAGCAGCTAGCTCAATTGTATCAAAAGACCAAAGAATGGAAAAAAGCCATTAACGTCACTGAAAAATTAGCTAAAATTGTACCGAAAGAAGATAATGTCGAGCTTGCACAATATTATTGTGAATACGCGAAAACGTTGGGAACAAGTGATAAAGAAAATTCACAAATGTTGCTTGAACAAGCGTTAAAAGTGTCACCAAAGTGTGTGAGGGCGTCCATTCAGTTAGGTGAACTCTTGATTACGAAAGGTCAATATCAAAGTGCGGTCAATATTTTGGAAAATGTCTTGGCTCAAAAAGCGGATTATGTTGGCGAAATTTTAGTGCCTTTGCGAGAGTGTTACTATCAATTAAACCAGCTAGAAAATTTTGAGTTATTTTTAATTAAAGCGAGTAATTTAGTAAACAATAGTGCTGTTGAGCTTGCATTAGCGGATCTTATTCAAGAAATTGATGGCAAAACCGCAGCACAAGCTAAGCTTTATCAGCAACTCAATCGACATCCAACAGCATTATTGTTTCATCGTTTTATTCAATTTCAAATTGATGATGCAGAATCGGGATATGGGAAAGAAAGCCTTGAATTGTTACATAAAATGGTCGGCGAGCATATTAAACAAGGAACAGGTTATCGTTGCGCAAAATGTGGTTATCAGGCACATAAGTTAATATGGTGTTGCCCATCTTGCCGTTCTTGGGAAACGATTAAGCCAATTGATGGCATCGAACATAATTAATTGAACACAGAGAGGGAAAATTATGACAAGTAAAGTTATTGTTGCATTGGATTATGAAAAAGAAGAAGAAGCACTACGCCTTGTAGACCAAATTGATCCAAGTTTATGTCGTTTGAAAGTGGGTAAAGAAATGTTTACCACATTAGGCACTAAGTTTGTGAAAGAATTACATAATCGTAATTTTGATGTTTTCTTAGATTTGAAATTCCACGATATCCCAAATACAGTAGCAAGAGCGGTGCGCTCTGCGGCAGATTTAGGCGTGTGGATGGTGGATTTACACGCAAGTGGCGGTTTACGTATGATGGAAGAAGCGAAGAAAATCCTTGAACCTTACGGTAAAGATGCACCTCTATTAATCAGCGTAACAGTGCTTACAAGTATGGAAGATCTGGATTTATTACAAATCGGTATCAATGCATCACCAATGGAACAAGTGATCCGTTTAGCAAACTTAACCCAACGTGCGGGCTTAGACGGTGTGGTTTGCTCTCCACAAGAAGTGGAAATTTTACGTGCAAACTGTGGTAAAGATTTCAAATTAATTACCCCTGGTATCCGCCCAATCGGCAGTGATTTTGGTGATCAACGTCGAGTAATGACACCGGCTGCTGCAATTCGTTCAGGTTCAGATTATTTAGTGATTGGTCGCCCAATTACCCAAGCGGATAACCCAGCAGAGGTGTTAAAAGCAATTAACGCATCTTTAAAAGTGGCTAATTAATAATGACAAGTGAATTAGTTTATTCCACTGAAACAGGGCGAATTAAAGCCGAAAAACCACAAGTTGAACGCCCAAAGGGCGATGGCATTGTGCGTATTCAGCGCCAAGTAAGCGGTAGAAAGGGCAGTGGTGTTTCCGTCATTACAGGGCTAGACTTAGCTGATGCAGAATTGAAGCTACTCGCGGCAGAACTTAAAAAACGTTGTGGCTGTGGTGGTGCTGTGAAAAATGGCGCTATTGAAATTCAAGGTGAAAAGCGAGATTTGCTTAAACAATTACTTGAACAAAAAGGCTATACAGTGAAATTGGCTGGTGGTTGATTTCAAAGTGTATGAATAAAAGAAAAGGATTGAAATGTAATGTTTCAATCCTTTTTGTTTATCGGTTGCTTAGTGATAGTAAGCTACAAGAATTGTTGAACTTAATGTAATAATGGCTAGAGAAAAGAAGTTGGGATTCACTTGAGAGTCGTTCTTGCTGAAGAATTTTGTTGCAAAGAAAATATAAGCAACTAATAGCAGCATTTTGATGATAAACCACATTTCAATGCTTTTACCGAACAGAAAAAACATCGCAACACCCGAAATAAGTAATAGCGTATCACTTAAGTGCGGTAGAATTTTTAACAGTTTTTTCTCACGCCAGTTTTTACCTTTGAGTTGCATAATCCCACGGATTAAAAGCAGCACAAAGGTTACAAAAGCGCAGACAATATGTGTATAAATTAAATAAAGATCCATTGTTCTCCCCACAAATAAAAAAGCAGTCGCAAAGTACTGCTTTTATTTTATTCGTTTATAAGCAATTATTCAGCTGAAGTTTCAGAATTTTCGACCGCACTTTCGCTCTCAAAATCTTCTTCCGCTTCATCGTCCATTTCACAAACACGTTGTAAGCCAACTAAGGTTTCATCTTCAGCGGTGCGGATTAAGCGTACACCCTGTGTATTACGACCGACAACGCTAATTTCATTCACACGTGTACGGACTAATGTGCCCGCATCTGTAATTAACATAATTTGATCGGTTTCTTCAACTTGTGTCGCCGCAACCACTTTACCGTTACGCTCGCTCACTTTAATTGAAATCACCCCTTTGGTATTACGTGATTTAGTTGGATATTCAGCTAATTCGGTACGTTTACCATAACCGTTTTGCGTTGCGGTTAAGATTGCACCTTCATTTTTCGGAATGACTAAAGACACAACTTTATCAATGTTAAGATCAAGAACATCATTTGCGTTGTCATCAGAAAT
This sequence comes from Bisgaard Taxon 46, assembly GCA_049941595.1. Classification (GTDB taxonomy): domain Bacteria; phylum Pseudomonadota; class Gammaproteobacteria; order Enterobacterales; family Pasteurellaceae; genus Pasteurella. Next base: position 132,208 of record JBNFNA010000004.1, read on the forward strand.
ATCTTCAATTTCGACCGCACTTTCATCGTCAGAAACATCGTTAGTTAAGGCTAATTTGATACCACGTACTCCAGTGGCTGCACGTCCCATCGCACGCACTGCGCCTTCGCTAAAGCGAACCACACGACCTTGTGCAGAGAAGAGCATAATTTCATTGCTACCATCGGTGATATCAACGCCAATTAATTCGTCTTCATCACGTAAGTTCAATGCAATGATACCGCTTGAACGTGGGCGACTGAATTCAGTAAGCGCGATTTTCTTCACAATACCGCCAGCGGTTGCCATTACGACAAATTTATCTTCTTCGTAAGCGGTCACTGGCAAGATTGCGGTGATACGCTCATTTTCATCTAACGGTAAAATATTAACGATTGGGCGTCCACGTGAGCCACGGCTGGCTTGTGGTAATTGATACACTTTTAACCAATATAAACGACCACGGCTTGAGAAACATAAAATTGTATCGTGAGTATTTGCCACTAATAAACGCTCAATAAAATCTTCTTCTTTAGTTTTTGCAGCAGATTTACCTTTACCGCCACGACGTTGTGCTTCGTAGTCAGTAAGTGGTTGATATTTCACATAACCTTCGTGTGAAAGTGTTACCACAACATCTTCTTGTGCGATTAAATCTTCTAAATTAATGTCACCAGAACTTGCGGTAATTTCAGTACGGCGTGGATCGTTAAATTGTTCACGGATTTGTTCTAATTCTTCACGAATTACTTCCATTAATCGTTCTGGGCTACGTAAGATGTAAAGTAGCTCACCAATCACTTCAAGTAATTTTTTGTATTCATCTAAGATCTCATCGTGACCTAAGTTTGTGAGTTTTTGTAAACGTAAGTCTAAAATCGCTTGCGCTTGCACTTCTGTGAGGTAGTACATACCGTCACGAATGCCATATTGTTCTTCAAGCTCTTCAGGGCGAGCTGCGTCAACGCCCGCAGCCGCTAACATATCGGCAACGTGACCTAATTTCCAAGGTTGTGCGATTAACTCACGTTTTGCGGTTTCTGGGTTTGGTGCACGACGGATTAACTCAATGATTGGATCAACGTTTGCTAATGCAATCGCTAAACCTTCTAAAATATGCGCACGCTCACGGGCTTTACGTAATTCATATACTGTGCGACGAGTTACCACTTCACGGCGGTGTAAAACGAATGCTTCGATGAGCTGTTTTAAATTGAGTAGTTTTGGCTGACCTTTATCTAACGCAACAATATTGATACCGAAAGTCACTTGTAATTGAGTAAGGGCATAAAGGTTGTTTAAAACCACTTCGCCCACTGCATCACGTTTGATTTTAATTTCAATACGCATACCGTCTTTGTCAGACAAGTCAGTAATTGCGCTAATTCCTTCGATTTTTTTCTCTTTGACTAAGTCCGCAATTTTTTCAATGAGCTTTGCTTTATTTACTTGATAAGGAATTTCGTGCACAACGATAGTTTCGCCGCCTTTTTCATCAGTTTCGACTTCTGCTTTTGCTCGTACATAGATTTTGCCACGACCTGTTTTATAGGCTTCTTCAATTCCTTTACGACCGTTGATTAGCGCCGCTGTTGGGAAGTCTGGTCCAGGAATGTAAGTCATTAACTCATCGATTGTGATTTCGTTGTTTTCGATATAAGCCAAGCAGCCATCTAACACTTCACCTAAGTTATGTGGTGGAATGTTTGTTGCCATACCAACTGCAATACCAGAAGAACCATTCACTAAAAGTGCAGGCACTTTGGTTGGTAACACTTCAGGAATTTGTTCAGAACCATCATAGTTAGGTACGAAGTTCACAGTTTCTTTATCAAGATCCGCTAATAATTCGTGTGCGATTTTTGTCATACGGGCTTCGGTATAACGCATTGCTGCTGCCGCATCACCGTCGATTGAACCAAAGTTACCTTGACCATCTACTAACATATAACGCAATGAGAAAGGCTGCGCCATACGCACAAGCGTGTCATACACAGCACTATCACCGTGTGGGTGGTATTTACCGATTACATCCCCAACAATACGCGCTGATTTACGATAAGGTTTATTATACGCATTGCCCCCTTCGTGCATTGCAAATAACACGCGGCGGTGTACTGGTTTTAAACCGTCACGCACGTCAGGTAACGCACGTCCTACGATGACAGACATCGCATAATCGAGATATGAAGATTTAAGTTCTTCTTCAATACTGATCGGGCTAATATCTTGATGAATACTATCTTGGACTAAATCGGTCATTGAAAACTTCCTAATCATTAAGTTTGATTAATCAAAAAATTGGCGGAATTATAGCATAAAATCTGCTACGCCCCTAATTTTATAGTGAAATTTTGTGAGATTTGGGGAATAATAATGCATTGTTTTTATTCAACCTGATAAGAAAAAATTAAATGCAAAATATCGATCAGCAAGAACTCGATAAATTCGAGAAAATGGCAAAAAGTTGGTGGGATCCACAAGGGGATTTCAAGCCAATTCATCAATTAAATCCGCTTCGTTTGAGCTATATTTTACAGCAAGCTAATGGCCTAATGGGAAAAAAAATCTTAGATGTGGGCTGCGGTGGTGGTATTTTGTCGGAAAGTATGGCGAAGCAAGGGGCGAAAGTCACTGGGATAGATATGTCGTCTGCACCTTTGCAAGTTGCTAAAAATCACGCTTTGGAAAGCGGTTTGAACATTGATTATCAGCAAATTACGATTGAAGAATTTTTGCAAAATCAGACCGCACTTTATGCTGAAAAAGGCGACGATGAAAAGTTCGACGTGATTACTTGTATGGAAATGCTAGAACACGTGCCAGATCCAAGTTCTATTATTGCCAGCTGTAAGCAACTATTAAAACCTAACGGCGTGATTTTCTTTTCAACGATCAACCGCACATTAAAAGCTTGGGCGTTAGTGATTATCGGGGCGGAATATGTGTTGAAAATGCTGCCAAAAGGCACGCACGATTATGATAAATTCATCAAACCAGCAGAATTGTTAGGGTGGTGTGATGACGCTAAATTGACTTGCTTAGATATGGCGGGCTACCACTATAATCCATTAACAGGCAACTTTGGGTTGAATAAAGATGTAAGTGCGAATTATATGGCGAGTTTTCGTATTCAATCTTAAATAGCGAGATTTTATTAACGCAGATAAAAGAAAAGTGCGGTATAAATTTTCAAACTTTATATCGCACTTTTTATTTAGAATTATCAGATTGGGTAAATTATTTTTTACCGTTCTCGTCACATTTATTCACGTTACTGCATTTACCGTAAAGATATAAGCTGTGAGTTGCTAATTCGATACCGTGTTGTTTGGTGATCTCACGTTGACGTTTTTCGATAATGTCATCATTAAATTCGAAAACTTTGCCACAGTCTACACAGATAATGTGATCGTGGTGTTCAGTTGGTGCTAATTCAAAAACGGATTTATTACCTTCGAAATTATGACGAATTAGGATTTTAGCTTCATCAAATTGGTTAAGCACACGATAAACGGTCGCTAAACCAATCTCTTCACCTCTTTCGAGCAACATTTTATAAATATCTTCTGCTGAAAAATGTTGCATACTATTTTTTTCGTGCATTTCTTGCATTAATGCTAAAATAGTTAAACGAGGCTCGGTGATTTTTAAGCCAGCTTTCTTCAACAGTTTAATATTTTCTTCAGACATAATAGCTCCTTAATGATTATGCTATTAAGCAAGTTCTGCTAAACACATTTCATCAAAAACCTGTTTAACCCATTTTTCAACACGTTCTGCAGTAAGTTCTGGCTGACGGTCTTCATCAATACACAAACCAACGAAAGTATTATCATCAACAAGTGCTTGAGACACTTCAAAATTATAGCCTTCTGTTGGCCAGTGCCCCACAATAATTGCGCCTTTGGGTTCAATAATATTGCGTACTGTACCCATCGCATCACAGAAATACTCTGCGTAATCTTCTTGGTCACCACAACCGAAAATTGCAACTAATTTATCAGTAAAATCAATTTCTTCTAACGTTGGGAAAAAATCGTCCCAATCGCATTGCGCTTCGCCATAGTACCAAGTTGGGATACCAATCATTAAGAAATCATATGCTTCGATATCTTCTTTTGTGCTTTTTGCGATATCACGAATATCAACTAAATCACTACCTAGTTGTTTCTGAATCATTTTAGCAATATTTTCAGTATTGCCTGTATCACTGCCATAAAATAAACCAACAACAGCCATCTTTGTTACCTATGTTCTTGAATATTAAAATAATCTTGTAAAATAGTTACAATCACTTCTGATCGACTAACATTCAAAGTTGCCGCCAAATCTTCTAGTTGTTCAACTAAATCCATATGTAATTTTAATTCAACGCGTTTTAGCCCAATGGATTTATCACGTTTTAATTGATTACGTTTATTAATACGGATTTGCTGTTCACGACTCAGTGGATTTGTTTTTGGGCGTCCAACTTTGGGCGTATTAGCAAACAGATCCAATGTAATACAATCTGCGTCTTGTTTTGCCATCTATCAAATCACTGAAAATCAGTGGCTAATTGAGAATGATAAGCCACAACTAAATTAATGCTGAACTATAACACAATTTATGTGGGATTAAAACACGAATTTCAGTGCCTCTAAGCTATTTGTTTGATATTAAAAATCTTTCAATTGCTCGGATGACAAACTCAGGTTTTTCAGCGTGAACCCAGTGTCCGCTCCCATTGATTGTAAAAGAGGTTGCTTGCGGAAATTGCGCTAAAATTTGTTGTGTGTCTTCAGGTTTGACATAGTTAGATTGTCCACCACGAATAAATAAGGTTGGCGTGTTACTATGACAAGGTTGCCAATCCATAATATTGTCATAATTTTTACGTAAGCCACTTAAATTGAAACGGAAAAATTCTTTTGCGTTCGGGTCAAAGGATTTCAGCATAAATTGCTGAATAGCTTCAACGGGAATATGTTGTGCGAGGCTAATTTTGGCTTCTTGGCGAGTTTTTGGTTGAGCTTCTTTGGTGGCAAATAGGGCATCAAAAACATCATTGTGCCAATTATTTTGATATTTGACTGGTGCAATATCAATCACAATCAGTTTTTCAACTAACTCAGGATAAAGTGCGGTCATTTTCATCGCAGTTTTTCCACCCATTGAGTGACCGATTAAAATGACTTTTTCTAAGCCTAATTCACGGATCACACTTGCTAGGTCTTCTGCCATTAAGTCATAATTCATTTCATCGCTATGAAAACTGCGCCCGTGGTTGCGTAAATCAACACGTAAAATCGAATAGGTTTCACTAAATGCTCTGGCAATTATGCCCAAATTATTCATATCACCAAATAAACCGTGGATAAAAACTAAGGTAGGCTGATTAATTTCTTGTTTTATTTGATCAAATTGGAAATGTAGCAAATTTTTTTCAGACATAATTTTTGTATATAGAGTATTTGTAAATAAGTCGTTATAATGTGTTAAATTTTTAAAGAGATCAAGCAAGTGGAGGAAAAAATGAAAATTATTGAAGTTGATGAAGAGCTTTATCAATATATCGCAAGCCAAACGCGATCTATTGGTGAAAGTGCCTCGGAGATTTTACGCCGTTTGCTTAATTTTCCGAATAATAATGTTGTGAAATCACAAGACATTCAAACCGTTATTGCCAAAGATGAAAAAGTGGCGGAAAAAGTTGAGAAAGTAATGCCTCAACAGGTTAAAGAACCGATCGAGGAACAACCCATTTTAGTCACCACGAAAAAACAATCGGATGAGTCAATTCAACAAGTGGTTTCAAAAGTTAAAGCGTTATTGGATTCTGATGAGTTCCAACAAGAAACTAAAGCGGTTGTGCGTTTCTTAAATATTTTACGTGTGCTTTATCGCACTAATCCAGAAAGTTTTGCTCAAGCAACAGAATCATTACAAGGCCGCACTCGAGTGTATTTTGCCCGTGATGAGGGGACATTGTTGATGGCGGGTAACCATACCAAACCAAAACAAATTCCTGACACACCATACTGGGTGATCACCAATACCAATAGCGGACGTAAAATGTTGATGTTGGAAGGTGCAATGCAATCAATGCATTTACCAACTGAACTTATCGACGAAGTTAGAACCTACTTTACTGCAAATTAATAATGTTTCCTTGGCAACAATTTGCACACAATCCTGATACGATGAACCTAATCGCCTTGCAAAATTCGCAAGGCGAGGTTTTTAGTTGGTTACAGTTAAATCAGAAAATTCAACATTATGTTTCTGTTTTGCAAGCTCAAGGCGTGGCTTGCCAAACGGGTGTTGCTTTATGTGGTAAAAATGATATCCAGTTGCTGTTGCTTTATCTGGCGACGATTCAAATTGGTGCTCGAGTGCTTCCTCTTAATCCTGCTTTTTCCTCTGAAAAAATCCAGCAAGTTTGCCTTGATGCAGATATTGAATTTTATTATTCATTGTTCGCATTAGATGTGCTGAATTGCAAGCTAATCAACCTTGAGGGTGCTCCAACCACAAATAAAAATGAAGAAAAAGAGCGGTCAGTTTCTGAAAAGTTTTTGTCACCAGCAACAATGACATTAACTTCAGGTTCAACCGGCACACCAAAAGCTGTTGTACATAATGTGCAAGCGCATCTTGAAAATGCAGAAGGTGTGTGTGCTCTAATGCATTTTAGCCAAGTAGATAGTTGGTTATTGTCTTTGCCGTTGTATCACGTTTCTGGTCAGGGCATTGTGTGGCGTTGGCTGCTCACGGGGGCGAGATTACATTTTCCACAAACTGATTTTTATGCTTCCGTTTGTGAAGTAACCCACGTGTCGCTAGTACCAACACAGTTACAACGATTGTTGGCTTATTGGCGTGAACATCAAATTACACACTTCAAAACGCAACATATTTTATTAGGTGGTGCGCAAATTCCTACCGAATTGACCCAACAATTAGTTAGTTTTGGTGTCAAAAGTTATTCAGGATATGGAATGACAGAAATGGCATCAACGGTTTTTGCGAAGTTAAGCGATGATAAACCGGGAGTGGGGCAGCCATTATTAAATCGTGAATATCAATTAGTCAATCAAGAAATTTGGCTAAAGGGCGCAGGGTTAGCAATGGGGTATTGGAAAAAGAGCGATCTCTTGCCGTTGACTAATGCACAAGGCTGGCTACAAACCAAAGATCAAGGTGAATGGCTTGATAATGAGTTGGTAATTTTAGGGCGAATTGATAATATGTTTATTTCTGGTGGCGAAAATATCCAACCAGAAGAAATTGAAGCGGTTATCTATGGCAAAGGCAATGTGAACCAAGTATTTGTTTTACCTAAAGGTGATAGCGAATTTGGTCAGCGCCCAGTGGCAATGATTGCATTTTCTGAACCATTTTCGACCGCACTTGTTGAGGACTTGCAGAATTGGCTGATTAACAAGTTAGAGAAATTTAAGCTACCAGTGCAATATTTCCCGTTAGAGATGGAAAAATTTCAACAAGGTGCGATTAAAATCTCACGATCAACATTACAAAACGAGCTAAAAGACTTACTAGGAAAGTAACGAATGAAGAAAGCGAATTTTCTAACGCATTTATTTTTAGGATTGGGCTTGTGTTTTATGCTCAATACTTCGGCTATTGCCAAAATTGTTTCGGAAAGCGAAATCCAAGCACAATTGAACGTTGCGAAAAGTGGGGACAGTAATGATCCCAACAATAAAACCGTGGTTCAAAATCTTGAAGAAACATTGGCACTTTTAGGCAAAATTAATAAGCAAAGAGCTGAGATTAGCACCTTAGAAGAAAAAATTTCGGGTGCTGCAGATTTGACATTAAAAGCGCAAAAACATTTGGAAGGTTTGAAAAAAGCGGAGAAACCAACATCAAATGTTTTTGAAGCTTTATCGTTAAATGAATTACAAAATAAGCTAAATGCAGCACAACAGAAATTAGTGCAAAACCAAACGGCCACATCAACGTTAAATTCAGAGTTAGTTTCGTTACGCACTGCACCTGAACGTGCTCAAGCCACGTTAAATAATAACTTAACGCGCACTCAAGAAATTAATAAGTTGCTTGCCGCGCCTGATTTGTTACCAAGTGGTAAAACACGTTTAGCAACAGAGCTTCAGTTAATCGAGTTACAAAATAGTTTTAATAAAGTGTTATTACAAGGTAATAATACGCTGACTTCGTTATATACCGTTCAACTAGAAGACAAAACCTTTGAACTTCATCAAACACAAGAGCAAATCAAACTCTTGCAAGATGCAATCAATCAGAAATATTTAAAAGAATCGCAACAACAAGTTGCACAGTTAGAAAAGTCACAGCAGGATACCAAAACAACCCGTCATCCAGCGGTCGCGGATCAATTAGATATTAATGTGAAGTTAAGCCAAGAACTTGTGCAACAAACCACATTAATGAATGCGTTATCGCAAGATAATTTACGTATCAAAAACGTCTTGGATAACCTTCAACAAACGCAACGTAATATTGATGATCAAATCAGTGCGTTACAAGGTACTTTAGTGCTTTCAAGAATTATCAATAAGCAGAAAGAGTTGTTGCCTCAAGATCAAATGATCAGCGGTTTATCAAAACGCATTGCTGATTTGCGTGTGCGTATTTTTGACCTGACCGAAGCCAGAGATAGCCTCTATGATACGCAAACTTATATTGCTAACTTAGAGAAAAAAGAAGCCGCATCATTTACAGCGGAAGAAAAAACACAATTAAATTCTGTTTTACAAGAACGCCGTAAGCTATTGTCTGATATTTTGAGTTTATTAAACAATCAGTTAAATCTTGCGATTACGATTGAGTTAAACCAAAAACAAGTCAGTGCGATTAGTGATCAGTTACAAACTAAGTTGCAACAACAAAGCTTCTGGGTGAAAAGTAATGCACCAATTGATTTAGATTGGGTAACCGGCTTTTTACCTGCATTTCAAGTACAAGTGAAAGAGATTATTAAATTAATCACTTTTTCAAACTGGCGAGATGATTTTATTCCTACCGCACTGTTTATTGGTTTGCTGTTAGCACTTTTTGGTTTTATCCAATTGCAAAAAAATAAAATTAAACAGCGTTTAAACACCATTAATAGTCGTATTAATACACTGACATCGGATAGCCAATGGCATACGCCAGAAGCGGTGATGTGGACAATGATTTTATGCTTGCCAAGTACACTGGTTTTTTTAGCTGTACTCTTTGTGGCGGTGTACATTTGTTTCCAAAATCCATTTGAGTTATCACCTTGGATGTTAAAAATGGCGGCATATTGGTGGTTCTTTGCTTTTATGTTAGCAATTTTACGCCCAAATGGCGTGGCATACCGTCATTTCAAAATGCCAAAAGAAAGTGTGGATACGTTCTATAAAGTATTGAAACGCTCTGTTTGGATTTGTGCTTTATGGTTAAACGCATCGATCTTTACTTATTTAGAAACAGGCATTACTAATGACGTGATTGGTCAGGTGATGACAATCTCGGTCTTGATTATTTCTTTATTCATTATCGGACCAAGAATTGGCTCAGCTGTAAGATCTTATGAAAGCAATGCACAAGAGGATGCAAATAACTCACATTTTATTTTAAAACTCGGGCGGATTTTCTTAGTGCTTGCACCGCTCGTGTTAATTGCATTAGTGGTAATGGGCTATTATTACACCGCACTTAATTTGATGGCGCACTTAATGTCTTCTTATTTTGTAGTTGCGGGTTGGTTAGTGCTTAAAAATATCATTTATCGTGGACTTGCTGTTTCAGCGCGCCGAATTTCATATAACCGTGTGAAAGAAAAACGTGAGCAACAAGCTGTGACAAAAGTGGATACCGAAGAAGAGCTCGGAATGAGCCTTGAGTTGCAAAACGAAAGCTTAGGTATCACACAGGTGAGAGAGCAGTTATTACGTGTGACAGATTTGCTTTTAACCGTGACCTTATTTGGCTTATTGTATTGGGTATGGGCAGACTTAGTCACCGTAGCTTATTACCTACAAGGTGTCACTTTATGGCAGCAAAGCGTGACCACTGCAGCGGGTACAGTATTAGAATCCATCACTTTATTGAACCTATTGCTTGCAGTCGTCATTTTGATCGCTATGTATGCATTAGTGCGTAATATCGGTGGTTTATTGGAAGTCCTTGTTTTCTCAAGAATTACCTTCTCACAAGGTACGCCATATACGATCACCACATTAGCAACTTATTTTATTATCGCAATTGGTGCCGGTTTAGCCTTCTCAACTCTTGGAATGTCGTGGTCAAAATTACAATGGTTATTTGCCGCACTTTCCGTTGGTTTAGGTTTCGGTTTACAAGAAATTTTTGCTAACTTCGTGTCTGGTCTGATCATTTTATTTGAGCGTCCAGTGCGCATTGGAGATGTAATCACGATTGGTGAATATTCAGGTACAGTCTCTAAAATTCGTATTCGTTCAACCACATTAATTGATTTTGACCGCAAAGAAGTGATTGTGCCAAATAAAGCTTTCGTGACAGAACGCTTAGTCAACTGGGCATTGAATGACTCAATCACACGTGTGGTGATTAGTGTTGGTGTCGGTTATGGTTCAGATCTTGAATTAACCAAACGTTTATTATTGCAAGCTGCGAGTGAATGTGAGCGAGTGTTGAAAGAGCCAGAACCAGTGGTGTATTTCTTAAACTTTGGTGCAAGCTCACTTGATCACGAATTGCGTTTATATGTAGGCAAATTGGCAGATCGTAACCCAACGGTGGATTTCTTAAACCGTCGCGTGAACCAATTATTTGAAGAAAATGGTATTGATATTTCATTTAACCAGTTAGATGTCTTCATTAAAAACCAAGTGACAAATGAAGAAGTGAAATTAAATCAACAATGTTTCCCAGTACAAAAACAAGAAGGATAAAAGATGGCAGGAAATAGCATAGGACAACTTTTTCGTGTCACCACCTTTGGTGAGTCACACGGTATTGCTTTAGGTTGTATTGTCGATGGTGTACCACCAGGTCTAGCATTATCAGAAGCCGATATTCAGCCTGATTTGGATCGTCGCAAACCAGGTACATCACGTTATACAACGCCACGTCGTGAAGACGATGAAGTACAAATTTTATCAGGTGTTTTTGAAGGTAAAACAACAGGGACGAGTATCGGTATGATCATTAAAAATGCCGATCAGCGTTCACAGGATTATGGTGAAATTAAAGATCGTTTTCGTCCAGGACACGCTGATTTCACTTATCAACAAAAATATGGTATTCGTGATTATCGTGGTGGTGGCCGTTCTTCTGCACGTGAAACTGCGATGCGTGTGGCGGCTGGTGCGATTGCGAAGAAATATTTGCGTGAACATTTCGGCGTTGAAGTGAGAGGTTTCCTTTCACAAATTGGGGATGTCAGCATTGCACCACAAATGATTGAAAATATTGATTGGCAACAAGTGAATAGCAATCCTTTCTTTTGCCCAGACCAAAGTGCGGTCGAAAAATTCGATGAATTGATCCGCCAATTGAAAAAAGAAGGTGATTCGATTGGGGCGAAGCTCACTGTTGTGGCAGAAAATGTGCCAGTTGGCTTAGGTGAGCCGGTTTTTGATCGTCTTGATGCCGATCTCGCTCACGCATTAATGGGCATTAATGCAGTTAAAGCAGTTGAGATTGGTGATGGTTTTACTGTGGTATCGCAGCGTGGTTCAGAACATCGTGACGAAATGACACCAGAAGGCTTCTTGTCAAATCACGCTGGGGGCATTCTGGGTGGCATTAGTTCAGGTCAACCCATTATTGCAACCGTTGCATTAAAACCAACTTCAAGTATTACCATTCCGGGTCGTTCGGTGAATTTAGCCAATGAACCGGTAGAAGTCGTGACAAAAGGACGTCACGATCCTTGTGTAGGGATTCGGGCTGTGCCGATTGCAGAGGCGATGGTAGCGATTGTGTTACTCGATCACCTATTAAGACATAAGGCACAAAATAGATAACAGATGGGGCTATATAGCCCCTCTTTGACTTAGATAAGTGCTTGGCACTTCAGGAACTTATGACAAAACTCGTGAAAATCGCGGTAATTTTAACCGCACTTTTTAGCGCATTTTCGTTTGCCTCCCCGCAAGAATGGCAAAAAATCAAACGCCCTATTCCAGGTGAGCCGGAACCTATTGGTAGTTATTCCAATGGCTGTATTATTGGTGCACAAGCATTGCCTTATAAAGGTGACGGCTATCAGGTGATCCGTAAAAATCGTAATCGTTATTATGGCCATCCTGATATGATTCGCTATTTGCAACGTCTAGGCAAAAAAGTGAAATCAGCAGGAATGCCAACAATGTTGATTGGTGATATTGCGATGCCCGGTGGTGGACGTTTTTTAACTGGGCACGCCAGTCACCAGATGGGGCTTGATGCGGATATTTGGTTGAGAATGGGGACAATGTCTGATCAAGATGCGCTAAATTCTGACGGAAAAGGCTTATTGGTTGTTGATCGTAAAGCACAGCGTGTGGACGAGCGCATTTGGAACCAAAATCACGCGAAACTGATTAAATTTGCTGCAGAAGATCCTAATGTAACACGTATTTTTGTGAATCCTGCAATTAAGTTAAAATTATGTCAAACCGCTGGCAGTGATCGTGCTTGGTTGCATAAAGTCCGTCCTTGGTTTGGCCACGACTCACATTTTCACGTGCGCTTAGCGTGTCCAAAAGGGGCGACTTACTGTGAAAATCAAACGCCAGTGCCAAGTGGTGATGGTTGTGGTGCGGAACTTTATTCTTGGTTTGAGCCAGCGAAGCCATCAACAACACCAGCAAAACCAAAAGTAATACCACCTGTTCCGCCATTATGTCAGCAGATTCTAACTGCGCCAAATCGTAGTGAATGGCTAGAATAATCAAAGGTCGGAGTAGAAATTGAGATGGAATTTGGTTTAGATATTATTGCGATCTTATTTTGTGTTGCATTTATTGCGGGCTTTATTGATGCTATCGCTGGAGGCGGTGGCTTAATTACCATTCCTGCATTGTTGATGACAGGAATGCTGCCAGCGTTAGCATTGGGTACCAATAAATTGCAAGCTTGTGGCGGTTCATTTTCTGCTAGCTTGTATTTTTTACGCCAAAGAGCGGTCAATTTATCCGAAGTTTGGTTGATTTTATTGATGACCTTTATTGGTGCTTCTTGTGGCACAATTTTAATCCAGCTTGTAGATAGCGGATTAATTAAAAAAGCCTTACCATTCCTCATTCTTGCGATTGGCTTGTATTTTTTACTCACTCCCAAATTAGGTGAAGAAGATCGCCAAAGACGCATTTCTTATACGGTATTTGCATTTACAGCAGGTATGGGAATTGGTTTCTATGATGGTTTTTTTGGGCCGGGTACAGGCTCAATGTTAAGTTTAGCGTTTGTAATGTTGCTTGGATTTAATCTGACAAAAGCAACCGCACACGCAAAAGTATTAAATTTTACATCAAATATTGCTTCCTTGATTTTTTTCTTAATTGGAGGGCAAATTATGTGGTCAGTCGGCTTAGCGATGATGTGCGGACAAATCATTGGCGCAACATTAGGGGCGAAAATGGTTCTGACAAAAGGTAAAGCACTTATTCGCCCAATGGTTGTGATTATGTCTTTCATTATGACGATCAAAATGGCATACGATCAAGGTTGGTTTAGTTAAACAGGAATTTGGATGTCGGAAGATACTCGTTTAACCGCACGTGTGGGCTATCAGCCCCATTTTTCGTGGTCTTATTTATTACCCAAATATTGGCTGATTTGGCTTGGTATTTTAGGTTTACTTATTCTTGCGTTTATTCCTTTTAGGTTACGCGACTGGCTGGCAGCTAAATTAGGTGTAATTATCGCACGCAAAGCCAAAAAACAATATCATCGAGCTAATATGAACTTGCAATATTGCTTTCCTCATTGGACAGCAGAACAGCGCGCAGAAACTATTGAAAAAATGTTTATTGTGGTGACACAAGTGATGTTAGGCATTGGTGAAATTGCTGTTCGTTCAAAATCCCATTTGCAAAAACGCAGTGAGTTTATTGGGCTAGAGCATATTCAACAAGCCAAAGCCGAAGGAAAAAATATCATTCTACTTGTGCCACACGGTTGGGCAATTGATGCGTCTGGCATTATTTTGCATACACACGGAATGCCAATGACCTCAATGTATAACCCACATCGTAATCCATTAGTGGATTGGCTTTGGACTGTCGTTCGCCAACGTTTTGGCGGTAAAATGCACGCTCGCCAAAATGGGATCAAGCCATTCCTTGCGCACGTTAAAGCTGGCGATATGGGCTATTATTTACCTGATGAAGATTATGGTGCGGAATTAAGTGTGTTTGTGGACTTCTTTGCAACCCATAAAGCGACTTTGCCGGGCATTAATAAAATGGCACGCTTGGCAAAAGCTGCAGTGATTCCAATGTTCCCACGTTATAATGCCGAGTCTGGTAAATATGAAATGGAAATTCATCCTGCATTAGAATTAACTGATGATCCTGAACAATCAGCACGTGCAATGAACATTGAAATTGAAAGTTTTGTGACACCAACACCAGAGCAGTATGTTTGGATTTTACGACTGTTAAAAACCCGTAAGGACGGTGAAGATATTTATCGTTAAATCTTGAGATTTATGATAAAATTTTTCACCTTATTTTAGAATTTTTGTTATTTTAACCGCACTTTTTAGGCTACATAATGAACAACAAACTTGCTTTAATTAAATCATCAATTAAATCGATTCCTAATCATCCAAAAGAAGGAATTATTTTCCGCGATATTACGAGTTTACTTGAAGTTCCAGAAGCATTTCGTGCAACAGTGGATCTGATTGTAGAACGTTACCAAGACAAAGGTATAACTAAAGTTTTAGGTACTGAATCTCGTGGTTTTATTTTTGGTGCACCAGTGGCACTTGCGCTAAATGTACCTTTTGTTTTAGTGAGAAAGCCAGGTAAATTACCACGTGAAACCATTTCACAAACCTACCAATTAGAGTACGGTCAAGACACTTTAGAAATTCACACCGATTCTATTGCAAAAGATGATAACGTATTAATCATCGATGATTTGTTAGCGACAGGTGGCACAATCGAAGCAACAGCAAAATTAGTGAACCGCTTGGGTGGTAAAGTAAAATATGCTGCGTTTGTGATTAATTTACCTGATTTAGGTGGTGAAAAACGCTTAAATGATTTAGGTATTGAAACCTACAATCTTGTGAATTTTGAAGGTCATTAATCCGTATTAAACAGTAATTAAGCATTGATAAGGGCAAGGAATGAGTTATCAAGTATTGGCAAGAAAATGGCGACCAAAGACATTTGCTGATGTTGTTGGGCAAAGTCATATTTTGACCGCACTTTCCAATGGCTTGAAAGAAAATCGTTTACATCACGCTTACCTTTTTTCAGGCACACGTGGTGTGGGGAAAACCTCCATTGCTCGTTTATTTGCTAAAGGACTGAATTGTGTTAATGGCGTGACAGCAGAGCCTTGTGGTGAATGTGAACACTGTAAGGCAATTGAAGAAGGTCGCTTTATTGATTTAATTGAAATTGATGCGGCATCTCGTACTAAAGTAGAAGATACACGTGAATTATTAGATAACGTCCAATACAAACCTGTACAAGGGCGTTATAAAGTGTACCTTATCGACGAAGTACATATGCTTTCACGTCATTCTTTCAATGCGCTATTAAAAACTCTTGAAGAGCCACCAGAATATGTCAAATTCCTGTTGGCAACCACCGATCCGCAAAAGCTCCCAATTACGATCTTATCGCGCTGTATGCAGTTCCATTTGAAAGCATTGGAACAAGCGCAAATTGCCCAGCACCTTGAATTCATTTTAAAACAAGAAAATATTCCTTTCGATTTTCTTGCTTTGGAGAAATTGGCAAAAGCTGCACAGGGTAGTATTCGTGATAGTTTAAGTTTAACCGATCAAGCGATTGCTATGAGCAACGGCAACATTACGTTAAACGTAGTGAATGAAATGCTTGGTTTATTAGACGATAATCAAGCGATTGATATTCTTTATGCGTTACAACAAGGTAACGGTGAGAATATGATGAAGACCATTCAAGCTGTTGCAGAAAAAGGTAGCGATTGGGATTTATTTTTACGTGATATTGCAGAGAAATTACATCAAATTGCAGTTAAACAATTATTGCCTAAAGACCGTCTTGATGAGTCAAACCAGCTTGATTTTCTAGCAACGCTGATTACGCCTGATGATCTGCAATTTTTCTATCAAGTTATTGTTTCTGGACGTAAAGAGTTAGCATTTGCACCTACACCACGCATTGGTGTTGAAATGACATTATTGCGAGCATTGGCGTTTCACCCAAAGCTCATTAATAGTAATGTAGTAGAGCAAGTCCAAGCACAACCTGCCTCATCTGCGACCAATCAAGCGGTTTATGTTGAAATGCCAGTGGTATCACAGGCGATTAAATCGCAATATGCCAGCAATCTGAATACACGTTCAGTTTCTCAAGCATCACAAATGGCCTCGCAATCAGTTTCACATAGCCCATCACCCACTACTACATCAGTAGTGAGTGAGGCACCACAAAAAACGAGTGTATTGCAACAACCCGCTACTGCGGAAAATAACGTAGCGAGCGAAGTCGAATATTCAGTAGCATTAGAAGCGCTTGCCGAATTAGATAAATTAGAAAATATTTCTTTATCTTCATTTCAAAACGAAAAAAAAAAGTCTGATTTAACTTCTCGCCAACATTTTGTTGTGGATGAAGTAGCTGAAATTTCGCCAAAAATGACCGCACTTCCCGTTGTTGAGGCAAAAAACTTCGAGCAAAAAACGCCACAAAAAGAAAAATCTGCACAGTTATCAAAATCAGTTAGTCAAACAGTGAGTTCCAATGCATTTAATACCGCGAAGGTTGATGAGGCACAAATTGAGGGAGAAAGTGCGGTAGAAAATGAAGAAGAACTGGAAGTAGAAGATACAACTGATGAAAATCAAGCTGAAACTTACCGTTGGGAATGGCGTAATCCTGAATTAGCCAAAATGCAACAAGGTCCAACGCCGTCTGAATTAAAACAATCTTTAGAGAAAGACATCACCCCAGAGCTGCGTGAAAAAGTGATTTTACTATCACGCAAAGAAGATGATTGGACAAATATTGTTGAGTCATTGGGTATCAATAATTTAACGAAGGAACTTGCGTTAAATTGTGCTTTAATTGAGAAAGCTGAAGGGCGAATCGTATTAGGTATTCGCACGGAAAAAGCCCATTTAGAAAAACGTACTTTTGTTAAAAATCTCGCTGAAGAATTAGCAAAATATTATGCCGAACCCGTTGAATTAGAAATTCGAGTCAGCGATGAAATCGGTCAAACACCGACAGACTTTTACCGCCAAACCTATAAGATGTTGCGTGAAAAGGCAAAAGAGGATTTACAACAAGATAAAAAGTTACAGCTCTTTTTAACTGAATTTAACGGCGAATTGGATTTGGCTTCGGTTAAGCCTGTGTGACGGTTTGATGTAAAAAGTGCGGTCAGTTTTTCTGATTTTTTTGAATACCCTTATGTTGTTGCATAAGGGCATTTTTGTGAATAGAAGAAAGCTATTTAGGTTCTTTTTTGTGTGGATTTAAGCCTACATAGCCTCTTTGATGCAATACCATTTCTTTAGATTTTTTAATCATTTTCTCAATAGTGGTGCCTTGTACCAAAATAGAAAAGGTTACAACTGCATAGGTCATCACAAGCAAAATGTCGCGTACATCCATTCCAATGTGCGATAAATAAAGCGTTCCTTTTGGAATGGAAAGCGCCATTGCGAGAGATAAACCACCACGTAAACCGCCCCAAGTGAGAATTTTTAGCGTGTAAGGGTTGTAAGTACGAAAACGTTGCATTGCTTTAAATGGTATCCAAACACTGATGTAACGCCCTGCAAGGCAAACTGGCACCGCTAAAATGAGCAAAATAACGCTTTGATAAGTGAAATCGACAAGTAAAAGCGCTAGGCCAATTAGCAAGAATAAAAGCGAGTTGAGGAAGTGGTCGATCATCTCCCAAAAGTGGTCTAAATATAAGCGACTTTGTTTAGAAAAACCGACATAGCGAGTCCAGTTACCAATTAAGATCCCTGCAACCACCATTGCTAGCGCGCCTGAAACGTGTAGCATATTGGCAAGCATAAAGCCTGCGGTTGGAATGGTGAGGGTTAGTAGAATCTCTAAACTTCCGTCATCAGTAGATGAAATCAAGAAATGTGCAATTAAGCCAATCACAAAGCCAAAGGCAATACCACCGACCGCTTCTTGTAAGAATAACGACGTGATTCCGCTCGCAGTGGGTTCGTGTCCACCAAATGCAACAGCAAAGATGGTGGTGAAAATCACTAAGCCAACGCCGTCATTAAATAAGGATTCCCCTTCTACTTGCATTGATAAGCGTTTTGGTGCTTTTAAGTTTTTGATAATCGCTAATACGGCAATTGGGTCAGTTGGCGAAATTAATGCACCGAAAAGAATGCAGTAAACTAAGTCAATTTGTAAGCCGATGAGAGAGGAAATGCCGTAAAGAAGAAAACCGATAAGAAATGTAGAAACGAGTGTTGAAAAGAGAGCAAAGGTTGTAATTTCCCACTTTTGATTTTTTAAAATGGGTAATTTGATGCCCAATGCCCCTGCAAACAATAAGAAACCGAGGATCCCATTGAGCAGAAAACTCTTGAAGTCGAGTTGCTCCATAATATTGGTCGCAAAGGTATCTAAATTAAACCAGTTTAAGTTTCCGAAGATAAGGAAGGAAAAAGAGACGATCATTGAGGTTGCTGTGATAGCGATGGTGTATTGAATTTTGTCGCTGATTTGCCGAGTTATAAAACCAATCAGAATAGAAATGGCGGATAAAAAACAGATGTAAGTGTAGAGGTTCATAAGCAACTTCCCTAGTTAAACAAAAAGCCAATTTCAGTTAGAGAAATTGGCTTACGCAGTATAACAAATGAGAATTATTTAGAAAGAGATAATATTAAAATAAATTAAATAATTGCAGTAATGACGATCTCTACTTTCCAATCTGGATTTGCGAGTTTAGCTTCTACGGTTGCACGTGTTGGCAGTGAATTTTTATCAACCCACTCGTCCCACGCACGATTCATTGCATCATAGTCGTCCATATCTGCAAGATAGATTTGAGCATTAATAATTCGGCTTTTATTTGAACCTACTTCTGCAAGAAGTTTATCAATAAGACTGAGAACTTCTTTTGTTTGCTCGTAAGCTCCCGCATCTAATGTGGTTTCTGGTACTTGACCTGATAAGTAAATTACGCCGTTATAAATTGCCATTTCTGATAATCGTTCATTTGAATGAAAACGTTGCACTTTGCCCATTTTTAACCTCCCTAACTGTGTTGCAAGAATGAATAATATATCTATTTTGTATCAAACTCGTTACAATTACGCAACTTAATTCTTTTTATCACTAGAGGCGTTATGAAACTTCTAATTTCAAATCAGCACGGTGCAATTGTGATGGCATTAATGCCATTTTTATATGGAATGTTAATGGCAAAACCAGTGTGGATGCATTTTTTCCTTTTGCTTGCTTGGTTTAGCCTTTATTTAATGACTTATCCTTTCCTGAATTTATTCAAAGGTCGCAATTTACCCAACAATATAAAATGGACTTGGATTTATGGTACGACCAGTTTATTGTTCGCTATTCCAGCGTTATGGTATGAATGGCAGGTGGTTTATTTTGTGTTGGCAATGCTCCCACTTGTTGCTGTGAATATTTATTATGTCAGACAAAAAGACGAACGAGCATTATTAAATGATCTTGCTGGCATTGTTATTTTTGCGATTGCAGGAATGGCATCTTATTATTTTTCTGACCGCACTTTTGATCATAAAATCTGGTGGGTTGCGATTTACCCGAGTTTATTTTTTATTGGTACGACGCTTTATGTGAAATCGGTAATGCGTGAGCGCAAAAATCCACGTTATTTACAAGCATCAATTATTTTTCACCTAGCTTGTGTCTTGATCTTTTTACCTTTGCAACAATATTTGTTAGCATTGGCATTTGTTCCGTCATTAATTCGTGCAATTTGGTTACCCAAAGTTAAATTATCCGTAAAACAAGTCGGTTTAATTGAAATGGTGGTTTCACTTTTATTTTTTGTTATGTTATTAGTTGCAACGTTATAAGGTGTAATTATGAAATTATCTAAATGGCTTTGTTTGATTTTGTGCTCAAGTGCAGGCTTAGTGAACGCTGTTCAGCCTGAGCTTGATGTTGCGCAGAAAGTGACACAATTGTCAGAGGTCATTTCAGAGCGAGTTCATAAACAGATTGAAGAAGCACAAAATAACGATCCATTCTCAGAAATGAGTGATGAAGAACGCCGTGAAATGGTAGTGAAAGCCGCAGAAAAACAAGACTGGGAAATGGCATTTCAACTGCTTCTACCATTAGCACAAAAAGGGGATTATCAAGCACAAGCTAACTTGGGTATTTTGTATGCGAAAGGGCAAGGTACACCTCAAGATCTAGAAAAAGCCTATTGGTGGTTTAGCGAGGCCGCAGAAAAGGGGAGTGTAAAAGCGATTAATAATTTAGCCGTGTTTTATCTGCAAGGCCACGGTGTAAAAAAAGATATTAAGCACAGCATAAAATTATTTGAACGCACAGCAAACTCCGGTTCGCAAGATGCAATGGTCGTTTTAGGGCAAATTTATGAGAATGAACTGAAACAACTTAAAAATGCATTTAAGTGGTTTAAAAAAGCAGCGGAAGCGGGCGATTATAATGCGAAATATCGCATTGCATTGATGTATGAACACGGCGAAGGCACCAAGAAAAACAAACAGCAAGCTATTCATTGGTATCAAGAAGTGTTAAAAGAAAAAGGCTCTCTAACCGAGGTTGCTCAAGAACGCTTAGCTAACTTAAAGAAATAATGCTTAAATTACGATAAATAAAGGGATGTCATTTGACATCCTTTTTTCCTTTTACTTACAAACAAATCCATTGCTTTGACCAATACAAGCCGCTTTTAAACCGATATAAGCAGGTACTGCAACAATGCCTGTTGTGATATCTGCGAGCGCGGTAAATGGGCTAAGTAGAATAGTGCTTGTGCTAGGTTTGCTTTCTGTTGGGAGGTATTCAGTCTCAGTATGGATTTCTACTGCTTCAGCAAATGGGGAATGATTTTTGGCTACATAATTGACCCCAGCTTTAGGCAAATAACGATGACCAACAAGCGCAATTTCACGATGCCAAATTTTCTTTTCTTTATCTAATTTTGCCAAATCAATTTTGTTTTGGTATTGCTTGATCATACTGTAAAGCCCATTTTTATAGGCTTTATTTTTAAATCCGAGTTTTGTGGCAATCTTCAACTCTTTCGAGCTTAATTTACTGATATCTAAGACTAAATACAGGTTTGTGGTGATTTCAGCAGGTTTTTCTTTTGTACTTTCAATAATCCCAATTTGTGAATAAATATGTTGTTTAAAAGGCAATTTCACTAATCGAGCAATCATCTGATTATTTTTCGGATTTATTTCTTCTAAAAGATAATGGTATTTCTGGCCAAATGCCGCAATTTTTTTATCTGGCGTGAAACCAAAGAAGTAAAGATTATCTTTTTCAACCACAAAACGGATTTTCTCTGGTTGAACATCTCTGTCATATAAGGCTTCAGTGAACCCACCGTTACAGGCTGTTAACAATAAACTTGCTAATAATGTGACGAAATAATGTTTAAAAAAATTCATAAAGCCTCCTAATTTGTTGAAGAAAGCATCAATACCATAACATTTTGTGCTAAATAAGCAATCCTTGTTAAAACTGATTTCTTTTTAATAGGGAGATAAAAAATTGTTAAGAAAAATTGAATAAATTTGCCTTGATCGTTCAGTTATCTGTATTAAAAATACGGTATTTATGACAAAATACACGCCTTAATGAAAAAGAAAGGAAAAGCAAATGGCAAGAGAATTTAAACGTAGTGATCGCGTTGCACAAGAAATTCAAAAAGAAATTGCGGTGATTTTACAGCGTGAAGTCAAAGATCCTCGTATTGGTATGGTGACAGTTTCTGATGTTGAAGTATCAAGCGATCTTGCATATGCAAAGGTCTTTGTAACTTTCTTATTTGATAATGATGAAGCCGCAATTGAAGCAGGAATGAAAGGTCTTGAAAAAGCATCGCCTTATATTCGCAGTTTATTAGGTAAAGCAATGCGTTTACGTATTGTACCTGAAATTCGTTTTATTTATGACCGCTCTTTAATTGAAGGGATGCGTATGTCTAACCTGGTGACTAATGTGGTTCGCCAAGATAAAGAGCGTCATATTGATGACGAAGATGAAGTCGTATCAGAGGAAAAATAATGTCAAAACCTCGTAAACGTGGACGTGATATTGACGGCGTTTTTTTGCTTGATAAACCTCAAGGGATGAGCTCAAATGACATTATGCAAAAGGTCAAACGTGTGTTTCAAGCTAATAAGGCTGGGCATACAGGCGCATTAGATCCATTGGCAACAGGTATGCTGCCAATTTGTTTGGGCGAAGCAACTAAATTTTCACAGTTCTTATTGGATGCGGATAAACGTTATCAAGTGACAGCAAAATTAGGTGAGCGTACGGATACCTCAGATGCGGAAGGGCAAGTCGTTGAAACCCGAGCAGTGAATGTGACAGAACAAGATATTCTTGCCGCATTGCCCAATTTTCGTGGTGATTTAATGCAAGTGCCAACAATGTTTTCTGCCTTGAAACATCAAGGTAAACCGTTGTATGAATATGCGCGTGCTGGCATTACGGTGGAGCGTGAAGCTCGTCCAATCACGATCTTTGAATTAAACTTTATTGAATACAATGTCCCTTATTTAACTTTAGATGTGCATTGCTCTAAAGGAACTTATATTCGCACATTGGTTGATGATTTAGGTGAGTATTTAGGTTGTGGTGCTCACGTAACAGTATTACGTCGTACTGCGGTAGCTGACTATCCTGTGGAAGCAATGATGGATTGGAATCGTCTACAAGAATTAGCAGAGCAACAAGAGCTTGCTGTACTTGATCAGTATTTATTGCCTGTGGACAGTGCAGTTTCTAAGTTACCAGCTTTAATGTTAACTGAAGAGCAGAGCAAAGCCATTGGTTTTGGTCAACGTGTGAAGTTTGACAATCTGCAACAGATTTATGGTCAAGTTCGGTTGTTTTCGGATAAGCAGCAATTCTTGGGTGTTGCGTTAGTAGATGAGCGTAACGTTATTCATCCGCGGCGTTTAGTGACACAGAACTAACCTCAAACTTGAATTGTATTTCGGACAAAATAATAAAAAACTGACCGCACTTTTAGCAAGGCAGTCAGTTTTTTTATAGGGATTAGAATTTATAGCTAACACCTAAACGAAGTGAATTGTCACGGTATCCATCTTTGCCAAAGCGGTGAGCAAAATGTCCCCAAATAGAAGCATTTGTACCAATTTTTACGTTATCTAAGCCCACTTTCACTTCTTTGAGATCGCGGTTGCCTGCAACATAAAATGTTTCATCCTCTACGGAAACACCTGGACGATTTTTATTATGTAACCAGTTCAACTCGACAAATGGATTGCCTGCAAATGAAGTTTCTGGTGTTGATAAACGCACACCTACTCTGGTAGTGAGGTTTGTTCTTCCTACGAGTTTGAATTCTTCCAATGCAGGTTTAGACAAGCGGCTATAAATCACTTGGAACTGCGGTTGTAGTGTCCAGTTATGCGGTAAAACATATTGATAGCCTGTTTCAAGAGATGTTTGGAAGGCATTCATTGAATAGTGCATTGCACTATCCGCGGATGTCACGCGATTTTTCAAGTGGTTATATCCTAGCCAGCTATCAACATACCAGTTTGAATGAGTTAAAGAGGCATATAGGCCTGCACCGTAGGCCCTTAACTTACTTTTGGTTTGTTCATCATCTGGTGCAGCTTGCGCCCTCGCATTATCCATACCTACATTGATATATGCGCCGTATTTCCACTGCTTGTCATTGAGCATTACATCACCAAAATCATAACCGATTTGTAATCCATAAGCATTGCTTGTTGTTTTAATGTCGCTATTCACTAAACCATTTTTATGGCGGTTATAGAAGGTACGCACCCAAAGGCGATCTTTATTATCCGCTTTGGTTGCACCTAAACGATCATAATATGAGAACGTAAATAGCTGTTGCCCTGCTGAAACAGAAGAAGCGAAGTTACCCAACTCATTGCGAATTAACTGATATAAATACCAGTTCACCTGATTATTCTCAGTTATTGGAGAAAGACGATATTTATAGCCCCCAAATTTATCTTGCACGAGATAGAAGGCATTTTCTGTTGAACCTAAAGTTTCAATAAGTTTAGCTTTACCTTTCATTCGCTGTTCGAGAGTGGAATTAGGATTGATAATTTCAACTCCTGTAGATCCCGAAGCCTGTCGGTTGATGAGTAATTTATCGTGTGTTAATGCGGTTGCTCCCACATTCACTCTCATCACGATTTTGCCATTGCCCTGGTAATCATCTGAGACTGTGAGGGTATTATATTCTTGATCGTCAGATAAGAAGAGTAATCGCCCCTCATTGACCAATGAACCATTAAATAAATAATTTTCATTGGTGATGATATCTGCTTCTTTAGAGTTAAAAATACGTTGTGAATTTAGCTGACCGCCATTTAAACGCAAGGTTCCTTTTTCCATAATGACAGATTTGCTAAATTGTAATTCTGCATCATCAAGTACCCAGTCACCTTCTAACGCAAGATGTTCAAAGCCTTTAAATTTATCTGGATCAGAGATACTGCCTCTCTCAAGTAGTTTTAAAATGTCATCAGGACCGTGAGCGTGAATATTTCCTGTAATCTTGCTTTTTGAATTAATCAGCACTTCGGTAGGCGCTTCACGATTTGCGATATTAATATCGCCTTCCACTGTGCCATTTTGTAAGTGTAAGGTGAAAAATTTAGGGTTATTTACTGAATGCTTAGAAAGTAGAAGTTTACCTTTAATGATTCCAGTATTGAAAAAATCACCTTCATTTGCCTCAATATCTAAACCACCACTAATGAGGCCAGTATTTTCACCTTGTAATTCAGAGGCATAAATTTCGCTAGGAAATGTACCTTCAATTTGACCGATATTTTTGAAGTAAGCAACTTTTTTAGCATTCAACCTCATTGGGGATTTGAATTTTCCGCTTTCTCTATTGATCATAAATATATTTTGACCACTCATATAAGCTGCGGAACCATTATCTAAATTAGACATTGAGCCTTCGTTATCAAGTACAATCACACTATTTTCTGGACCACCAGATAGATTTGCCATTACTAAAGGCGTATAAGTTTTCCCTACAACGTCACCCGTTTTTTTATTATGAAAATAGACATTAGGTGCAAAAAGTGTCATTGCATTCGCATTATTTGCTGTGCCTAAGATTTTTCCTTCATTTTCCACAAAATAAAGATGCTTAATATAGTGGCCGTGGCGGCTAGTGAACACTTCTGCCCAGCTTTCTAAGTGGACTTTATTGAGTACTCGTACAGTATGTGGTTTATAGTTGGAATAAACCGCATAGCTTCTAGTTGCATCATAAAAGACATTAAATGTAACAAAACCTTTTTCATCTTCATTAAGACTGAAACTGCCTGGTTGATCTTTGACTTCTATTTTGTTGTATTGTGTTGCAGCTTCAAGCTGTTTAATATTTTTGATCGCTTCATCAATTTTTTCATCAATAGAGGCGGAAGAGGTTAAAGGCAGATTAAAAAGTAATGCGCCAATTAGAGTGCTGATCGCTGTTTTTGGGAATGATAATTTTCTTATTTTCATATTAGGATCCTTTTCTAGTGGGAGATAATCAATGATATTCTTATCATTGATTGAAACGATTAATCTTTGTAATTTAGTTTAATTCTAATACAATTTTAGATCAAATAATATTCAGTTTATGTTTGTTTATGAAAACAATGAAAAGAAAGGTCAATAAAAAAGAGATGCCATATTATGTGCATCTCATTAATGAAGTGATCGTCAAAATAAAATTATTTTACAGTAACTCGAGCAAATTTGCGTTTCCCAACTTGGTAAACTGCGGTGCCTGCTGAAATGGTTAATTTTGCATCTTCGACTTTTTCACCGTCGATTTTTACACCACCTTGCTGAACCATACGGTTTGCTTCTGAAGTGGATGCAACTAAGCCAGCTTCTTTTAGTAAGTTTGCTAATCCTATTTCGCCTTCGAAAGTAAATTCTGGCATTTCATCTGGAATTGCACCTTTTTGGAAACGATTGATGAACTCTTGTTCCGCTGCTTCTGCATCTGCTTCAGAGTGGAAACGCGCGATAATTTCTTTCGCAAGTAATACTTTTACATCACGTGGGTTACGACCACTTTCTACTTCTTGTTTTAACTGTGCAATTTCAGTTAATGGGCGGAATGAAAGTAAGTTGTACCAATCCCACATTAAATCATCAGAAATCGACATCACTTTACCAAACATTTCGCTTGGAGCTTCAGTTACACCAATGTAGTTACCAAGCGATTTCGACATTTTCTTCTCGCCGTCTAAGCCTACTAATAATGGTAATGTGATTGCTACTTGTGGTTTTTGACCTGCTGATTTTTGTAATTCACGGCCTACAAGTAAGTTGAATTTTTGGTCTGTACCGCCAAGCTCAATATCTGCTTCTAGCGCAACAGAGTCATAACCTTGTAATAATGGATAAATAAATTCGTGAATTGCGATAGGTTGATTGTTACCAAAACGTTTTTTGAAATCATCACGCTCTAACATACGTGCAACCGTATAGTTAGATGTTAAACGAATCATCCCTTCAGTCCCTAACTCACCTAACCAGCTTGAGTTAAATACAATGCGAGTTTTTTGCGGATCTAAAATTTTGTAGATTTGTTGTTTATAAGTTTCAGCATTGCGTAGAACATCTTCACGGCTAAGCGGTGGGCGGGTGCTGTTTTTGCCAGATGGGTCACCAACCATACCAGTGAAGTCACCGATTAAGAAGATCACTTCGTGCCCGAATTGTTGGAATTGACGTAATTTATTTAATACAACAGTGTGTCCTAAGTGAATATCTGGAGCAGTTGGGTCAGCACCTAATTTGACGCGTAAAGGGCGATTTTCTTTTAATTTTTCGATTAAATCAGCTTCTGAAAGCACTTCATCTACACCGCGTTTCAACTCGGCGAGGACTGTATTGATATCCGTCATTATTTTATCCTGTGTTATTCAATATAAAACTCTACATTATAGTGATTATTCAATAAATGAAAAGCCTAGACTTGGCTTTATCCGCGATTAATCTTTATCACTTTTCTTGAGCTTAAATAGCGCTCGGCTTGGTAGCGTTTACAAAAAATAGACAAAATTTGTGTCTTGCTTCACAAAAATTAAATTACCCAACCGCAATAAAAAAATGATCATTAATAGAATTAATAACTATTAATTTTAATTTATGGAGAGCATTTTATGAAAAAGTCATAATAGTCTGTATTTTAAGGAAAAAAGCCTTGTTACCACGTTACTTCTGTTTTTATTGAGTATTCCTCAATCTTATGCCACAACTAATTTAGATACGATAGCTGTATAAGGGACATCGCAAAATAAAGCAATCGTAGGAAAAAATAACGTCTTCTTAAAAGATCAAGTGGCCGAATATAAAAGTAAAAAAAGAAATTGAAACCTTTCATAATCATTCTGTGGCAGATGGGGGTTATAGTGGTGATGCTTGTAACGGAGAGGCGATTTGCCTTTGTTGTTTGATAATAGGAAAAAAGTGCGGTGAGTTTTACGCAAATTTTGCATAAAAAAAACGCCTCTTTGTGGGGGAGGAGGCGTTCAAATGTTGGAGTGATTATCTATTGTTGTTTGAATGGTTTAAATGATAATAGTTCTCAAAAATAAAGTCAACAACTTTAATGAAAATTATTCTCAATAATTAACTTGATTTTTTATTTCCCACATAAGGTACTAAATTTGTTAAAGAAAGAGCGGTCGGTTTTCCATCAGAAAATGAGAATTCACCCGCATAAGCATAGACTTCCACACCTTCTCGAATGGCTTCTCGTAATAATTTGTCATATTCAGGGTCGATATATTCTGCAACTTTAAAACAGTCAAATCCATTATGTAAGCCCGCAAAAAAGACCACTGCACGATGCCCTTGTTTTTTCATTGCCATTAATTCACGCAAATGTTTTTGACCGCGTGTTGTAACTGCATCAGGGAACATTCCAATCGTGTTTTTCACTAAAGTGACCGATTTCACTTCAACATAGCAATCAGGCAAGCCTTCTGCTTTCAATAAAAAATCAATGCGGCTATTTTCTTCACCATATTTCACTTCAGGCAGAATTTGATCATACATTGCCAATTCTTTAATTTGCTTATTTTGCAATGCTTCGAAAGTTAATTGATTAGAACGATGAGTATTAATACACACCATTTTGCCATTTTTGAGCTGGGTTAATTCCCAAGAATGTGGATATTTACGAGTCTGGCTATCAGAACGGGAATACCACACAACATCACCCGCCTCACCACAGCCTGTCATCGCCCCAGTATTGGCACAATGGATAGTCAGCACCTCGCCATTATCTAATTGAACATCAGCGAGAAAACGTTTGTAACGGCGAATAAGCGTAGCGGATTGAAGCGCAGGAAGTTGCATAATAGAAAATACCTATAAATCATTTGGAAAAAGTGGCATTATCTTGCGGAATTTTCTTGTGTTTGGCAAGTAAAAATCTGTCAAAGATCCACCGCACTTTTGTTTGTTTTGGAAGGAAGTGCGGTGAATTTTAAAAAAGTTTTGCAGATAAAAGTGAGATTTTAAATCCTTATATGAATGAGTGAGTTAGAAATAAACAATTTTAGACATTTTCTATTTTTGATAGGCATTAAATAAATAACGTTAAATGAGCCATAAAAGTGATAAAAACTTTTTCAACTTTAAAACAATAAGTGGTAGAGTGGAACAGTATTGACTTATTGTCATCTTTTAGGGGAGTAAGGTTTTACTCAAAAATTATCATCAATCAATTTGAAGGAAACATTATGTTAATTGGTGTACCTAGAGAACTGCTTGATAACGAAAGTCGTGTGGCGGCAACGCCGAAAACTGTGCAGCAAATTTTAAAGCTTGGCTTTGAAGTGATTGTTGAACATAACGCAGGTTTTAAAGCGAGTTTTGAAGATCAAGCATTTGCAGCAGCAGGCGCAAAACTTGGCTCAGTAGAGCAGGTTTGGCAGTCAGATATTATTTTTAAAGTCAATGCACCAACAGATGCAGAAATTGCGTTAATCAAAGAAGGTGCGACTTTAGTGAGCTTTATTTGGCCTGCACAAAATCCAGAGTTGATGGAAAAATTAGCCGCGAAGAAAATTAATGTGCTTGCAATGGATGCGGTGCCACGTATTTCACGTGCACAGTCATTGGATGCATTAAGCTCGATGGCAAACATTGCAGGTTACCGTGCGGTTGTGGAAGCAGCTCACGAGTTTGGTAGTTTCTTTACTGGGCAAATTACGGCAGCGGGTAAAGTGCCACCTGCAAAAGTGTTAGTGATTGGTGCTGGTGTGGCTGGTTTAGCTGCAATCGGTGCTGCAAATAGTTTAGGTGCAATCGTACGTGCGTTTGACTCTCGTCCTGAAGTAAAAGAGCAGGTCGAAAGTATGGGCGCAAGTTTCCTTGAGATTAATTTCCAAGAGGAAGGCGGTAGCGGCGACGGTTATGCAAAAGTGATGTCGGAAGAATTTAACCGCAGAGCTTTAGCCCTTTATGCAGAACAAGCCAAAGAAGTGGATATTATTATCACCACTGCATTAATTCCTGGCAAACCCGCACCGCGTTTAATCACCAAAGAAATGGTAGAATCAATGAAACCAGGTTCTGTGATTGTGGATTTAGCTGCAGCGACGGGCGGTAACTGTGAGTTATCAAAAGCAGGTGAAGTTGTAGTGACTGATAACCAAGTGAAAATCATTGGTTACACAGATTTACCAAGCCGTTTACCAACTCAATCTTCTCAACTTTACGGTACAAACTTAGTCAACTTACTGAAATTATTGTGTAAAGAAAAAGACGGTAATATCAATATTGATTTTGAAGATGTGGTGTTACGTGGTGTGACAGTGATTCGTGAAGGTGAAGTCACGTGGCCCGCACCACCAATTCAGGTGTCTGCTCAACCACAAAAAGCGAAAGCTGCACCAGTAGAGAAAAAAGAAGAAAAACCAACGGATCCTCGTGTGAAATATGGTGTGATGGCAGGGGCTGCCGCGTTATTTATGGCTGTGGCAGCAGTTGCTCCAGCGGCATTTTTATCGCACTTCACGGTATTCGTATTGGCTTGTGTAGTCGGTTATTACGTGGTTTGGAATGTAAGCCACGCACTACATACACCACTTATGGCGGTAACCAATGCGATTTCAGGCATCATCATTGTTGGTGCATTATTACAAATCGCACAAGGTAACTTCTTTATTAGTATCTTGGCATTTGTTGCAATTTTAGTCGCAAGTATCAATATTTTCGGGGGATTCAAAGTCACCCAGCGTATGCTTGCAATGTTTAGAAAAGATTAAGGAGTAAGCAATGTCTGAAGGTTTAGTACAAGCTGCTTATATCGTTGCAGCATTACTTTTCATTATGAGCTTAGCAGGTCTTTCTAAACACGAAACTGCAAAAGCAGGTTGTTGGTATGGTATTGTCGGTATGACAATCGCTTTAGTCGCAACTATTTTCGGCCCAGAATCAGAAGGCACACTTTGGATTTTAATCGCAATGGCGATTGGTGCGGTAATCGGTATCAAACGTGCATTAAAAGTTGAAATGACCGAAATGCCTGAGCTTGTGGCAATTTTACACAGCTTTGTTGGTTTAGCAGCCGTATTAGTTGGCTTTAATAGCTATGGTTTACACCAAGAAGCAGCAATGCCAGCCAATTTAGATGCAGCAGCACAAGCAGCATTTTTAGCTGAACAACAAGTATTAAGTAATATCCATAATGTGGAAGTATTCCTTGGTATCTTCATCGGTGCGGTGACATTCACAGGTTCGGTGGTGGCGTTTGGTAAATTACGTGGGATTATTAATTCAAAAGCGTTAACTTTGCCACATCGTCATAAATTGAATTTAGCGGCGATTATTGCTTCTGCGTTATTAATGGTGTCATTCTTAAATAGCCCAGAAAATATCTTCCCTGTGTTATTAATGACGGCGATTGCGTTAGCATTCGGTTGGCATTTAGTAGCATCAATCGGTGGTGCGGATATGCCAGTTGTGGTGTCAATGTTGAACTCTTATTCTGGTTGGGCAGCAGCTGCAGCAGGCTTTATGCTAAGCAATGACTTGTTAATCGTAACAGGTGCGTTAGTAGGTTCATCAGGTGCGATTCTTTCTTACATTATGTGTAAAGCAATGAACCGTTCTTTCATCAGCGTTATTGCAGGTGGTTTCGGTAACGATCCCGTTGCAAGTAGCGATGAAGAACAAGGCGAACACCTTGAAACTACAGCAGAAGAAGTGGCTGAATTACTTAAAAATTCAAGCTCTGTAATCATCACTCCGGGATACGGTATGGCCGTTGCACAAGCACAATATCCAGTGGCTGAAATTACCCAAAAATTGCGTGAGCGTGGTGTGAATGTACGTTTTGGTATTCACCCTGTTGCAGGCCGTTTACCAGGTCATATGAACGTATTACTTGCAGAAGCAAAAGTGCCTTACGATATCGTATTAGAAATGGACGAAATTAACGAAGATTTCGCTGATACGGACACGGTATTGGTTATCGGTGCAAACGACACAGTAAACCCTGCAGCAATGGACGATCCAAACAGCCCTATCGCAGGGATGCCAGTGTTAGAAGTCTGGAAAGCGCAAAACGTTATCGTATTCAAACGTTCAATGAATACGGGCTATGCAGGCGTACAAAATCCATTATTCTTTAAAGACAACACCCAAATGCTCTTTGGGGATGCAAAAGATCGCGTGGATGATATCTTGAAAGCGCTATAAAATTACCTGAGATTTAACCGCACTTTAAGTGCGGTTTTTTTATATTATTAGGAATTATTATGATCAAAAAATTTTTTATTTTGCACTTCTTTTCAATATTATCTATCTGTATTGCTATGTATTCTTGTTTTTCTGTTCAGAAACAACAGGAAACGAATACAAAACCTTACTTAAAGTTGAGTGTTGATAGATATTTTTTCCCAAATGGAGATGGACGCCCTTATTTTGGGTTACTTATAAAAAATACGGGATTAGGTCCTGCATTTATAACCTCAATTTCCATATCTACCCATAGAAATACATATCATTTATCTAATTCTTCTATGCAAAGTGAATATAACATTGTAAAAAATATTTTTGATGATAATGGATTTGATTTTAATAAAAGTTGTAGGGCTTTTCCACAAGGTATGATTTCTGTAAATACAGGTATTGTAGCTGGAGAGAGTATTCCTTTAATTATTTATCCTGAATTAGATAATCAAAACGTAAAAGATTCTTATCACAGAACGTTAATTACATCAAAATCAATAAGCCAAATGGATGAAGAAGAGTTAATCTACAAAGTGCTATACGATATGAGAGACATTTGTCAGCAACAAATTCTTTCTATTTTAGAAAATGGAATAAGTATCAAAATTACATATAAATCTATTTATGGTAAAAACGTAGATAATCCACATACTGAAATTTTAAAAGTAAAATATGATAAAACTTATTGAAACCCATCCTTTTCCTCCCATTTTCCCGCCACAAGCAACAGTTATGATGATGGGGACGTTTCCGCCAAAAGAGGATAAACGTTGTATGCATTTTCATTATCCAAATTTTCAAAATGATATGTGGCGGATTTATGGATTATTGTTTTTCAATGATCCTCAGTATTTTCAAGTGTCAGGTGAAAAACGCTTTGATCCTGTGCGTATTGAAGCATTTTTGCGTAAATGGGGAATTGGGTTATGTTCGACCATTCATAGTGCCATTCGTGAAAAAGATAATGCGTCAGACAAATTTTTAACGGTGGTGGAGCCTGTTGATTTAGTGGCTGCGTTAAATGAAGTGCCAAATTGCCGTTGGTTATTTACCACTGGGGGTAAAGCCACAGAAACCATTTTGAGCTTATTGTCTGAAAAGATAAAACCACCGAAAACCAATCAGTTTGTCAGCTTTCATTATGCGGAGCGAGAATTGCATTTGTATCGCTTACCTTCCACCTCAAGAGCCTATCCGGTGAGCTTAGAAAATAAAGCAAACTCTTACCGCACTTTTTTCGAGTTGGCAGGTTTTAAATTACCGCAGTTTGAATGAGTTAGATCTTAAGCAAAGTTGGGAAATAGTCATCGTCAATAAATCTAAACTTTGTTAAGATAAAGTTCATTTTATTGATTATTTTTTTTAGGAGACACTATGCATTGCCCTTTTTGTTCTACTGAAGAAACTAAAGTGATCGACAGTCGTTTGGTGTCTGATGGTTATCAAGTACGCCGTCGTCGTGAATGTGGCAATTGTCACGAGCGTTTCACTACTTTTGAAACCGCCGAGTTGATCGTTCCAAAAATCATTAAAAATGACGGTACACGTGAGCCTTTTAATGAGGAAAAATTACGTCGAGGCATTCAACACGCATTGGAAAAACGCCCAGTGAGTGCCGATGATGTGGAACAAGCAATCAGCCATATTATTCATCGTTTACGTACAACAGGGGAGCGTGAAGTGCCGAGCAAATTAGTTGGCACCTTAGCGATGGAAGAATTAAAAAAATTAGACAAAGTAGCTTATATTCGTTTTGCATCAGTGTATTTGAGTTTTGATGATATTAACCAGTTTAGTAAAGAAATTGAGAATTTAAGGGATTAAAATGAGCGAGTTTAGCGCACAAGATGTCGTGTTTATGCAAATGGCGTTGGATTTGGCAGAACAAGGTCAATTTACTACAACACCTAATCCATCAGTCGGTTGTGTATTGGTAAAAGACGGCATTATTGTCGGTAAAGGTTTCCATTTTAAAGCGGGTGAACCGCACGCAGAAGTGATGGCGTTACGTGATGCAGGTGAGCAAGCCAAAGGTGCAACGGCTTATGTGACTTTAGAGCCTTGTTCTCATTTTGGGCGTACGCCACCTTGTGCGAAGGGCTTAATTGAAGCGGGCGTGGCGAGAGTGGTCAGTGCAATGCTCGATCCCAATCCGCAAGTGGCTGGCAAAGGCTTGCAAATGTTATCGGAGCAGGGCATTGAAAGTGCGGTCGGTTTATTAGAAGAAAAAGCAGAGTGGTTGAATCGTGGCTTTTTAAAACGTATGCGTACGGGCAAGCCATTTGTTCAGCTTAAAATGGCAATGAGTTTAGACGGACGTACTGCATTGGCAAATGGCGAAAGCAAGTGGATTACAAGCGAGCTATCCCGTCAAAATGTGCAAGCGGAACGCGCCAAAGCCTCGGCGATTTTGTCTGCTAGTGGCACCGTGATTGCAGATGATCCTTTATTGAATGTGCGTTGGGAACAATTGCAAGAACAAGTTCAGAAGCAATATCAACAAGAAAATTTGCGCCAACCTATTCGTGTGATTTTAGATTCCCAAAATCAAGTTCAACCAACACAACGCTTATTCCAAGTGGATTCGCCAGTTTGGTTGGTGAGTAAATCTGAACGTGATTTATCTGACTATCCACAATCTTGTGAGCAAATTATTTTAGACGATAATGCAGAATATCTGCACAATTTAATGATTGAACTCGGTAAACGCCAAATTGATACTTTGTGGATTGAAGCCGGTGCAACTTTGGCGGGAGCATTAATTGAAGCGAATTTAGTCGATGAATTAATTATTTATACCGCACCGAAATTATTGGGTGATGAGGCAAGAGGGTTATGCAAATTGCCACATTTGACCAAGTTAGCTGATGCTTCACAATGGAAATTGTACTCAATAGAACGGATTGGTGATGATGTGAAATCTATTTATCATCCCCTCGTGAAGGAGCCAAAATGTTAAGAAAACTTATCCGCTCAGTGTTTATTGGTTTAGCCTGTGCGGCATTTATTTTATTTGCGTTGCCTAAACTCAACCAATTAAAAATGTTCCAGTCAGAACCAATGTCATTTAAAGAAGCGGTACGTATTGCTTCCCCTGCGGTTGTGAATGTGTATAACCGCTCTTTTTCATCAAACAGCGGTGATCAGCTCGAAGTCGGCAACTTAGGTTCTGGCGTGATTATGTCAAAAGATGGTTATATTCTCACCAATAAACACGTTATCCAAAATGCAGATCAAATTGTCGTGGCGCTACAAAATGGGCAGATTTTTGATGCAAGTTTAATCGGCTCTGACAGCTTGACAGATCTAGCGGTATTAAAAATTCGTGCTGATAACCTCTCTATAATTCCGCAGAATTTAAAACGACAAGCGCACGTGGGTGATGTGGTACTGGCAATTGGTAACCCTTATAACTTGGGGCAAAGCGTTTCGCAAGGGATTATCAGTGCGGTTGGTCGCAATGCAGTAGGTGATTTTGTTGGCCGTCAAAACTTTATCCAAACGGATGCTTCAGTCAATCGTGGTAACTCTGGTGGGGCATTAATCAATTCATTAGGTGAGCTAATTGGGATTAATACGTTAAGTATTGGCAAAACATCCAGTGAAATCGCTGAAGGCTTGAATTTCGCCATTCCTATTGAACTTGCCAATGATGTGATGAAAAAAATTATTCGTGATGGGCGAGTAATTCGTGGCTATTTTGGCGTACAAAGCGATATTTTGTTCAATAATGGACAAGGTGTCAATGTGGAAAAAGGGATTCTAATTACCAACGTGAGCCCGAACAGCCCTGCAGGCAAAGCTGGTGTACAAGCCGGTGATATTATTTTAAAAGTGGGTGATGTCGAGGCGGTTTCACCAGCGCAAATGATGCAAGTGATCAGCAATACACGCCCGAATACTGAATTAAAAGTGCGTATTTTACGTTTAGGCAAACAAATTGAATTGCCAGTTATCATTGAAGAATATCCAAGTAATTAGTTATGTCAGAAATAAAAATTCAAACCAGTCATTTTTTTGCTTGTTTAGATCGTTTGAGATTAATTCAGCGCTGGTCTTTAATGCGCAATCTTGAGAAAGAAAATTTAGCAGAGCATAGCTTACAAGTGGCTTTTGTGGCTCACGCATTAGCATTAATCAAAAATCAGTTTTATCAGGGGCAAGTGAACGCAGATAAAATTGCAGTGATGGCGATGTATCACGATACATCAGAAATTTTCACTGGTGATTTACCAACACCTATCAAATATTTTAATGCGGAAATTACGCACGCATATAAAGAGATTGAAAGTGCGGCAGAGTTACATTTAATTTCGTTGTTACCGCCAGAGCTACAAGCTACGTTTTCACCTTATCTCAACTCAGAAGAATTTTCGCCTGAAGAAAAGCATATTGTTAAACAAGCGGATTTAATTTGTGCTTATATCAAAGCGCAATTTGAGCTTGAAAATGGTAATCAAGAATTTAAGGCAGCAAAAGGGCGTTTAGAAACATTGATGCATCAATGGCATAGTGAAGAAATGGATTATTTTATTCAGGTCTTTATTCCAAGCTTTGGTAAGCCAATTGATGAAATTACGCTCTCTTAATTGAAAGCTCAAAAAGCGAAGATAATAAAAAAGTGCGGTGATTTTTCATAAAGTTTTTAGAAAATCACCGCACTTTTGTTATTCAAAAATTATTTATTTTTGGTGTGGCTGACGAGTGTTGGTATCCACTAAATTACGCATTAATAACGCATAATCTAATTGGATATCTTCAGGTACGTCTAAGAACACGAAATGCCCATCACCTAAGCCTGCTTCCACTTCTTCATTTTTGCGGTTAAGCATACGTTGGATTTTGAACACAATGTTGCCTTTTGGTGTCATCATTTCCACTTCATCACCAAGCAAGAATTTATTTTTTACAGCCACTTCAGCCATTCCTTGCTCGTTACGCTTACCCGTGAACTCACCAACAAATTGTTGGCGTTCAGAGATTGAATAACCGTAATCATAATTTTGATATTCATCGTGCGTGTGGCGACGTAAGAAACCTTCGGTGTAACCACGATGTGCTAATGATTCCAAGGTATCCATTAAACTTTCATCAAATGGTTTACCTGCAACGGCATCATCAATCGCTTTACGATACACTTGCGCAGTTCTCGCACAATAATAGAAAGATTTAGTTCGACCTTCAATTTTTAATGAATGCACACCAAGTGCGGTCAATTTTTCCACGTGTTGAACAGCACGAAGATCTTTCGAGTTCATAATGTAAGTGCCGTGCTCGTCTTCAAACGCAGACATTTGCTCTTCAGGGCGTTGGCTTTCTGCAAGCAAGAACACTTTGCTGGTGGTATCGCCTTCACCTAATGTTGGTGCCACATTTTTTACTGGAATTTCTTCACCCACATTCACGATATTGCCGATTTCATCTTCTTTCGCTTCAGTCACGCTGTATTCCCAACGGCAAGCGTTGGTGCAAGTGCCTTGGTTTGGATCGCGTTTGTTAATGTAGCCTGATAATAAGCAGCGACCAGAATACGCCATACACAATGCACCGTGTACGAACACTTCAATTTCCATATCTGGTACTTGTTGGCGAATTTCTGCGATTTCATCTAATGAAAGTTCACGGGATAAAATCACACGAGTTAAGCCCATTTGTTTCCAGAATTTTACTGATGCCCAGTTTACTGCATTTGCTTGTACTGAAAGGTGGATCGCAACGTGCGGGAAATGTTCACGCACCAACATAATCAAGCCAGGATCTGACATAATTAATGCATCTGGCCCCATTGCAATGACAGGTTCTAAATCGCGAATAAAGGTTTTTAATTTTGAGTTGTGCGGTGCAATATTTACCACAACATAGAATTTTTTGCCTAGAGCGTGC
Source organism: Bisgaard Taxon 46 (assembly GCA_049941595.1). Taxonomy (GTDB): domain Bacteria; phylum Pseudomonadota; class Gammaproteobacteria; order Enterobacterales; family Pasteurellaceae; genus Pasteurella. The sequence goes on from JBNFNA010000004.1 coordinate 170,196, forward strand.
GCTTCATCAATACCGATTTTTAAATTAGCGTGATTAAATTCATTGTTACGCACACGTAAGCTGTAACGAGGTTGACCTGCATAAACTGCATCAGCACCATAAGCAAAGGCGTAACGCATATTTTTTAATGAGCCAGCAGGCGAAAGTAGCTCGGGAGTAAAAGTAGTCATAAATTTTCCGTTAGTCTGATTACAAGTCAGTTGCCCGCGCAAGTGAGCATTCAAAGGGGGATATTTTAGGGGGATTTTGCACTTTGTAAAGCAGAAACGCTCGACATCATTGGATTTATCAAAAGTGCGGTCAATTTTTCTTTTTATCTGTGAAAATAAAAATATGAAAAAATTGACCGCACTTTAAGCGTTAGAAGACTTATTGTGCTGGTTTTTCTATTTGAAAGTCTTTTTGTTTATCTTTGTCAGATTTATTTGCCTCTTTTGTCGCATCCAAGTTTGGTGCTTCCAGAATAGTTTCAGGCGCAGTATCAGCAGTATCAGAAGTATTTTCAGGCATTACTTCTTCTTTCGGAGATAATATTTCCTCAATTTCCGCCATCGTTTTACCATTGATAAACATTTTGCCCGCTTTGCTTTGAATTTCACTGACGTAATTATTTCCCTCTTCTTTCACGAATGGAGGGATTTCTTCATTCGGCGAAATAACAAATTGATTTATTATTGTCCAGATGGCACCTTTTTTACGTGCTGCCGTGGCTTGTTCATTTGGAGAGAATAGCCCTTTTGTAATACTGATTTTGCTATCAAAAATGACTTCGTTCAACATTTCAGGGGAGAATAAATAACCTGTCATTTTTTGAGTGTCAAGATCGAGATTTAATGTTGCACTTACTGTATTTGCTTGGCTACTCGGGTTTGTGTCGAGTTGTAAATCAAGTGTTCCTTCGTTAATTTTTACCCCAATATTTTTCCACAAGGTATTGAGTAGCTCGATGTTTGTATTAAGCGACAAATTTTGTTTGCACAACGCTTTGTAATGTTCATTTGATACGCAAGAATACGGCAGGAACACAGATTTAATATGATCAAATGTCATTGGTAACGCCAGTTTCAGCTGTTTGACCTCCAGATTTTCCTCTTTATGGCCTACTTTGTTAAGTGATGCATTCAATGTTGCCTGATATTGATTATCACCACTTGGTTCATCTTTGTAATCAATTTCAAGACCATTAATATTGATAATATTGCCGTAATTTAATGCCTTGAGTTTAAATTGATTTTGATTTTTTTCTTTAAAACCGTCTGTAAGTTGATTTAACGCTTGTTTAAATACTTCGTCATCTTTGGTGGGATAATCGTGTTTTGTATTCGATAATTTCGCATAGAAAGGTACGAACGCTAAACGCTTTTCTAAATCCATTTGAGTAATGTTGTATTTTGAATTGAGTTCATTCAGCGTGATGAAATCAGTTTCTATGGCATTACTGAGATAGATTTTTGCCTGCCCTAAATTCCACTCAAGTGCCACTTCTGCATCTTTTTTGTCTTTATGATCGGAATTTAGTGAGAAACTGACATCTTTCAAATTAATGAAAGGCTTATCCTTTTCAGGAATGATGAATTCTTGCAACTTAATTTTGCTTTTCACTCCTTCATTATTTGTCAACAACCCGGCCACTGTTGTAAACGCATCAGAAAGTGAAGGCGTATTATGAATAAACTTTTCTACCTCGTGGTAAAAATTTACGTGACTTGGTACCGCACTTTGTTGTAATGTGGCATCGAGTTGATGAATGACGATATTTTCTTGCGGCGATTTTTTATACTTGTTCGACAGAATCACTTTTTTGCTATTAAATCTCGCATCAGTATCAAAATGTGTTTCAGACAGATTTTTCTCAAAATCATACTCTGCATTTTCTAATTTAATATGCGTATTTTCACCATTTAATAAAAATATATCTGCATTTTTTAAATTTAATTCAATAGAAGTAACATCGTATTGATGCTCATCAATAGGGGTTAATACAAATTGCCCTTTCAAACCTTCAACTTTATTTTTGGCATCATAATTAAAGGCAGAGAGGTTGCTTGTAATTTCCATTGATTTTGTTTTTGAGGCGTAATTAATATTAATTTCAAGTTGTTGTGGTTTATTCGTCAGATCACGAAAATCTGTCAAAATTTGTGACTGCAAATAGTCACCGACAACAGAAAATTGGCTATTAATGATATTTTTATCAATGGTGATGTTGAGTTTTTTATTTAATTCGTGGACGAGCTGTTGAGGAATTCTGGATTCTGCAGTGATGGCAAAAGGCAATGCTCTCAAATTTGTGGTGATAATATTGGTTTTTTTCTGTTGAGCATCTTCTAAAGTAATGACTAATTCACGTCCAAAGAAATTACGGTTTTTTTCAACTACATTGATTGTGAAGCGATCTTTAATATGGTAAGGAAAGTGCTGTAAATTTTGATCGATTTTATGATTGGTATAGAATTGCGCTGCCCCCCCTAAAGCCAGTGCAATGCTTGTCAACAATAATGTGATTTTTGTTTTTTTGCTCATATTTGCCCCATTCACTCCTTGTGCTTATCTCTTATTTTATTGTGTAGATTAATGATAAAGCGGATAAAATTTGTTGGAAGTATAACGAATTACAATCACTAGCACAAATCTCTTAATTATGAATTCAATTCATTTTATCAATGAATTTTTTGAAATTGACACATATGTCATATTTCTTTAATTTGGAAGTATAGACATCTAAATGTAGTAGTGAGGAATTATATGAGTTATGCAAAAGAGATCGATACTTTAAATCAACATATCGCAGATTTAAACGGTAAGATAAATGTGTCATTTGAGTTTTTTCCACCTAAAAATGAAAAAATGGAAACTATCCTTTGGGATTCAATTCATCGCTTAAAAGAATTAAAACCTAAATTTGTTTCTGTGACTTATGGGGCTAATTCGGGTGAGCGAGATCGCACTCACTCTGTGGTGAAAAACATCAAACAACAAACCGGTCTAGAAGCCGCACCGCATTTAACGGGGATTGATGCCACACCAGAAGAGTTAGTTGAAATTGCAAAAGACTATTGGAATAGCGGTATTCGTCGCATCGTCGCATTACGTGGTGATGAACCAAAAGGCTATGAAAAGAAACCATTTTATGCTTCGGATCTTGTTGCACTTTTACGTTCTGTGGCAGATTTTGATATTTCTGTAGCGGCTTATCCAGAGGTGCACCCAGAAGCAAAATCAGCACAAGCTGACCTGATTAATTTAAAACGTAAGATCGATGCAGGCGCGAACCACGTGATTACACAATTTTTCTTTGATATCGACAGTTATCTGCGTTTTCGAGATCGTTGTGCTTCCATTGGGATTGATGCAGAAATTGTGCCGGGGATTTTACCAGTGACGAACTTTAAACAATTAGTCAAAATGGCAGCAATCACTAATGTGAAAATTCCTGCTTGGCTTGCTAAAAATTATGAAGGCTTAGATGATGATCAAACCACCCGTAATTTAGTCGCAGCGAGCGTGGCGATGGATATGGTGAGAGTGTTATCCCGTGAAGGGGTGAATGATTTCCACTTTTACACGCTAAACCGTAGTGAACTCACTTATGCGATTTGCCATACCTTAGGTGTGCGTCCAGTTTAATTTTTATGTTTAGATAAAGAAAAAGCCCTAACATTGTATTAGGGCTTTGAGCATTATTTTGCAATACGTTTGTATTTCATACGATGTGGCTGGGTAGCTTCAGCACCAAAGGTTTTCTTTTTCCATTCTTCATAGTCAGAGAAGTTACCTTCGTAGAATGTTACTTTACCTTCATCGCCGTAATCTAAAATGTGCGTTGCAATACGGTCTAAGAACCAGCGGTCGTGCGAGATAACCATTGCACAGCCTGGAAATTCTAAAATCGCATTTTCCAGTGCACGTAAGGTTTCAACGTCGAGGTCGTTGGTTGGTTCGTCTAGTAATAGTACGTTACCGCCAGCTTGTAAAAGTTTAGCTAAGTGTAAACGACCACGTTCACCCCCCGATAATTCACCCACGCGTTTTTGTTGGTCAACACCTTTAAAGTTGAAACGACCGACATAAGCACGGCTTGGAATTTCAAAGTTGCCAATACGTAAGATATCTTGACCGTTAGAGACTTCTTCCCACACGGTTTTCTTATCATCCATTGCATCACGGAATTGATCCACAGAGGCTAACACAACGGTATCACCTAAGGTGACTGTACCCGCATCTGGTTTTTCTTGGCCTGAAAGCATACGGAATAAGGTCGATTTACCCGCACCGTTTGGACCGATAATCCCTACGATAGCCCCTTTAGGAATACTAAATGAGAGATTATCAATTAATGTACGATCACCATAAGATTTCGTTAAACCTTGAACCTCAATCACTTTATCCCCTAGGCGCGGACCAGGTGGAATAAAGAGTTCGTTAGTTTCGTTACGTTTTTGATATTCGCCACTGTTAAGCTCTTCAAAGCGAGCCATACGTGCTTTACTTTTCGCTTGGCGACCTTTTGGATTTTGACGAACCCACTCTAACTCTTTCTCAATGGATTTTTGACGCGCAGATTCTGCCGCTTGCTCTTGGGCTAAACGTTTCTCTTTTTGCTCTAACCAAGAAGAGTAGTTACCTTCCCAAGGAATACCTTCACCACGGTCAAGCTCTAAGATCCAACCTGCTACGTTATCTAAGAAGTAACGGTCGTGGGTAATTGCCACCACAGTACCTTCGTAGTCGTGTAAGAAGCGCTCTAACCACGCCACAGATTCCGCATCTAAGTGGTTGGTTGGCTCGTCTAACAATAGCATATCTGGTTTTTCAAGTAATAAACGGCAAAGTGCAACACGACGACGCTCACCACCGGATAAATGCTCAATTTTGGCATCCCATTCTGGCAAACGTAATGCATCCGCAGCACGTTCTAATTGGTTATCAAGATTATGTCCATCGTGCGCTTGAATAATTGCTTCTAATTCAGCTTGTTCTGCAGCAAGTTTGTCGAAATCTGCATCTGGATCGGCATATAATGCATAAACTTCATCTAGGCGAGTTAAGGCATTTTTCACTTCGCCAACAGCTTCTTCAATTGCTTCACGTACCGTTTGTTGTGGATCTAATTTTGGTTCTTGTGGAAGATAACCGATTTTAATTCCCGGCTGTGGGCGAGCTTCCCCTTCGATTTCTTTATCGATGCCGGCCATAATACGGAGTAGTGTCGATTTACCTGCACCGTTTAAGCCGAGAACCCCGATTTTTGCTCCAGGAAAGAAGCTTAAAGAAATATCTTTTAAAATATGACGCTTCGGCGGAACAATCTTGCCGACACGATGCATAGTATAAACAAATTGTGATGACATAAGTTTCTCTCAATCTATATAGTGAAAAGTGCGGTTATTTTACTTGAAATTTGGTAGATTAGCTAACTTACAGATAAAAAAAACCCTTCACTCAGGAAGGGTAGGAAAGTAGTTTAGCTATTTATGATTATTTTATTTAGGAACTTTATGAATATCAAGCAATCACTTGACGATTTGCATTTTACATAAATTTACATAATAGCAAAACTATTTTTACAATAAATTTGATGAATATCACAAAAAAAACGTTTTTATGGTTATTTTTTAATCAGCTAACAATAAAATATAATTTATTAAGCAAGAAATAATAAGCAAATTAATAAAATCATCCCTTTTTTTAATAAGTTAGGATAATATGAATTTTAGATTTCTACTTAAGGTGCTATTTATGAAACGATTCCTTCTTATACTTTGTGTAAGCCTTTTCTCAACGCAATTATTTGCTCATCCACACGCATTTATTGAAATGCGAACCAAAGTATTAGCGGAAGACCAAAAACTCATTGGCTTTTCGATGGAATGGATTTTAGATGAAGCAAGCTCTGCCGCTGTGCTTTACGATATTCGCCAAACCAAAGGTGACAAAAAGGCACTACAAGCCTTGATTGATGATGTAATGGGCAACATTGTGAGTGAGCATTATTTCAGCTATTTATTTGATAAACAAAACAATAAGATCAAATACAGCGCTTTTCCACGTAACACGGGGATGAAATCCAGTGGCAGCCAAGTGCTATATCATTTTGACTTCTTACTTTCGAAACCGCGTGAACTAAAAGACAATGAATTCACTCTAATGACTTATGATCCGACTTATTACGTATCGATGTATTACGATCAAGAAGTGAAAAGTGCGCTCGATTTTTCGCAAATTTCATCTTATTGTCGTGGCGAAGTGATCGAGCCAAAAGTTGATGAAAAAATTCGACTTTACGCAAACTCTCTCGATCAAAGTCAACGAGATGAAGATGATTCTTTAGGTGTTATTTTTGCTCAGAAAGTGAAGTTAATATGCAAATAAAATTTCCCAGTAAATATATTGTTATATTGTTATTGCTTGGATTAGGAGGTTATTTTTTATTTCCTTATCTTTTTTTTCAAATAGCCAACTGGCAACGTGATTTCAACCAATTGATGTCGGGCTATTTACATCAGATTAATTTACACCAAACTTCCGCAGGCATTGGCTTAATTATTGTTAGTTTTTTGTATGGCGTATTTCACGCATTGGGCCCGGGGCACGGTAAGTTTATTATCGCGACCTATTTAACCACCCATCAAACACAGTTAAAAACGAGCATTAAACTCACTTTATTGTCTTCCTTAACGCAAGGGCTAGTGGCGATTTTAGCCACTTTAATCGTTGTCGTGATTCTGAATTTATCTTCCCGTTACTTTAAATTAAGTCAACTTTGGTTAGAACGAGGCGCATTTGGATTGATGTTATTGCTTGGGCTTTATTGGTGCTTACGCTATGGTAAACAATGGTATCTGCAATCACACCAACAGAAAGCCGCTCTTAAACCGAAAATGACTGCGTTTAATTTATCAACTATTGCAAGTTCACCAATGAAAGTTGGACAAAGTGCGGTCAAAATTTCAGACGTTTCACATCCTGAATCTTGTGGATGTGGTCATCAACACGCTCCAAATCAGGCTCAATTATCACAAGCCAATGATTGGAAATCGCAGGCTTTACTTGTTTTAAGCATCGGAATGCGCCCTTGTTCTGGTGCGATTTTCATTTTGTTTTTAGCTTATATGATTGATTTGTACTGGTGGGGGGTTTTAGCCACGCTTGCAATGGCAATTGGCACAGGTTTAACACTGTCACTGTTTGCTTTATTAGTTAGATATGCAAGAGGAACCGCTGTACAAGTAGGAAAATGGTATCAATTTTCTGGACGTACACAGCAAAATGCAGATGTGTTAATCAAAGCGATTGGTGGTGCGATTTTAATCTTTTTTGCAGCAGGGTTACTGTATGGAACAACATTACCGTTACAAGGTGGTGCCACATTGTTTGGTGGCTGAACCTAAACTTAAAGATAAAAATTGAGAACAAAAAATGGGGAAGTTGATTTCCCCATTTTTTGTTGATTAAATTTATTATTAAACGGCGCTTTGAATTAAGTAGAGTGTATAAGCTACATAGCTTGATAATAAAACGAAACCAGAAAAACGACCAATTTTTCCACCACGTTTACAGGCGATATAGCCTAATACAAATAAGAAGAGTGTTAACCCCGTCATTGTTGCAATATCACGTGATAGAATTTCTGGTTCAGCTTGAATTGGTGTAATTGCGCCAGCTAAGCCGACAACCGCCAATGTGTTATATAAGTTTGAACCAATAATATTTCCTACCGCAAGATCAACATCCCCTTTACGTGCAGCCGCAATGGAGGCAGCAACTTCAGGTAATGATGTTCCCACTGCGACAATAGTTAAACCAATGATGAGATCGCTCACACCAAAATGGCTGGCGATAGTCGTCGCCCCCCATACTAATAATTGAGAGCTTAAAATAAGTAATGTTAAGCCACCAATAATCCAAAATAGAGAGGCTTTGAGAGACATTGTTTCTTCTTGTTTATCTTCGGCATACGCAGCTTGAATTGATGCTCGTTGCTTTTTGCTTGACCAAATTGTCCACATTATATAGATAGCAAAAATCACTAAAAGAGTGATGGCTTCAAGTTGCCCGAGTTGAAAATCCAATAAGAAATAAGTAGATAATGCGGTGACTGCAATTAAAATCGGAAGTTCTTTTTTGATCACGCTAAAATGCACACTTAATGGGTTAATTAAAGCGGTTAAACCAAGAATTAGGGCAATATTAGTGATGTTAGAGCCGTAGGCGTTACCTAATGCAATACCTGGGCTACCATTGATAGCTGACAAGGCAGAAACTACCATTTCTGGCATAGAGGTACCAAACCCAATAATTAAAATACCGATTAGCAATTGGGACATACCAAGATAGCGTGCAAGTGTTGCAGAGCCATCAACAAAACGATCGGCACTCCAGACCAAAATAACCAAACCAGCAACGATAGCAAGAGAAGCTTCTAATAACATTCAAAATCCTATGTAATGATGTGTAAAGTGTATATGAAATGAGTTGTGTATCTTATATGGAATTAAATCTAAAGAGAAGAGGAAAAATAAAAGCCCATAAGGAGGATATGGGCTTAAAAACTCTTTTGGTAAAAATGAAACTTCTATAAAAGGAGACAAATAAAAGCTCACCAAAAGAAAAAATTTGGCTCCTCCTGCTGGACTTGAACCAGCGACATACGGATTAACAGTCCGCCGTTCTACCGACTGAACTAAGGAGGAAAAATTCTTTATCACAAGGAATTTAGGAGGCGTATAATAATGATCTTGATTAGTGTTGTCAACAGTAAAAATTAAAAAATTTTATCTTTTTTACCACACTTTTTTATATCCACAGAACCTGTGGATAACTCTGTGAGTTGTTTTATAAAAAATACTTAGAAAGTTGATAATTACAGGCATCTCCATACTCTAGTATTGAATTGGTTGTAAAATGTCATTTTCTTAATTATCAATTAGTTAGAAAAAATCTACAAAAATTTTTAATTTTTTTCAAGAATTGTGAAGTTTTGAACTTGACAAATATAAGTCTGTGTAAAACTTAGTTTTTTTAAATCGAAAATTAGCATAAAAACTGTGGTAAAATTGACCTCACTTTTTATTCTTTGCAAGATTTTACACAATACCAAATTATGTCACAAAAAATTAGCACTAAACCTTTTATTCTTCATTCAGATTTTTCACCTTCGGGCGATCAACCTCAAGCGATTCAGCAGTTGATAGATGGATTAGAAAATGGTCTTGCACATCAAACTTTACTTGGTGTAACAGGTTCGGGTAAAACATTTACTATTGCGAATGTTATCGCACAATTAAATCGTCCTGCAATGTTGCTTGCGCCAAATAAAACATTAGCAGCGCAGCTGTATGCAGAAATGAAGGCTTTTTTCCCTGAAAATGCGGTGGAATATTTTGTGTCTTACTATGATTATTATCAGCCTGAAGCCTATGTGCCGAGCAGTGACACTTTTATCGAGAAAGATGCCTCTATTAATGATCAAATTGAACAGATGCGTTTATCTGCGACGAAATCCTTTTTAGAGCGCCGAGATACCATCGTTGTGGCATCCGTTTCTGCGATCTACGGTTTGGGCGATCCGGATTCTTATCTCAAAATGATGCTGCATTTACAAACAGGTGCAATCATTAATCAACGTCAAATTTTGGCACAGTTGGCGGAATTACAATATACCCGAAATGATCAAGCCTTCCAACGTGGGACGTTTCGAGTACGTGGTGAAATTATCGATATTTTCCCAGCCGAATCTGATGATAAAGCGGTGCGTGTTGAATTATTTGATGATGAAATTGAGCGTTTAAGTTTATTTGATCCGTTAACTGGCACAAGTTTTGGGGCGGTGCCACGTTATACGATTTACCCAAAAACGCACTATGTGACACCAAGAGAGCGTATTTTAGATGCCATCGAAAAAATCAAAGAGGAATTGGCAGAGCGCAAAAAATTCCTACTTGAGAATAATAAATTATTAGAAGAACAACGCATTACACAGCGTACTCAATTTGATATTGAGATGATGAATGAGCTTGGTTATTGCTCGGGCATTGAAAACTACTCACGTTATTTATCGGGGCGCAAAGAGGGAGAACCACCGCCAACTTTATTTGACTATATCCCTTCAGATGGTTTATTAATTATTGATGAATCACACGTCACAGTACCACAAATTGGTGGAATGTACCGTGGTGACCGATCACGCAAAGAAACCTTGGTGGAATATGGTTTCCGTTTGCCGTCTGCGTTAGACAACCGTCCACTGCGTTTTGAAGAGTTTGAGCGTTTAGCCCCTCAAACCATTTATGTCTCCGCCACGCCCGGTCCTTACGAGTTAGAAAAATCTGGCGGTGAAATTATCGATCAAGTAGTACGTCCAACAGGGTTGCTCGATCCTGAAATTGAAATTCGTCCTGTTGCCATTCAAGTGGACGATTTGCTCTCCGAAGCACGACAACGTGCCGATCAAAATGAGCGCGTGTTAGTCACCACGCTCACCAAAAAAATGGCAGAAGATTTAACGGATTATTTAGATGAACACGGCATTCGTGTGCGTTATTTACATTCCGATATTGATACCGTTGAGCGTGTGGAAATTATCCGAGATTTACGTTTAGGGGAATTTGATGTGCTTGTGGGCATCAACTTATTGCGTGAAGGATTAGACATTCCTGAAGTGTCCCTCGTGGCGATTTTAGATGCCGACAAAGAAGGATTTTTACGTTCCGAGCGTTCACTGATCCAAACCATTGGGCGAGCAGCACGAAATTTGAAAGGGAAAGCCATTTTATATGCGGATCGCATCACCAACTCAATGGAAAAAGCCATTGGTGAAACCAACCGCCGCCGTGAAAAACAAATGAAATACAATCAACAACACGGCATTGTGCCACAAGCATTAAATAAAAAAGTCGGCGAGTTATTGGATATTGGTCAAGGGGCGAATCAAAAAGCCAAAGCCAATAAAAATGCGAAAAAAGTGGCAGAACCGACCGCACTTTATCAAATTCCACAAACACCAAAAGAATATCAGCAACAAATTAAAAAGCTGGAACAACAAATGTATAAATATGCGCAAGATCTTGAGTTTGAAAAAGCCGCCGCTGTGCGAGATCAACTCCAACAATTACGAGAACATTTTTATGAGGTTTAATGTTCTTTAAATAACAAGAATAATTCAGGTTTAAGGAGAAACAAATGAAAGACGACAAACTCAGTACATTACAATTTCAGTTGGAACTATTACGCTTAATCCCAAAGTCGCGCCGAATTGGAACGAAAGAATTACAAGAAAAATTGCGTGATAGCGGTTATGAGCGTGATTTGCGTTCTATTCAACGTCATTTATCCAGTTTGTATGAACAATTTTGCTACGATTTAGATTGTGACGGCAAAAAACCAGCAGGCTATAAATGGAAAGAAAATAGTAGTGGATTGAATTTACCTCTCTTGAATGAACATCAATCATTAGTGTTAATGTTAGCGAGAGATCAGCTAAAAACGCTATTGCCGCCAAATATTATGAAATCAATGGAACCTTTTTTCGAGCAGGCAAAACGTAATTTATTAGAAGATGATGCGAAAAAAGCAGGCAGTGAATGGTTAGGTAAGGTGGCTATTGCGCCAACTAGTCAACCTTTACGTCCTGCAAAAATTAATCAAGAATTTTTTGCCAAAATTAGTACCGCACTTTATCAAAATAAAATGCTGAATATTCGCTACAAAAACCCACAAGGCAAGGAACACTCTGCACAAATTAAACCACTTGCGCTGGTTCAGCAAGGCCCGAGCTGTTATTTAGTGGCGCAATATGAAGACAACAATATTTTCCATTTAGCACTACATCGCTTCCTTGATGTAGAAGCTTCCACTTTTACCTTCCAACGCCCAAAAGATTTCAATTTGAAACAATATATGAATGAAGCTCGCTTTGGCTTTGGTATGGGCAAAAAAATCCGCTTAACATTCCATATAGATCGCCTTCAAGGGTTCTATTTACTTGAAACGCCTCTTTCAGATGATCAAAAAATTATTGAAGAAAATGAAGATTACTATGTGCTACAAGCCTCCGTTATTGAAAGTGCAATGCTCGACGGCTGGCTTGCGAGTTATGGTGAGGATATTTGGAATGTGAAAAAAGAGTATTTATAAATTTAGTGCGACATATTTTGTCGCATTTATTTTTATGATAAGTATATATTCAAAATCTTGAGTCGTTGTTGGCATTTTCTTTGGATAAGGAAAAGGTATATGGATTATCACGCACAAAATATAGAAGGTTTTCTTCATTTTTTACAAGGTCTTTATCAATATAAAGTGCAATTAGAGGAGAAACGGGCGGAAAATAACAAGAAATATTCACCAGATTTTACACCATTTCAATTTATGAAAACGGATGAAGGTGGTCTGTCAGAAATTTTAGCCTTTTTACTTTCACCAAAGGAAAAACACGGACAATGATGTCTTTTTGTCAGAAAATTTTTAGCATTGCTAAATTTAGATGAGTGTTTTGCTTCCACGGATTCTTTTGAAGTTCAATTACACAAAAGAACATTTCTCGGTCGAGTGCACGATATTTTTATTGAAGGATATAACAATGATCGTGGACGGAATTAGTAAAATTACATAATGAGAACTCGAATAAAGTGCTAGAAGCATTATGGCGATATATTAAACCTGTGTTAGAAGAAATCCAAAAGTATAATTAGGTGAAAATATGCAGAAAAGTATCGTAATTGGGATTGGTGGTGCAGGATGTAATATTTTGCGCTATTTGAAGGAAAACAAGCTTGAAGATATTGGTTACTGCTGTATTGAGAGTGATAAATTTAATGAAAATATTTTGTCAGAAAATTCGTATTTCATTGGTGGATTAGAGCAAGGAACGCAAGGTAATCCTGAATTAGCAGAGCAATTTGCTAGAGCGGTAGAGAAAAATCTTACAGAGATTATTTTTAATTCAGATAACATTTTTTTACTTGCAGGTTTGGGGGGCGGAACTGGAACTGGTGCTTCACCTGTGATTGCTGAAATCGCAAAACAGCGAGGAAAGAAAGTGGTTGCTTTTGTCGTAATGCCTTTTGAATTTGAAGGCCGGAAATGCAATAATTATGCTCATCAAAGTGTCGATAATTTGAAGTTATATTGTGAGAAAGTATGGATATTTAACAATGATGAATATACTAAGTGCGGTTCAATTTCGTTATTTTTTGAACAATTAAATGCGACAATCAAACATCAAATTCAGCAATATCTAGCATAAGTTTTTGACTTGTTACACACCTCAAAAGCCTGTTCTTTTATTGGAACAGGCTTTTTTTACATCTCTTGTTTTATAGCGACATATTTTGTCGTGTTAATCCGTATTTTTAGCAATAGATAAAATAAAGAAAAAAGAAAGGTGCTATATGAATAGAAAATTATCAGATCAATTATTAGAAGAAAGTCAGTTATTTGATGAAATTAAAGCCTTTGTGATTGACTGTTCTTATGCCTCTATTTCAGTGATACAACGTAAATTTAAACTGGGATTTAATCGTGTTGTAAGGATTGTCGATAAGCTTGAAAAAACGGGCATTATTGCTCCGATAAATGACGAGGGGATTCGTTTATCTCAGGTTATTACGAATGAACAACAAAAATGGTGGGACAACCTACCTGATGTTTGGAAAAGAGTATTTATAATTCATCTCTATGATAAACCGAAACGTTTTCTACTCGATCACGAATGGAATGAGGATTTAGGCAACCTCCAGCTCAGAGAAAAAACAGATCTGATCAAAATTTTTTGTTTGACGGAAATCTGGTGTTCCAATAATAAATTGATTGTGGATTTACCTGATTTGCGCTATTTCCATCGCCTACGGGATTTGAGCATTCGATATGCAAGGATTCGTGATATTAGCAAGCTCGCTGATTGTCAAAGTTTGGTCAATGTGGATCTTTCAGGTAATGAAATTGAAGATATTGCACCGCTGTGCGCACTGTATTTATTGGAAAGAGTGAATTTGGTTGGTAATCCGTTTGAAGATTTAGAGTTAGAAGCAGAGTTGATTGCACGCAGTAATGAGCGTCGTAAATTTTTCGACAAATACAGAGACATAATAGAAGAGCAGTCTATTCAAATGGAGAAGTTTTATGACTGCTAATATGAATAAAACTGTTAGAAATTACAATACTGATTGAGTTAAATGAACTGAATTGAACGCTGTATTTTTCAAGAAAAATCGCTATTTTAAATGGGGCTTTAAGCACATTTTTTCATTTGAACAAGCCTGAAAATTATAATATGATTTCGCCCTGAAATTTAGTCGTTGTTTGAAGAGTTTTTAGGGCGGTTTTCTGGTATCAACATCAGAAAACTTTTTAATTTTTTACAGACTCATATCACTGATAATGGTTGAATTCGAGTTGTATATAATGAAACCACTATGCCTATTTCGTGCATTTATATCCAAGCAGTCTCGTGCTTCAAAATGCGCAATTCTCTCCCACAAATAACACATTCGATTAAAAAGCGTCATTTATTCAAATTAATCATCAATAGATGAAAAATCTATTTTGTCGCTTTTTGTAGGCGTTTCCGTTTTTACTACGACAACAGAGGAATTAATAATGCATCTCACATCAAGAGAACAAGAAAAGTTGATGCTTTTTCTTGCGGGGGAACTTGCCGCTAAACGTAAAGCACGCGGTGTGAAATTAAATTATCCGGAATCAATCGCATACATTGCGAGTCATTTGCAAGAGGCCGCGCGTGATGGAATGACAGTAGCAGAAGTTATGCAATATGGGGCAACTTTGTTGACAGTATCCGATGTAATGGAAGGGGTCGCAGAGATGGTACACGAAGTGCAAATCGAAGCAACTTTCCCAGATGGTACTAAATTAGTAACTGTTCATAATCCGATTAGATAAATTGTAGCAGAGGATAAGAATCCAATGATTCCAGGTGAATATCAATTAGCAAGTGGCGATATTGAAGTCAATATTGGTCGTAAAACAGTACAAATCGATGTCGTAAACAAAGGCGATCGCCCAATTCAAGTTGGCTCGCATTATCACTTTTTTGAAACCAATAATGCATTAGAATTTGACCGCACTTTAGCGCGAGGAATGCGTTTAAATGTGCCATCAGGCAATGCTGTCCGTTTTGAGCCGGGTGAAGTGAAAACGGTTGAATTGGTCGAGTTCGGTGGAAACAAAGTGATTTATGGTTTCCAAAACAAAATTGACGGTAAATTAGCGGACGCTGATGAGCAAGGAATAGAGGAATAAACAATGGCATTAACAATTCCACGTAGTCAATATGTTGCTACTTTTGGGCCAACTGTTGGGGATAAAGTGCGTTTAGGCGATACGGATTTATGGGCAACGGTTGAACAAGATTTATTAACCAAAGGTGATGAATGTAAATTTGGTGGTGGTAAATCTGTTCGTGATGGAATGGCTCAATCAAGCACCGCAACACGTGATAACCCAAATGTATTAGATTTTGTTATCACCAATGTGATGATTATTGACGCAAATTTAGGCGTAATCAAAGCGGATATCGGTATTCGTGATGGACGCATTGCGGGTATTGGTCAAGCGGGGAACCCTGATACAATGGATAACGTGACACCCAATATGATTATTGGAGCAAGCACTGAAGTGCATAACGGAACACATTTAATTGCGACTGCGGGCGGTATTGATACGCACGTGCATTTTATTTGTCCGCAACAAGCACAACACGCGATTGAAAACGGGATCACAACGTTAATCGGTGGTGGTTCTGGCCCAGCAGATGGTACGCACGCAACCACTTGTACATCAGGTGCATTTAACCTTGAGCGTATGTTCCAAGCCTGTGAAGTATTGCCTGTCAATGTGGGCTTTTTAGGGAAAGGCAACTGTTCAACGCTAGAGCCATTAAGAGAACAAGTACGTGCGGGTGTGTTAGGTTTAAAAATCCACGAAGACTGGGGCGCAACTCACGCAACCATTGATGCTGCATTAAAAGTGGCAGATGAAATGGACATTCAAGTCGCTATTCATACTGACACATTAAATGAATGTGGCTTTTTAGAAGATACAATGAAATCGATTGATGGTCGTGTGATCCATACTTTCCATACAGAGGGTGCAGGTGGTGGCCACGCGCCGGATATTATTCAAGCTGCGATGTATTCAAACGTGTTACCAGCTTCAACCAACCCAACTCGCCCATTTACGGTGAATACCATTGATGAGCATTTGGATATGTTGATGGTGTGCCACCATTTAGATAAACGCGTGCCTGAAGATGTGGCATTTGCGGATAGCCGTATTCGCCCAGAAACCATTGCAGCAGAAGATATTCTGCACGATATTGGTGTGTTCTCAATTATGAGTTCAGACTCACAAGCAATGGGACGTGTAGGCGAAGTAGTTACTCGTACTTGGCAGACAGCTGATAAAATGAAAGGTCAACGTGGTGAGTTAGCTGCCCCAAATGGCAGCGAAGGTAATGACAACTTCCGTATTAAACGTTACATTGCAAAATACACCATTAACCCAGCGATTGCGCACGGTATTGCAGAACACGTTGGTTCATTAGAAGTGGGTAAACTTGCCGATATCGTACTTTGGAAACCGATGTTCTTTGGTGTGAAACCTGAATTTGTGATGAAAAAAGGCTTTATCAGCTATGCGAAAATGGGTGACCCGAATGCGTCGATCCCAACACCACAGCCGATTTTGTATCGTCCAATGTACGGTGCACAAGCGAAAGCAAACTGTGAAAGTGCGGTCTATTTTGTCTCGCAAGCGGCAGTCGATGCGAATATCAAAGCCCAATACGGCATTGAAAAAGACACTATTGCAGTAAAAGGTTGTCGTGATGTGAGCAAAAAAGACTTAGTTCACAATAGCGAAACCCCAGAAATTACGGTTGATCCGGAACGTTATGAGGTGCGAGTTGACGGTGAGTTGATCACTTGTGAACCCGCTGAAAAAGTGTCTTTAGCACAACGTTATTTCTTGTTCTAAGGGAAAAGAGGTTGCCTCATCAAAATGGTGAGGCAAATACCTTGTTAATAACCGTGATGAGATAAAATTAAGAATGAAAATACTGAATCCAATCCTTCCAATTATGGAAGAAATTTTAGGTAATTTGACCGCACTTCGTGAGGCCGGAAAAATTACAAATCAAAAAATTGAATATGTGCCATTACATTGGTATGAAAGCGAACGAAATATTTTGCGTAAGCCGACACAATCAGGGCGTGAAGTTGCCTTTCGTTTATTAAAAGAAGGGCAACGTTTAAAACACGATGACGTGGTTTTTATTAGCGATGATTTAGTGATCGCAATTGAAATTTTACCAAGTGAAGTGATTGTACTTTCTCCAAAAACCTTGCCTGAAATGGCGCGTGCTTGTTATGAAATTGGTAATAAACATTCACCACTCTTTTTAGATGGTGATGAAGTCACATTGCCTTACGACAAACCGATGTTCGAATGGCTACAAGCTGCGGGTTTTGAACCACAGAAAGCTGAACGCCGTTTAAGTCAAGCTTTGCGAGCAAACTCGGCACAAGGTCACGGCCATTCTCACGGGCATAGCCACTCGCATAGCCACGATCATCACGGTTATCACCACCACGGAGATGGAAATTGGCACAAACATTAGACTTTTCTCGTATGGCACAGCTTGGTGCATTGTTGCATTTAGTTGATCCCACTTTGCCAATCGGAGGGTTTAACCATTCTAATGGCTTAGAAACCTTTGTTCAGCAAGGGAAAGTCAATAGTAAAGCTAGTCTTGAAGAATATATGCGCACACAGCTGTTACAGAACTGGATTTATAACGACGGTGCTTATTTATCCTTAGCCTTTGATGCAATGGAAAATAACGATTTCGCACGCTTGGTTGAGCTTGATCAAGAGCTTGCAGCCACAAAAATTGCCCGAGAAAGCCGCGAGGGAAGTTATAAATTAGGCGTACGTTTGTTGAAGATTTTTATTCGCTATGAAAATCATCCGTTATTGAATGAGTTTCAACAAGCGATTAGTACACAGCAAGCCAAAGGTTTTTTCCCTGTGATTTTTGCGATGGTGGCAAAAGCAATGCAATTAGAGAAAGCCGAAACGCTTTATGCGTTCTATTACAATGCTGCGGTGGGTTCCGTGACAAATGGTGTGAAATTGATTCCACTTAGCCAAATGGATGGGCAGGATATTTTATTTGAGTTACGCCAACCTATCGCAAGTGCGGTCGAAAAAAGTTTAAATCCTGATCTTGAATGGCTAGGGGCAGCAACATTGGCGAATGATATTCGAGCAATGCAGCACGAACAACTTTATACAAGATTGTATATGTCTTAAAACGAGTAACATTACTCAATTAATTATCTGGCTAGGCATTTTTTGCTTAGTCAAACGAAAGGAAAATAAATGCGTAAATACATTAAAATTGGTGTCGCAGGCCCAGTAGGTGCAGGTAAAACAGCTTTACTTGAACGCTTAACTCGTGAAATTGCCGATAAATATAGTGTGGCAGTGATCACAAATGATATTTATACCCAAGAAGATGCAGAATTTTTAACGAAAAATAGTTTGCTTCCGTCTGAACGTATTATGGGGGTTGAAACAGGTGGGTGCCCACATACGGCAATTCGTGAAGATGCATCAATGAACTTGGAAGCGGTTGATGAAATGGTGGCTCGTTTCCCTGATGTTGAAATTGTATTCATTGAGTCAGGTGGTGATAATCTGTCAGCAACATTTAGCCCAGATTTAGCGGATGTGACGATTTTCGTGATTGATGTTGCACAAGGCGAAAAAATTCCACGTAAAGGTGGACCAGGTATCACACGTTCAGACTTATTAGTGATTAACAAAACCGACTTAGCGCCATTTGTTGGTGCTGATTTAGGTGTAATGGAGCGTGATGCCCGCCGTATGCGTAATGGTCAGCCGTTCATTTTCACTAACTTAATGAAGAAAGAAAACCTTGATGGTGTTATAGGTTGGATTGAAAAATATGCGTTATTAAAAAATGTTGAAGAACCAGCAGCACTGGTTCGATAATTTCTCGGGCGAGCAGTATGTTCGCCTATTTTTTATTGTGGAGCATTGCCTAATATGAACAGTAAATTAATTCTTTCCACGAAGTTAACCGCTAATGGTAAAACACAGCTAAATGACTATTTCGTTTCCCCGCCTTTTAAATTGATGACCCTACCTGTTTATGACGATCCTTGGCAAAATGGTTTGAATGCAATGCAAATGTCATCTTCACCGGGCTTGTTGGGGGGCGATCATTTAGATATCCAAATTTCTCTGGCTGAAAATACCGCACTTTCATTGAATACGCAGGCATTCACTCGGGTACAAGCGATGAGCGAGCAAGATTTTGCGGAGCAAATCACAAAAATTACACTTGCTAAAAATAGTCATTTATTCTATTTGCCACATCCTTTAGTATTGCACAAGAATTCTGCACTGAAACAAAAAACACAGATTGAAGTAGGTGAAAATGCCGAGCTGATTTATGGTGAAATTGTGGCGATTGGACGAGTGTTAAATGGTGAGCGTTTTGAGTTCCGTCAATTTTCATCGCACTTAAAAATTACTTCAGAAAATAAATTGCTTGTTTCTGATTGCATACAATGGCTACCGGCAA
Source organism: Bisgaard Taxon 46 (assembly GCA_049941595.1). Taxonomy (GTDB): domain Bacteria; phylum Pseudomonadota; class Gammaproteobacteria; order Enterobacterales; family Pasteurellaceae; genus Pasteurella. Next base: position 189,829 of record JBNFNA010000004.1, read on the forward strand.
CGATGAACCTCACCGCATTGAGCCAAATGGAAGAATATTCACATCAAGGATCACTGATTTATTTAAACTTAGCTAAAGATGCCACTGAATTAAAACAGTTAATTTTAGAGATTCGTGACAACATTGGTGAGCCAGATAATATGCTTATTGGCATTTCTCAATTAAATGAAGGTGGTTTTATGTTGCGCGTTTTATCGCATCGTGCGGATATCATTCAACAATTATTTGACAAAATCGGTTTCAAATTGAAACAACATTAGGAAGTTTTGGCTGTATTCCGTTGAGAAAATTGAAAAATTTTCAACAAAATGACCGCACTTAAAATGGATGAATACTATGTGGAAAGTCACTTTCTGCCAGCAAGCAGGGACGCAGAAAAAACGTAATCAAGATGCACTTTTTAATGGTGAACGTGTTTATCAATATGTATTAAAAAAGTCAGAAACAATTGAAGTCGAAAAGGAAAATTTGATTATCGGCATTTCTGACGGTGTGTCTAATAGCCCTCGACCTGACCTTGCAAGCCGTTATTTTATGGAAAAATTGCAAGCTTGTAACCATCTCAATTCCCAATGGCTAAGAGCCACACATCAGCAATTTTGTGAAGAACATAGCCAATACGTTTTCGGCTCAAGCTGTACCTTTGTCGCCGCTCAACTCTCCCCCAACGGACAATGTTTGATTATGAATGTGGGCGATAGCCGAGCTTATCGTATTACAGCGCAAGGCGAGTGGATTCAACTCAGCTATGATCATATTTTACTGAACGAACTCAACCCATATCAAACAACAGAATACGCCGCAATGTATTACGGCTTATCAGATGCACTTATCGCAGACCACGAAGAAACGGATTTCCGTATTTTCACCGAGCAATATCAATTACAAAAAGGGGATTCTCTTTTACTGTGTTCGGACGGATTAACTGACGACATCCCCGAACAAATCAGACACGCTATTTGGTATAAATTCGACAAAATAGAAGAAAAACTCACCGCACTTAGACAATATACCAAACGCCTAAAAAGACGAGATGATTTTTCGGTGGTGTTATTAACAATATAAATGAAGAGGAATTAATGGAAAATACAGCACAGCAACCTGAGAGCTACTTGACAAATAAAGGTAAGCTAAAACTAAAAAGTCTATATACCTATTTAAGATGAATATCGTGCTTTTTACAGCAAAGTAGGTGAGATAAGGCAGAAACTTCTGTTAACTTCCCCCGCTTTTAAAAAGAGCGGGTCTTTTTATCTTCATTTTTTATTTTTTTCCAGATATTTTTTAATTTAACCAATGTTAATCACTCGTGCTTATTTATTCATCGCATTTGCGTGAGTGAGTAATACCTCAGTGACTACCTGCCAATCTGGATATTGTTCAGAACCAAAATGAATGTGTTCGCCTTCAAATTTATCTACACCATTTGCAGTGCGATCATCAATAATATAGTCACCTTTATTCAGATTTTTATGGTGAGTCAAAATCAGTCTTTTATATAACAAACTGTCTTTTTCTTTACCAAAATAATGCTGAATCCAATTTAATTTATCGCTCCACGCTGTAGAATTTCCCCAAGGCGAAGTGGAAAGAATATAAATGTCATAATATTTATCCAAAATATATAAACTTCGAATGGCATTTTCCATTGGTTTCATTAATGAAAAAATATTCGGCACCTCATCAAGTCTGCCTTGATATTTGATTTGTATTTCTTGCGGTAATTGGTCGATTCCAGATTGAAAATCAACTAACACATTATCCATATCAATATATAAAAGTGGTTTGTTCATCGTCTTTTCCTTGTTTATTTATTTGATGTGATTACTGTAAAAGTTATTCATATAAAAATAAATGCCCGATCTTTCGTATGCGACATAAATTGTCGCAATTATTTCTAAAATAGCGTGGTAGATCAGGATAGGAGAATTTTTATGTGTGAAATTAAATTAAATAAACCAACGGTTTCACTTTATACAGAAAAATTAATTTTAAAAATCTTATTTGAACATAATCAAATTAATAAATTGATCAGAAGAAATGATTATTATTCTGATGATGTAGCACATTGTTTGGGCTTACCCGAAGATGATGTGCTATTGGATAAATTAGAGAATGAAAGTAATGGTCATTCAAGAGCACTATTTAGAATAACTGCAACACAATTACTGAAAAAAAGATATAAAGAAATTAAAACATCAGAGTGTGTTATTCCTGAAAATTTGCAAATCGCCTATGAAAATTTGAGTAAAATTCAGCAATATTTAGATTTAACCGAAGAAGAGTTAGCAATACTACAATTATCAATGCATATCCGGGCAGAAAATGAATTGGAATCTACGTTAGATCTTTTAGGTAACATGGATTTGAATAGTTCTTGTTGTACGCTTGCCACACTACTTGAATTACCCAAACATAACGTGATAAGGGCGGTCAATAAATCAAATAAATTAAGAAGTTATGGATTAATTGAGAGTAGCCATCGTTCAAACTATGCTGATGTTGATGATCATATTATTTGGGGAAATACCCTTGATTTAGATGAGTTTCTTTTGTTTGAATTGAATGAAGATTCCTTATTAACTAAATCGCTAAAAGTTGCTCCCTCTTCTTTGCTTACGTTAGCACATTTTGATCATATCGCTGATATGCGAAAAACATTGCTAGATTATCTGCAAACTGTGATTCATAGCCAGAAAAAAGGGGCGAATATTTTACTTTATGGTTTACCTGGAACGGGGAAAACCGAGTTGGCGGTGTTGTTAGCAGAAACATTACATCTTCCTTGCTATTTTTTGCATTATGAAGACAGTGATGGCGATGTGATTGATGGTGAAAGACGTTTAAACCGTTGTCATTTAGCGCAAACTTTGCTGAAGGGGCGAAACTCATTGGTGGTTTTTGATGAGATTGAAGATATTTTTGCAAGTGGATTTTTTGAACGTTCTGTTGCACAAAAACATAAAGCCTGGGTAAACCACTTTTTAGAAAATAACACCACACCGATGATTTGGATTTCTAATGCTGTGAATGGCATTGACCCTGCTTATTTACGTCGTTTTGATTTAATTTTTGAAATGCCAAATCTACCGACAAGTTATCGTGAAAATTTAATTCGTGAGCAAGCAGGGCAGTACTTGTCGGAAGAATATATTCGTTATTTTTCTGAAATTCCGAATGTCTCCCCCGCTGTATTAACACGTGGTATTGAAGTGGTAAGCAGACTAAAACAGCAAGATCAAAGTCTTAATGTTTCTGAAAAACTACTAGCGATTTTGAATCAAACATTGCAAGCTCAAGGTTATAAAAAAGCTTTTCCGTTAGTGATACAAAAATTAAATTACTCATTGGATTACGTCGTTTGTAATCAAAATATTCAGAAAATTACAGCGGGCTTACAAAAAACGAAACAAGGACGAATTTGTTGTTATGGACCGCCGGGAACAGGAAAAACCGCGTGGGCAGAATGGCTAGCTAAAGAATTAGATATGCGGTTATTGTTATGTCAGGGTTCTGATTTATTAAGTAAATATGTCGGTGAAACCGAGCAAAACATTGCGGCTGCTTTTGAGCGAGCGAAAAATGAAAATATGTTGTTAGTGTTAGATGAAGTTGACACATTTTTATTTGCTCGTGAATCGGGGCAACACAGCTGGCAACATAGTCAAGTGAATGAAATGCTCACGCAAATTGAACGATTTGAAGGGTTAATGGTAGTTTCAACTAACTTAATGGATGGGCTCGATCCCGCTGCTTTACGACGTTTTGACTTAAAATTGCATTTTGATTATTTACGCCCAGAGCAAATGGCGAAGCTCGCCACACAGCAAGCAGAAAAGTTAGGTTTAGTCGAGCTCACACAACAAGATTTAGAGCAAATCCAGAAATTAAATGTGCTCACTTTAGGTGATTTTAGCGCAGTTGCTCGCCGTCATCGTTTCTGCCCCTTTGAAACCACACAAGATTGGATCCAAGCTTTAACCGAAGAATGTGTGATTAAACAAGGTAAACCAACTCGCACAATTGGATTCTAAGAAAAAATGACCGCACTTATTTAATGTACAATGATGCCTATTTTTATTAAAATTCACCCACTTTTAAATTGAGCGTGAATAACTTGTGTTTTTATAGGTATTTTATGAACATAAATAATGATCTTTATGAAAAGGAAGATATAAGAAAATTATTTAAAATTGTGCTAGTAATTTGGAGTCTATGTGCAGTTTATTTATCAATAAGCCATTGGGATATCGTTACATCATTACATTTTAATGATAATGATGATTTTATGCGATTTCATCAATATCGAGAGTGGTTAAAAAATGGTAATTGGTACTTAGAGCCTATTCCTCAATTTAGCCCGAACAATCAGCTGATTATGCATTGGTCACGTTTAGTTGATATCCCTTTGGCTTTGTTTGCCTCATTTTTTTCTTTGTTTTTTGATCTCTCCACAGCCTTTGCAATTACAAATACATTAGTACCTTTATTGTATTTATTGGTTTTTCTATTTCTAGTTTCATTGGTTGCATATCGTTTATTCGGTTTGGAAACAGCGAAAATTGCAATGATTATTCCGTTGATTTCACCTTTGAGTATGCGATTTTTACCCGGAGCATTAGATCATCATAATCTGCAATTTATTTTACTTACTCTATTTATTTTGTTTTCTCCAATTGTGAGTCAAAGCACTAGTTCCCGTAATGCTTTTTTTGGTGCTTTGTCTATGGTGCTATCTCTTTGGATTGGTTTAGAAAATATTTATACTTTTGTAGTGATTTTATTTTTACTTACGTTATGGGGATATTTTTTTCGAGCTGAATATCTTGTTTTCTGTCAGTCAATATGTTTAATCGCTATTGTACTTATTCCTGTTTGCTTAGTTTTAAATAGACCTGTTGATGAGTTTTTAGTAGCACATTATGATGTGCTGTCTTTCCCTTTTTGGTTATGCTTTATCTCCGCGTTTGTATTTTGTTATGGCTTAAATCGTTTTTCGCCAAATTCTACTTATCAAAAAGTTGCAATTTATTTCAGTTTAGGCGTTATTGTACTGCTTCCTGTTGTTTTAAGTTATCCTGAGTTAGTAAAAGGTGGTTATGCAAATTATCCAGCACTATTAAAAAATTTATGGCTGGATAATGTTTCAGAAGCGAGGTCTATTTTTCAAAATATTAATGAAAATATAGAATATATTGGTTATTTATTGGCAATATCAATGGCGCTTTTTTCTTTTTATTTTTTTGATAATAAAAATATAAAACTCCGTATTTTATATATGGCATTCATCATTAATATGCTTTTAGCTGCTTTTTGGCAAATTAGGATGTTTTCTACGGCATTAGTATGTGCTATTCCTTTGCAAGCTTATGTGTGTTTTAGATTGAGAGAGAAATTTAATAATATATTCGCTAAAATGATATTGTTGTTTTTATCTTTTCCTTCTTTTGTATTAATTATGTTTCTTTTTGTAGTAAATATTAATAATGAACAGATATCTAAAAAAAGCTTTGATAACTTCGATGTTATCGAATTTTTAAATAAGAATCACATCACTGGTAAGAATATCTTAGCTACTATTGATTTAGGTGCACCAATTATTGTGGGAACAGATAATGCTATTATTTATGCGCCTTATCATCGAAATATTGAAGGTAATTTAAATTTATACCATTTTTTCTTATCAAAAGATGATAAAAGATCACGAGATATTTTAGATAAATATAATATTGACTATGTGATATTAGATAGTGTTTTTTATCAAAATACTATTAATTCGGATTTAGAAAACAGTATGTTAGAAAAGATATTTGAAAATAAAAATATACCAGACTATTTAGATTATGTTGACTCAAGTGAGTTTATTAAATTGTATAAGTATGTGGGGAAAGATAAATGAGAATGGATAAAAACATTGCAGTATTAATACCTTGTTATAATGAAGAATATTCTATCGCTGATACTGTATTGGCATTTAATCAGGCAATTCCTACAGCAAAAGTATATGTTTATGATAATAATTCGACGGATAAGACATTTGAGATTGCTGCAACGTTAAATTGTGAAGTAAGACGTGAACCTCAACAGGGAAAAGGTGCTGTAGTTAGAAGAATGTTTGCTGATATTGAGGCTGATGTTTATGTATTAGTTGATGGTGATAGTACTTACGATGCAACAGTTGCTCCTGATTTGATAACCCTTTTATTATCTGAAAATCTTGATATGGTAGTTGGTGCTAGATCTAGACAGATAGGTGCATATCCTAAAGGTCATATTTTAGGAAATAAAGTTTTTTCTAAGATTGTTAGCACCTTTTTTGACTCTTCTATACAAGATGTATTTTCTGGTTATAGAGTAATGACAAAGCGTTTTGTTAAATCTTTTCCAATAACAAGTGACGGTTTTGAAATTGAAACTGAGATGACTGTTCATGCTTTACAGCTAGGTTTGCCAATTCAAGAGGTCGAAACCAATTATGTTATGAGAAAAGAAAATAGTAAAAGTAAATTAAACACTTACCGTGATGGTTTCCGGATTTTACGTTTTATTTTCTTTTTAATTCGTGAACAGAAACCTTTGCTCTTTTTTATGTTCTTATCATTGCTTTGTATTTTATGTTCTATTGGATTTGGTAGTATGGTTATCTCTGAATATTTTGAGACAGGCTTTGTGAGTAAAGTACCTACTGCAATTTTGGCTTCGGGAATTGGAATTTTAGGAATTCTATTTTTTGCTATAGCATTGATTTTAGATTCCATTTCTAATGGTAGGAAAGAACTTAAGAGGTTACATTATTTAACCTTGAAGTAAATAGAATCGTACTGAAGGTGTTTGGTAAATTTGAAGCCTATAAATAGCTTTTTATTTTAAATCGATCTACAATAATTGAATTATTTTTATGTAAAAGTGCGGTGGATTCCGCTTAAATTTTAAGAAAAAGTAGGTAAACAATGATCGACCCAAATCTATTGCGTAGCAATCTTGCGGAAGTGGCTGAGAAATTAAAGGTTAAGCGTAATTTTGACTTAGATGTGGCATTGCTAAGTGAATTAGAAGAACAACGTAAATCACTGCAAGTAAAAACTGAAACTTTACAAGCAGAACGTAATGCGCGTTCTAAAAATATTGGTCAGGCAAAAGCACGTGGTGAAGATATTTCAGGTTTGTTAGCAGAAGTTGATGATATGGGCATTGAGCTTAGCACAACAAAAGCGCAGCTTGATGATGTATTAGCAGAAATTAATCAAATCGCATTGTCTATTCCTAATTTACCAGCAGATGAAGTGCCTTTAGGTAAAGATGATTCAGAAAATTTTGAAGTTGCTCGTTGGGGTACGCCAAAAACATTTGATTTTGAAGTGAAAGATCACGTGACTTTAGGTGAAAATTTACAAGGTTTAGATTTTGCAGCGGGTGCAAAATTAAGTGGTTCTCGTTTTGCTGTAATGAAAGGTCAAATTGCAAAATTACACCGTGCATTATCCCAATTTATGCTGGATTTACATACACAAGAACACGGTTATACCGAAGCTTATGTGCCATATTTAGTCAACCACGCAACGCTTTATGGTACAGGTCAGTTACCCAAATTTGGTGAAGATTTATTCCATACTAATGCGTTAGAAGGTGAGCAACCTTATGCATTAATTCCAACCGCAGAAGTACCAGTGACCAATTTAGTGCGTGATGAGATTTTAGAAGAATCAGAATTGCCATTAAAAATGACTGCACATACACCTTGTTTCCGTTCAGAAGCAGGATCTTATGGTCGTGATACCCGTGGTTTAATTCGTATGCACCAATTTGATAAAGTGGAATTAGTGCAAATTGTTGCGCCAGAAACTTCAATGGAAGCATTGGAAGAATTAACGGGTCAGGCTGAGAAAGTACTACAGTTATTAGAATTACCATACCGTAAAGTTTTATTATGTACGGGTGATATGGGCTTTGGTTCTTGCAAAACCTATGACTTAGAAGTGTGGTTACCAGCGCAAAATACGTATCGTGAGATTTCTTCTTGTTCTAATATGTGGGATTTCCAAGCACGTCGTATGCAAGCTCGTTGCCGTAATAAAGGTGATAAGAAACCACGTTTAGTTCACACTTTAAATGGTTCTGGTTTAGCGGTCGGACGTACTTTAGTTGCAGTATTAGAAAACTATCAGAATGCTGATGGTTCAATCACAGTACCAAGCGTATTACGCCCATATATGAATGGTGTAGAAGTGATTGGTAAATAATCCTACACAAGGTTAGAAATAAAAAAGGACTGATTTAATCAGTCCTTTCTTTTTTGTTGCAGAGTAACGCTTATACGGCAATATATTCAAAGGTGAAGTCACCTAAACTCGAAGCAAGATCTTCACTCATTTTGTGATAGCTTAAGTGATTTGCGTGTTCAACCATTACAATATGACGGATATTTTGTAATGAATCGCCGCTCAGTAAAAGATGGTTAATGGCGACTTGTAAGGCGGGTAAACTTGGATTAAATGCGGCATTTTCTGCGTAGCTACCTTTATAGATTTGTTTGTCTTGTGTCTCGATAGCAATGCCGTGATAAGAGTTTGTATAAGGGGCGTGAGCAGAGTTAGCCAATGCAAGTGCGGTCAAAATTAACGGATTTTCTGTGTTATAGCTTAATTTGTTATCGTGCGCATCAAGTAGAAAGTTTTCAATATTTAAGTCTGCTGGTCCAAATGCATCGGGTAGATAGCTATGTAATTTATTATTTAAGCTATGTGGTAAATGGATCTCAAGTTGTGGTGCGGTTCTTAATTCGTTCATAAATTGGCGGCAATGTCCGCAAGGGGTGTAATTGACCACAACATCAGTGATGCCTTTTTCGTTATTCATCCACGCGTGCGAAATGGCACTTTGTTCTGCGTGGACAGTTTGTTGGATATTAGTGCCGCTGAATTCTAAATTTGCACCGAAATAAAAGCTGCCACTAATGCCAATCGCGATAGCACCTACATAGAATTGAGAGATTGGAGCGTGAGAATATGCTGTGCCGAGAGGTAAAAGTTTGAGTGCGAGCTGTTGGCGATTGAGATTGTATTTTTTACATAAATGTTCAACAACGATATGAGATAAGACACCTTTAAAGTGCTGTTCTTCTAAAATATGCCAGATATCTTGTCCTAATTGTTCGGGTTCTACAAGATGAATTTTTTTTCTTATTTTTTCTGAAATATGAATTGTCATTGTATGCTCCTTAATATAGCTAGATTGCCTTATCTTAATTTACTAGACAAAAAAGATCTTCTTGAAGAAGATCTTTTTGTGATGAAAATCAAGGAATTTGATTCTATTTAGCGGCTTTTAACTTTTGGTAATAGTTATCATATAAATCAATTGCATTATCTACATCCACTTGCCATTGGCTACGGTCGATAACTTCTTGAGTTAAGAAAGTGGCTTTATCTTCCGTTAGCTCTTTTGGTAAACGTTTGAGCGCTTCTAAGTTAGATGTGGGATAACCAATATTTAAAGTCAGCTTCTCTGATACATCCGCACTTAATAAATAGTTAATTAATTTATAAGCGTTTTCTGTATTTTTTGCGGTTGAAGGAATCGCTAAGTTATCAATCCAAAGCATTGTGCCTTCTCTTGGATAAACCATATCCACTTTGGCTCCTTCATTTTTGGCAATACGTGCTGAGCCATTCCAAAGTAAGCCAAGCTCGGTTTCGCCTGAAATAAAGGTGCTTGCCGGGTTATCAGAGTTAAAGGACAAAATATTTGGACGCAGTTTTAGTAGCTCTTCATAAGCGGCTTTTAACACTTCGGGATCTTGTGTATTTGGGTCTTTGCCCATTTTTAACAAAGCAATATTAAATAATTCACGAGGATCATCTAACATTTGCACCTTGCCTTTAAAGTCCGCATTCCATAAATCTGCCCAAGATTGGAATTTGCTCGGATCTTGGCTTTCGGTATTGTAAGCAATACCTGTTGCGCCAAAAAGTTGAGGTAGTGAGTATTTATTCCCTTTATCGTAAGGGCGATCGAGTAAATTCGGGTCAAGCTCTTTAATTACAGCTAATTTGCTATGATCTAATTCTTTTAGCATACCTTCACGTGCCATTTTAGACACAAAATAGCTTGTTGGCGCAATCACATCGTATCCGCCATCCTTGCCCATTGTTTTTAATTTGGCATACATTGTTTCATTGGATTCTAAACTTGAAACAATGACTTTAATTCCTGTTTGTTTAGTAAACTCATCTAATAAACCTTCAGGAACATACTCTGTCCAAGTGTAAAGGTAAACTTCATTGTTAGCTGCGCTTGCATAATTGCTTACGCCCAGCATCATCACGCCAGCAGTTAAAATGCCAGTTAATTTTTTCATTAATAGAACTCCCAAAATATGGGTGAAAAATATGCCAGTAAAACAAGATGTTTGACTGACCTGAAGATGCCGAATGGATACGGACAAGAACGGATTTTAGGATAGAATACGAGGAATGTAAATGAATTGTTATATAAATTTTTTGATTAAAAATTCATATTGTCAAAGTAAAGCGTGATATTAAGAAAAAGGCAAAAAAGAGCGGTCAAAATTTTAAAAAATTTGACCGCACTTGATGTGACTTGGAATAAAAACAGCGTAAATTATTTTGCTGCTTTCAATTGTTGGTAATAGTTTTCGTAGTATTCAACCGCATCACCAACATCATCTTGCCAGTGACTTTTTTGTAGAATGTCAGCCGTTGGGTAGATCGCAGGATCTTGTGTGATTTCTGCTGGTAATAATTTTAACGCTTCAACGTTAGAAGTTGGGTAACCAATTTCTTCCGTTAATCTTGCAGATACTTTTGCGCTTAATAAGTAGTTAATTAACTTGTGAGCACCATCTGGGTTTTTAGAGGTTACTGGGATTGCTAATGTATCAACCCAAAGTACTGGACCTTCTTTCGGGAATACCATATTTAAAGGTGCTTGTTCTTTTTTCGCAATACGTACAGAACCATTCCATAACTGACCTACTTCAACTTCACCAGCGATGAAGGAGTTAGCAGGGTTGTCAGAGTTGAATGAAAGTACGTTTGGACGTAATTTTAATAACTCTTCGTAAGCTTGTTTGATGATTGCAGGATCTTTAGTATTTGGATCTTGACCTAATTTCAATAAAGCAATGTTGAATACTTCACGAGCATCATCAAGTAATTGTACTTTACCTTGGAATTCAGGTTTCCATAAATCACCCCAAGCGGTGAAGTTTTCCCCTTTGTAAGTATCAGTATTGAATGCGATACCTGGTGCACCTAATAATTGAGGTAATGAATATTTGTTACCTTTATCATAAGGTTTGTCTAGCCAGTCTGGGTTTAATTCTTTGATAACCGGTAATTTGCTGTGGTCTAGCTCTTTTAACATACCTTCACGCGACATTTTTGACACAAAGTAATTTGATGGTGCAATTACATCATAACCACCTGTTTCACCTTGCGTTTTTAATTTCGCATACATAGTTTCGTTTGATTCTAAGCTAGAAACGATAACTTTAATGCCCGTTTCTTTTGTGAAGTCATCTAATAAACCATCTGGAACATATTCAGTCCAAGTGTAAAGGTAAACAGTGTTGTCAGTTGCATTCGCATTAGCAGTTAAGCCAAGCGTCAGGATTCCTGCTGTAACAAGACCTGCAAATTTTTTCATTTCTATCATTCTCCGGTTAAGGGTAAAAAATCTCTTTATGGAAAGAGGCATAAAAAAACGCCTTGCTTTAAAGGCAAGGCGTATTCTATTTTGTATTAGATTATTTGTGAAGCATTATTTTTACAATCTTACTTTCCTTTTCTCGCAGCTACTTGGCTTAGAATTACAAGACCTAAAGAAAGAATGATCATAATTGTTGCTAATGCGTTTACTTCTGGGGTAACACCCGTTTTCACCAATGAGAAGATTTTCAGAGGTAAAATTTCGTAGCTTACACCGCTAACAAATGATGATACAACAACGTCATCTAATGAAATAGTAAAGCTTAATAACCATCCCGAAATAATTGCCGGTAGGGCAAGTGGGAAGATAATTTTACGCAAGATAGTCACTTCACCCGCACCTAAGTCTTTTGCTGCCTCAAGCATTTTTGAGTCAAAACCTTTTAAGCGTGAGAAGATTGTCACCACGACATAAGGCAAGCAGAAGGTAATGTGGGCTAATAATAAAGACCAGAAACCTAAGCTAATACCAACAATCATAAACAATGCTAATAATGATACCGCCATTACGATATCTGGTGACATCATTACGATAAATAACATTCCACTTACAGCTTGTTTACCACGGAAACGGTAGCGGTAGAGTGCAATTGCAGTTAAACCACCAATAATTGTCGCTAATGTTGCTGCAAAGAATGCAATTGTCACAGAGTGAATTGCTGCTTGGATTAAGGTATCGTTATTAAATAAACGCTCATACCATTTCCAGCTAAATCCTTTCCAAGTTAAACCATAGCGGTCATCATTAAAGGAATTGGTTACTAAGATAATGATTGGGATATACAAATAAGCGTATACCACAAGCATAAAGATATTACGTAGTATGCGGCCCATTATTCCAACTCCATTTTCTTATTCATTAATTTACTTGCTTTGTAGTAAACAAAGATGAGTAATGCCATTAAGATTGTTAAACCAATACTGATTGCAGAACCAAACGGCCAGTTACGTGAAATTAAGAATTCGCTCTTAATTACGTTACCCACAAGTAATACTTTCGCACCACCTAATAAGTCAGCCACGTAGAACATCCCCATTGCTGGAAGTAATACTAATAAACAACCTGCAATAATGCCTGGCATTGTGAGCGGGATAATCACTTTAATAAAGCGTTGGAATGCATTAGCACCTAAGTCTTTTGCCGCCTCAAGTAAACGATGGTCGAGTTTTTCAATCGTTGCGTAAAGCGGTAGGATCATAAATGGTAATAACAAATAGACTAAGCCAATGACAACAGCCACTTCAGTATTCAAAATACGAATTGGCGTATCAATAATGCCTAGGGTCATTAATGTGTTATTTAAGATTCCTTTAACTCCTAAGAAAATTTTCATACCATAAATACGAATAAGTGAGTTAGTCCAGAACGGCAACACCACTAAAAAGAGTAAAAATGGACGATATTTAGGATTAATTTTGGTTAATAAAAACGCAAAAGGATAACCAATAATTAAACACACTAATGTTGCTAAGCCCGACATATACAAGGAATTCCATACAACTTGAGCATAAAGTGGCTCAAATAAACGCGTATAGTTTTCAAATGTAAATGGTAGTGCATAGAAATTGCTACTGTCGCGAGTTAGAAAACTCACAACAAGCACCAAAATATTTGGTGCAAGTACAAAGAAAATCAACCAACCAAAGATGATAGCAATAGTTGATTTCTGGAAGCCGTTATTCTTCATCGCTCAGCACAACCTCCCAGCCTTCGTGCCACGTTAGTGCCACTTTTTGACCTAAAGAGTGATCAATGTTTGGATCGTCTTCGTTAAAGAATTCGCTTACCAGCACAGTCATACCATTATGATCTAAGGTAATGTTCGACTCTAAAGTCATTCCTTTATAGTTACGATCTTCCACGTGCCCAATAATTGCTTTTGAGCTTTGATTTTCATCGAGTTCTTCAATCAAAATATCTTCTGGGCGAAGTAATACTTTTAATTTTTGATTTGGTGTGACCTCAAGTGCGGTGAAAATATCGCAAATTCTGCCTTCAACGTTTGCACGAACACGTTTCTCATCAACGCGTTCTAATACGGTTGCATTAAAGATATTGATTTCACCAATGAATTTTGCCACGAATAAGTTTTTCGGCTCTTCATAGATCTCACGAGGCGTACCATCTTGTTGGATATGACCTTTACGCAACACGATAATACGATCTGACATTGTTAATGCTTCTTCTTGATCGTGAGTTACGAAGACGAAAGTAATACCTAATTTACGTTGTAGTGCTTTTAATTCATTTTGCATTTGCTTACGTAATTTATAGTCTAATGCAGAGAGTGATTCATCCAATAAAAGCACTTTTGGTTTATTCACAACTGCACGAGCAATCGCGATACGTTGTTGTTGACCACCAGAAAGTTGAGCGGGTTTGCTGTCAGCATATTCTTCTAATTGAACCATACGTAATGCTTCAAGTACGCGAGGTTTGATTTCTTCATTAGGTACTTTTTGCATACGCAAGCCAAATGCCACATTTTCAAAAATAGTCATATGTGGGAATAGGGCATAACTTTGGAATACGGTATTTACGTGACGTTGTTCCGCAGGAACATTGGTGATATCTTCACCATCAAGAATAATATTACCTGAATCTAATTCTTCTAAGCCCGCAAGTAAGCGCAAAACTGTCGTTTTACCACAACCTGAAGGACCAAGAATGGTTAAAAACTCACCATTATTGATTGTTAAATTAAAGTTTTCAATGATGGTTTTCTCACCATAGGATTTAGTAATAGAACGAAGCTCAATAATAGGCTTGTTTTGAATTTGACTTTCCACTAGCTTTGGTTTTCTCCCTAATGTACCTATTTGAGGTATTGAGTAGAAGCAAATGCCAACAGATATACTGCGGGCGGTGATAATAAAAAATAAGTGCTAATGATATAGTGATTGATTAAGAATTAAAAGGGATTTTATAAAAAAAATCAGTAAGCACTAAGGTGGAATTTTGCTTACTAAAAATACATTAAAACGACGAGTAAATAGCAACGTGGTGATATTGAGACTTTTTAGAAAACTTGAAGTAACATTGTGATATATCAATAAATAAAGTCGTTTTTCTCGTTAGACTAACACGAGTTTTCTTAATACAGCGTGGTTTATTATGTTAACAGAACAACACGAATATCAATTACTTGAGCGATTCCTTCATTATACGACCTATGATACACAATCAAAATTAGGTGCGAAAACTTCGCCAAGCTCACCGGGTCAATTAAAATTAGCCAAACATTTACAACAAGAATTATTTGCGATTGGCTTAGAAAATATTGAAGTGTCCAAAAATGCAGTGGTGACGGCGTTTTTGCCTTCCAATATCAATAAAAATTCACCGACAATTGGCTTAATTGCACATTTAGATACGGCAACACAATGCAGTGGAAAAAATGTACAGGCAGAAGTTATCGAAAATTATCGTGGTGGTGATATTGCCCTAGGGACAGGTGAGGAATTTATTAGCCCTGTGCACTATCATTTTTTACATAAACTTGTGGGTAATACGTTAATTGTTGCCGATGGTAATACCTTATTAGGCGCAGATAATAAAGCTGGAATTGCAGAAATTATGACCGCACTTTCTATTTTAAAAGAAGGGCATTTCCCTCACTGTAATATTCGCGTGGCGTTTACGCCTGATGAAGAAATCGGCTTAGGTATGCAATTTTTCCCATTAGAACAATTTAATTGTGACTGGGCTTATACCATCGATGGTGGTGAAGTAGGTGAGTTAGAATATGAAAACTTTAATGCTGCGACGGCGATCGTCACGATTGAAGGTAAAAATATTCATACAGGTTCTGCAAAGGATAAATTAGTTAATGCATTAGCCTTAGCTTGTGAATTCCAACAAGGTTTCCCTGAAAATGAAACTCCGGAAAAAACAGAAGGCAAAGAAGGTTTTTATCATTTATCTGAGTTTTCGGGCGATGTTGAAAGGGTAGAATTGCAATACTTAATTCGTGATTTTGAACAGGTGAATTTCTTGCAACGTAAGCAATTTATTCAACATCTGGTTGATGAGTTCAATCAGAAAAAACAATTAGCGAAGCCTGTTACATTAGATATTCAAGACAGTTATAAAAATATGTATGAAATGGTGAAAAAAGTCCCACAATCCGTTGAGTTAGCCGATCAAGCAATGAAAAAAGCGGGTATTTCACCTCATCATAAAGCCATTAGAGGGGGCACTGATGGTGCTTGGTTAGCCGAAAAAGGGTTAGCTTGCCCGAATATTTTTACCGGTGGTTATAACTTTCATAGTAAGCACGAGCTGATTACATTGGAAGGAATGAAAAATGCCGTTGAGGTAATTGTAAATTTAGCTAATTTAGCTGTTGTTGATAAATAAAGACAAATTTTGTCGTTCTTGACAGAAGATGAAAATTATTTGAATAATTGTAAAGTTTCTTAAATTCTATTTAATTTTTTGATTTGCAATTGATTTTATTTTTTCTTAGAATCGTTGCGTTACCTGAGTTATTTAACTTTGGTACAGCTAAACTTTAAAGATTTTATTCATAATTGAAATGAGTTTAAAGAATTTTGAGCTTATCTTCTTATAATATGAAAAGCCGCACCCACTTTGAGTGCGGCCTTTTTTTTATCTTATTTATTGTGGTAATGCGCCACTGTTCCATTGTTTGGCTTGTTCTGGGCGTTTAATTTGCAATAAGAAATGTTGATTTTCTTTTGCTTGTGGCTGAATAACGGTGCTTGCTGGTGTTGAGAATGAAACACCGCCTTTCAAGAATTGCTGAACAGAACCAGTATTAAATTCAGCCCCTTTTAAACTCACATTGAGATCATAGCCAGATGCAATCCAGAACTCCGAGTTTTGGCGGACAAGATGTTTGTGTTTTTGATCAATTACGATATGTACAAACACACGATCACCTAAGTTATTGAGTGCTAATTTTTGAATAGTACCAACTTCCACACCACGATATAAAACAGGCGAACCAGCCGTGATATTCAATGCATCACTCGTTTCTAATACAAGTGGAAAACCTTGCGTATATTTGTTACTTCGTGGTGCAGATTGCAATAAGGTGAACTGTGTTTTCGTTTTTCCTTGTCCAAGCTCTACATCAATATAAGGCTGTAATAAGCTGTCTAAATTCTCAATACCACCCGCAGAGATTTGTGCTGAAATGAGTTTGAAACGGCTACCTTCTTTTGCCACTAATGCCATATATTGTGGGTTAATTAATGCTTTAGTGATCACTTTTTGGCTTTTCGGATCTAATTGAATACTATCAATTTCACCGATATTTAAACCTAAATAGCGAATGCTCATCCCTTTTGATAAATTAGTGGCATCATCAGTCGTAAATGTGAGCTGTTGACCTGCGGATTTAGCACGTAATTCATTTGGATATAGCACATTATTTTTTCCATAGCCTGAATTGTCGAAGCTGATAGCACCTTTTAACGAACGAGCGATAGGCGTTGCTTGGATACTAATCCCTTTCGGTGTGATATCAATTTGTGCCGCACTTTCTACCCAGAATACGCTTTTGTTGGTTAATAGTGCTTTATGTTTAGGATAGATAAATACATCCATTTCAAACTGGTTTTGTTTCGGACGAACATCCAATACTTTACCAACTTCATATTGTCGATAGAGAAGCAGAGAACCCTTGCTAATACTTGGTAATGTTTGTGTAGTTAAAGTGAGTGTAGGTGATACTTTACCATCAGTAATTCCTGCTTCAGCACTTGTTATGTCTTTATAAAGCGGATAGCTTGAAAGGGGGTGTCCTTTGCTATTTTCCCCAGCAACAACACGAATACCACCTTCTAACCATTTCTCAGGTGAAGCGGCTTCAAAACGTAATCCATTGACATCTAAATTAATGTCGAAATGAGAAGCCGCAATAAAATGAGTATCTTGATGAATTAAATGGCGGTATTTTTCAGTAATCGCCACCTTAAAACTCACGCCATCGATATCGAGTTTTTGATCAATAACTTCACCAATATTAATATTGTTATAGTAGAGTGGTTGCCCTTCGCTCACGCCATAATTTTCAGGGGCTGTGAGTGTGAGAACTAGCGTGTTAGGTTGCTGTAATAACAATTCGTTTTCTTTAATGACAACAAAGTTATCTTTTGCCTCTCCATACCCCGCGATCACATCAAAAAATTCGCCTCTAAAAATATTTTGCAAATTGGTTAAATCGCCCAATTTTTTATTTTTATTACGCAAAACGATATTTGAATTCACTGTGAATAAATGGCTCATTGCTGGATCAACAAGAAGTACGCCTTGTCGAGTTTCTTGCCCATTTTCAGCAGTATTCAGCTCTGATAACACACCAATTTCTTTGTTTTGATAATAAACTGCGGTTTGCCCAACAGTGAGTGCAATATTGGCAGGGAGTGTAATACGGATTGGGGAACCACGTTTTGCCGCTTGGAAATTAGAATAGAGTGTGAAATTTTCATCGTGTTGAGCAAGGTCACTATCATTTGGCGAGTCAAACGCAACAGCACCTTGAACAACGGCATTTAAGCTATCAACATTAATGTTGATGCCAGATAAACTGACATCTGCATTGATACCGCTAATATTCCAGAAATGACTATCTTTTTTTACAAAGTGAGCATACGCCTTATCAATCACCACATCGATAGACACTTTTTTGCCATTTTCAATAAAACGGTGATCGTAGATTTTCCCAACAGGTAATTTTTTGAAATAAACGGATGCACCAATAGAAATAGAACCTAAATCATCAGCAATTAAATGAACCAACAAATCGCCATCATCCACTTGTGCAATTGGCCCTTCTGTTTCGGCAATAAATTCGTCTTCGCTATCGCCATCACCCGGTTGCAACGTAATGTAGTTACCCGATACAAGCGCATCAATCCCAGAGATCCCCGCTAGTGAGGCACTTGGTTTCACTAACCAAAACTTGGTGTTTTCGCGCAGTACGCTTTTAGCTTCTGGATAGATATTCGCAATTACCTCAACTTGTTTTAAGTCATTGGTAAAGTTCACTTTTTTTACCACGCCGATTTGCAGACCCTGATAACGAACTTGAGTTTTCCCAGCGACAAGCCCTTCTCCGTTAGCAAAAGTAATACGAATAGAATAGCCTTGCTCTTGAACAATTTGGAAAAACAAAATAGCGCCAATACAAAGTGCAATAAAAGGCAGCAACCAAAATGGCGAAATCCGTCTGACTTGTTTCAGATCTGCTTTTGCATCCTGATAAATTTTATCAATTGAGTTATTTTGATCATTACTTGTTGTCATAAATTTTCCAAATTAATCGACTATCAAATTGTGAGGTAGAAACCATTGTTAAGAATACCGCCACGCCAAAGTAAAAGGCAGCGGGTCCAACTGAGAAATCAATAATTTGCCCACGGGTAACTAAAGACATCATCAATGCGAGAACAAATAAATCGAGCATCGACCAACGCCCAACAAAGTGGACAAAATGTAATAAACGCATTTGCCATTTGACAGAGTGGCGTAACCTAAAATGTACGCAAAACAGTAAATATAGCATAATCAGAATTTTACTGACGGGAACAAAGATACTGGCAGTAAAAACAATAAAAGCAATGAAGTAGCTGCCCATATCCATAAAGCTCAACACACCAGACATTAAAGTATCTGAAGTTGGCGCACCATTGACATAAATAACCGACATTGGCAGCAAATTCGCAGGGAATATCATCACGATACCAGCAAGTAATGTTGCCCAAGTACGTTGTAAACGAATATCCGCTGAAGTATGTAATTTGGAATGACAGCGTGGACAAATGGGATTTTGCTTACGATCTTCAAGCGCATTTGCAAACGTATATTGGCATTCAGTGCAAAAGTGCGGTTGATTATCTTGCGGAATTTCAGTCAAAGGATCATTGTTTGGATAGAAATCGTTCCACAGTTCCTTTGGGTTTAGTTTAATAAATAGTAAAGTAGTCAAAAGTGCGGTAAAAACAAACGCAATTAAATAGCTATCAATATGTAACGAAGCATATTCTCTCACTTTAAATACGGTTACGCCCAATGCGACTAAATAGACATCAAACATTACCCAAGGTTTGATGTAAGTAATTGCGATGAGTAAATTACGTGGTCTAATGCCCAATAATTGCGAAATGCGTAGAAAAATAACTAATAATGCAAAAGAAATTGGCATAAATACGGCACAGATAAAAACTAAAAATGCCGTGTAAGGATACCCCTGAGTTGCCATTTTCCAAACGCCACCCCAGACAGAAGCATCAATTTTTACACCTAGCAATTCTATGCTTAATAAAGGATAGTTTAGTGCGAAAGGCATCAGAATTAAGATAGAAAGTGCAATCATTGCACAACGGTGTAAGTTCCAGCGATCACTTGAACCTAACACATTATGACAACGTGGGCAGGTGGCCATCTGCTTTTCTGCTAATGATGGAATAGAAATGACAGCATTGCAGTCTGAGCAACAAGCAAATTCGTTATGTGAATGGTGTTGTTTGGAGGTCAACTCTTTTGTCATCTAAATGTTAAATTAAAGTAATCAAGTTTTGTAGGTTTTGTATTCTATACTGTATAAAAAATTTTGGAAATATCTATTAAAAATTACACAGTAAATGAAAAATATCCTGTTTTAGACTGTGTAGAAACGTAAATTAACGTATTTATTTGATTATATAATTGTCATTTTTTCTGAAAGTGAGATAAACTATGTCGAGTTTTTCTATGTGAAAATTGACATGCAGGAATCAGCAATGACAGAAGTTCAAAAATTAACAAATAATAAAGAAATTATTGCCTATTTAGTGGAGAAATTTCCACTGTGCTTTTCTCTTGAAGGGGAAGCCAAACCGTTAAAAATCGGATTATTTCAAGATTTAGCAGAAGCCTTACAAGATGATGAACAAGTAAGCAAAACACAATTACGTCAAGCATTACGTGCATATACATCAAACTGGCGTTATTTACATAGCTGTAAAGAAGGTGCGGAACGTGTTGATTTACAAGGTAATCCTTGTGGTGTGCTTGAGCAAGAACACGCACAACACGCAGCAACGCAATTAGCAGAGGCTAAAGCAAAAGTGGCAGAAAAACGTGCAGCAGAAAAAGCGGCAAATCCGAAGAAGAAACGCCCAGCACTTAAGCCAAATAATAAAGCAGCAAATAAAGAAAAATCAGCTGTGAAACCGAAAGCACCACGCAAACCAAAAGTTGAATTAAATGCAGTTGATGTGGAAAAACTACAAAAAGGTGACAAAATTAAAGTAAAAGTAGGCGATAGCGCAAAGAATGCGGTTTTCTTAGAAAACTTGAAAGAAACCGCTCGAATTGAGTTAGACAACGGCTTAGTTATCAACGTGACTGTTGATCGTTTATTCGCATAACTTTTCTCATAATCAGTAATTCCATCATTTATTGATGGCATTCGCAATTAAATCACCACAATAGGTTACCTATTGTATTTTCTTTTTAGGAACACTTAAATGACATTGAGTAAAACAAGAAGTTGTTTAGCAAGCATTTTGTTAAGTGCTTTATTTCTTAATATCTCTGTTGCAGAGGCTGTTCAACCTAAGTTAAAACAGTCTGATATTGTTATTCCTCAACCCTCTGAAGAAAATCAGCTCGCGACTAAACGTGTCACAACTAGATTAACACAAAGCCATTATCGTAAAATTCAACTTGATGATGCGTTTTCACAGAAAATTTTTGATCGTTATTTAAAATCATTAGATTTTAGTCGTAATACATTTTTACAATCTGAAGTTGATGAAATGCGTGCAAAATTTGCCAATCAACTGGATGAAGCATTTAACGAAGGCAATTTAGATATTGCTTTTGAAATGTATGAGTTAATGATGAAGCGCCGTTATGAGCGTTATCAATATGCATTGTCATTGTTAGATAAAGAACCGAATTTAACAGCTAATGATCAAATTGAAATTGATCGTGAAAAAGCAGATTGGGCAAAAAACCAAGCTGAATTAGATAAGTTATGGGAACAACGTGTTAAAAACGATGTGATCAATCTGAAATTAAAAGATAAAAAATGGCCTGAAATTAAAAAGAAATTAGTTAAACGTTATGACTTAGCCATTCGCCGTTTAACGCAAACTAAAGCAGATGATATTGTTCAGGTCTACTTAAATGCATTTGCACGTGAAATTGATCCTCACACAAGTTATTTAGCGCCTCGCACAGCGAAAAGTTTCAATGAGAGTATGAACCTTTCATTGGAAGGTATAGGGGCAACTTTACAGCAAAGCGAAGATGACGGTACAAGTATCAAATCATTAGTACCAGGCGCACCAGCAGAACGAAGCAAAAAACTCAAAGCAGGTGATAAAATTGTGGGTGTTGGTCAGTCTACCGGTGAAATTGAAGATGTTGTCGGTTGGCGTTTAGAAGATATTGTCGACAAAATTAAAGGGAAAAAAGGCACGAAAGTGCGTTTAGAGATTGAGCCAGCAAAAGGCGGTAAATCGAAAATCATTACTTTAATTCGTGACAAAGTAAGAATTGAAGATCAAGCAGCAAAATTAACCGTAAGTAAAGTCAATGGTTATAACGTTGCGTCTATCAAAATTCCAAGCTTCTATATTGGTTTGACAAATGATGTTAGAAAATTATTAGCAGAAATGCAAACTAAGAAAGTGCAATCACTCATTATCGATTTACGTGATAATGGAGGTGGTGCATTAACTGAAGCAGTGGCATTAAGTGGTTTATTTATTAGTGATGGCTCAATTGTTCAAGTACGTGATGCCTTCCAACGTATCCGTATTCACGAAGATCCTGATAATGCTCAAGTGTATTCAGGCCCATTATTAGTGATGATTAACCGCTTTAGTGCATCCGCATCAGAAATTTTTGCAGCAGCAATGCAAGATTACAACCGTGGTATTATTATTGGACAAAATACGTTCGGTAAAGGTACGGTGCAGCAAAGCCGTTCATTAAATTTTGCTTTTGATGCAAACCAAGAACCACTGGGACTTATCCAATATACAATTCAAAAATTCTATCGTATTGATGGTGGAAGTACGCAGTTAAGAGGCGTTGCTGCAGATATTGATTTCCCACCAGCAATTGATGCGAAAGAATATGGCGAAGAGAAAGAGGATAATGCGTTGCCTTGGGACAAAATCCCAGCGGCAACGTATTCTGAAGTCGCTCAAGCACGTAATGCGGTCGGTTATTTACTTGACAATCATCAACGTCGAATTCAAAAAGATCCTGAATTTATTACTTTAAAAGAGGATCTGAAAATTCGTGATGAGCGTCGGGAACGTAAATTCTTATCGCTCAATTATGAAGTGCGAAAAGTAGAAAATGACAAGGATGATGCAAAACGTTTGAAGGATTTGAATGCTCGTTTTAAACGAGAAGGCAAAAAAGCGTTAAAAGATCTTGATGACTTACCTAAAGATTACGAAGCGCCAGATTTCTACTTAAAAGAAGCAGAGAAAATGGCAGCTGATTTAGCGAAGTTTGATTCGAAAAAAAACTTAGCCGAAAAATAAAATCAGCTTATTTAGACCGCACTTTAAGTGCGGTCAATTTCTAATGATTTTAAGGAACTCATTTATGTTGAAAATGAAATCACTCAAAGTGACACAGATCGCATTGTTTTTGTCATCATTTTACGCTGTTAGTGTATTGGCTGACCCAAGCAATACACCAACTCAATTACAGACGGATAGCCTTCAAACTGTTGTGAGTGCAACCACAACATTGGTGCAAGATGCAGAACCTTTAACATCGCAACAAATTGCGTTAGAAACCCAGCTCGCTGAACAACAATTAGCGGAAGAACAGAAAGCAGAGGCTGAACGTCTTGCAGCAGAAAAACAAGCGTTAGCAGAGCAAGAATTGAGTAATCGAATTGGCAACACGCATTTACAATTTAAAAGTGCAGTCGCAAAAATTTATGCAGAGAATAATTTTCAACCACTTTGGACAGATAAAACGGCTGAAAAACAATTTTTACGTGAGTATGCCTCTGTTGTCGCAAGCGGTATTTCAAAAGAAACTTTTCACGCATTAGCACGTATTGATGCCGCTGAAGAAGGTTCATTAGTGCGTGATATGTTATTAACGGATACATTCTTGGATTATCTGTATTACTCCAAAAATGTATCAAAATCGGCTCAGAAATGGCTATATTCAGCCAATAGCTATAAAGCAGTGCAACCGAAAGATGAGCATATCAATAACTGGTTGATTGCCGTGAGCGAAAATAAAATGCCAGAATTTTTGACCACACTTTCTACACAAAATGGTTGGTATAAACAAACATTAAATGCGTTGACCGGTTTAGTCAAAGAAGATGCTGATAAAGCGGCGCTATCTCAAATGTACAAAATGGCAATTAATGCACAGCGTTTGCGTGTCATTCCAGCGTTTAAAGATGGCTTATTCGTGAATATTCCAAGTTACCAATTAGAATATTATCGTGATGGCCAGATTATATTAACATCGAAAGTGATTGTCGGTAAAAAAGCACGTAAAACACCAGTAATGTACAGTAAATTGAGCAATGTGGTAGTTAACCCACCTTGGAATGCACCAGTGCGTTTGATTAATGAAGACATTATTCCAAAAGTGCGCAAAGACCCAAGTTATATTTACCGCAATGGCTATACGATTATTGATAGCAAAGGGAACACTATTGACCCATACACAATCGATTGGGAAAATATGACAGCGAAAAAATTCCCGTATCGCTTGCGTCAAGCACCGGGTGATAGCGCATTAGGGAACTTCAAATTCAATATGCCAAGCTCTGATGCGATTTATTTACACGATACACCAAACCGTGGATTATTCTCTAAAAAAGACCGCGCTTTGAGTTCAGGTTGTGTTCGTGTCGAGAAATCTGATCAACTCGCTACCATTTTATTGAAAGAAGCAGGTTGGTCAGAAGAAAGAAAACGTAGTGTGTTACAAAGCCGTAAAACGACCTCTGCTAATGTGTCATCAAATAATCCAGTATTTTTATACTATGTCACAATGTGGGTAAACAAAGGGCAAACACATACGTTACCAGATATTTATGGTTACGATTCAACACCAAATTTCAGTTATATGGACTGGAAAATTGTGAAGAAATATCTCAATTAATGTGATCTTCCTCATAAATTAGACATATTTTCCCTTTATTTTTGAGGGAAAATATGTAGAATCGTAATGTTTAATTTTTATATAGAACTAATTACGAACATACTAGTCAAATTGGGTATGTATTAACTTTAGAGAAAGTAGCAGATGGACAACATTAACCATAGTCGCCGTAAATGGTTATCTTTAGGTGGAATTGTATTAGGGGCATCTTTATTACCCAATAGCTTATTAGCTGCGGTATCAACACCAAAACCTCGCATTTTACGTTTTAGAAATATTAATACAGGTGATGTATTTAGCTCTGAATTTTCATTGAGCAAGGGGTTTTCTTCCGTAGCGTTAAAACGTTTGGACTATTTAATGCGTGATAAACGTAACAATCATATGCATAGAATGGATCCAAATTTATTTAGCAAATTGTATCGTATCCAAAGCAATTTAGGATTACGTAATACTGAAATTCAAATTATTTGTGGCTATCGTTCGCCAGCGAGCAATGCTGCAATGCATCGTCGTAGCCGTGGAGTAGCGAGTAACAGCTATCACACTCGTGGTCAAGCAATTGACTTCCGTATCGATGGCACGCCATTAGCGAAAGTACGCCAAGTGGCTGAGAAACTGAATAATGGTGGTGTAGGCTATTATCCACGTAGTAATTTCGTACACGTCGATACTGGCCCAGTGCGTACTTGGCGCGGTAGCTGATCACTGATAAACTTTTCCAAATTGAACCGCACTTTTGTGCGGTTTTCTTATTCGTTAGTATGTAGGAAATAAAATGAATATCGAAATTATTCCCGTCACAGCATTTCAACAAAATTGTTCTTTAATCTGGGATGATGAAAAAAATGCAGCCATTATCGATCCCGGTGGTGAAGCCGAGAAACTGATCAAACGCATTGAAGAGTTAGGCTTGAATTTAAAAGCGATTTTATTAACGCACGGCCATCTTGATCACGTGGGTGCCGCACCAAAGTTGAAGCAGCATTTTAATGTTGAAATGATTGGGCCAAATTCTTTAGATGATTATTGGTTTCAACAATTGCCTCAACAATCTCAAAAATTCGGATTATTCGAAATTGCTGCGTTTGAGCCTGATCGTTGGTTAAATGAAGAAGGTGAGATTATCGAAATTGGCGATATGCGTTTTGAAGTTTTACACTTACCAGGCCATACACCGGGGCATATTGGTTTTATTGAACACAATAAACGTATTAGCTTTACAGGTGACGTGTTATTTAAACAAAGTATTGGCAGAACGGATTTCCCCGGTGGCGATCACCAAGCATTATTGCGAGTGATTCGTGAAAAACTGTATCCGTTAGGCGATGATATGATCATTGTCGCAGGCCACGGGCCTTACACCACAATTGGGCAAGAAAAACAAAATAATCCGTTTGTGCGTGAATAATCGTTTTTTTATGCTTTACTCGTTTAGACAATGCACAATCGCTTGTTCAAAATGTGGGTATTGAAATTCAAATCCAGCGTTCACTAATTGTTTCGGAATGACGTTTTGGCTATCTAATAATAATTGTGAACGCTCACCTAATACTAGCTTTAAGACAAAAGCAGGCACTTGTGCAAAACAAGGGCGATTGAGCTTTTTGCCTAAAATTTGATTAACTTCACTTTGACGCAAAGGATTTGGTGCGGTGAAATTAAATGCCCCTTCACAATGTTGATTTTCAAGTAAAAATAAAATTCCCTGAACCATATCTTCAATAGAAATCCAACCCCAATATCGCTGACCATTTCCGAGTTTCCCACCTAATCCTAGTCGATATAAAGGTAACATTTTTGCTAGTGCACCACCTTTAGACGAAAGCACAATTCCAGTGCGGATAAGACAAACACGAGTTTCAGCTTGAAGTGCTGCATTTTCCCATTGCTTACACAACATTGCTGCAAATGTTCTTGCAGGCGAAGTGCTTTCTGTAATTTGCACATCGCCGTTATCCCCATAGTAGCCTGTAGCTGAGCCTGAGATAAATACTTCGGGTGGGGTTGAACTTTGGTTAATCAGGTAGGCTAAATGTTTAGTTAGACTGACTCGGCTATTGAGCAACTTTTGCTTTTGAGCTGCCGTCCAACGGTGGTCAAAAATAGGTTCACCGGCTAAATTAATGACAGCATCGAAATCATTCAGATTATGATATTGGGAAATTGATGTGGTGAGATTGACTGTATTCGGAAGTTTTTTACGTGCAGTGTCGAGATTTCGTACCAATGCAGTGACTTGATGTTTTTCCACTAAATGAGGAAGTAATGATGTACCAATTAATCCAGTTGCGCCCGTAATAAAGATATTCATAGTGCCTCCTCATATTAGGGTAAATTTGCTACATTGATGAATCAAATAACTGCCTGATGCTGTCAATCAGATCACGCATTTCTGTGCCTAAGGTTGGCGTCACAAAAATAGTGTCATCTCCCGCGATTGTGCCCAAAATCCCATCAGCTTTGCCGATAGAATCTAATAATCTGGCTATCAATTGTGCTGCGCCTGGTGTGGTTTTAATCACAATCACAAACTCATTGTGGTCAATATCAATCACCAAATTTTTAAGTGGGCTTTTTGTATTTGGTACACTCAATTCATTCGGTAAACAATACACCATTTCCATACGTGTATTGCGCGTGCGTACTGCGCCAAATTTAGTGAGCATACGGGAAACTTTCGATTGATTGATATTATGGAAGCCTAGCTCTTGTAGCGCAGTGACAATTTCACTTTGTGATCCAAATTTTTCTTGTGCGAGTAATTCTTTGAATGCGTGAGATAAATTATCGTGTTTTTCTGGATGCATAGCATATTCTCTTTTTCGTTATATCAGCTAATCTTGCATAAAATTGCATAAATATGCAAATAAATTTTGGCTTAGTCAGGTTATTTTTGAATAAAGTGCGGTCAGTTTTTAATGAAAATTTGAGTTAGATCGCACAATTGAATTTATCTATTTGAATTTATGTAGTGATCCTTTTAAAATCTTAAAAATTTAGTTTATTAACCCATAAGGAGTAGCAAATGAAAGTTGCAGTTCTAGGTGCCGCAGGCGGTATTGGTCAAGCATTAGCATTATTATTGAAATTACAACTACCAGCAGGTTCTGAATTATCATTATATGATATTGCACCAGTTACACCTGGCGTGGCAGCAGATGTAAGCCATATTCCAACCGCTGTGAAAGTACAAGGTTTTGCAGGTGAAGATCCAACACCAGCGTTACAAGGCGCGGATATTGTGTTAATTTCTGCTGGCGTTGCTCGTAAACCGGGTATGGATCGTTCAGATCTATTCAATATTAATGCGGGTATCGTACGTAACTTAATTGAAAAAGTTGCGGTAGTATGTCCAAAAGCTTGTGTTGGTATCATCACTAACCCAGTAAATACAACAGTTGCAATTGCTGCTGAAGTGTTGAAAAAAGCAGGCGTATATGACAAACGTAAATTATTCGGTGTAACAACACTCGATATTATCCGTTCTGAAACTTTCGTGTCTGAATTGAAAAATTTAGATCCTGCACGTACAACTGTGCCTGTAATTGGTGGTCACTCTGGCGTAACCATTCTTCCATTACTTTCACAAGTTCAATATGCTGAATGGAAAGAGGAAGAAATCGCACCATTAACAAAACGTATCCAAAATGCGGGTACAGAAGTGGTTGAAGCGAAAGCAGGTGCAGGTTCAGCAACATTATCTATGGCACAAGCTGCAGCACGTTTTGCACTTTCTTTAGTGAAAGGTTTACAAGGTGAAAATGTGGTTGAATGTACTTATGTTGAAGGCTGTGGCAAATATGCACGTTTCTTTGCGCAACCAGTTCGTTTAGGTAAAGAAGGTGTTGAAGAAATTCTGCCAATTGGGCCATTAAGCGCATTCGAACAACAAGCACTTGATGCAATGTTAGAAACTTTACGTGCTGATATTGAATTAGGCGAAAAATTTGTAAATCAATAATAATGATTTAAAGTTTATTTAAAAGGCATTTAATTTAGCATTAAGTTAAATGCCTTTTGTTTTATTTAGTTGGTGAAAAAAGAGCTAATTATTCTAAAAAATCGTGAGTTGGTTCACATTATTAAAAATAACCATTTGCAGTGTGTGGTTTATTTAATTATCATTGCGGCAACTAAGAACAAGTGCTATTAGAAAATAGCCGACATATTTTGCTTTCCGAGTAGTGCCTCTGCGAGGCACTTTTTTTTATTCCCAAAAAGTGATTTGTCAAAATATTACAAGTAGATAGTAGATAAAAGAAAAGGCTGGTAATATTTATCAGCCTTTTACGTTTTGATTATTGAAAAAATTACATTTTTTCAACGGTTTTAATACCTAATAGGGTTAAACCTTGTTTTAAAGTTTTCGCTGTTAATAACGCTAATTTCAAACGGCTCGTTTTCACGTTTTCATCTTCGTTATTTAAAATTGGGCAATGCTCATAGAATGATGAGAATACGCCAGCAAGCTCATAAAGGTAAGTACAAAGAATATGTGGGCTACCTTCTTTTGCAACAATTTGCACCGCTTCTTCAAACTGTAACAATTTCACCGCTAATACACGCTCTTTTTCATCGGTAAATTGCAATATTGCTTGTTGTAATTGTGCTTCTGAAATATCGCTACGATTGAAAATAGAACGAATACGCGTATAGGCATATTGCATATAAGGCGCAGTATTGCCTTCAAAACTCAACATATTATCCCAATCGAAAACATAATCGGTTGTGCGGTTTTTAGATAAATCTGCATATTTTACCGATCCAATCGCAACGGCTTCAATCACAGCTGCTTTTTCTTCCTCTGAAAGTGCGGTGCTTTTTTCATTAATTAATTGTGTTGCACGTTCAACTGCTTCATCTAATAAATCTGCTAATTTCACTGTGCCACCAGTACGTGTTTTAAATGGTTTTCCATCTTTACCTAACATCATACCGAAGTTTTTGTGCTCGAGTTGGAAGCTGTCCGGCACATAGCCTGCTTTACGTGTAATTAGCCACGCTTGTTGCATATGTTGGCTTTGGCGAGTGTCAGAGAACACTAAAGCACGATCCGCATTTAATGTTTCATAGCGGTATTTTGCGGCAGCAATATCGGTTGTGGTATATAAAAAACCACCGTCTTTTTTCTGCACGATAACGCCCATTGCTTCGCCATCTTTATTTTTAAACTCATCAAGATAAACCACTAATGCGCCTTCATCTTCCACCGCTAAGCCTTGTTTTTTCAAATCTTCAACAATGCTTGGCAACATTGGGTTGTATAAACTTTCACCCATAACGTCTTTTTCAGTCAAGGTTACGTTTAGGCGATTGTAGTTTTGTTGGTTTTGTTGCATTGTGATATCAACAAGTTTTTTCCACATTGTGCGACAATATTCGTCGCCACCTTGTAATTTCACAACATAATTACGTGCTTTTTCAGCAAATTCAGCGTCAGCGTCGTAATGTTCTTTTGCAGCACGATAAAAGGCTTCTAAATCGCTTAATTCCATTTCTGAAGCGTTTTCGTTTTCCATTTTTTCTAAATACGCAATGAGCATACCGAATTGCGTACCCCAGTCGCCAACGTGGTTAGCTCGGATAACATTATTCCCTAAAAATTCTAAGGTACGCACAACCGCATCACCAATAATAGTTGAACGTAAATGACCTACATGCATTTCTTTTGCAACATTTGGAGAAGAGTAGTCAGCCACAACAGTTTGTTTTTCAGTTGCTGTGACGCCTAATTTTTCATCATTTAGGGCATTTTGGACGTTTTCAGCTAGCCAATTTTTATCTAAGAAAATATTGATAAATCCCGGTCCTGCGATTTCGATTTTTTCAGCAATACCATTAAGATCTAATTGTTGAATGACTTTTTCTGCAAATTCACGTGGGTTACAACCGGCTTTTTTAGCCGCTGCCATAATGCCGTTTGCTTGGTAATCACCAAATTGGACTTTGCCTGATTGACGAACGAGTGCATCTACATTTTCATCGGCACCAGCTGCAATCATCGCTTGTTGAATTTTGTGAGATAGAATAGATTGAATATTCACTGTTATAATACCTAAATGACAATTAATAAAATAATCGGTTATGATACCGCTCTTTACGCATTCAGAAAAGCCAAAGCGAGAAAAAATGATGACTTTTAATCAAACGCACACGTTATTTGCCGATCAAAGCACACTTTTAGCAGACTTCTTTGAGTTTGAGCAAAAGATACAGCAACTTTCAAATGCAATGGGACTATCTCTTAAAAATTATGAGATTGATCATTTAGCATTAAGAGTAAACTCTGAGGAAAAGGCAAAATATTGGCTGACACTCTTATTAAAGTGCGGTACAATTTTGTGCGATAATGTCGTCAATGGAAGAATAATTTATTTAATTAAATTAAATCAACCATTCATTTTTGCAGGACAATCAGTCGATATTATCGAGTTACCATTCCCTAAAAATAATCAATATTACCCAATTGAAAGTTGGGAGCATATTGAGGTTGTGATGCCATTTTTAGCCAATGAGGGTGTTGAAAGTTGGGTAAAACGTATTAATCAATTATTTTTATGGAACAAAATAGATAATTTAAAAGTCAAAGTGAGTGAACCTAAGGTCGAGGGTGAGCAATTACCTAATCCGTCAATTGCGGTAAGTTTTTCGGATAAAGCTCAAAATCATACTTGTATTAAGGTGCACCCATATAACATAAAAACAATCATTGAGGTTTAGCAGCGATGAAAAAACTAACAATTCTAGCATTGACAGCCGTTTTGAGTTTAGGATTAACAGCTTGTTCAAAAAATCATAACGATCACGACCAAGGTAACGGATATCGTGGAGAAATTTTATTTAGTTCTTATGAAGGTGAGAAACTAAATTTAACTATCCGTAAAAATGATTGTGAGCGCCCAGATGGCTCAATTGAGAATATCCAATTGGTTCACAAATATGATTCTACATTAGTTGTTGGTGCGTGCGTACGCGTGACTGACAATGGCGAGGGTTTAAAAAATATTTCAACTTTTAGCCCGAGATCACCTTTATAATTTCATATAGGTAACTGATTATGAAAAAAATCACTCTTGCGTTAGCGATGTTAATGAGCTTTGGTTTAGTAGGTTGTGCAAATACTGACATTTACAGTGGTAATGTCTATGAAGGTACACAAGCCAAAGAAGCACGTTCTGTTAGTTATGGTACGATCGTTTCTAGCCGTCCTGTTAAAATCCAAGCAAATAACCAGGGTGTTATTGGTACAGCTGGTGGTGGTGTCTTAGGTGGTGTCGCAGGATCAACTATCGGTGGTGGAAGAGGTCAGGTAATTGCAACAACCGTTGGAGCAATTGCTGGTGCTGTGATTGGTAGCAAAGTTGAAGAAAAAATGTCACAAGTTGATTCTTTAGAACTGACTATCAAAAAAGACGACGGTCAAGATATCGTTGTTGTCCAAAAATATGATGCAAGCCTAGTACCTGGTGCACGAGTTCGCATCGTGGGTGGCTCAACTCTCAATGTATCTGTAGTCAGATAATCAGATTTAACCAAAGTAAAAAAGTCCTTAGATTTCTAAGGACTTTTTTATTACATATTTTGTTCGTTTAATAAGATTTCTTGTAATTTATCGTTAAATACGTGTTAGAATTGCACGATTTTTTTATTTTATTTTTGTTAATTTAGTAAGGTTAATAAATGAAACCCTCAATTATCAGTAAATTAGACAGTTTAAAAGAGAGACACGAAGAGTTAGAAGCATTATTGGGTGATGCTTCAGTGATTAGCGATCAAGAAAAGTTTAGAGCATACTCAAAAGAATATGCACAATTAGAAGATGTAGTGAAATGCTTTGCACGTTGGAATCAATTAAACAGCAATATGGAAGAAGCACAATTATTGCTAGATGATCCAAGTATGAAAGAAATGGCACAAGAAGAAATTGAAGAATGTAAAGCAGAACTTGAGCAAGTTGAACAACAATTACAAATTTTATTATTGCCAAAAGATCCAAACGATGAATATAACTGCTATTTAGAGATCCGTGCGGGAACGGGGGGGGATGAAGCCGGTATCTTTGCGGGTGATTTATTCCGTATGTATAGCCGTTATGCAGAAGGCAAACGTTGGAGAACGGAAGTTTTAAGTGCAAATGAAAGTGAGCAAGGTGGATACAAAGAAATCATCGTGAAAGTCAGCGGTGAGGGCGTTTATGGTCAATTGAAATTTGAATCAGGCGGTCACCGCGTTCAACGTGTACCAAAAACTGAATCACAAGGTCGTATCCACACTTCAGCTTGTACTGTCGCTGTAATGCCAGAGTTACCAGAATCTGAATTACCAGAAATCAATCCGTCAGATTTACGTATTGATACTTATCGTTCTTCTGGTGCGGGTGGTCAGCACGTTAATACAACGGATTCTGCGGTACGTATTACGCACATTCCAACGGGTATTGTAGTTGAATGCCAAGATGAGCGTTCACAACACAAAAATAAGGCAAAAGCGTTATCTGTGTTAGCGTCACGTATTGTGCAAGCAGAGAAAGAACGTCAAGAACAACAACAAGCGGACACTCGCCGTAACTTATTAGGTTCGGGCGATCGTTCAGATAAAATTCGTACTTATAATTATCCACAAGGTCGCGTGACCGATCACCGTATCAACTTGACAGTGTATCGTTTAGATGAAGTGATGAACGGTAAAATTGATGAATTAATTCAACCAATTATCACGGAATATCAAGCTGACCAGCTCGCCGCATTGTCAGAGCAAGCATAATAAATATCAAGGCAGAATACCGCAGTATTTTGCCTTTTTTAACAAGCGGTTAGTAAATTATGCTGGTTGAAGATCCTAGAAAAACAGAAAAAGCAGCACGAAAAACATTGGTTTTGGGACAGCAACAGACAGGAGCAGAAACCAAAATAAGAAGTGAGCATTCGTCAAATATATCTGTTTTTCAGCATAAAAATCAGCTTGCAAAAGATGAAAAAGTGCGGTTAATTTCAACGAAGTTTCACAAATTTTTCTATCGGCTTTATCTTTTTTTAGCCACGTTTGGTTTTCTTGGGCTTGGTGTCTATTCTTATTCCGCAGTCCGATTAAGTGAAACTGGATTTTGGATTATTATTGCATCGATCTTTGCAGCAGTGATATTACGGCTCTTTTTACCAACAGAAAAGGTGGCTACTGCGTCTGAATACTCAAGGCTTCCACTTAACTCGTTATATTCTTATATGCTGTGCCAAATTTTGGCGGGAGAAAAACGAGTTTTTATTTCTGGGGAAATCAATTACCAATTCAATGGTGGTGATTTGCCTAAAGTTGACGAGAAGAATGTATTGGGTTTATTTGCCGATAAACCAATGTTTGAAATTCGTACGACAGCCGTTTCCGTTTGCCCTTTTAAAGAATTGCCTTTTTATTTGCTGGATAAATCGGGTGAGCGAGATTACCAACGCTGGCAACAGCAAGTTGAAACTGAATTAAATCAGGCATTGAATTTGATTTACCGTTCAACAGAACATAATTTGACAGCAGGATTGTGGGGAATGCGTCCTTTGTCGGTCGAAACGCCATTGATGACATTGCCGAAAACCGATCCAATATTTGGGATTGAAAATTGCCAAATAACAGGAAATTTTAGTATCGTGTGTGAAGAATTTGAAGTAACAAAAATGATTGAACAAACTTACGAAGAGTGGCTTGATTTTGCAACCACATTGTTGTCTGAAACGGATGTAATGAATGATGCCAAAATTGATGCGACGGTTTTATTGAGTGAGGTTACTCAGAAAACACGTGCTTATATTTTGGCTTTCCCTGAAACGCGTTTAAGTGAAGATGAAGTAAAACAGCTTGCGAAATTACTTTTACGTCGTGCTAAAGGTGAGCCGATTGCTTATATTTTAGGGGAAAAAGAATTTTGGTCATTGCCATTGAAAGTGTCTGAACATACATTAATTCCTCGCCCTGATACAGAAATTTTGGTGGAGCAAGCATTAGAAATTGCAAAACAACGTTTAAATTCACCGTACTTTTCTGGTGAACTGGCGATTTTAGATTTAGGCACAGGCACAGGTGCAATTGCGTTAGCATTAGCATCGGAATTAAAACCATTGACACAAAAGTGCGGTGCAATTTTAAATATTTTTGGTGTGGATCGCATCGTCGAGGCAGTTGAGTTGGCGAGAGAAAATGCTCGAAACAATCAGTTAGAGGTGACTTTTTTAGAAAGCTCGTGGTTTGATGCACTCGATCCCACAATAAAATTTGATGTGATTGTGAGTAATCCCCCTTATATTGATGAGAAAGATCCCCATTTAGCACAAGGGGATGTGAGATTTGAACCTTTATCTGCTTTAGTCGCAGAAGAAGAAGGCTATGCGGATTTACGTCATATCATTGGGCAAGCCCCTCGCTTTTTAAAACCTCAAGGTCATTTATTATTGGAACACGGCTGGCAGCAAGGGGAAAAAGTGCGGTCGATTTTTACAGAAAATGGTTGGCAGCAAGTACAAACATTAAAAGATTATGGCGATAATGAGCGAGTGACCTCAGCTAGTATCGAGGAATAAGAATGAAATATATTAGAAAAGCATTATATGATGAAATGTGCACCTTCTATCACTTAACATCGCAACAAGAAGGCGAGGCTGTACGTATTCGTGCACTAATGGGGCATTTAGTACGCAAGGCACGTAAAATGATCCCGGAAGAAATGGATAAAAAAGAGAAAATCCATTTATTGTTACAGCTTTTTTATGGCGAATGGGGCTTTTATTGCGATCCTGAACAATATTATTTAGCTGATAATTTAGATTTGGCTTATGTGTTGCAAACGGGCAGCGGAATGCCAGTCAGCCTGGGCGCAATTTTGTTATATTTGGCAGAACGTCTAGAGTTACCACTTTACCCTGTCAATTTTCCAACGCAGTTGGTATTGCGTGCCGAGGTTGATGGCGAAGTGGCATTTATTAATCCTTGGGACGGCAAATATATCTCGCAAGATCTGCTACACACTTGGTACGAAGGTGCAATGGGATTTGGTGTCCCATTGATGGCGGATACTTTAGCGGTGGCAGAATGTAGCGATTTGCTTGGACGTTTCCGTCAATTAGCTAAAAATGCATTGATCAGAGAAGAACGTAATGGCGAAGCACTACGTTATATCTCACATTTAATCAGCTATAGCCCAGAAGATCCTTATGAAATTCGTGATCGTGGTTTAGTCTTGGCACAAATGGGCTGTTATCACGTGGCAAAAGAGGATTTTGAATATTTTATTGATCAATGTCCGCAAGATCCGACCGCTCTTTTACTGAAAAATCAGGTAGAAGAGTTTCAACAAGATACTTATTTACTTCATTAAAGAGGAAACAAGAATGAATAATAAAGTGATTCGCTTAGGTAATATTGAAATTGCTAACGATAAACCGTTCGTATTATTTGGTGGTATGAATGTGTTAGAAAGTCGTGATATGGCAATGCAAGTGTGTGAAGCTTATGTCAAAGTGACAGAAAAATTAGGTGTTCCTTATGTGTTTAAGGCATCTTTTGATAAAGCAAACCGCTCGTCAATTCATTCTTATCGTGGCCCAGGAATGGAACAAGGGCTGAAAATTTTCCAAGAATTGAAGGACACTTTTGGTGTAAAAGTGATTACTGACGTGCACGAAATTTACCAATGCCAGCCTGTGGCTGAAGTGGCAGATATTATTCAACTGCCTGCGTTTTTAGCACGCCAAACAGATTTAGTAGAAGCGATGGCAAAAACGGGTGCAGTAATCAATGTGAAAAAACCACAATTCTTAAGCCCAGGTCAAATGGGGAATATCGTTGAGAAAATTGAAGAATGTGGCAATGGCAAAGTGATTTTATGTGATCGTGGTACAAACTTCGGCTACGACAACCTTGTGGTGGATATGCTTGGTTTCAGTATTATGAAAAAAGTGTCAAAAGGTTGCCCAGTAATTTTTGATGTGACTCACTCACTACAATGCCGCGATCCATTCGGTGCTGCTTCTGGCGGTCGTCGTGCACAAGTGACTGAGCTTGCGCGTTCTGGTCTTGCAATTGGATTAGCGGGTTTATTTTTAGAAGCACACCCAAATCCAAATCAAGCAAAATGTGATGGACCATCTGCGTTACCATTATCCGCGTTAGAAGGCTTTGTCAGCCAAATGAAAGCGATTGACGATTTGGTGAAAAGTTTCCCAGAACTGGATACATCAAATTAATAAGAGAGAAATTGATAGGAAAGAGAAGAATGAACGGATTTTATTCTTTTTCACTGGTTTTTCTGACATTAGGTGCCTCATTGGCACCTTTTGCCACTTTGGCGATGGATACCATAGAGAAAGATCAGTTTATTGCACAATTTGAATTACCTTATAAACAAAGCCGACAAAATAATGTGAATGAGGGTAAAGTCATCGCATTATTTGAAGAGGTTAGTGCATTAGGTTGTAGCGATCCTATTGCACACCTAAATGAATTGGCTTATGGCAATAGCTCAACATCTTCTGATGCCAAGCAAATCTCACAAGAAGAAAGAGAAAAACTCGCACATAAGTATTTTAAAACCGCACTTGAGTTGATCCAACGTGAAGTGGACAACGGCGATACAAGCTACCTTTATACTTTAGGTTATATGTATGAAAATGCTTATGGTACGGAGAAAAATCTTGAAAAAGCGACCGCACTTTATGAGCGTGCCGTGAAGCTAGGCAACCCAAGTGCAATGCGCAACTTAGCTTATTTGCACCAAGAAGGTGATTTGCCGAATGATGATAATCAGGCGTTTAAATTGTTTTTACAAGCGGCAGAACAAAATGATGCAAAAGCACAATATGAAGTTGGATTACATTATGTGGACCGAGGGCATTTTGATAAAGGGTTCCCTTGGGTGAAGAAAGCCGCAGATCAAGGTTTACAACCTGCAAGACACACCATCGCAACACTCTCATTAATGGGGTGGGGAACAGAGAAAAATGTGGATTTTGCACTCAAAGAGTTTGAAGCCATCGGCGATTATGCTGCAATTGCAGGCTTGTATGAAACTGAAGATGTGTTTGGATATAGCGATTTATCGAAAGCCTTACATTATTATCAACTGGCTTATACTAATGAAGAAGATCCTGTCGAAAAGAAATTCTTATTAGAAAAATTGGATGACTTGAAAATCAAATTAAAGCTAGATAAAAAATAAAACCTCCGATTTTGAGGCGTTATTGAAAGTGCGGTCGAAATTTTCAAAATTTTCACCGCACTTTTGGTTTTATTAACATCTACTTTTGATAAAGCTCTTGCACAACTTCAGGGCTTAATAAATGTTCGTGTTGGCTGAATTGTTTACCTAAATAATACGAACCAAAGTTAGTAAAGTGGTCTTGGTCGGCATAAATTGGTTGACCCTCCACTTTGAATAAGTCATTTGGTAAGTATTTCGGTGCATCAACCCAAGTTACATTTGGAATGTCTGAAATTAAGCTACGAATTTGAGCATTGCTAGCACGAATATCCCCCAATTCTTGGATCGGTTCTAAATATTTCTCAATGTCAAAGAGAGCTAAGCGGAATTCACGCAATGGGGAACGTGTGGTCGACATATTATTGGCTAACACATACACTTTTTTTGTTTTTGCGAGATATTCCACTGTTGTACGGAATTCTTCATCAAAGTGTGGTAAAACAAAGCTTTCTGGCAAGAAACGTGGCACGGGTTTATTACCGCGTTTAATATCATAGAACATTGAAATAAAGATTACGGGATAATCTTCGATTTGTTGCCAGTGGTGGGTGCATTCCGGATTATTTTTCAATTGTTCGTCTTTATTCACAAATAAAATACATTCACCTACATTCAGAATATTACTTTTCCAACCTTCTTTATTCCCCACATAATTGAGGAAGTGATAAAGATGATCGGCGTGTGAGTCACCAATGGTGAGAATTTTTGGCTCGTGATGATTTTCTAATTTTTCTTGTACACTTGCAGTTGAGGTTTCCCATTGCTCAATAGGTAATGTGATCAAATCAATATTGCCATAATGGCATAAATAATTGCCCGTTTTAGGCGAGCATATTAAAGCCGCATATAATATCAAAATTTTATACATTGGTTAATGCTTATACTTTTATAAAAAATGCAATTTATATTGCTATATGAAAAGAAATTGCACAAAATAGAAATTCATTGCAACAAAAGGAGTTAGAGATGTTAAAAATTGTTTTTCTTGATAGTACCGCTATTCCAAAACACATTCCCGTACCTCGCCCAAGTTTCGAACACGAGTGGATTGAGTATGAGCATACTTCTGCTGATCAAGTGATTGATCGTATGAAAGATGCAGAAATCGCGGTGACTAGTAAAGTCGTATTTAGTCGTGAAGTAATGCAACAATTACCAAAATTAAAACTGATTGCAATTACAGCGACTGGCACAAACAATGTGGATTTAGTTGCAGCAAAAGAACTTGGTATTGCAGTGAAAAATGTGACTGGCTATTCAGCAACTACAGTACCAGAACACGTACTTGGTTTAATTTATGCGTTAAAACACAGCATTATGAGTTGGTATCGTGATCAGCTTTCAGCAAAATGGGCAGATTGCAAACAATTCTGTTATTTTGATTATCCAATCACTGACGTAAAAGGCTCAACCTTAGGGGTTATTGGTAAAGGTTGTTTAGGGACAGAAATTGGTCGTTTAGCGACCGCACTTGGTATGAAAGTGCTTTACGCAGAACATAAAGGTGCAACAATGTGTCGTGAGGGTTATACCCCGTTTGAAGAGGTGTTAAAACAGGCAGATATCGTGACATTGCATTGTCCATTAACTGAAACAACACAAAATCTGATTAATAAAGACACTTTGAGCTTGATGAAAAAAGGGGCTTATTTAATTAATACGGGGCGTGGGCCGTTAGTGGATGAGCAAGCATTAGTGGATGCGTTAGATAGTGGTCATTTAGGTGGCGCAGCAGTGGATGTATTGGTGAAAGAACCACCACAAAAAGACAACCCGATTATTCAAGCTGCAACACGTTTACCAAACTTGATTGTGACCCCACATATTGCTTGGGCATCTGATAGTGCAGTCACCACGTTAGTAAACAAAGTAACGCAAAATATCGAAACTTTTGTAAAAGATGAATTAAACGCGTAATTAATAAAATATCGTGATGTTGTTGTATGGGGTTTATGCAATAATAGCACGATATTTTTTATTGTTGATTTTTAGGAAAAAATGACATTTTCAGTCCCTTTATTTATTGCCTTACGTTATTGGCGTGCCAAAAGTGCGGATCGTTTTGGCCAACTTGTGACAAGTTTGGCAAGTATCGGTATCACCCTTGGCGTAATGGCGCTTATTATTGTGCTTTCGGTGATGAATGGTTTAGAACAACACCAAAAGAAACAAGTGCTTTCTCATATTCCACACGCTATTTTGATGCCAAATGAAGGCAAGGTGAATTTAAACGAACAATTAACAAGTGCACCTGATTTTGTGCAAAAAGTGGTGCCAGTCAATCAAACAAGCGTGATTTTACAAACACATTCTGGTGTCAGCGCAGGGCAAGTTATCGGTGTTCAACAATTAGCAGATGATCCGTTATTGTCAGAAGTGTTCAGCGACACTTTTGATGCTATCTTAGCGCCAGGCAGTTTTAATTTAGTGATTGGTAGTCAATTAGCACAAAATCTTAAATTGCAGATTGGTGATAAAGTGCGTGTGATGATTACTGAAAATAGTCAGTACACTCCGTTTGGTCGTGTGCCGGTACAACGTCTGTTCACCATTAGCGATGTTTATTATTCAAACAGCGAAGCTTCAGGCTATCAAGCATTTGCTAATTTGTCGGATATCGGGCGTTTAATGCGTATTGCACCAACACAAGCACAAGGCTATCGCTTGTTTTTACCTGATCCATTTCAAATTACCGAGCTTCCTCATTTCTTTAATGCCGAACAATGGAAAATCTTTGATTGGCGTAACCAAAAAGGTGAATTTTTCCAAGCGGTAAGAATGGAAAAAAATATGATGGGTTTATTGATCAGCTTAATCATTGTGGTTGCGGTGTCTAACATTATCACTTCACTGAGCTTAATGGTGGTGGATAAACAAGGTGAAATTGCGATTTTGCAAACACAGGGCTTAACTAAACCACAAGTGCGCTCAATTTTTATTTATCAAGGCTTACTTGTTGGGCTTGTCGGGACAATTATCGGAACTGCATTGGGCGTGATTACCACGCTTAATCTTGATCAATTAGTCAATATTGTAAATCCACAGGGTGTATTCTTACCGACAGAATTATCCTTTATGCAAGTGATGACAATAGTGATGTTTTCACTATTGCTTTCTTTAGTTTCAACTATTTATCCAGCATATCGCGCAGCCAAAATTGAACCTGCAGAGGCGTTGCGTTATGAATAACAAGGCAGAACAATCAATGACTCAGCATTTATTACATTGTCAAAATATCAATAAATTTTATCAAGAAGGTAGCCAGCAAACTCACGTATTAAAAGATGTGTCATTTTCGATGAACGCAGGCGAGCTGGTGGCGATCGTGGGGAGCTCAGGATCAGGTAAAAGTACGTTATTACATACATTAGGCGGCTTAGATCAACCAACCAGTGGTGAAGTTTTTATTAACGGGCAATCTTTGCAACGTGCAAATGCTAATGAGTTAGCGGGCTTACGCAATCAATATTTAGGTTTTGTGTATCAATTTCACCATTTAATGGCAGATTTTACCGCACTTGAAAATGTAATGATGCCAATGTTAATTGGTAAACAAAATAAAGCTGAAGCACAAGCAAGAGCAGAACAAATGCTAAGTGCGGTCGGTTTATCGCATCGAATTTCACATCGTCCATCCGCATTGTCTGGCGGTGAGCGCCAGCGTGTTGCCATTGCTCGTGCGTTGGTCAATCAACCCGCATTGGTGTTGGCCGATGAGCCAACGGGAAACCTTGATCGTAAAACCACAGAAAGCATTTTTGAATTAATCCAACAGCTTAATCAAGAGCAAAATATTGCCTTTTTATTAGTGACGCACGATCTAGGTTTGGCAGAAAAACTTTCTCGTCGCTTGATTATGCAAGACGGTGTGTTACGTGAGGAAAATTGATGAATACTCCGTTTTTTATTAGTTGGCGATACCAACGTAGCAAACAAAAAAATCGCTTAGTGTCTTTAATTTCCTCTTTTTCAAGTATCGGTATAGCGCTCGGCGTTGCAGTTTTGATTGTGGGATTAAGCGCGATGAATGGTTTTGAACGTGAGCTTAATCAACGCATTCTTGCGGTTG
Source organism: Bisgaard Taxon 46 (assembly GCA_049941595.1). Taxonomy (GTDB): domain Bacteria; phylum Pseudomonadota; class Gammaproteobacteria; order Enterobacterales; family Pasteurellaceae; genus Pasteurella. Next base: position 231,987 of record JBNFNA010000004.1, read on the forward strand.
TGCCTCACGCTGAAATTGCTGCTTATCCAAATGATAAAGGTGAACGCATTATTCAATCACAACACAAACTCAAAGGCTTACTTGAAAGCCATTCCGAAGTTGAAGGTGTTTCACCTTATGTGAGCTTCACTGCCTTAGTGGAAAATGGTGCGAAATTAAAAGTAGTGCAAGTCAAAGGCGTAGAAAAACAAGCACAAGATAAAGTGAGTTCGCTTGGTAACTTTGTGTTAGATAATGCGTGGCAATCTTTTAATGCACAAAGCGGTTTGATTTTAGGCTATGGTATTGCAAAGGATCTTGATGTAAAAGCTGGAGATTGGGTGAGCCTGCTAATTTCTCAAACAACAGGCGAACAACAGCTTTCTCAACCAACTCGACATCGTGTTCAAGTGAGTGGGATTTTACGTTTAGATGGTCAGCTAGATCATAGTTATGCGCTATTACCATTAGAACAGGCGCAGCAATTACTCGATTTTAAACCTGAACAAGTAACAGGGATAGAACTCAAAGTGAAACGCCCATTTGAAGTAAGACAACTTGATTATCCAATGTTAGCGGATTACCCGCAGGCACTGTATGCACAGCACTGGATTAATAAATTCGGTTATATGTATCGTGACATTCAATTAATTCGTACGGTAATGTACATTGCAATGGTGCTAGTGATTGGTGTGGCTTGCTTTAACATTATTTCAACCTTGATTATGGCAGTAAAAGACAAACAAGGTGATATCGCCATTATGCGAACCCTTGGTGCGAATAATCGTTTTATTAAGCAAATTTTTGTTTGGTATGGCTTGCAAGCAGGGATGAAAGGGTGTTTAATTGGTATCCTTTTAGGCATTATTCTGGCCCTCAATTTAACCCAAATCATTCACGGTGTAGAGTGGTTATTGGGAAGAAAATTATTATCGGACGGCATTTATTTCGTTGACTTCTTACCAAGTGAACTCCATTGGCAAGACGTGTTTATCGTTTTTCTAGCTGCGCTGATTTTGAGTTTGGTGGCAAGTTTATACCCTGCAAATCGTGCTGCAAAATTAGAACCAGCACAAGTTTTGAGCAGTCATTAAAAAAATGAAAATGGCTAGCATTGAACTGGTTTACTAGTACAAAATCCTGTGATAAATTTGACCGCACTTAAGTGATTTATATAACTAATTGAAATACAAAAGCTTAAGGACGAACTGTTTTATAGATGTAAGTGAGCAAAATATGACTGAATATAAGAATGAAATTCACATTGAAAATGATGACACTAGAATTGATAAAATTGAACAAGTTTTACCGCCAGTGGCATTGTTAGAAAAATTCCCAGCAAGTGATGTTGCTGTTGAAGTGGTAAGACAAACCCGCAAAAAAGCACATAACATTATTCACCAAAAAGATGATCGTTTATTAGTTGTGATTGGACCTTGTTCTATTCACGACCCTGCTTCTGCATTGGAATATGCAAAACGTATTAAGGCAATGCGTGAGAAATACCAAGACACGCTTGAAATTATTATGCGTGTTTATTTTGAAAAACCACGTACAACAGTGGGTTGGAAAGGGTTGATCAACGATCCACATTTAAACGGTACTTTCGAATTAAACGAAGGTTTACGTATTGCACGTAAATTATTGTCTGATATCAATGACTTATCTGTGCCAGCAGCAGGCGAGTTTTTAGATATGATCACGCCACAATATTTAGCTGACTTTATGAGCTGGGGCGCGATTGGGGCGAGAACAACAGAATCACAAGTACACCGTGAGTTAGCATCTGGTCTTTCTTGTGCAGTTGGGTTTAAAAATGGCACTAATGGTGGCGTTAAAATCGCTTTAGATGCGATGGGTGCAGCAGAAGCACAGCATTATTTCTTGTCTGTGACTAAATTTGGCCATTCAGCGATTGTTTCGACTAAAGGAAATGAAGACTGCCACATTATTTTACGTGGTGGTGATCAAGGTCCAAATTACAGTGAAGAAGATATCAATGCCGTTTGTGAAGATATTCAAAAGAGCGGTCGAATTCCACACGTAATGGTTGATTTCAGCCACGCGAATAGTAGCAAACAGTTTAAAAAACAATTAGATGTTTGTCAGTCTGTATGTGAGCAGATTTCAAAAGGATCTAAGCAAATTTTTGGTGTGATGATTGAAAGTCATTTAACTGAAGGTCGCCAAGATCTTGTTGAAGGGAAAGCACTGACTTATGGACAAAGTATCACCGATGCTTGTATTGGCTGGGAAGATAGTGAGGCAGCATTAGAAGCACTTTCTAACGCAGTAAAAGCTCGTCGTAATATATAAAAATAACCAGTTAATAACTGAGGCGCTAACTAAAAATAGCGCCTTATTTTTTACCTCTCTTTTGTTTCTGAAGATTGAGATTGTGATGAACGCACAAAAGTCGCAAATCTTGGTTTTCCTTTGTTTGTGAATCCTCGAAACTTGTAACGAATTTCACTTCCGATTGCTGGTGGATTGGCTCTATCAGCCAGTGTAAATCCTGAACCAATCTTAAATTGTCCATAATGATTCTCACAGGTTAGCGATCCAAAGTGATTTTCAAATTGTCCTTTGCCTTTATGATGTGCAATGACTTTGCAAACATCTTCAAGTGCGGTCTTTAATTTCAAAATTTGCTGGCTACGTTTTCTTTCATAACTTGCATTAGGGTTACGCAATACTACGCCTTCACCTTTTTGTTGCTCAATCTGTTGTAAAAATTGGGCTAGATGCGTTTTATTTTGAATAGGAATTTGCTCAATGATTTGAATATAAGGCGTAGGATTTTCATCTAAATAACGTTTTAATGTGTCTAACCGCTCAAATAAATTACCTCCCGCATTTGGTACATCAAACACATATAACTTTAACTGATGCCAACCTTTATCTTCTTGAGAACGTACAATGGACGAAATAAATTCAAAGTGATTTCTTTGGTAGAACAGCTCACCATCAATCGCAAAAGGTGGAAACTTTTCCAAAAAATAACTAGGCGCTGAAAGCACGAAGCCTTGTTTGCTATAAAGTTGCTTCCCATCCCAATAACCACGCACACCATCCAGCTTCTCACTCATCACCCAACCATCAATATTCTGATTTTTATATATATCTAACAACATTAATTCAGGCGGCCTAGCAAAAACAGTCGTCGTAAAAACACAAAGTAATACAATAGGTTGACGCATAATTTCCCTTTTGATATCCATTTTCATCAATTGTAACTATGAAAAGAGCAGATAAAAGAGAACGGGAGTGTTTCTGCGATCTGTATCGTAAAAAATCACTTTATCTCGTATTGATTTGGATATAGAGAAAAGAGAAGTGCGGTCGAAAATTTAAAAATTTTGACCGCACTTTTACGATGAAACTTATACTGCAAATGCCAATTATTCGACTTTAACAATCCAACCCGCTGGGGCTTCAACGTCGCCAAATTGAATGCCGACTAATTCATTATAAAGTTTTGAGGTTACTTCACCGACTTCGGTTTCAGAGTAGAACACGTGGAAATTATCGCCATATTGAATACCACCAATTGGGGTAATCACTGCTGCTGTACCACAAGCGCCTGCTTCTTTGAATTGATCTAATTGGTCAATATAAACGTCACCTTCTACTGTTTCTAAGCCTAAACGCTCTTTCGCTAAGTAGAGTAGTGAGTATTTTGTGATACTTGGCAGAATTGACGGTGAAAGTGGTGTGATAAATTTGTTGTCTTTGGTAATACCAAAGAAGTTTGCTGAGCCGACTTCCTCAATTTTGGTATGTGTGGTTGGATCTAAATAAATACAGTCACCAAAGCCACGTGATTTCGCTTCTTTACCTGGGTATAAACTTGCAGCATAGTTACCTCCCACTTTGGCGGCTCCAGTGCCTTGTGGCGCTGCCCGGTCGTAGTTAGACACTAAGAAATTGGTTGGTTTCAATCCACCTTTAAAATATGCACCCACAGGGCAACAGAAGATCGAGAAAATATATTCAGGCGCTGGGTTTACGCCAACGTTATCACCCACGCCAATCACAAATGGACGTAAATATAAAGTTGCGCCAGTGCCGTATGGGGCAAGCCATTCTTGGTTCGCTTTGACTACTTGTTTGCACGCGTCAATAAACATTTCTGTTGGCACGCTAGGCATTAATAAGCGTTGGCAGCTGCGTTGCATACGCTCTGCATTTTGATCTGGGCGGAAAAGGTTGATTGAGCCGTCTTTGCAACGATAGGCTTTCAAGCCTTCGAAACATTGTTGACCATAGTGTAGGGCAGTGGAGCCTTCGCTAATATGTAAAACATTATCTTGAGTTAATTCGCCTTTTGACCATTTGCCATCTTTCCAATAAGCAATATAGCGATAATCTGTTTTTATATAACCGAAACCTAAATTCTGCCAATCAATATTTTTTGTCATTGTTATATCCTTTTGTTGTGTTCGAAAATACTATTCAATCTACACCATTCTGGATAGCTTGCAAATATTTGCGATTAAAAAAATCTAGGCAATCAATGAAATAGCAATAAGATTATAAAGTTAACAAGCAATAAAAAGGGGAATGTGGTAGAATTTTGCAGATAAAAAAACACCGCTCAAAAAGAGCGGTGTATAACCAAAAAGGGTTTAAATAAATATACAGGAAGTGAAAATAAGTAACTTCAAAAAAAGTTACTCTGTTTGGTTTCCCAAACAATATGCAAACACAACATCATACTTAAGTCCGAAACTCTTTAACCAGTAAGGAATTACCAATCATTAAGTATGCGTGCATTGTAGTGAAGAGGTGGGGAATCGACAAAGGATATTTTTTTATTTGAAGCATTAAAAAAACTAATGCGAAGGAAATCTGATATATTATAGATCAAAAAATTAACATTGAGAAGAAATATGTGTAAACGTTTGCCTCCCTTGAATTCATTGAAAGCTTTTGAATCTGCAGCAAGGCATTTAAGCTTCACAAAAGCAGCAGAAGAGTTATTTGTTACACAGGCGGCAGTGAGTCATCAAATAAAACTGTTAGAAGATTTTTTAGGCATTGAGTTATTTAAACGTAAGAATCGTGCATTAGAATTAACCGATTTAGGTAAGGCTTATTTTGCTGATGTGACAAAAATTTTACATCGTTTAGTAGAAGCGACCGATAAATTATTGGCATTAAAGAACGATAAACATCTAACTATTAGTGTGCCACAGACTTTCGGCATCCAATGGCTTGTACCCCATTTAAGCGGATTTAACAAATTGTATCCTGAAATTGAAGTGCGTTTAAAAGGCGTTGATCAAGATGAAGGATTATTAAGCAAAGAAATTGATATTGCTATTTATTATGGGCAAGGAAACTGGGATAATCTGCAAGTTGAAAAATTGGTGGAAGAAAATCTATTGATTTTGGCTTCTCCAAAACTCTTAGAACAAAACCCGATTCACACAAAAGAAGATTTAAAATCACATACCTTAATTCATACGCATACACGTGATAACTGGCAAAATATGGCAAATTTTTTGCAGTTAGATGACTTAAATATTCAGCAAGGTTCGTTATTTAGCCATACCTTTATGGCATTGCAAGCCGCTATTCACGGACAAGGATTAGTTTTGGCAAATCGTATTTTAGCGCAGCAAGAGATTGATAATGGGCATTTACAAGTCGTGTTGCCAACGCAATTGCGTGATCCAAAATCTTTTTATGTGGTGAATCATTTTGACAGTAATGATGAACGTGTCCAAGCCTTTCGTGCGTGGATCATCGAAACAATGAAGCAGAAAGATGAATAAATTAGCCTTATATTGCCGTATTGGCTTTGAAAAAGAAGTTGCAGCGGAAATTTCAGAAAAAGCGACCGCACTTGGTGTGTTTGGTTTTGCTCGCGTACAAGAAAATAGTGGTTACGTGATTTTTGAATGTTATCAAGCGGGTGAGGCAGATAGACTTGCGAAAGAAATCCCATTTAATCAATTAATCTTTGTTCGCCAAATGATTGTTGTTTCGGATCTATTAAGTGATTTGTCCATAGAAGATCGTATTAGCCCGATTTTAGCACAGTATCAACAGTTATCAGGTGTTGTGAATTTAAAACAAAGCAGTGAATTATTTGTTGAAACAGCAGATACTAACGAAGCAAAAGAGTTGTCGGGCTTTTGTCGTAAATTCACCGTGCCATTACGCCAACATCTCAAAAAGCAGGGCTGGTTAAATTTCAATGATACAAAAAAACGTGGTGTAACAATGCACGTTTTCTTTATTAAATCAAACAGTTGTTATGTAGGCTATTCATATAATAACAACCATTCTAGTCATTTTATGGGGATTCCTCGCCTGAAATTCCCAACAGACGCGCCAAGTCGCTCCACCTTAAAATTAGAAGAAGCGATTTTAACGTTTATTCCAAAAGAGCAAGAGATACAACGTTTGAAAGACACGATGTACGCAGTGGATCTAGGTGCTTGCCCGGGTGGGTGGACATATCAATTGGTGAAACGAGGGTTGTTCGTTTATGCGGTCGATCACGGCAAAATGGCAGAGAGTTTGCACGAAACGGGACGTATTGAACATTGCCCTGAAGATGGTTTTAAATTCCAGCCACCAAAACGCCGCAAAATTGATTGGCTTGTGTGTGATATGGTGGAGCAACCGAGTCGTATTGCCAATTTAATGCTGAAATGGCTGATCAATGGCTGGTGTTATGAAATGATCTTCAATTTAAAATTACCAATGAAGAAACGTTATTTAGAAGTGCAGCAATGTTTGCAACATATTGAAGATGAATTAACCAAACACGAATTCAGTTATCAAATTCAAGCAAAACATTTATATCACGATCGTGAAGAAATTACGGTGCATATTGCCGTGAAGCCGAAAGCAAATTAAGTGCGGTCAATTTTTGAAATATTTTACTAAGAAAAAAGGGCTAAATGAATAGCCCTTTTTAATTTAATTAAAGTTGGTCAGCGTGTTGTTTTAAATATTTAGCTACGCCTTCAGGGTTATCTTGCATACCCTCTTTACCTTTTTCCCATTGCGCTGGACAAACTTCGCCGTGCTCTTCGTGGAATTGTAACGCATCAACCATACGTAACATTTCATCGATGTTACGACCTAATGGTAAATCGTTAACTACTTGGTGACGAACAACGCCGTTTTTATCGATTAAGAATGATGCACGTAATGCAACGCCAGCTTCTGGGTGCTCGATACCGAACGCTTTTGCGATTTCGTGTTTAACGTCAGCCACTAATGCGTATTTAACTTCACCGATACCACCTTTATCTACTGGGGTTTTACGCCAAGCGTTGTGGCTGAATTGAGAGTCGATAGAAACACCAATGATTTCAACACCACGGTTTTTGAACTCTTCATAACGGTGATCGAATGCGATTAATTCAGATGGGCATACGAAAGTAAAGTCTAATGGATAGAAGAAAACTACTGCGGCTTTACCTTGAGTGTGTTGTTTAAAATTAAAGTTATCAACGATTTCTCCGTTGCCTAGAACTGCTGATGCTGTGAAATCTGGTGCTTGACGCGTAACTAATACCATAGTAAAAAATCTCCTATTAAATAAATTGATTAACCTTTATTGACTGGTTGCAAAATAGTCAAAAAGGACCTCGTTATTGTAGGTAAGATGAACCTATTTAGATAGTTGGTTTTACCTATCACAACGATTATCATAACCTTAACTTATTTTAAATAGAGAAATATAATGAAAAAAAAATATGCAAAATCAACAATATTTGTCCATTCGGGGAGAGATAAAAAATTTACATTAGGCAGTGTGAATTCTGTTATCCAACGCGCATCCTCTCTTGTCTTTGATTCACTAGCCGATAAAAAACAAGCTACAATCAACCGCACGAAAGGCGCATTATTTTATGGACGCCGTGGCACGTTAACACATTTCGCACTGCAAGATTTAATGGCGGAAATTGAAGGTGGGGAGGGTTGTTACCTTTACCCTTGTGGTGCAGCAGCGGTGAGTAACGCGATTTTATCTTTTGTTCAAGCGGGCGACCACGTTTTGATGACCGGGGCTGCTTATGAGCCTACGCAAGATTTTTGTAATCAAGTGCTTAAAAAGTTGCAAGTTGACACGACTTATTACGATCCACTTATTGGTGAAGAAATTGCGGGCTTAGTACAGCCAAATACCAAAGTCCTGTTTTTAGAGGCACCAAGCTCGCTCACGATGGAAGTGCCTGATATTCCAACAATTGTTAGTGCTGTTCGTAAAATAAATCCAGAAATTGTGATTATGATTGACAATACTTGGGCTGCGGGGGTGTTATTCAATGCGTTGGCGCACGATATCGATATTTCAATTCAGGCAGGAACTAAATATTTAGTCGGCCATTCTGATGTAATGATTGGCACAGCGGTGGCGAACAAACGTTGCTGGGCACAATTACGTGAACATTCTTATTTAATGGGACAAACGGTGTCAGCGGATTGTGCTTATATGACTTCAAGGGGTATTCGCACCTTAGATATTCGTTTAAAACAACATCAAGAAAAAAGCATTGAGGTGGCACAATGGCTTGCTGAACAGCCTGAAGTGAAAGCGGTTTATCATCCGGCTTTGCCAAGTTGTCTAGGGCACGAATTTTTTAAACGTGATTTTAAAGGGGCGAGTGGTTTATTTTCCTTTGAATTACATCAGAAATTAAATCAAGCACAATTAGAACGTTTTATGAATCATTTTGAATTATTCAGTATGGCGTATTCTTGGGGAGGTTTTGAATCTTTAATTTTATATAATCAACCTGAGGAAATTGCACGTATTCGACCAAATATTCAACGTAAATTATCAGGGACATTAATCCGTGTGCATATTGGTTTAGAAGATACACAAGATTTAATTAATGATTTAAAAGCCGGCTTTGAGCGTTTAAAAGACTAAAAGTGCGGTCAACATTTTGAAATGTTTTATTAAAAGCAGGTAAAGTGTAAAAAAAGAAAGGGGCATAATGCCCCTGTCGTATTGATTAAATTTAGCTTTTATCCATTGCGCTAAATGGACGTTCCATTTCACCCACATAAAGTTGACGTGGACGTACAATTTTCATATTGCCTGGTTTGAACATTTCTTTCCAGTGAGCAATCCAACCCACAGTTCTCGCTAATGCGAACATTACGGTAAACATTGATGTCGGAATACCAATTGCTTTCAAGATAATACCTGAATAGAAGTCCACGTTTGGATAGAGTTTATGTTCAATGAAATATGGATCGCTTAAGGCGATACGTTCTAATTCCATTGCTACATCAAACAGCGGATTTTGTATATTCAATTCATTCAACACCTCGTGGCAAGTTTGACGCATTACTTTCGCACGTGGATCATAGTTTTTATATACACGGTGGCCAAAGCCCATTAAACGGAATGGATCATTTTTATCTTTTGCGCGTGCAATAAATTCAGGAATACGATCAACCGTGCCAATTTCTTCTAGCATATTGATACAGGCTTCGTTTGCACCGCCGTGTGCAGGTCCCCAAAGTGAAGCAATACCTGCCGCAATACAAGCAAATGGGTTAGCGCCAGAAGATGCCGCAGTACGTACTGTTGAAGTTGATGCATTTTGCTCGTGGTCTGCGTGGAGGATGAAAATACGATCCATCGCACGTTCTAACACAGGGTTTACCACATAAGGCTCACAAGGTGTTGCGAACATCATATACAAGAAGTTCCCTGAATAAGAAAGGTGATTTTGTGGGAACATAAATGGTTGTCCGATGGAATATTTGTAACACATCGCTGCTAGCGTTGGCATTTTAGCTAATAAGCGAATGGCAGTAATTTCACGGTGAGTAATATCGTTAATATCTAATGAATCGTGATAGAACGCTGCAAGTGCACCACTTACACCACACATAATTGCCATCGGGTGAGAGTCACGACGGAAACCGTGGAAGAAGCGAGAAATCTGTTCGTGAACAAGGGTGTGGCGGCGGACAAGTTGAGTAAAGGTTTTGTATTCTTCTGGGGATGGGCGTTCACCGAATAAGAGTAGATGAGCAACTTCGAGGTAATCTGCATTTTTTGCCAGATCTGCTATTGGGTAGCCTCGATGTAGTAACACACCATTATCACCATCAATATAAGTAATTTCGGAACGGCAAGAAGCTGTGGACATAAATCCTGGGTCATAGGTGAAAAGCTTATTTTTGACTAGGGATTGAACATCCACCGCATCATAACCAAGTGAACCTTTATGTACAGGTAGATCGTATTCACGTCCATCGCTTAAGGTGAGTTTCGCAGTTAATTCAGACATAAGTTCATCCTTATTTAGTGAGTTGTGTTTTTTTTATCATATTTTTAAATAATATAACCTTAAATTTATTAAGTGTCTTTATTATGGGGAAAAAAAATTGTAAATAAATTGTTATTTTTGAAAAGTGCGACAGAGATCAAAAAACCGTAAAAATGTTAATATAATGTTACATAATATTGTTGCTTATTGGAGTGAATTGTTTTTTAATCATATAAAGGCGTGATTGAAAAAAGAAAAAGTTATTATTGGTAAATCCTCTGTATAATAGCAAAGGTAATTTTCGCTATTATTGTTATCAAATACTTATCTCAGGTGGACATAATGCAACAAAAAAACTCAATTAGCGAATGGCTAAATTCAAGCGCTCTAGGTGGTATTAACCAGACTTACATCGAAGAGCTTTATGAAGATTACCTGCGAAATCCCGAATCGGTTGATGCCAGTTGGCAAGAAATTTTTCACTCCCTTCCGAAAACTGTTGAAATAGAACAGCCCCACTCTCAAGTCCGTGATTATTTTAAACGACTCGCTCGTGATAACTCTCCAAATGGAGTTAGTGTTATTGACCCAAATGTCAGCGCAAGATTAGTAAAATTGCTCCAATTTGTGAATGCTCATCGCAATCGTGGGCATTTACACGCCAATCTTGATCCGCTGAATATGTGGCAGCGAATGGAAGCACCAACCTTAGATTATAAATACCACGGTTTTGATGACAGTGACCTTGATGAAGTGTTTGATGTTGGTGGGGAAGTGGCGCATAAAGATAAAATTTCGCTACGTGACTTAACTGATTTATTAAAGAAAACGTACTGTGGCACTATTGGTCTTGAATTTATGCACGTCAATGATGTGGAAGCAAGAACGTGGTTACAAAATAAATTAGAATCTCGCCTAACTCAATCTTTCAAAAAAGAAGAGCAATTAAAATTTTTGGAAGAATTGACCGCAGCAGACGGCTTAGAGCGCTATTTAGGGGCTAAATTCCCGGGCGCAAAACGTTTCTCATTAGAAGGTAGCGATGCCTTCATTCTTTTAATGAAAGAAATTGTTCGCCACGGCAAACGCAATGGTATTGACGAAATTGCAATGGGAATGGCGCACCGTGGTCGCTTAAATATGTTAGTCAACGTATTAGGTAAAAGACCTTCTGAATTATTTGATGAGTTTGCAGGCAAACACCACGGTAATGGTACGGGGGATGTGAAATACCACCAAGGTTTTTCTTCTGACTTTATGACCGATGATGGTATCGTGCATTTAGTGCTTGCGTTCAACCCATCTCACTTAGAAATCGTTAGCCCAGTGGTTATTGGATCTGTTCGTGCAAGACAAAAACGTATTAACGATAACGAGAAAGTTAAAGTATTGCCAGTGACTGTCCACGGTGACTCTGCTGTGATTGGGCAAGGTGTGGTACAAGAAACCTTAAATATGTCGGGCACCCGTGGTTACAGCGTGGGTGGTACTATCCGTGTTGTGATTAACAACCAAATCGGTTTTACGACCTCAAATCCAAATGATACCCGTTCAACAGAATATTGTACCGACATAGCAAAAATGATCGAAGCACCAGTCATTCACGTAAACGGTGATGATCCTGAAGCTGTTGCTTATGCAGCTCGTATGGCAGTGGAATATCGTACATTATTTAAACGTGATATTTTCATTGATTTAGTGTCTTATCGTCGCCACGGCCACAATGAGGCAGATGAGCCATCAGCAACACAGCCATTAATGTATGATCGCATCAAAAAACACCCAACACCACGTAAAGTGTATGCGGATCGCTTAGTGGCACAAGGTGTGATTAAAGAAGAAGATGCCACTGAATTGCTCAATAACTATCGTGATGCACTCGATCGTGGTGATTGTGTTGTATCAGAATGGCGAGAAATGGATCTGACCACAAAAGATTGGACCAAATATCTCAGCCGTGAATGGTGTGAATATGAAAGCAAATTTGATGCAGAGCGCTTTAAAGGCTTAGCAAATAAAGTGTGTGAGTATCCAGTGCACCACGAATTACATTCACGTGTAAATAAAATTTATTCTGACCGCACTTTAATGGCAAGCGGTGAAAAACTGTTTGACTGGGGTATGGCAGAAACAATGGCTTATGCCACCTTGTTAGATGAAGGATACCATGTGCGTTTATCTGGTGAAGATGCGGGGCGTGGTACATTCTTCCATCGTCATTCTGTATTACACAACCAAAAAGATGCAACACTTTATATCCCATTAGCCAACTTGCACGGTTCACAAGGTCGTTTTGAAGTTTGGGATTCTGTATTGACTGAAAACGCCGTATTAGCCTTTGAATATGGTTATGCGACAACAGATCCGAAAACGTTAACAATTTGGGAAGCTCAATTCGGTGACTTCGCAAACTGTGCGCAAGTGGTAATGGACCAATTCATCAGCTCAGGCGAACAAAAATGGGGCAGAATGTGTGGTTTAGTGATGTTGTTACCACACGGTTATGAAGGTCAAGGACCAGAGCACTCATCAGCACGTTTAGAACGTTACTTACAGCTTTGTGCACAACAAAATATGCAAGTGTGTGTACCTTCAACACCTGCGCAAATTTATCATCTCTTACGCCGTCAAATGTTACGTACAGTGCGCCGTCCATTAGTGGTGATTTCGCCGAAATCCTTGTTACGTCACCCATTAGCAGTGTCTTCAATGGATGAATTAATTAATGGCAAATTCCAAAATGTGATTCCAGAAGTCGATGCGTTAGATCCGAAACAAGTAAGACGTGTAGTGATGTGTTCTGGTAAAGTGTACTACGATTTATTAGAGAAACGTCGTAAGAACAATCAAACGGATGTCGCGATTATTCGTATTGAACAATTGTATCCATATCCACACGAGGAAATGAAAGAAATCTTAGCACCTTATAGCCACGTCACAGACTATGTATGGTGTCAAGAAGAGCCATTAAACCAAGGTGCTTGGTATTGTAGCCAACATAACTTTGTGACATCAATTCCAGAGCACGGCAAGTTACGCTATGTAGGACGCCCTGCTTCAGCATCGCCAGCGGTAGGTTATATGTCATTACACAATGAGCAACAAACGGCCCTTGTCACAGAGGCTTTAGCTTAATTTAGACTAAAAGTGCGGTAAAAAAGACCGCACTTTTCAGAAAAATAAACCTGAAAAAAGGAAAAAACAATGAGCAATTTTGAGATTATTACACCAGATTTACCGGAATCCGTTGCTGATGCAACTGTGGTCACTTGGCATAAAAAAGTGGGTGATGCTGTAAAACGTGATGAAATCTTAGTTGAAATTGAAACGGATAAAGTAGTGTTAGAAGTACCGGCAGTATCAGACGGTGTATTAGAAACTATTATTGAAGCAGAAGGCGCAACCGTGGTGAGCAAGCAATTGCTAGGTAAACTGTCCGCAGCGGCTGTTGCTGGTGGTGTGACGAAAGAAACGGTTGCAACTCAAGAGCCAACCCCTGCGGATCGCCACAATGCGACATTAAGTACCGAATCAGTTGGTGCAGATTCAGTGAGCCCAGGAGTACGCCGTTTAATCGCAGAACACGACCTCAATGCTGAAGAAATTAAAGGTACAGGCGTGGGTGGCAGAATTACACGTGAAGACGTGGAAAAAGTGCTAGCATCAAAAGCACAACAAGTAAAAGTAGACAATCAACCAGCACCAGCAAACTTCAATGTGGGCAATCGTGAAGAAAAACGTGTACCAATGACCCGTTTACGTAAACGTATTGCAGAACGTTTATTAGAAGCGAAAAATAGTACGGCGATGTTGACCACATTCAACGAAGTGGATATGGCGCCAATTATGAAATTGCGTAAAACCTACGGTGAAAAATTCGAAAAACAACACGGCACTCGTTTAGGTTTTATGTCGTTCTACATTAAAGCAGTGGTGGAGGCCTTAAAACGTTATCCAGAAGTGAATGCCTCTATTGATGGCGATGATATCGTTTACCACAACTATTTCGATATTAGTATTGCTGTTTCAACGCCACGTGGCTTAGTCACCCCAGTGTTACGCAACTGCGATAAATTAAGTATGGCAGACATTGAAAAAGAAATTAAAGCACTGGCTGACAAAGGTCGTGACGGTAAATTAACCGTTGAAGATCTCACTGGTGGTAACTTCACTATTACTAACGGCGGTGTGTTTGGTTCATTGATGTCAACACCAATTATCAACCCACCACAAAGCGCAATTTTAGGTATGCACGCCATTAAAGATCGCCCTGTCGCAGTGAATGGCGAAGTAGTGATTCGCCCGATGATGTATCTTGCATTGTCATATGATCACCGCTTAATTGATGGACGTGAGTCAGTCGGTTTCTTAGTAACGATCAAAGAGCTACTTGAAGATCCAACTCGTTTACTCTTAGAAATTTAATTACCTACCAAGTGCGGTCGATTTTAAAAAAGTTTTAAAATTTGACCGCACTTTTATCATTCTTTGCGATATCTGTTAAGAGGCGAATATGAACAATCCAGTTTCTTGGTTTGAAATCCACGTTGATGATTTGAAACGGGCCAAAAAGTTTTATGAAGATGTGTTTCAAGCATCACTAACAATGGGAGATTGCCCGTCAGGCGAGCCAGTCAGTGTTTGTTTCTTTTCAACAGACTATGAACAATATGGTATTGGTGGAATGTTATACGAAGATAAAGATTTTCCTGTTGTTAGAGGAAATAATTTTACTATTTTCTTTTCTTGTGAAGACTGTAGGGTTGAAGCTGAACGAGCAGTAAAATTCGGCGGTAAGTTATTACAAGGAAAAACAAGTATTGGTGATGAAGGGTTTTATGCGGTTATTGAAGATTCCGAGGGGAATCGAATTGGCTTGCATTCAATGCAGTAATTCAAACAATTTGATAACGTAAAATAACGACACTTTAGCCATTTCTTGCGATAAACAAAGCGAGCTGTAAATACGGGCTGATAATATGAGAATGAGGAATACAACGCTATGAATCTACACGAGTATCAAGCGAAGCAAATTTTTGCTGAATATCAATTGCCAGTTGGCAAAGGTTATGCGTGTAAAAACGCAGATGAAGCAGCGGATGCGATTAAAAAACTCAATGGTGATGTTTGGGTAGCAAAATGCCAAGTTCACGCGGGGGGACGAGGTAAAGCAGGTGGCGTGAAATTAGTACGCAATGAAGCCGATGTGCGTGCTTTTGCAGACCAATGGTTAGGCAAACGCCTCGTGACTTTCCAAACAGATGTAAATGGTCAGCCAGTAAACACAATTTATGTGGAAGAAGGTTCTAATATTGAGCGTGAACTCTATCTAGGTGCAGTATTAGATCGTGCTTCACAACGTGTTGTATTTATGGTTTCCACTGAAGGTGGGGTGAATATCGAAGAAGTGGCAGAAAAAACACCGCACTTATTACATAAAATGGCAATTGATCCATTAACAGGTGGAATGCCATATCAAGGTCGTGAGCTTGCATTTAAATTAGGTTTAAAAGGCGACCAAATTAAACAATTCGCACATATTTTTGTACAAATGGCAAAAATGTTCGTAGAAAAAGATTTGGCACTTTTAGAGGTGAACCCATTAGTGGTAACCAAAGAAGGCAACTTGCTTTGTTTAGATGCGAAAATCGTCGTCGATAGCAATGCGTTATACCGTCAACCAGCATTAAAAGCAATGCAAGATCCAAGCCAAGAAGATCCTCGTGAAGCATTGGCTGAATCTCATCAATTAAACTATGTGGCTCTTGAAGGTAACATCGGTTGTATGGTGAACGGTGCTGGCTTAGCAATGGGCACAATGGACATTATTAAATTACACGGCGGTCAACCAGCCAACTTCCTTGATGTAGGTGGTGGCGCAACTAAAGAACGTGTGGCAGAAGCCTTCAAAATTATTTTATCTGACTGCGCAGTAAAAGCGGTGTTAGTGAATATTTTTGGTGGCATAGTGCGTTGTGATTTAATTGCTGAAGGAATTATTGCCGCAGTGAATGAAGTAGGCGTGAACGTGCCTGTTGTTGTGCGTTTAGAGGGTAACAATGCACCTTTAGGTCGTGAAATTTTAGCAAACAGTGGAGTGAATATTATTGCGGCAAACACATTGACTGATGCTGCGATTCAAGCAGTGAAAGCAGCGGAGGGGAAATAATATGTCTATTTTAATTAATAAAGATACAAAAGTGATTTGCCAGGGGTTTACTGGTGGTCAAGGTACATTCCACTCTGAACAAGCACTGGCTTATGGTACGCAATTAGTGGGTGGTGTTTCACCAGGTAAAGGCGGCACAACGCATTTAGGTTTACCTGTATTTAACACTGTGCGTGATGCCGTGGAAGCAACGGGTGCAACAGCAACGGTAATTTACGTGCCAGCACCAGGTTGTAAAGATGCGATTTTAGAAGCCATTGATGCTGGCATTCAATTAGTGATTTGTATCACTGAAGGTATTCCTACATTGGATATGCTACAAGTGAAACAACGCTTAACTCAAGCTGGCGTACGTATGATTGGGCCTAACTGCCCTGGCGTGATTACCCCTGAAGAATGTAAAATTGGGATTATGCCAGGTAATATTCACAAAAAAGGCAAAATCGGTATTGTTTCACGTTCAGGTACATTAACTTATGAAGCAGTAAAACAAACCACTGACGAAGGCTTTGGTCAATCGACTTGTGTCGGTATCGGCGGCGACCCAATCCCAGGTTCAAGCTTTATTGATATTTTAAAACTCTTCCAAGATGACCCACAAACTGAAGCGATTGTAATGATCGGTGAAATTGGTGGTTCTGCAGAAGAAGAGGCCGCAGCCTTTATTAAAGAATACGTAACTAAGCCAGTCGTGAGTTACATTGCTGGTGTGACGGCACCAAAAGGCAAGCGTATGGGCCACGCAGGCGCAATTATCAGTGGCGGTAAAGGCACTGCGGACGAAAAATTCGCCGCACTTGAAGCGGCTGGCGTTAAAACTGTACGTAGTCTAGCGGAAATCGGCACTGCGTTAAAATCGCTTTTAAAATAGACCGCACTTTGGCTCAGATAACAAAAAAGGCTGTTTAATACAGCCTTTTTTATTTGATCAAAGCAAATTAAGCAAGGATTGAATCTAATTCTTGACTCACTTCTTCCACTTTTTTTGTCCCGTCTAAACGGAAGTATTTCGTGTTGCCAGCTTTCGCTTCTGCTTGGTAGTAGTCTACTAATGGTTTGGTTGTTGAGTGGTACACTTTTAAGCGATCTAATACCGTTTCAGGTTTGTCGTCTGCACGGATGATTAAGTCTTCGCCAGTCACGTCATCTTTACCTTCTACTTTTGGTGGGTTGTAAACCACGTGGTAAGTACGACCTGAAGCTTGGTGAACACGACGACCACTCATACGTTCTACGATCACTTCATCTGGCACATCAAACTCTAAAACGTAGTCAATTTGGATACCTGCAGTTTTTAATGCATCTGCTTGTGGAATGGTGCGTGGGAAACCGTCTAATAAGAAACCTTTTACACAGTCATCTTGTGCAACGCGCTCTTTTACTAATGAAATGATTAAGTCATCAGGCACTAATTGACCTGCGTCCATTAAGGTTTTGGCTTGTTTACCTAATTCAGTTCCCGCTTTGATTGCAGCACGTAACATATCACCAGTAGAGATTTGTGGGATACCAAATTTATTCATAATAAATTGTGCTTGTGTACCTTTACCAGCACCTGGCGCACCTAATAGGATGATTTTCATAATGACCTCATTGATTAAAATAATCGGATTTCTGACCGCACTTTTTAGTGAAGTTGATAAAAAGTGCGGTGGAATTTTTACTTGTTTTCTTACAAAACAAAACGGTTAATGGTTGCTGAATTTGATAGAAATGTCAACCACTAAGCCTGTGAAGCTTATTTTTCAGTTTTGACTTCAGGTTCTGCACCCCAAGGTGCGACTTTAAAGAGCATCAACATTCCAGGAATTGCGGCAAAGAAACAAATCCAGAAGAATGTGTAATAGCCGTGATCTGCCACAATCACACCTGAAAATGCGCTGAATACTTTACTTGGAATTGCCGCTAAACTGGTGAAAATGGCAAGTTGTGTTGCGGTATAAAGTGGATTTGTTTCTCTCGCCATAAATGCTACAAATGCCGCAGTACCTAAGCCTACACCAATATATTCCCCAATGATCACCGTGGTTAAAACAAAAAATTCAAATGAACCAATGGTGTCGAATTTACCGTAACTTGCCATCCACACAAAACCGAGAATCGTGATTAATTGTACAAAACCAAATAACCATAATGAGCGGTTAATGCCGATACGCAGCATTAAAATACCACCTAGCATTCCTGAAATAATTGATGCCCATAATGAGTTGAGTTTCACAACGGTGCCGATATCCGTTTTGCTGAAGCCCATATCTAAAATAAATTTGGTTTGTAATGATGTTGCAAGGGAATCACCAAATTTATACAGGAAGATAAAAAGGATTAAACCCAAGGCGGAAGCTACACCTTTACGACCAAAGAACTCTTTAAATGGAAGTGCAAAAGTATGATAGAACGGTAAAGAGCGGTCAATTTGTGGGACGTTTGGTTCTTTGCTGAGGAATAGCGAAAGGATCAAACCAGGGATCATAAATAATGCTGTGAAAACGAACACTATATCCCAAGGCAAGCTATCTGCAAGGATTAAGGATAAACCGCCAGGGATTAAGCCAGAAATACGGTAAGCATTCACGTGGATTGAGTTCCCTAAACCAAGTTCTTCATCGCTTAAAATTTCACGGCGGTAAGCATCAATGACAATATCTTGCACCGCAGAAAATACGGCAATTGACGTTGAAATGATTGCGACCGTTTGAATATTTTCTACTGGGTTATATTGACCGAGTAGTGCAATCAAAGCGAGTAGTCCTACTTGAGTGATAAACATCCAACTACGGCGACGACCGAGAAAGTTTGGATAATAGCGGTCAAGGAGTGGTGAAATGATAAATTTCCACGTGTAAGGGAAACCAATCAAGGTAAAAAAGCCAATGGTTTTGACATCCACATTACTGGAAGATAACCACGCAGGCACCATTTGGAATAACAAATATAACGGTAAGCCAGAGCTGAACCCTGTAAAAATACAGAGCAACATATTGCGGCTAAATATTTGTGATAATAAGCTTGGTTTATTTTCCATAATTAATCTTGATAGCCTTTTGGGTTATTTTTTTGCCAATTCCACGTATCTCTCATCATTTGTTCAAGACCACGATCTGCTGTCCAACCGAGTTCTTTTTTCGCTAAACTTGGATCGGAATAACAAGTAGCGATATCACCAGGGCGGCGGTCCACCAGTTTGTAAGGGATTTTGATGTCGTTGACTTTCTCAAAGGCATTGACCATATCTAATACAGAATAACCTGTTCCTGTCCCTAAATTATAAATATGTAAGCCAGAATCACCTTCGTGACGATCAAGGGCTTTGATATGACCAATGGCAAGATCCACAACGTGGATGTAATCACGCACGCCTGTGCCATCGTGTGTATCATAGTCGCTACCAAAAATGGAGAGTTGTGGCAACTTGCCGATAGCCACTTGGCTAATATAAGGTAATAAATTATTTGGGATGCCGTTTGGATCTTCACCGATTAAGCCACTTTCGTGTGCGCCAACAGGGTTGAAATAGCGTAAGAGTGTGATACTAAATTCAGGATTTGCTTTGGCAATATCCGTTAAAATTTGTTCCACCATAAATTTTGATGTGCCGTAAGGGTTGGTTGTGCCGCCGACTTTGCAATTTTCGGTGATTGGAATAATTTCAGGATCACCATAAACTGTGGCAGAAGAACTAAATACAAAATTCCATACGCCTGCTTTTTTCATTTCTTGGATTAATATTAATGAGCCTGTGACGTTATTCATATAGTATTCTGCTGGCTTTTGCACACTCTCACCAACGGCTTTTAACCCTGCGAAGTGGATCACCGATTGAATTTTGTTTTCTGCGAAGATTTTTTGTAAAAGTGCGGTATCTAAAATATCACCTTGATAGAATTTGACCGTTTTACCAGTGATTTGAGAAACGCGTTCGAGAGATTTTGGGGAGGAATTGCAAAGATTATCTAAAACAACGACATCTTTATTTGCGTTAAGTAGCTCAACCACCGTATGTGAGCCGATATAGCCTGCGCCACCAGTTACAAGAATTGCCATATTTTGTCCTTAGTTGCTTCATTTATCTGATTGAAAATTATCAGTAGTATAGATCTTTTAGCCTACAAGTAAAAGGGCTATCCCGAAATGAGAATACTCGTTTAATTAAAAAACAGATGAGGTAAAATAATCCCTAAAAAGAGAATGCTTATTTGTTGGTGAATGGTGATTTGTTTGTTAAACTTTTTAAGTTGATTAATTATTAACTAAGGAAGGAAAATAAAAATGAATTGGTATCTTCACGTATTAAGAAATTATGCAAATTTTAACGGTCGAGCAAGACGCAAAGAATATTGGATGTTTACGCTGTTCAACTTTATTGTGGGACTCGTTTTAAGCATTCTTGATATGGCAATATTTGGCACAAATATTTTGGCGGGGCTGTACTCTTTATTTATTTAATCCCGTCAATTGCGCTCACTATTCGCCGTTTGCACGACACAGATAGAAGCGGTTGGTGGATATTGCTTGCATTTGTCCCTCTAGTTGGTGGTATTGTGTTATTAGTGTTTATGTGTCTATCTAGCACGCCAGATAACCGTTTTGGTCCGAACCCTAAAAATATGCCTGAACCAGAATTTAAGCATAAAAATGATAACAACAATAATAGCTCACGCTTAGTCAACTAATAGCCGCCTTGTCAGTAAAAAAGTGAAGTGAAAGCTTCACTTTTTGTTTGCCTCATTTTTTTGCACATCCTCCCATTACGTTCGCTTTTCTTTTTTAATTAATTTTTCCGCAATCGTTTACGCAAACGTTTACTATTGTAAAAATTAGCGTAGAATATGCGCTTATTTTTTACTTTTACTACTTTATTAACTTAAGGAAACAATATGTCTTTAGAAAAACATTTTGAAGTCACCAAGCGTGGTTCGAGTGTTCGCCAAGAGGTGATCGCAGGATTAACTACGTTCTTAGCGATGGTGTACTCGGTCATTGTTGTACCAAATATGCTTGGTGCAGCTGGCTTCCCACCTGAATCTGTATTTATCGCAACCTGTTTAGTGGCAGGTTTAGGTTCTATCCTAATCGGCTTATGGGCAAACGTGCCAATGGCGATTGGTTGTGCGATTTCATTAACGGCCTTTACCGCATTCAGCTTAGTCTTAGGTCAAAAGGTGAGCATCCCTGTGGCATTAGGTGCAGTTTTCTTAATGGGGGTGGTGTTTACGCTCATTTCTGCAACAGGTATTCGTGCGTGGATTTTACGTAATTTACCGATCAGCATTGCGCACGGTGCGGGTATCGGTATCGGTTTATTCTTGTTATTAATCGCAGCAAACGGTGTGGGTTTAGTGGTAAGCAACCAAGCGGGTTTACCAGTGAAATTAGGTGAGTTCACTTCATTCCCTGTATTAATGTCATTAATCGGCTTAGCATTAATTATCGGCTTAGAAAAAATGCAAGTAAAAGGTGGCATCTTATGGGTGATTATTGCGATCACTATCGTGGGTTTAATTTTCGATCCAAATGTAAAATTTGGTGGTGAAGTGTTCAAAATGCCAACCTTCGGTGAGAATTCATTATTCTTACAATTAGACATTATGGGGGCATTACAGCCTGCAATTTTACCTGTGGTATTTGCCCTTGTGATGACTGCTGTATTCGATGCAACAGGTACAATCCGTGCGGTAGCGGGTCAAGCAAACTTATTAGATAAAGATGGTCAAATCATCAATGGCGGTAAAGCATTAACTTCTGACTCGGTAAGTAGCATTTTCTCTGGTGTATTCGGTACATCACCAGCAGCAGTGTATATTGAATCAGCAGCAGGTACAGCGGCAGGCGGTAAAACAGGTATCACGGCAATTGTTGTGGGCGTGTTATTCCTATTAATGTTATTCTTCCAACCATTAGCATTCTTAGTGCCAGGTTATGCAACTGCACCAGCATTAATGTATGTAGGTTTATTAATGTTAAGCAACGTAAGCAAATTAGACTTCAATGATTTCATTGGCGCGATGAGCGGTTTGGTTTGCGCGGTATTTATCGTATTAACTGCAAATATCGTCACAGGTATTATGTTAGGTTTCGCAACATTAGTGATCGGTCGTTTAGTATCTGGTGAATATAAAAAATTAAATATTGGTACTATCGTGATCGCTGTGGCATTAGTGGCGTTCTATGTAGGTGGTTGGGCGATTTAATTAGCTCACACTGAACTGGCTAAAATAAAACAAAGGGCAGAATATTCTGCCCTTATTTTTTCTTCCTTATTGGTTATTTTCATCAAAAACTTCAAATAAACCAACCGCACTTTTGAGCTTATCGCCATAGAAAATCAGTGGGATACGTTGGCGTTGCCAAACGGGGATATTGAAGTGCTGCCAAATCTTTTTCATCTCTTTATTGACGGATTTTTCCGTTAAACGCACTTTCCCAGCGTAGCTAAAACGCACTTGAATAGGTTTATTTGTCAAAGGTAGTGCTTGTGTCACAAGCTGTTCATTTTGCCATTGCACCAGCAATTTATCTGTTTGTTGAGTGAGGGTCAAAATGCCTAAATTATCAGGCAAGTAAACTGTTTCACCCATTGTAATGTCGATTTTATGCGTTGAAATATCGCTAAATTGTGGTGTTAAATACAATTTTTGTTGGTGACGGCGAACAACTTTTTCTCCCAATTGGAATAATGGATTGCTGTCAGCTTTGGCAAAAATGACGTCTTGAATAATCTGTTCGAGTTGCACTAACGACGGCATTGGCAATTGCCATTCATTGAGCCACAAGCGCAATAAGGCTTTTTGTTTGGTCACAGAGTAATGTGTGAATGGTGCAATGTTGAAAGTGCGGTCAGTTTTATCAAAGTTTTGTGTGAACTCGCCTGCTAATAACTCATTGATTAATTGTTGTTGCTCAAAACAATGTTGTGCGGAACGTTGTACCGCTAAATCTAAATGCGCCCAACGTTGGCGTAAAGTTGGTAAAATTTCATTACGCAGAAAATTGCGTTCATAACGGCTATCGCTATTGCTTTCATCTTCCACCCAATCCAATTTTTCAGCTTGCACAAATAGCTCTAATTCAGGGCGAGTAAAATGGAGTAGCGGGCGAAAAACAGGTAAATTATAGACCGCACTTTGCACTTGCATTGCGCTCAGCCCTTGCAAACCACTGCCACGTTTTAATGCGAGGAAAAAAGTTTCGGTTTGATCTTGTAGATGATGTGCCGTCGCCAAAACTTCATTAGGCAAAATATGTTGAGCAATCGCTTGATAACGCGCTTCACGTGCTCCCGCCTCAATACCATTACTGCTATCTACTTGCACTTTCTCAATAATTAATGGCACCTTTAACTGTTTGCAAACCTGTTCACAGTGTAGTGTCCAGTGATCGGCGTTGGTGCTTAGCCCGTGGTGAATATGAATAGCACGCAGTTGTAAGTGCGGTCGATTTTCTCGAAGTTTTGTGAATAGCAGAAGCAATGCGGTGGAATCCAAACCACCACTAAAACCAATCAAAAATTGCGTTTGTGCAGAGGCGTATTTATCAACTAGGGTTTGGAATTTTGTTAATAACATAAACGTGCGAGATAAAAGTAAAGGGCGTTAATTGTAACGCCCTTTGGGGTTGTGATTAAGCGATTTTTACGGCTTTGTATTGGCTAATAGGGTTCATAATGTAATCACGTGCAGCGATAATTTGCAGTTCATAATTATCTTTTTGTTGTGTCACAGTCATCACATCATTTACTGCATTGGCGGTATGTTCAAAGGCTTCAATATCAGATTTACCATTGAGTAGATTTGCGATAAACAAACCTGCAGTTAAGTCGCCCACACCTACAGGTTCTTTTTTGAACTGGTGTAATGGGCGGCTAATGTGCCACATACCATCTTGATTCGCTAAAAGCATTTCAAATTGTGTCGCATCTTTGCCCACTTTGCTTAAGTGTTTCACTAACACTTTTTTTGGACCTTTAGATAAGATCACTTTTACTGCTTCTAATGCTTGCTCAAAGTTTTCAACCGGTAAGCCACTTAATTCACGTAGTTCTACTAGGTTTGGTGTAATTAAATCGGCTTCAGCAATCGCTAAATTCACTAAGCCTTCTTTAACGCCTTCTGCCACAATGCAGCCTTTATCAGGATGTCCCATTACTGGATCGCATAAGTAAAGTGCATTGGGATTTTTCGATTTTACAAAACGAACAGCGTTGATTATTTCTTCTACTTGTTCCGCAGAACCAATGTAGCCAGATACAACAGCATCACATAAGTGTAGTGAGTCAATGGCATCAATACCACGTACAATCTCACCAATTTGTTCTTTAGGAATGACCATTCCTGTCCATTTACCATATTGTGTATGATTGGAAAATTGAACAGTATTCAATGCCCAGACATCAACTCCTAAAAGCTGCATAGGAAAAGTTGCTGATTTATTACCTGCGTAGCCATAAACGACGTGGGATTGTATTGAAAGAACGTGTTTCATTCTAGTTTCCTTTTCGAATAAATTGATTAAGTAGCGGAGTTGCTAGTTTTTGTTGATTTTCAGGTAAGCTGATTTCAGCTTGCCAAAATGGGGAATCTTCGTTGATATTATAATAGGCAACACCATCAAGTCGTTTTTTACCTTGATTCACTTGATAGGCAATTAAATGTGGATTGAGCGACACTTGTGAAATAGGCAGATTTGTACTGTCGTAAAATAAAAAGTCATTCTCTTTGGCATCTTTTTTCGCTTCAGGAAAGAATATCGAGGCTGCCATCATCGCACATCCCATACAGCTTGCAGCGTGATAATAGGAAAAATGCCCACGACCTTCTTTCGGTACAAAGACATAAGATGTTGAGCCATTTGCACCTACAGCACCATTGAGTAATTGCCAGCCTTTTGGTACTAATAGCATCTGCTCATAGGGCATTGCGTAGAGGTCAAAATGCACCAGCTTTTCCGCTTTTAGCTTGGTTGAGAATGGAACAATCGGGCTTTTTAACCAACCACCCTCAATATTATTTTCAAACTCTGTTTGATAAACATCTATTTCTTGTTGATTCAGCTTCATTTTTTTAATAAATTGCGCTTTCATCATTACCGGTTGAGTCAGTTCACGAGGCTCAAATGAGAACCGATATTGTTCTGCAAGGATGAGGGGAGAGTAACTTGAAAAGAAAACTACGGATAAGAAAAATAGAACGATACGCATAATGATCTCCAAAAAAAGTGCGGTATTTTTTACCGCACTCTTTAGTTAAAGATTTAGCAATAGCCGTAATCCATCAAACGATGATAACGACGATGTAATAAATTATCTTGGTCAAGCATTTCAAGATCTTTTAAATCGTCTAATAAACGTTGTTTGAGATTTTGTGCCATTACATCAAAATCACGATGTGCGCCACCAAGTGGCTCTTCAACGATATTGTCGATTAAATTTAATTCTTTTAAGCGGTTTGCTGTCAAGCCCATCACTTCTGCTGCGGTTGAGGCTTTGTCTGCGCTCTTCCATAAAATAGAAGCACAACCTTCAGGTGAAATCACAGAGTAGGTGCTGTATTGCAACATATTGACTTTATCGCCGACACCAATTGCTAATGCACCACCAGAACCACCCTCACCGATAACAGTACAAATCACAGGCACTTTTAATAATGACATTTCACGTAAGTTACGTGCGATTGCTTCTGACTGACCACGCTCTTCTGCGCCTACGCCTGGATAAGCTCCCGGTGTATCGATAAACGTAATAATAGGAAGATTAAAGCGTTCTGCCATTTGCATTAAACGTAATGCTTTGCGATAACCTTCCGGTGCAGGCATACCAAAGTTACGTTTTACTTTATCTTTTACAGTACGCCCTTTTTGGTGACCGATAACCATTACAGGTTTGCCGTCTAAACGAGCTAAACCGCCGACAATAGCTTTATCGTCAGCGAACGCACGATCACCGGCTAATTCTTCAAATTCGGTGAAAATACGCTCAATATAATCAAGGGTGTAAGGACGATTTGGGTGACGAGCCATTTTTGACACTTGCCACGCATCTAAATTTGCAAAGGTTTTTTGAGTAAGTTCAGCACTTTTCTTTTGTAAGCGAGCAATTTCATCATCCAAGTTGATTCCATCGTCTTGGCTTGCCACAGAACGAAGTGACTCGATTTTTGCTTCAAGTTCTGCGATCGGTAATTCAAAATCTAAATATTCTTGGCTCATTTTCATTCCTATATATTAAATTCGCGCAAATCGTACCGCACTTTATCAAGATTTTAGCTAAGGTGCAAATATGGTCTATATTGTATGCTTTTTTTCATAAAAAATCATTGGATCTTTTACTTGTTATACCATTGATAGTGTTAAATTTAAGTAAAAATTTAATTAAATAAATTATTTTCTGCGAACTTTTTTTCATATTTCGAAGTCAAAGGGAGTACGCTTATGAGCGTAATAAACTTTATAGGAGTATTTATGAAATTAAACAAAGCAACATTTATTGCAACAGTGGCGGCAGCTTTATCTTTAACAGCAATTTCTGCGCAAGCAACCATTATGCAAAGTAGTTCAAAAGATGAGTTAACCAAAATTGTTTACAGTTGCGAAGGCAAAAAAACATTAGATGTAATTTTTATTAACACAGATAAAAATTCTTTTGCCATTATCAATCAAGTTGACGAAATGATTCCTCTTGAAATTGAAAATACCGCTTCAGGTGCAAACTATAAAGCGATTAACAAAAATTATACTTATGAGCTTCAAACAAAAGGCAATAAGGCAAGCTTATTCGGTGACGGTAAAGCAATTCTGAAAAGTTGTGTAACTGAATAAACGTAAATAGAGAACCCAAACATAGAGATTTTATATGGTTAGAAATCACAATGATTTCTAACCATTTTTTTATCTAAAAGATTATTCATTTGAGAATAAGAACGGGTTTAAACCGCTGCGCTGGAAGTCTTTTTCTTCCATTTCAACATCTAAAAATAGGCTAGCTAAATCATCTGCAACAGGCTCTACTTTTGGATCTTTTTCTTGATAAACCACTTTTAAATAGCTATGACAATCACCACAGGTTTCGGCTTTCACTGCAGCCATTTCGCTGTCTAGCGACCAATAATTTAACTTACCAGTTTGATCACAGTTAGTACATTTTGAACGCACCATATTCCATTCACTTTCACAGAGTGAGCAATGAAGGTAACGCAGACCTTGTTCACTGCCAAAGTGAATCACGCTCGCCACAGGAGAAGACCCACAAATCGGGCAAAGATGTAAGTTTTCACCGCTTTCTCTATGGCTTGAATGTGGAATTTGTTGCACAAGTTGCAGCCAATATAAGGAAAGCGCAGCCCAAAGGAATAATGCTTTATCGCTTGGCACTTGTGAGAAATTTTGGGCAAGTAAACCATCAGCAAGTTGTTCTAATTCACTACCTGCGATTTTTTCTAAATTTTCAATTGTCGATAAAATCGTATCATTGGCGTGTGGTTTTACTTCGTCCAAAATGGCATAAAGTAATTCTTGCCAAACTGGTGAACGTTTCCAATTTTTAATGTGTAGTGGCTGTTCAGCTAATTTTTCTGCAGTAAGAACGTCTTCATTTAAGCGAGGGTCTTTTTCAATCGGTTTTTGTTGTAAAACTGCCAACTGAGCTTGTGTGACTTGGCTGGCAAAATGGAGATAGTCTTCTAAAGGATGTGCTTTAGCCAATGTGGTAAAACGTTCTGCACGGCGTTGATATAAATTTTTCGGGTTTGCAAACAATAATTGCGGATGTTGAAATGAACTTGCTGCTTGTTTAATTTCAGTATCTGGTAGAATTCGGATGCTCATAATATCTTAGCTTCTTTTAGACATTGCAGAAATGCGCAATGTGATTGGGGATAAACAAAAGTGCGGTAAATTTTACCGCACTTTAATGCTTAACGAGTTGTTACTTTGCAGATTTTTGTTTTTCTGCTAGCTCTTTTTCGAGTTCAGGTAGTACTTCTTCACGGTACCAACGTGGGTGATGTTTTTTCGCCCAACGTACAGTTACCCAGCCTTCCACCATTCCACGAATTGATCCTTTCACCCAGAATGCCATATACATATGGACCATAATACCTGTGAATAATAAGAATGCACAAGCAGAGTGGAATAAGATCGCAATTCTAATCACTGGGATTGAGAAGTTATGCGCGAAATATTGACGCCACATAATAATACCAGTGATTAATAAGGTGAACATCGCTAAAATCAATGTCCAGAACAACATTTTCTGACCAAGGTTATATTTACCGTTGTCTGAAACTGCGTGCTCATTACCTTTTAATACTTCGTGGATGTTTTTCAACCACACCCAGTCATTTTTTTCTGGAATATTGTGGTGCCAGTAAATTCTCACCATATTTAAGAAGGCGAGGAACATCACAATACCAGTGAATGGGTGAACCATTCGAGCCAGTTGTGGCGTACCTAAAATTTGCACTAACCACGAAAAATCTGGGAAGAAAAAGGCTAAGCCAGATAAACCAGTGATGAAGAAACACAACACTAACAACCAGTGGCTTAAACGAGCAGGCAATTTATGGCGAACAATACGTTGATCGTCACTGATCTTGATATTACTCATCTTTGCCTCCTTCGATTTCTTCTTCGTGATGTTCATCGAGTTCTTCAGTATTTGGACCGATAGCAATATAGTGTGCTGCAGCACTGATTGCTAAGCCGCCCATCGCAATTGCTGCCACTGGTTTGAGAACATCTTTCCAAAGTGTGATTGTTGGATCAATTTTCGGATCTTTTGGTAAACCTGAATATAATTCTGGTTTATCTGCGTGATGTAACACATACATAACGTGTGTACCACCAACGCCTTGAGGATCGTATAACCCTGCATTGTCATAACCACGAGATTTTAAGTCTTGAATGCGTTTTTCTGCATAGACTTTCATTTCTTCTTTGCTACCAAAACGGATTGCGCCGGTTGGACAAGTTTTCACACAAGCTGGCTCTTGACCTACATTCACACGGTCAGAACAGAGCGTACATTTATAAGCACGATGATCTTCTTGGTTGATACGTGGAATGTTGAATGGACAACCTGCGATACAGTAACCACAACCGATACATTTATCCGATTGGAAATCCACGATGCCGTTGGCGTATTGAATAATCGCCCCCGGCGACGGGCAGGATTTTAAACAGCCCGGTTCGGTACAGTGCATACAGCCATCTTTACGGATTAGCCATTCTAAGCGGTCATTTTCTTCTACTTCATTGAATCTCATTACTGTCCAAGCTTTGGCATTGAGATCGCGTGGGTTATCATAAACACCAGCACAAGCTTCTGGTTCTGCACGAATATCATTCCATTCTGAACAGCCTACCTGACAGGCTTTACAGCCTATACAGGTAGTGACGTCGATCAATTTTGCCACTTCAACTTGATGTTCACGCGCGTGTGGCGGTGGCGTTAAACCTGAGGTTGCAGAGGCTTTAATAATGTTTTGAGATTGAACTACACCCATTTTATGCCCCCACTTTTTCAATATTGACTAACATACATTTCGATTCAGGTGTTTGTGTATTTGCATCACCTGTACGAACAGTTAAGTTATTGGCAAAGAAGCCTTTTTTCGCGCCAGTTGTTGCAGCAAAGCCCCAGTGGATTGGAATACCCACAGTATGAATTGGCTTACCATCAGAAACTAATGCGCGAATACGCTTGGTCACAACAGCAACGGCTTTTATGTAACCACGTTTAGAGCTTACTTTGATTAAATCGCCCTGCTTAATGCCTTTTTCAGCTGCAAGTGTTTCACCAATTTCAACAAATTGTTCTGGCTGTGCAATTACGTTAAGCAATGCGTTTTTCGTCCAATAGTGGAAGTGTTCTGTTAAGCGGTAAGTGGTTCCCACATAAGGGAATTCTGCACTTGTACCAAGCTCTGCTTTATCACTTGGTAAAATACGTGCAACAGGGCTTTGAACCACATTTGGATGCAGTGGGTTAGTACCGATTGGTGTTTCCATTGGCTCATAGTGCTCTGGGAATGGACCATCAGCCATACGCTCACGCACGAATAAACCACTTACACCTTCCGGTTGCATAATAAATGGTAGAACAGGACTGTTTGGCGGTGCTGCACCATAGTCAGCCACGTCCACATAGTTCCAGTTTTTACCGTTCCATTTAATTAACTGGCGTTTCGGGTTAAATGGATTACCCGCTAAGTCAGCCCCCGCACGGTTGTAAAGAATACGGCGGTTTAATGGCCACGCAAATGACCAACCTAGAGTGTTACCTAAATTTGACGGATCTGAGTTATCACGATTCGCCATTTGGTTACCTTTTTGCGTCCATTGACCTGTATAGATCCAACAAGCACCAGAGGTTGTACCATCATCACGCATTTGAGCAAAGCTAGAAAGTAGCTCGCCTTTTTTCAGGATAATATTGCCATCAGCATCTTTAAGATCTTCTAATGCATAACCATTGTTTTCTTTTGCCACTTCTTCAGCTTTTGGCTCTAATGGGTTTGCATAATCCCAAGACATTGCTTCAAGTGGTTCAAGTGGTGCTTTTCCACCTTCAGTTTTATAAAGATGAATAAGTTCAGCACGTAATTCTGAAAGAATTTCACCGTCAGTTTTTGCCTCACCTGGTGGTTCTGCACCTTTCCAGTGCCATTGTAACCAACGACCAGAGTTAGCGATTGAGCCGTCTTCTTCAACGAAACACGTTGTTGGTAAGCGGAAAACTTCGGTTTGAATTTCTTCAGTTTTCACATCATTAAACTCACCGTGATTTTTCCAGAACTCCGAAGTATCTGTCACAAGCGGGTCACAAATGACTAAGTATTTTAATTGACTTAATGCTTTGATAATTTTTTGTGAGTTTGCATAAGATGCAACAGGGTTCATACCTTGACAGAAGAAACCATTTACTTTTCCGTTATACATATCTTCAATGTAACGGAATTGGTCTGTACCGCCTTTTGGTAGTTTTGGTAAATAGTGGTAACCAAATTCATTCTCTTTAGTACCTTTGTCACCATAGAATGATTTGAGCATACTCACCATAAATTTCGGTGTATTTTTCCAATAGTTCACCTGATCTTTCATCATTGTTTTCGGCGTAATGCGATTTAAGAAACCTTCTAAGTTCTTATCCGCTTCTGTTGGTAATGGAAGATAAGCTGGTAAACGGTTCGGGAATAGACCTAAGTCTGTAATACCTTGTACGTTTGAGTGACCACGTAATGCGTTTACGCCACCGCCAGATACGCCGATGTTACCTAAAAGCAATTGGATCATTGCCATTGTACGAATGTTTTGTGAACCCACAGTGTGTTGTGTCCAACCTAATGCGTACAAGAATGTTGCTGCTTTATCAGGTGCAGAAGTTTTCGCAATTTCTTCACAGAAAATGTTGAAATCTTTTTGTGATGTACCAGTGATACGTTCTACCATTTCAGGTGTATAACGTTCAACGTGTTCACGTAATAAATTAATTACACAACGAGGATTTTGTAAGGTTAAGTCACGAATTGGTTGACCTTCCGCATCAAATTGATATGCCCAAGTAGAACGATCGTATTTGCGAGAGGTTTCGTCATAACCTGAGAATAAACCGTCTTCAAATTTGAAGTTTTCGTTTACTAAGAATGCCGCATTGGTATAGTGTTTAACATATTCGTGTTGGATTTTGTCGTTTTTCAACAAATAACGAATTACACCTGATAAGAATGCAATGTCAGTACCAGAGCGAAGTGGCATATAAATATCAGCAACAGCAGCAGTACGGTTAAAGCGTGGATCAACCACCATTAACTTCGCGCCGTTTTGTTTTTTCGCTTCAATTGCCCAACGGAACCCAACAGGGTGAGCTTCCGCCGCGTTACCGCCCATTACAATCACGAGATCGGAGTTTTTAATATCAACCCAGTGGTTAGTCATCGCACCGCGACCAAATGATGGAGCAAGACTTGCTACCGTTGGTCCGTGTCAGATACTCGCTTGGTTGTCTGTAAAGATAATCCCGAGAGAACGAACGAATTTTTGCGTTAAGATACCCGTTTCGTTACTACAAGCTGAACCCGCTAAGAAACCAGTCGTCATCCAACGGTTTACTGTTTCGCCTGCTTCATTTTTCTCAATAAAGTTAGCATCGCGGTCGTCTTTAACGTGACGAGAAATACGAGAAATTGCTTCGTGCCAAGAAATACGTTTCCATTCTTTTGAGCCTGGTTCACGTACTTCCGGGTACATTACACGGCGATCACTATTTACATAGTCCAATGCCCCCGCACCTTTTGGACAAAGTGCACCGCGACTTACTGGGTGGTCTGGATCCCCTTCGATGTGAATTAATTTTCCTCTGGAATTCATTGCACCGTCGCCAAGGCTGTATAACAACATACCGCAGCCCACAGCGCAATATGTGCAGGTATTACGTGTTTCAAGTGTACGTAATAATTTGTAATCGCGAGGAGCCGCTAATGCTGTTGCTGGAGCAAAGCCCAACATTGCAGCAGACGTTCCTGCCATTCCCCCTGCACAGATCTTGAAGAACTTCCTTCTACTGACCTGCATAATCAATACTCCTTTACCTAACAAATCACTTTGTTAGTTTTGATAGTAGTAAATTCGTTTTTTTGTAGAAAATGGTAATTATTAATGGGTATAACTAATAGTCACCGAGCGTTAAGATGCGTTATTTTCGCATACTTTATTTTTGCGTGTTAAAATTGTTTTACAATTTAACAAGTCGGAATTGTTGATATAAAGCTTAAAATAGTTAAATTACCAGCAATTTGATGCTGTTTAGGATACCGGCTTTTCATTGGTAAATCTATAAGCAAAGTTAATAATTAAGGAAAAATATTTTGAACTGGATCACAAAATCAATAGTTGGTTTTTTCAGCAAATTAACAAAGAATCAACAAAATCCTAACGAAACAGTAACTTATGTAGAGCGAGAGGAAAGCCTTGCGACAGAAACGCCAGTTGCGCTTGTTTATAATGGTATTTCGCATACTGTTATGATGTGTTCACCGCAAGATTTAATGGATTTTGCATTAGGTTTTTCCTTAGCGGAAGGGATTATTGATAAACCAAGTGATATTTATGGAATGGATGTGGTGCCAACGTGCAATGGGATTGAAGTACAAATAGAGTTAGCAACACGTTGTTTTGTGCGTTTAAAAGATAAACGAAGAACACTTGCTGGCAGAACGGGTTGTGGAATTTGTGGTGCGGAGCAATTAGAACAAGTAAATAAAAAATTGCCAAAATTAGACCGCACTTTTCAATTTGATCTGAATAACTTAGATAGCTGTCTAAAACAATTACAAGAAGCGCAAGAATTAGGCAAAGAAACAGGCTCAACACACGCAGCGGGCTTTTTTGATTTGGACGGAAACTTGCTAGCAATTCGCGAAGATGTTGGCCGTCACGTTGCATTGGACAAATTATTAGGCTGGCGAGCAAAACAACAATCTCAAAATGGATTTGTGTTAGTAACTAGCCGAGCAAGCTATGAAATGGTGCAAAAATCTGCTGCCTGTGGCATTGAAATGTTAGTGGCAATTTCAGCTGCAACAGAGCTGGCAGTGAATATGGCAAAAGATTATCAACTGACATTAATTGGCTTTGCGAGAGAAGGGCGAGCGACGGTTTATACAGGAAAAGAGCGGTTGTTTTTTTAAGAATTTTGTCTATAATTCACTGTATAAAAAAACAGTTTAAATGCGTAGTAATATGTGGGGCAGAACAAAAAACTGCCCTAATTTATGTTTACACATAACATAATCTTAAATAAAAAATCAGATAAGGCGAAGTGAATGGATATTTCAGAATTATTAGATGGGTTAAATGATAAACAGCGTGAGGCTGTTGCTGCACCGTTAGGTAATTATTTAGTGTTGGCGGGCGCTGGGAGTGGTAAAACTCGAGTATTAACTCATCGTATCGCGTGGTTAATTGCGGTTGAAGGCATTTCTGAAGGCAGCATTATGGCGGTAACCTTTACTAATAAAGCAGCTGCAGAAATGCGTCACCGTATTGAAAGTACACTTGCAAACCATTCCTCGCAACGTTTATTCGGGATGTGGGTAGGGACTTTCCATAGCATCGCTCATCGTTTACTTCGCGCGCATCATCTCGATGCAAACCTCCCACAAGATTTCCAAATTTTAGATTCTGATGATCAACTTCGTTTAGTTAAACGCCTACTTAAATTACACAATTTTGATGAAAAGGTATTTTTGCCAAAACAAGCCTGTTGGTACATCAACAATAAAAAAGATGATGGTTTAAGACCGAACCAAATTGATGATAATAACGATAAACACGAACGTGAATGGATTAAAATTTATCAGATTTATCAAGACACTTGTGATCGTGCCGGTTTAGTGGATTTTGCTGAATTATTGTTACGTGCCTATGAGCTTTGGATCAAAAAGCCTGTAATTTTGCAACGTTATCAACAACGTTTCCAACATATTTTGGTCGACGAGTTTCAAGATACCAATAAAATTCAATATGCTTGGGTGAAATTGTTGGCCGGCGAGCAAGGCAAAGTAATGATCGTGGGTGATGACGATCAATCTATTTACGGCTGGCGTGGGGCGAAAATTGAAAATATTCAACGCTTTTTAGATGATTTCCCGAAAGCCGAAACTATTCGCTTAGAGCAAAATTATCGTTCAACAGGCAATATTCTTGAAAGTGCAAACCATTTAATTGCTAATAATAGCAACCGTTTAGGTAAAAATCTGTGGACGGAAGGTGAAAAGGGCGATCCTGTTGGGATTTATGCGGCCTTTAATGAATTAGATGAAGCCTTATTTGTGGCTTCTCAGATCAAACAATGGATCGAAAATGGTGGCAAATTAAATGATTGTGCGGTGCTTTACCGTAGCAATAGCCAATCACGTGTGATTGAAGAAGCTTTGATTCGTTCACAAATTCCTTATCGTATTTATGGTGGTATGCGATTCTTCGAACGCCAAGAAATCAAAGATGCGTTGGCTTATCTGCGTTTAATTGCAAATCGAGATGATGATGCTGCATTTGAGCGTGTGATTAATACACCAGCTCGAGGCATTGGTGACCGCACGTTAGATATTTTGCGTAATTTAACACGTGAACGTTCCGTGACCTTATGGCAAGCCACACAATTAGCGATTCAGGAAAACTTGCTTACAGGTCGAGCGGCAACGGCTCTATTGCGCTTTATGGAGCTTATTCATTCCTTACAACAAGACACCGCAGAAATGCCATTATTCGCACAAACGGATTTTGTGATTAAACATTCCGGTTTGTATGAAATGTATAAGCAAGAAAAAGGCGAGAAGGGCGAAGTGCGTATCGAAAACTTGGAAGAGCTAGTGACTGCGACAAAAGAGTTTGTGAAACCAGATGAAGCAGAAGAACTTTCTGATTTAACCGCATTTTTAACGCACGCCTCTTTAGAAGCGGGGGAAGAACAAGCCTCGCCACATCAAGAATATGTGGAGATGATGACATTGCACTCGGCAAAAGGTTTGGAGTTTCCTCGTGTATTTATAGTGGGGGTTGAAGAAGGGCTTTTCCCAAGTTTCCGTTCATTTGAAGAGCCGGGACGTTTGGAAGAAGAACGTCGCCTCGCTTATGTGGGCATTACTCGTGCGAAACAAAAACTGACAATTTGTTATGCAGAAAGTCGCCGTTTATATGCAAAAGAAGAACGCCATTTGCCGTCACGTTTTATTGCCGAATTACCAGAGGAATGTATCCAAGAAATTCGTTTGCGTGGTACTGTGACGCGTGCAATAAACCAACAAAAGGTAGGTTCTGTCGCACCAGTATTATCTGATAACGAATGGAAAATGGGTCAAAAAGTGCTACACGCTAAATTTGGGCAAGGCACAATTATCAATGTGGAAGGTTCAGACAACAATACCCGTTTACAAATTGCCTTCCAAAATCAAGGGATCAAATGGCTTATTGCACATTTAGCAAAACTGGAAAAAGTTTAGTGAGCCGATTAGATTTTCAACCTTGAAAATTTTACTCAAAATGACCGCACTTTAGGCTGACCAAGTGCGGTCATTTTTTATGAATTTTTACGCGATTTGTTTTGTGGCAAATCATATTTTTACTTAATTCGCTCTTAAATAAAAATGGGAATTAGTATATCATATATCCCAATTTTTAATTCATAAAATACCAATTCTATGGCGAAAAATACCTCAAGAAACACATCTCAATCTTTGGAGCAAATCGTTGTTCCACCACATTCTTTGGAAGCAGAACAATCGGTGTTAGGCGGTATTTTAATTCATCCTGCGCACTGGGATAGCATCAGTGATATGCTCATTCCTGATGATTTTTATCTCGCTGGTCACCGCGTGATTTTCCAAGAAATGGAAAATTTGGTTAGGCAAGGTAAACCTATCGATCTCATTAATATCTATGAATTTCTTCGTGAGAAAAATTTAAGTGAAGAAGTGGGTGGCTTTGCCTATTTAGCTGAACTATCAAAAAATACACCAAGTGTATCGAATATCGTATCTTATGCAGCGATCGTACGTGATCGTGCAATTTTACGTGATTTGATCGGTGTGAGTAATGAAGTGGCACAAAGTTGTTATAGCACCAAAGGGATGGAAGTTAAGGATATTTTGGACGAAGCGGAGCGTAAAGTGTTTGCGATTTCAGAAAAACGCACAACCTCAAACGAAGGCCCGCAAAATATCTGTGCGATTTTGGAAAAAACCATTGACCGCATTGAGCTGTTAAGCCAAACCGAAGGGCACAATGGTATTACGGGTGTAAGCACTGGCTTTGATGCCTTAGATAAAAAAACTGCGGGTTTACAGCCTTCTGATTTGATCATCGTGGCTGCCCGTCCGTCAATGGGTAAAACAACTTTTGCGATGAACTTGTGTGAAAATGCAGCATTAAAAAGTGATAAACCTGTTTTAGTATTCAGTTTAGAGATGCCAGCGGAACAAATTATGATGCGTTCTTTGGCGTCTTTATCACGTGTTGATCAAGTGAAAATCCGTACAGGGCAGGGGCTTGACCAAAGTGACTGGGCAAAAATTGGTAGTACAATGGGCATTTTTGCCAATAAACCGAATTTATATATTGATGATTCTTCTGGTTTAACACCAACAGAGCTACGTTCACGTGCAAGACGTGTTTATCGAGAGCACGGCGGTTTGAGCTTAATTATGGTGGACTACTTACAATTAATGCGTGCACCAGGATTTGCAGATAACCGTACTTTAGAGATCGCAGAAATTTCACGTTCTCTTAAAGCCTTAGCAAAAGAATTGGAAGTGCCGGTGATTGCATTGTCACAGCTTAACCGTACTTTGGAAAACCGAGCAGATAAACGCCCAGTGAACTCAGACTTGCGTGAATCAGGATCTATTGAGCAAGATGCTGACTTAATTATGTTTATTTATCGTGATGAAGTATATAACGATAATTCTGAAGATAAAGGCATTGCCGAAATTATCATTGGTAAGCAACGTAACGGTCCGATTGGACGTGTCAGACTTGCCTTTAGAGGTCAATATTCTCGCTTCGATAATTTAGCAGAACAAAGAGAAATGAGAGACGATTATTAATGAATATGAAACCCGCAACAGCCAAAATTAGCTCTGTTGCATTAAAACACAACATTCAAACCATCAAACAAAAAGCACCACAAAGTAAAATCATCGCCGTTGTAAAAGCAAATGCCTATGGACATGGCGTGGTTTTTGTTTCCTCCGCTTTGGAAGAATATGTGGATTGTTTTGGTGTTGCCCGCTTGGAAGAAGCACTCAGTTTACGTTCTAATGGCATTACCAAACCAATTTTGTTATTAGAAGGCTTTTTCTGCACTAAAGATTTACCGATTTTAGCGGTGAATAACATTCAAACCGTGGTGCATAACATTGAGCAATTACAAGCATTGCAAAGTGCTGACTTACCAAATACAATTAAGGTGTGGTTAAAAATTGATACGGGAATGCACCGATTAGGCGTAGATCTCTCTCAAGTCGATGAATTTTATCAAGCGTTAAAAAACTCTCCAAATGTCGATCCTAATATTGGTTTTGTGAGCCATTTCAGCCGTGCAGATGAAATTCATTCAGACTATACCGCACTTCAGTTAAACCGTTTCTTGCAAGCGACCTCAGATAAAAAAGGCGAGCGTAGTATCGCTGCTTCAGGTGGTATCTTATTTTGGGAAGATTCGCATTTAGAGTGGATTCGCCCGGGTATTATTATGTATGGAATTGCCCCGATTAATGTGCCAGCACAAGAATATGATTTAACCCCAGTGATGACTTTAACTTCTTCGCTCATTTCAGTTAAAGCACATAAAAAAGGCGAGCCCGTAGGTTACGGTGGCGTTTGGGTGAGTGATAAAGACACGAAAATTGGTGTGGTTGCGATCGGTTATGGTGATGGCTATCCGCGCGATATCCCAACCGGTACACCTGTTTATCTGAATGGCCGTCGTGTGCCAATCGTTGGTAAAGTTTCTATGGATATGCTCACTGTAGATTTAGGGCAAGACAGTCAAGATAAAGTGGGCGATGAAGTGATCTTATGGGGCAAAGATCTCCCGATTGAGGAAATTGCTGAGCTTAGTGGTGTGATTAGCTATGAGTTGATCACAAAGCTAACCCCACGAGTGCTCACAGAATATGTTGATTAAGCATATTGTGATGAAAAGTGCGGTGAAATTGACCGCACTTTTCAATTTCTACCACATTTCCATGTCAATTCATCTCTTGAATTTTGCCGTAGCACTTCTCCCCCTTGTGTGAAATGGACAATTCCTTCATTAGTCAGAGTCAGTCAGAAAACGGGGATTGCACGTTGAAAGGGCGATCTGGGCGTGATGTTGTCTTTCTTCATTTTTTCTTTCCTCGTGACTAAACAAAAAATCCCTCTCAACATGCCTATTCAGCTATTTACTGACAAAATGATGACATTTCTTAAATCTGAGTAAAATTAATGGATTTATCATGCTGAAACTTGTTCTGCCTCAAAGTTTAGCTCTTAACCTAAAAGGCAATTTGGTATATCATTTGCTAGAATTGGTATGATAAAAGAGGAAAACAGCAATGAAAAACGTCAATCCTACAAAAACACGTGCGTGGAAAGCATTAACAGAGCATCGTGATGCACAAAAAGTAGTAACGATTCAACAGCTTTTTGCACAAGAAAAGAATCGTTTTGCAGATTATTCTTTACGCTTTGACGATCAACTTTTAGTGGATTATTCAAAAAACAATCTTACCCAAGAAACCTTAACGTTATTACGCCAGCTAGCCGAAGAATGTGCATTGCCAGATGCCATTGAGGCGATGTTTAGCGGTGAAAAAATCAATCGAACTGAAAACCGAGCGGTATTGCATATCGCATTGCGTAATCAAGCCAATACACCTGTTTTGGTTGATGGACAAGATGTGATGCCGGATGTGAATGCGGTATTAGCAAAAATGAAAGCCTTCTGTCATCGAGTGATCTCAGGTGAATGGAAAGGTTATACCGGTAAAGCTATCACCGATGTGGTGAACATCGGCATTGGGGGGTCAGATTTAGGCCCTTATATGGTAACTGAAGCGTTACGTCCATATAAAAATCACTTAAATATGCATTTCGTGTCTAACGTTGATGGCACACATATTGCTGAAGTCTTCAAAAAAGTGAATCCAGAAACCACCTTATTCCTCGTTGCATCAAAAACCTTTACCACACAAGAAACCATGACCAATGCGTTATCTGCACGTGAGTGGTTCTTAGACAGTGCTAAAGATGTGGCACAAGTGGCAAAACACTTCGTCGCACTATCTACCAATGCAAAAGCCGTGGCTGAATTTGGCATTGATACAGAAAATATGTTTGTTTTCTGGGATTGGGTAGGTGGTCGTTACTCATTATGGTCAGCCATTGGTCTTTCTATTGCATTATCAATCGGTTTTGAGAATTTTGAAGCTTTATCTGCGGGTGCTCATGCAATGGATAACCACTTCCGTTCAGCACCAATGGATCAAAATATCCCAATTACATTGGCATTGGTCGGCTTATGGAACACCACTTTCTTAGGTGCACAAACAGAAGCGATTTTACCTTATGACCAATATTTACACCGTTTTGCGGCGTATTTCCAACAAGGTAATATGGAATCTAATGGTAAATATGTGGATCGTAATGGTGAGGTGATCGATAACTATCAAACTGGCCCAATTATTTGGGGTGAGCCAGGCACGAACGGTCAGCACGCGTTTTATCAATTAATTCACCAAGGCACAACATTAATCCCTTGTGATTTCATTGCACCAGCACAAACACATAACCCATTAGCAGATCACCACCAAAAATTATTGTCTAACTTCTTTGCACAAACTGAAGCCTTAGCCTTTGGTAAAACCAAAGAAGAAGTGGAAGCCGAATTTGTGAAAGCAGGCAAATCTTTAAATGATGTGAAAGATGTTGTGCCATTTAAAGTGTTTACAGGTAACAAACCAACAAACTCTATTTTAGTGCCAAAAATCACGCCATTTACCTTAGGGTTATTAATTGCTATGTATGAACACAAAATTTTCGTACAAGGTATTCTTTTCAATATTTACAGTTTTGACCAATGGGGTGTGGAATTAGGTAAGCAATTAGCGAACCGCATTTTACCTGAGTTATCAAGTGATGAGAAAATTGAAAGCCACGACAGTTCAACTAACGGCTTGATCAATCAATATAAAGCTTGGAGATAAAAGCGCGCTCTAAAAAACGCATTTTTTAATATTGCACCTCAAGTGAAAACCATTTGAGGTGCATTTTTTAGGCTTATTTGACGAGTTCGTAGCAAGGTACGTAGTCAGTGCCATCTGGCAATTTCATACGATGTTGTTCGATAAAATCTTGTAAAACTTGATCGATTTTTTCCAGTAATTCCGCATCACCGTGTAGTTTGAATACCCCCAATTCTTCAATGCGATCTTGTGTTTCCGGTTTAATATTTCCTGCCACAATTCCTGAAAATGCACGACGTAAATTAGCAATTAAATCCATTGTCGATTGGTTACGATGTAAATTCAGGTTCGCCATATTTTCGTGTGTTGGTGCAAATGGCATTTGGAAATCCATTGGCACTTTTAAAGACCAATTGAAGGCATAAGAATCGCCAGTTTGATAGCGTTTTACTTTCACATCGTGCATTGCTTGGTTCATTTTACGAGCTACACTTTCAGGATCATCAATGATGATTTCATACAGCGAGCGAGCTTCTTCACCTAAAGTTTCACCAATAAAACGATCAATCGTTCTAAAGTAATCTTCACTTTCTTTTGGACCTGTCAGAATGAGCGGTAATGGTTGATCTTTGTTTTCTTCTGCTAATTTAATGCCAAGAATATAAAGCAGTTCTTCAAATGTGCCCGGACCACCTGGGAAAATGATAATCCCGTGCCCGATACGCACAAAGGCTTCAAGACGTTTTTCAATATCCGGCATAATAATCAATTCATTGACGATCGGGTTTGGTGGCTCTGATGCAATAATTGATGGTTCTGTAATCCCAATAAAACGGCTTTTCTCGTAACGTTGGCTGGCGTGTCCAATGGCGGCACCTTTCATTGGTGCTTCCATTACACCCGGTCCACAGCCTGTAATAATATTGAGTTCACGGTAGCCGAGTTCTGTGCCCACTGCACGGCAATATTGGTATTCCACTTGATTAATCGAGTGACCACCCCAACAGACGATTAAATTCGGATGTGTTCCCACTGGCAAAGCCTTCGCATTACGTAAAATTGAGAATACAAAGTTAGTAATGTGTTTGCTGTCTTGAATATTACAAGGATTA
The DNA here is from genome assembly GCA_049941595.1 of Bisgaard Taxon 46. Classification (GTDB taxonomy): domain Bacteria; phylum Pseudomonadota; class Gammaproteobacteria; order Enterobacterales; family Pasteurellaceae; genus Pasteurella. The sequence goes on from JBNFNA010000004.1 coordinate 274,219, forward strand.
ATACGTTGGTTTAGCACGTTAACGAATAAAATATCACGCAATACGGCAAACAAATGATATTGAATATTGCGAATAATGCGATCGTCCACAAACGCATCTTCTGGTGGGTTATGTAATTCCAACGAAACGCCTCGCTCCCTTGCTACCAAGTGAATATCAAAATCAGGGTATTTATTCAGTAACGCACGGCTGTCGTCTGTTACTGCACCCGAATTTAACACTGCCAGTGAGCAGTTGCGATAAAGGGTATAGAGTTTACTTTTTGCTTTTTTCGTCAGTAATTCAACTTCCAAATGGGAAAGTTGATCCATACTCCCGCGAGGGTTGACGTAGTGGATATTTTTGCTCATTGCAATCTCCTATTGACGAGCCAAACGCTGATTGCTTGGAATGGTTTCAAAGTTAGAACGAAACGGATTAATGTCTAAGCCGCCACGTCTTGTGTAGCGTGCATACACGGTCAATTTTTCTGGGCTAGCAAAACGCATTAAATCACAGAAAATACGCTCTACACATTGTTCGTGGAATTCATTGTGCTGACGGAAAGAAATCAAATAGCGAAGCAGTTTTTCACGATCAATTTGCTTACCTACGTAATGAATTTGCACACTTCCCCAGTCAGGTTGTTGAGTAATTAAACAGTTTGATTTTAATAAGTGGCTCACTAGATTTTCTTCAACGACCTGTTCTGAAACACAGTTTTGCAGGATATTAGCATCGAATTCATAGCTTGCAATTTCAATATCTTGTTCATCAATACAAATGCCTGCTAGCTCTGCGATAGGTTCAGCACAATATTTTGATAAAGAATGTAATGCCACTTTTACATTGCCTTGCGCACATTGTGCAAGATCTTCTGCTAAAGTGCGTTCAACTTCAGCAAAACTGTCAAATTTGGTTTGGTTAAAGCTGTTTAAATACAGTTTAAAACTTTTCGATTCAATTAAATTTTGGCTGCAAAAATCAATTTCTACATCAGCAATCGCCACTTGTGGCACGCCTTTTGGATTTAACCACGAGATTTCATAAGCTGTCCAAATATCAGCACCTTGATTAAATGGTTGTTGTTCAGTAATGCCTAATCCATCACGGTTGAGTTTGCGAGGGACGGGTTGTAGTAAAGTGCGGTCATAATTTGACACATATTGCGTTTGTTGTCCGAGTGTAAGTTTGTTTAAACTATCGTCTTGATAGTGCATATTATTTTGTCCTTTCATATTAAATTCTCAGGATTTTGCCTGAGGGCGACTTACTTTCTTTTGGCGATAAAAGTAGTGATTAAGAAAATAAGCAAAGAAAACAACCCCTGATTTTTCTCTCACATTTGTGCAGCAAGCTAAAAAATCAGGGGATTACGTATAATTTAACGTCATTTTTTTCACAAAAATGCGTTAAGCATAATGCCAAGATAAATTCGAAACTAAGCGACAATCATCACATTTAAAATGGAATAAGTCAAAAATAGGTGATTTTAGCACCCAATTACCACCACAATTTGGACAACAACGTTTCTGTTCAGTTTCGAAACTTTCACCACCAATACGATATAGATAGTAATAGGTTGGTACGCCTGTTTGTCGCTCAATTTCTTGGGCTAAATAACGCCCGTGTTTACTCAATGTGCTATCTACATTAGAAATTTCAGCTAATGTTTGTTGTTCCAAAACAGAACCATTCATTTGTAGTTGATCGCACGCTTGCCAATTTTCTTGCCATTTGATCACATCCATACTCAAGTGCGGTATGTTTTTTAATGGTTTATATAAAGGAATTGGGGCAAGATCATCGCCGCTATGTAGGGGAGAGCAAGACTGCAAATAAGTCGTGTATAGCACTTGCCAAGTGGGTTTATCCGCTTCACAAGTGGTATCAGAATTAAGATCATCTGCCACCACTTGAAAACTATCTAAAAATAGACCGCACTTTTCAGCCTTCGCAAGTGCGTTGTCCACTTCTTGATTATTACATTCTGGCAATAAACTGTGTTGCTCTGGGCAAATAACACGAATGGCAAAGCCTTCCATATCTTCTTGATCCGCAAAATAAAGCGGAATTTCACGACCAATAATTTGTCCGTTGTAACGCCATTGATCAATAATTTGATTAAGGGAATAGGTGGGATTTTGTTCAGTATCTGTTGGGGTATAACGAAAAAAGATCTCAATAAGGTACATAATTCAGTATAAATTGGGTTGTCATTGCGGGGTATTCTAAACAATTTCCATAAAACTTACCGCACTTTTTGTATCAGTGGCACAATGCGAGAAAATCCCCTAAAATAGCGCCTCATTTTTGAAAGGAAGAATTATGTATCAACAAACGAAATTACATTTGCAAGAGCTTCAAAGCGTGATGGTGGAGTTAAATTTGTGGCAAATGACCGCACCTGCGGAAAGTGCCTTTTTGAGCCAAGAGCCATTTGCGTTGGATACAATGTCGCCGACCGAATGGCTGCAATGGATTTTTATCCCTCGTATGTATGCCTTGATTGAAAGCGGATCACCATTACCGAGCAAAATCTCCATTACGCCGTACATTGAAGAAGCATTGAAGGAAATGGATGGGTTAGCACAATTATTAAGACCGATCAGCGAAATTGAAAAGTTGTTGCAGAAATAACCAATGGAATTAGAAATTTTATACCAAGATGACTATTTGGTTGCTGTCAATAAACCAGCTGGAATGTTGGTGCATCGCAGTTGGTTAGATACGCACGAAACTCAATTTGTGATGCAAACATTGCGTGATCAAATCGGGCAGCACGTTTATCCTATTCATCGCCTAGATCGCCCAACTTCTGGTGTGTTGTTATTTGCGTTAAGTAGTGAAGTGGCGAATCTACTGTGTTTGCAATTTGAAAATAAACAAGTGGAAAAAAGCTATTTGGCGATTGTGCGAGGTTATTTGACGCGGCAAGAGAGGATTGATTATCCGCTCAAAGTGAAATTAGATAAGGTTGCAGATAAATTTGCTCAAGAAGATAAAGCGCCTCAAGATGCAGTGACAGATTATCAAGGCTTGTTGACGGTTGAAATGCCTTATGCGGTTAAAAAATACAATACAACGCGTTATTCGTTAGTGCGACTTGTTCCACAGACAGGGCGCAAACACCAATTACGTCGCCATATGAAACATATTTTTCACCCAATTTTAGGTGATACCCAATATGGAGATTTGCACCAAAACCGTGCTTTTACGGAGCATAGCGAGGTAAAACGTTTGATGCTACACGCTGAAACATTAGTCTTTATTCATCCTATTACACAAGAAACGATCAAATTAACTGCGGGATTAGATACAGATTGGCTAAAGGTATTAGATATGTTTGGTTGGGAGTTGTTTAAATAACCAAAGTGCGGTCTATTTGGAGTAACTTTTTATTTTAGAAGTTAAATACACAATGAAAGGAAAAAGAATGCTAGATAATGTATTATTAAACTTAACTCACGAAGAGCAACAAAAAGCCGTAGAACAAATTCAGGCGTTAATGGCACAAGGGATTGGAAGCGGTGAAGCAATCGCAAAAGTCGCACAGGCTTTACGTGAGCAATACTCACAAGAAGATGCGAAAAAATAAAAATTTTACTCCTCTTTTTTACTCGCTAAATGGTGTAAGCACTGGGCAAGTAAAAAATTTTGTGATCTTGGTTTGATTTTGAACTATTTTTGATTGCCAAAACAACAAAATTCATTGAATATCTAATTACATCTCGGGTGGTAAGGCAGTTGTCTTATTAAAATAAAAGTAATCAATTGAGGTCGTTAGACCATTAGAGGTTTTAATTATGGAAGTAGGCGTTGTTAAATGGTTCAATAATGCAAAAGGTTTTGGCTTTATTTCAGCTGAAGGCAGTGATGCGGATATTTTCGCACATTACTCAGTGATTGAAATGGAAGGCTACCGTTCATTAAAAGCCGGACAAAAAGTACAATTTGAAGTTGTGCACGGTGACAAAGGTTCACACGCAACGAAAATTGTGCCAATCGTTGAATAATTATTCTTTTCTCTTATCAATTTAGTATACTAAAAAAGACAAGATTCTCTTGTCTTTTATTGTTTTTAGCAAATCTATTTTTTATTAAACGATTATTTTAATAAATCTTTTAAGCCGGCTTTCATTGCAGACATTTGATTTTCAAATTGTGCTTTGCTTTCACGTTCATCAATCATATAAGAAATAGTTTCTGACAACGTCATTTTCATTTTGCGAGAATAACGAGACAAACGAAGCCAAACAGCATATTCTAAATCAATCGATTTTTTCTTCGTGGATTGTTTTTCGCCATTGAAAAAGCGTTTGCGTCTTGCACGAATCGCCTGATCTAATTTAATCACTAAATCGGGCGCAAGATGGGTTTGAATCCACTCTTCAATTTGCTGAGGTTGGTTTTGTTTTTCAACTAGCTGGAGGGCAATGCTTTCACGTAAACTTTTTTCTTCATAGCGGGTAATATTTTCACCTTCACGGTGTTTTTTAATTAAATATAACCATTTCCAATGTGCTTCTTGATTTTCAAGTTTTTGATATTTCATCGCGCTAATCCAAACTGATAGAGTTACGTGGTCACTAAAATAGTGTACGCTGTTTCCGCCTTTTTATCTAGCATATTTTTACTATTTATCGAAATGTGCGATAATGCTCAATTCCTTCAAAAATAACTAAGAGAATAACAGTGAGTTCATCCCCTTTAGCTGAAAAAAGCCTATCCTGGCAAGACTTACGACCAGCGCTACAATTAACCGAGATTTCTGATAATCTGACGGACTTTTTTGCATTACAGCCGCGAGCAAGTTCTGCGGTTTCTCAATTCTTACAAAATGCTTACCGCTCTTTGTTAGTGTTAAAAGCAGACGAACAAGGGGAATACGCTGAATTATTAACCCAATTTATTCGCAATCAACAGCCTTCAGAATTGCCATTATTTGGTGTGGATTATGTGGTTGAGCAAGGAGATTCTTTTTCCTTTCCAAGGGTTTATACAGAATCTGCACAATCACATCAAGCCAATTTCGCCAATAGCAAGAGCGTTGAAAGTGCGTTGTATTTCGATCAGTTTAAATTATTAGGCGCATTGCGTTTGCACCCAAATTCGCAAGAAATCCAACTTAGTTCAGGCTTGGTGCATCAGCTAAACGGTGGCGTATTAATTTTAAGCGTGGCAAGTTTACTTACACAGTTTGATTTGTGGTTACGTTTAAAACAGATTTTATTAACTAAAACTTTTGATTGGTATTCAGTACATCCTTTCAAGGATTTACCTTGTGATATTCCAAGTTATCCCTTATCACTCAAAGTCATTTTATTGGGCAATCGTGAAGAATTAGCAATGTTCGCTGATTTAGAAGCAGATTTGTATGATTTAGCGGATTATTCGGAAATTGAAAGCTATACCGCACTTGAGCAAGTGGAGCAGCAACAAGCGTGGGCGCAATATGTGCAAACTTTTGCTTATGAGCATAGTTTCCCTCGTTTAAATTTATCTGCTTTGAATGCGCTTTATCAATTATTAGTGCGTGAAAGTGAAGATCGTTGCTTTGTATCGGTTTCCCCGTTAAAACTCAAAGAAGTCTTAGCTGGCACAGCACTTTTAAGTGGAAAATCTGCTGATGATGAGCTAAGTGCGGTGGATTTTGAGGCATTTTTACAGCAAAAAGCGAATCAACAAGGCTTTTTACAACAACAAACTTATGCCGATATTTTGCACGAGCAAGTTTATGTGGCGACTGAGGGCGAGATCGTTGGGCAAATTAACGGATTATCAGTGATTGAATATCCGGGGACACCAATGGCATTTGGCGAGCCTTCACGCATTAGTTGCCTTGTTCAATTTGGTGATGGAGAGGTGGTGGATGTTGAGCGTAAGAGCGAACTTGCGGGCAATATTCACGGCAAAAGTATTATGATTGCAGAGGCGTGCTTAGCCAATTTATTAGCATTTCCATCACAACTGCCATTTTCAGCCTCTTTAGTATTTGAGCAATCTTATGGCGAAATTGACGGTGACAGTGCTTCATTAGCAAGTTTCTGCGTGCTAGCGAGTGCTTTAGCGGATGTACCATTGCCGCAGTCTATTGCTATTACAGGATCAATTGATCAATTTGGTTTAGTACATTCTGTTGGTGGTGTTAATGCTAAAATTGAAGGTTTCTTCAATATCTGCGCAAGTCGTGGTTTAACCAGTTCTCAAGGGGTCATTATTCCGAGCGCGGTTATTCATCAATTAAGTTTGAGCGAAGAGGTAGTAAGTGCGGTTAAAAATGGCGAGTTTTTTATTTTCCCTGTGGAAGATGTACATCAAGCGTGTGAGATTTTATTCCAACGTCCACTTCTTGAAGAGGAAGATAAACCAGAACAAGAAGACAATCTAGCCTTATCACGCGTAATTGCCTATCGCATCGAGCAACGTGCGGAACAACAATTTGGTAAAGGTGGTTTATTAGACTGGTTGTTTAGGAAAAAGAATAACTGATCCGATAAGTTTAGCGTACAAGTGTTAGCTATTTTATTATTGTTACAACTCTGCTAAAATCCTTTTTAAGCAGATTTTGCTTGAATATTCCTAAATCTTGGAGGATTTAAAATAATGAACAGTTGTACACCAAATAAAAAAAGTAGCTACAGCTACGAAGACTTACTTGCATCGGGCCGTGGTGAATTATTTGGCAAAGAGGGTCCACAACTTCCTGCGCCAACAATGTTGATGATGGATCGCATTGTTGAAATGAATGAAACGGGTGGAATGTTTGAAAAAGGTTATATCGAAGCAGAGCTTGATATTAAACCTGAATTACCTTTCTTTGCTTGCCATTTTATTGGTGATCCTGTTATGCCAGGTTGTTTAGGTTTAGATGCAATGTGGCAATTAGTTGGCTTCTATTTAGGCTGGATTGGTGGTAAAGGTAAAGGGCGTGCTTTAGGTGTTGGCGAAGTGAAATTTACGGGGCAAATCCTACCAACCGCGAAAAAAGTGGTTTACCGTATTCATATGAAACGTGTGATTAATCGCAAATTAGTAATGGGTATGGCTGATGGTGAAGTTGAAGTTGATGGACGTGTGATTTACACTGCGACAGATTTGAAAGTCGGTTTATTCCAAGATACAACGGCATTTTAATTCAAGCGATAAAACTTTTTTAAAATTGACCGCACTTGATGCTGTCAATGAAAAAATACCAGCAATGAGGCTGGTATTTTTGTTTTTATTTATTCGGCTTCATCAACAATATCGATAAATTCAGCATTCAATAGCTTAGCTAAATCTTGCGGTGAAAGTTCCACACTTAAGCCACGTTTGCCACCAGATACAAAAATAGTTTCAAATTGCAGTGCAGATTCTGCAATCACAGTCTTCAAACGTTTCTTTTGACCTAATGGGCTGATGCCGCCTACTAAATAGCCAGTGGTTTTCTGTGCAATATCTTTATCAGCCATATCAACTTTTTTCACCCCAATCGATTTTGCCGCTTTTTTCAGATTGAGCATATTGGCTGTGGGTAGCACAAAACAAGCGAGTTTTTTCTGATCGCCATTTTCTGCGACGAGTAGTGTTTTAAAAGATTGGGTCGGATCGATACCTAATTTTTCTGCGGCTTCATCGCCAAAATGTGTGTTATTTGGATCGTGATCGTAGGTATGTAAAGTGAAAGGAATTTTATGCTTTTTCAGCAAATCAACTGCAGGCGTCATTGTCTTTTCTTATTCTTCCAGTAAAATGTGCCAATTATTTTACAGCGGAGAGAAAAATGAACGCAACCTTAAATGTAGCCATTGCGGCGGAATTTGAATTAAGTGAAAAAATTGCAGAAGCGTTAGAGCAAAGTCAGTTGGATATTCAGCAATTATCGATTGTTGAAATTTATCCATTTAGTGAAGAGCAAGGAATCCGTTTTAATAATAAAAGTGTTGCCCAAGTTAAACCTGAAGAAATGGAATGGTCAGAATGCCATTACTTATTTTTTGCAGGCGATATTCAACAAGTGCCACATATTGCTAAAGCAGCAGAAGCAGGTTGTGTGATTATTGATATGAAAGGCGTATGTTCGGTATTGAATGATGTGCCAGTAGTCGTGCCAACAGTGAATGATGCTCAATTAGTCGAATTAAGACAGCGTAATATTGTGTCATTGCCCGATCCGCAAGTTTCACAATTAGCGTTAGCGATTCATCCATTATTAGAAAATAACAGCGTGCGTAATGTAATGGTGAGTTCATTGTTACCAGCGTCTTATGTAAGCGCTGAAACAGTGGGCAAACTGGCTGGACAAACGGCACAATTATTGAATGGTATCCCTTTAGATGAAGATCAACAACGTTTAGCGTTTGATGTTTTCCCATTGCCAGCCAATAATTTAGCTACACAAATGCAGAAAATTTTCCCACAATTGGATAATGTGGCATTTCACCAAATTCAAGTGCCTGTGTTTTATGGTTTAGGACAAATGGTGACATTGGCGTCTGACTATGAAATGGACGCACAAGTAGCGTTGTCAAATTGGGAAGATAATGCATTAGTCACTTATCATTCAGAAAAAATGATCACACCAGTGACAAATGGTGAAACAGAAAGCCACGAAGAAACCGTAAAATTGCATATTAGTGCATTAAGTGCGGTGGAAAATGGCGTACAATTTTGGTCAGTCGCTGATGAACAACGTTTCAATTTAGCTTTAATGGGTGTGAAATTAGCAGAATTAGTCTATGAGCAAGGCTATTAAAACTTTTCTAAAATAGACCGCACTTTGGGGCTAAATCAATATACGAAAAAAGGCGAACTAATCTGTTCGCCTTTTCGTAAGTTAGATAGATTGACTATTTTTCTTTTAAATAGCCCAACCATTCTTTTAATAACAGCATATTTTTATTTATCACACCAGCCTGTGGCAGAAAGTGCCATATCCCAATGCTATAAATTTCAGGGGTTGCACCAGATCCAACGCTGGCGGGTAATACTTCAAATCCTTGTTGTTCAAATAACAAGGTTGCACGTTTCATATGCCATTGATTAGTGACTAAAATGACTTTATTGATGCCTTCTTTTTTCAGAATTTCCGCACTGTAAATGGCATTTTCTTTTGTGGTTCTTGCTTTGGGCTCGAGCCATTTTGTTGGCACATTAAAGAATTCACGCAATTCTATGGCAGCCACTTCTGCCTCTGATTGTGGTGCGCCTGAACTGCCAGAAATAAGTAGTGGCAATTCTGTTTGTTTTTGCAAATAAGCGGCATAGCGAACCCGCTCTAAGGGAATCGCATTAACGGTTAATTTGGCGTATAACTCTTTACTGTCACGAATTCCACCGCCCAATAACACGATAGCCTGAGCTTGCTGATAATCTGCTAGCGTTAAATTATCATCAGTAACTAGGCTGTCCTCTAATTTTTGTGCGACGTAAGGAATACTGGATAAGTAGAGAATGATAAAGCCAAGAAAAGCGCAACTACGGCTGAGTTTTTTGTAGTTAAATACAGATAAAAGAAATGCGAAGACCCAAAGAATAATCACATTAAACGGCGGTAAAAGGATAGTAGTGATCAGTTTTGTTAGTGCGAACATAATGCATCAAAAAATAGTTAAAAGAGGGAATATTATTCATTATCTTGTTTGCATTGTCTATTTTTAAAAAAAGATTGCTGTTAAAATGACAAGTTAATGAAATTTTTCAGATCTTGAGAGATGTAACAAAGCCAATGAAAGTAATTAAAGACAGTGCGATTTATCTATTCAGTGAACTGTTCTCCAAAGTTATTCCTTTTCTACTTCTTCCTTATTTATCACGTAAGCTTGGCGCAGAAGGTTTTGGTGAGTTGTCATACTTCCAAACTTATTTATCATTATTTTTAATTATTGTGGGGTTGAGCCAAGAAGGGGCAATAGCTCGTTATTTCTATTTTTATGGTAAACGTTCGCTCAATTTAGTGGTTTCAACAGGCTATGCTTTCACGCTATTTATGGCGGGGATCATTTTGGTCTTTTGTTTGCTCGTGCGTTCTGAAATTATGGCTTATTTAGCCATTTCTGCTGTCTTTCAATCTTTTCTCAATGTTCAATTAAGCGTGCGCCAGTGCCAAAAACAGGCGTTGGCGTATTCCGTCATCCAGTTTTTACTTTCAACAGCATCCACTGTGTTGACCGTGGTATTGCTAGAAATGTATGAAACCAATTTAGTTGAAAAGCGTATTTTAGCGATCTTATTTGGGAATTTTATTGCCTTTGTGATCGCCTATTTTTTATATAGTCGTAAAACACGCGTTAAGTTCTTCAATCTATCGCAATATAAAAGTGCCTTGTTATATTTGTGCGGTTTTGGTTTCCCATTGATTTTTCATAATGTGAGTTTATTTTTGCGCGGGCAACTGGATCGTATTTTTATTTATCACCAGTTTAGCGAAGCAGAGCTCGGTTTGTATGCAATGGGGGCCCAACTTGCTGCTATTTTGATGATTGCCATTCAAGCGGTAAATCGTGCGACGGTGCCTTATTTTTTTGAAGCCTTTAAGTTAAAGAAAATCAATATTACGCATATTCACAAATGGGCGTGGTATAGCTTATTATTTGTGCCCATTCCATCATTAGTGATGTGGGCGATTCCAGAATCTGTTGTCGTTTGGCTGTTGGGTGATCAATTTGTTGGTACAAAATACTACATTATCCTATTTTTGATGGCGACCACCTTAGCTGTGCCATACATCATTTTGGTGAATTACTTGTTTTATTACGGAAAAAATAAACTTATTTCCATTTGTTCTGTCTTATCCACCGTGATTTATGCGATAAGTTTAGTCGCATTGATGTTTACTAAAATCGAGTATGTACCTTATGCAAGCATCATTGGGGCATTTATGATTTTGCCAGTGTTGTACATTATGACTGCAAGAGTAGGAAAAACTTTATGAATTTAATGATTTGTTGCACGCCATTACAGGTGTTGATTGCAGAAAAAATTATTGAAAAATATCCAAATGAATCGTTTTATGGCGTAATGTTATCAACGGTCAGCAATAAAAAATTTGACTATTATGGTCAACGTTTAGCGCAAAAGTGCGGTCAGTTTTTCACAATGGTTCAACACAAAGATCGCCTCAATTTGTTAAAGGAAATCATTTACTTAAAACGCCAATTTTCGGGTAAATCTTTTGATAAAGTATTTGTGGCAAACATCAACGATCTACAAATTCAATTTTTATTAAGTGCGGTCAAATTTAAGCAATTTCATACCTTTGATGATGGCACCATAAATATTGTGCAGAATAGTCTGTTTTACCAAAATGAAACGCCGAGCGTGATGCGTAAATTGATTAATACGCTTTTGGGCAATGAATACAGTATTCAAGCCTTAAGAAACTTATCGCAAAAGCATTACAGTATTTACAAAGGTTTCAAAAATATTATTGAGAATGTGGCATATGTGGATTTAGTCGGGCATTGCGACAGTCAGTCTGTGGAAATGGAACCGATAAATGTGTTGCTTGGACAGCCTGTTTTTCTTGAAGATGACAAAAATATTGCTTTAGCCAATAAGGTGATTTCACAGTTTCATATTCACTATTATTTACCGCATCCGAGAGAAAAATATCGTTTAGAAAATGTTGAGTATATTGATACCGAATTTATTTTTGAAGACTATATCATTCAGCAATGTAAGCAGAAAAAATACCGTATTTATACCTATTTCAGCAGTGCGATCTTAAATATTATGAATAAAAGCGACAATATTGAGGTGATAGCCTTGAAAATTGATACGGGCAATCCTGATTTTGATGCGTGCTATGATTTATTTGATGAAGTCGGTGTGAATGTCATTGACATAAGAGATTGATATGAAAAAGTTTTTAATTTCTTTAGAAAAAGATCAACATCGCCGTGAGTTGTTTTTCCAACAGCCTGATACACAGGATTTTGAAGTGTATTCTGCGATTAATACGATGAATCAAACTTGGGAAAATTTGACCGCACTTTTCAATGTTGATCAATTCCAACAGCGCTATGGCAGAGCAGTGACTAAAGGTGAGATCGGATGTACTTTAAGCCATTTAGGTGTGTATCAAAAAATTGTCGATGATCAGACAATTGCCGAAGACGAATATTGCTTAGTTTGCGAAGACGATGCGCTATTTAATCAACATTTTCAGCAAAATGTGACTGCACTTTTACAGCAAGAAACGCAAGTGGATTTGATTTTAGTTGGACAATCAAAAATCTTACAGTTTAATGACAGTGAGTTAGAGATTAATTACCCAGTGACTTTTTCGTTGTTGTGTAAAAAAATTGCGAATACCGAGTTTTTCTATGCTTATCCTTATAAAGATTATTTTGCAGGCACGGTGGCATATTTAATTAAAAAATCGGCTGCAAGATCCTTTTTAATGCAAGTACAACAGCATAAAACTGCTTTTTGGTTGGCGGACGATTTTATTTTATTCCAACAACAATTTGGGATAAAAAGTAAAGTGGTTCGCCCGTTATTGGCGATTGAAAACCCAGCGTTAGTCAGTAATTTAGAGAATTTGCGTGGTTCCATTGCCAATAGTTTTTGGAAAAAACTGATGAAGTATCCATTAAAAAAACTCTTCGCTATTATGAGAAATTTAGGAAACTAGTATGTCAGCATTATTTAACTTTTTTTATCTGTATGATCCTTGGCTATGGCATTTTTTCCGAATGGCATTTTTTGTTGGTGGCGTTGCCATTTTTGCATTAGCCTATCGCCTTTACCGCCAAAGCAAGGTGCGTATTGAAAGCAATAATGGCGCAATGGCTTCACCACAAGGCATCTCACTGCCAATTGATAGTATCGTGGTGATTGTGGCACTTATTTTAGCCAGTGCATTACCAATGCTAGTTCACGGCACAGGCGAGCTTGGTGTGGTCAAGATGTATGTCAAAATGTTGGCTCTCTTTTTATTTGGTGTCGCAATTTATAACCTGTTTTATCAGCATAATTTGGGCAAAGCACAATGTGTGCGTGATATGAATATGGGGATTGTGATCCAAGCGGTGATCGGGTTCGTGGCTTTAACTGGGTTGTCATTCGCTATTGATTTAGCGTTATCGACCAATGTGGTGTTGCCACGTTTTTATGGTTCAGAACAAGAATATCGCTTATATAACATTACCTCATCAGCATTTTTCCAGTTAAGCATTTTCTATTTGTTTTTATTGCATTTTTTATTGGCATATCACGCCAAAGGTAACGGATTATCACCGATTATTTTATTTTTATTACTTTGCATTGGCGTGATTTCTGGGCGCACTTTCTTTGTCTTTTCGGTGTTGAGTATATTGCTGTATTTTAAATGGCGTTATTTGCCCGCATTAATTGTGTTTGCAGTGATGGTGTTAGTGTTAGCAATGAATTTTGCTGATAACAAATATGTTGCCCACGCTTTAGAGCCCGTGATCAATTTATTATCACACCAAGATGTCACCAAATTGAGTTCATCTTCCGATAATTTAGTGAAAAACCATTTATTTATTCCTACAATGAAGCAACTTTTAGTGGGTGATGGTTATTATTTCACGCCAGATGGACGCTATTACGGCGGCACAGATTCGGGCTTTTTACGCCAAGTGTTATATGGTGGTGTTGGTTATTTGTTTATCTGTTTCGTGTTTACTGTCTATTTTATAAAACGCATTGCAGATAACTGGTTTGGTGGTAGCTACAAGTTTTTATTATCGACATTATTCCTGTTAAGTGTCTTGCACATTAAAGCAGATACTTATGCGTTTCCGGGCTTGATGTTTGTGTTAATTATGTTTTTATCTTTGTTTGGACAAAGTGGCAAAATGATTTATTTATTCAAACCTATTTCATCAAACCAAGGAGCAGAATAATGTTTAGCATTATTGTGCCATCTTATAATCGTAAAGATGAAATCCCAGCGCTTTTAGCTAGTTTAGAAGCGCAAAAATCCCATAATTTTGAAGTGATTATCGTGGATGATTGCTCTGTTGAGCCAGTGAAAATTAAACCAGCTTATTCATTTGCATATCAAGTGATTCGCAATGAGAAAAACCTTGGTGCGGCAGAAAGTCGTAATGTTGGGGCGAGAGCTGCAACAAAACCGTGGTTATTATTTTTAGACGATGATGATCGTTTTGATGCGGAAAAATGTGCTCATTTAGCAGAAAAAATTGCACAAAATCCCGAAGTGAATTTTGTGTATCACCCAGCTAAATGCATTATGGTGAATGAAAGTTTTTCTTATGTGACGCACCCATTCAGCGACACTCAAGCGCTAACTCTCGATAACATTTTGCTCGCCAATAAAATCGGTGGAATGCCGATGATTGGTGTGAAAAAAGATCTGTTTTTAAAAGTCGGTGGTTTGGCGACTGATTTACGGTCTTTAGAGGATTATGAGTTTTTGTTAAAGCTCATTTCAGATCCTGAATTTAAACCATTATATATTGATCGTGCCTTAACGATTTGTACTTTCCATACTAATCGTGCCAGCGTTTCAACGAATACGCAACATACCGAAAAAGCGATTGAGCAAATCAAAGTGCGGTATGTAAAGACAGAAATTCAAGCGAAAAACTTTGAGCAAAATGCCTTGTATATGTTGGCTTATCCACACGTGATGAATTTATCACGCAAAGCTGCAAAATATTATTTTGCACTATTTAGAAAAACCTTAAAGATCAAATATCTTGTGGTAACGTTAGTGACTCTCATTTCGCCAACGTTAGCAATTAACCTCAAAAGGTTCGTATAATGAAATTTTCCGTTTTAATGTCGCTATATATTAAAGAAAATCCACAATATTTACGGGAATGTTTTGAAAGCCTACAAGTGCAAACATTGCCAGCGGATGAAATTGTCTTAGTGTTTGATGGCCCTGTAACGCCAGAATTAGAAGCGGTTGTGACTGAATTTGAAGCTGTTTTGCCGATTAAAAAAGTGAAGTTGGAGAAAAATCGTGGTTTAGGCAAAGCCTTAAATGAAGGCTTATTACATTGCAGTTATGATTGGGTATTTCGAATGGATACTGATGATATTTGTGTGCCAACACGCTTTGAACAACAAATTAATTTTATCAAACAACATCCTGAAACAGTGATTGTTGGTGGACAGATTGCAGAGTTTGGCCAGACTGTTGATGATATTGTAAGCTACCGTAATGTGCCGACAGATAAAGAGGGGATTATTAAATTTACCCAGAAACGTTGCCCTTTTAACCATATGACAGTGGCATATCAGAAAAGCGCGGTATTAGCTTGTGGCGGTTATGAAGATCTACAAGAAGATTATTACTTGTGGATCAAATTAGTGGCAAGCGGTAAAAATGTGGCGAATTTACCTGAAATATTAGTTTATGCGCGAGTTGGTAATGGAATGGTTGGACGTCGCCGTGGTATTGAGCAAGCAAAAGCAGAATGGCGTTTATTTAAACTGAAATATCGTTTGAAAATGCAAGGTTTGCTTAGCGGTTTATTCACTTTTTTATTACGTTCCTTACCGCGTTTATTGCCAACATCATTATTACAAATTGTTTATCGATTATTTTTAAGAAAGTAGGAAAGCTATCGTGTTATTAAAACTTATTTATACAGCCAGTGCCTTACTGGCTTGTGCTCTATTTGCAGGCTGTTCAAGTTATCCCGAAATTAACCCGCTTGATAGCGATGCACAATACAACAATATGCGTACTGTCGAGAATTTTGATGATTATGTGAAGTTCTTAAAAGGTAAAGCGAAGGGAGAAGGTGTATCCGATAAAGTGTTACACGAGCATCAGCAAATTCGTTATATTCAAAAAGCGGTGGATCTGGATCGCCAACAGGCTGGTAAAATTCGTAAGCGTGATCCTAATGAGCCTGTTCGTTTAAATCCGAATGGCACCACGAATTATCTCAATCGTGTGTTGACGCAGCGTAAAGTGGATGTGGCATCAGAACGTTATTGGGAACAACAAAAACAGCTAGAACAAGCTAGCCAACGCTTTGGAGTGCAAAAAGAATATTTGCTTTCCCTTTGGGGAATGGAGAGTAGTTTTGGTTATTATCAAGGCAACTATGATGTGCTTTCTGTGCTAGCGACGTTGGCTTTTGAAGGGCGCCGTGAAAAACTGTTCAGCAAAGAATTTGTCTCTGCGATGAAAATGTTAGAGCGACAAGATATTCCACGCCAAAGAATGTTAGGTTCTTGGGCGGGCGCAATGGGGCAAACGCAGTTTATGCCAAGTTCTTATTTGCGTTATGCCGCTGATGGCAACCAAGATGGTGAAAAAGATATTTGGAAAAACCATTATGACGTTTTTGCTTCTATCGCCAGCTACTTGAGCACCGTCGGCTGGAATAAAAATGTACCTTGGGGGGTTGAAGTTCAGTTAACTCAACCGCTATCACTTGATATTTCGGGCATCGAAAAAGAGAAAAAACGTTCTTTAAATGAATGGCAAAATCTAGGCATTACGTTGAAATCTTTCTCGCCAGAAGAACAACAAAAATTAACCGCACTTTCGACGAGTGATTTATGGTTGGTTCGTCCGGATCGTGAAGTAGGGCGTGTTTTCCTCGTATCAAACAATTATCGTACCTTGTTAGATTGGAATCGTTCAAACTATTTTGCGGTGAGCATTGGTATGTTTGCTGACAGAATTAAACAACAAGTAGGTTTATAACCGATTAAGTGCGGTGGAATTTTAAAACTTTTTTAAAAAACACCGCACTTTTTATATTCTGTCTTTTGAAATTTAATTTGCCAGAGAAAAACGATGCATTGCTAACATTCTTTTGCTAGAATCCTCTGGAAAAACACCTCTCTTTTTTATCTGTTTTTCATCACTTCTTCTTTATTTTTGAAATAACTTGGAAACAATAATGGAAAACCAATCTTTTCTAAATCGATTTTTTAAATTATCTGAGAAAAATACCAGCGTAAAAACTGAAGTTATCGCCGGTATTACAACGTTCTTCACAATGGTCTATATCGTTTTTGTTAACCCATCAATTTTGGGCGATGCAGGTATGGACAAACAAGTGGTCTTTGTTACAACTTGTTTAATTGCTGCATTGGGTACAATGGCAATGGGCTTATTCAGTAACTTACCTATCGCACTTGCGCCAGCAATGGGGCTCAACGCCTTTTTCGCTTATGTGGTTGTGAGCAAATTAGGCTATCCTTGGGAAATCGGTATGGGCGCAATTTTCTGGGGTTCAATTGGCTTGCTCGTATTAACGATTTTCCAAATTCGTTATTGGTTAATGGCGTCAATTCCTTTGGGCTTGCGTGTTGGTATTGGTGCCGGTATCGGTTTATTTATCGCACTTATTGGCTTCAAAAATATGGGCGTAGTAGTGCCAAACCCAGTGACCTTAGTGGCATTAGGTGAATTGCACGATCCAAAAGTGTTATTAGGTATCTTAGGTTTCTTTATTATCGTGGTATTAGCTGCACGTAATATTTATTCTGGTGTGTTAGTGTCTATCGCAGTGGTGACTGGATTAGCCTTCTTCGTTGATCCAGCAGTTACCTTCAAAGGTGTGATTTCTCTGCCACCAAGTTTAGCGCCAGTTGTAGGTAAAGTAGATATTGCCGGGGCATTAGATACCGCATTACTGGGCATTATTTTCTCATTTTTACTCGTGAACTTATTTGACTCATCTGGCACTTTATTAGGCGTAACGGATAAAGCGGGCTTTAGTGATGAGAAAGGACGTTTCCCTAAAATGAAACAAGCTTTATATGTGGACAGCGTGAGTGCCGTTGCTGGTTCATATATGGGGACTTCAGCGATCAGTACTTACATTGAAAGTGGTGCGGGTGTATCCGTTGGTGGACGTACGGGCTTAACTGCTGTTGTAGTGGGTATTTTATTCTTGTTGACCATTTTCTTATCACCACTTGCAAGCGTTGTGCCAGCTTATGCAACGGCAGGTGCATTGGTGTATGTAGGGATTTTAATGGCATCAAGTTTGATTCGTGTAAAATGGGAAGATTTAACCGAAGCAACACCTGCGTTCATTACCGCAGCAATGATGCCATTTACTTATTCAATTACGGAAGGTATCGCATTTGGTTTCATTAGCTACTGCATTATGAAAACGTGCACTGGCCGTATTAGAGAAGTTAACGCGCCAGTTTGGGTTGTTTCACTTCTATTTATGGCGAAATTTATCTGGGTTGGTTAATATGCAAAAAATTCTGTTTATTATTCACGCAGCACCTTACGGCAATGAAAGTTTTTTCAGTGCCTTAAGATTGGCTTTGCAATTGCAAGATCAGCATAAACGTGCGGTGGATTTAAAATTATTTTTAATGTCAGATGCAGTGACAGGTGGGCTTGCTAAACAAAATCCTGCTGAAGGTTATCACTTGCAACAGGCTTTGGAAATTTTAACCGCACAAGGTGCAGCAGTGAAATTATGTAAAACCTGTACCAATGCACGAGGTGTGACAGATCTTCCACTTGCTGAAGGCGTTGAAATTGGCACTTTGTCTGAACTTGCAGATTGGACAATGGAAGCCGATAAAGTATTAAACTTTTAATCAAAAAAGTGCGGTAAAATAGACCGCACTTTTTCTCATCTATCCCTTGTAAAAATTGGCATTACTACTCAGGAGAGAGCAATATTCTATGATGGATCCACCACGTAATTTGAATGCAGTCAGTACCCCACTGAACACGGTTTGTTTGATCGAGGCATCAGCCGGTACAGGGAAAACCTACACCATTGGTTCATTGTATTTACGTTTATTGCTACAAGCGGGTGTGGACAATTTCCCTTTGCCGTTGACAGTTGAGCAAATTCTAGTGGTAACCTTTACTGAAGCGGCGACCGAAGAATTGAAAGGGCGTATTCGTGAACGTATTCATCAAACAAAACAAGCTTTTATTGCCTATAAAGAGCAAAGGGAAAGCGCACTTTCTGATGATCCATTTTTACAAGAATTAATTCAGCACATTGAGCATATTGATGTTGCTATTCAGCGTTTAAAAATTGCAGAACAGAGTATGGATTTGGCTGCGATTTATACCATTCACGGTTTCTGTCGCCGAATGTTAATGCAATATGCCTTTAATTCAGGCGTACATTTCAATCTTGAATTAGTCAAAGACGAAGGGGAGCTGATCCAACGTTTCTTTAATGAATACTGGCGTGAGCAGTTTTATCCGCTGTCTTTTGCTGAAGCGAATTATATTTATAAGGCATTGGGCTCGCCGCAAGCGGTGTGTAGTGAGCTATACTCGCAAGTATCTGATTTTGGTTTACGCCCACAAATCAAGCAAACTGAATTGTTAGCCTTGTCGTTGAGAGAGTTTCTTGCAGAATACATTTTGCCAAGCCAACAACAAATTCTCGATCTTAAACAGGCGTGGTTAAAAGACGAAGACGAAATTATCGGATTAATTGAAGGTGAGTTAACGAAAAGTTACAAAAAAGGTGAAAAGAAAGCCTTAAAACGCACGACATTTAAGAGCAATTTTGTGCCGAAGTGGCTACAAAATATGAAAGATTGGTCGCGTGCTGGCAGTCAAATGGATTTGCCAGATGTGCTAGTTAAATATTTCAATCAAGAAGCACTTAATGAGTATGCGGACGAGGGAGCAACACCAATCACTCACCCTTTCTTTGAATTGGCAGATGAAGCTGTCGCAACACAAAAAATGCAAGGTATTTACCGCAAAGTGATTATGTATCACTATTTGAAAGGTGTGCAGAAACTGCTCATTCAGCATAAATTAGACCATTCTGAAAAAGGCTTTAATGACCTATTACGCTTGTTGCAAGAGGCGTTATATTCCGAGAAAGGCGATGAGCTGGCGCAATTTATCCGCTTGCAATATCCTTTTGCAATGATCGATGAGTTCCAAGATACGGATAATATTCAGTATCAAACATTCTCAAAAATTTATATCCAACCATCTACTTCACCAACGGGTTTTATTATGATCGGCGATCCAAAACAGGCGATCTATAAATTCCGTGGTGCAGATATTTTTACGTATTTTAAAGCAGCCCTTGAGGCCAAACAGACATTTACTTTAGGCACAAACTGGCGTTCTGAAGAAACGGTTGTGAATGCGGTGAATGGCTTGTTTGATTTTGATGAAAATCCGTCAGTACAACCTTTTTTATATGAGCAAATTCAATTCCAACCTGTTTCTTTCCGTGCAAATAAGCCAAAATTCTATTTGAATGGCAAAGTCCAGCCTGCTGTTCAGTGTTATGTTGGGGATTTAGGCAAAGAGAGCAGAAGCGGGCGTTTGAATGAAGATCAACGTTACATTCTAGCAGAAACCTGTGCCGCATCGATTTATCAATTGTTACAAAGTGCGGTCGAAAATCAAGCCGTTTTCAAAGCACAAAAAGAGGGGCAAGAGGAGATCGAACCTTTAACCGAAGAGCGTATCGCAGTATTAGTCCGAGATTGGCAAGAAGCAGATGTGATCAAAGTCGCTTTGCAAAAAGTAGGCATTGCGTCAGTGTATTTATCTGACAACAGCAATGTGTTCGATTGCCCGCAAGCACAAGAATTAGCCTTGATTTTGACTGCTTGTTTAAATCCATTCAGTGAACGTAATATTTTAAATGCGATTGCAACGAGCATTTGGCGCTTAACGTCGGCAGAAATCAATCAAATCAAACAAGATGAGCAACGCTGGACAAACACGGTTGATGATTTTGTGCGTTATCAACGAATTTGGCAGACGCAAAGTATTTTAGCGATGCTACACCAGCTATTTTTAGAAAAGAAAATTGCTGAAAATCTGCTTGTGGCGGAAGGTGGCGAACGTGCAGTGACCGATTTATTGCATCTTGCCGAGCTATTGCAAGAGGCAAGCCCCCTTAATGAAAGCCCCGCTAGTCTGTTACGTTGGTTTGAGAAAAAAATCCAAGGCGAAAACCGCCAAGGGGATTTACAAATCCGTTTAGAAAGTGAGCGAAAGTTAGTCAAAATCGTCACTTTCCATAAATCTAAAGGGTTAGAGTATGACCTTGTGTGGTTGCCGTTTATTACTAATCCACCGAAGTCCAGAGAGAGTTTAGTTCAGACTTACTTTAATGAAGAACAAAAAGCTGTGCTATGGGATATGGAAGGCGAGCATTCTGACGAAATTCAGCGCGAGTTACGTGCAGAAGAAATGCGTTTGTTGTATGTGGCATTAACCCGAGCAAAATATCAAGTGCTCATCGCAATGCCAGAAAACTTTGCCTCAAATTGGAATGCTATTCAATATTTGCTCACGCAAGGCAGAATGGATGTGGCAAGTGTGAGAACTGCATTGACTACATTTAAAAAGAGAATGGCGAAACAAAACGTGCAAGTTGAGCTTGATGATTTGCTCGATCTTGAAGGCAAAGCGCCGTTATCGCTTGCAAAACCAACCGCACAATTAAGTGCGGCAACTTTCACTGGTAACATTGAGCAGAACTGGCAAGTGACCAGTTTTAGTGCGCTCAGTAGTTTACACGAAAAATCTGTACAACATTATTCAGAAGCCCGACAAAGTGCGGTCGGTTTTTCACAAATTTTGGATAATGAGAAAGATTATGACCAAAACTCAGTTGTTGAAAATACGGCTTTAATGCCTTTTGAAACTGAACAATTAGACGGTTATGAAGCTGGCTATTCCCCATTTGATTTCCCTGCCGGTGCCCGTGTGGGGAAAGTGTTGCATAGTTATTTTGAGAAACACCCGTTTAATCAGCCTGTTGAAATGGAGACGGTCGAAAAAATTTGCCAACAATTACAACTAGAAGCGGTTTGGCAACCAACCGTACAACGCTGGCTAACCCAAGTTCTACATACGCCACTTTTTACTTCAAACGAGTTTTGTTTATCTGATTTAGCGTCAAAAGACTGCTTGAAAGAATTAGAATTCTATTTGAAATTAGAAAATACCTTTGATGTGGCTCGTTTTAATCACTTGTTGAAAAAATACCATTTACTTTCACAACCTTTACAACTTGATGTGGTGAGAGAAGGGATAAAAGGAATGTTACGCGGTTTTATCGACTTAGTTTTCCGTCATAATGGTAAATATTATTTGCTTGACTATAAATCCAATAAATTGGGCAACTTATTAGCTGATTACAGTACAGAAAATCTCGAAAAAACAATGCGTAAACACTATTATGATTGGCAATATTTATTTTATTGTGTGGCATTGCATCGCTACTTAAAAGAACGCGATCCAAATTATCAATATGAGTCACATTTTGGTGGCGTGGTATATGCTTTTTTACGTGGAATGGACGGTCAACCTGCACAAGGTGTGTATTTTACAGTGCCTGATGTTGCGTTAATTCAGGAATTAGAGGAGTTATTTTAATGCTTGGCATTTTACACGAATTAAAACAACAACAGGTAATTAGCCCAGGTGATTATTATTTTGCAAAATTAATTGCTGACAAACAAACCGCTGAAACGCCTGAGGTTATTCGCAATCTTGCCACATTATTAGCTGCACTTTGTAGCTATAACTATCAGCAAGGTAATACTTGTCTTTTCTTAGATAAAGCCCTTGAGCGCAACATATTTAATTTGGCTTATCGTCAATTTGAACGTCCATATTTAAGTGAGATTCAACAAAAAATCGATTTCTTATCAGTAGAAAATTGGCAAGCTAGTTTGCAAAACAATATTGCGTTCAGCGTAGATCCAAAACAGAAAATTGCCCCTTTCGTATTTCAATTTAATGCGTTGTATTTTTATCGTATTTGGCAAGATGAATATCGTGTGGCGGATTATCTACAAAGTGCGGTGGATAATTCTCAAATTTCTTCTACGGAGAATATGACTGATACAGCGCAAATTCGAGCTATTTTAAGCAAATATTTTCCGGCGAAAAGTGAGACTGATATCAACTGGCAGAAAGTGGCTGTTGCAACCGCATTACGTCAGCGTTTTTGTTTAATTACAGGTGGACCGGGAACGGGTAAAACTACAACTGTGGCACGTTTGTTGCTTGCTTTACAAGAGTTACATCATCGCACATTGAACATTAAATTGGTCGCACCAACAGGGAAAGCAGCCGCCCGTTTAACCGAATCAATTCACGGTGCATTGAATACGCTACAAATGCGTGAAAATATTCCCTTAGATAATGAATTGATTGAGTCTATTCCAACCACAGCTCAAACCTTGCATCGGTTGCTCGGTACACGTTTTTTTGAAGAACGAACTACGTACCATCGCCAAAATCCTTTGCAAGTCGATATGCTGGTGGTGGACGAGGCATCAATGATTGATTTGCCTCTTATGGCGAAACTGTTACAGGCACTGAAACAGCAAGCCAAGCTTATTCTATTAGGCGACCAAAACCAGCTATCGCCCGTTGAAGCAGGCGAAACATTAGGTGAATTAGGGCAGTTTTCAAACCAAGGTTATAGCCCCGAGCTTGCACATTATTTGTTTGAAGTTGCGGATTGCCAAGTGCCTTCACAACCAGAAGGCCACCCAATTCGAGATAGTCTTTGCCGTTTACATCATAGCCACCGTTTCTCTGACAGCTCAGGGATCGGGCAACTTGCCGATGCGATTAATAAAGGAAAATCAGTATTAAGTTGGCAACATTTTGACAATTTTAATGATATTGAACTCATTGATTTTCTAAAAAATTGTGGTTCAGAGGATAATAACGAAGGGGAAAAAGTTTCTATTCGCGCTTGTGTTAATTTGGTGGTGGAAAGTGCGGTCGAAAAATATCAAGAATATTTAATGCGAATTAGACAACTGAATCTCTCACCTGAAACGCCAACCCCCCAGCAAATTCAAGAGATTTTTGCGGCTTTCAATCAAGTGCGTTTTTTAACTGCTTTGCGAGTCGGTGAGTTAGGTGTCGAACAGCTAAATATTCAAATTGCCAATAAACTGAGAGAAAAAGGCTTATTAAACTTTAAACACGAACGAGATTGGTATATTGGCAAGCCTGTAATGATTACGCAAAATGACAGTCACGTTGGCTTATATAATGGGGATGTTGGTCTATTTTTAGGCGATGGAAAAGTATGGTTTGAACAAGGGCAAGACCATTATAAAACCGTATTAGCCAGCCGAGTGCCAAACTATGAAACCGCATTTGTGATGACAATTCATAAATCGCAAGGATCGGAATTTACCCATACGTTTTTAGTACTACCGACAGAACACAATCCCATTTTATCACGTGAGCTTGTTTATACAGGCATCACCCGAGCTAAAGAAAAACTGACCGTGTTTACTACGCCAGAGATTTGGAAAAGTGCGGTCAAAAATCCAGTAAAAAGACAAAGTGGGTTAGGCAAGTTGTTAGTTGAATTCTTACAAAAAAACAGTAAAGTGTAAGTGTTATTTTTTTATACAGGAGAGAAAAATGAAATTATATGTATTTGATCATTGCCCTTATTGCGTGCGAGCAATGATGATCTTTGGCTTGAAAAATTTGCCAGTAGAATTTCAAATTTTATTAAATGATGATGAAGCAACACCTGTGAGTTTAGTGGGGAAAAAAGTGGTCCCTATTTTGATCAAAGAAGATGGCACAGCAATGCCAGAGAGTTTAGATATTGTACATTATATCGATCAGCACTATGGTGAGCCTGTGCTAAAAGGTGAAGTTCGTCCAGAAGTAAAAGCGATTTTAAGTGAAATTACTACTTACTCAAATTACCTTTTAATGCCACGCTTTATTAAGCTTGATGTGCCAGAGTTTGCAACACAAAGTGCGGTCGATTATTTCACTAAAAAGAAAACCGAATATGTGGGTGATTTTGCAATGCATTGGGAAAAAACCAATGAATATTTAGACAGATTACATTCTGATTTAGCAAAATTAGAACCGTTAGTTTTAGGTGAAGGCTCATTAAATACCGAATTATCTTTAGAAGATATTTTCGTCTTCCCGACTTTACGTAACTTAACTTGCGTGAAAGGGTTAAAATTCCCTGAAAAATTAGGTCGTTATGTAAATAAAATGTCTAAACTAAGTAAAGTGAAACTTTACACGCAACAAGCACTTTAATTGATTAAAAAGGTTGCAATTTTCAGCAGAGGATCTATTCTTGCCTATGAGAAATTCATCTCACGGGGAAATAGAAATAAGGAGAAACTTATGGCGTTAGGCTGGTATGAATTAAAATTAGCAAAAGACGGACAATTTATGTTTAATCTTGTGGCGGCAAATAGCCAAGTGATTTTAACGAGTGAATTGTATCGTTCTAGAGCAGCGGCTGAAAATGGTATTGCTTCCGTACAAAAAAATGGTGCAGAAGCAGAAAGTTTTGAAGTTAAAGTCGCAAAAAATGACAAACCTTACTTTGTGTTAAAAGCAAAAAATCATCAAGAAATTGGTCGCAGCCAATATTATGCATCGCTTGCTTCTGCACAAAAAGGGATTCAATCTGTTATTCATAATTCTGTGACAACAGTCATTAAAGACCTTACAGCCAAAGCATAATCAGCTTTTCAGCACTTAATTTATCTATTTTGCGGAGAGAAAAACTGTCCGCAAATTTTTTTGCTTCTTTATTTCCTATTTTGTTATTTTTTCTTACTTATTCTTCTAAAAAATAGTCGCTTTTCCTATTTTTCTTATGTATAATCTTGCGACCCTGTAAATGTGTCGGATTTCCCACCACACATTATTTATCGAGATCACACTCGAAGGGGTGCTTGATTAAGATTAATGGTTGTGTTTGTTTTAAAGACTTATCAACAAACACTGGGTATTAATAATATTATTTTGGTAATTAATTAATGAAAACTTTTGTAGCAAAGCCAGAAACGGTTAAACGCGACTGGTATGTAGTAGATGCGACAGGTAAAACTTTAGGTCGTTTAGCGACTGAATTAGCACGTCGCCTTCGTGGTAAACATAAAGCTGAATATACTCCACACGTTGATACTGGTGATTACATCATCGTTATCAATGCGGACAAAGTTGCTGTAACTGGTAACAAAGCAGACGATAAACTTTACTACTGGCACACTGGCTATGTAGGTGGCATCAAACAAGCGACTTTCAAAGAAATGATCGCGCGCCGTCCTGAAGCAGTGATTGAAATTGCGGTTAAAGGTATGTTGCCAAAAGGTCCATTAGGCCGCGCAATGTATCGTAAATTAAAAGTGTATGCAGGTTCAGAACATAACCACGCTGCACAACAACCACAAGTTTTAGACATTTAATCACGAGGTTTAGGATATGGCAGAGAATCAAAACTACGGCACAGGTCGCCGCAAAAGCTCTTCAGCTCGTGTATTCATCAAACCGGGCAGTGGTAAAATCACTATCAACCAACGTGAGTTAGACGTTTATTTCGGTCGCGAAACAGCTCGTATGATCGTTCGTCAACCTTTAGAGTTAGTTGAAATGACTGAGAAATTAGACCTATACATCACTGTTAAAGGTGGCGGTATTTCAGGTCAAGCGGGTGCAATCCGTCACGGTATCACTCGTGCATTAATCGAATATGATGAGAGCTTACGTTCTGTATTACGTGCTGCTGGTTTCGTTACCCGCGATGCGCGTCAAGTTGAGCGTAAAAAAGTGGGTCTACGCAAAGCACGTCGTCGTCCACAATTCTCAAAACGTTAATTTTATATTTACGTTTTATATTCAAGTTGCAAGTCCAAACGGGCTTGCAATTTTTTTTTGTTATCAAAAAATATTTTTTGATAACTTTGGAAAAAGAGGTTCTATTTATGATAGAATTAATACCCATTTTTTATATGATGTAATGCCTGATTTTAGGCGATATGATAACGATATTTTAATTCATTTAAGAGCTGTCGGAGGAATAGATGACAAGCGCTGCAAATAAACGTTCAGTAATGACACTTTTTTCAGATAAAACAGATATTTATTGCCACCAAGTGAGAATCGTATTGGCAGAAAAGGGTGTTGCTTATGAAACGGAAGTTGTAGATCCTCAAGTTGTATCAGAAGATTTAATGGAGTTAAATCCTTACGGTACTGTACCGACATTAGTTGAACGTGATTTAGTATTATTTAATTCTCGCATTATTATGGAATACCTTGATGAGCGTTTTCCTCATCCACCATTAATGCCTGTTTATCCAGTTGCTCGTGGTAAAAGCCGTTTATTGATGTTAAGAATTGAGCAAGATTGGTATCCTGCGTTAGCAAAAGCAGAAAAAGGTACAGATGCTGAACGAGCAACTGCATTAAAACAATTAAAAGAAGAGATTCTTGCCATTGCGCCAATTTTTGCACAAACCCCTTATTTTATGAGTGAAGAATTTAGTTTAATTGACTGCTATATCGCACCATTATTATGGCGTATGCAGGAATTAGGTGTTGATTTCACTGGTGCGGGTAGCAAAGCGATTAAAACTTATATGGCTCGTGTATTTGAACGTGATTCATTTATGCAATCTTTGGGTGCAACAGCACCGAAAAACTTAATGGATGAGAAGTAATTCATAATGGAATATAAGTCTTCACCAAAGCGACCATATTTATTGCGCGCTTATTACGATTGGTTAGTGGATAATGATTTCACCCCTTATCTAGTTGTTGATGCAACTTATTTTGGTGTGAAAGTGCCAGTCGAATATGTGAAAGATGGACAAATTGTGTTGAATATCTCTGCAAGCGCCACAGGAAACTTGCAGTTAACCAATGACTTTATTGCGTTTAATGCTCGTTTTCGTGGAATGCCACAAGATATTCATATTCCAATGGGCGCAGCATTGGCGATTTATGCACGTGAAAATGGTGATGGTGTAATGTTTGAGCCAGAAGCAATTTATGATGAGCTAGAGAAGACGATGTCTGAACAGCCGTTAAGTTTTGCTGAAGCAGTAGATAAACCAAAAACTCAAGCAAAACCACAAGCACAATCCACAGAGAAAAAAGCCCCTTCTCATTTAAGAATTGTGAAATAGCAGAAGACCATTCATAAAAAACGCTACCTTTTGAGTAGCGTTTTTTTGTTTTAAATAACCGACTATTGTGTCATTTTTTCTACGGTTTTTAAGAAACCTTTTGCCGTAGCATAAACTTCACTTTTACCTTGCGCTTCTAAAATCATATCTGACATTTCACGAAATGCGCCTTTTCCACCGCCAAGTTGTAATACATAGTCTGCATTCGTTTTAACATATTGTGGTGCATCTGCAACCGCAAATGAAAGCCCACAGACTGCAAATGCGGGAAGATCAACACTATCATCTCCAATATAAGCGGTTTCTTCAGCAGTGACGTTGTTTTGTTGCATTAGTTGAAAACACGCACTTTCTTTTTCAAGTTTACCTAAAATAAAATGAGGGATTTTTAAATCAGCAATGCGTTTACGCAAAATAGGCGAATCTCTACCTGATAACACGGCCACTTGAATGCCAGACTCAATCAGCATGCGAATGCCTAATCCATCACGAACGTGGAAACTTTTGATCGCTTCGCCGTTAGCATCATAATGCAATAAACCATCAGTTAATACACCGTCAATATCGGTAATCACCAGCTTAATTTTCTTTAATTTTTCAGTAATCATTAGCTTGAGAACTCTACTAAGCCCATCACTTTTTGGTTATCATCCACAACAACCAGTGAGTGAATTTTTTTCGCTTTCATCAATGCATCAGCTTCGGACAAGAATGCATCCATATGAATGGTTTTTGGATTGGATGTCATTAATTCTTGTGCTGTTTTGCTAAGGGTTTGCACGCTATTCGCGCTTAATGCACGGCGAATATCACCGTCAGTAATAATACCTTTTAGCTCACCTTGTTCCATTACAAGCGCAACGCCCATTCTGCCTTCGTTCATAATCGTTAGGCAATCTGTAAATGAGGTGTGAAGTGCGGTTACTGGTAAACGAGTTTGCATTTGATCTTTCACGCGACAAAGCAAGCGGCGACCAAGGCTACCGCCTGGATGGAATTTTGCGAAGTCAGCCGGTTGGAAATTTCGCGCTTTAATCAATGAAACTGCAAGCGCATCACCTAATGCCATTGTCACCAGTACAGAGGTTGTTGGGGCAAGATTGTTTGGGCAAACTTCACGCTCGACACTAATATCTAGCACATAATCTGCGTGTTTTGCGAGCGTTGAGTTGAGGTTACCTGTCAGGGCAATAATTTTATTGCCAAAATTTTTTAAGCTAGGAATGAGTTTATTCACATCGTCGGTTTCACCGCTATAAGAAATAAGCATCACAATATCAATAGGCTTGAGCATTCCAAGATCGCCGTGAAAGGCTTCTGTTGGGTGTAAAAAGAAACTTGGCGTGCCCGTTGAGGCAAACGTTGCCACCATTTTCTTTCCAACTAACCCTGATTTTCCGATACCACCGATAACCAAACGCCCTTGGCAATTGAGGATGAGCTCAACAATATCGCTAAAGCTGTTATCTAAATTTTTACTCAAACGTGCGAGGGCTTTTTCTTCAACGGCTAAGGTTTCACGAGCGATCTGTAAATAATTCATTTCTGAGTCCTTTATCCATATAAAAATTAGGCTGATTATAACATAAGATTTTTCGTCATTTGGTTTTTTCCTGCTGAATTTATGCCTGATGTTATTCGTCATAAAGGAAATGGGGAAAAAGTACGGTCTGCTTGAGAAAAAGATTAAATAAGCCTGTCTTTTTATTTGGAATTCCGTTATACTTCGCCCCTTGAGTTGGTCAGGCAATCGCTGGTTTATTGAAGCCCTTAACCGTCTTATGACGACCTAGTGGGACAAGTAAACGAGAGGAAAGTCCGAGCTACACAGGGCAGAGTGCCAGGTAACGCCTGGGGGGCGTGAGCCCACGACAAGTGCAACAGAGAGCAGACCGCCAGTTCCGGCTGGTAAGGGTGAAAGGGTGCGGTAAGAGCGCACCGCGTGGCTGGCAACAGTTCACGGCAGGGTAAACTCCACTCGTAGCAAGACCAAATAGGAATCCAATGGGTGGCCCGCTCAGGATTCGGGTAGGTTGCTTGAGCGTATGTGCGAATGTACGCCTAGAGGAATGATTGTCCACGACAGAACTCGGCTTATCGACCAACTCAACTTTTCTTATTTTTTCTTGTATCAAGTTGTTTTCTTACCGCTTGGATCTTATCGTA
This sequence comes from Bisgaard Taxon 46, assembly GCA_049941595.1. GTDB lineage: Bacteria > Pseudomonadota > Gammaproteobacteria > Enterobacterales > Pasteurellaceae > Pasteurella. Next base: position 304,225 of record JBNFNA010000004.1, read on the forward strand.
ATCTGTTATCCAAATCTTTTGATCCTCTTCGGCGTTGTTGCCCATTACGGCATCAGATTGTAATTTCATTGCGCTTAGGCGATAACTTTTCCCGGATAAATGCAATTCTTGCACGTTAGCTTGACTAATCAGAGTTAGTGCATTTTCTGCATTCACACCTGCACCTGCCATAATTTGAATACGATCATTCGCTTGTTCCACTAATTTTTTGAGTAAGTTCTTGCCTTGAAGTGCGGTTGTTTTTTGCCCAGATGTTAAAATTCGTTCGCAACCTAATGTAATGACTTGTTCAAGGCTTTCAAATGGATCTTGGCACAAATCAAAAGCACGGTGAAAGGTCACTCCAAGCCCATCTGCTGCTTGGATCAGTTTTTCACAAGTAGCTAAGTCGATTTTGGCTTTTTCAGTTAATGCACCAATCACAAGCCCTTTGGCGCCAAGCTCTTTTGCAATCTGAATATCATCTAGCATCATTTTGACTTCATTTGCACTAAACAGAAAATCACCAGCCCGTGGGCGGATCATTACATAGCAAGGAATTTTGACTAAATTGACCGCACTTTTTATTAGTGAATAAGGCGGTGTGACGCCCCCCACAGATAAGCTGCCACAAAGCTCTAAACGATCTGCACCAGCTTGTTCTGCCGTCAGTGCAGATTCAATATTGTCGATACACACTTCAAGTTTCATTTGATTTTTTACCTAAGAAAAAAGAGGCATATTGCCCCTTTTTTGGATGTATTATTTTGCAGAGTAATAACCTGCCATTGCACTGTAAATGGCGTTTTCTTGCTGAATAAGCTGGTATTTTGCATTCAAAATAGCCAGTTGTGAGTCGTTTTCAGTGTTTGCTGCCATTAGCCAATCACGTAATTGTGATACGCCAGCATCATAACGATTTTTGTAGTATTGTGTAATGCGTTTGTTATGCGCATAGGCTTTCTGTAGGTTGCCAAAACTCGCTTGTGATTGTTGGTAAGCGAAGTAGTTGGTGTCAATTTCATTGAGGGCTTTGGTGATACTTTGCTCGTAGCTTAAGCGTGCTGTTTCATAATTTGCCTCAGAGATTTTGACATTCCATCTCACCACATTCCAGTTTAGGAAAGGTAGATTAATGCTAACTAAACCTGCTGCAACTGGCGTATGCAATGCGTTATCTACTTTTGTTCCAGCAGAGGATAAACTTGCCCCTAAGGTCACTGTTGGGAACCAGCTTTTTTGCATTGCTTTTGTGTCTTTAAATGCGCTATTTAGACGGTATTGTGCACTTTTGATATCTGGTCGATTCGCAATAGTTGAAACGGGCACATTGGTGTTAATACCCACGTTTTTCACATTCAAGATTTTTGGCAAGTTTAGATTTAACGGATCGCTTGGTTTTAAATTGAGTAAATTGCGTAAAGTTTGTTCTGCCATTTTACGCTGTGTTTGATAAGTCAACAGCTGATTACTTGCACGCAATACAGATTGTTGTGCTTGAACGGTGCTTGCACTATCTGCCACGCCCAACTTAAAGCGGTTTTGCATAATTTGGCTAATCTGATTGTAGTATTTGATACTGCCTTCAGTGGCGTGAATTGCATCATTCAGGAATGACAATTGATAGTAAGTGGCAATCACCGAGTTGATTAACGCAAGGCGAGCAGCGGCTAAATCTTGTGCAGAGGCTTTATAGGTCCATTCTGCAGCAGAGGCTGAATCCGCTAAACGTTGCCAAAGATCCAATGTATAACCCACATTCAGTGCACCACTGTGGCTGATTCTTGAATGTTGGCTGTGTTCAATATTACGAGAAGCGCTTGATTCTAATTTCCCATTAAAGGCAGGCACGAGATTTGCACCCACTAAATTAGCAGCATAAAGTGCCTTGTTGACATTAATCGCAGCTTTCGCAAGGTTTTTATTATTTTCTAAAGCTTGCGCAATGAGATTATTGAGTTGTGGATCTTCATATAAGGTCCACCAGTCTTCTTTCACACTATATTGTTGAGTAAGTTCTTGATACTGCTGGAAATCTTGTTTAGCTTCATTAAAAGAAGTGTCAATATTGGCACAACCGACTAATGCGGTTGAGAGAATAATCAAAGTGAGTTGATTGAGTTTTAACATTATGTTGTCCTTCTGTTAAAAAGTGCGGTCTATTTTTTCACACTTTTGATTGAGTAAATTATAGCAACTTTCTATTCTCTTGCTAGAGCGTTAATTGGGTTTAAATTCGCCGCATTTTTGGCTGGTATATAACCAAATATAATGCCAATGAAACTTGCACAAACCACGGCAGCGATAATCGAAAATGTAGAAAAAATCATCGTAAAATTACTGGTAAATTGATTGAAGATTAGCCCAAATGCAAGTGATAGCAGAATGCCAACCATTCCCCCGAGCATACAAATCAGCACAGCTTCAATTAAGAATTGTTGCAAAATATTGGACTGTCTTGCTCCGATTGCCATTCGTATGCCGATTTCTTTTGTCCGTTCTGTCACTGACACGAGCATAATATTCATCACACCAATTCCCCCTACAATTAAAGAGATCAACGCAATAGATGAAATCAACAGTTTCATTGTGTTTGTGGTGCTTTCAATGGTTTGTTTAATAGTATCGGTATTGAGTACGAAAAAGTCTTTCTTACCGTGACGAACGGTGAGTAAATTAGTGAGATCTTTTTCGGCTACTTGAGTATTAATGTCATCTTTCACTTTAACTGTGATGGAATCAATTTGAGCATTGCCCGAAACTTTATACATTGCCGTCGTGTAGGGGAGCCAAATATTCAAACTGCTTCTGTTGTTATTCATATTGCTTTGATTTGCAACGCCAATAATACGTAACGGTTTTTTATTAATCATAATAATTTCACCTAATGGTGAACGATGATTAAAAACTTGCTGCAAGGTATTCGAGTCAATCACAGCAACTTGAGCGCTTTGCTCCACATCAGAGGCAGTAAAGAGTTGCCCTTGTAATAGCTTAATCCCTTTGACATCAAAAAATTGATCGCCAACACCTTTTACTTGAGCCGTAAAATTCTGATTACCATAAGTTAGGCTACCGCCAACCGCACTATTCGGCGTTGCACTTTCAATATAGCTTTGTTTAGCCAACATATTTGAATCATTTACTGTTAAGTTTTGCATTTTTTCTGCATATCGATCACCAAAACCTGTGCCGTTATAAATATCCATTGTATTTGTTCCTAATGCACTGATATTCGAAAGAATTTGTTGTTGAGAGCCATTTCCGAGAGCAACTACTGAAACAACAGAGGTAATGCCAATGATGATGCCAAGCATTGTCAGCAACGATCGCAGTTTATGTGCCACAATCGCGTGGACTGACATTTTAAAAGATTCAATAAATTGATCTTTATAGAACGGTAAACGTTTTTTTTGCACATTGGGAGTATCTAATTTTTCCGCTACCCAATGGGATTTTTGCGTATCTTGAATAATGGAACCGTCTTTAATTTCAATCACTCGATTCGCAAATTCTGCGATTTTAGGATCGTGCGTGACCAAAATAATTGTGTGTCCTTCACGGTGAAGTTGCTGCAAAATGGCTATTACCATTTCACCACTTTTAGAATCCAACGCACCAGTAGGTTCATCTGCCAAAATAATTTCACCGCCATTCATCAAGGCACGAGCAATGCTTACACGTTGCTGTTGCCCTCCAGACAGCTGATTGGGTTTATCGTCTAATTTGTCTTGCAAACCTAATTTAGCTAACAGATTTTTAGCTCGTTCAAGACGCGTTTTTTGGTCAACACCAGCATAAATAGCAGGCAGTGCAACATTTTCTAAGGCAGTTAGGGTAGAAAGTAAATTGTAACGTTGAAAAATAAATCCGAATTTTTTCTGACGTAAATCAGAAAGAGCATCTTTATTAAGCAGACCAACTTCAGTATCAGCAATTTTATATGAGCCAGAAGAGGCGGTATCTAAGCAACCGATGATATTCATTAGTGTGGATTTGCCTGAGCCAGAAGCGCCCATAATCGCAATAAAATCACCTTTTTTAATCTCTAAATTGATGTTTTTTAGCACTTGTGTTTGATTGTCACCGTCGCCAAAAAATTTATTGAGATCTTTAATTTGAATAATTTGCATAAAATCGACCGCACTTTTAGAACATTCTTGGGCGACGTATAGTATTACTAATTTTTTCACCACTTGAAACCTGTGATGAAATGACTTCTTCGCCTTCCTTTAAACCTGATAAAATTTGAGTGTGAATATCATCGTTTAGCCCAACGGTTATTTCACGTTTTTCAGCTTTACCTTGAACAAGCACGTTCACAAAAACTTTTCCTTGCTCACGTTTTAACGTCATTGTTGGAACTAAAAGCGTATTTTTCGCTTGAGCAACTAAAATTTCAGTTTGTACAGTCATTCCGATCCGTAATTTGTTATCAGGGTTATCAATAATTGCATTGGCATAAAAATAAACCGCTTTAGTGTTCGCCACTGATTCAGCATATTCATTATCTGTAAGTGTTGTCATTGCAGGATCAATCCCACTGATGATCGTTTGGTATTTTGTATTTGGCTCTGAAAGTGTCGAGAACAGGATAGGCATTCCAACTTGCACTTTTGTAATATCGCCTTCTGAAATTTCAGGTTTCACAAGCATTTTGCGGACATCCGCAACTTGAATAATTGTTGGCGTTAATTGATTGGCATTCACTGTTTGCCCTTCTGAAACGGGGATCGAAATAACCGTGCCGTTAATGGGGGAGCGGATTTTGGTATAACCTAAATTTGTGGTTGCTGTATTCACTTCGATTTCCGCTTGCTTAATTAATGCATTTATTTCTTTAATACTAGCTTGAGCAGCTGCAAAACTATTTTGAGCACTTTCAAGATCGGTCAAGCTCACAGCTTTTTGTTTGTAGAGTTTTTGGCTACGCTCATAATTTGCTTTCGCAATATCATAAGCCACGCTCTTGGCATTTAATTGTGCTTGGTAAGCGGCAAGTTTGGCTTGTGCAGTATCTAAATGATTGCGTTGATTTTGTGAATCAATTTCTGCAATTAAATCACCTTGCTTAATTTGTTGCCCTAATGTGACATAAATTTTCTCAATTTTCCCTGATACTTGCGCACCGACTTCCACACGCTGATAGGCACGAAGTGTACCTGTTGCAATGACGGATTTTTGTAAATCACCACGTTTGACAGTGTCTGTTAGATAGGTAATTTCATCGTTTTGCTTTCCATTAAATAAGTAGAAACCGCCAAATAGTAGGGCAATTAAGAGCATCATAACGATAAGCAATTTTTTATTCATCGTAATTTCTCTAAGGACATCAGGTTTTTTTATAAATTGGTTAATTTTGTGTATTCAAATTCAAATAAAGAAAATGAATGAACGTTCGTTCATTTTATCATTAAAACAAAAAATAGGAAGATCAAAATGAGAAGAAAATCGACCGCACTTTTGTATTCTGAAGGTAAACAATGTAGAATAGACGGCATTTTTTATAGCAAAATATTTATTGTAATTTGAGGTCAGAATGAATAACCCAATTGAAAGCGCTGAAACAGTTGAAAATACAGAAAAACGTCCTACTAATTTTATTCGTCAAATCATTGATGAAGATTTAGCTTCGGGTAAACATCAAGCTGTCCAAACCCGTTTCCCACCTGAACCAAACGGTTATTTACATATCGGTCACGCCAAATCAATTTGCTTAAACTTTGGTATTGCAAAAGATTATCAAGGTCTATGTAATCTGCGTTTTGATGACACTAACCCAGTGAAAGAAGATGTGGAATATGTGGATTCAATTAAGCAAGACGTGGAATGGTTAGGCTTCAAATGGGCAGGTCAGCCTCGTTATGCTTCAGATTATTTTGACCAATTATACAGCTATGCAATTGAGTTAATCCAAAAAGGGTTAGCTTATGTGTGTGAACTTTCACCAGAAGAAATGCGTGAATATCGTGGAACGTTAACTGAGCCGGGTAAAAACAGCCCATATCGTGATCGTTCAGTTGAGGAAAACCTCGCCTTATTTGAAAAAATGAAAAATGGTGAAATTGCAGAAGGTAAAGCAAGTTTACGCGCGAAAATTGATATGGCATCGCCATTTATGGTAATGCGTGATCCTGTAATTTATCGTATCAAGTTTGCGACTCACCACCAAACAGGTGATAAATGGTGCATTTACCCAATGTACGATTTTACGCACTGCATTTCTGATGCGATCGAGCGTATTACTCACTCACTTTGTACATTAGAATTCCAAGATAACCGCCGTTTATATGACTGGGTATTAGAAAATATTTCGATTGAGCGTCCATTACCGCATCAATATGAGTTTTCTCGTTTAAATTTAGAAGCGACGCTAACCTCTAAACGTAAACTTTTACAATTAGTAAATGAAGGCATTGTGGATGGTTGGAATGACCCACGTATGCCAACCATTTCAGGTTTACGTCGTCGTGGTTATACTCCAGCCTCATTACGTGAGTTCTGTCGTCGTATCGGTGTGACAAAACAAGATAACGTCGTTGAGCTTAGCGCATTAGAAGCCTGTATTCGTGAAGATCTTAACGAAAATGCACCACGTGCAATGGCTGTTATCGATCCTCTTAAAATTGTGATTGAAAACTTTGGTGAAAAAGAAATTTTAACTGCTCCAAATCACCCAAATCGTGAAGAATTAGGTCAACGTGAATTGCCATTTACCCGTGAAATTTATATTGATAAAGCAGACTTCCGTGAAGAAGCAAACAAACAATATAAACGTCTTGTGTTAGGTAAAGAAGTGCGTTTACGTAATGCTTATGTGATTAAAGCAGAGCGTGTTGAAAAAGATGCGGATGGCAATATCACCACAGTATACTGTACTTACGATCCAGAAACTTTAGGCAAAAACCCTGCGGACGGTCGTAAAGTGAAAGGTGTAATTCAATGGGTATCTGCGGAAGATTATTTAGCGGCTGAATTCCGCCAATACGGTCGTTTATTCACTGTGCCAAATCCAGGTGCAGCAGAGGATATTCACGAAGTGCTAAACCCAGAATCATTAATGGTTAAGCACGGTGTTGTTGAGAAAAGTTTAGCCAATGCACAACCAGAAAAAGCGTATCAATTCGAGCGTGAGGGGTATTACTGTGCAGACAGCAAAGACAGCTCACCTGAGCATTTAGTCTTTAACTTAACTGTGAGCTTAAAAGAAGGATTCTAATCTAGCCAAAATTTATAAGGGTGTTTAAAAACACCCTTATTTTTTTGAAAAAAATCTAATTAAAGTTTTATTGTTTAGATGAGATTCTATTTTTTATATATTTTATTGAAAAAATCATTACAATAAGCCTTTGGTTAATTCACCCATAAAATGAGGAGTATAAATGAATTTATTTGACACGTTTGTTGGTAGCGTGGAGCAAGCATTAACTTGGTTCGTAGAGAAAGTGGATGGTCCGCTTTGGGATATCACGATCATTACTTTATTAGGTGTTGGTTTATTTTTTACGGTAATCACTGGCTTTGTTCAACTTCGCTTATTACCACGTAGTTTACGTGAAATGTGGTCGGGACGTACTGCAGAAGGGAATTCATTAACCCCTTTCCAAGCATTTACAACAGGTTTAGCAAGCCGAGTTGGGGTAGGTAATATTGGTGGTGTTGCAACCGCAATTGCTATCGGTGGCGAAGGTGCAGTTTTCTGGATGTGGGTGACTGCATTAATCGGTATGAGTAGCGCCTTTGCTGAGTCTTCTCTTGCACAATTATTTAAAGTAAAAGAGCCTTGCGGTTTATACCGTGGTGGCCCTGCTTATTACATTACAAAAGGCTTAAAAGCACCTTGGTTAGGCGCGTGTTTTGCTGTGAGCTTAATTTTCACCTTTGGTTTTGCTTTTAATGCGGTGCAATCTAACTCAATTGTAGAAGCAACACGTAATGCGTGGAGCTGGGATCCTGAATATGTAGGCATCACCTTAGTGATTTTGACTGCATTTATCATTTTTGGTGGTGTAAAACGCATTGGCGTTGTGAGTGCAACACTTGTACCGATGATGGCATTATTCTACTTAATCATTGCAGTGATTATTTTAGGTATGAATATGAGCTCAATTCCTTCAATCATTTCACGCATTGTGACACAGGCTTTCGACTTTAGTGCGTTAGCGGGCGGTATGTTCGGTGCGGTTTTCTCGAAAGCAATGCTAATGGGGATTAAACGTGGTTTATTCTCTAACGAAGCGGGTATGGGTTCTGCACCAAACTCGGCTGCAACTGCGGACGTGAAACACCCTGCCAGCCAAGGCTTAATCCAAATGTTAGGTGTATTTGTTGATACAATGATCGTGTGTACTTGTACTGCAGTCATCATTTTATTATCAGATAATTATGGTAGCGAAACCTTAAAAGGCATCTCATTAACACAAAATGCACTGCAATATCACGTTGGTGAATTTGGTTTACACTTCTTAGCGTTTATTTTGTTCTTATTTGCCTATTCTTCAATCATTGGTAACTATGCTTACGCTGAAAGTAATATTCGCTTTATTCGCAATAAGCCAACCTTTGTTTTAATTTTCCGTTTAGTAGTGCTGTTCTTCGTGTATTTCGGCGCAGTAAATCACGGTAACATTGTGTGGAACTTTGCGGACACAGTAATGGCGATTATGGCAATGATCAACTTAGTTGCAATCGTATTGTTATCGCCTATCGTAATCACTATCTTAAAAGATTATTTGAAACAGATGAAAGCGGGTAGCAAAGAGCCCATATTTAACATTGAAGAACATCCTGAATTGTTAAAACGTGGCGTAGACAAAGACATTTGGTCTTAATCACATAAATAAAAATTGTTTTTAAAATGACCGCACTTTTCGGTAAGATTCACTTATCCATAAGTGTGGTCAATATTTTAGATGTTTTAAACGTGCAAAAGTTAATTATCATCAGGGGGCATTCGGGGTCCGGTAAGAGTACCTTTGCTCATCATCAAATTCTCGCGTTCCAACGGGATTATCCTTTAGGGCGCGTTTTTCATATTGAAAACGATCATTTCTTGATGTTGGACGGTGAATATCATTGGACGCCAGAACGTTTTGTTGAAGCGAAGCAACAAGCACAAGCCTTGTTAGATGAGGCGTTTATCTTCTGTGAACAACACAAAAATCAAGATGTGTTAATTGTGGTGAGTAATGTAGGCGGTAATGTGCAAGAGATACTACAAATGCAAACAAGAGCAGCAAAGTTACATTTACAAACAAAAATTTATCGTTTACAGAATTTCTTTAAAAATGCACATCGTGTTAATCAACAAATTGTATACGAAATGTATCTGCATTTAATGAAAAATCCGATAGAAGATGAGATTTTTGTGCCCGCTATTCAGCCGATGACTGCAAAAGTGCGGTCGGAAATTGAAAAATTACAAGTGCAGAAAAGAAAAAACCGCTACACCAAGAAGATGTAGCGGGAGGTCTTAATATAAGAAAGTTAAAAGACGACTGCATTTGCAGTGCACTAGCATTATCTAAGACTGAACTATTTAAAAATAGTTCAGTAAAAAATTTAATTTTTTATAAAAAATTTTTTATTTGTTCTTCAATGCCTGTTGCGTCTAGTTTTAAGTCGGTCCAAATCTCTTGCTGAGTGCCTTGCGGAATGAAGAAATCAGGTAAACCAAGTTGCAATAATTTCACTTGCTTTTGTTGTGCTTGAAGCACTTCTGCTACCGCACTGCCCGCACCACCTTGAATTGCATTCTCTTCCAAAGTCACAATTAAGTCGTGTGTATTAGCAATTTCGGTAATACGTTCAATATCAATTGGCTTCACGAAACGCATATCGACTAATGTCGCATTCAAGTTTTCTGCCACGGTTGCCGCGGTTGGTAATAATGTACCAAAGTTCAAAATCGCAATTTTCTCACCTTGGCGAATAAGTTTTGATTTACTCAATGGCAACATTTCTAATGGCTCTAATGTGACGCCAATGGCATTGCCACGAGGGTATCGCACTGCCGCTGGTTGGTTTAAGTGGTAACCAGTGTAAAGCATTTGGCGACATTCATTTTCATCACTTGGGGTCATAATCACCATATTTGGAATACAACGCATAAAGCTAATATCAAATGCGCCTTGGTGAGTTTGACCGTCCGCACCTACGATCCCCGCACGATCGATAGCAAATAAAACAGGTAAGTTTTGAATAGCTACGTCGTGAATGAGTTGGTCGTAAGCACGTTGCAAGAAAGTCGAATAAATTGCTACAACTGGTTTATAACCGCCAATCGCTAAGCCAGCCGCAAAGGTGACTGCGTGCTGTTCTGCAATCGCTACATCAAAATACTGTTCAGGGAAACGATTTGAAAACTCGACCATCCCTGAGCCTTCACGCATTGCTGGTGTGATCCCCACTAATTTTGGATCTTTTTCTGCCATTTCGCACAGCCAATCACCAAAGATTTTTGAGTAAGTTGGATTGGCATTCGATTTTGGTAATTGACCGCTTAAGTGGTCAAATTTAGGTACACCGTGGAAGCCAATTGGGTCTTTTTCAGCAGGTGCATAGCCTTTACCTTTTTTGGTCATAATATGCAAAAATTGCGGACCTTTTAGAGAACGCATATTTTTGAGCGTACTGATTAATTCATCTAAATTATGACCGTCAATTGGCCCAATATAATTGAAACCAAGCTGTTCAAACATTGTGCCAACAGGCGAAACAAAGCCTTTAACGTGTTCTTCAGTTTTCTTCACAAATTCTTTAATCGGTGGCAGACCTGAAAGGATTTTCTTACCGCCTTCACGAATGGAAGAATAAAATGAACCTGTTAATAAACGTGCAAGGTGATTATTCAATGCCCCCACGTTTTCGGAAATTGACATCTCGTTATCGTTCAAAATCACGAGCATATCAGTATGCAATGCGCCAGCGTGGTTCATAGCTTCAAATGCCATACCCGCAGTAATTGCACCATCACCAATCACACAGACTGTTTTACGGCCAGCATTTTCTTTTTGTGCAGCAATGGCAATACCTAATCCCGCGCTAATTGAAGTAGAAGAGTGGCCCACACTTAATACATCGTATTCACTTTCTTCACGCCAAGGGAATGGGTGAATACCATTTTTTTGACGGATTGTTGGCATTTGATCACGACGACCGGTAAGAATTTTGTGTGGGTAAGCTTGATGACCAACGTCCCAAATTAATTGATCAAATGGGGTTTTATACACATAATGTAATGCAACGGTTAATTCCACTGTACCTAAGCCAGAAGCCAAATGCCCACTACTTTGACTAACTGACTCTAATAGATATGCACGCAATTCCTGACATACTTGTGCGAGTTGATCCTTGTTTAATAAACGCAAATCATCAGGCGAATTAATTAAAGATAAAAGAGGATAATTTTGCATAATCGTTAGTCAATTCCAAAATAATTTAAAAACAGACCGCACTTTTATTCGAGTTTTGTGCGACTTAACTTTTTCTACTTACAACAAATTCTGCAATAGCACGCAAGGCTTGTGTATCAAAAGGCAATTCATCAAGCGTTGCAATGGCTTCTTGATAAAGCTCTTGTGCTTTTTGTTTGGCACCATCTAAGCCTAATAATTTAGGATAAGTACTTTTATCCGACATTAAATCTGAGCCTACGGTTTTGCCTAATACTTCACTTTCGCCTTCAATATCTAAAATATCGTCTTGCACTTGGAAAGCGAGTCCAACCGCATTTGAATAACGTTGAAGCTGTTGTGCTAATTTTTGATCACCAAAATGTGGCGAACAAATAAAACCTAATTGAAGTGCAGCTGAAAGTAAAGCACCCGTTTTATTGCGATGAATTTGTTCTAATTCCGCTAAACTAATTTGTTTTTTTTCAGAAATCAAATCTAAACTTTGTCCTAAACACATTCCTTTGACACCAGAGGCTTGCGCAAGTGTGCTCACTAATGCAAGTTTTTGTTCTGCACAAAGTGTAGGTGCTTGAGTTAAAACTTCAAAAGCAAATGCTTGTAATGCGTCGCCTGCTAAAATGGCAGTAGCTTCATCAAACGCAATATGACAAGTGGGTTGGCCACGACGCAAGCTGTCATCGTCCATTGCTGGCAAATCGTCGTGAATTAAAGAATAAGCGTGAATTGCTTCCAGCCCAGCTGCTGCGTAATCTAATTGGCTTAAATCTGCCCCTAACATACGCCCAGTGGCATAAACGAGAAACGGACGAATACGCTTTCCGCCTAACAAAACACCATAACGCATTGCTTCAATCAATGGTGATGGTGCGGTGTTTAAATTCAACTGCTGCGCTAAAAATGTATTAATCCGTTCTTGGACTTGTTGTAAATCTTGAGAAAATTGATACATAATTTTCTTATTATTCTTCAATTTGATAATCACTTAATTCTGCAGTCGCATTTTTTTGCAACAAAATTTGAATACGTTGTTCCGCTTGTTGTAAACGTTCTTGACCTAAATTCGCCAACACGACGCCATTTTCAAATTCTTTCAATGCTTCTTCTAATGGTAATGAACCGCTTTCCAAACGAGTCACAATGCCTTCCAGTTGTTGAAGGGTTGTTTCAAAATCTAACTCTGTTTTTTCCGTTGGTTTCTTTGCCATATCAGCATCCTTAATGATTGAAAGTATTAAGTGAGGTATTGTACTTTATTTTTCAGTTTATGTTAAAAATATTTGCGGATTATACTTTTATCCTCTTGCTTTCTCTGACGCTATTCAATAAAAAAGTGCGGTTAAATTAACCGCACTTTTGTGTCATTTAATCGCTACTTAAAGCGAACTTAAGCTTTTGCTTGTTTTGGTTGTTTAAACACAGTCACTTCTGGCGCTTCACCTGTGAATTTTTCTACTTGAACAATACAAGTATTTGGTGAGTTACCTTGTGCAAGGTTTGAGGTACCGATGTCCATTGTTAACACGTTTGGACAACCGTTTTTACATAATGGTTTTTCGCTCATACCTAAGTCTAATGGGTCATACCAAGCACCTTCACATAAGCCCACAGTACCTTTAATGATGTGATCACTCACGATTGCACCGGCAAGTACTTGACCACGACTATTGAAGATACGCACGATATCGCCATCGGCAATGTCACGTGCTTTTGCATCTTCAGTGTGAATAAGCACAGGTTCACGATCTTTCACTGCGTATTTTTGACGAAGTGAAGTGTGTGCTAATTGGCTGTGTAAGCGATAGTAAGGGTGTGGTGTAACTAAAGCTAATGGGTGTTCTGGCGTTACATTACCTGCGAACTCTTCAGGTTCAAACCAAGAAGGGTATCCTCGACAATCGTCGTAGTTCATTTTCGCAACGGTGTCAGAGTAGATTTCAATTTTACCTGAAGGTGTTCCAAGCGGATTTAATAATGGATCTTCGCGGAATTCACCATAACGCACCCATTTTTTCGCTTTTTCACTTGCGTTAAATGTGATTGGTTTGTTTTCTTCCCAGAACTTCTCAAACTTCGGCATTAACACTCGATTTTTACGTGCTGCATCGAAGGCTGATTGATAGAAGAATTTCAACCAATCCATTTCAGTTTTACCTTCAGTGAATTTATCTTCTACGCCAGCACGTTTTGCTAATTCAGCAAAAACATCATAGTCATTACGTGCTTCAAATTGTGGCTCAACGACTTGTTTCATTGGGAGAATGTGCATCATTGAGTAGTCACCAGTCATTGTTAAGTCATTACGTTCATAACTTGTGGTGATCGGTAACACAATATCTGCCATACGAGCAGTTGGTGTCCAGTTGATTTCATTCACAATGATGGTTTCTGGTTTTTGCCACGCTTTCACTAAGGTATTGGTATCTTGATGATGAACAAATGGGTTACCACCCGCCCAGTAGATTAATTTAATGTCTGGGTAAGTGATTTCAGTACCATTGAATTTGATCGTTTTACCTGGATTGAGTAACACATCTGCGATACGCGCAAGTGGGAAGCTGATTTTTGCTGATTTAGATAACCAAGATTGTCCTGTGTTTGTGGTATCACTGTCTAATGTTGCAGACATTGAACCAATTACACCGCCAGTTGCGGTTGGCGCACCACCATTTGAATAGTGATAGCTGAAACCAAAACCGCCACCTGGTAAACCAATTTGGCCTAACATTGAAGCAAGAGTGACTAACATCCAGTGGGTTTGTTCACCGTGACGTTGACGTTGCATACCCCAACCACCCATTAACATTGTACGTTTTGATGAGAAGTCAGTTGCAAGTTGTTTGATTACATCAACGGGTACGCCACAGATTTTGCTTGCCCATTCAGCATCTTTTGCTTGTCCATCGACTTTACCGAGCAAGTATTCTTCGAATTTTGCATAGCCTGTTGTGTATTTTTTCAAGAAGGCTTTGTCGTGTTTATCTTGTGTCACTAAAGTATGCGCAATACCTAACATCAATGGAACGTCTGTTGCCGTATTAGTAGGGATCCATTCTGCGTTAAGCATTTTACAGGTTTCACTTTTAATTGGGTCAATACAAATAATACGTTTGCCTGTTGCTTGATATTTTTTGAAGTACTCAATACCTTGTTGGTCTGTTGCAGTCCAAGCGATACGTAGTGTGGTAAGCGGGTTTGCAGACCATAACACGATAATATCAGTGTTTTCTAAGATGGTTTCCCAACTGGTTTGTTGTTCATAAACTTCGATTGTTCCCAATACGTGCGGCATAATTACTTGTGCTGCACCAGTAGAGTAGTCACCTTTATGTCCTACGAACCCCCCCGTGGCATTGAGGTAACGGTGTAGTAAAGTACGGCTTGAGTGGAGAGAACCTGAGCTTTTCCAGCCATAAGAACCACCGAAGATATTTTCAAATCCGCCTTCTGAACGAACACGTTTGAATTCTTTGTCGATTAAGTCGAGTGCTTGATCCCAAGTTACACGAACCCATTCATCACGACCACGCATTGTGGTGTCGCTTTTACCAGGGTTAGCTAAATAGCCTTTGCGAACCATTGGGTATTTGATACGAGTTTCACTGTAAAGCTGATCAGGTACAACAGATTGCAATTCATTTTCGATAACTGTTGGAATCGCAGGTCCTGATTTTACTGCTTTGCCATTTTCAACTACGACACCCAATGGCCCCCAGTGTGCTGCAGTTACCACAGTTTTACTTTCAGCAGCAACCGCACTTGGCGAAACCAATGTACCAACAACGCCACCGCTTAAAGATGCGCCAGCAATACCAAGAGATGAGTTTTTGAGAAACTCTCTACGTTTTATATCTACTTTGTTCTCTTTTTTCATATAAAGCCTCGCTTATTTAATAAGTAGTTAAAGTTTTGACACCTTTCTAAATATGAGTGGATAATCAATTTCTCGGTTATCCATGGCATAAGCGAACTTATTGCTGGCTTGCTACCATATCTTTAGACTTAGGATCACAAGCTCGGAGTCAGTAATTTATTTTTTAGTTAGTGGCCAGCTCCAACCATATCTTTACTGTTACGTTGTAAATAAATAGTCAGTGCCCTTACTTCTTCAGCCGTTAATGCAGTGCGATCTTTCATTGAATTAACGACACCAATCCATTGATTTGCAGTATAGTGATCTGCCTCAATCACAGCGTGGCAACCACTACAATGAGTTTGATTTAATCTGTTACCAATTTGGTTAAGTGCTACCAAATCAGGCGTTAATTTATCTTGTGGTACCGTGACATTGAGCGTAATTTCTTTCCATTCAGAGTCAGTGACTTCATCCTGTACTGTTTTAATTACATTGACTTGCTCTTTTGCTTCCTCTTCTAATAACGCTAAAATAATGCGTTTACCAAGATCCATATAAACGATGGATTCTGCTCCCACTTGTTGCCAACCTTTTAATGTGGCTGTTGTTTTTTGCCCTTCATTTTTCCAGTCTGTTAATGTTGCATAAGGCATTAAACGAATTTCACTGCCGTTTGCCGTTGTTGCCGTTGAAATCGATTGAGCATAGAGTGGTTGAGAATGATCAGCTACAACAGCTGGTTTGCTTTCCGTTGTCGCCACTGGTATGGTTTCTTCAGGGATTTCTGGTAAGAAGTGGACGATACCTTTGTGGCAATCAATACAGGTTTGTCCGTCAGATTTTGCTAATTCGTGCATTGTTTGTGCAGATTTAGATTGTGATGAAATTTCCATTGCTTCTAAGCTGTGGCAACTACGGCAAGTAGCTGAATCTGTCGCTTTCATATCATCCCAAACAGTTTTAGCCATTTCGTAACGGTGTTTTTCAAAGGCTTCACGATCAGGAATTTTACCATTGAGTTCATACCAAACGTCTTTTAAGGCGAAAACTTTCGCTTTAACGTAATGCAAACCACCAGGAGGAACGTGACAATCAGCACAATTTGCACGAATCCCTTTTTGATTAGAAAAATGTACACTGGCTTCCCATTCTTCTTGTGGGAAACTCATTGAGTGGCAACTGACACAAAATTCCGGTGAGCTTGTTTCGTGCATCACATATTGAACACCAAATAATGCACTTGCGCCTAATGCCATTAAACCCACTGCGGCAATTAAAGAACGTTTTTTCATTTTCGACATAAGTCACTCCAGAATATGGTTATATAACCAAGTATATAACAAAATAATATTAGTATTATTGAATACTCAAAAATAGTTACTTTATTGTAGGTATATAGTCGGAATTGTTATTGATTTAAATCAAAAAGCAGGACTTTCTTGAGCAGAAAGGCTTTTCTTTGTCTTTGTTTAATATATTTATTTCTTATTGTTATATAAGATTATTTATAACGATATTGGGTTTATATTCAGTTTAAATTAAAAACGGTGTAAAGGTTTTTTATTCTTTGTTTGATCTGCTAGAATGCACGGCTTATGAATTTATGTGACTAAATAGACGGAAATTATGAAATTTATCATCAAACTTTTCCCTGAAATTATGATTAAAAGTGAATCGGTGCGTAAACGATTTGTGAAGATTTTAACGGGGAACATTCGCAATATTTTAAATAAATATGATGATTCTGTGGCGGTGGTTCGACATTGGGACTACATCGAAGTGCGGTCAAAAAATGAAGAAAATCGACCGCACTTGATCGAGTTGTTACAGCGTATCCCTGGTATTCACCACTTTTTAGAAGTCGATGAAAAGCCGTTTGAAACAATGCACGATATTTTTGAGCAAACTTTACAAGATGTTGGCTCAAGCCTTGAAAATAAAACGTTCTGCGTGCGAGTAAGACGTAAAGGGAAACACGAGTTTAATTCTTTAGATGTAGAACGCTACGTGGGCGGTGGTTTAAATCAACATATTGCTTCTGCCAAAGTGCAATTAAGTAAACCTGATGTGACAGTACGTATTGATATTGAAAATGACAAAATGATGTTGGTGAAAGCACGTCATCAGGGGATTGGTGGTTACCCAATTGGTACACAAGAAGATGTACTTTCATTGATTTCGGGTGGTTTTGATTCAGGTGTATCGAGCTATATGTTAATTCGTCGTGGTTCGCGCGTGCATTATTGTTTCTTCAATTTAGGCGGTGCGGCACACGAGATTGGTGTGAAGCAAATGGCATATCACATTTGGCAACGTTATAGCGAATCACACAAAGTGCGTTTTGTGGCGATCAATTTTGAGGGCGTTGTTGGCGAGATTTTAGAAAAAGTCGATAACGGGCAAATGGGCGTGGTGTTAAAACGTATGATGATGCGTGCAGCAAGCCATATTGCAGAGCGTTTTGGTATTCAAGCTATTGTAACTGGTGAAGCGTTGGGTCAAGTTTCTAGCCAAACCTTAACGAATTTGCGTTTAATCGATGAGGCTTCTGATTGCTTAGTGTTGCGTCCATTGATCACGCACGACAAAGAGCAAATCATCGCAATGGCAAAAGAAATTGGCACAGATGATATTGCAAAATCAATGCCAGAATTTTGTGGCGTCATTTCAAAAAATCCAACGGTAAAAGCAATCAAAGAAAAAATTGAAGCGGAAGAAGGTAACTTCAATTTTGATGTGCTAGAAAGTGCGGTGCAAAATGCGCAATATTTAGATATTCGTCAGATTGCAGAGCAAACTGAAAAAGACGTAGTTGAAGTAGACACCGTTTCTGTCTTAGCATCGCAAGATGTGATTTTGGATATTCGTAGCCCAGAAGAAACTGATGAAAACCCATTAGAAATAGACAATGTGCAGTTAATGCCGTTCTATAAATTGTCTTCACAATTTGCAACTTTAGATCAAAGCAAAAACTATCTTTTATATTGTGAGCGTGGCGTAATGAGTAAATTACAAGCGTTGTACTTAAAAGAACAAGGTTTTAGCAATGTGAAAGTTTTTCGTCGTTAATTGCCGATAATCAATAAAAAATGCCGAGGGAAAACTCGGCATTTTTGTTTGTGCGTTTGGATTATTTTTTCCAAATCACGTGGAATTCTCGATCTTCTTCACGGTGTGAAATGAGGAACTTGGCAAACACATCATCCATTTCATCTTTATCGTTCACTAAACCAATCCACACTTCGGCATAAGCGTTAGGGTCGATCAATACGCCGATTTCCATATCCCAATCATCAGCGGTTTCCACAAATTCTACTGCACCACGTTCTTCAAATTGTAAGTTGAATAATAAAATATCAGCAGGGTCGAGGTGTTCAGGTGCCATTTCTAGAAAAATATCATAAGCAATATCAATTGCTTGATCTGGATCGAGTTTTGTAATTTCGGTCATCATTATTCCTTTATTAAATGCAAATATGCTATGGATTTCTGTGGCGTATCATAGCACAAGTGATGCAAAAAACTTATGGAAAATCCACCGCACTTTTATGGAATAAAGAATAGCGTTATTTTTTCTGTAAGGATGTTGAACAGATTGTCGTCTAATCCCCCATATCAATAATTAATGAAGTTATATTTTATTTTATAAACCAATCATATATTGGGGGAAAAATGCGAAAATTTACTGAAAATGATGTCACACCAGAACATATCTTTTTTGAACGTAGAAAATTGATTCAAACAATGGGCGTAATGGGGGCTGCTTCACTGATACCCAATATTGCACAAGCAAATGATGATGGGCGTAAAATACTTTCATTTGTAAAAGACAGCAATCCGCAATCGCTCGTGTTAACACCTGAAAATAAAGTGATTGGTTACAACAATTTCTATGAATTTGGTTTAGCCAAAGAAATGCCGGCTAAATACGCATCAGCGATGAAAACAGAGCCTTGGACGTTGCGTGTAGAAGGTGAAGTTGAAAAGCCAATGACTTTTGATGTTCATCAGCTAATGAAACAGTTGCCATTAGAAGAACGCATTTACCGTTTTCGTTGTGTAGAAGCTTGGTCAATGGTGATCCCTTGGATCGGCTTTGAATTAAATAAATTACTTGCCTTAGTTCAACCAACGAGCAAAGCAAAATATGTAGCATTTGAAACTTTATATGATCCAGAATCAATGCCGGGCGTGAAAAATCCGTTCTTTGGTGGTGGATTAATTTACCCTTATGTGGAAGGTTTAACGATCGAAGAAGCTATGCATCCATTGACGTTATTGTCAGTTGGTTTGTATAGCAAAACATTAGCACCACAAAACGGTGCCCCAATTCGTTTAGTCGTGCCTTGGAAATATGGGTTTAAAAATATTAAATCTATCGTCAAAATTAAATTAACTTCAGAGCAGCCAGTCACAACTTGGAATCAAGCCGCGCCACACGAATATGGCTTCTATGCGAACGTGAACCCAACAGTGGATCATCCACGTTGGTCACAAGCAAGTGAACGTGTGATTGGTGGCGGTGGTTTATTAGGCATCAAACGTGAACCAACATTGATGTTTAATGGCTATGAACAAGAAGTGGCTCATTTGTATAAAGGCTTAGATTTAAGGGAATATTTCTAATGTTGAAAACGTTAAGAGTTGTGGCACATAGTTTATCGGCATTACCTGCATTATGGTTAGCCTATGTACTATTAAGTGGCGATGAAACGCGACTCGGTGCAGATCCAATTAAAGAAATTCAACATTTCCTCGGTTTCACTGCTATCACGATTTTATTAGTTGTCTTTGTATTGGGGATTGTTTTTAATTTATTGAAGCAATTCCAATTGCAAATTTTGCGTCGGGCATTGGGATTATGGGTATGGTTTTATGCCATCTTGCATATTGCTTCGTATTTCCTTCTAGAGTTAGGTGGCGATATCAGCCTGTTTTTACAAGAAATTATTTTACGTCATTATTTAATCGTCGGGCTTTGCGCGTTCTTGATTTTGACATTGATGTCGGTAAGCTCATTGCCTGCCGTAAAAAATGCGATGGGTAAATCTTGGGGATATGTACATAAACTCGGTTATTTTGCCTTATTGTTCGGTGCAATACATTATTATTGGTCAGTGAAAAATATTACTTTAGCTTCAATTGTGTATTTGAGTTTGACTGTTATCATCGTGCTTTGGGAACTCTATTTCAGTTTTATCCATAAAAAGCCAAGAACGATGTAAAGTGATTGATCTGTAAATTAAGTGCGGTAGAATATCGCACTTAATTTTTTGTGGGCAAATTGAGTGATTAATCTAATGCAGCTAGAGCCAGAATTTTGGAAACATAAAACATTGCTAGAAATGAACGAGGCAGAGTGGGAGGCACTTTGTGACGGCTGTGGTAAATGTTGCTACCGAAAATTCATTGAAGGGCGAGGCAAACGCCAAAAATTATATTACACTCGGATTGCGTGCAACTTGTTAGATTTAGACACTGGCAAATGTACCAATTATTGTCAGCGCTTTAAATTTGAACCTGATTGCACAAAACTCACCAAAAAGAATTTACCAGATTTCCATTGGCTTCCAGCGACTTGTGCTTATCGTTTATTACACGAAAATAAACCGCTCTTTGATTGGCATCCCCTCAGTTCTGGCTCCCCAGATTCCGTTAAAAACGCCAATATTTTGATTCAAAACGGCATTCACGAAAAAGATGTGATTGATTGGTTTGACTTTGTTATTGATGAAGATCACTAATTTGTAGAAAAATTGTTGTTTTTGTAGACTGCTTGGATAGAATACTTATCAAGTATTATTCAAATTTATAGGTAGGTAATAAGTGAATATTACAGACTTAATGCAGGAAGCTCAGCAACTTGGGATTGCAACATCGCATTATGACATTGATGGGCATTTGATTTACGCCAGTCCTGAAACATTAACGTATTTCACAGAATTATTGAAAAAATCAGGGAAAAAGAAAAAATCTGCTGATTATTTTGATGATGTCGCTATTTTTTTTGAGAGTGAACCGATTCAATATCATTTAACGAATTTATCCCTTTCTCAACGCTCTCTTACTTATCAAGTATTTTCTGAAAATGGGCAGTTATTGTCCGAGAATTCTCTCTCTTCTAACGACTTTCTTTCTCTTGAACCTCTCGATTATGGCTATTATTTTTTAGTCATTAAAGCGAATAAAAAAACATATCGTGTACGTTTAATCATTTCACCAAAAACCGCTTATCAACCACCGCTACTTAGTCAGAAAAAAGCGTGGGGGTTAAACATTCAACTTTATAGTTTAAGTTCAAAACAAAACTGGGGTATTGGTGACTTTGGTGATTTACGTTATTTAATTGAACAGGCGACAAAACAAGGCGCTGATTTTATTGGGATTAACCCATTGCATTTAATGTATTCAGCTGTGCCTGAATGGGCAAGTCCTTATAGTTCTTCTTCTCGTCGTTGGTTGAATCCAATTTACTTGGATATTCAAGCGTTACCAGAATTCAAATTATCAAAAGTTGCACAAGAATGGTTTGCGAGTTCGGATGTTCAATCACAAATTGTGGATTTGAGAGAATCAGAACTTGTGGATTATTCTGCTGTAACTGCGCTAAAACAGACCGCACTTTTACAACTTTTTGAATTTTCTAAACGCAGTAAATCAGCTCAAATTATCCAACGTCGAGATGCATTTAAACAATTTATGCAAGAAAAAGGCGATGCCTTATTGTTACAAGGCTTATTTGAAGTGTTAGATCATCAATCGCACGAAACTGAACCGACAGAATTAGATATTGGTTGGCTTGGTTGGCGTGACGAATGGCAACAATTGACTGCCGTTGAGCAAAAGGCGTTTTTCAAAAAATATCAAAAACAAATTGAGTTTTACGCTTGGCAACAATGGCTAATGGAAGAACAGCTCAAAGAGATTAAGGCTTGCTGCCAATCTTGCGGAATGGAGTTAGGGATTTATGGCGACTTAGCGGTAAATAGCTCGCGTGGTAGCGTGGATGTTTGGTCTGATCCTGAGCTTTATTTTGTCAATGCATCAGTGGGAGCTCCACCAGATCCGCTCGGCCCTGTTGGTCAAAACTGGAACTTACCGCCTTATAACCCTGAAGAATTGAAAGCTCGCGGTTTCCAACCGTTTATCGAGATGTTACGTACCAATATGCAACACTTCGGTATTCTGCGTATTGATCACGTACTTGGTTTATTCCGTTTGTGGTTAATTCCTGAAGGCAAAACTGCGGTTGACGGTGTTTATGTGCACTATCCATTTGATGCGTTTATGGCGATCTTAGCGATTGAAAGTCAACGTAATCGTTGTTTAGTGATCGGTGAAGATCTTGGCACCGTACCTGATGAAGTGCGGTCAAAATTAAACGAGTTTCAAGTGTTCTCTTATTTTGTTCTGTATTTTGAACAAAGAAACAATCAATTCCCGTTAGGTAACGAGTTCCCATTAAAAGCCTTTGCTACTATTGGCACACACGATGTGCCGTCATTACAAAGTTTCTGGCATTGTGTTGATTTAAACTTATTCAACCAGTTAGGCGTATTGCAAGGGGATGTGTTAAAACAAAAATATGAACAACGTGTGATTGATAAACAAGCATTGTTAAATAGCTTACATCGTGATCAATTTTTACCGACTAATTATGAGGGGGATGCGTTGTCAATGGCAATGCACGCACATTTGAA
Organism: Bisgaard Taxon 46; assembly: GCA_049941595.1. GTDB lineage: Bacteria > Pseudomonadota > Gammaproteobacteria > Enterobacterales > Pasteurellaceae > Pasteurella. The sequence goes on from JBNFNA010000004.1 coordinate 327,174, forward strand.
TTATGTGATCCACCAATATCTTGCGAAAAGCCGTACGCAACTCATTGGTGTGCAATTGGAAAATTTATTAAGTCAAGAAGTGTCATTTAACTTACCAGGCACGGATAGGGAGTACCCAAATTGGCGTAAGAAATTAGCTTGTTCTTTAGATGTAATGTTCAACGACGAAAATATAACGTCATTCTTAAGAACAATTACGCAAGCTCGCCAAGCCTAGTCTTTCTAGCCGTTTATTTATTGAGGATTTGTTATGGTTCAATTAGTTTCACCAGCAGTTATCAATCAGTTTTTTGAAGGAACACATTCTGATCCATTTTCTGTACTAGGAATGCACGAAACTGAAAATGGCATCGAAATTCGCGCGTTATTACCTGATGCGAACAAAGTCGTTGTGCTTGAAAAAGAAAGGGGCAAAGAAGTTATCGAATTAACTTGTGTCGATGAGCAAGGCTTCTTTGTTGGTGTAGTCCCTGAAACACGTAGCTTTTTTGCTTATCAATTACAAGTGTACTGGGGTAAAGAGTCACAAATTATTGAAGACCCATACCGTTTTCACCCGATGTTAGGTGATTTAGATAACTGGTTGTTAAGTGAAGGATCGCATTTACGTCCTTATGAAGTGCTAGGCGCACATTTTATGGAATGTGACGGTGTATCGGGTGTGAATTTCCGTTTATGGGCACCTAATGCTAAACGTGTTTCTGTGGTTGGGGATTTCAACTATTGGGATGGTCGTCGTCACCCGATGCGTTTCCATCAAAAGAGCGGTGTTTGGGAGCTATTTTTACCGAAAGCCTCCCTCGGACAGCTCTATAAATTTGAATTAATTGATTGTCACGGTCAGCTACGTTTAAAAGCAGACCCTTATGCATTCTGCTCGCAATTACGTCCTGATACTGCGTCACAAATTAGTATGCTGCCAGCAACGGTTGAAATGACAGAGAAACGTCGCAAGGCAAATCAATTTGATCAACCGATTTCAATTTATGAAGTGCATCTTGGATCTTGGCGCCGTAATTTAGAAAATAACTTCTGGCTTGATTATGACCAAATCGCAGATGAACTAATTCCTTATGTGAAAGAAATGGGCTTTACGCATATTGAGTTTTTACCATTATCAGAATTCCCATTCGATGGTTCTTGGGGTTATCAACCACTTGGACTTTATTCACCAACTAGCCGTTTTGGCACTCCTGAAGGTTTTAAACGCTTAGTCGAAAAAGCACACGAAGCAGGCATTAACGTGATTCTAGACTGGGTACCGGGGCATTTCCCTAGTGATACACACGGCTTGGCTGCGTTTGACGGCACCGCATTGTATGAACATTCTGACCCACGTGAAGGTTACCACCAAGACTGGAACACATTAATTTATAACTATGGTCGCAATGAAGTACGCAATTTCTTATCAAGTAACGCACTTTATTGGTTAGAACGTTTCGGTTTAGACGGTATTCGAGTGGACGCCGTTGCTTCAATGATTTATCGCGATTATAGCCGTGCAGAAGGCGAGTGGATTCCGAACCAATATGGTGGACGTGAAAATCTAGAAGCGATTGAATTTTTAAAACATACAAACTGGAAAATTGATTCAGAACTGAATGGTGCAATTTCTATTGCCGAAGAGTCAACCTCTTTTGCAGGCGTAACTAAGCCAAGTAAAGAGGGCGGTTTAGGTTTCCATTTCAAATGGAATATGGGTTGGATGAATGACACGCTTTCCTATATGGAAAAAGATCCTGTTTATCGCCAATATCATCACGATCAAATGACATTTGGTATGGTGTATCAATACAGCGAGAACTTTGTATTACCACTTTCACACGATGAAGTGGTACACGGCAAATGTTCATTGTTAGGCAAAATGCCGGGTGATGCGTGGCAAAAATTCGCAAACTTACGTGCTTATTATGGCTATATGTGGGGCTATCCAGGCAAAAAATTGCTATTTATGGGCAATGAGTTTGCACAGGGTCGTGAGTGGAACTATGAAGAAAGTTTAGATTGGTTCTTACTTGAAGAAGAACACGGTGGTAAATGGCATCAAGGCGTGCAATTGTTAGTGAAAGATCTTAACCATATTTATCAAAAAAATGCACCGCTCTTTGAGTTAGATGGCGATCCTGAAGGTTTCGATTGGTTAGTTGTTGATGATCGTGAGAATTCTGTATTTGCGTTTGAACGTCGTAGCAAAAATGGTGAGCGTATTATCGTTGTGAGTAACTTCACGCCAGTGCCTCGTCACGATTATCGTATCGGTGTGAATGTGGCTGGAAAATACGTTGAAATTTTAAACACAGACTCTGAATTCTATCAAGGTTCTAATGTAGGTAACTATGGTGAGGTAGTTTCAGAAGAAATTGAAAGCCACGAAAGACCACAATCGATTTCTATTTCAGTGCCACCATTGGCAACTATTTATTTGAAATATAAAGGGGAATAAATGCGATAGGTGCGTATTTACGCACCATTCTCCCCACAAAACTTTATTTTGTTGTAATTAATTGAATTGTTGTAAATATGAACGTAGTAAAAACAGGGAAGCCATATCCATTAGGCTGTTCAAAACAAATTGAAGACGGGATCGTCGGCTATAATTTTGCTCTTTTTTCAAGCGCAGCTGCAAAAGTTGAACTGTGTATTTTTGATTCAAAAGGAAATGAGAAAAAATTTGAATTAAATCCGAGTAATGACGGCGTTTGGCATATTTGGTTAAGTGATGTTTCTGTTGGAACAGAATATGGTTATCGAATTTTAGGAAAATCTGACCGCACTTTAGCGAATCCTAACAAACTAATGCTTGATCCTTATGCGAAAGCAGTGGTCGGAAAACCTGATTTGAGCACCGCAGAAAAACGTGCTTGGTTTGATTTGTCTGATAATCGAGATAATGCACATCTTGCCCCGAAAGCCGTTGTTATAGATGAGGAATTCGATTGGCAACAAGATAAGCCATTACACACACCTTGGTCACAAACTGTGATTTATGAAATGAATGTGAAAGGCTTGACGAAATTACGTAATGATTTGCCAGAGAACATTCGAGGCACTTATGCTGCGTTAGCTCACCCAACGATGATCGCTTATTTGCAAGATCTTGGCGTAACTGCAGTGGAATTATTGCCAATTAATTACCAAGTGGATGAAGTTCATTTACAGCAATTAGGGTTAGAGAATTATTGGGGATATAGCCCATTAGCGATGTTTGCAGTTGAGCCAAAGTATTGGTCACAACAAGCGGGTAGCACACCGCTAACGGAATTTAAAAATATGGTGAAAGCCTTGCACCAAGCGGGAATCGAAGTGATTTTAGATGTGGTATTCAATCATACCGTTGAGTCTGAGAAACGCTTTCCAACCTTGAGCCAACGAGGAATCGATGATGCTGTTTATTATTGGCAAGATGAAAATGGGCATTACCGAAATTGGACAGGTTGTGGCAATACCGTCAATTTATCGCACCCAATGACTCGCCGTTGGGTTATAGATTGCTTACGATATTGGGTTGAGGAATGTCACGTTGATGGTTTCCGTTTTGACCTTGGTGCTGTGCTTGGACGAGAAGGCGAAGGCAGTTTTAACCGACAAGCGAAATTATTTGCCGATATGATGGCAGTGCCAAGTTTACAAAAATGCAAATTAATCGCAGAACCTTGGGATATTGGTGATTTTGGTTATCACGTGGGTAATTTTCCCGATTACTTTGCTGAATGGAATGACCGTTTTCGTGATGATATGACCCGTTTTTGGTTATGGAAAAGTGGTGAAAATGGCGCATTTGCACAGCGTTTTGCAGGCTCAAGTGATATTTTTAAACGTGGTGATCGCAAGCCGCATTGTACAGTGAATTACATTACCGCACACGATGGCTTTACATTACGTGATTTAGTGAGCTATAACGAAAAACATAACTGGGCGAATGGCGAAGAAAATCGTGATGGTCGCAACCAAAACAATAGCTATAACCACGGTATTGAAGGCATAGAAAATGTACCAAGTGCGGTCGAAAATGCGAGATTTTTAAGTAGTGTTGGATTGTTGAGTAGCTTGCTGTTAGCTAATGGTACACCAATGCTATTAGCGGGTGATGAATTTGGAAACTCACAATTTGGTAATAACAATGCGTATTGCCAAGACAATGAAATTGCGTGGTTGAAGTGGAACGATTTTAATCAAAAACTCTTCGACTTAGCCAAGCAAACGATTGCTTTAAGAAAAAAAATTAACAGTTTGCAAAAAGACGAGTGGTGGTCTGATGCAAATGTGCAGTGGCTTAACCCGAAAGGTGAGCCTATGACAGTAGAAGATTGGCATAATCAAGACACAAAAGCTTTGCAAATTAGATTAGACGAACAATGGCTGTTCTTGATGAATACCAAAGCAGAATTACAAACTTTTTTGTTACCAAAAGGTGATTGGGAAGTTGTGTATTGTGCAGCAAACTTAAAGGCTCAAAGCGGTATTGTTGAGCTAGGAGATCTCTCTTTTGGTGTGTTGCAAAAATTAAACAGTAAGTAATATGTAAACAACAAAAAAGGGCTGTTGATATGGGTTGTGCAGCATCCCCAATAATAATGGAGGTCATTATGAATAGTAGCATCGCTAAATTGCCTAATAAATATGAGTTGGTTAAAGACACGCTCGTGTTAATTCTTGCTGGTGGCCGTGGTTCTCGTTTGTATGAATTAACTGATAAACGTGCAAAACCAGCGCTATATTTCGGGGGAAACCGTCGTATTATCGATTTTGCATTATCAAATTGTTTGAACTCGGGTTTAAACCGAATTGGTGTTGTTACACAATATGCGGCACATTCTTTATTACGTCACTTACAAAATGGTTGGTCTTTCCTACCAGCAGAGCGTGGTGAATTTATTGATATGTTACCAGCTCGTCAGCAAATTGATGACTCGACTTGGTATCGTGGAACTGCGGATGCTGTTTACCAAAATATGGCCATTATTCGCGATCACTATTGTCCGAAATATATCTTAATTTTGGCGGGTGATCATATTTATAAACAAGATTATAGCCAAATGCTATTAGACCATATCAACAGCGGTGCGAAATGTACTGTGGGCTGTATCGAAGTTGAACGTGAAAAAGCCAGTGAATTTGGTGTAATGGCGGTAAATGAAAACTTGAAAGTGAAATCTTTCGTGGAAAAACCAAAAGATCCACCAGCAATGGTTGGTAAGCCAAACACGTCATTAGCATCAATGGGGATTTATGTATTTGATGCAAATTATCTTTACGACGTTTTAGAACGTGAAGTCACTTCACCTTACACTTCTCACGACTTTGGTAAAGATGTATTACCAAAAGCATTAGAAGAAGGTGTGTTATATGCACATCCATTTAGCCGTTCTTGTATGGGACGCAATACTGAAGGTGAAATTTATTGGCGTGACGTGGGTACATTGGATAGCTTCTGGCAATCTAATATTGACCTTGTGTGTGAAAATCCACAATTAGATATTTACGACCAAAGCTGGCCAATTCGTGGTAACCCAGTACAAACTTATCCATCTAAATTCTTCTATAAGAAAGAAAATGCACGTCCAGTAGACAATTCATTGATTTCGGGTGGCTGTGTAATTACAGACGCATCAATTAGCTATTCTGTATTATTCGACCGCATTAAGATCAATGAAGGTTCTGAAATTGATCATTGTGTTGTGTTACCGCAAGTGACCATCGGTAAAAACTGTAAATTAAAACGTTGTATTATCGATCGCCATTCTTTCATTCCTGATGGTATGGAAATTGGTGTAAATCTTGAATTAGATCGCCAACGTTTTAGAGTAAGTTCTGGTGGCGTAGTGCTTGTGACCCCTTCAATGTTAAAGAAATTGAACGGTGAAGAAGTTGTTTCGGAAGCGCATCTTGATTAATCAGCGATGAACTAAGAAGAGAATACGGTGACACGTTATGCCGTATTTTCTTTTGTAATTTATTTAAAGGTATAAAAAATGAAAGTATTACACGTTTGCTCGGAGTTATATCCTTTATTAAAAACCGGTGGACTTGCGGATGTGATGGGGGCATTGCCTTTTGCACAAAGAGAAATTGGCATTGATGCACGTATCGTCTTACCTGCTTATCCTGCGATTGTTGCCGGTATTCCTCATACTTCTGTTGTGAGTGAATTTGATAATTTTGCAGGACATATTGTATTGCGTTATGGTGAGTACAAAGGCCTTGGTGTTTATTTAATTGATGCACCGCACTTATACCAACGTGAAGGCAATCCTTACCACGATCAGTGGTACAACGATTATGGTGATAACTATAAACGTTTTGCCTTATTAGCTTGGGTTGCTGCAGAACTTACCACAGGTTTGGATAGCTGGTGGCACGCAGAAGTGGTACACGCACACGACTGGCACGCAGGTTTAACTAGCGCTTATTTATTTAATAAAGGCCGTCCAGCAAAATCGGTTTTCACTATTCATAACTTGGCGTATCAAGGGCAATTTGCGTATCACCATTTATTTGAAATCGGCTTACCATCAGAAATGTTCCATATTGATGGTTTAGAACTGCACGGTCAGATTTCATATTTGAAAGCTGGTTTATATTATTCTGATGCCGTGACCGCTGTTAGCCCAACGTATGCGAAAGAAATTACAACACCTGAATTTGCTTATGGCTTACAAGGTTTATTAACCACATTGGATTTACAAGGTAAATTAGTGGGTATTTTAAATGGGGTAGATGAGCAAATTTGGCATCCAAATAACGATACTTATATTGCGCATCACTACAAATTGAAATCAATGACAGGTAAGCGTAAAAATAAAGAAGCGTTACAAGCGTACTTTAACTTACCACAAGATCCAGAAGCTTTGTTATTTGTAATGGTGACACGCTTAACAGAACAAAAAGGCGTGGATTTATTAATTGATAGTGCCGACGAAATTGTAAAACAAGGTGGTCAATTAGCGATTCTAGGTTCAGGCTCACCGCATTTAGAAGCCGGTATTCAGCATTTAGCGCAGCAATACCCACAAAATATTGCGGTTAAGATTGGTTATGATGAGGCATTATCACATTTAATGATTGCGGGTGGTGATGTGATTTTAGTTCCAAGCCGTTTTGAACCTTGTGGCTTAACACAATTATATGGTTTGAAATACGGTACATTACCATTAGTACGTTCAACAGGTGGATTAGCCGATACCGTGGTTAATTCAAGCGCAGAAAATATTAAAAATCATACTGCAACAGGCTTTGTTTTTGAGCAAGCAACTAGTGAGGCATTACGCCAAACAATCGCAAATGCATTTGCTCTATGGCAAAAACAACGTTTGTGGTTCACGGTAAGAACCGCAGCGATGGAGAAAGATTTTAGTTGGCAGATCTCTGCAGTTGGTTATAAAGACTTATATCAGCGCATTTTATCAAGCCACTAAATGTTGACGTAAATTGTGTAGATTTGGTTTTTTGATATTTTTTGATAAAAAATTGTTGCATTTTTAGTCAAATATGACTAAATTGCACCGTTTTTTAAAATAACTAGGAGTGTAAAACAATTATGATTATGGATAACTTTGATTCTCCTTTTCTCTATAATCGCCCAGAAATTACAGTCGATTCTTTGAAAAAAAGCATCGTTTCAAAATTGATCTTCTCTATTGGTCGTTCACCAAAAGAAGCAAGCCAACGTGACTGGTTAAATGCAACCTTGTATGCAGTTCGTGATTTTGTCACTGAAGGTTGGATTACCACAGCTCGCCAAGCAAGAAGCGAAGAAACTCGTCGCGTATATTACCTTTCAATGGAGTTCTTGATTGGTCGTACACTGTCTAATGCAATGCTTGCAGAAGGTGTATACGACGTAGCAAAAGAAGCTCTCGCTGAACTCAATGTGAATTTAGAAGATGTGCTTGAAAAAGAAGTTGACCCAGGTTTAGGTAACGGTGGTTTAGGTCGTTTAGCAGCTTGCTTTATGGACTCTATCGCTACACTTGCATTACCAGGCGTAGGATACGGTATTCGTTATGAGTACGGTATGTTCAAGCAAGAAATTGAAGACGGTCATCAAGTTGAAAAACCAGATGCGTGGTTAGATAAAGGTGCACCTTGGGAATTTATCCGCCCTTCTAAACGTCACACTATCCGTTTCGGTGGTGGCATCCATTTTGAAGGTAAAAAATGTATTTGGACAAGCCAAGAAGAAGTAGTGGCTTTAGCTTATGACCAAATGATCCCTGGTTATGCAAATGATTCTGCGGCAACACTTCGTTTATGGGGTGCTTACGCAGGCGATCGTTTCGATCTTGCTGACTTCAACAAAGGGGATTATTTTGCTGCAGTTCAAGACCGCACTTTAAGTAAAAATATCTCGCGTGTTTTATACCCTGATGATTCTACTTGGAGTGGCCGTGAGTTACGTTTACGTCAAGAGTACTTCTTAGTTTCTGCCTCATTACAAGATATTATTTATCGTCATAAACGTATCCATAACACAATGGAAAACTTTGCTGATAAAGTTGCGATCCACCTAAACGATACGCACCCAGCATTAGCCATTCCAGAGTTAATGGTGATTTTAATTGATGAAGAAGGTTTCGAGTGGAAAAAAGCGTGGGATATTACCCGTCGTGTATTCTCATACACTTGCCACACATTAATGTCTGAAGCATTAGAAACTTGGCCAGTGGAAATGATGGCACACATTTTACCGCGTCATTTACAAATGATCTTCGAAATCAACGATTATTTCTTAGAATATGTCCGCACTTATGTGACAACTGATGCAGACTTCATCCGTCGCGTATCATTAATTGAAGAAGGCGATCATCGTAAAGTACGTATGGGCTGGTTATCTGTGGTTGGCTCAAACAAAGTTAACGGTGTAGCGGCAATCCATTCCGATTTAATGGTGACTTCAACGTTTGCTGACTTCGCGCGTATTTACCCAGAGCGCTTCACTAACGTAACGAATGGTATTACACCTCGTCGTTGGATTGGTGTTGCAAACCCAGAATTATCAGCATTATTTGATAAATATATCGGTAAAGAATGGCGTCGTGACTTAAGCCAATTAACGTTATTAAAAGATAAAGTACAAGATCCTGAATTGAAAAAATCAGTTGCACAGATCAAGTACAATAACAAAGTGAAATTAGCAAACTACATTAAAAATGAATTGGGTATTGAAGTAAATCCAAATGCATTATTTGATGTACAAGTAAAACGTATTCACGAATATAAACGTCAAATCTTAAACGTATTGCACATTATTGCACGTTACAATGCAATGATTGAAAACCCAGAAAAAGATTGGGTACCACGCGTATTTATTTTAGCGGGTAAAGCAGCTTCAGCTTATTATGCGGCGAAACAAACAATCAACTTAATTAATGATGTGGCAAATATCATTAATAATGATGAACGTTTACAAGGCCGTTTAAAACTCGTCTTTATTCCAAACTATAGTGTGAGCTTAGCGGAATTAATTATTCCAGCTGCAGACATTTCAGAACAAATCTCATTAGCGGGTACAGAAGCATCTGGTACAAGTAATATGAAATTTGCTTTAAATGGTGCACTTACAATTGGTACATTAGATGGTGCAAACGTTGAGATCTTAGATAATGTAGGTAAAGAACATATCTTTATTTTTGGTAATACCGTAGAACAAGTGGAAGAATTACGCCGTAATGGATATCGTCCATTTGATTATTATCAGAACGATGAAGAACTACGTAAAGTTGTTGACCAAATTATTTCTGGTAGCTTCTCACCGACAGACTTCAACCGTTATCATCAATTATTACAATCATTGCAATATCACGATTATTATCAAGCCTTTGCAGACTTCCGTAGCTATGTTGATATGCAACAAAAAGTTGATACAAAATATCAAAATCAGGATGATTGGCTTGACAGCACATTGCAAAATATTGTAAATATGAGTTATTTTTCGTCAGATCGTACAATTTTAGAGTACGCTGAGAAAATTTGGAAAATCAAACCAGTGAAATAAGGCATCATATTTCCAAAATAAGAAAAGTGCGGTTAAAAATTTAATTATTTAGCAAATGCACAAAATAATTACTGTTTCTATTTAAACATTAGTTTTTTGACTATATTACTTTATCTGGAACAGTAATTATTTATATTATATCAAGGATGATGTACCCTCCCGAAATATCAATTCTGTGCCACAGCTATGCCCGCCTAAGCTACTAAGAAAACATTACTCTTTGGGGACATTTATGAACAATATTTTTAAAACTATTTGGAACAAATCAACACAATCTTGGGTCGCTGTATCAGAACTTGCTCGTGGGTATGTGAAATCGTCGAGTGATAAGCAAGTGAGTAGATCAGGTAAAGCTGGTTTATCGAAGTTTTCGTTGAGTATCATTGCATTATCTGTAGGAATTGCGGTGACATCAAATGTTTTGGCTGCTATTTCTATTGACCAAAGATTCAATCGTACTGATGGGGGGTCTGTAAACAATAATGGAGGTAGTAAACATAACATTGCTATTGGTCATCATACAAGAATCGGTGATCAGAGTAGTGGGGCTAAATCTGTTAATCAGTCAATCGCTATTGGCTCTGGAAATTCTGCAAATGATGGTGCATGGGCTAAAGGCGACCAATCTATTGCAATTGGTAGTAATACAATAGCTGAAGGCGATTCTTCAATAGCGATTGGCGGAGATGATTTATATAAGGCTTCAACTGTGCAGACAGATTATATTGATAATTCAGGTAACGCACAGAAAGGCAGTATTGAAAAAGCATATACTACTTTAACAGGTAACTCTTTAGCCGCTACAAGTTATCAAAATACTATCAGTAAAACTTTGGCTATAGCTGTTGGTGTAAAAACGAAAGCCTCAGATTTATCTTTAGCGTTAGGGACATTCGCTAATGCTAGTGCAACCAATACTGTTGCTATCGGTTCTGGAGCGGCCGCCACTTTAGCGAATTCTATTGCTATTGGTGGTGGAGCTAAAACTGATAATAATAACCCTGGAACAAAACAATCAAATGTTACTTTTGGAAAAACTACATTCCAATGGGCTGGTGGTGAGAGTGTTCTTGCTGGGGATATTGTTTCTTTTGGTAGTAAAGGTTATGAACGACAATTAAAAAATATTGCGCCAGGGGCCGTTTCTGAAAATTCTACAGATGCTGTTAATGGCTCACAATTATATAGCATCGCGAAAATTCTTACAGAATATTCAGAGAGAAATATATATGTTCATGTGAATACTGGGAATAGTAGTCAAGGTACGGGAGATCCTAATACTAACTCTGGTCAAATTGATGAAAAAGGTGGTGCAACAGGTACTGCCGCTGCTACTTTAGGTTTGAATGCGAAAGCAGCAGGTAATAACTCTATAGCATTAGGATCTAATTCCTCAGCTTCTCAAGAGAACTCGGTTGCTATTGGTCAAGGTTCAACGACAAGTGCTGTTAGTACTGATAATAGTAATTTAATGATTACTTTTAAAAATGAAAACTATACTAAGCAAACAGTTAATTTAACAAATGGGCTAGCTAAAACAGAGAATGGTTCAGTATCTTTTGGTTCCGCGGGTAAAGAACGCCAATTACATAATGTAGCAGCAGGACGCATTACAGCTACTTCAACAGATGCTATCAACGGTAGCCAACTATATCACATTGCCAAAAATCTTGGTTTTAATGTTTATCAAGGTGATTCCCCAAAAGCTCGTATTAATAATGACAATATTGTGAAGTTTTCTGATGGTGACTATACCACAGCTACAGTTACTCCAGAAAATGGAAATGCTAAAGTTACATTTAATGTAAAAACTTCTACAATTGATGCTAATGCAATTACTGTCACAGGGAATGATACTGGTGGTTTAGCTAAAGCCTCTGAAGTTGTAAATGCGATTAAAGCAGCTGGTTTTAATGTCGCGACAAACGGTACGAGCACAGGCTCGGATAGTAAAATTGTTCATAATGATACTTTGCATATTAATCAAGGTAATGGAATTAATATTGCTAAAAATAATACTACTTTTACTATTTCTCTAGACCAAACAACTCAAGATACATTAGCTAAAGTTGGAACAGGCCGTGTTAATGCAGGTGATGATAAAACAGTAACTGGCGCTACAGTTAAGACTGCACTTGATAATGAGGTCACCAAGATTAATCAAACTATTAATGATTTGAATCTACATTTTGAAGGAGATGTCAATTCTAACAAAGGAAAGGTAAACCTCAAAACAGGAGTGATGAAAATAAAAGGTGAAGCAGGTGGACCTATATCTACTGAAACATCACCTGAATCTGATACTTTAACATTAAAAATTAATGATTCATCTATCAATACTAAGCATTTAGCAGATAATTCTATAGCCACGAACAAAATTCAAGATAATGCTGTAACGGCAGGAAAAATCCAAAACAATGCGGTTACTGAAGATAAAATTGCAGATGGTAATGTTACTTTTAAAAAATTAGGTCAAGATGCAATAGATGCGATTAATGCAAAAGAAGAAGCAGTTGAAGCTACTCAGGCAGCTAATAATCTTGGATTAACAGTTACACCTCAAGCGAGAGATGCTCAAAAACAAGGAAAATTATTTTCTATAGATTTAAATAGCGCTACTTTAATTAGTAAACTCAGCGATGGTGCAAATATCACATCCCCAACTTCAACATCACCAAAACTTGTAACGGATGTACAAGTTAATGATTATATTTCAAAAAGTCCGATTGGTTTAACTGCAGATAAATCAAATGCTCCAACTTCAAATAATAAAGTTGGTCTAGGTGGGAATCTTAGTATTAAAGGTACTCAAGGTGGTCTAATAACCACATCTGTTACAGGCAGTGATTTTACATTAGATTTAACAGATGATACAAAAAATAAAATTGCAAAAATTGGTCGAGGTGCTGTAGCAAAAGGTGATACTAATACAGTGACAGGAGAAGCTGTTTATAATGCGATTGCTGAGTCTAGTTTCTTATTAAATATTAATAATGAGGACAATAACACTGGTGAGAGAATTAAGCAGAATTCTGTTGTTAAAATTAGTGAAGGAAAAAATATTTCTGTTGAGCGTAATCAAAGCACTATAACTATAAAGACTATTGATACTCCAACCTTTGATTCAGTGACTATTAATAATGGCCCTGTATTAGATAGTTCAGGTCTGAAAATGAATAGTAAACCTATTACAGGAGTGTCTAGTAACTTAACTTCTTATACAGGAGGCTCCTCCAAAGATGGTTTATTGGACTTATCAAATAAGACACAAGCTCCAGATAGCGATGCTGCTACAGTAGGTGATTTACGCAAAATGGGATGGGTGATTCGTTCACCAAATTCTACAGATAATGCGGGAGCTCCTTATACAGCTAAAGTACAAAATGCAAATGAAGTTGAATTTGTAGGAACTGGCTTAGCTAAAGTATCTGGTAAAACCGATGCAAATGCTAATAAACATACTATAACAGTGGATGTTCAATTAACAGATACTCAAGGCGATAATAAAACTATCAAAGTTGAAGGTGGTGTTATTAAAGCTGTTACTGCCGATATTAGAGAAGATCAAAATAATCCAGGTAAAGTAAAGGCGGATGATAGTAAACCCGATGCTTTAGCAACAGCATCCAATGTTGCTGATATGATTAATAAGTCTGGTTTTTTTGTTAAGGCTAATGGTGAAACTACTACAGAAAAGATCTCTAGTGGTGGAGTTGTAGATTTAGATGCAAGTGCGGATAAAAATCTTACAATTGCTAGAAATGCGGGTAAATTTACATTTAGTGTTAGTAAAACACCAACGTTTGAAAATATTTCTTTAAAACCGAATGATACAGCTAAAGCTGTAAAATTAACATCAGATAACGATGGTAGAACGTTAACTCTAGGCGGTGGAGAGAATTCTTCTGCACCAGTGAAATTAACTAATATTGCAGATGGAGATATTAATGAAAACTCCAAAGATGCAGTATCTGGTAAGCAATTGAAAGATTTTGCTGATACTTTAGGCGTTACGCCAAATGGTACCAGTTTCACAAAACCAACATTTAATGCAATTAAAAATAAAGATGGTAATAATGGAGTTGCACCAAATACCTTTAAAGATGCCACAGATCAGATTACAACAACTTTAAATAAAGGATTGATGTTTGCGGGTGATAGTGGGAATGGAACTCAGTATTTAGGATCCAGATTTGATGTAAAATCAACCACAACAACTATTACTGAGCAAAATAATAATTTTATTGGAAAAAATTTAAGGACTAAATATACCAATACTAATGGAGATGGTCTTTTATCCATTGGTTTATCTGAAACGCCAGATTTTAAAAAGATAACCTTAACTAATGATGCTAATAATCAAAATCCACAACCATACCTTACTTTAGAAAAAGATAATTTGGGTACTGGCGGTAAAATCACTGGATTAACTAATAGAAACGCTTTAGACAATAAAAATGATTATGGTATCGGAGAGAATCTAGGCCGTGCAGCAACAGAAGGTGCTGTAAAAGAATTATCTGATCGCGTAAAACAAGCTGATGATAAATCACCATTTATTTATTCTGATGATAAAGGGCAAGTATTAACTAAGGCAAATGATGGAAAGTTTTATCCACCAAATTTAGTTAATGCAGATGGCTCTCCAAAACCAGAAGCTACTGGGCAGAATGTTCCTATTGAGAAAGTTGTTGTTAAAACGAAGAATGATGTTCCGCTACCAATTACTAATGTAAGAAGTGGATTAGGGCTTGATGGTAAATCTCGAGATAATGATGCGGATGGTTCTCCAACAGATCCTAAGGCGATTAGTGAAGAAAAAGCAAAAAATATTATAGCTGGTAAAGATGGACAATCAGGTTTATTAACTATAAAAGGTGCAGATTTAAATAAAGTTTCTACTATCGGAGACTTGCAAGCTTTAGCTCAAGCTGGATTAGATTTTTCTGGTAATGTAGGACAACAAGTTCACCGTCCATTAGGTACAAAATTAGAGATTTTAGGTAAAGAAGGTATTAATAGTAGTGCTGGATATAGTGGTGATAATCTTGTTACAGAGACTGCAAACAATAAGCTTTATATCAAGTTCAAAGAAAAACCTGAATTTAAAGGTATAACAGTTAAAGATGGTGCTGATAAACAGCAAATTGAATTAAGCCCAGACAAAGGGTTGGTTCTTAAGAAAGATGATAATGATGATAGCCCAGTAAAAATTACAGCAACTGGCATTGATGCTGGTGATAGTAAGATTACTAATATCAGTGATGGAGATATTTCAGATGGTTCTAAAGAAGCTGTTACAGGTAATCAACTTAGTGATTTAGCTAAAAAACTAGGTGTTGATACAAATGGAACCAGTTTTACAGCTCCTGATTTTACACCGATTAAAAATAAAACAGGAGCTGATAACACAAAACCAATCACATTTAAAAATGTTTTAGAGCAACTCACAACGGCCTTAAACAATGGGTTAACTTTTGGTGGTGATTTAGGTACTGCTACTAAACAGTATTTGGGTTCTACATTTGATGTGAAGGCAACTACTGAAGATATTACTGATAATGGTAAAACTTTTGCTGGAAAAAATTTAAAAACTAAATATGTGAACTCTAATGGAGATGGCACTTTATCTATTGGTTTATCTGAAATGCCCGACTTTAAAAAGATTACATTAACTGATGGTGGAAATAATGCTACTCCATACCTTACATTAGAAAAAGATCTTACTGGAGACTCAGGTAAAATTACTGGTTTGACTTACAGAGATCCAACAACCAATGTTGCAGATTATGGGAAAGGAGATAATGAAGGACGTGCGGCCACTGAAGGTGCGGTTAAAGAATTATCAGATCGTGTAAGCCAAGGTGATAAAAATTCTCCGTTTATTTATGAAAAAGTAGATGGCACTAAAATTACAAAAGCGACAGATGGCAAGTTCTATCCGGCAGACAAAGTTAATTCGGATGGAACTAAAAAGGATGATGCTGTTGAAGTTCCTGTAAATGAAGTTGTCGTGAAGGTAAACGATAATACACCAATGCCAATTACAAATGTCCGAAGTGGACTAGGGCTTGATGGTAAGTCTGATACAGATCCTGCTGTTGGCTCACAGTATGAGCCCAAAGCGATTAGTTCAGATAAAGCAAAAACTGCAATTGCAGGTACAGATGGAAAATCTGGCTTATTAAGTAAAGAAGGTAAAGATTTAAACAAAGTATCTACTATAGGTGACTTACAAGCATTAGCACAGGCTGGTTTAGACTTTGCTGGAAATAAGGGTGGAACTGTACATCGTCCATTAGGAACTAAATTGGAAATTTTAGGGAATTCTACTGTTAGTGAAGCTGATATTGCTACAAAATTTAGTAGTGATAACTTAGTTACACAAACTGTAGATGATAAATTATTTATCAAATTTAAAGATATTCCTAAATTGAAAGGATTAGAGCTAAATTCAGGCAATCCTAATGCTAAGACCATCACTATTAGTCCAGATGATACTGGCTCTAAGTTGACATTAGCAGGTGAAAGTAATAATGGTATTACATTAGATGGTTTAAAGAATGGTGAAATTTCGGGAAGCTCAAAAAATGCTGTAACAGGAAATCAACTTAAAGATTTAGCTGATAAGTTAGGTGTAGAAGTGAATGATGAAAAAACTGGATTTAAAGCGCCTGAGTTTACAGCAATTAAAGATGCAAGTGGTCAAAATGCTCCGGATGCCAATAAACCTAATAGCTTAAAAGATGCAGTAAATAAAACTATTGAAGCCGTAAACAGAGGATTAACTTTTACTGGTGATACTGGAACTGGAACACAAAATCTCGGTTCAACTTTTAATGTTAAATCCACTGAAACAGTTATTACAAAGGATAATAAGAATTTTGTAGGTAAAAATATCACTACAAAATATGTAAAAGATGATGCTACTGGTAATGGAACTTTATCTATTGGTATCTCTGAAAGACCAGACTTTAAAGAAATCACCCTGAGCAAGGATGGTGACTCAAAACCATTCTTAACAATTGGTGAAGATACTGAAAATACAGATAAACCAACCACAGGTAAAATTACAGGTTTAACAGCACGTAATTTAGACTCAGACAAATATGGTATTGGAGATAATGTAGGTCGTGCAGCGACTGAAGGTGCTGTGAAAGACTTGTATGACAAAGTGAAGTCTAATGAAGGAAGTTCTCCATTCGAATATAGAGATTCTGATAATAACAAGCTCGTTAAAGTTGGTGATAAGTATTATTCAGAAAAAGATCTAGAAGGTAAACATATTGTTGATGGCAAAATCTTTGACAAACCAGTAGTTAAAGATGGAGATAAATACTATGAGGTAGGGCCTGATGGTAAGAGAAAATTAGGTCCTGACGGTCAGCCATTGGCAACAGATACTACTACAGCAAATATCAACGCAAAAGAGCCTGCAACAGCAAGTAACAAAAAACTCACAGATATTTCAAATGTGGCAAGCGGTTTAGGGTTACCTGGAACATATACAAAAGATCCAGCAGATAATGGTTCTAAGGAAAATCCAAAACCAATCACAGCAGAAGATGCGAGAAAAGTTATCGCTGGTGATACTAAAGATGGAAATTCTGGTTTATATACCAAAGAAGGCAAAGACTTGAACAAAGTTGCAACAATTGGTGATTTACAAGCCATTGCAAAAGCAGGATTAACATTTAAAGGTAATAATACTGATACTGAAGTACATCGCCCTCTTGGTACAGAATTAAACATTAAAGGTGAAGCTGCGGATGCTACTGGAACTTCAGGTAAAAATGTTTATGTTGAAGCAAATGCAAATGATAATTCGCTAACAGTGAAAATCAAAGAAACGCCAGAGTTTAAAGGCTTAGAGTTGAAAGATCAGAATGCTAATGCGATTAAGTTTACGGCTTTGGATGTTGATAAAAAAGATAAATCTGGTCAGAAAGAACCTGTATTAACATTAAGTTCAGGAACTGGACCAAATAATACGGTTAAATTATCTGGTATTTCAGATGGTGATATTTCTCCAAATAGTAAAGATGCAATTAATGGTAGCCAAGTATTTGCATTGACTGCTGGAAAACCAGCACCTAAAGTTCAAGATAAATACATTACAATCGTGAATCCAGATGGTACAACGACTAACATTGATGCTAAAAATGTAATTGTTGATGAAAGTGGCAATCCTCTACTGAAAACATATAATGTTCAGGGTCAAGGCGAACATATTCAAAATTCAGTTATTACTGCAATTAATAATATGAATAATGAGGGGATTAAATTCTTCCATACTAACGATGGGCGAGATGAAAGTAAGAGACCACAAACGCAAAGCTTAAATCAAGAAGATTCAAGTGCAGGTGGCTCTTATGCGACAGCTGTTGGCTATCGAGCTAATGCGGCAGGTACAAATGGTATTGCATTTGGTTCAGATGCAGTTGCTGGCAAAATCACTGGTGAAAAAGAAGCTAAAATCACTGAAGTTGTTAATGGTAAAACCACTACAGTTACACGTAAAGTGAGAATCGTAGAGGGTGTTAATAATGCTATTGCTATTGGAGCTGGCGCACTTGCTTCGAATGATAATGCTGTTGCTATGGGAGCTAATAATCAAGTCTATAGCAAAAACTCAACCGCAATTGGTAATAACAATAAGATTGATACAGCTAGTGAAAAAACCTTTGTGTTGGGTAACAATGTTACAGTAACTACTGCGCGTTCAGTGTTCTTAGGTGATGCTGTTGGTTATGTGGCTGCGGATAACAAAGCGGGAACAACCAAAGGCAATACAGAATATTCTGAACAAAAAATCGGTGAGACTACTTATAAATACGCAGGTGGTAAAGCGAATGAAGTAGTTGGCGTTGTAAGTGTGGGTAATGTGAAACAAGATGGAACGATGGAAACTCGTCGTATTCAAAATGTTGCACCGGGTTTAATCAGCGATAAAAGTACTGATGCGATTAATGGAAGCCAATTGTATGCTGTAATGGATTCTGGTTGGAATTTGAAAGCTGAAGAAGTTGAAGGAACTTCAGGCAAAGTGACAAAAGGTAAGACTGATACTACGAAAGTGAGTATTGGTAAAACTGTCAAAGTTCGTGCAGGTAACAACGTTGAGATTGCTCACAATAAAGATGAGTCAATTGATATCTCAACTTCAATGGCACCAACCTTTAATTCATTAAATGTGAATCCAGGTGGTACTGTGAATATGGGTGGAAACCGTGTTCAGAATGTGGGTAATGCAGTTGAAGCTGGCGATGCGGTCAATTATGGTCAATTCAAAGCAGAGGTGGGCAAACTTGACTCACGCTTACAAGCGGGTATCGCAGGGGCAGTTGCATCGGGCACCTTAGTTCAGGCATTCAACCCGAATGAGAGTTTAGTTGCTGTTGGTGCGGGTACTTATCGTGGTAAATCTGCACTTGCTTTAGGTTATTCGCGCGTGTCAGATAACGGTAAGATCATCATTAAAGTGACGGGTAGTACAAATACCTATGGTGATGTTACTGGTGGCGCAAGTGTGGGCTATAAGTTCTAATTACTGAGCGATGAGATAATAATTAAAAGTAGGAATGAGGTTACTTATTCCTACTTTTTTATTTTGTGTAACAGTTTGCTGATTCCCTTTGAGAGAAAAAATCAAAAATTTTGACCGCACTTTAGACATAAAAAATCCACTTTATTGAAGTGGATTTTGGTTTGAAGGCTTATTTGGATAATTTGATTTTCTCAATCCAGTGAGAAAGGATTTTCTTCGCTTGCTCACTTGAACCAAATTTTTCGAAATCGAAGTCAATGAGGTTTAATTGATTTGGTTTAACCGCACCAGGCAAGACCTCTGCATACATATTCGTTGGGATTTGATAAGGTGCTTTGCGCATCCAATTAAGTTCTTGACCTTCTTTACTCAATGCCCAGTCCATAAATATTTTCGCATTTTCAAGGTTGCGTGCTCCTTTGATAATGCTAATACCGCCGAGTGTATAGCTATCACCCTCACAGACGGAAATCGATTGTATTGGTGCACCTTTGGCTTTTTCCGCTTCGAAAGTGTGTAAAAAACCGATGCTGACACTGCTGTCGCCGCGCGCTAAATTGCTAGTAACAATACCACTTTTTACATAATGTGAAATATTTTTATCTAATTGTTTTAAAAACGAAAAGGCTTTTTCCTCTCCCCACATTTGAATCAGCGTTGCTAGAAATGAATAACCTGTGCCTGAGCTTTGTGGATCAGGTAATTGCACCTCACCTTTAAAGCGAGGATCAAGTAAATCACTCCAACATTTTGGATGTTCCAGCCCTAGTTGTTTCAACTTGTGGGTGTTAATTCCCAAGCCTAAAACTAACATATAACCAAAAGAGGTGTAATCACCGTATTTTTCGACTAAATGCTTAAACTGTGGCAACACTTCAGACTGTTTAGGGGAACGATACTTTTCTAATAACCCCAAATCACGTGCCTGTAAATGTGGTTCAATAGTACCACCGTACCAGATGTCAGCTTGAGGCTTATCTTTTTCTGCTTTGATTTTACCTAAGGTAACACCAGTGCTACTACGTACGAATTTTGCGTTGATATTGTGCTGTGTCGAGAAACGCTGTACAACTTCTTCGCAAGCTTCATTTTGTAAGGTGCAGTAAATAGTGAGATTGCCTTCGGCATAAAGAGAGTGAGATAAGAAAAGTGTGGAGGTGATAGAAATTGCTTTGAATAAATGTGATTTCATTTTGTTCATTTACTATTCCATTAGTGATAAAAAAACAACTTACTTTCTTCAGAAAGTAGCACCATCTTAGCAAAGATTTTTATTTATTTCTATTTAAAATCAATGGGATAGTGTGTTTTTTGAGCAGTCGGACGTGTGGTAATATTTATGCACTATTTGTAAGTGCATAAATATTCCTATTAAAGAAGAGGGTTGAGAAGGGCTAGCCAGTATTACGCATACCCGCTGCAACACCTGTAATTGTGATCATCAATGCTTGTTCTACGTCGGTATTTACGCTATCTGGATTTGCACGTAACCGGCGTAATAGCTCAACTTGCAATAAGTTAAGTGGGTCAGTATAGACATTGCGTAATGCGATAGATTCAGCCACCCAAGGTAAATCAGACATTAATTGATTTTCGTGAGAGAGCGATAATACCGTTTGGATATCTTGCTTAAGTTGTTCACGTAAAGCGTTGCCTAGATGCCACAATGAGGGATCAACTAAGTGTTGGTCATAATGTTCGGAAAGCCAAGTATCTGTTTTACTAAATACCATTTCTAACATACCAATACGTGTTGAGAAGAATGGCCAAGTTTCACACATTTCTTCAATCACATTACGTTGTCCTTTCTCAATGGCTTGACGTAGCGATGCACCAGCACCTAACCAAGCTGGTAGCATTAAACGATTTTGCATCCAAGCGAATATCCAAGGAATCGCACGTAAACTTTCTACGCCACCATTTGGGTTACGTTTTGCTGGGCGGGAGCCTAATGGGAGCTTTGATAACTCTTGTTCTGGCGTTGCCGCACGGAAATAAGGCACAAAATCTTTTTCACCACGCACAATATCACGGTAAATCTTACACGATGAAGCAGATAGCTCATCCATCACTTCACGCCATTGTGCTTTTGGCTCTGGTGGTGGCAGTAGGTTCGCTTCTAAAATTGCACTTGCATATAAGCCTAAACTTTCTACTGCAACAGCAGGCAAGCCTAATTTAAAGCGAATCATTTCACCTTGCTCGGTAACACGTAAGCCATTTTTCAGTGAGCAAGGTGGTTGAGAAAGGAGTGCTGCATGTGCAGGCGCACCACCACGACCAATAGTGCCACCACGCCCGTGGAATAAGGTTAATTCAATGTTGAGTTTGTGGCATAAGTTCACTAACGCTTCTTGTGCACAATATTGCGCCCAAGAGGCTGCCATCATTCCTGCATCTTTAGCAGAATCAGAATAGCCGATCATCACCATTTGTTTATTATTGATAACGCCACGATACCAACCAATATTAAATAATTCAGTCATCACGCTTTCTGAAGCCGTTAAATCATCAAGGGTTTCAAATAGCGGCACGACAGGTAAATGGTATGGCACACCACATTCTTTTAGTAATAAATGAACGGCAAGTACATCAGATGCAGTTTTTGCCATTGAAATGATGTAACAAGAAATGACGCCTTCTGGCTGCTCTGCAATAACTCGACAAGTGTCTAAAATTTCTTGTGTTGGAGCAGAAGGTGTCCAGTCACGTGGCAGTAATGGGCGGCGAGAGCTTAATTCACGAATTAAGAACGCTTGTTTGTCACTTTCGCTCCATTGCGCATAATCGCCTAAACCAATATAACGGGTGATTTCTGCAACAGCTTCGGTATGACGTGTGCTTTCTTGGCGAATATCAAGCCGTGACA
The DNA here is from genome assembly GCA_049941595.1 of Bisgaard Taxon 46. Taxonomy (GTDB): domain Bacteria; phylum Pseudomonadota; class Gammaproteobacteria; order Enterobacterales; family Pasteurellaceae; genus Pasteurella. The sequence goes on from JBNFNA010000004.1 coordinate 349,584, forward strand.
ATGTCACGCCAAAACAACGAATACGGCGTAAACAGTCTAATAATAAACCATTAGCAATAATACGCATTCCAGAAGCTTGTAATGATTGGTAACAATCGTAGAGTGGTTCCCAGAGCTGTTCATCACGAATAATGATTTCATCTTCGTTTACACGAGGAGTACGATTTGCTAATAGATCATCATAATACGCTAACGTTGTCGTGAGTTTTGAACGTAATTCTTTGACAACAACACGATATGGCTCGATATGATCACCGTATTTCTGTCGGAATTCTTCAGTGCATTTTACCATTGATAGCTCATCAGAAAGGGCTTGAATATCTTTTAAGAATAGATCAGCTGCTTTCCAACGTGCTAAACGTAGTACTTGGCGAGTAACGTCGGCAGTCACAAATGGATTACCATCTCTGTCGCCCCCCATCCAAGAGGAAAAACGAATTGGATTGAGCTCAACAGGAATATTAAATCCAAAAAATTCGACCGCACTTGTGTTGAGCTGGCGTAAAAATTCAGGGACTGCTTGCCATAAACTGTTTTCAATTACCGCAAAACCCCATTTAGATTCTTCAAATGGCGTAGGGCGTTGCGTACGGATTTCATTTGTGTGCCAAGCTTGAGCGATTAACTGTAATAAACGGCGCTCAATCATCTTGCGCTCATCATCGGTTAAATCACTATGCTCTAATTTGCTTAAACATTTATTAATTTCGACGTGTTTATGCACCAAAGAGCGACGGGTCACTTCAGTTGGATGAGCAGTTAACACTAATTCAATCAATAACTTTTCGACAGTTTCCATCACCTTTTGCTGTGGAACTTGTTGTGCTTTTAAGCGTTTAAATAACGCTGGAATGGAACGTTCAGAGGCAACTTCATCGTTATGATGGCGTGATACAGTTTGATATTGCTCAGCAATATTGGTGAGATTTAAGAATTGGCTAAATGCACGAGCAACAGGGATAATATTATCGTTAGAAATTGTCGCGAGAGTGGAAAGGAGTTCATTACGCGCTTTATCATCACCGCTACGAGAATTGCGAGAAAGCACACGAATATTTTCGATGAGTTCGAGAATGTCGCTACCTTGTGCATCACTAATAGTTTCCCCAAGAAAACGTCCTAACATACTAATATTATTACGCATAGTGGAGTATTGCTGGATCATAACATAACCTCTCAAATAATTTTTATGACTAAAAATGACAGGTAAAATACCTCAAGATGTGTAGATATAAACAAAAATAGGTGTAAAGATCAATCGCATTTAATTTTTAATATAAAAAAATATGATTTTGGATAATAAATTAGAAAATATTTATAAATATGTTGTTTTTTTAGATAAAAATAAGAGTAGGAGAAGAAGATAAATTAATGAGCTCTAATTTAGACTGAAAAAACAAATTAGAGCTCAATAAGGATTAAAGCAGGGATTTCACCGACTTACGAACGACGAGTTCAGGGTGCATTTCAATTGTTTCGTGTGTATCTGATTTTTCATTAATACGTTCAAACAACAAGGTGACTGCACGCGCACCTAAACGAGATTTCGATTGGTGAATTGTTGTCAATGGTGGTGAATAAAAGCGTGATGCGTGGATATTATCGTAACCAATGATAGAAATATCTTCAGGTACACGCAAACCACGTTCACCAATAGCTGAAATTGCCCCCAATGCCATTACATCATTACAACAGAAAACAGCCGTTGGTAGCTTGTCTTGCGCCAAAATTTTGTTCATACATTCGTAACCATCTTCTGGCTCGAAATAACCTTCCATCACCCAATTTGGATTAATCGCCAAATTAGCTTCTTCCATTGCTTTGATAAAGCCTTCGTAACGTGTTTTTGCCGTGGTTTTTGATAATTCACCAGCAATAATACCGATATCTTTGTGGCCATTATCAATTAGATGTTTTGTCGCAATATAGCCACCCGTGAAGCTGTTATCTTGGATAATGTCAGTATTTTTATTATTTGGCCCCCAATCCATTACGACCATTGGTAGCGACGTGAAATTGGCTAATAAATCTAAAGAATCTTGCGTGTATTCAGCACACATTACTAGAATGCCATCAACACGTTTTTTAATCAGCATTTCAAGGTGGTTTTTGATTTTTTCGACATTGTTTTGCGTATTACACAAAAACAATGAATAACCCTGACGGTAACAATATTCTTCTACCGCGTGAATGATCTCCGCAAAATAAGGTGCCTCACTGCTCGTGACGATCATACCGATCGATTTTGTTGTGTTGACTTTTAGACTACGAGCAACAGCACTTGGAGAATAATTTAATTCTTGAATAGCTTCTAAAACTAGTTTTTCCGTTTCCGCTGCAACAAAGCGCGTTTTATTAATTACGTGAGAAACTGTGGTTGTTGATACCCCAGCCATTTTAGCTACGTCTTTAATTGTTGCCATAAGTGTTCTCCATACAAAATTTATTCATTATACGGGATTTAACGCAAGGAGGTTAAGTAGCAGTTCCCAATTTTTTGGTGGATATCACACTTTTTTTGAGTTATCGCAAATACCATTTCTATTTCTGAATATTTTTTATTAGAATGAATCAAATTTTGTTAATTTTAAGGAGAGCAGAATGGGAACTTTTGGTTATTCAATGATGACAGTAATGTTAGCACTTGGCGTGATTGTTGTTTTAGCATCATCTATTTTCTAAGTGTAAAACAAGCAAGTTAACAGACTACTAAAAAAGAGCGGTCAAAATTTTCAAAAATTTGACCGCTCTTTGTCTTATGTTTTGAGAAAATCTGAATTACGAATTAATCATATTCATAAGTTTCGTGTGTTTTTTTCAGAATTTCATCTTCACCTAAGGTTAATAAACGAGCAATTGCATCACGATAAGAGATTTCAAGAGATTCTCGACTTGTCGCCATTACACCTTGATCAATTAAGAAACCATCATTGACATCATAAACCCAGCCGTGTAACGACAATTTTTTGCCGTTTTTCCACGCAGATTTGATAATTGATGAGCTACCTAAGTTATAAACTTGCTCAGCAACATTAATTCTTGTGAGCATATCCGCGCGTTTTTCAGGGGGAAGCTTACCTAATAAATGGCTGTGTTTGTACCAAATATCACGAATATGCAGAAGCCAGTTATTGATTAGCCCTAGATCTTGCTCAGCCATTGCCGCTTTGATACCACCGCAATTGGTGTGACCACAAATAATAATATGCTCAATGTTTAAGACATCAACCGCATATTGCACAACTGATAAACAGTTTAAATCTGTATGAATCACTTGATTGGCGACATTACGGTGTACAAATAATTCACCAGGCCCTAAATTTGTTAATTTTTCTGCAGGAACACGACTGTCAGAGCAACCAATCCAGAGGTAGCTTGGCGTTTGATGATCTGCCAATTCTTTAAAATAAGAGGAATTTTCCTCTTTCATTCTGATTGCCCAGCTATAGTTATTTGCAAAAAGCTGTTCGATTTTTTTCATTAATATAATTCCTATACAGCAAAAATAGGGGAGTAGTATAGATCAGAAAGAGATTGAGAGGAAATTTGTTTAATGAATAAAAAATAAAAGAAAACCAGTATTAGCCAGTGGTTACGAGTAAAAACACTGGCTAAAATGCTGGTATGACAAGCTTAAAGTGCGGTGGATTTTTTCATTGTTTTTACAAAGTCAGCTAATTCTGTTAAACACTTTGTGTGATCATTGAGATTTTGTTCGATGATTTTCACTGTGGCAGAGCCGGAAATCGCCCCGTCAATGCCAAGGTGTAAACAGTCTGCCACTTGTTGTGGGGTTGAGATACCAAAACCTTGTAAAATAGGCGGTGCATTATGTTGCTTTAACGCACCGATTAATTCTTTCAGATTTTTTGCCATTTCTTGATTTTCTGCACTCGTTATACCTGCGCGTGAAACTAAATAGACATAGCCTTTGCTTTGCGCTGCAACACGTTGAATCGTATTTTCATCGGCATTTGGTGGGCAAATAAACACTTGTTTAATACCATATTTTTCAGCTGAGTCTGTAAATTCTTTGCTTGCGAGTAGTGGCACATCGGCAATTAATACAGCATCTACGCCGACTTCAGCACAACGCTGATAAAATCCCTCAATGGTTTGTGCATAAACAAGGTTCGCACAAAGTAACAAGCCAATCGGAATATTTGGATATTTTGACCGCACTTTAGCGAGCAACTCAAAACTGGCATCACTACTACAGCCTGCATTGAGCGCTCGTTGGTTAGCTGCTTGAATCACAGGACCATCGAGTAAAGGATCGGAGAACGGTAAGCCGAGTTCTAATGCATCAGCACCGTTCTCAACGAGGGTACAAATAATTTCAAAAGAGTGATCAAAATCGGGATCACATAAGGTAACAAAAGGGACAAAAGCACCTTCATTTTTCGTTTTTAATTGGGCAAAAGTAGTATCAAAACGGCTCATTAGAAAACTCCTTTTTCAGATAAAATTTTATCAACGGTGAAAATGTCTTTATCACCACGACCAGATAAATTGACCACAAGTAATTGTTCTTTTCCAGGATTTTCGGCAATCAGCTTTAACGCATAAGCCAATGCGTGCGAACTTTCTAATGCTGGAATAATCCCTTCGTGACTAGCTAATTGTTGAAAGGCATTTAAGGCTTCATCATCAGTAATGGATTCATAACTTGCGCGCCCAATGGCGTGTAAATGGGCGTGTTGAGGCCCAACAGACGGGAAATCTAAGCCCGCAGATATTGAGTAAGATTCTTCAATTTGACCGTCTTCAGTTTGCATTAGTGGCGCTTTCATTCCAAAGTAAATCCCCGTTGTGCCGTGGCGTAATGGCGCACCGTGTTGACCTGTTGAAATGCCTTTACCCGCAGGCTCAATGCCGATTAATTGAACGGTTTTTTCCTCAATAAAATCAGTAAACATACCAATGGCATTTGAGCCACCGCCTACGGCCGCAATAACCGCATCTGGCAAACGGCCTTCTCGTGCAAGAATTTGATGTTTAGTTTCTTCACCAATCACTTTTTGGAATTCACGCACAATCGTTGGGAAAGGGTGAGGGCCTGCGGCGGTGCCTAACAAATAATGCGTGTTTTCGTAGTTTTCAGCCCAATCACGCATTGCTTCACAGCAGGCATCTTTCAACGAGGAAGAGCCTTTTGTTACAGCAGTCACATTTGCACCCATTAAACGCATACGGAAAACATTAGGTGATTGACGTTCAACATCTTTTGCCCCCATATAGATTTGGCAAGGCATACCGAGCATTGCACAGGCAAGGGCTGTCGCAACACCGTGTTGGCCCGCACCTGTTTCCGCAATAATACGAGTTTTCCCCATTCGTTTTGCCAATAAAATTTGCCCTAATACTTGGTTAGTTTTATGTGCACCACCGTGTAGCAGATCTTCACGTTTGAGATACAGTTTGGTTTTGCTACCTTTGGTTAAATTTCGGCATAAGGTGAGAGCGGTGGGACGACCTGCATAGTTTTTTAATAAATCGAGGAATTCTTCTTGAAATTGCGGATCTTGTTGTGCCTCTACAAAGGCCTTTTCTAATTCTTTTAGCACAGGGACGAGAATTTCTGGCACATACATTCCGCCAAATTCACCAAAATAAGGGTTAAGTAAGGTTTCAGACATTATGGTTATTCCTTTAAATAAATCTATGTTGTTTTGAGGTGAAATAAGAGGTAGTTAAGAGGATACTTCTTAAACTTCATTTTGCACTATTAAACTAGTATATTAAATAAAAAGCAAGTGTTTTTATAAAAAATTAATTAGATGAAATGAAGAAGATTAGAAATAAATGAGAGAAATTAAAGAGTTGAAAGTAAGTATAGAAAAATAAAAAGGGAGTTTTTCACTCCCTTAAGCAATTTTTTAAGCTTTTCTTACCACATTAAGTGCAGCACTGCTTTGTGCAACAGGCATTACTTCAATACGGTTAATGTTGACGTGTGGTGGCTGTTGGTTTGCCCATAAAACAATATTGGCAATGTCTTCTGGCGTAATGAAATCGACATTTTCATATAATTTTGCGACACGTTCCTCATCACCTCTAAAACGGACATTTGAAAACTCTGTACCACCACATAAACCGGGTTCAATATTGGTGACACGAATAGCGGTGCCTGCTAAATCCGAACGTAAGTTTAAGCTGAATTGCTTGATAAATGCCTTACTTGCACCGTAAATATTACCGCCTGGGTACGGATAAGTCCCTGCAATTGATCCCATATTGATAATATGCCCGACATTCCGTTCCACCATTTGTGGTAACAACAGACGAGTGATATTGACTAAGCCTTTGATATTGGTATCAATCATTTTTTCCCAATCATCTAAATTGGCTTTATCAGCACTTTCTAAGCCTAATGCTAAGCCCGCATTATTGACTAACACATCAATGTTTTGCCATTTTTCAGGTAATTGCTGCAAGGCCTTTTCGGTTTGTTCACGTTCAGATAAATCAAACGCAAGTGGGAAAAACGCGTCGCCTAATTCTTTCAAGAGAGCTTCTAAGCGTTCTGCTCGTCTCCCTGTACCAATCACTTGATAACCATTGTGTACTAATGTGCGACAAATAGCGCTACCAAAACCTGCCGTTGCACCAGTGACTAATGCTATTTTGTTCATTTTTAACTCCTATTTTTTAATTGTTTTTTCTTAATTCAAAAATACACTTAAAAATAGTAGCAATTTTTGGCGCATCTTTCACTCCCGCACAGCGTTCCACACCTGAATTTAGATCAACCCCTAAACATTGTTGGGCTAATGCTTGTGCAATATTGTCTGGATTAATGCCGCCCGCTAATAACATTTTGGATTTTAGCGCTGACGGAATTAGCGACCAATCAAAGGATTTCCCTGTACCACCTTGTTGATTTGCAGTTTTCGCATCCAAAATATAACGGGCTACAAGTGGATTTTCACAAATTTCTACCGCACTTTGTTGTTCTACATCGACTGAAATTGCTCGCCAAATTTGGCATCGGGGAGAGAGTTGTGTGCGAAGTGCGGTAATAAATTCATCAGTTTCATCACCGTGTAACTGCACCGCATAAAGTTGTAATTGATGTACTATTTTACAAATAAAATCAATGGATTGATTTTGGAATACGCCCACAAAGCGTAATGGTGCTTTTGTCACAAGTTCCTGCGCTTGGCGTAAACTCAAACAGCGTTTAGAATTTTCGGCAAAAATTAATCCACCATAAAGCGCACCCTGTTGATACACTTCAATGACATCTTGTACTCGAGTTAAACCACACACTTTGTTTTCACCACAGATCAGCGCACGAACCGCATTATTTAAATCCGTTTCACTCATTAAGCTACTGCCGATTAAAAAACCGTCTGCGACTTGGCTTAAATGTCGAATTTGTTGATGGGTATAAATACCCGATTCGCTAATAATGCGACAATCTTGTGGGATTTTATCGGCGTATTTTGAACTCAATTCAACCACACGGTTGAGATCAATACTGAGATCGTGCAAATTACGATTATTGACGCCAATCACTTTGGCATTGAGAGTCAATGCACGTTCAAATTCAGCTTCATTGCTCGTTTCGGTTAACACCCCCATTCCTAATTGGTGAGCTAAATCTGCAAGTTTTCGGTAAGTGTCGTCGTCAATCACAGATAACATTAATAAAATCGCATCGGCGTGGTAATAACGAGCCAAATAAACTTGATATTCGGACACAATGAAGTCCTTGCATAGCACGGGTTGTGGCACAATTTCTCGTACTTGTTGAATATAGGTAAAGTCCCCTTGAAAATATTGCTCATCAGTGAGCACCGAAATTGCAGAAGCATAGTTTTTATACACATCAGCGATTGCTTTGATATCAAAATTCTCTCGGATCAAACCTTTTGACGGCGAGGCTTTTTTACATTCTAAAATATAAACTGGTTTGTGCTTTTCACCAGCGAGGATCGCTTGGTAAAAAGTGCGGTCAGTTTTTTGTACATTTTGTTGCAATTGCTCAAGAGGCAAATCCATTTGTTTTGAGGCAATCCATTGAATTTTGTCTTGGACGATTTTTTGTAAAATCGTTGGCGTATTTTGCTGTTGTATAGTGTGTTGCATAGGATGTCCTAGATTAATATGAAGCAAGTTTTTCAAGTGTAGCAAATCCTTTGCCACTGGCGATAACATCGAGCACTTGTTCTGCATTTTGTGCGATATTTTCTTGACCAAATAATTTCATTAGCATTGCGGTATTGATTGCCACCGCTTGATTATGTGCTGTTTGTCCCTTGCCTTGTAAAAGTGCAGTGATTATTTTTGCATTTTCAGCAGGATTTCCCCCTTTTAGACAATCCAGAGATTGGGTTTGAAAGCCAAAATCCTGTGGCGAAAGGGTATAACGCTCAATTTTGCCATCACGAACTTCAGCCACTTCGGTTTTGCCGTGTAACGCCACTTCATCTAAGCCAGCACCGTGCACAATAATCGTATGTTGGTGATTTAAACGTGCAACAGTTTCTGCATAAGGCTGGATTAAATCAGGCGAATAAACACCCAATAATTGGCGTTTGGGTTTAGCAGGGTTAATCAAAGGCCCAAGAATGTTAAAAATTGTGCGTGTTTTCAGTGCCTGGCGTACGGGGACGGCGTGTTTAAAGCCTAAGTGATATTGTTGCGCAAACAAGAAACAAAGCCCAATTTCATCAAGTGCTTGGCGTGCTTTTTGCGCAGACATCGCTATATCAACCCCCAATGCGGTGAGTAAGTCGCTTGATCCTGTCAAACTCGACACGCTACGGTTGCCGTGCTTTGCGATTTTTAGCCCACAAGCCGCACCAATAATCGCAGATGCAGTGGAAATATTGATCGTGTTTGCACCATCGCCACCAGTCCCAACTATATCTGCAAAAGGGTAGTCAGGAATAGGAAATGGCTCGGCATCGGCTTGTAATGCAGTGACCGCACCGCTGATTTCTTCGACAGTTTCGCCACGCAATTTGAGCGCAATTAATGCACCAGTCAGTTGTTCATTTGAAAGTTGACCACGTACGATTGCGGTAAAAAGAATTTCGGTTTGTTGCTGATTAAGGGATTGTTTTTCAAATAAATGATGAAGTAATTGTTCCACTTGCATAATACATCCTTTGGGTATTTCTTCCTTCTATTTTTAATATACACTATTAAACTAGTATATTTATTTTGTGTCAAGGCAATTTTTGACAATGTAGAATGCTGTTATCAGAAGTGGAAATTTGATTGTGTTGGATAAACTAAAAGTGCGGTGGCTTTTTAAAAAGTTTTCATCATTCAGATGTTGCAAAATTGTTAAATATCTGCCAGTTTAGTCAGGTTATTTTGTTTATCTTTTATTGAAACAAACTGACTTTCTAAAACCAACATCATCAAATTTATGCAAGTGGGGCTGTGATGTCATTATCCATTCTCGCACCGTTAATCTATTTATTATTTGGCATTGTTATTGCACGTTTTCCTGTCAATATTAAGGGGAAAATTTCTGCATTTTTAACTCGATTTGTCATTCCTTTCGTGATTGTGTTCAATATCGCAACCTCGCAAAATGGTTTAGTGATCATTATGTTAGGAATGATTTGTGTTTTATCCGTGATGTTGCTGATAAGTACAATTTTTAAATCCGATCCTGTAAAACGACTTTGCTTTTTTTATCTTAATATTGCTTGGTTAGGTCTGCCTGTGGCGAGTGCGATTTGGGGGAGTACTGCAGCGACCATTTTAATTGCGATTTATATTGGCAGTTCTTTATTTTGCAATTCTGTTTGTGCTAGTTTAATGGCGTCTGATTTTTCTTGGAAACAGCGAATTTTATTAATTGTGAAAGCCCCGCCGGTAATCGCTTTAGGGATAGGTGTTTTATTGTTACCTTGGGGAAATTGGATCGAGCAACATATACACTTCCTTTATGAATTGGCTAAATTCACAATGACTTTTTTCGGAATGATGTTATTAGGCATTTGGCTGTCTAGCACTAAACTGAAAACAGAGGATTTTAAACAGGCATTGCTGCTTTTCTTGTTCCGTTTTGTTAGCCTTTCGATACTGATTACATTGTGCATTTGGATTGCGAAATATTATGAATTTGAGCTAGTCACCCAAAATCAACCGATTTTCTATTTAGTAGCGTTATTGCCACCTGCAGCCAATCTGATTATTTTAGAAACCTATTATTTAAACACGGGCAAATCCGCCAGTATGATCGCCTGTGGAACCATTATCAGTATGGTGGCGATTGGTTGTTATATTTCGTATCTGTTTATTTTCTGAAATACATAAAAAAACGACCGCATTTTTGAGATAAGGGAAGCACAAAAGCGCGGTCTTTTTTTTAGTTGTTTCTGGAAGCAAGCAACCAATCGATAGATTGGGCTAAGAGTTGTGAACCTTGTACCGTTAAAATGCTTTCCGGGTGAAATTGGAAAGCACAAATGGGTAAAGTGCGATGGCGGATTGCCATAATGATTTCGCCATAGCGGGCATTGACGATCAGTTCTTCAGGTAAATCACTGCCCATCAAAGAGTGATAACGTGCTACGGGCATTGGGTTGGTTACTTGGGTGAACATTGCTTGTTCATCGTGTTGAATATAAGACACTTTACCGTGTAGCACTTCGCCTGCGTGAATGACGTTGCCACCAAATGCTTCAATTAAGGCTTGATGCCCTAAACAGATCCCAATAATTGGCACTTTGTCTTTTAAACGTTGAATCAATGGCAGCATATTGCCCGCTTGCTGCGGATTTCCTGGTCCTGGCGAAAGTGCCAAAACTGTATTGGGTTGGTTCAATGCAGTTTGTGTTAAAAAATCCAGATCACAATCATTACGATAAATGCTGACTTGATGCCCTAAGCTACGAAATTGATCTACTAAGTTATAAGTAAAAGAATCGAAATTATCTAAAAATAAAATATGCGCCATAAAATATCCTTTTTATTCGTGAGCTGAAGCCGCTTGTTGATTGGTTTGTATAATTGCATTAATTACTGCTTGAGCTTTGTGACGTGTTTCATCTGCTTCCATTTGCGGATCAGAATCTAAAACCTCACCACAGCCTGCTTGAATATAAGCAATGTCGTTTTGCACAAACGCAGAGCGGATCACAATACAGGTATCCATATCGCCATTGGAAGAAAGATAACCCACCGCACCGCCATAACTATGGCGTTTTTGTCGCTCAAATTGATAGATTAATTGCATCGCTTTAATTTTAGGTGCACCCGTTAGTGTTCCCATATTCATACAGGCTTGATAGGCGTGCAGTGCATCTAGTTCTAGGCGCAATTTCCCCACCACACGAGAAACTAAATGCATAATGTGAGAATAACGATCCACTTGCATTAAATCTGCCACTTGGCGTGTGCCACTCTCACAAACTCTGGCAACATCATTACGAGCTAAATCCACTAACATTAAATGTTCAGCCAGTTCTTTTTTATCCAAACGGAGTTCCAGTTCAAGGCGAGCATCCAATTCGGGATCAATATTACCGTTTTGATCAAAACCACGTGGTCTTGAACCTGCAATTGGGTAAATTTCCAACTGACGTGTTTGTTGGCTGTACTTTAATGCACTTTCAGGCGATGCACCGAATAAAGAGAATTCTTCGTCTTGCATAAAAAACATATAGGGACTGGGATTATTTTTTTTCAATTGTTGATAAGTAGCTAAACTACTTTTACAAGCTAATGAAAAACGGCGTGAGGGGACAATTTGAAACACATCACCTTGGTAAATGTGCTGTTTCAAATCTTGGATAATGCCTTTGAATGTGTCGTCGTCTAAATTGACCTTCACTTCCGTGTTAGCTGGTTGAATGGGCAAAAAGTGCGGTTCAATTTTTTGTAATTTTGCTGAAATTTCTACCGCACTTTGTTCAATGGCTTTCTGTTGCGCAAGGTTGAAACAGAAGCTTTGTAATTCTGCTTTCTGCAATTGATGGTCGATCACCAATAATTGTTCTGCTAAATAGAAACAATAATCAGGGCAGGTGAGCCCGTCATCCTGCAATTCGACATTCTCCATCGGAATGAAATTCGCAACTAAATCATAAGCAAATAATCCCCCCAGAAAAATAGGTGTTGTGCTTTGTTGATAAAGAGAGGTTATTGCTCGCAAGCCATCAAATACGGTTAAGGCTTGTAATTTGCTGTCTTCGTCTAGATTGGGGTCTACTGTGGGGAATTGAATTGATAAGCCAGTTGGCTCATCTTGGCGTATCGTAACTTGATCTTGTAATTTCGCTTTGATTGCTGATAACACGGGAATGCCATTAGGATTGAGCGCAATAAAATGAACAGATTGTTGTTCACAAGTGATTTTTACCGCGGCATTAACCAGCAATAAACTTTTTAAACTATTTTTACTACTGATTTCTGCCGACTCAAGCAACAAGGTATTATTTTGATTGTGGCAGAGGTTTTGGAAAACTAGTGTTGGATCTTGATGGTAAGAAACAACAGTTGTTTTGGTTGTAATAAATGGTGTTTGCATAAATTTTACTTCTCATACAGCTAAATATAAACTTTAATACTATTAAACTAGTTCATTTTTATTATGTCAAGTGAAAGAGTTGAAAAGCATAAAATGAAAGAGTAGCTATGAGAGTTGAGTGCAATAAAAAAAAGGATAAAGGTGATTAGAAATTACCCTTATCCTTTATTTTATCTTTAAAGATTGATTAACAACCTGTTAAGAATTGATCGATTTGTGCTTTTGCTTGGGTTTGTGCTTTTTCTACTGCTTCAGCGCCCATTCCTAAACCTTCCGCATAAACAAATTCAACATCAGTGATACCAATAAAGCCTAAAATTGTTTTCATATAAGCTGCCACTAAATCGGTTGAGTTGCCTTGGTGCATTCCGCCAGAAGTTAAAATAACAAGTGCTTTTTTGCCTTTAATTAAACCTTCAGGGCCATTACTAGTATACTGGAAGGTAACGCGAGGGCGAGCAATAAAATCAAAATAGCTCTTCAGTTGTGTTGGAATATTAAAGTTATACATTGGCGCATTAATCACCACTAAATCACTATTTTTTAATTCCTCTACTAAAGTATTAGACAACGCTAAAAGTGCTTTTTCTTCTTCGCTGTTTGGTTCACCACGTAATGCATTGGCTGTGGAGCTATCAAAATGAGGGAGTGTATCGGTGGCTAAATCACGCTCTACAATCTTTTTATTAGTTAATTGAGAAGTTAAATAATCAGATAAGAAATTACTTTGTGAGTTTGTACCTAAAATACTTGATTTTAAAACTAGAATATTTTGCATTGAAAAATCCTTTTGCTATGTCATTGTGAGTTTGGAATATTATAAATTTTATTATTTCGTAATAAATAGGCTAATTGGAAAAAGATTATCAACTTAAAGTGAAAAATAAGTGGTTAAATTGCACTTTAAATGAAATGCGTTATTATAACGACTTATTTTTATTCTAAGAGGGAACGCTATGTGGTCTGAAATTGCGGTTGGTTATGGCATTTTTATTTTAGAAGTGCTAACCATTTTGTTGGTCATTGCTGGTATTGCTTTTGTGATTTTTACTTTAAAACAACATAAGCAAAAAACACCAGGTGAATTGAGTATTACAGACTTGTCTACGGAATATGAAGACAACACACAAAAATTACGCGATTTTCATTTAAGTGAAGACGCTTTAAAAGAAGCTGAAAAAGCAGAGAAAAAAGCTGAAAAAGAAAAAGCAAAGGCAGAGAAAGAGAAACGTAAAAAAGGGGAATTTGTTGATGAACGCAAGCCTCATTTGTATGTTTTAAATTTTAAAGGCGATATTTCTGCGTCAGAAACGACCGCACTTCGTGAGGAAATTAGTGCGATTATTGGAGCTGCGAAACCTGAAGATGAAGTGCTGTTACGTTTAGAAAGTCCGGGCGGTGTTGTTCACGGGTACGGATTAGCGGCGTCACAATTAGCACGTTTAAAACAACATAATATCAAATTAACGGTTGCAGTGGATAAAGTGGCTGCAAGTGGTGGTTATATGATGGCTTGTGTGGCAGATAAAATTGTGGCTGCGCCCTTTGCAATTTTAGGTTCTGTTGGTGTTGTGGCACAAATTCCAAATATTCACCGTTTATTGAAGAAACACGATGTGGATGTGGACGTGATGACTGCCGGTGAGTATAAACGTACAGTGACTGTGTTAGGCGAAAATACGGAAAAAGGTAAACAAAAATTCCAACAAGAATTAGAAGAAACCCACGAATTATTTAAACAATTTGTAGCACAAAATCGACCGCACTTAGATGTCAATAAAATTGCGACGGGCGAACATTGGTTTGGACAACAAGCATTGGCACTCAATTTAGTCGACGAAATTGCAACAAGTGATGATCTGATTCTTGATGCAATTAAGACAAAAAAAGTGTTATCAATCAAATATCAAATGAAAAAATCACTCATCCAAAAGATTGGTATGCAAGCAGAAGAAAGTGCAGATGGAGTATTATTGCGCTGGTTGAGTCGAAATAATCGACAATTACTCTAATTGAATCATCTTTACATAACTTGACTAAATCCTGGGGAGAATTTGGTAAAAGCGAGAATTTAGTGATTTACTTTATATTCAATCGCCTTTACTATATAAACTCTAGTTTTAAAAGAGTTTTGAAGTCACTTACTTTACGATGTATCAAAGTAAGTATAAAAAAATAAGATGATAATAATCTCTTAAAGTATAGCTTGTGATTCCTTGGAATAACAAATCTCGACAACAAAGGTAACGAAGGTAAAACATATGAAATTATCACGTTTATTATTAACAGCAGTTGCTGCAACTACATTAGTAGCTTGCGGGAATTTAAGTAAAGTTACAGATGAAGGTACATCTGATAATTTAGTTTGGCCGAAAATTGATGAATCAGTATTCAATCACGACGGCAGCCAATTTGGTTCTTGGCCAAACTGGGATAATGTTCGTATGGTTGAACGTGGTATGAACAAAGACCAACTTTATAACCTATTAGGCCGTCCACACTTCGCAGAAGGTTTATATGGCGTTCGTGAGTGGGATTACGCATTTAACTACCGTGAAAATGGCGTCCATAAAATTTGTCAATACAAAATTTTATTCGACAAAAATATGAACGCACAGAACTTCTTCTGGTATCCAAATGGTTGTAACGGTAACTCATCATTCAGTTTAAGTGGTGACTTCTTATTTGATTTCGATAAAGACGTATTAACACCAAAAGGTAAAGAAGTTGTTGATAGCGTAGCAACGCAATTAAAATCATCTGGTGCGAAAGAAGTTAAAGTTGCAGGTTTCACAGACCGTTTAGGTTCAGCTTCATACAACTTAGATCTTTCTCAACGTCGTGCGAACCGTGTTAAAGCACGTTTAATTGAACAAGGCGTGAATGCAAATATTAACGCAGTAGGTTATGGTAAAGCACAACAAGTTAAAGCTTGTGACGAATATCCATTCGGTAAACAATTAAAAGACTGTTTACGTCCTAACCGTCGCGTAGAAATTACTGCATCAGGCACTGTATTAAAACAACTTGATACAGGCACAAACGGTGGCGCAGGTACAACTGGTCCAGCACCGTTATATCACAAATAATTCAGTGAAATAATCAAATGGAAAAGGGCTTAAATATAAGCCCTTTTATTTTTTTATAGCACTAATATTTTCTCAATATAAGCTTTTGTCAGTGCCACATAATGTTTATGGAAGCGGTGGCTAAAGTTGAGTAAATAATAAAGCTGGTAAATTGTTTTTCTATCAATATAACCCTCATCAATTGGATAAGTGCGGTCATAATTTTCATAGAATTCTCTTGGGAATGGTTCAAATAATTCTGTGAACGCTAAATCGCATTCTCTGTCGCCCCAATAACAAGCAGGATCATAAGCCACAATTTCACCTTTTACCGTTGCACAATTTTCGATCCATAAATTGCCGTGTAAGAGAGAAGGGGTTGGTTTATGTTTCGCTAATAAGCCAGCGACTTTATTTACAATTAAATCGATATTGCCAAAATCTAGCCCTTTTTCTTTACATAATTGTAATTGCCAGCCGATACGCTGTTCACTGAAGAAGGTTGCCCAAGTATTCTTCCATTCATTCGGTTGATATTCAGGGCCGAGCCAAGTATCAAAATCTAATCCATAGTTTTCAGAACCTTTAATCTGATGGAGTAATGCTAATTTATGACCAAAGTCTGCCATATATTTCGCATCGTTGCTTTTATCCATTTCGAGTGCTTCAAGTAATAAAAAGCTTTCTGAAATAGAGCAACCTACGCCATAGACAGTGGGCACTTTAATGGTATTTGTTTTGGCTAATAAGGTGAGTTGATCGGCTTCAGCACGGAACATTGATCTGAATTTTTTATCATTCATTTTTACAAAAACAGGTTGGATACCATCATCAATAATCCAAGCGTTGTGCATTTCACCCGTATGAATTTGTTCTTTATGTTTAATAAAGTAATAAGCACCGAATTGATCTGCTAGTACTTGAGAAATATGTTTCCACATAGCGCCTCCGACGATTGATAACGGTTATTTTCACAGTCTAAAAGATTGTTTAAAAAATACTGTGATTGAAGTCAAAATTCTTTTATTTAGCAGTGAAAAATAATGAAATAAAGAGGAATATTTTTATTTTTAAACAATGTAAGCGGTTTCAAGTGTGATCTAGGTTGTAAATTTGGAAAAACACTGTTGTAAAATTGTTAATATTGTGTGATTTTTGTTCCGCCCTTTTATCCCTCTCTATTTATCAGGAGAACTTCTATGTTTGAAAATCCAACAATAATGACGTTTACTATTTATATTATTGGTATGTTACTGATTGGCTTTATTGCATATCGTTATACACAAAACTTATCCGATTATATTCTCGGTGGTCGTCGTTTAGGCAGTTTTGTGACAGGTTTATCTGCCGGTGCATCAGATATGTCCGGTTGGTTATTAATGGGGTTACCGGGTGCAGTTTACGCCGCGGGCCTTGTAGAGGGATGGATTGCAATTGGTTTGACCATCGGTGCTTATTTAAACTGGTTATTTGTTGCAGGTCGGTTACGCGTTTATACCGAGTTTAATCAAAACTCACTTACACTTCCTGAATATTTCCACCACCGTTTTAACGACAACACAAAAATCTTAAAAATTATTTCAGCAACAATTATTCTCTTTTTCTTCGCGATTTATTGTGCTTCCGGGGTCGTTGCAGGTGCGCGCTTATTTGAAAACTTGTTTGAAGTGCCTTATCAAACAGCGCTTTGGTATGGTGCATTAGCCACCATCGCTTATACCTTCATTGGAGGTTTCTTAGCGGTGAGTTGGACTGATACTGTTCAGGCAACATTAATGGTTTTTGCATTATTCTTAACACCAATTTTCGTCTTAATTCACCTTGGTGGCTTTGAAGCAACACACACTGTATTAATGCAAGCAAGCGAAGCAGCAGGTCGAGATTTTACTGATTTATTCACAGGCACCAGCTTTATTGGTTTGTTAAGTTTATCTGCTTGGGGGTTAGGTTATTTTGGTCAGCCACACATCTTAGCGCGCTTTATGAGTGCGAAAGATGCACATTCTTTAGTCAATGCACGCCGCATTAGTATTATGTGGATGATTATCTGCTTATTTGGTGCGGTCGGTATTGGTTTCTTTGGCCAAGCGTATTTCTTCTCAAACCCACAAGTTGCAGGTACAGTGAATGCGAATAATGAACAGGTCTTTATTGAGTTGGCAAAGTTATTATTTAACCCTTGGATTGCCGGTATTTTACTTTCTGCAATCTTAGCAGCAGTAATGAGTACATTAAGTTGCCAATTATTGATTTGTTCAAGTGCGATTACAGAAGACTTCTATAAAGGTATGATTCGCCCGAATGCATCCCAAAAAGAATTAGTTTGGTTAGGCCGCTTAATGGTATTAGTTGTGGCGGTAATTGCGATTTATTTAGCACAAGACCCGAAAAGTAAAGTATTAGGCTTGGTTTCTTATGCTTGGGCTGGTTTTGGTTGTGCCTTTGGCCCTGTGGTTATCTTGTCATTATTCTGGAAACGAATGAATACAGCGGGTGCATTAGCTGGTATGCTAACAGGTGCACTGGTTGTAGTCTTCTGGAATGATGTTGTGCCTAACAGTGGTATTTATGAAATGATTCCGGGCTTTATTTTAGCTTGTGTGGCGATTGTGATTGTTTCTCTAATCACGCCTGCGCCGACAAAAAATGTGGTATCGAATTTTGAACAAGCAGCTGAAGCTTATCAAGCTCAGAAATAATAATGAGAGCGGTGTTTTACACCGCTTTTTTACGATTAACGTTAGTTTGTGAGAAAAATTATGAGTTATCAATTATTACCTAAATTAGTTTCTGTACGAGAACAATTGAGTAAACATTATCGTATTGATGAACCCACATTAATGAAACATTTGTTTTCCGCCGCAGAAATCGATTCCCATCTTCAACCTCAAATCCAACAACTTGCCCGCAAACTTGTCGAAAATGTACGTAACTCACGTAAAAACGCTAGCGGTGTTGACGCCTTAATGCACGAATTTTCGTTATCAAGCGAAGAAGGCGTCGCGTTAATGTGTTTAGCCGAAGCATTATTGCGTATTCCGGACAAAGCGACTGCGGATAAATTAATCCGTGACAAAATTTCAAAAGGTAACTGGCGTTCACATATTGGCCAAAGCCCATCAATGTTTGTTAATGCGGCAGCTTGGGGGTTATTGCTCACAGGCAAACTGGTTTCAACCCATAGCGAAACGCAATTATCATCAAGTTTAACTAAATTGATTGCTAAAGGGGGCGAGCCTTTAATTCGTAAAGGGGTAGAGGTCGCAATGCGTTTATTAGGTAAACAATTTGTGACAGGTGAAACCATTGAAGATGCGATCAAAAATGGCGAAAAACGTTTCCAACAAGGGTTCCGTTATAGCTATGATATGTTGGGCGAGGCGGCTTTAACAGAAGAAGATGCAGATCGCTATTATCAAGATTATATTAATTCAATTCACGTGGTGGGCAAAAGTTCTAAGGGGCAAGGCGTTTATAAGTCCTCCGGTGTGTCGATTAAATTATCGGCGATTCACCCACGTTATAGCTTATCACAGCATCAACGTGTGATTGATGAGCTTTATCCAAAAGTGAAATATCTTTTCTTATTAGCGAAACAATATGACATTGGCTTAAATATTGATGCCGAAGAAGCAGATAGATTAGAGATTTCTTTTGATTTACTTGATCGCTTATTAACAGATCCTGAATTAGCGGGCTTCAATGGTGTGGGTTTAGTTGTTCAGGCTTATCAAAAACGCTGTTTCTTTGCGATTGACTATTTAATTGAACAAGCACGTAAACATCAACGAAAAATAATGGTGCGCTTAGTGAAAGGTGCCTATTGGGACAGTGAAGTTAAACGTGCTCAAGCGGATGGTGCGGAAGGCTATCCTGTCTTTACACGAAAAGTGCATACTGACGTATCTTATGTGGCTTGTGCAAAAAAATTACTGGGTGCACAAGATGTGATTTATCCACAATTTGCAACGCATAACGCACAATCACTTGCTACAATTTACCATTTAGCGAAAGGTAAGCATTTTGAATTCCAATGTTTACACGGAATGGGGGAAACCTTATATGACCAAGTGGTGGGTAAAGAGCATTTAAACGTGCAGTGCCGTATTTATGCGCCAGTTGGCTCGTATAAAACGCTTTTAGCTTATTTAGTTCGTCGTTTATTAGAAAACGGTGCAAACAGCTCATTTGTGAACCATATTGTTGATGATGCGATTCCCGTTGATTCTTTAATTGTTGATCCTGTTGTGAAAGCGAAAGAAACAGCGGGTACGATGCATCCAAAAACACCTTTACCAGAAAAATTATTTGGTGAAGAACGTGCTAACTCAAAAGGTTATGACTTAACAGATGCTTTAAAATTAACGGAATTACAGACCGCACTTTCTCACTTACAAAATACGCAATATGTTGCGTATCCATTGTTAGATGAAAACGCTGAAGCAAAAGGTCAAGTACGACAAGTCTTCAACCCTGCAGAAACAACAATGCTAGTGGGTGAAGTATTTGATGCTACGGAAGTGGACGTTGAAAGAGCCTTTGAAATCGCAAGTGCACGCAAAGAAAACTGGGCTGCAACACCAGTTGAAGAGCGGTCAAAAATTTTAGAGAAAATGGCTGATCTAATGGAACAAAATATGCCACAGCTATTTGATCTTGCGGTGCGTGAAGCGGGCAAAACTTTAAATAATGCGATTGCTGAAGTGCGTGAGGCAGTGGATTTTTGTCGTTATTATGCACAAGAAGCTCGTAAACTTTGCCCTGAAAACAAAGCAAGAGGCATTATTGTAGCGATTAGCCCTTGGAACTTCCCATTAGCAATCTTTATTGGCGAGGTATCTTCTGCATTAGTGACGGGGAATGTGGTGATTGCCAAACCGGCAGAACAAACCTCATTAATGGCGCATTTTGCAGTGAAATTATTCCAACAAGCTGGCCTACCAGTGGGTGTATTACAATGTTTATGTGGCTCAGGCAAAGTGATTGGTGAAAAATTAGTGTCTGATCCTCGAGTGGATGGTGTGATTTTCACGGGTTCAACAGATACGGCAAAACGTATTAACCGCAATATTGCAAAACAACAAAAACTCGTTCCTCTCATTGCAGAAACTGGCGGTCAAAATGCAATGATCGTAGATAGTTCGGC
The DNA here is from genome assembly GCA_049941595.1 of Bisgaard Taxon 46. Taxonomy (GTDB): domain Bacteria; phylum Pseudomonadota; class Gammaproteobacteria; order Enterobacterales; family Pasteurellaceae; genus Pasteurella. The sequence goes on from JBNFNA010000004.1 coordinate 370,297, forward strand.
TTTAGCGGAACAAGTGGTGGTGGATGTGCTTAATTCTGCTTTCGACTCAGCGGGACAACGTTGTTCTGCGTTACGTGTGTTATATATCCAAAATGATGTCGCCCCATCAATGTTAACAATGTTGAAAGGGGCAATGGCAGAGTTGAAAGTGGGTAAACCACAGCATTTGAATACAGATGTTGGCCCTGTGATTGATAAAGCGGCTCAAGCCCGCTTATTGCAACACATTAACGAAATGAGCAAAATTGCGAAGGACAAATTCCAAGTGTCTATCGATCCTGAAGTGAATAAAAACGGTATTTTTGTGCCGCCAACTTTATTTGAGATTGATGGCATTCATCGCCTAACACACGAGGTATTTGGGCCTGTTTTACACGTTATTCGCTTTGACGCGAAAGATCTACATAAAGTCATTGATGAAATTAATTCAAGTGGATTTGGTTTAACAAGCGGTATCCACAGTCGAATTGATGAAACTATTGGCGATTGGTTAGAGGGCGTGAAAGCAGGTAACTTGTATGTAAACCGAAACACAGTTGGTGCGGTTGTAGGTGTTCAACCATTTGGGGGACGAGGCTTGTCTGGTACTGGGCCAAAAGCCGGTGGACCGTTCTATTTACAACGCCTAATGCACACATCAGAGTGGAAACTTTCTCATCTCACCTTAGGTAAACCGGTCAATTTATCTGGATTGGCAGCAAAAGTGCGGTCGATTTTTGATAAGAATCAACAAGATGAATTATTGGAAATTCTACGTCAATTGGAATACAAATCTCCACTTAATCACGTGTTTAATATGCAAGGCATCACAGGTGAGGATAACTATTTGCGTTTTGAGCCACGTAATTACATCGCAATTGGTGAGGGAAATTTATTATCACAAATGAAAGCACTCATCGCGATTAGTGCGGCGGGGGCGAGAGCAGTCGTGAATCCTGATTCACCGTTGGCGAGTTATCAAAGTCGTTTGACAGAGTATCTGTATGTCACCGAATTAAGTCAATTTAATAATGTGGGTTTAATGGTTGTTTTATCGCCAATTTCAGCACAGCAGAAAATAAATTATGCGGAAAGAAGTGGCCAAATTTTGACTTATATTGAGGATCTTGATTTGGCATTATCGGTATTTCCTCTTGTTTATGAGAAATCAATTAGTATTAATACGACTGCCGCAGGAGGAAACGCCAGTTTAATGGCAGAAATGGATTAAGCTAAAACGATCAATCAGTAACGTAAATCAAAAAAGTGGGTAATATACCCACTTTTTATTATTAACAAAATATTTTCTATCAAAAAGCTAAAAATCGTTTTATTATATAGCAATTATTATGTGAAGAAATGTGTTGTTTTAATGGCCCACGAGATGAAATATGATTATCCGTATTTTAGAGTAATTTTTGGATTCCCTAGTGTTGCTTTTATACTTCCAATAATGATTCAACTGCTCTTGTTTAAAGACTTCAGTCTTTGGCTATCGGGCGTTGAGGTTGTTGCAGCAGCATTAACTGGGTTGTTGTGTTGCTGTCGAAAATATACTCAAGAAAATATTTATATCGTATTAATTACACACACTGTGCTTGTGTATTTGTCTTTATTATTCTCTTATAACGATATTTATATGGCACTGTTTATTCTTATTCCATTTGGTATTTTGGGATTCATTATTGCATTTACAAATATTGTTTTCTTGCTACCTGATTGTAATGGAAAAAAATAAACCATATAATAAATATGGTTATTTAATTATTAAAAATGCTGATTATTTAATCAGTGTAAATTCTTTTTCATTTCACATTATTCCCTTCTTAATCTTCTCTAAATAAAAATAGGGCAAATAGGCTTTCATTCCTGACTGCATCTCAACGATAACAAAAGTGATTATTTTGGAATAAGCGTAATACTTTTCGTTTGGTTTTTCTTATGACATTCTCTAAAACTAAAATAGGGTTTGTTGCTCTATCATAAGAGTATCGATGTTTACCTAACCCAAAGTGCGGTGCTTTTTGGGAAAGTTTTATCAAACTGATCAACTCGTTCATTATTAAAAAAAATAGTGGATGATAGACAAGCTATTTTGTTGTATATATAACCAGTGAACTTCATTTTTAAGGAAAGTATGGCTATGTTGAAAAAGGCAACTTATCTATTAGGTTTATGCTTATTGAGCTCTTTTACTGCAAATGCAACCCCTTTAGAGGAAAAACAGCGTGTATTGGCAGACTTGCAATCTTCACGTGAATATATGGAGAGAATTGCGAACAGCGATTCACTGACGCCAATAGAATTTGTTCCACAACAACCTCAAAAGGCATTTGATCCAACAGATAAACGCAATTTTGTTGCACTTTCCAATCAAACTAAAATTGATATTAAGCAATTACAACAGTTTTTTGCTCAGAAACAGCCCACACTCATATTTAAAGAACCTTATTATTTTCTGAATATCCCAAAAGAATCAGCAAAATTAGTGGCGTTGCTTGGGTTAGAAATGGATTATTTTGTGCGAAATCCGCAATTACATCCTGTTTTTACGCCGACAAATATTGAATTTACCGATGGAACGCAAGAATCGCATTTTGAGTATTTTTCACCGATAAAAATTTTTGAAGATAAAAATCTTGATGGTGAATTATTTGAGCATCATTTATCTGAGATTGAACAAGCTGTTTATGCAACAAAAGACAGCGATTACACGCAAATTGCTCTTGGTGCGTACAATCCTGTAAAACGAGTTTCTTTTACAGTGGAGTTACCGTTAACACAATATAAATCTCATTTAATCCAAGATGTCCCTACAACTATTCAGACCGAACAGGGTGACATAAAACTGACGCATATTATTGGCAATGCAGTGATCTATCGTTTGCCAACAGAAATGGTTGAAAATGTGATTGTTCAGGGGGTATATCAGGACGGTAGAGCATTAGCCAATATTGGTTCAAAAACAGCTCCACTATTAACTACAAGCGAAAAATCATATCATCGCCAATTAGCAAATTTATTTAAAGAAGTGCATCATCAAGTGACTGAAGGCAAAATTAAAGCCGAAGAAAGTGCAATCAGACAATTTTTCCAAACTCGCCAACCGCCACTACCTGAAGTCGATGAGAAAAAACGCTATACGCAGGTTACCCGCTATTACACGGGCGATGTATCACAAGTCGTTTTTCAAATACCAGAGAAAACAGAAAAGCAGAAATTTGACGTGGTTTATTCAGTAGCTCAAGGGCAGTAAAATTAATTGTTTTTATTAAATGTGATTATGATCTAATTAGATAATTTTAAAGGAGTAAATATGAAGAAACTAAAAGAATGTTTAAATAGCCATAGAGTATTATCTGTGCTTATAGCAGCGCTTATTTCTATTTTAATTTTATGTTACATAGCATTTTCTAATGAAACTGTAATAGAAGCTTTAAAAACAAAAATAGGTGATTCCAGAGGCTTGTGGACACTTATTACGGCATTAATAACAGCACCAATAGCTTTTATTATTTGGTTTTTCAGAGATATCAATGCAACACAGCAAATTGAAAACCAACGAAAAGATATTAATTTAAAAGAATTTCAGAAAATTGCTGAATGGGTAAGCGGGTTACATCTTATTGAAGATGAAATTACAGAAAAAAACACGCAAGATCATCACGAAATCACCAGAAAATATACTCAACAATCTGATAATTCATCAATTCCAACATTTAGTAAAAAAGATGGCACAGTAGGTTTGCAAATTGCGGCAATTTATAATTTATTGCCTTTTTATCGAGGGGAACACGGTGAAAGCTTTAAAAAGCCAGCATTTAATTTATTACTTTCTGCTTGGTTAGCGTTACAACAAAAAAATATTCAAATTCCTTCTAATTTAGGTACTAAAAAGCAGGGGTATATGAATAATTCATTAGCTGTTGCTATAACTCAAGTAATGCTCTGTGATGGGGGAAGGTGTTTTTTTGAGCATAATGAATTATTTCCTAATATATGCTTAGCTGGAATGAACTTTCACTTACAAGGTATCAATATTGATTTGTTAAAAGAAAACTTTAAAAAGAATTCAAAAAATAATAAGTTAAACTTTAGAGGAGCAAATTTACAAGGTGCTATTTTAAGAGAATTTGATCTTAATACAGCAGATTTTTCTTTTGCTGATATAAGCGGGGTTGATTTGAGTCAGACAATCCTTTCAAAAGCATCATTTTCCAGCACTAGATGTGATAATACATCCTTTGTTAGAGCAAAATTAGGTGGTTATCTGCATAGATATGACTTAGACGTTGAGACATTGTCTACTGCAAATTTATATGGTGGACATTTTTTTAGAAATATTTTCTCTAAAAAGGAAGCTGAAACTTTAAAAAGTAGAGGGGCAATTCTTTGTGAAGAAGGTAGTGATATTGTAAGAGCTAAACATAGAACAAAGAAAGATATTATTGAAATAGAATCACCTGTTGATCTCATCAAAACTCAAGAAGAAAACTCTGCTTGGAAAATCATAGCCAAATAAATTTTATAAAAGCAAACCGCACTTCATTTCTAAAGTGCGGTGTTTTTTACAACGTTTTTAATCTTCCAGCTTAGTGCCGTAGAAGTAGCTATAACCAAATGGGCTTTGTTTATAGTCTTTCACGCGTGGGCTGAGCGCCGTGTTGGTGATAGAGTGTGCTACAGTGATCCAAGGAGCCTGTTCTTTAGCTATCACTTGGGCTTTTTTGTACAACTCTGCACGTTCTGCTTGGCTAGATAAACTAATCGCTTTATTTAATAATGCATCAAATTCAGGATTGCTCCAGCGTGCATAGTTACTGTTGCCAATATTTTCACTGCCTAATAATGGTGATAAGAAGTTATCAGGATCCCCATTATCGCCAGACCAACCGTAAGTGCCAGCAGTGAGTTCGCCTGCTTTGGTGCGTTTAATGTAATCTCCCCATTCATAGCTGACGAGTTTCGCTTTTACACCGACTTTCGCCCAGTCCGTTTGGATAACCTCCGCCATACGACGTGGGTTCGGGTTTGAGGCCCGCACAACTGGTTGCACCCAAATTTCGGTTTCAAATCCATTTGGATAACCGGCTTCGGCTAAAAGTTGTTTCGCTTTTTCAATATCAAAAGGATAGTCTTGCACCGCATCGTTATAGCTCCAAATTGTTGGTGGCAATACGTTTTTTGCCATTACGCCAGCCCCTTGGTAAACCACATCGATAATGGCTTGTTTATCTGTGGCATAGTTTAGTGCTTGACGTACTTTCACGTTATCAAACGGTGCTTTTTCAGTGTTAAAGGCAATATAAGCGATATTTAAGCCTTCTTTTGACATTAATTGTACTTTAGGATCGGCTTTCATTTTCGCTAAGTCCGCAATATTTGGAAAGTCGATCATATCGCAGCTACCTGCTTGTAACTTGGCATAACGCGTGCTTGCATCTGGGACTATATCGAAAATTAAGCGGTCGATCTCTGCTTTTGGTTTCCAATATTCAGGGTTAGCGAAGAAACGGATTTTTTGCTCAAGTTGATAGCCAGCAAAAATGAAAGGCCCCGTGCCAATTGGCGTAGTATCTACTTTTTCAGGCGTACCTGCTTTCATCATCTTATCTGCATATTCAGCAGAATAGATTGAGATAAAATCCATTCCTAAACTGGCTAAAAATGTGGCATCCGGTTTGTTTAATGTGATTTTAACGGTGTAATCATCCACTTTTTCAACAGCTTTCAATAGTTTTGGAAACTTCATTGCGTTGAAGTAAGGATAAGTACCTTTGGATACAGAGTGATAAGGGTGTTCTTTATCTAATTGGCGATGGAAAGAGAAAATCACATCATCAGCATTAAATTCTCGGCTTGGTTTGTATTCTTTTGTTGTATGGAATTTCACGCCTTTGCGTAAATTAAAGGTGTAAGTTAAACCATCATCACTAATTTGCCAGCTTTCTGCAAGTGCGGGTTCAATATCTGTTGAGCCACGTTTAAACTCAACCAGGCGGTTATAGACTTGTTGTGAACTGGCATTATAAGAAATACCTTCCATAACAAGAACAGGGCTAAAGCTACTTGGTGCCCGACTGACACAGTTAATAAAGGTTTTATTAGCAGCTTGTGCTGTGTTGATAGCAAATAAGCCAGCTGCAATTAAAGAAAGTTTTGTTGTTAATTTCATTGAGCCTCCTCGTCGTGAAATAGCACCTCAGTAATGTATAAAGGGCTATATTAAAATAACTCGATAGAATGGACAAAAGAACTTCAAGTTTTAATTTATAACGAGTTGGTATAAATGTGAACGAAAATTATCGTTAAATCATAAAAGTGTGGGATTGCCCGCAATCTTTGTTTGATTTGTTCAAATCTAAATCGCCAATCAGAATGAAATATGTTAGAATTCCCGACCGCACTTTTGTCTTATTCAGAGTAGGAATGAGCCTAAAGTGCGGTTTATTTTTGAGAAATTTTAGTCAAAACAAGTAACCTCTCGTATGGGTTACCACTGTAAAGGAAAATGTATGCCTATTATTACTTTGCCTGACGGTTCACAGCGTCAGTTTGAACAACCTGTTTCTGTGATGGATGTTGCAGCTAGCATTGGTGCTGGCCTTGCAAAAGCTTGTATTGCTGGTCGTGTAAATGGCGATCGTAAAGATGCTTGTGACGTTATCACAAATGACAGTAGCTTAGAGATTATTACCGCAAAAGATGAAGACGGTTTAGAAATTATTCGTCACTCTTGTGCGCACTTATTGGGTCACGCAATTAAGCAATTATTCCCAAATGTGAAAATGGCGATTGGTCCAACAATCGACAACGGTTTTTATTATGACGTGGATTTAGACCGCTCTTTAACGCAAGAAGATTTAGATGCGTTAGAAAAACGTATGCTTGAGCTGGCTAAAACCAATTATGATGTAGTGAAAAAAGTGGTGAGCTGGCAAGAAGCTCGTGATACTTTTGAGCAACGTGGCGAGCCATACAAAATGGCAATTTTAGATGAAAACATCGACCGTTGCGACACACCTGCACTTTACCATCACGAAGAATATATCGATATGTGTCGTGGTCCACACGTACCAAATATGCGTTTCTGCCATCACTTCAAATTAATGAAAGTGGCAGGTGCATACTGGCGTGGTGACAGCAAAAATAAAATGTTACAACGTATCTACGGTACGGCTTGGGCAGATAAAAAACAATTAAGCGAATATTTAACCCGTTTAGAAGAAGCGGCAAAACGTGACCACCGTAAAATTGGTAAAGCATTAGATTTGTATCATATGCAAGAAGAAGCACCGGGTATGGTGTTCTGGCACAATGACGGTTGGACAATTTTCCGCGAGCTTGAAACTTTCGTTCGTACTAAATTAAAAGAGTACGATTACCAAGAAGTGAAAGGTCCATTTATGATGGATCGAGTATTATGGGAAAAAACAGGTCACTGGCAAAACTACGGTGATTTAATGTTCACCACACAATCAGAAAACCGTGAATATGCGATCAAACCAATGAACTGTCCAGGTCACGTACAAATTTTCAACCAAGGTTTGAAATCTTATCGTGATTTACCAATTCGTATGGCTGAGTTTGGTTCTTGTCACCGTAACGAGCCATCTGGTTCATTACACGGCTTAATGCGTGTTCGTGGTTTCACCCAAGATGACGCACACATTTTCTGTACGGAAGATCAAATTGAAAGCGAAGTAACTTCTTGTATCAAGATGGTTTACGACATTTACAGCACATTTGGTTTCCAAAATATCCAAGTGAAATTGTCAACTCGTCCAGAAAAACGTATTGGTGCAGATGAAATGTGGGATCGTGCAGAAGCAGGCCTTGCTGCAGCATTAGCACACAACGGTCTTGAATATGAAATTCAAGAAGGTGAGGGCGCATTCTACGGTCCGAAAATTGAGTTCGCATTACGTGACTGTTTAGATCGTGAATGGCAGTGCGGTACAATTCAGTTAGACTTTGCATTACCGGGTCGCTTAAATGCGTCTTATGTTGCAGAAGATAACGATCGCCGTACACCAGTAATGATTCACCGCGCGATTTTAGGCTCTATCGAGCGTTTCATCGGGATTATTACCGAAGAATACGCAGGTTTCTTCCCAGCGTGGTTAGCACCGACACAAGCAGTGGTAATGAACATTACCGATTCACAATCTGAATATGTACAAAAAGTTGTGAAAACTTTATCTGACGCAGGTTTACGTGTGAAATCAGATTTACGTAACGAAAAAATCGGTTTCAAAATCCGCGAACACACCTTACGCCGCGTACCATATATGCTCGTTTGTGGTGATAAAGAAATCGAAGCAGGCAAAGTGGCTGTGCGTACCCGTAAAGGTGCAGACCTCGGCACATTCACCATTGAAGAATTCTTAGAAATTCTGAAAAAACAAGTGAAAGCACGTGAATTGAAATTACTTGGTGAAGAGTAGTTTTATTAGTTATTAGCAAACACCGTTTGTATAGACACAAACGGTGTTTTTTTATGGAAAATATTTGTATGCGACATAAAATGTCGTATAAGATGCGTATTATTTTATTTGCAAAGTGATTATTTTATTTTTAATTAAGCTATTAAAATAAGACTTAGCATATATTAGTAATATATTTGATTTAGATAATGCTTAAATAGTAAATTTTTAGTAGTATCTGTGAGATGTTTTTTTAACCAACAATAGGATGGCATATGCGAGAAGGATTTTCTTATGGAATAGAAAATATAGATAAAATTTTTTCTCTTCCTTTAAAAATACCTAACTACCAAAGACCTTATAAATGGTCTAAGGAACACACTTCACAACTACTTGAAGATTTATTTGCGCACTTTCAAGAATCAAGACCATATCGTATTGGTACGATTGTTTTACATCAAGATAATGACTTGCTTAATATTGTTGATGGGCAGCAAAGAATTACTACATTAGCCATCTTACTTCACTTTTTAAAAGAAAATAATATTGCGGAAAATTTTTTATCTGATGAGAGATATTTTCATAGCGAGAGTATCGAACATTTAAAAGAAAACGCAGAGATTATTGAATACTTCGTTCAGTATAACGCTGAATTTAAAGATAGTTTTTATGATTTTATTCTTAAAAAGTGTTCAATGGTTTATGTGAAATTAACTTCTTTGGAGGAAGCATTTCAATTTTTTGATTCGCAAAATGCAAGGGGAAAGTCACTAGCACCTTATGATTTATTAAAAGCGTATCATTTGCGATCTTTAAGCATTGAAAAAAGCTCAGAAGTTCTAGATTGTGTCGAAAAATGGGAAAATGCAGTTTCTCCAACAGATGGGAAAGGAAGTTTAGACTTAATTATTAGTAAATTATTATTTCGCTTAAGACAATGGCATCTAGGAAACGATGGGGAAATATTCAATAATAAAGATATTGATATTTTCAAAGGGGTAAATGAAGAGTGCGTATATCCTTATTTAGCCACATCAAAAGCAAGTTTGGCCTTATTTAATATGAGTAAACAAAATCCATTTATCTATAAATCTCATTTGCCATTTAATATCCAACAGACCATCATTAATGGTAAGTCATTTTTTTGGTTTGTTGAGCATTATAGAAATCTTGAAAACAAACTGTTTAATTCTAAAAATGGGGAATTGTTAAATTATTCAGTACAAAATAACCAGAATTATATTGATTTTACTACCAATTATAAAGGTTCTGATAGAACTGGTGATAGATATGTTCAAAATCTGTTTAAATGTGCTGTACTTGCCTATTATGACAAGTTTGCTGAAGATGGTCTGGATATAGCATTGGATAGGGCATTACGTTGGGCATTTAGTTTACGTTTGGAGCATCAAAGTGTAAGGTATAGAACGATTGAGAATGAAGGGAAGAATCGAAATGGTTTACTCACATTAATTGTTCAAGCGAAGGAGCCTAAAGATATTTTGCGATATATTCCACCTAAAGTAAAAGAAGCTAAATGTACAAAAGCCGATGAGTTAAAAACATTTTTTGGAGTTAAAAAGGAACACTCAAATGAGCGGAAAAATTAAAGAACTTAATATTTTAACGCTATTAACACAGGATGATTATATTATCCCTATTTATCAGCGTAATTATGCTTGGGGAAAAGATGAAATAGAGTTATTAATTCAAGATATTAAAATTGCATCAGAAAATAAAGAAAACAATAATTACTATATTGGTAGTTTAATTGTTTATCAAAGAGATGATGGTAAATTTGAGGTTATTGATGGTCAGCAACGTTTAACAACTCTACATATTCTAGCACTGGCTTGCGATATTCGACGTAATAATAACTTGAGTTTTGAGCATAGAAGAAGTTCTGATGAGAGTTTTAAAAATATTGAAAATAAAGATCTACGGTATGCTTCTAATCTTGAAATAGGCTTTCAATATGCACAATCTGAATTAGACAAGCTATTCGGCAAACAACCTGAGGAATTAATAAGATTTAAGAATTTTTTACAGAACAATGTCATTATTCTACGAACTCAAGTTCCGCCTGAAACAGATCTCAATCATTATTTTGAAATAATGAATAATCGAGGAGAGCAATTGGAAAAACACGAAGTGTTGAAATCTAGTTTAATGTCTGTATTGAACCTTGATGATCAAAATGTGTTTGCTACGATTTGGGATGCCTGCTCCGATATGAATCGATATGCAGTAGCAAGCTTTAAAAAATCGGATAGAGATAAGCTTTTCTTTAAAGATAAAGAGTTGAATATAACATATTTTGATGCATTTAAATCTTTTGATGAAATTAAAAGTGTAATGAGTAAATCTAGTTCTGAAAACACAAATAGTGTTCATCAAGAAAACACAGAGGAGTGTACTCAGGGAATATCTAATATTCTGTCAGTTATTAGGAATCAAAATAGTAAATCCTCAAAATCTAATGATAATAGTACGGAGAGATTCAATTCAGTCATTAACTTTTCTAATTTCTTAATACATGTATTGAGATTATATTTAGAACAAGCGAATAAAACGGCGAGTTCAATCGAAAAAATCTCTCTAGATGATAAGTTCCTATTGGCACATTTTGATTCTTTGGTGAAAGAAAATAACCCTGATGAAGTTAAGAAATTTGCATTTATTTTGTTAAAGACAAGATTTTTATTTGATTTATATGTTGTGAAAACAGACTCTACTGGGAAAGAACATTGGACTTTAAAAAAGCCACAATACGATACTTATAAAAATACATTTGATAAGCAAACAGAACAAACTAAACAAACCAGTGTGTTGATGATCTTATCAATGTTCCATACAGCTTACCCTAGTAGAAATTATAAAAACTGGCTTTATGCTGTGTTAAGAGGTTTGGTTCTGAAAAAATGGAGTAGAGCGCAGTATCTTGAGAAATTAGAAGAACTAAGTGATCGTTTTTATTTTAATGTTTATCAAAATGACCAAAGTTTTTTTGATGTTATCTATAATGAGCCTGATATTTTAGATTCCTCAGAAGAAAAGGATAAGGAAATATTGCATTGTGGTGTCAACGTCAACCATTTTATATTTAATCGACTAGATTACTTATTATGGAAGCAAGAAAAAGATGACGAGTTTAGATTTACTTTTAGAGGTTCTGTAGAGCATTACTATCCACAAACGCCTATTGATGGAATAGAACCGTTAAAAGATGATGTATTGAATGATTTTGGCAATCTTTGTTTGGTGAGCCGAGAGAAAAATGCGAAATTAAGTAACCATACTCCTCAAGCGAAAAAAGATTATTATTTAAAATCAGGTAAGTATGATAGTTTGAAGCAAAAAAGAATGATGGAAAGTTCTTCTTGGGGGGAAAATGATATTCGTGCGCATAGTGCTAAAATGATTGAAATTCTCAATCAGAAAACCCATACTCAACAGTAAGTTGATGAGATTATCTTTCTTTTGAAACAAAAAAGTGCGGTAAAAATTACCGCACTTTTTTATTGTTTGCTTATTGACTTGTCTATTTCATCATGTGTGCGATGAGCATATAGCCTGCGATGACTAATAAAATGATGCCTAAGAGTTTTCTGGCAACATCTGGGTGTAAAATGCCACGGATTTTCATTGAGAGAAAGCTGGTGGCGAATGAGCTTAATACGACAATCGCAACCACTGAAAAATTCACATAACCAATTTGCCAGCCATAATCTAAATGAAATGGTGGGGTTTTAGATAAGTAACCATATAAGCTACCAAGCCCACCAATCACCATCATATAGTTAGTATAAGGGGCGATTTGATGGGGTTTGACGCTACGGAGTTGTCCAATTAATGGTGCCATAATTGAACCGCCGCCAATACCTGTCATTCCTGCCACAGTGCCACCAAATAAGCATAATCCTGCACCTTTGAGATTTTCATTTTTTTCGACACCATCAGTTTTGGTTGGTTTTTGGAAAAAAATAGTGCGGATCGCCAATATAGTTAACACACTAATAAAAACAACGATAATGAAAATATCAGGCAAGTAGAAACTGGCCTCAAAGCCTAATTGTACACCAATAATCATCCCCACAGACCAAAGTAGCATTGCTTTAAAATTAATTTGGATTTTTTGTTTGTAGAAGTAAGTTAAATTAATTAATGCAGATCCAATCACAATCGTCAGTGAGGTTGCAGCAACCATTTGTAAGGGGAATTCAGGAAAGAGGGTATATAAGATGGGAACCATCAACACACCACCGCCAATCCCAAATATAGCGGACATTAGATTTGTCATTACGCCGCATATAATAAGGATAAAAATTAACTGTAAACTCATAGAATGACTCCATTTTTTATTGCATTATGCCTGTGCATTGATGCATAAACTTATGATCGCGCTCATATCTCAAAAAATTTTTTTAACTCTGATTAAAATCTGTGATCAAACTCACGATGGTTATATGATGATTATCATAAGTCTTCATTTTCGGCTGTATTATCCTAATACTGTATCTTTTTAGATGCCTCTATTGTGGACTAAATATAAGAAAAGGAGGACGTTATGTTCATTACAATCGCCAGCTTTCTCGTTGTAACGGGAATTGTGGCATATATCTCGTGGAGAAAAACAAAGGGTGATGATTTAAGCACCTCAAAAGGCTATTTTTTAGCTGGCCGTGGGTTGAGTGGACTTGTGATTGGTTGCTCAATGGTATTAACTTCATTATCAACAGAGCAACTTATTGGTGTAAATGCAGTTTCTTATAAAGGCAATTTCTCAATTATTGCGTGGACTGTACAGTCAGTAATTCCTTTATGTTTCTTAGCACTTTATCTTTTACCGAAATACATTAAAAATGGTTACACAACCATTCCAGAATTCTTTGAAAATCGTTTTGACCGCCAAACTCGTTTAATTATGTCAGCGCTTTTCTTAGTGTTCTATCTTTTCATCGTTATTCCGACCGCACTTTATACTGGTGCAATTGCCTTCAATAAAATTTTCAACTTAGAAACAGTATTTGGCATTACTTATGGTCAATCAATTGTTTATACCGTTGTTGCGATTGGTATCGTAGGTGCGATTTATGCGATCTTCGGTGGATTAAAAGCGGTTGCGGTTTCTGATACAGTGAATGCAGTGATTTTGGTTATCGGTGCATTATTAGTACCAATTTTTGCTTTAGCACATTTAGGTGACGGTAGCATTTCTGAAGGTCTTAAAGTGATCACAACCACACACGTTGAGAAATTCAATGCGATTGGTAGTGCAACAGATGCTGTGCCTTGGCCAGCAATGTTTACTGGTATTTTAATTGTAAACTTCTTCTATTGGACAACAAACCAAGCGATCGTACAACGTGCATTAGGTGCGAGAGACTTAAAAGCAGGTCAAAAAGGGATTCTTTTAGCGGCATTATTCTTATTAACCTTACCTGTGATCTTAAACTTACCAGGCTTATTAAGTTTCCATATTCTTGGCGATGGTTTAAACCCGATTGATACTTCTTATCCAGCATTGGTTAATAAAGTATTACCAACTTTCTTACAAGGCTTCTTTATTGCTGCATTATTCGGTGCGATTTTAAGTACGTTTAACTCGTTCTTAAACTCAGCAGCGACAATCTACTGTAAAGACTTATTACCATCAATTAGTAAAAAACAACGTTCAGAGCAAGAGCTTATCGCGCACGCGAAAAAAGTATCAGCAGTAATGGCAGTTTTAACAATGATCATTGGTCCATTATTGATGTTTGGTACAGACGGTATCTTCTTATTAACTAAACGTTTTGCTGGCTTTGTGAACATTCCAATCGTTGCATTATTTGCTGTGGGTTTATTCAATAAAACAGTTTCTGGCTTAGCCGCACGTATTGCCTTGTTATTACACGTTGTTTTATATTTCAGCATTGTTTGGGTATTCCAAGTGAAAGTAAACTTCGTTTATGTAATGGCTGCATTATTCGTATTTGATGTTGTTGTAATGTTAGTATTAGGTCAATTCTTAAAACGTGAACCGTATCAAGAAAGCAAAGAAAACAAAGATGGTGTGGATTTAACTTACTGGGAACACGCTCGTGTGACAGTGGCGTCTTTAGTACTTGGCTTGATTTCATTACACGCATTTTTATCACCAATTGGCTTAGCTTCACCAGAAGGTCAACCAGGCTTAATTTTAGGTATCTATGCAGTGTTACAAGTCATTGTATTATTCGTCTTCCGTACGAAAAAATCTGCGATGTAGTTCATCGTAAAGCAGAGGTGTAAATAATGAATATTGTCTATATTCTTTTAGATCAAGTGAGAAAAGATATGCTTGGTGCCTATGGGCACCAAGTGGTAAAAACGCCCAATATTGATAGATTGGCGCAAGAGGGGATTCGCTTTAATAATGCGTTTACGCCAGCTTCAGTGTGTGGACCTGCAAGAACCTCGTTGTTCACTGGATTAATGCCCTCTACGCACGGTATTATCAAAAATGGGGAAAAAGGTGGAACTGGCGAAATTAGCAAACAAGCCCCAAATATTGCGAGATTAGAGGGATATAACAGCTATGTTGTAGGTAAATGGCACGTGGGTACTAAATCTGTCCCGGAAGATTATGATATTAAAGGTCATAATTTTGATGGTTATGGTTATCCAGGGAGTGGCGTTTATAAAAACTTAGTGTTTAACCAACCGCCAACCCATTCTAACCGCTATCACGAATGGCTATTAGAAAAAGGGCACCCAATTCCTGAAGTCAGTCGTGCTTATTTTGGTGATAATCCACATTTACGCGTGCAAGAACTATGTGGTTTGTTATCTGGCACTAAAGCCGAAACAATCCCTTATTTCATCATTGATGAAGCAAAACGTTACATCAAAGAGTCGCTTGATGAAAATAAACCGTTCTTCACGTGGATTAACTTCTGGGGCCCGCATACACCTTGTATCGTACCAGAGCCATATTATTCAATGTATAGTAAAGATGATGTGGTACTTGATGAAAGTTTCTTTAAACCGCTTGAGGGCAAACCAGGTCATTTCCGCACAATTTCAAAAATGTGGGGGATGTGGGAAGCGAGTGAAGAACATTGGAAAGAAGTTATCACTAAATTCTGGGGTTATATCACTTTAATTGATGATGCAATTGGTGAGTTATTGGCTTACTTAGAAGAGCACAATCTCTATGAGAGCACATTTATTGTTGCAACAGCTGATCACGGTGATGCAATGGGTGCTCATAGAATGATTGAAAAAGGCGAATTTATGTTTGATACGACCTATAACATTCCATTGATTGTGAAAGATCCTAAGTCTGACCGTGTAAATGAACAAGATGACAATTTAGTTTATTTGCACGACTTAACTTCAACTGTTTACGACATTGCAGATCAGCAAATTCCAGAAGCTTTCCAGGGGGAAACCTTGCTGCCAATTACACGTGAAAAACAACAAAATGATCGTAAAGGTATTTTGGCACAGCTTGCAGGGCATTTTGTGTATTTTGAGCAACGTATGTGGCGTCGTAAAGATTATAAATTAGTCTTTAATGCAACTGATGTGTGTGAATTATACGATGTTCGCAACGACCCTGGTGAAATGCATAATCTGTTTTATGACGAGCGTTATCGTGAAGTCAAAAAAGAAATGCTAGAAGAAATGCGTGTCGAAATGAGACGGCTGGGCGATCCACTTGAGAATTGGCTTTATCGTATTATTGATGAAGTGTAATTATAAAAAAGGCGGACAAAAGTTCGCCTTTATCACTATAATAAGAAACCATCGGAAGAAATTTTAAACACAATATCAATAAGCTAAGGAAATGAGGCGATGGAAAACTATAATATCCAACCAGAAGAATTAAAACATTGTCAACTTACTCACCTTCATCAACTCACCAAAGGAATGACTGTTTATCAGCAAGGTGAAGTCGCACAAGAATTTTATTATGTAAAACAGGGCTTAGTGGGCTTATATCATACATTGGATAATGGTAAAGAAAGCCTTGTGCGTTTGTATCGACAAGGGGATTATTTTGGTTTTAGAACATTATTTGGGCTAGGTGATAGCCGTTATCACTGTAATGCAAAGATCCTCATTGAAGCAGAAATTATTCGTATCAAACCTGAAGACATTGAGCAATTTTTCTTACACAACGTCCAACTAAGCAAATCACTTTTACAAACATTAGCCAATGAATTACGCGATGCGGAACAACGCTTAGCAAAAAGTGCTTATTTACGCACCTTAGATCGGGTGATTGATAGCCTATATTTTTTAACCAGTAACTTTCCTTATTATAACTGGACGTACCGTGAAATCGCTGAATATGCGGGTTGTGAAACCGAAACCGCAATTCGTATTGCTAAAGAACTTAAACAAAACGGCTTATTTACCGAGTTGTTACCTAATCATAAAAAATAACCTTGTTTTAAGCTGATTTTGGAGCGATAAATGTCATTTTTTTCACCGAAACCGCACTTTCACTTAATGGCGAAGCCGAGTAGTTTCCATTGTAATATTCAATGTGAATATTGCTTTTATTTGGAGAAAGAGCAGGATTTTGGCAAACAAGCTGCGTTTATGTCGCAAGATACGCTCAAAAACTATATTAAGAACTATATCGAAGCACACGCGGGCAATCAGGTAGATTTTGCTTGGCAAGGGGGGGAACCGACTTTATTAGGCTTAGATTTCTTTAAAAGTGCGGTCAATTTTCAGCGAGAATTTGCAAACGGTAAAACCATCACAAATGCGTTTCAAACTAACGGTATCGCACTCAACCGCCAATGGGTAGCGTTTTTTAAACAAAATGATTTTTTGATTGGATTGTCGATTGATGGATTAAGTGCGGTGCATAATCGATATCGCATTACTAGTTTGGGGCAGCCGACTTACGATCGTGTTGTTAAAGCCCTTGAGTTATTAAAAGAATATCAAGTGAACTTCAATACGCTCACTGTGATTAACGATCAAAACTGGCAAAAGGGTAAAGAAACTTATCAAGCACTGAAAGCATTAGGATCGACCTTTATGCAGTTTATTCCTATTGTGGAAAAAACGGGTTGTGCTGGTGGCAGTTCAACAACTTCATTTTCAGTACCGTCAGAAGGTTATGGCGTATTCCTGTTTGATGTTTTTCAAGAATGGTTAAAAGAAGATGTTGGGCGTATTTTTGTGTTGGAATTTGATAATTTACTTGGGCAATGGCTCGGTTACCCATCGAGCAGTTGTATTCACCAGCCAACCTGTGGTAAATCGTTAATTGTTGAAGCAAATGGTGATGTGTATTCTTGCGATCATTATGTCTATCCAGAGCATCGTATTGGTAATTTGAATCAACAATCGCTGCTGGATTTGGTTTTATCACCACAACAACAGCAATTTGGTTTAGCAAAACAACGTCAATTAACCTCTATTTGCCAAGGTTGTGAATTTAGGTCGATTTGTCACGGTGGCTGCCCAAAACACCGAATTCTTGACGTGCCTAACAATAAATTTAAACATAATTACTTGTGCCAGTCGTATCGTTATTTTTTTAGTCAAACCGCACCGCATATGAAGCAAATGCGACAAAAAATTTTAAATGGTCAATAATTTTAAAGGGAGTCTGCAATGCACATACAACATATTAAACAAATTACGCCAGAACTGAATTTATATCACTATAATCAAATTCCTGTTGTGGAATTGAAACACGCTGTTGGGCAAGCGAAAATTGCGCTGCAAGGTGCTCAGTTATTGCAATGGCAGCCTAAAGGGGAACGGGAATTGTTATGGCTCAGTAAGATTGAACCTTTTGAATTAGGCGTGGCAATTCGTGGTGGTGTACCGCTTTGTTATCCTTGGTTTGGCAATAAAAAGCAGCCCATTCACGGTACAGCACGTTTACAGTTGTGGTCATTGAGTGATTATGCGATTGCAGAAGATAAAGTGCGGTTAGTTTTTGCATTATTTAATGAATTGTATTGCATTGAAGCACAAGTCGTGATGACCTTTACCCAAGATTGCAACATTGAATTTACCCATTATGGCGAAACACCCGCCCAAGCAGCATTACACACTTATTTTAATGTGAGTGATATTGCACAAGTTGAAGTCAACAATTTACCGCAAACTGGGCTAAATGCAATTACCCAACAAATAGAAACATTACCAAAAAACCGTAAAATCGCAGAAAATGTGGATTGTGTTTATACATTATCAGGTATGCAACATTATACAAATAGCATCGTTGATCTTGGTTACACTCGCCAAATTGTCCTAGAACATCAATATATTAGCGATCTCGTCTTATGGAATCCGTGGCATAATGCAGTGAGTGCAATGCAAGAAAAGGATTATAAACAAATGTTATGTTTAGAAAGTGCAAGAATTACACAGCCTTTGCTAGCGGGCGAACAAATCGCTGTCAAAATTAGCACTAATAAGATCGGATAAAATGCATATTCTTGAGGCAAATTTTCCTGATTTTCAAAGTGGACTAATGCATTACTTATTGCATAAATCCTTAAAATCAAGTAAAATTGCGCCCGTTTTGCTCATATGAGAGCACCGAATCATCTTCTTCTGCTAAGTAGATGATGTTATGTCAACCAATAGAGGAATAAGACTATTAAAACCGTAAAAAAAGCACCCGTTGCTAATCGTCCGAATCGCATTAATGATGAAATTCGAGTGAAAGAAGTTCGTTTGATTGACCAAGATGGCGAACAAGCAGGTATTGTATCAATTCAACAAGCGTTAGAGATGGCCGAGCAGGCTGAGTTAGATCTTGTTGAGATTAGTCCAAATGCAGAGCCGCCAGTGTGTCGCATTATGAATTACGGTAAATTCCTTTATGAAAAAGGTAAAGCGGCAAAAGAGCAGAAGAAGAAACAAAAAGTTGTACAAGTGAAGGAAATTAAATTCCGTCCTGGTACAGACGAAGGCGACTATCAGGTAAAACTACGCAGCCTGATTCGCTTTTTAGAAGATGGGGATAAAGCTAAAATCACAGTTCGCTTCCGTGGGCGTGAGATGGCTCACCAAGACATCGGTTTAGAGGTGTTAGAGCGCGTTAAAAACGATCTAGCAGACATTTCTGTTGTAGAATCTGCACCAGGAAAACTCGAAGGCCGTCAAGCTGTTATGGTGCTTGCCCCTAAAAAGAAATAATTAGCGCAAGATCAAGTAATTAAGCGCGGTTGAAATTTTAAAAATTTTGACCGCACTTTAATTCGCCTAATTATCCTGTATTAACTTAAAACAATGCGGAGTTATTAAACAATGCCTAAAATTAAAACAGTACGTGGTGCTGCGAAGCGTTTCAAAAAAACAGCTTCTGGCGGTTTCAAACGTAAACAATCTCACTTACGTCACATTTTGACTAAAAAGACAACTAAGCGTAAACGTCATTTACGTCACAAATCAATGGTAGCGAAAGCTGACCAAGTTTTAGTAGTAGCGTGCTTACCATACGCATAAGGTGCGTTTTAAGTACAGTCGTACGATTAGTTAAATTTTAGATTAAATAGACAATAGGAGATTAAATAATGGCTCGTGTAAAACGTGGTGTTATTGCAAGAGCACGCCATAAGAAAGTTCTTAAGGCTGCTAAAGGTTATTATGGTGCTCGTTCACGTGTTTATCGTGTTGCGTTCCAAGCAGTAATTAAAGCTGGTCAATATGCATACCGTGACCGTCGTCAACGTAAACGTCAATTCCGTCAATTATGGATTGCACGTATCAACGCTGCAGCACGTCAAAACGGTTTATCTTACAGCAAATTCATCAACGGCTTGAAAAAAGCTTCTGTTGAAATCGACCGTAAGATCCTTGCTGATATTGCTGTATTCGACAAAGTTGCTTTCGCTGCATTAGTAGAAAAAGCAAAATCTGCACTTTAATTTCAAAGTAAAGATGAATTAGGACGCTATTTAGCGTCCTTTTTTATATTCTAATAAAAGTATAAGCATCATTTAAATAAATCCGCTACACGCGTTTTAAGTGACTTATACGCATTCTATAAAAAATACCTCAGTTATCTACCGCACTTTTCACGTAGCGCAATCATATACATTTGCTAAATGCCCTTTAATTCGAGATTCCATAGAATAAATAAAGTAAAAAGCACCAGACAATAGGAAATAGGGGATTCTGCCTGATTAATGGAGAGCAATTTAAGCCTTATCTCTGATATCGCATTAGACATAATAAAGTGCGGTCAAAACTTTTAAAATTCCAACCGCACTTGGTAAGCAAAATGTTCTAGCTTCAAATAAAAAGTAGGGGCAATAAAAAAGAGCTATCTCATTATGAAATAGCTCTTTTGATAGGGAATGTGTTGTTATGAATTAAAATTCAAAATTCACACCAACATTATATGACGCGCCGCTACCGTTAGGTCCCATTGAGAAACCTGCTTTCGCTGCAACATTTTTGCTAAAGCGGTAACCTGTACCCACTGCCACTGCAGTTTTACCTTTATAACCACCCACAGCTGCACTCACGTTCACTTTTCCTACGTTATATGGTTGGAATAAGCCACTTAATGCTGCTTGAGTTGCAAGGCCAGTTTGAACCTCTTTATTTAAACGAGTAATACTTTGATCAAGTCTTGCAATACCTGCTTTGTTGACTTCAATATTTTTCGCATTGCTTTCAACATTTCCTGCATTCACATTAATGTTTGATTTAATGATCTGAATTTCTTTGCGATTGTTCGCAATATTCACAGTATTTTGTTGAATGTTGTTTTGGTTAATCGTGATATCTTTGCGATTTTGTTCAATATTCACTGTGTTATTGTGAATATTATTTTGGTTTACTTGGATATCAGTACGGTTTTGCGCAATATTCACATTATTGTTGTGGATATGAACACTGTTGTTATGAATATTTTGCTTATTAATCTCAATATTTTGTTGATTATTCGCAATATTCGTTGAGTTCACATTAATATCCTTACGGTTATCAATCACATTAATAATGGTTTTGTTGATATCAGTACGGTTATTCGCAATGTTTTGAGTATTCGTATTAATATCAGTGCGGTTAAGCGCGATATTTTGAATATTCACATCGATATCTGCACGGTTGTTTACAATGTTCTGTGCATTTACATTGATATCATTACGGTTGTTTACGATATTTTGTGCGTTCACGTTAATATCAGTACGGTTGTTTGCGATATTTTGGATATTCACATCAATATCATTGCGGTTGTGCACGATATTTTGTGCATTCACGTTAATATCAGTACGGTTATTTGCGATATTTTGGATATTCACATCAATATCATTGCGGTTGTGCACGATATTTTGAATGTTCGTATTAATATCGGTACGGTTATGCGCAATGTTTTGAATGTTTGCATTAATATCAGTGCGGTTGTTCACGATATTTTGCGTGTTCACATTAATGTCATTGCGGTTATGTGCGATATTTTGGATATTCGCATTAATATCGGTACGGTTATTCGCGATGTTTTGAATATTAGTATTAATATCTACACGGTTACTAGCAATATTGCCGGCATTAATATTGATATTGTTGCTGTTGTTAGCAATGTTACCTGCATTAATGTTGATGTTGTGTGCATTGTTAGTAATGTTGCCAGCATTGACATTAATGTTATGCGTGTTGCTTGCAATGTTACCTGCATTCACATCAATATCGGTACGGTTATTCGCGATATTCACAATGTTTGTGTTGATGTCTTTACGGTTATCCGCAATATTCACAATATTCGTATTGATATCTTTGCGGTTGTCAGCGATGTTCGCCGTATTCACGTTAATATCTTTACGATTGTCAGCAATATTAATCGCATTGTTAATAATGTGAGTTCTATTCACATTAATTTCTTTGCGGTTATCTACGATATTATTCGAATTATTGACAATGTGAGATCTATTTACATTAATCTCTTTACGGTTATCAGCAATATTCACAATATTGGTATTGATATCTGTGCGGTTAGCGTTGATATCAGTACGGTTGTTCGCAATATTTGCTGTATTCACGTTAATATCTTTGCGATTGTCAGCAATGTTGTTTGCATTGTTGATAATGTAGCCACGATTGTCAGCAATGTTTTTCGCATTGTTAATAATGTGATCACGGTTATCTGAGATATTTTTCGCATTATTAATGATGTGCGTACGGTTTACGTTGATATCAGTACGGTTGTTCGCAATATTTGCTGTATTCACGTTAATATCTTTGCGATTGTCAGCAATGTTGTTCGCGTTGTTGATAATGTAATCACGATTGTCAGCAATATCTTTTGCATTGTTGATAATGTAGCCACGGTTGTCAGCAATGTTTTTCGCATTGTTGATAATGTGATCACGGTTATCTGAGATATTTTTCGCATTATTAATAATATGCGTACGGTTTACGTTGATATCAGTACGGTTGTTAGCGATGTTCGCAGTATTCACGTTGATGTCTTTACGGTTATCTGCAATGTTTGCTGTATTCACGTTGATGTTTTTACGGTTATCTGCAATGTTTGCTGTATTCACGTTGATATCTTTACGGTTATCTGCAATGTTCGCAGTGTTCACATTGATATCTTTGCGGTTGCTATCAATACGTGAACTATTTACATCAATGCGCTGGCTGTTATGCGCAATGTTTTTTGCATTGTTGATAATGTAGCCACGGTTGTCCGAAATGTTTTTCGCATTGTCGATAATGTAGTCGCGGTTATCTGCGATGTTTTTCGCATTGTTGATAATGTGATCACGGTTATCTGAGATATTTTTCGCATTATTAATGATATGCGTACGGTTCATATTGATGTCAGTGCGGTTAGCGTTGATATCGATACGGTTAGCATTAATATCTTTGCGGTTGCTATCAATACGTGAACTATTTACATCGATACGGTGGCTGTTATGCGCAATATCTTTTGCATTGTTAATAATGTAATCACGGTTGTCAGCAATGTTTTTCGCATTGTTAATAATGTGATCACGGTTATCCGAGATATTTTTCGCATTATTAATAATATGCGTACGGTTTACATTGATATCAGTGCGGTTAGCGTTGATATCGATGCGGTTTGCATTAATATCTTTGCGGTTGCTATCAATACGTGAACTATTTACATCGATACGGTGGCTGTTATGCGCAATGTCTTTTGCATTGTTGATAATGTAGCCACGGTTGTCTGAAATGTTTTTCGCAT